>NZ_CP125619.1:3841250-5315000 GCF_030053115.1 Pseudomonas svalbardensis | reverse complement strand
AAAAGCGTAGTCGATGGAAAACAGGTTAATATTCCTGTACTTCTGGTTATTGCGATGGAGGGACGGAGAAGGCTAGGCCAGCTTGGCGTTGGTTGTCCAAGTTTAAGGTGGTAGGCTGGAATCTTAGGTAAATCCGGGATTCTAAGGCCGAGAGCTGATGACGAGTTACCCTTTGGGTGACGAAGTGGTTGATGCCATGCTTCCAAGAAAAGCTTCTAAGCTTCAGGTAACCAGGAACCGTACCCCAAACCGACACAGGTGGTTGGGTAGAGAATACCAAGGCGCTTGAGAGAACTCGGGTGAAGGAACTAGGCAAAATGGCACCGTAACTTCGGGAGAAGGTGCGCCGGTGAGGGTGAAGCATTTACTGCGTAAGCCCATGCCGGTCGAAGATACCAGGCCGCTGCGACTGTTTATTAAAAACACAGCACTCTGCAAACACGAAAGTGGACGTATAGGGTGTGACGCCTGCCCGGTGCCGGAAGGTTAATTGATGGGGTTAGCTAACGCGAAGCTCTTGATCGAAGCCCCGGTAAACGGCGGCCGTAACTATAACGGTCCTAAGGTAGCGAAATTCCTTGTCGGGTAAGTTCCGACCTGCACGAATGGCGTAACGATGGCGGCGCTGTCTCCACCCGAGACTCAGTGAAATTGAAATCGCTGTGAAGATGCAGTGTATCCGCGGCTAGACGGAAAGACCCCGTGAACCTTTACTATAGCTTTGCACTGGACTTTGAATTTGCTTGTGTAGGATAGGTGGGAGGCTTTGAAGCGTGGACGCCAGTTCGCGTGGAGCCAACCTTGAAATACCACCCTGGCAACTTTGAGGTTCTAACTCAGGTCCGTTATCCGGATCGAGGACAGTGTATGGTGGGTAGTTTGACTGGGGCGGTCTCCTCCTAAAGAGTAACGGAGGAGTACGAAGGTGCGCTCAGACCGGTCGGAAATCGGTCGTAGAGTATAAAGGCAAAAGCGCGCTTGACTGCGAGACAGACACGTCGAGCAGGTACGAAAGTAGGTCTTAGTGATCCGGTGGTTCTGTATGGAAGGGCCATCGCTCAACGGATAAAAGGTACTCCGGGGATAACAGGCTGATACCGCCCAAGAGTTCATATCGACGGCGGTGTTTGGCACCTCGATGTCGGCTCATCACATCCTGGGGCTGAAGCCGGTCCCAAGGGTATGGCTGTTCGCCATTTAAAGTGGTACGCGAGCTGGGTTTAGAACGTCGTGAGACAGTTCGGTCCCTATCTGCCGTGGACGTTTGAGATTTGAGAGGGGCTGCTCCTAGTACGAGAGGACCGGAGTGGACGAACCTCTGGTGTTCCGGTTGTCACGCCAGTGGCATTGCCGGGTAGCTATGTTCGGAATAGATAACCGCTGAAAGCATCTAAGCGGGAAACTAGCCTCAAGATGAGATCTCACTGGGACCTTGAGTCCCCTGAAGGGCCGTCGAAGACTACGACGTTGATAGGTTGGGTGTGTAAGCGCTGTGAGGCGTTGAGCTAACCAATACTAATTGCCCGTGAGGCTTGACCATATAACACCCAAGCAATTTGCTGACCTGAAGAGGCACCAGATTGCGGTGTGTGAAGACGACACAAGTCGAAAATTCGCAACGCAACACACAAATCTATCACCTGCCCATTCGCTGGAGCGTGATCCGCAAGGAGAACGACCTGGCTACCGAATTTCTTGACGACCATAGAGCATTGGAACCACCTGATCCCATCCCGAACTCAGCAGTGAAACGATGCATCGCCGATGGTAGTGTGGGGTTTCCCCATGTGAGAGTAGGTCATCGTCAAGATTAAATTCCGAAACCCCTATCTGCGTATGCAGGTAGGGGTTTTGTTTTGTCTGCAGGAAAGTGGCTTTCAGTTAAAGCACAAATTTGCACAGTTATTTTCGATCCATGACACTAGAATAGGTCCAACTTTTTCGGAGCCAGAGCCTTTTATGCCAGATCCGGTTGACGCCCCAGGGCTGTCAGAATTACCGCTGGACGACTTGGTAGCGTGTCATGAGTGCGACTTGCTGATGCGCAAGCCCAAGCTCGCCCATGGCGAGAAAGCCCTCTGTCCGCGCTGCGGTTACGAGCTCTACGCCCATCGGCATAACGTCGTACAGCGTAGTCTCGCCTTGGTTCTCGCCGCTCTGTTGTTGTATATCCCGGCGAACTTTTTACCCATCATGCAGCTCCATCTACTCGGGCAGTCATCGCATGACACTGTCTGGACCGGCGTTGTTGGCCTGTTCGATACTGGAATGCAGGGCGTAGCAGTCGTGGTGTTTCTCTGCAGTATGGGAATCCCGCTGCTCAAGCTGCTTTGCCAATTAGTTGTACTGCTGAGTATTCGTTTTGATATCGGACGCAGTTACGGCCTGTTGCTCTACCGCATTTATCACCATTTACGCGATTGGGGGATGCTCGAGGTTTACCTCATGGGCGTACTGGTGGCGATCGTCAAACTGGCAGATATGGCAGCAATTACCGTCGGTCTTGGCCTGGCGTGCTTTATCGGTTTGTTATTAGTTCAGGTCTGGTTGGAGGTTGTGATGTCGCCTCATCAGATCTGGCAGGCTTTATCAGGAGAGGATGCCCATGCGGGCGATTGATGCAGGCATTCTTATTTGCACCGAATGCCATGAATTGAACAAGCAGGAAGCCGATACCAACAAGCAGGTCTGCACCCGTTGCGGTGCGCTGGTTCACGCCCGTCGTCCGAACAGTGTGACGCGCACTTGGGCGCTGCTGGTGACCGCCGCGGTTCTCTACATCCCGGCCAACCTGCTGCCGATCATGACCGTCAGTTCACTGGGGCAGGGCGATCCCAGCACCATCATGTCCGGTGTGATCCAACTGGTTCAGCACGGCATGATTCCCATCGCCGCCGTGGTTTTTATCGCCAGTATTTTGGTACCAACGTTCAAATTGGTGGGCATTGCACTGCTTCTGTTTTCCGTACAGCGCCGCCAGCCACTGTCGGCTCGTCAACGCATTTGGATGTACCGCTTTATCGAGTTCATTGGCCGCTGGTCAATGCTCGATATCTTTGTGATCGCCATCCTGGTGGCGGTTGTGAATTTCGGACGGCTTGCCAGCGTCGAAGCCAATCTTGGCGCCATCGCTTTCGCCAGTGTGGTGATTCTGACGATGCTTGCCGCAGTAACTTTCGATCCCCGACTGATTTGGGATAACACGGAGTCGGACGACGACCATGACTGATTTGCCTACAGCGAAAACCCGACCGGCCTCGAACTGGTCAGCTATTTGGGTGTTGCCCCTGATCGCCCTGATCATCGGCGGCTGGCTCGGCTGGCGTGCCTACAACGAGACCGGCATCGAGATTCAGGTGCGTTTCGAAAGTGGTGAAGGCATTCAGGCCAACAAGACCGAAGTCGTCTACAAAGGCATGTCGGTGGGTAAGGTGAAGACCCTCAAACTTGATGACGAAGGCAGCTCTAAAGGCGTGATCGCCACCGTCGAAATGAACAAGGATGTGGAGCAATACCTGCGGACCAGCACCCGTTTCTGGCTGGTCAAGCCGAGCGTGACCCTGGCCGGCATCACTGGCCTGGAGACGCTGGTCTCGGGTAACTACGTCGCGATAAGCCCGGGCGAGGGGGAGTCGACTCGAAAGTTCAAAGCCCTGGCTGAAGAGCCGCCGCTGTCGGACGCTCAGCCGGGTTTGCACCTGACCATCAAGGCTGATCGCCTCGGCTCGTTGAACCGCGGCAGTCCGGTGTTCTACAAGCAGATCAAGGTTGGCCAGGTCAAAAGCTACTTGCTCTCCGAAGACCAGAGCACGGTTGAACTCAAAGTGTTCATCGAACCCACCTATGCCAAACTGGTGCGCAAACACACGCGTTTCTGGAACGCCAGCGGCATCAGCATCGACGCCAGCCTGTCGGGCGTGAAAGTGCGTAGCGAGTCCCTGGCCAGCATCGTCGCCGGCGGTATCGCGTTCGCCACGCCGGAGAACCGCAAGGACAGTCCGCCCACCGACCCAAGCCTGCCGTTCCGTCTCTACGAGGATTTCGATGCGGCCGCTGCCGGGATTCGGGTCAAGGTCAAACTCAGCGATTTCGAAGGCCTGCAGGCCGGTCGCACACCGGTGATGTACAAAGGTATCCAGGTCGGCAATCTGAAAGCGCTGAAGGTCGATCCGGATCTGTCCGGCGCAACCGCCGAGTTGACCCTCGATCCATTAGCCGAAGATTACCTGGTCGAAGGCACTCAGTTCTGGGTGGTCAAACCGTCGATCTCGCTGGCGGGGATCACCGGCCTGGAAGCCCTGGTCAAAGGTAACTACATCGCCGTGCGTCCTGGCGACAAAGGCGCAGCGCCGCAACGCGAATTCGTGGCACGACCCAAGGCGCCGCCGCTGGATCTGCGTTCTCCGGGTTTGCACCTGGTGCTGTTCACCGAGAATCTGGGTTCACTGGAAGTCGGCAGTCCGATTCTCTACAAACAGGTCAAGGTCGGTTCGGTCCAGAGCTATCAGTTCTCTCGCACCAAAAAACAGCTGGTGATCGGTGTACACATCGAGAAGGAATACGAAGGTTTGGTCAATGCCTCGACACGCTTCTGGAATGCCAGCGGCATTACGCTGACGGGTGGGCTGACCGGTGGAATCCAAGTCAAAAGTGAGTCGCTGCAAAGCCTGATGGCTGGCGGTATCGCCTTCGAAACCCCGCAAGCGAAAGCGCCGTTGCAGAAACGTATTCCACGTTTCCGTCTGTTCGCCAGCCATGACGAGGCCAACCAGAAAGGCACTGTGGTCACGATCAAGGTTGATCGCGCCGATGGCTTACGCAACGGCACACCTGTGAGATTCAAAGGCCTGGATGTCGGCAAGATTGAAGACGTCGACCTCAGTGATGACCTGCAATCGGTGATGCTCACCGCACGAATCACAGAAGTGCCGGAGCGTATCGCTCAGGTTGGCAGTCAGTTCTGGGTAGTCAAACCTGAGCTGGGTCTGATCAAGACGTCCAACCTCGAAACGCTGGTCACTGGCCAATACATCGAAGTGCAACCGGCAGCGAAAAACCTCGGCCCGCAGAAGAACTTCGTCGCCCTGACCAATCCGCCGGAAACCGCTAAACAAGAAGCTGGTTTGAGTCTGGTGTTGAGTGCTGCCCGCCGTGGTTCGCTGAAAACCGGTGTGCCGGTCACCTATCGCGAAATCACCGTGGGCAAAGTGACGGGCTATGAACTCGGCCAGACCGCCGATCGAGTGTTGGTGCACATCCTGATCGAGCCGAAGTACGCGCCGTTGGTGCGCAGCGGCACGCGTTTCTGGAACTCCAGTGGTTTCGGCTTTGATTACGGCTTGTTCAAAGGCGCGACGATGCGAACCGAATCGCTGGAGACTCTGATTCAGGGCGGCATCGCTTTCGCCACGCCGGACGGTGAGCGTATGGGCAGTCCGGCGCGACCCGAACAGACGTTCCCGCTGTTCGACAAGTTCGAAGACGAATGGCTGACTTGGGCGCCGAAGATTTCGATCGGCAAGTAAGCCTAAACAGCAGACATGAAAAAGGCCGCGATCCATTAGATCGCGGCCTTTTTTATTGCCTTCGATTAACGCAAATCAGACGGCATCCAGCTCAGGCTCGTCCGCTTCAACATTAACGGCAGCCTTCACTTCATCGTGACGACGGATGTACTTCCAGTCCGCCTCGTCGATGTAGATACCGTTCGGGCCGCTGCCACCTTCCAGGTCGATGGCGACACTGGCGCAGACCTGCGGCTTCACACTCGCCAGGATCGGCACGAAGCCAAGCTGCAAGCTGGTTTCCAGCAGCGCTGCCTGGTTCTTCTCGTCAATGTCCGCCGCCTCGTCGAGGTAGTACGGCAGGCGCACGCGACCAGCCTGATCGCGGTCCATCAAGTGCAGCAACAAGTACATGTTGGTTAGCGCCTTGATGGTCATGGTCGTGCCGTTGGAGGCGGCGCCATCGATGTCGGTATGAATCACCGGCGATCCGTTGACCTTGGTGATCTCGAACGCCAGCTCGAACAAGTCCTTGAGGCCGAGTTGGTTGTGGTTCGCCGCCACCAGCCGCGCCAGGTATTCCTTGGCTTCTTCGTTCTTGTTGTCCTGATCAGCGCTTTGGCTCAGGTCGAAAACCGAAAGGGTTTCGCCTTCTTCGTACTGGCCGGCGCTGTGGATGATCTGGTCGATGTGCTTGAGCGCTTCCTTGTTCGGCGCCAGTACGATGCGGAAACTCTGCAGGTTGGAGACCTGACGCTTGTTGATCTCGCGGTTGAACAGCGCCAGTTGATGCTCGAGGCTGTCGTAGTCGCTGCGGATGTTGCGCAGGGTCCGGGCGATGTCGGTCACCGCTGCACGGCGAGCCTTGCCCAACGTCAGCGCTTCGTCGGTGCGGTGCGCGTACGCGTTGATCAGCAGTTGCAGGCGACGCTCCATATCGTCTTCGCTGTCGAACTTGGCCACGCCCTTGAGGCGGACCTGAGCGTACAGCGCTTCGATCTGGCCATCGCTGCGCATCAAACCCTGCCAGCTGTCCTGATAGTCATTGAGCAGCGGCAGCAGGTTGTCCATGGAATCGTCGATCGGGTCCATGAACGGCGTACCGAACGGCAGGTCTGCCGGCAACAGCTGACGGCGGCGCAGGGCGTCGTCGAGGGTGCGTTGTTTGGCTTCCATGTCGCCGATCTGCCGGCCGACCAGTTGCAGCTTGGCCGACAGTTGCTGGACGCGTTCGGTGAAGGCGTCGCTGGAACGCTTCAACTCGTCCTGAGCGGCTTCCATTTGCGCCAGTTGTTCCAGCTTGTCGCTTTCCTCTGCACTCAGGGTTTGTGCGCGGCGGAAATCTTCCAACGCTTTCTGCGCATCCAGCACTTGCTGGTACAGCGCTTCGGTCTGGGTTTTGCTCGCAGCGCGGTCAGCGGCCACGGCAGCTTGAGTTTTCAGTTGCTTGAGTTCTTTATCCAGACGCTCTTTCTGATCGCGCAACGCCGCGCGGTCAGCCAGGGCTTGCAGCGCTGGAGGCTCGATATGCGAGATGTCGATGGACAGCCCCGGCACTTCGAAACGCTCGCCTTTGAAGCCATCGAGGATCAGCTCCATGGACTTAACCCACTGACCCTCCTCATCCAGCGTAATGCCGTATTCGCCCAGCGGCAGGCTGAACAGCGCGCTGTTGAACAGACGCATCAGGCGCTCGACATCCTGTTGCGAGAATTCCTCGCGCAAACGGGCGTAGCTGTTGTTGTCGGCGTGATCGAGTTGCTGTTTCACCGACTTCAGGCGTTTTTCTAGATCCCGCAGACGCTCTTCCAAATCTTCGGCGCTGAACTGCCGCGACTGGGCCAACGCACCGGCCAACTCATCGTGTGCGTCCTTGGCCGCGAGCAGTTGCTGCTCCAGCACTTTGACGTCATCAACCAACGCGAAGCGATTTTTGAGCGCGGACAGTTCGCCGAGCCAGCGCTGGATGCCGGTGATTTCCCGCTCCAGACGCATTAGCTCCTGAGTGCCGCCGCGCTGATCGTTTTGCAGCGCGTCTTGCTCGTTGCGGTAGTGCTCGGCCTGAATCGTCAGCTCTTCCTTGCGCGCACTGGCGTAATCCGACCAGGTCCCGAGCAGGGAATCGAGCAGCGGCGAGATCCGGTGCAATTTGCCGCGCAGGATGTTGCGCTGGGTCACGCCTGCCGCAAGGGCTTCGACCAATGGGCCAGCAGTGACCAGCGAGTTGTAGTCCTGCTCCATGCGTCGTACATCGCGGAACGCTTCTTCGCACGCGGCGATGTAATCAACGCTACCGGAACGCAGGCTGTGTTCGAACGCATCGAGAAACAGCTGCTTGAGCTTGGCCGCGGTGATTTCGCGCATGTGCAGCAGGTTGATGAACAGTGCGCGGAAGGTCTTCAGGCTCTGCTCGCTGGTGGAGCGCAGCGGGATTAGCGTCAGGTCCAGCGGGATCGAGGTGTGACCGCCCACCAGCAATCGACGCAGTTCATCCGGCTTGAGCTCGTAGGCTTTCAGTCCTTCGCGCTCAAGGTTGGTGAACAATTCTTTCTGGCGCAGGCAGGTGTCGTTTTTCTGGTAATGCGCCAGATCCAGTTTGCCGGCGTAGGCAAAGAACTGGTGACCGAAACCACCGCCCGGGCCGCGACCGACCACGCCAATGACGTGAGGACCGTGGGGCAGGGACACTTCGACCAGGATGTAGCTGGTGTCCGACGCGAAGTAGAAGCGTCGGGATTGTTCCAGGCTGTATTTGCCGAAACTCATGTCCGACATGCGCGCCAGGATCGGGAACTGCAAGGCGTTGATCGAGGCGGATTTGCCGAGGTTGTTCGCGCCGTAAACCGACAACGGTTCTTCCAGCGGGAACAGGCCGAGGCTGTAACCGGCGGTGTTCAAAAGGGCAAAGCGGCGAATGCCGTAGCGTTCCTTGCTCATGCGTCGGTCTCCTGTTCTTCGGCAATGGCGCGGGCCATGGCGTCTTCTTCGCTTTCTTCAGCGAAGTCGCTCAGATCGAGCGGGTCATCGGTTTCCAAAAGTTTTTCGTCGCTGTCGTCATCGATCAGCACTGGCACCGGCAATGGCAAAACACTGTGCAGACTGGCAGCCAGGTCGCGATCCTGCTGGACCGACAGGCAGACATCGAGGAAGCGGTGCATCGGCGGCAGGAAACGGTAGATGCCGTTTTCTTCGCCGGCGAAACCGAGCTGAGTCATGCGGCGCATGATTTTTTCTTCGAGCTCTTCAACCGTCTGCACTTCGGCCTGGATAAACAGGTCGCGGTATTTCTCCAGCAGCGATGGCAACTCGTCGCGGCCGAGGCTGCCACCGTCGAGCACGGCGACCGGGTCACGGCCCTGATCGGCCAGGTGCTCGACAAGAATGAAGGTGAACAGCGCCAGACGTTGCGCGGTCTTGTTCACTGCTGCGGCGGCGAGGTCAGGCACGAAGTAGTAGAAACCACGGGTGTCGCAGACCAGTTCAAAGCCCAAGGCCTTGAACAGCGTGCGGTACTGGTCCTGGAAGTTCGACAGTTGCGCGTACAGCTCAGGGTCGCGGCGGCTGACGTGGTAGCCCTTGAACAGCTCGCGAAAAATCGGCGCCAGCTGGGACAGTTCGTTTAGATCAAGATGCATGTGGGGTGCTCGCAGAATCCTCGGCGGCGGTGTCGCGGGCCGAGAGCAGGGCGAAGGAGCGCAGGCTGACCTGATGCTCATGAGTGTGGTAATCGCGGCGTTCCAGACGCTCGCGTTTGAACCGTTTCTCGCGCGACAGACGCGAGAACCAGTAGAGCAATTCGTCGGTAGCGCCGTCCGGCTCCTGCTCCAGCAGCCAGGTCATCAGGTCCGGCATCGGCAGGGCGTCTTCGCAGCGTTCGAGCATTTCCCGAACCGTGCGTGGCGCGCGCGGTGCTTCGCCTTTCTGCGTCTTGTGGGCTTTGGGGAATCGAGCCGGTTTCGGCTCGAAACGGGCCAGGGCATACACGTAGGCTTCAACCTGACTGGCGCTGCCGAGGAAGGTGCTTTGCGGGCGGGTGAACATCGGCATCGCCGCTTGTGGCACCGCATCGATGCCTTTGCGACGAATGGCCGACAAGGCCAGCGCCGCGCCACGGGTCACGGCGTTGTGCCGACGGGCTTCTTCACGCAGCGGCAGCAGCAGTTCGCGGGCATGACGCAGGGTCAGCTGGGCGCTGGTCTGCATCTCGAGGATGCGCGCGTGGGTGCGCAGCAGCATGTCGTCATCGACCAGGTGGCCGAGGCGCTGCTGTTCGGTGAGCATCTTCAGCAGCACGTTCTCGACCTTGCGCACGCCTTGTTCGAAGGCGCCGTCGGCGTTCACCAACTGAATCATCGGCTCGACGTATTCGTCCCAGGTCGCCAGTACTTCAGCGTAACGCTGGCGCAGGGGAATCTGCCGGTCGCTGGTCTTGGCCCGCTCGGCGACGGCCACCAGGGCCTGTTCGTCGTTGGCGAGTTTTTTCAATACATCCCGTACGCGCATGTCGAGCAGGCGCAACTGGCGCGCCAGGTCGTGGCCGTCGCGGATGTCGAAGGCGTCCTGGATATAACCGGCCAGGCGCTCGAGATGGCGCAGATAGGCTTCGATCTCCAGGCACAGGCCCAGACGGTGCTCACGGCGCAGGTAAGCGAGGAAGTCGTGGATCTGCGCATTGAGCTCGAAACGGTTCGGGCTTTTCGCCACGGGAACCAGAATGTCGAGGCGGATCCACACGTCCAGCAGGCTGGTGATGTCCTGCGGCGTACTGTCGAGTTGCTGGGCGGCCAACTGTGAACGCAGTTCGTTTAGGCTCAAGGTGCCTTGGTCGAAGTGCTCGCACAGTGGCTCCAGAAGTGCCCAGTGTTCAGCGAGGGCGCGCAAGACGCGCTTGGGTTCGATCATCGGAATGGCCGGCTGGTTGGCAATTAAAAGCCGCGATTGTACTGCATCGCAGGCGTGTCGATTCACTCTCGGGACGGACAGTTGGCTTTCTATCGATCAAGCGTGGGCGATCTTGAGCGAAGGGCGGTAGAATCACCGCACTTTAGTTATCCACAAGTGGCCGACCTTTGCTTATCGAGTCCCGTCGTCGCGCTTATTTGACCGCCATGCAGGTGGTCAACTGGCTGCCGCGCACCGAATTGCCCTTTGCTGCGCCATCGCGCCCTGAACTGCTGGAGATGCCCGAGCCGGTGGTCGTCGCCCCGGTGACGCCGGCTCCTGTGGCTGAGGCGCTTGTGGAACCTGTGGCCAAACCGGCTGAACGGGTGAAAATCGAGGTGCCACGGCCATCGTTGGCCAGCACGCGCACGAACGCCAAGGTCGAAGAAGAGGCGACTCCAGTCGCGGTCAAGGCTCCGGTCGTGCCGCCGCCGCGTTTCGCCCTGCAATTGCTGCGGGCTGGGCGCTGCCTGCTGTTGGTCGAGTTACCCACAGGCGAATCGTTCCAGACCCGCGACCCCGCCTATCTGTTGCTCAAGGACATGCTGCGTGCCGCCGGTCTGCCGGACAGCCCGCAAATCGTCGGTGAGCCGGTGCGCTGGCCGTTGCTGGTTCGGGGCACCATGGATCAAGGCCCGGAAGCGGCTCGCGACTTCGTTCAAGGTTTTCTGTCGGCCCGGCTGGAAGACGCTCCGTGCGTCTGCGTGTGGCTGATTGGCCTGCCGGCGGTGCGTTTCGCCGGTGAAGCAAACGCCGAATCCTTCAACCGTGAACTCCAGGTCGATGGCCTGGGCTCGGTCTGGGCCCTGCCGGGTCTGGAATTATTAATGGAAGAGCCACAGCGTAAGGCTGATGTCTGGCAAGCCATGCGTCGGCTGATGGCGCGCTGGAAAGAATCGAATGAGTGACGCTGTATCGTTCCGCCCGATGATCGAGGCGGACCTGGACGCTGTACTGAAAATCGAATACGCGGCTTACAGCCATCCCTGGACTCGCGGGATTTTTCTCGATGGGCTGGGTAAATATCAGATATGGCTGATGTTTGAAGGCCAGCAGCAGGTCGGCCACGGGGTGGTGCAGATCATCCTTGATGAAGCGCATCTGCTGAACATCACCGTCAAACCGGAGAACCAGGGCCGCGGCCTGGGCTTGACGTTGCTGGAGCATTTGATGTCCCGGGCGTATGACGCCAAGGCGCGGGAGTGTTTCCTTGAGGTGCGCGACAGCAACCGTGGTGCGTTTAAGTTGTATGAGCGTTATGGGTTTAACGAGATTGGCCGTCGACGCGATTACTACCCGGCAGTTGGCGGGCGTGAAGATGCCGTTGTGATGGCCTGCACCCTCGTCGATTGAGTTACAGCTATTGTGGCGAGGGAGCAAGCTCCCTCGCCACAGATCAACGATTACCGTCCATCGGATCCCGTCGCGCCAGTTCCTCTTCATCCAGCCCATTGCCCCCTCCGATGTCGTCTTCATCGACAATGCTCAAATCCCAATCGGCCTGGCCGCCTTCACCCGCTTCGTGGGCGTCCCGTGCGCCGTCTTCATGGATCAGGGTTTCCGGGCTCATGTCGTCGTCGGTGGACTCATGGTCATCGGTCGAGGCCCCGGTTATGCCGGCTTCACGTACGCGTTCCCGAGGCATCAGGCGTTCACGCTCAGTTTGCGTCAGCTCGTCGCCGATTTTGGCGCTGGGTTCTTCCTCGTCGAAATCCAGCTCATGCATCGAGCCCATGCGGTCTTCGTTGTCATCGATGGGCTCGGGTTGCACCGCATCGTACGGACGTCGTGATTCAGTCATGGCAATTCCTCATACTGTAGGCCTTACTAGGGTGGACCCCCCGGGCTGCTGAGAATTCCTCCGGCATGGAAAACCGGATATCTGCATCTGTCGCGTGACCCCGACAGATGGTTGTCTGTCATAGAAGCGCATCATTCTCGAGGTTTCATTGCATGAACGAATTACAAGATCTGATTGATAACAACGAGCGCTGGGCTGACGCGATCACCAAAGAAGATCCTGATTTCTTCGCCAAGCTGGCCCGTCAGCAAACCCCGGAATACCTGTGGATCGGTTGCTCCGACGCCCGGGTGCCGGCGAACGAGATCGTCGGCATGCTGCCCGGCGATCTGTTTGTACACCGCAACGTGGCCAACGTGGTGCTGCACACCGACCTCAACTGCCTGTCGGTGATTCAGTACGCGGTCGACGTGCTGAAGGTCAAACACATCCTCGTTACCGGTCACTATGGCTGCGGCGGCGTGCGCGCCTCAATGCAGGACCGTCAGCTGGGCCTGATCGACGGCTGGCTGCGCTCGATTCGCGATCTCTATTATGAAAAACGCGAAGAACTCGCCAAATTGCCCACTGAAGAAGAGCGGGTCGACCGCCTCTGCGAATACAACGTGATCCAGCAAGTGGCCAACGTCGGGCACACCAGCATTGTGCAAAACGCCTGGCACCGCGGGCAGAGCCTGTCTGTTCACGGCTGCATCTATGGCATCAAGGACGGTCGCTGGAAAAGCTTGAACGCCACCATCAGCGGTTTCGAGCAATTGCCGCCGCAATACCGTCTGCGTCCGGTCGAGGCGTTGTAACGACCTTCAGCATAGACTTCGCCGACGCCAGTGCTGCAGAAACAACTGGCCGTCGGCGTTCGGCGATTCATCGTAGCCGGTGATCCAGCCACGGCAGTCGAACGAGCCGCACTGGCAGGCGAACTGACGCAAGAGTTTGTCTTCGGTGGTGGCGTAGTCCATCGTCAGTCGGTCGCCTTTTTTGATGTCCTTTAGCGCCCATAGCCACAGCTCGCTCATGTCGAGAAATACGTTTGGGTCGCAGGAGTGTCGCAGCAGCCCGCAGAAGCGCGGGTCGTAGACATGGATGCCGCGGGCCAGTTGCCGGGTATGCCGACACCGATAAGGCAGCAGATGCCCCGAAGCCCGACAAATTCGGCTGATGCGTGGAAAGTCCCGAAGTGCTGCGACGGCTGCCGCCGATCCGTTGGTGTTGTCGATAATCTCGAAGTCGGCTCTGGAGGGGAATCCAAGGCGAACGGGCAACTCCGTAAATGGATAAATCCCATCGGGTGATTGCGCAAGCGTCCCGTGCGGGGTCTGGGTTTTCATAACAGTCCTTGTCGGCTGGGTGCTGCGACCTCCATCAGCTGACGATCCTGTCAGCTCTGCAACACATGGGTACGACTCAAGCCTCTCGCAAATGAAACGGCGGGTCTACTGTCAGTTATGACAGTAGACCCGCCGTTCATCGTTTTACAGAGGCGGGACAGGGATCGCAGTCGCGGGTACCGGGGCTTTCAGCTGTTTGAGCTGAGATTTGATCGGTGCCGTCGCGCACTTGGCCACGGCTTTTTCGGGCGTCAGGTTGCGGATCGAGGTATAGAACAGCTCGCAGGTTTTTTCTGACTGGGCCACTTGCCAGGTTTGGGTGCAACTTCTCAGTTCAATGTCGGGATTACTGTCCGGTTGGCGGCCCATGGCGGCCTGCCAGCACGCGGCACTCAAATCCTGACCCATGACTTTAAGGCCAGCGGCATCGGCCTTGGCCTGGGCATCGCTGCCGGTATAGCTTTCCGGGTCGGCGGCGTACCAAATGTAGCTTGGGTGGTTGGAACCCAGCACTGGCACTTTCACCCCGTCGCTCGGACTGATGCTGACCAGGCTCAGCACGTTCACGGTCGGCCCGTATTGCTGCTTGATCCAGTTACGCACCGGCGCGCCGAAGGCGACCATCGGCAACGCCGCACCACTGGCGTTCTGGCTGAGTTGCTTGACCATCGTGGTCTGGTAGTCCTTGAAGTAGTCGTAGACGCCTTCCAGATCCTTGCCGGCATTGGACGGTGCGGCAATCGGTGCGATGTCGATGATGGTCTGGTAGCCCGGAGTCTGGTCGGCCGGGATTCCGTTGACAGTCAGCAGTGTGGCCCAGCGATCGGTGGTGGCGGATCGCAGGTAATCCTGAGCCTGGGTCAACGAATAGTCGGGTGGGAAGTGCAACAGTTCAACGCTTTTGCGGTTTTCCAGAGCCATGCCCAGTGGCAGGTACAGATACCAGCTGTAAGCCCACTTGCCATCGGCATTCAGCTTGCTGGCGCCGGTATAGGCCAGATCACCGGCATCGAGTAACGCCACCAACGGTTTTTCATAGCCACGGGGTACGCCGCTGATTTCGGCGTAGAGCTGATCGTTATCGGTTTTGACCAGCACTTTCGCCGCGCTGTAACCATCGCGCTGCACGCTTTGGGTCAGGTAATGCTCGACCGTTTGCTCCAGTGTCCAGTTGCGAAAGCAGATCACATTGCAGTTGTTGGGATAGGCGAACAGGCGGGTGACACGTTCGGTACTGCCCAGCTTCAGGTCGACATCGGCATGGGCGGCGGCACTCAGGGTGAGGGCCGCGAGAGTGAGTCCTGCGAATTTGAACATGCTCAGATCCTTTTCAGCGTGGTCCCGTTGATTGGGGTACGCGCCATACTGGATCAGCGGCGTTACACAGAACAGTGTGTGCGTGTAGTTTTTTTTGCGTAGAGCCTGCGGTGTGTATGCCAGGAACTCTCGGTTATGGGGTCCGGCCCGGGCTTAATGTCTATGGGCCGGACGGAGGTTGAAGCGTTACAACAGCTTTAGTGCCAGATGAGTACCGGCGCGCAAGTACTCGACCTGTGCAAATACGGCATCCTTGACGATGGCCTCTCCTGTATCGGTCAGTTTGGCTTTTTTGGCATCAATGATGGACGTTTGCGTTAATTGCATCACTACATCCATCGCTTTTTGAAGGGCGGTCAAATTGTTGTGCTGGCCGAACTCGCGGACGACAGCGTCCATACGGCGATCTGCATCATCACGCAGCTTTTTATATTCAACGACTGAAACCCTACCGTCCTGGTAAATCTCGTTAATCATCTCTTCCAGCGTTTTCGATATTAAAGACATGTGTTTGTTCTTCCTTGGTCAGTGCTGTCTTGCTTTAAAAAGTTTGTGAGCTGTCGGAGTTTACTCAGCGATTTATAGGTTGGAGATAAGAACTCTCCGGGTTTCATGTCAGGCGCAATCGAGCCTGTATGTAGGATAAATCTAGGCGTTGTTTCATGCTCAAGCCGAGTGAACTGATTGCACCTGCCCGCAGCAGGTGCAATCACTTACGTGCTACGGCATCACCGGCGCCGTATACGTCAGCGTCGTCCCCAGCGCCCAAAGCAGAAACAGCACCAGCGGCGTGTGCACCAGCAGTTGTACGAACGAAAACCCGATCAAGTCCCGCGCCTTCAACCCGAGCACACCCAGCAGCGGCAGCATGTAGAACGGGTTGATCAGGTTCGGCAGGGCTTCGGCGGCGTTGTAGATCTGCACGGCCCAGCCCAGATGGTAGTTCAGGTCGGTGGCCACTTGCATGACGTACGGCGCTTCGATGATCCATTTGCCGCCGCCGGACGGGATGAAGAAACCGAGGATCGCCGAGTACACGCCCATCAGCAGCGCATAGGTGTCGTGGGACGCGATTTGTACGAAAAAGGTCGAGATGTGGTGAGCCAGTGTCTGAGCGTCAGTCCCTTTAACGGTGGTCATCAGCGCGGCGATCGAGCCGTACAACGGGAACTGGATCAGTACGCCCGTGGTGGTCGGCACCGCACGGCTCACCGCGTCAAGGAAGCTGCGCGGGCGCCAGTGCAGCAGGGCACCGAGCATGATGAACAGGAAGTTGTAGGTGTTCAGCCCGGAAATGGCGCTGATCGCCGGTTTGGTCGAGAACTCATGGAACAGCCACCCGGCCGCCAGCAGCACCAGCAAAATCGTCAGCAGTGGGCTGTGCTCCAGCCATTCGCCGGGGCGGGTGCGCGGTTGCAATGGCGGCATATTAAAGCTCGGATCGATTCCGCAGGCTTCGGCGTCACGGGCAGAATTCGGGCCGGGTGCAGTGGCGTAGGCAATGATCAGCGAGATCACGATCAGCGCCAGCAACATCACACCGGATTGCCAGAGAAAGATCGTTTGCGTGAAAGGAATCACCCCGGTGATCGACAGAATCGATGGCGGCAGGCTGGCCGGGTTGGCCTGCAATTGCGCGGCGGACGAGGACAGGCCCAGGGCCCACACCGCGCCGAGACCCAGATAGGCGGCGGCACCGGCGGCACGGTAATCCATTTTCAGATCGGTACGGCGGGCGAGGGCGCGCACCAGCAAACCGCCAAACACCAGCGACAGCCCCCAGTTCAGCAACGAAGCGACCATGGAGATCAACGCAACCCAGGCCACGGCCGAGCGGCCGTTTTTCGGGATCCGCGCCAGCCGGTCGATCAGTTTCACCGCCGGTGGCGAGCTGGCAACCACATAACCGCCGATCACCACGAAAGCCATCTGCATGGTGAACGGGATCAGGCTCCAGAAGCCGTCACCGAAGGCCATGGCGGCGTCGGTGGGTTTGGCGCCCATGAACAGGGTGGCCACGGCGACGATAATCACCGCCAGTGCGGCAAACACCCAGGAGTCAGGAAACCAGCGTTCGGCAAAACTTGAGCAGCGCAGGGCAAAGCGGGCGGAGCGGGTATCTTCGATATCAGCGGCCACGGGTGTACCTCGAATTTTTATGTTTGTTGTGGTCTTCAGGACCGCGAAGGCCCGTCTAGACAGGTGCCAACAGTAAAACAATCGGCTCTTTTTTGTGACGAGGTTTTACGCGTCTAGGACTTTGGTCTAACGGGTTGTCCGTTGGCGCGTTTGCGTAGACCATGGGCGCCTCGGTTTTTTGCCTATGCCAGAGTTCTTTTCATGACCGCCAACACCCATTCATGCCCGGCGCCGTTCACCCGCTCGGATTACAAGACCCTCGGCCTTGCGGCCCTTGGCGGCGCGCTGGAAATCTACGATTTCATCATTTTCGTATTTTTCGCCCTGACCCTCAGCCAGCTGTTCTTCCCACCGGAAATGCCGGAGTGGCTGCGGCTGCTGCAAAGCTTCGGGATCTTCGCTACCGGGTATTTGGCGCGGCCGTTGGGCGGGATTCTGATGGCGCATTTCGCCGACCGACTGGGCCGCAAGAAGGTCTTCAGCCTGAGCATCCTGATGATGGCGCTGCCGTGTCTGCTGATCGGCATCATGCCGACCTACGCCCAAATCGGTTATTTCGCACCGCTGCTGCTGTTGGCCCTGCGAAT
The DNA here is from genome assembly GCF_030053115.1 of Pseudomonas svalbardensis. Taxonomy (NCBI): domain Bacteria; kingdom Pseudomonadati; phylum Pseudomonadota; class Gammaproteobacteria; order Pseudomonadales; family Pseudomonadaceae; genus Pseudomonas; species Pseudomonas svalbardensis. The sequence goes on along the minus strand of NZ_CP125619.1, from coordinate 5,297,383 downwards.
CCTCCAGGGCGCGGCGGTGGGCGGCGAAGTGCCGAGCGCCTGGGTGTTCGTCGCCGAACATGCACCGGCCGGGCATCGCGGTTATGCCCTCGGTTTCCTGCAGGCCGGGCTGACCTTTGGTTACCTGATCGGTGCCCTGACGGCGACTTTTCTCGCACAGGCATTCACCCCGGCAGAAATCCTTGATTACGCCTGGCGTTACCCGTTCCTGCTGGGCGGCGTGTTTGGCGTAATCGGCGTCTGGCTACGCCGCTGGCTCAGCGAAACCCCGGTGTTCATGGCCATGCAGGCCCAGCGGGATGCAGCTGTCGAACTGCCGCTGCGCACGGTCTTGCGTGAACATCGCCTGGCCATGCTGCCGGCGATGATCCTCACCTGCGTACTGACCTCGGCGGTGGTGGTGTTCGTGGTGATCACCCCGACCATGATGCAGAAAACCTTCGGTATGACCGCCAGCCACACCTTCGCCCTGAGTGCCTTGGGCATTGTCTTTCTGAATATCGGCTGTGTACTCGCCGGGCTGCTGGTCGACCGCATTGGCGCCTGGCGCACGGTGATGCTCTATAGCCTGCTGCTGCCACTGGGCATCGGCGTTCTCTATACCTGCCTGATCATCGGTGGCAGCTGGATCGGTCTGGCGTACGCCGTGGCCGGCCTCGGTTGCGGGGTGGTCGGCGCGGTGCCGTCGGTGATGGTCAGCCTGTTCCCTGCGCGGATTCGTGTCTCGGGGATTTCCTTCACCTACAACATTGCCTATGCCGTCTGGGCGAGCATCACACCGTTGTTGCTGATCGGTCTGATGCCGTGGAGCCCATGGATCTGCGTGATCTTCTGCGCGGTGATGGGGGCTGTGGGTGTGAGCAGCGCGGCGTATTTCGGGACGCGGATGCCAAGAGTTGGCAGCTGCTCGACTGCTGGCGCGATGTAATCGAAGGCAGCACCGTACGTGTAGCAACTATTTTTGTAGGACAACCCTAAACACTCTTCAGAAAATATCCCTGAGGCCGATGGTTAGGCTGCATACCGCTTTCTATCCCTGTCCATCGGTGTATCCCCATGTTCAACAAACGCTTGAAGCAGGAGCTGTCGGCTCTTCGCGAAGAACTCTCCAGCCTCCAGCAAGTGAAGGAAAGTCTGGAAAGCGAGATGCTGGTCCTGACCCTCGATGTCGATGGGCGGATTCAATCGGTCAACCAGAACTTCATCGGTGAGATGCTCTACAAAAGCAGCGACCTGATAGGGCGACACATCGAAGACATCGTCCCGGCCCATGTGAAGTCGGACGAATTCCACCAGCGCTTCAAGGTCGCGTTGACCCGTGGCGAGCACTTTGCCGGCACGGTGCGTTTGTTGCGCGGCAATGGCCAGGAAGCCTGGCTGCGCTCGATCGTGCAGCCGGTTCGGTCCGCGGACGGCCGGATCAAGCACTTCTCGATTTACTCCAGTGACCTGACCCGCACCATCGAGGCGTCTCGTGAGCATGAGAACCTGATCGGCGCGCTCGTGCGCTCCACGGCGGTGATCGAGTTCGACCTCAATGGCAACGTACTGGCAGCCAACGACCGGTTTCTCAGCGGCATGGGCTACAGCCTGGCGCAGATCAAGGGCAAGCATCACCGCACCTTCTGCCAACCGGAGGATTACAACAGCGCCGCGTACCAGGACTTCTGGCGCCGCTTGAATGCAGGCGAGTTCGTCGCCGACCGTTTCAAGCGCGTCGACAGCCACGGTCGCGCGGTCTGGCTGGAGGCTTCCTACAACCCGGTGGTCGATGCCAACAATAAGCTCTACAAAGTGGTGAAGTTCGCCACGGTGATTACCGATCAAGTCAATCAGGAGCAAGCCGTCGCCGAAGCGGCGAACATTGCCTACAGCACCTCGCAGCAAACCGACAGCAGCGCGCAGCGCGGTAACGCGGTGGTGACTCAGGCGGTGAACGTTATGCGTGACCTTGCCAGGCACATGCAGGCCGCTGGCGAAGGCATCGAAGCGTTGAACGAGCAGTCGCTGGTGATCGGCACCATCGTCAAAACCATCAGCGGGATTGCCGAACAGACCAACCTGCTGGCGCTCAACGCGGCCATCGAGGCGGCTCGGGCCGGGGAACAGGGGCGTGGTTTCGCGGTGGTGGCGGATGAGGTCCGGCAATTGGCTTCGCGCACCAGCCAGGCAACCGATGAGATTGTCGGCGTGGTGCGTCAGAACCAGGACATGGCGCGCAACGCCGTGGCGCTGATGACCGAGGGCAAACTCCAGGCTGAACAGGGGCTGGCGCTGGCGGCAGAGGCGGGGACGGTGATTGTCGAGATTCAGGACGGTGCACAGAAAGTAGTGAACGCGGTCGGGCAGTTTGCCAATCAGTTAGCGACTTGATGCCTGCCATCGCAGCGTAAATCGCTACAATCGGCGTTTTCCCCAGGAGCAGCCATCATGAGCGTTTCTCACCGCCGTCCGGTTCCCTTGGCCAAGGCGTATCGTCTGCTCAATCACGGCCCGACCGTGTTGGTCAGCGCGGCCCATGACGGCCAGCGCAACATCATGGCGGCGGCCTGGGCCATGCCGCTGGATTTCGAGCCGCCGAAAATTGCCGTGGTGCTGGACAAGTCCACCTGGACACGGCAATTGCTGGAGGCTTCGGGCACGTTTGTGCTGAATGTTCCCTGCGCCGCCCAGGCCGATATCGTCCAGACCGTGGGTTCGACGTCCGGCCTGGAATTGACTCGGGACCAGGGCCGGGACAAGTTCCAGGTCTATGGCTTGCCGACCTTCAGCGCTGAATTGATCGATGCGCCGATGCTCGAAGGCTGCGTCGCCTGGCTGGAATGCCGACTGCTGCCGGAGCCCGGCAATCACCAGCAGTACGATCTGTTCCTGGCCGAAGTGATTGCCGCTCAGGCAGACGAGCGGGTGTTCAGTGACGGTCGCTGGCATTTCGAAGGGCAAGACGCGCTGCGCACCTTGCATCATGTGGCGGGCGGGCATTTCCTGAAAATCGGCGATCCAGTGGACGGCAAAACCTTGCAGCCATAAGCAGCCAGCCTTCACACCCAGACGTCATTCTGCGCCGTACGCTCGCCACCTTCGTTACCCGTGTTCAGCACACCCTTGGGCTCGATCAGCAGGAGTTTCACCTCCTGCTCGGCGAACGGTTTGTGTTCGACACCTTTTGACACCACATACATTTCGCCAGCGTTCACCAGCACGTGGCCATCGCGAAAGTCGATGCGCAATTGCCCTTCGAGCACGATGAAGGTTTCGTCGGTATCAAGGTGATCGTGCCAGATGAAGTCCCCCAGCAGTTTCACTACCTTGAACTGGTAGTTGTTCATTTCGGCGATGACCCTGGGCGTCCAGTACGGGTCGATCCTGGCGATTTTTTCAGCGAAGTTCAGGCTTTCGTAAGCTTTCATGAAGCAGCTCTCGTGGTTGATCGTAAATCCACGATAGCCCGCGCATCGGTGTGCTTCTTGAACGATTGTGCGTGGCTCAGCGGCGATGCATTTTCATCCAGCGGGCCGGCGACAGGCCGTAGGTTTTGCTGAACTGCCGGGTCATGTGGCTCTGATCGGTGAAGCCGGCGATCAGCGCGGCACTGACCAATGGCTGGCCCTGGATCAGCAGCGAGCGGACCAGGTCGAGGCGGCGCATGGTCAGGTATCGATAAGGGCTGGTGCCGAACAACAGGCGAAAATCCCGCGACAGACTCCAGCGATCACGACCGCTGTGTTGCGCCAGTTCTTCCAGCGTCACGGTGCGATCCAGGGCGCTGTGGATGAATTCCCGCGCGCGTTCGGCGGCCACGTAGTCGAAGCGCTGGCGGGTGGCAGGCACTCCGGAAACGCTGTTCAAGGCTTGGGCCAGGTCGAACAGCGCATCCTGCTCTTCCAGAGGCTCGAGGGGGCAATCGAGGCTTCGCAGCATCACGGCGGTGGCGGCGAACAAACGAGGGTCGTTCGACAGGCCGGTCTTGATAAATGGCAACGGCTGCCCACCGAGCATCTGCTGGATCAGTGCCGGTTCGATGTACATCATTCGGTACTGGAACCCAGTCTCGGTGCCGGCCTCGCCATCGTGAACTTCGTCCGGGTGCAGCACCATGGTCCCGCCCGGCAGACTGTGGCGCCAGCCACCGCGGTACTGAAAACTCTGCACACCGGCCAGTGTGTGGCCGATGGCGTAGGTGTCGTGGCGGTGAAGGTCGTAGCCGTGGCCTGCAAAAAAAGCCTCGAAACGCTGAAGCCCGCCGACGTCGGGCGCGCGGTGGAACCAGTCGATGGGAGGCGTGTGCTTGGCCATGGTGTTTTTGCCTTGAACTCGATGCTGATCACGTTACCCCACTGACCAACCGCCTGTCTGCTGCCGTTCGAATCACCCGGCTGGTAGAAAATCCCGGACTAATGTTGCAAGGTGTTGCATATTTTCTAAGCCACGAAGGCGCCCCACATCATGGAAATATCCCACCTGAGCTACGCCGCTCCGTTGTTGTCGTTGGCGCTGTTGTGGACGGTTGCGGTGGTGACGCCGGGGCCGAACTTCTTCAACACCGCACAATTGGCTGCCAGTTGCTCCCGGCGCCACGGGGTTGTCGCCGCACTCGGCGTGGCCACGGGCACGGTGCTGTGGGGGTTGGCGGGTGGCCTGGGCATCAAGTCGCTGTTCAGCGCTGCGCCGACGCTCTATCTGAGCTTCAAGATCGCCGGCGGTTGTTACCTGATCTATCTGGGATTGAAGCAGTTCAAGCGCAAACCACCGAGTGTGCCGGGCGATAGCGGCTCGCTGAATGGAGCCGGCCGCACGCTGCTATCGGCTTATGGCCGGGGCTTTGTGGGCAACATGACCAATCCCAAGGCAGCGTTATTTGTCGCAACGATTTTCGCCACTGCCATGCCAGCTTCACCGCCACCGATGTTGCTGGCGCTGGCCGTGCTGACCATGGCGACCTTGTCATTCAGTTGGTATGGCAGCGTGGCGCTGCTGTTCGCCAGCCGTCGGGTCGCAGGTGCTTATGATCGTTCGCGTAAATGGCTGGATCGCTTCGCCGGCAGTTGCTACCTACTGTTCGGCACGCATCTGGTGGCCAATCGTTGAGGAGTTCTGAATGAGCAAACTGCGGGTAGGCATTATTTTTGGCGGCCGTTCGGCTGAACACGAAGTGTCGCTGCAATCGGCGAAAAACATCGTCGATGCGCTGGATCGTTCGCGTTTTGAACCGGTGCTGATCGGCATTGACAAGCAAGGTCACTGGCATCTGAACGACCCTTCGAACTTCCTGCTCAACCAGGAAAACCCGGCGCTGATTGCCCTCAACCAGTCCAACCGTGAACTGGCCGTCGTGCCGGGAAAGGCCAGTCAGCAATTGGTGGAAACCTCCAGTCAGGAACTGCTAGGCCACATCGATGTGATCTTTCCGATCGTCCACGGCACTCTGGGCGAAGACGGTTGCCTGCAAGGCTTGCTGCGCATGGCCGATCTGCCGTTTGTCGGCTCCGATGTGCTCGGTTCGGCCGTCTGCATGGACAAGGACATCAGCAAGCGTCTGCTGCGTGACGCCGGGTTGGCGGTCACGCCGTTTGTCACCCTGACCCGCGCCACCGCAACACGCACCGGGTTCTCCGAGGTGCAAGGCAAACTCGGCCTGCCGCTGTTCGTCAAACCGGCGAACCAGGGCTCTTCCGTGGGCGTGAGCAAGGTGAATGACGAAGCCGAGTACGCGGCGGCAATAGAACTGGCCCTGGGTTTCGATGAGAAAGTCTTGGTGGAGTCCGCCGTCAGCGGCCGTGAGATTGAATGCGCGGTGCTCGGCAATGAAGACGCCATCGCCAGCGGCTGTGGCGAGATCGTGGTGCGCAGCGGGTTTTATTCATACGACAGCAAATACATCGATGCTCAAGCGGCGGAAGTGGTGGTGCCGGCAAACATCAGCATCGAGGCCACTGAACGCATCCGTGCCCTGGCCGTCGAGGCGTTTCAGGTGCTGGGCTGTTCCGGACTGGCGCGGGTCGACGTGTTCCTGACCGAGACTGGCGAAGTGCTGATCAATGAGATCAATTCGTTGCCCGGATTCACCCGCATCAGCATGTACCCCAAGCTATGGCAGGCCACTGGTATGACTTACAGCGAGCTGGTCAGCCGTTTGATCGAACTGGCGCTGGAGAAACATCAGGCGCGACAGGCGCTGAAGATCTCTCGCTAGGCTGAATACAACAATAATTGTTCGAGAAGATACGTCATGAAAGTCAGCGCACGTAACGTCATGTTGATGACCGAATCCAGCGACATTCGCCTGTCGGCGCGCAACAGCCTGGAAGGCAAGGTCACCAGTGTCATCGACGGTGCCGTGAACTCCGAAGTGGTCATCCAGCTCGACGGCGGCACCGAAGTCTATTCGATCGTGACACGCCAGGCTGTGGCAGAACTGGGCCTGGCGCCGGGTGTGAGCGCGACGGCGGCGATCAAGGCGTCGCATATCATTTTGGGTGTGCCTGCCTGATTTCAGGAGTCTACTGACACCTGATCAAGCCTGCTTTATCGGCTTGATCAGGCTTTGCGCGGGTATCCCGAACAAATCGTGAAGTTTCCAGATCATCGGAAGCGTCAACGCACGTTTGCCATTGAGCACTTCATACACTCGGTTTGTGCGGCCAATGGCCGGTGCGAGGTCAGCAGCAGACAGGCCGGACTGTTCCATACGAAACTTGATTGCATCGATCGGGTTGGGCAGATCCACCGGAAACTGCTTCGATTCATAGGCTTCAATAAGCGTGATCATAATGTCGAAATAATCACCCTCAGGGGTGCCAGGCTCTGGTTCGTTGTCGAACAGCGCTGACACGTTCTTGAGGGCTGCACGATAGTCCTCGTCGGTGTGAATGGGGCGAATATTCATGGGTTACTCCATCTCGACGGTATCAGCGTCGATTGCGTCGTACTGTTTGTGAGTGCCGACAAATTTTATGTAGACGGCGCCGAAGCGATAGGCCACAGCGACTACCAACCGAAAATCATTGCCCTTGATGTTGAACACGACTCTGCGGCTTTTGAGAATACTGGCGGTAGCAAAGTGCGCCTTTATGTCCGGTGGCGTTTTCCACTCAGCATTTTTTGCCTCATCAATCCAAGCCAGAAAGGATTGCTCCGAATCCGGGTGTTTCTCCCAAAATCTTTTCAGCTGACTGATAGCGATGATTCTCATGGAGTGATCCTAGTCCCGCGGTGGGACTGATGCAAGTCTGTGGAGGCGCATCCGATGTGCGGAGGGGCAAGTTCGACTTCTGTAATCAAGCACTGCCGACAGCTGATTTGATGAGCTGAGGCAGACGCGGAATTGGGGGAAACTGATCTTCAAACTCTATCCAAGAAGCAGTCATTTGTGGGTAGGAAAAGGCTCCGCGAGATGGCCGATCTGTATTCGTTAGCTATAAAAAAGGGCCTACCTCCCGGTAAGCCCTTACTCATTCCTGCGTAAGACTCAATCCCCCAACGCCGCCCCCTCACGCCGCGGATCAGCCCCTCCCGCCAGCGACGTTTTACCCTGCGCATCCTTGACCCGGACAATCGCCTGAGTCCCGCTGGTCATGTCGATCTCGTTCACGCTGTGCCCTTTGTCTTTCAGCGCCTGAATCAGTGCCGGGCTGAACTGCCCCTGTTCCAGTTCGCTCGGGCCGTTGCGGCTGCCGAAGTTGGGCAGGCTGATGGCGGCTTGTGGGTCGAGGTTCCAGTCGAGCAGGCCGATGGTGGATTTGGCGACGTATTCGATGATCTGCGAGCCGCCGGGGGAGCCGATGGTGGCGAGGAATTCGCCGCTCTGGCGGTCGAAAATCAGGGTCGGTGCCATGGACGAGCGTGGGCGTTTGCCGGGTTCGACCCGGTTGGCAACCTTCTGACCATTCTCTTCGGGGATGAACGAGAAGTCGGTCATCTGGTTGTTGAGCAGGAAGCCCTGGACCATCAGGTGCGAGCCAAATGCGGATTCCACGGTGGTGGTCATGGACACGGCGCCGCCTTCGTCATCCACCGCCACCACTTGCGAGGTGGAGGTGCGCAGCGGCGAACGGTCCGGGGCGTAGGCGACCTGAATGCCCGGCGGGGTGCCGGGTTTGGCCGTGCCCATGCTGCGATCGCCGATCAGGGCGGCGCGGTTGGCCAGATAGGCAGGGTCCACCAGACCTTTGACGGGGACGGGCACGAAATCTGCGTCGGCCACGTACAGCGCACGGTCGGCGTAAGCCAGGCGTTCGGCTTCGGAGATCAGGTGCACGGCTTCAGGCGCCGGCTCAACGCCCGCAGGTTGGGTGGTCTTGACCGGTTTGAGCGGCGCCAGGGCAAAGCGTGGGTCACGGGTTTCCAGAGCCTGCAAGGTGCCGAGGATCTGCGCCACGGCGATCCCGCCTGACGACGGTGGTGGCATGCCGCAGACCTGCCAGCGTTTGTAGTCGGTGCACAGCGGCGCGCGCTCCTTGGCGCTGTAGCCGTTGAGGTCGTTCAGCGACAGGCTGCCCGGGTTGGCGTGGCCCTGAACCTTGGCGACGATCTCTTGTGCGATAGGGCCTTTGTACAATGCATCCGGTCCTTCTTTGGCGATGCGTTTGAACACCGCGGCCAGTGCCGGGTTTTTCAATTGCGTGCCTGCGGCTTTCGGGCTGCCATCGGCATTCATGAAGTAGGCCACCATGTCCGGTGAGCTTCGCATGGACGAGTCTGAGGCGATCAACCGGTGAAGGCGTGGCGAGATGGCGAAACCTTGCTCCGCGAGTTTGATCGCCGGTTCGAACAGCTGCGCCCACGGCAGATGACCGTGTTTCTGATGGGCCAACTCAAGCGCTCGCAACACGCCCGGTGTCCCCACCGAACGACCGCCAATCTGCGCCTGGGTGAACGGCATCGGTTTGCCGTCGGCTTGCAGGAAAAGCTTCTCGGTGGCGCCGGCCGGAGCGGTTTCACGACCGTCATAAGTGCGTACAGCCTTGCCATCCCAGAGCACGATCAACGCACCCCCGCCAATGCCCGAGGATTGCGGCTCGACCAGGGTCAGCACGGCTTGCATCGCAATTGCGGCATCGATTGCCGAACCGCCCTGGCGCAACATCCCCCGCCCGGCCTCGGCCGCCAGCGGATTGGCCGCCGCCGCCATGTGTTTTGAGGCGTATTGGGTCTGCAGGTCGGCGCGATAACCTGACGCGACTTCTGGCGCGACAGGCAACGCCGAAGTGGTCGGGGCGCTGCAGGCTGCGAGAGTTAATGCAGCGGCGATCAGCGAAAGGGCTGACAGGCGATAGCGGCTCAAGTGGAAGGCTGAGAACACGTGGGGGGCACTCCGTCCGTGGGAAAGATCAGGGGACTTTATCGGCCGACAGGGAGTGACGCAAACCAAGGCCTACAGCAAAGATGCTTTTGCCCTTCATGACTCCGCGGATTTTCTGTAGGGTCGAGGGCAACAGACTGGCCAGAAGATCAACAAGAGGCTGACATGCAGACCGAGTTCCCCACCCAGCCAAGTTACCGCACCCAGCGTGATCAGTTTCTGGCCGCCGCGACCGCGGCCGGTGCGACGCTGACCGAGTACCCGCATCCACTCAAAGGGCCGTTCGGTGAGCCGTTGAGCACCGATGTGGCCGTGCTGGGTGATCCGGGCGCCAAGCGTTTACTGATTGCGCTGAGTGGCACCCATGGCGTCGAAGGCTTCTATGGTTCGGGATGTCAGATCAAGTGGTTGAAGGAGTTGGGGAAGCGTTCGCTGCCGTCCGATGTCGCGGTGGTGATGATTCACCTGATCAACCCGTGGGGTACGGCGTGGCTGCGTCGGGTCAACGAAGACAACATCGACTTGAACCGCAATCACCTGAACTTCGACCACGCATTGCCAGATAATCAGGCCTACGCAGCGCTGCATGAAATCTATGCCTGCACGCAGTTGCAGGGCCCGGAGCGTGATCGCGCCGATGCCTTGCTCGACGAACAGATACGCGAACACGGCTGGCCAGCGGTGATGTCGATTGTCGAGGGCGGCCAGCACCGCCATCCCGATGGTTTGTTTTACGGCGGACTGGCGCCGAGCTGGTCGAACCGCACGTTGCATCGAATCATTCAAAAGCATGTCTCGCATGCCGAAGTGGCTATGTGTTTCGACTTGCACACGGGGGCCGGGGAGTACGGGCATCCGATGTTGCTGACCATTACCGAAGCGGCGTATCCAGCGCTTGCAGATGCGCAGGCCATTTATGGTCCTTGGCTCTATACCTTGCACACGGGCGCCGACACGCTGAGCGAAACCGGCGTTGCCGCCACCGCCACCGGCTACACCTCGCAGGCGTTGATCAATGCGTTGCCGCACGTGCGGTTGATGCCGTTTGTGATCGAGTGCGGGACGTATCCCGGCGCCGAGGTTCATCGTCATCTGCGCGATGATCACTGGCTGCACTTGCACGGTAATCCGAGTGATGACGTGGGGCGCGGGATCAAACTGAATCTGGTTGAGCAGTTCTATCCCGCCGACAGCGACTGGCAGGCGATGGTCTGGCTGCGCACCTGGCAGATTTGGGAACGGGCGTTGTCAGCATTGCCGGCCATTCGTTCCTGACGTGATTTGCGGGGACGTGGCCTCTCGTTGCCCGAACTCATGCGGTTCAAATCCTCCTGCAACCGCAGCATGCTTTCTTCGCCGACGCGGATAAAGCCGCTGCGGGGCTGATCCAGGTCGAGGATGATGGTGAAGACCATGGCAATCAGGATCGCGAAGATAACCGTCGAACCGTGCCGTCGACGGTGGCCCAGGCCATAACTGTAAGCGATGAAACCCAACGCACCGATGGCCACGACGAACAGCAGATTGATGACGGTTGCCGGGACATGATTGTCCTGCGCGGCGCGGCGTTTTTCATTGACGTTGTAGACGTCGGTCAACGACTGGATCACCAGGTTCATGGCGGCTGTTGCTTCGCCCTGGGCCTCGGTGGCGGCAGCCAGATTCCATAATTGGTCCTCGATCGTCCGGGACGATTCGCTGGCCGCCTTCAGCAGTTTCTCGTCCGTGCCGGCGCGCATGAATTCAATCCGCGCCGAGACATAATCCTTGAGCAGCGCCGACACCTTCCCGCGCAGTTCAGACGGCAGTAACTTCGCTCGCAGATAGGTCGCGCCGATCACCGTGACTTCATCTTGAATCAGTGTTTTGCGCGCTTCGAAACGTGAGGTGGCCATGGCGAAGTTGAAAGCCAGCAACAACGCGAGCAGACCGAGGAGGGCGGTTTGCAAAACGCTGAGGTGGGATCGGTTCGAATCATTGCTGCGGGTTCGGTGATGACGGCCGAGACGAAAAGCGAGTTCCAGCACCACGCAGAAGATGGCGACCACGATGAAAAACACAATGATCTCGTCCAGGCCCCAGTGCATCTGGTGGTCTCTCTGCGTTCAAGCTTTGGCATTAACTGTAGGAGATAACCGCAAAGAGCGGGCATTAACCGCCCTGTGGGCCGGGAGCACTTTTCTTGAGGCATAAAAAAACGGCCTACCTTTCGGTAAGCCGTTTTTAGTACTTGGTGGCTACACAGGGACTTGAACCCCGGACCCCAGCATTATGAATGCTATGCTCTAACCAACTGAGCTATGTAGCCAAGTGGCGCGCATTATTGGCTCGTAACAGAGATGTGTCAAGCGTAAATCTAAAATATTTCTCTACGCTTTCAACCGCTTATCCGCCTGACCCGAAAAAACCGGCCCGGGGAGGGCGTCAACTGAGCTGAAATCTCCCGGTATTGGCGCTCAAGGCCTTGCTGCCCTGGCTCAAGGTGTCCGCTGCCAGGTTCACCGCCCGCGCGCCTTCGAGCAAGCGTACCGCCGCCTGATCGACTTGCTGGATGTTGCCGCTGACCTCGTCGGCGGTGGTCGCTTGCTCGTCGACCGCTGTGGCGATCTGCGCCAGGGTGTCAGTGACGCTTTGCACGGCACAGGCAATTTCCCCCAGGCGTTCGCCGAGGCCAGTGACGGCTTGGGCGTCGGACTGAGCCTGGCCGCAAGCGGCTTCCATCAGGCTCACCGCTTCGTTCACGGTGCTACGCAGGCTGTCGACAGTGCCGGCAATCTGCGCGGTGGAGGATTGGGTGCGTTGCGACAGGCTGCGCACTTCATCGGCCACCACCGCAAAGCCACGACCTTGCTCACCCGCGCGAGCGGCCTCGATGGCGGCGTTAAGTGCCAATAGATTCGTCTGCTCGGCAACTCCGCGAATGGTGTCCACCACCAACTGAATCTGCTGCCCTTGTTCACTGACCCGGCCCAGTGCCGCAGCGGTGTCGTTCAAACGCTGATTGAGTTGCTGAATGCTCGCCGTCGTGCGCTGGCTGTCACGGCTGCTGTCGGCGGCGATGCGCTGGGTGTGCTGAGCGCTGCCGGAGGCCTGCTCGCAACTCTGGGCGACCCCTTGAGAGGTGGCGGCCAATTGCGTGGCCGCCGCCGCGATCTGGCTGATCTGCAACTGCTGTGCTTCGACTTCCCCAAGGGCGCCGCTGGAGTGATGGTTGAGGGTGCGCACCGCGTTGCTCAGCTGCAAGGTTTCATGATCGACCCCCAGCAAGCTGTTGCGCAGTTGCACCACCGCGACGTTAAGGGCGGTGCTGATGGCGGCCAGTTCGTCGCGGCCTTCCACCGGTACTTGCAGGCTCAGATTGCCGTCGCGCAAGGCTTCGGCCAGCAGGGTAATGCCGCTGGCGCTACGACGGATCGAGGCCTGCAAGCAGATAAACAGGTACAGCGCGGCCAGCAGCAGGCAGCCAAAAATGGTCGCTACCAGGATGAACTGGCGGATGGCAGAACCGTGGTAATAGTCCAGGCGCTGATCCAGCGACACCAACGACTGCTGACGCAGCGAAGCGAGGTCAGAGAGCAGGGCGTCGAGGCTGCGTTCGAACTCTTCCGGCTTGAGCTTGATGCTGCCGCCGAACACACCGTCATCGAGGACTTTCAACTCGGCGTCCAGATGCTTGAGGCTGTCATGGTATTGCCCGGCCCAGGCTTGCAACGCGCTGGGCAGCCGCGCTTCCAGCAGGCTTGCGGTTTTGACCAACTGCTCCCGGGCATCGCCGATGCGGCTGCGCAAGTCGCGCAATTGTAGACGGCTTTGCAGGGTGAACTGCCCGGACACCACCGATGCCTGGCCGACGCTGGCGAGACGGCCGACTCGTTCAATCAGGTCTGGCGCGTGCTGCGTGGAGATCTGCGTCAGCAGATAGGTTTCCAGCCACGGCGCCAGCGTCAGGCGATTGTCCATGGCGATCTGCTCGCGCAAGGCTTGCAGAGCACTCAAAGCATTGGTGAAACGATCGTAACCGTCCGGCCACCAACCGACGCTGCTCAGGCTTTTCGAGTCGAGGCCGTTGAGGGTGGTTTGCAGGGCTTGAAAACGGGCCAGGGTTTCGCCCTCGGCGCCTTCGGTTTGCAGTGCGTTGCCGAGGTCCGAGGTGGCTTGGGCGACGGCAGGCTGAACGGTATCGAAAGCAGCCATCGCCGCGATCGTCGCGGGTGTCGGCTGACGATTGGTTTCCGTGGCGCGCCAGCGAGCCGCGCGGTCACGCTGAGCGGCGAGCAGATTATCCAGAGCATCGAGGGCGAGCAGTTGCCGAACCCCGGCACGTTCGCCGGAGATCAGGTTCAGTTTGTCGCGATAGTCCTGACCGATCATCCACAGACTGCCCGTCAACGGCAGGATAAACAGTAGAAATAACAGCTGAAATTTGCGTGCGAAGCCAAAACGCCCCAGCAGCCCGATCCCCGGTGATAAAAAAGCCTGCATGCCCCAAAACTCCTCTGGACACCACGCGCCATTGGCGTGCGTCGCAACCGTTGCGGTCGCGACCTGTGCCCTTTTAAAAGGCCTCGAAAGTTCACCCTCGCCAGCTCTGTAGGCCGGCTCTGTAGCGAAACTTCCCATTCTCGGTCCCCTTTGTAAGGGGCCGCGTTGAAGCAGATTACCAAGGCAAGATTCAGACCATGGCGTTGCGCTATCACCTTTTCAGTGATGAAAATCGAAGTCGTTAGCAGGCTAAGGGGATGGCGCTGCTGCACCGAAAAATGGCACATTGACGCACCTGCCCGTGTGCACCCATCTGTTGTACGGAAACTCTTATGGCTATCAGCAATGTCCAGACCGGCGCGCAGCCGGCATCCGCGACTTCACAAAGCAGCCCTTTGGTCATGCGCATCATCGGCGCCGTGGCGCTGGCGCATTTGATCAACGACTTGATCCAGTCGGTGCTGCCGTCGATCTATCCGATGCTCAAGGCCAACTATGGCCTGACCTTCACCCAGGTTGGCCTGATCACTTTGACGTTCCAGCTGACGGCTTCGCTGTTGCAGCCATGGGTCGGTTACTACACCGATCGGCACCCCAAACCCTGGCTGCTACCGGCCGGGACGGTTTGCACATTGATCGGCATTTTAATGATGTCGGTGGTCGGCAGTTTCCCGATGATTTTGCTGGCGGCAGGGTTGATCGGTATCGGCTCCTCGACCTTTCACCCGGAAGCTTCTCGCGTGGCGCGATTAGCGTCTGGCGGGCGGTTTGGTTTGGCGCAGTCGACGTTTCAGGTCGGCGGCAATGCAGGCTCAGCCTTCGGTCCGTTGCTGGCTGCGGCGATCATCATTCCGTTCGGTCAGGGCCATGTGGCCTGGTTCGGATTGTTCGCGGTGTTTGCGCTGTTCGTGCTCTATCGGATCAGCCGCTGGTACGCCAACCACCTGAGCCTGTTCAAACTCAAGCAAGGCCAGGCGGCGACGCATGGCTTGTCGAAGAACCGCGTGATCAGTGCACTGGTGGTACTCGGGCTGCTGGTGTTCTCCAAGTATTTCTACATGGCCAGCTTCACCAGTTACTTCACCTTTTACCTGATCGAGAAATTCGACCTGTCGGTGGCCAGTTCACAGTTGCACCTGTTTCTGTTTCTCGGTGCGGTAGCGGCGGGGACCTTCTTCGGTGGGCCGATCGGCGACAAGATCGGGCGTAAGGCGGTGATCTGGTTCTCGATCCTTGGCGTCGCGCCGTTCACCCTGATCTTGCCTCATGTCGACCTGTTCTGGACCAGCATCCTTAGCGTCGTGATCGGCTTCATCCTGGCGTCAGCATTTTCGGCGATCGTGGTGTATGCGCAAGAACTGGTGCCGGGCAATGTCGGAATGATCGCCGGGGTGTTCTTCGGATTGATGTTCGGCTTTGGCGGGATTGGTGCGGCGTTGCTCGGGCATCTGGCGGATGTTCACGGTATCGAATACGTGTACTTCCTGTGTTCGTTCCTGCCGTTGTTTGGTGTGCTGGCGATCTTCCTGCCAAGAACCAAAAAGGCCTAACGTCACAGGCACAAAAAAGCCGCGTATCAAACGCGGCTTTTTCTTGGGCGGGTGCTTCGTCCTGAATAACTTAGACGTTGAAACGGAAGTGCATCACGTCGCCGTCTTTAACGATGTAGTCCTTGCCTTCCAGGCGCCATTTACCGGCTTCTTTGGTGCCGGCTTCGCCCTTGTACTGGATGAAGTCGTCATAGGCGATGACTTCGGCGCGGATGAAGCCTTTTTCGAAGTCGGTATGGATCACGCCAGCGGCTTGTGGTGCGGTGGCACCCACGCGGACGGTCCAGGCGCGGACTTCTTCGACACCGGCGGTGAAGTAGGTCTGCAGGTGCAGCATTTCGTAGCCGGCGCGAATTACACGGTTCAGGCCAGGTTCTTCGAGGCCCAGAGCTTCGAGGAACATGTCTTTCTCTTCGCCGTCGTCCAGCTCGGCGATTTCGGCTTCGATCTTGTTGCAGACCGGAACCACCATGGCGCCTTCTTCTTCGGCAATGGCTTTAACGATGTCCAGCAGCGGGTTGTTCTCGAAACCGTCTTCAGCGACGTTGGCGATGTACATGACCGGCTTGGTGGTCAGCAGGTGGAAACCACGAATCACCGCTTTGTCGTCGGCGCCCATGGTCTTCATCAGCGTACGCGCAGGCTTGCCGAGGGTGAAGTGAGCGATCAATTGCTCCAGCAGGCCTTTCTGGACTACTGCGTCCTTGTCACCGCCCTTGGCGTTGCGAGCGACTTTCTGCAGTTGCTTCTCGCAGCTGTCGAGATCGGCGAAGATCAGTTCCAGGTCGATGATTTCGATGTCGCGTTTCGGGTCGACGCTGTTGGAAACGTGAATCACGTTCTCATCTTCGAAGCAGCGGACCACGTGCGCGATGGCATCGGTTTCACGGATGTTGGCGAGGAACTTGTTGCCCAGACCTTCACCTTTCGAGGCGCCGGCTACCAGGCCTGCGATGTCGACGAATTCCATGGTGGTCGGCAAGATGCGTTTTGGATTGACGATGGCCGCCAGGGCTTCCAGACGCGAATCCGGCATCGGCACGATACCGGTGTTCGGTTCGATGGTGCAGAAGGGGAAGTTCTCGGCCGCGATCCCGGATTTGGTCAGGGCGTTGAACAGGGTGGACTTGCCGACGTTAGGCAGGCCGACGATGCCGCAATTGAATCCCATGGTGTTTTCCCCGAGGAGTAGAGTCAGGCCTTCTGGCTGTGCAGGTTTTTCATCGCGCGGTTCCATTCACCGGCGAGGATATCCGGCAGCACGCCGAGGGCAAAGTCGATGCTGGCATCGAGTTTTTCCTGTTCGGCGCGTGGCGCACGACCCAGGACGAAATTTGAAACCATACTGGCAACGCCCGGGTGGCCAATGCCAAGCCGCAAGCGGTGAAAGGTATTCTGATTGCCCAGTTGCGCGATGATGTCGCGCAACCCGTTGTGACCGCCATGGCCGCCGCCCTGTTTGAGCTTGGCTACGCCCGGTGGCAGGTCGAGTTCGTCATGCGCCACCAGGATTTCTTCAGGCGTAATGCGAAAGAAGCCGGCAAGTGCCGCGACGGCCTGGCCGCTGCGGTTCATGTAGGTGGTGGGAATCAGCAGACGAACATCCTGACCCTGATGCGAATAGCGCCCGGTCAGGCCGAAATATTTGCGATCCGCCACAAGGTTTACGCCTTGTGCGTTCGCGATGCGCTCAACAAAAAGGGCCCCTGCGTTATGCCGGGTCTGTTCGTATTCAGCGCCTGGATTTCCCAGGCCAACGATCAGTTTGATGGCAGTCACGATAGGGGCCCTTCCTTGGAGTGGTGGATAACATCGCCGCCTTCAGGGAGTGCGGCGAAAGTGGACGACAAGTGCTCATTTACCATTATGTAAACTCCGCGTTCTCGCCCGCTTTCTCGCTACGCTCTAGTCCGCGATGTTTCCGGTCACTCCGGCGAACAGAGTGAAATTACTCTGCTGCGCCTTCTTCAGTAGTAGCTTCTGGAGCAACACGTGGAGCGTGGACGTTGGCAACAGCCTTGTCATCACCGTGTGCCAGAGCAACAAACTCAACGCCTTTAGGGGCTTTGAGGTCAGACAGGTGAATGATCGAACCGATTTCGGCGTTAGCCAGGTCGACTTCGATGAATTCAGGCAGGTCTTTCGGCAGGCAGGTCACTTCGATGTCCGAAACAACGTGCGAAATTTCGCCGCCTTTCTTGATCGGAGCTTCTTCACCAACAAAGTGTACAGGCACGATAGCGGTCAGTTTCTGGCCAGCTACAACGCGTACGAAGTCAGCGTGCATCACGTGGCCTTTGGCCGGGTGACGCTGCAGAGCTTTGATGATTACGTTTTGCTTGGTGCCGCCAACGTTCAGCTCGATGATGTGGCTGTAAGCCGCTTCGTTTTCGAGCAGTTTGGCAACTTCTTTAGCCAGCATGCTGATGGATTCAGGGGCTTTTTCGCCACCGTAAACTACAGCAGGTACCAGGCTTGCGAGACGACGCAGGCGGCGGCTCGCACCTTTCCCCAGGTCGGAACGCACTTCAGCATTCAGAGTAAAATCGTTCATGTTGTATCTCCAAAATAACCACATTCGCCCCAGCGTTTGCGACCAGCGCTAAAGGCGATATGGGCAAAAAAGCCCCGCCCCGACAGGAATGCCAGGGCGGGGCGCTTTTCGTCAACGAAGTGTTCGAGAAGGGCAGGGCCCTTAACGGAACATCGCGCTGATCGATTCTTCGTTGCTGATGCGGCGAACCGCTTCGGCAACTACCGGCGCGATATCCAGTTGACGGATACGCGAGCAGGCTTGAGCAGCAGCGGACAACGGGATGGTGTTAGTCACCACCAGTTCGTCCAGCATTGAATTTTCGATGTTTTCGATCGCCCGACCGGACAGCACAGGGTGTGTGCAGTAGGCGAAAACCTTGGCAGCGCCATGCTCTTTCAGGGCCTTGGCCGCGTGGCACAGAGTGCCGGCGGTATCGACCATGTCATCGACCAGAATACAGGTACGCCCTTCGACATCACCGATGATATGCATCACTTCAGAGTGATTGGCTTTCTCACGGCGTTTGTCGATGATCCCGAGATCCACGCCCAGGGATTTGGCAACAGCACGTGCACGCACGACGCCGCCAATGTCCGGGGACACGATCATCAGGTTTTCGAAGCGCTGATCTTCAATGTCATCCACCAATACCGGGGAGCCGTAGATGTTATCTACCGGAATATCGAAGAAACCCTGGATTTGGTCAGCATGCAGATCAACCGTGAGAACACGGTCAATGCCGACTACGGTAAGCATGTCAGCAACGACTTTCGCGCTGATAGCCACACGTGCGGAACGCGGACGGCGATCCTGACGGGCATAACCAAAGTAAGGAATAACAGCAGTGATACGAGTAGCCGAGGAGCGGCGGAAGGCATCAGCCATCACTACCAGTTCCATCAGGTTATCGTTGGTCGGAGCGCAAGTCGGCTGAATAATGAAGACATCTTTACCGCGGACGTTTTCATTGATCTCGGCAGTAATTTCGCCGTCGGAGAACTTTCCGACAGAGATGTCACCGAGAGGGATATGCAGCTGACGTACAACACGCCGAGCCAGATCGGGGTTAGCGTTCCCCGTAAAGACCATCATCTTGGACACGCGCAGTACCTAGAGGCTGAGGGTAACCTGGATGAGTATAGAAAATGGCAGGGGCGGCTGGATTCGAACCAACGCATGGCAGGATCAAAACCTGCTGCCTTACCGCTTGGCGACGCCCCTGTATCTGTTGCAACGAGTACCCAGTACTCGATTCCTTTTAGAGCAGACTTTGCAGCTTGCGATGCAACATCGAAATGTTGCTTCCCTTTGCTACAAACCCTGTAAGGGTCTCTGTAAGAAGGGCCGAGACTTTATCAGCTTCAGCTTTGCTTGGGAAGCCCCCAAACACACAACTTCCAGTTCCGGTGAGTTTTGCTTCGGTAAATTTACCTAACAAATTCAATGCGTTACGTACATCTGGATAACGCCTTGCTACCACCGGTAAGCAGTCATTTCGACTGTTTCCCTTGGGAACGGGGCGCACTTTAATGGGAGAAGAGTTACGTGTCAACAACGGATCTGAAAAAATTTCTGCTGTACTTACAGAGACTTGCGGCACAAGCACGAGATACCACGGTTCTTCGGGGTCTACAGGGGTCAGTTTCTCCCCCACGCCTTCGGCAAAAGCCGCGTGCCCACGTACGAAAACCGGGACGTCCGCGCCAAGCGTCAGGCCCAAAGTGGCCAGCCGATCCTCATCCCAACCCAGTTGCCAAAGATGATTGAGGCCGAGCAAAGTCGTCGCGGCATTTGAACTGCCGCCACCGATTCCACCGCCCATGGGCAGAATTTTTTCGATCCAGATGTCGATACCGAGCGAACAACCGGATTGCTCCTGAAGTTTTTTTGCAGCTCGAACAATCAGATTGCTGTCGTGAGGAACGCCATCGAATTCGGTGTGCAGTCGAATCACACCGTCATCACGAACGGCGAACGTGATTTCATCGCCATAATCGAGAAACTGAAAAATAGTCTGCAACTCGTGATAACCGTCTTCACGGCGCCCGAGGATGTGCAGCATCAGATTGAGTTTGGCCGGGGAGGGCAGCGTCAAGCGCGGAGCGGTCATGTTCACTGCCCCAGTTTGCGAGGTTGCCATTCCTTGATCACCAGCGTGACGTCAAGGTCGGTGCCGTGCAGTTTGATCCGCTCGGGCAGCCAAATGCCATTTTGCTCGGCATAGCTGAGGTATTCGACCTGCCAGCCATCCTGCTCAAGATTGGCCAGGCGGCTGTCGGCATCGAGCGTCAGACGGCTTTTGCTGTCCGGGGCCGGGAGCCCGCGAACCCACCAGGCCAGATTGGACACCGGTAACTTCCAGCCCAGCTGTTCTTCGACCAACACTTCAGGCGTCGGCGCTTCATAGCGGCCCTGGTTGGCAACTTCCAGCGAGACCTTGCCGGGGCGGCCGGTCAGGCGTGCGGCGCCACGACCCAAGGGGCCGGAGAGGCGAATGTCGTAGTAATCCTGTCGCTGCAGCCAGAACAACGTGCCGCTGCCCGAGTCTTTCGGGGCGCGAATGCCGATCTTGCCGTTGATCTGCCAGCCGTCGAGGCTGGTCAGTTGCTGTTTGTACTCGCGCCATTGGGCCGTGTTGCCTTGACCCTGGACTGATTCGCGGGCACCGAAGCCCGCGCAACCGGCGAGCAGGGCGATGAAACTGAAAACAATGAGGTGGCGCAAAAACATAATCTTAAAGAGTCTCTGATCCGGTCAGGCGCTTGATGGTGCTGCGCAGGATGGGGCTGTCGGGCTGCTCCTTAAGGAACTTGCTCCAGATTTGTTTGGCTTCCCGTTGCTTGCCATTGGCCCACAGGACTTCACCCAGGTGCGCGGCGACTTCCTGATCGGGGAAGCGCTCCAGCGCCTGGCGCAGCAGGCGTTCGGCTTCGTCGAGATTGCCGATGCGGAAATTCACCCAGCCGAGACTGTCGAGTACCGCCGGGTCTTCCGGATTGATTCGGTGCGCCTGTTCGATCAAGGTCTTGGCTTCGGCGTAGCGCGTCGTACGGTCGGACAGGGTGTAACCGAGGGCGTTCAATGCCATCGCGTTGTCCGGATCGCGCTTGATGATCAGGCGCAGGTCTTTTTCCATCTGCGCCAGGTCATTGCGTTTTTCCGCTTGCATGGCGCGGGTGTACAGCAGATTCAGATCGTCCGGGTATTGCTGCAAGGCTTGCTTCAATACATTCCAGGCCTTGTCGGGCTGTTTATTGGCGGACAAGGTTTCGGCTTCGATCAAATACAACTGAATCGCGTAATCGGGCTGCTCATCGCGCTCCGCAGCCAGACGGCTTTGGGCTTCGGCTGTCTTGCCGTTGTTCATCAGGATATCGGCCTGACGCAATTGCGCTGGCAGGTAATCGTTGCCCGGGCCGACCTGGGCGTACTCGATCAACGCGGCTTGAGGGTCGTTGCGCTCTTCAGCGATACGACCGAGGTTCAAGTGAGCCGAATCGACGTGGCTTTCCCGGGCAATCAGGTCTTCCAGGTAGCCCTTGGCCTCATCCCAGGCCTTGGCCTCCAGGCAGACCAGCGCCAGGGAATAACGCAGTTCATCGTCTTCGGGGTACTGCTGAACCAGGCTCGAAAACTCGGCTTTGGCGTCGTCCATGCGGTCCTGTTCAACCAGCATGCGCGCGTAAGTCAGGCGCAGGCGTTTGTCGTCCGGGTACTTCTTGATACTTTTTTGCAGCAGCGGCAACGCTTCATCGCCACGATTGAGGGTTTGCAGCAGGCGCGCGCGCAGCAGGATTGGCGCTATTTCGCCGTCGTCCGGTGGATTGTCTTCCAGCAGGCCCAGCGCACCCTTGGCGTCACCGTCCTGTTGCAGGAGCAAGGCTTTGCCGAAAATCAGCTGACTGTTGTTCGGATGGCGCTGCAACAAACGGTCAAAACTTTTCATCAAGCCGTTGCGCGTGTCCTGGTCGGTATCGGCCGCAGACAGGGCGAGGAAGTCGAAATGCGTGTCGCCCTTGCCTTGCAGGACTTTCTCCATATAGACCATGGAGTCGTCATAACGCCCGGCACGAGCCAGTTGCACGGCAGCGGCCCGTTGCGCCTCGAGGTCGTCCGGGGCGTTTTTCGCCCAGATCAATGCGGTGTCCAGGGCAGCCTGATCGGCGCCCAGGTATTCGGCGATACGGAATGCCCGCTCGGAGATGCCCGGATCCTGAGTATTGATCGCCTGGGTGACGTAGTTGTCCAGGGCAATGTCGAAACGATTGCGTTGGCCAGCCAGTTCGGCGCTCAACAGACTGAAGACGGTTTCTTCACTGAATGAGCTGTAAACCTTGGGCTTTTCAGGGGCCGGAGTGCTGTCTTCGACCGGCGGCGTACCGTCCGACGAAACGGGTGCCAAGGCCTGGCAGCCGCTGAGGAAGACAAAAGCGAGGAGCAACGCGGAAGATCTATTCATATAGGAAGAGGACGACTAACCTGCGGTCGGATCATCATGACACAAGCCTTCAGCCAAACATAACCGAGTCTCAATCGGTGCCTTTATAGAGGCAGGTCATTGGGACAATAGTCAGCGGTAGTTGTTCTGGCTCTGTCGAAGTAGGACAATTGCCGGCTTCACGTCACTATCAGCGACCTTGAATGGCCTTCCTTGCACTCGGTATTAACCACAAGACTGCTTCAGTAGACGTCCGCGAGCGCGTGGCCTTTACCCCTGAGCAGCTGGTGGAGGCCTTGCAGCAGCTCTGCCGACTCACCGACAGCCGCGAAGCTGCGATCCTCTCCACCTGCAATCGCAGTGAACTCTATATAGAACAGGATCACCTTTCGGCAGACATCATATTGCGCTGGCTGGCCGATTATCACCATTTGAGCCTCGAAGAGCTGCGCGCGAGTGCTTATGTGCACGAAGATGATGCGGCAGTTCGTCACATGATGCGGGTGGCCTCCGGGCTTGATTCGCTGGTGTTGGGCGAACCGCAGATTCTCGGTCAGATGAAATCGGCCTACGCCGTGGCCCGCGAGGCCGGCACCATCGGTCCGTTGCTCGGGCGACTGTTCCAGGCGACGTTCAATGCGGCCAAACAGGTGCGCACCGACACCGCCATCGGCGAGAACCCGGTGTCTGTGGCGTTTGCCGCGGTCAGTCTGGCGAAACAGATTTTCAGCGACCTGCAACGCAGCCAGGCCTTGCTGATCGGCGCCGGCGAGACCATCACCCTGGTCGCCCGTCATCTGCACGAACTGGGTGTAAAGCGCATCGTCGTTGCCAACCGCACTCTGGAGCGCGCGAGCATTCTGGCCGAGCAGTTCGGCGCCCACGCGGTGTTGCTTTCGGACATCCCGGCGGAACTGGTGCGCAGTGACATCGTTATCAGTTCCACCGCCAGCCAGTTGCCGATTCTCGGTAAAGGCGCGGTGGAAAGCGCCCTGAAGCTGCGCAAACACAAACCGATCTTCATGGTAGACATCGCCGTTCCCCGGGATATCGAGCCGGAAGTCGGCGAACTGGACGACGTCTACCTTTATAGCGTCGACGATCTCCATGAAGTGGTCGCCGAGAACCTCAAGAGTCGCCAGGGCGCAGCCCAAGCGGCGGAAGAGATGGTCTCGATCGGTGCCGAAGATTTCATGGTCCGCCTGCGTGAGCTGGCGGCGGTGGATGTGCTTAAGGCCTATCGCCAACAAAGTGAGCGCATGCGCGACGAAGAATTGCAGAAGGCCCAACGCATGCTGGCCAACGGCAGCAGCGCCGAAGACGTGCTGGTGCAACTGGCGCGGGGCCTGACCAACAAACTCTTGCACGCACCGAGCGTACAGTTGAAAAAGCTTTCTGCCGAAGGCCGCCTCGATGCGCTGGCCATGGCCCAGGAACTCTTTGCCCTCAATGAGGGCTCATCGGATAGCTTTTCGGATAAAAAACCGCAATGAAAGCGTCACTGCTCAATAAGCTGGACATCCTCCAGGACCGTTTCGAGGAATTGACCGCCTTGCTTGGCGACGGCGAAGTCATTTCCGATCAGAACAAATTCCGCACCTATTCCAAGGAATACGCGGAAGTCGAACCGATTGTCGAAACCTATAAACAGTTGCTCAAGGTGCAAAGCGATCTCGAGGGGGCTCAGGCGCTGCTCAAGGACAGCGACCCGGACATGCGCGAAATGGCCGTGGAAGAAGTCCGCGAAGCCAAAGAGCAATTGATCGAAATCGAAGCCAGCCTGCAACGCATGCTGCTGCCCAAGGATCCGAACGATGGGCGTAACGTGTTCCTCGAAATCCGCGCCGGCACCGGCGGTGACGAGGCGGCGATTTTCTCTGGTGACCTGTTCCGCATGTATTCGCGTTACGCCGAGCGTCGCGGCTGGCGGGTGGAAATTCTCTCGGAGAACATCGGTGAGCACGGCGGCTTTAAAGAAGTCATCGCTCGCGTCGAAGGCGACAATGTCTACGGCAAGCTGAAATTCGAATCCGGTGCGCACCGCGTGCAGCGGGTTCCGGCCACCGAATCCCAGGGTCGCATCCACACCTCGGCCTGCACCGTAGCCGTGTTGCCCGAGCCGGACGAACAGGAAGCGATCGAGATCAACCCCTCGGATTTGCGCATCGATACCTACAAATCCTCCGGTGCCGGTGGTCAGCACGTTAACAAAACGGACTCGGCGATCCGCATCACGCACTTGCCGTCCGGTATTGTCGTCGAGTGCCAGGAAGAACGTTCCCAGCACAAGAACCGCGCCCGGGCGATGTCCTGGCTGTCGGCCAAGCTCAACGATCAGCAGACCAGCGCCGCCGCGAACGCTATCGCTAGCGAGCGTAAATTGCTGGTGGGTTCGGGCGATCGCTCGGAGCGGATCCGCACCTACAACTTTGCCCAGGGTCGGGTCACCGACCATCGGGTCAACCTGACGCTGTATTCCCTCGACGAAATCCTCGCGGGTGGCGTCGATGCGGTGATCGAGCCGTTGCTGGCCGAATACCAGGCCGACCAATTGGCAGCGATAGGTGAGTAAATGACGATCATTGCCAGTTTGTTACGCGCAGCCGACCTGCCCGATTCGCCCACCGCGCGCCTGGATGCCGAATTGTTGCTGGCCGCTGCACTGGGCAAGTCCCGCAGTTTTCTGCACACCTGGCCCGAGCGCATCGTCCCGAGCGAGGCGGCGCTTAAATTTGCCGAGTATTTGCAGCGCCGCCGTGGCGGTGAGCCAGTGGCCTACATCCTCGGTCAGCAAGGTTTCTGGAAGCTTGATCTGGAAGTGGCGCCGCATACGCTGATCCCGCGCCCGGACACCGAGCTGTTAGTGGAGGCGGCGCTAGAACTCCTGCCAGCCACACCTGTCAAGGTCCTCGATCTCGGCACCGGCAGCGGCGCCATTGCGTTGGCCCTGGCCAGCGAGCGTCCGGCCTGGAAGGTGACCGCCGTGGATCGCGTGCTCGAAGCCGTGGCCCTGGCCGAGCGCAATCGCCAGCGCTTGCACCTGAACAACGCCATCGTGCTGAGCAGTCATTGGTTCAGCGCGCTGGAAGGTCAGCGCTTTCAACTGATCATCAGCAATCCGCCTTACATTGCATCCGCCGATCCGCATCTGGTAGAAGGCGATGTGCGTTTTGAGCCGGCCAGTGCCTTGGTGGCTGGCGTCGACGGGCTCGACGATCTGCGTCTGATCGTCGCCCAGGCGCCGGATTATCTGGAGGCGGGCGGTTGGCTGATGCTTGAACACGGTTACGATCAAGCCACTGCAGTACGCGATTTGCTACTGGCTCGCGGCTTTGAAGAAGTCCACAGCCGCACCGATCTGGGCGGTCACGAACGTATCAGCCTGGGGCGCCTGCCGTGCTGAATGATCAGGAATTGTTGCGCTACAGTCGGCAGATTCTGTTGCAACACGTCGACATCGACGGCCAGTTGCGACTGAAAGAAAGCCGCGTGTTGATCGTCGGTCTCGGCGGTCTCGGCTCGCCGGTTGCGCTGTATCTGGCAGCCGCCGGCGTCGGCGAGTTGCATCTGGCGGACTTCGACACCGTCGACCTGACCAACTTGCAGCGCCAGATCGTTCACGACACCGACAGCGTCGGCCTGAGCAAGGTCGATTCGGCTATTCGCCGACTGACTGCAATCAATCCCGAGATTCAGTTGATCGCCCATCGCACCGCGCTGGACGAAGACTCCCTGGCCGCCGCCGTGGCTGCGGTGGATCTGGTGCTGGACTGTTCCGACAATTTTTCCACCCGCGAAGCGGTCAACGCTGCGTGTGTCGCCGCCGGCAAACCTCTGGTCAGCGGCGCAGCGATTCGGCTCGAAGGTCAGTTGTCAGTGTTTGACCCGCGCCGTCCGGAAAGCCCGTGCTACCACTGTTTATATGGTCACGGCAGCGAAGCCGAACTGACGTGCAGCGAAGCCGGCGTCGTAGGACCTTTGGTTGGCCTGGTGGGCAGCCTTCAGGCGCTGGAAGCCATGAAGTTGCTGGTGGGTTTCGGCGATCCGCTGGTGGGTCGCCTGTTGTTGATCGATGCCTTGGGCTCGCGCTTTCGCGAATTGCGGGTCAAGCGTGATCCGGGCTGCAGCGTCTGTGGTTCGAAGCATGCGTGAAGCGCCGATTGGCGTGTTCGACTCCGGTGTCGGTGGGCTTTCGGTGCTGGCCGAGATCCGGCGTTTGCTGCCCAACGAGTCACTGTTGTACGTCGCCGATTGCGGGAATATTCCCTACGGCGAGAAAACCCCGGAATTCATCCGTCATCGCTGCAGTGTGATGGCTGGTTTTTTTCAGCAGCAGGGCGCCAAGGCCCTGGTGTTGGCCTGCAACACAGCGACTGTCGCTGGGGTTGCAGACTTGCGGCGCGATTATCCCGAGTGGCCCATTGTCGGTATGGAGCCTGCGGTCAAACCGGCCGCTGCCGCCACCCGCAGCGGTGTGGTCGGTGTGCTCGCCACCACCGGCACCTTACAGAGTGCCAAGTTCGCCGCTTTGCTCGACCGATTCGCCACCGATGTGCAAGTCATCACTCAGCCGTGCCCCGGCCTGGTGGAGCTGATTGAAAACGGCGATCTGCACAGTGAGGCATTGCGCCAGTTGCTTGCCAGGTATGTCGAACCGCTGCTCGGCGCCGGGTGCGACACGATAATTCTTGGCTGCACGCATTACCCCTTCCTAAAGCCGTTGCTTAGGCAGATGATCCCCGATGACATCAGCTTGATCGACACCGGCGCCGCTGTAGCGCGGCAACTTCAGCGTCTGTTGGCCGAGCGTGAATTGCTCGCCGAGGAGCCTGCTCGTGCTGCACAGTTCTGGACGAGTGCCGATCCGGAGCATTTCAGAAATATCTTGCCGATACTGTGGAATACCGCTGGCGTTGTGCAAAGCTTTAAAGGGTAAGTTAAAGCCTGGGGCAAACGAGTAATTTGGGTGAACTTCTGATTAAACGTCGACTTCTATAGCGTTAAGCAACAAAAAAACCATACGAAATCGTTCGGAAAAGGATGTTTCTAATGAAGCGACTATTCTGCTTGGCCGCGATTGCGGCCGCACTGATGGGGCACAGTTTTACCGCACAGGCGGCAGGCGTGGAGTTCGCGGTCGGCCAGACTAGCGAGTCGACCATGACCTATCGACTGGGCATGCAATTCGATTGGGACAAGAGCTGGTTGCAGAGTGATATCGGTCGTTTGACCGGTTACTGGAGCGGTGCCTACACCTATTGGGAAGGCGACAAGACCACCAGCAACCACAGCCTGTCGTTCTCCCCGGTGTTGGTTTACGAGTTTGCCGGGCAGACCGTTAAACCCTACCTGGAGTTGGGCGTTGGCGTTGCGGTGTTCGCCAATACCGAAGTCGAAAACAACAATCTCGGCAATGCCTTTCAGTTTGAAGACCGGTTCGGTTTTGGGCTGCGCTTTACGGGCGGACATGAAGTCGGGATTCGTGCGACGCACTATTCAAATGCCGGGCTGAGCAGCCCGAACGATGGTGTAGAAAGCTACGCGCTGCATTACACGATGCCGCTCTAAGCACACTGCCCAATCAATGGGGGTGGGTTTGGTTTGAGTTCAGCGATACGCCGTGGTAATCCCCTGGCGTTCGTCGATGCATTCAGGCGCTCCCATCTCGAACTCCCTGCAGATCAGCGGGCGTTTTTCATAGATGGTGCACATCATGCTGTTGCGATCCAGCGCAGCACACCAACCGTCATCCAGACGCAACATGACTTCCCCACCCCAGTCATCAGTATCGATAAAACGTTCGGGCACGCCTGTGTCGGTGATCAGCATGACTTCGAGCTGGCAGCAGCAAGCGGCGCAGGTCGAGCAGGTGACCACCGGTTCGGCGATTTGTGTGTGGGGAATGGTTTTCATGGCTCGCAGTGTAAGGCAGTGGGCCGGGGCTGTGTGAAAGGCCTGACGGACGCTCAGCTGTGAGTATCGGACGCCAGCCGCTGAGCCATGAAATGCAGCGTGGGAAACAGCAGCGCCCACAGTAATCCGATGCCGATCAGTGTCGGCCATTGTCCATAGGGAAATTGCACCCCGGCCAATTGTCCTCCCGCGTAATACGACATCGGCCCACCGACGGCGCCTAGTAGGCTGCCGAGCCACCAGGGATTGGCGGTCCATAGCAGGCAATGTCGCAAAGTGGTTGCCAGCAACGCCCACAACAGCATCAGCCACATCGGAATCAGCGGCGCGACATCGTTGAAGTCGAACACCCCTAGCCAGCGCAACGAACTGTCGACCGTCGTTCCCAGCAGCACCACGCTGAGGATCAGTCGGCCTTCATCAGCCCAGCGACTTATCCACAACAGATGAATCACCAACACCGCCAACGCCACCAGCAACCACAGACCACTGCCTCCCATCACGCAGGCAAACCAGCCGACCTGAAACAGCGCGGCATTTGCCCATCGTTCAAGCATCGAATCGGCCGAGCAGCGGCGCCGGCATCGCGGCGGGTTTGGCCAGCAGCAATTGCGCCGTGCCGATGGTGCGTTCCAGGAAACCACCTTCGCAGTAGCACAGATAAAATTCCCACAGCCGCAGGAAATAGTCGTCGTAGCCCATTTCGCTCAAGCGACCGTGGGCGCGGCGAAAATTCTCATGCCACAGGCGCAAGGTTCGGGCGTAGTGCAGGCCGAAATCCTCCATGTGCAGTAGGTTCATGTCGGTGTCACGGCTGACAATCTCCAGCATTTTCTGCACGCAGGGCAGGGCGCCGCCGGGGAAGATGTAACGCTGAATGAAATCGACATTGCTCTTGGCTTGTTCGTAGCGCTGCTCGCGGATGGTGATCGCTTGCAACAGCATCAAGCCGTTGCTCTTGAGCAGCTGCGCGCATTGCTTGAAGTAGGTCGGCAGGAAGCGATGACCAACCGCTTCGATCATCTCGATCGACACCAGTTTGTCGTACTGCCCGGTCAGGTCGCGATAATCGGACAGCAGCAGTGTGACCTGGTCTTGCAAACCCAGGGCTTCGATCCGTTGCGCGGTAAAGGCGTACTGCTCTTTCGACAGCGTGGTGGTGGTGACTTTGCAGCCGTAATTCTGGGCGGCGTAAAGCGCCATGCTGCCCCAGCCGGTGCCGATTTCCAGCAGGTGATCGCTGGGTTGCAGCGCGAGTTTCTGGCAGATACGTTCGAGCTTGTTCAGTTGCGCCTGTTCCAGGGTGTCTTCAGGGGTGAGGAACTGCGCGGCGGAATACATCATGGTCGGGTCGAGAAACTGCTCGAACAAGTCATTGCCTAGGTCGTAATGTGCCGCGATGTTTTTTTGCGAGCCCTTGCGTGTGTTGCGATTGAGCCAGTGCAGGCTCTGCACGAACGGGCGGCTCAGTTTTGCCAGTCCACCTTCCAGCGCATCCAGCACGTCAAGGTTGCTGACGAAGACACGCACCACTGCCGTCAAATCCGGCGAACTCCAGTAGCCGTGGATAAACGCTTCGCCTGCGCCAATCGAGCCGTTACTCGCCACCAGTCCCCAGGCCGCGGCGTCGAGGATATGGATTTCGCCCACGGGATGGCTACCGGCGGTACCGAAGACGTGCCGTTCGCCGTCTTCGAAGACCACCAGTTGCCCGTGTTTGAGCTGCGCCATCTGCCGCAACACACCACGGCGCAGCAACGATCCGGTCAGGCCGTTGGTACTTAACAGGTTGGTTTTGGCCGAGACACTAGAGGGTTTCATGGCGGCGATCCTTGGGGGGAACAATGGTGGTCTGAAATCTGCCATCGGCAGCCGGATGAGCAAATATCGGCGCGCGTTTCAGTAGCAAGCGCACGGCTTGCCAATAAATCGCCAGACAGGTTTTCGCGGTCATCCACGGAAAGCGCCGCAAGTAACGGTGCAGGCTGCCGCGGGTGAGGGCTTCGCGGTGCAGGTTGAGTGTGGCGTCGAACAGTTTCAGTTCGCCTTGCCAATCCGCCATGTGCACGCCGAGTTTTTGCGCTGCGGGGCTGAAGCTCATGCGGTATTCAATGTCGCGCGGCAGAAACGGCGACACATGAAACGCCTTTGCCACGGCGAAATGCTGGTGGAAGTCCTGCACGTTCGTCGGTGCCTTGGCCGGTAACACGTAGTGGTAACGCTCGCGCCAGGGCGTATTGGTGACTTCGCAGAGAATCGCCGCCAGTTGGCCGTCGGCCTCATGGCAGTAGAAAAAACTCACCGGGTTGAACGACAGGCCCCAACTGCGGGCTTGGGTCAGGAGGCAGATCGAGCCGTGTGGCACATGGCCGATTACCTCGGCGACTTGCTGGCGTACCGCGTCGATCAAGCGCATGCCACTGCCAGTGAAGGCTTTCAAGTAATCGGTTTCGCGAAACGAGAACGGCGCGAAACGGCTGGTGCCCGACAGCGGCGACAAGCCAAGCACCGCGTCCTGTTCGTCGAGGTCCAGGTACAGCAGACCGATCCGGTAACGGAATTCATGGCGCCGCGGGGCAAACCGCCGATGGGCGATCCAGCCGCTGTAAAGGGCGCTGTTCACAACACTTCTCCCAGCGAGCGAGCAACCCGCAGCGCACTGACCACACCGTCTTCATGGAAACCACTGGCCCAGTAAGCGCCGCAAAACCAAGTGTGCTGCGCGCCGTCCAATTCATCCCAGCGTGCCTGCGCGGCGACGGCAGCCAAGCTGTATTGCGGATGGGCGTAGGTGAATTTGGCGAGCACTTTGTTCGGGCTGATGCCTGCACTCTGATTGAGGCTGACGCAAAACGTGGTGTCGCTCTGGATGCCTTGCAGAATGTTCATGTCGTAAGTGACGGCGGCCAGCGTGTGACCGGGACCACCGAGGCGATAATTCCAACTGGCCCAGGCAAGCTTTCGCACCGGCAGCAAGCGCGTGTCGGTGTGCAACACCACTTCGTTGTCGGCGTAGGGCAGGGCGCCAAGGATCGACTGTTCGGCGCTGCTCGGTTTGGCCAGCAGTTTGAGGGCCTGATCGCTGTGGCAGGCGAACACCACTTTGTCGAAACGCTCGCTGCCGGCGGCGCTGTGGATAACGACGCCGTCTTCATCGCGTTCAACGCGGGTCACCGGGCAATTGAGGCGGATCTTGTCTTTAAAAGACGCGGTCAGAGGTGCGACATAAGCGCTTGAACCACCCTCGATCACACTCCATTGCGGACGATTGCTGACGGACAGCAAGCCGTGATTCTTGAAAAACCGGATGAAGAACTGCAACGGGAAACCGAGCATATCGGCCATGGACATCGACCAGATCGCCGCGCCCATCGGCACGATGTAATGCAGGATAAAGCGCTCGCCGTAGCCGCCGGCCTTGAGGTATTGATCGAGGGTGGTGTCGGCGGCGATCCGTTGTTCTTCGAGGTCGCGCTGGGCTTCTTTGTTGAACCGCAGGATGTCGCGCAACATGCCCCAGAACCCTGGCGACATCAGGTTGCGACGTTGGGCGAACAGGCTGTTGAGGTTGTTGCCGTTGTACTCGAGGCCCGAGTCCGGGTCGGTGACCGAGAAACTCATCTCGGTGGGTTTGAAGCCCACGCCGAGCTGGCCCAGCAGGCGAATGAAATTTGGGTAGGTCCAGTCGTTGAACACAATAAAACCGGTGTCCACCGCATAGCGCTGGCCATCGACAGTCACGTCCACCGTATGGGTGTGACCACCGACCCAGTCGCTGACCTCGAACAGGGTGATCTCGTGCCTGCGATTGAGCAGGTAGGCGCTGGTCAGCCCCGAGATCCCGCTGCCGATGATGGCGATGTTCAAGGGACATCCTTGATCGGCGGACTGCTGCGCACCATGCGCTTGCCGATGGCCAGTTTCACGACGTTGGGCATTTTTGACAGCGGCCAGAGCGCGGCCATGAACAGTCCGGGAAACGCGATCTCCAGTGGGCGGTTTTTGAGTTTGGCGAAGATGTGCTTCGCAGCTTTATCCACAGGCCAACTGAGCGGCATCGGGAAATCGTTCTTCGCCGTCAACGGTGTCTCGACAAACCCCGGGCTGACCACGGTGACTTCAATGCCTTCCGGCGCCAGATCAATGCGCAACGATTCGAACAAGTAGCGCAGCCCGGCCTTTGACGCGCCATAGGCTTCGGCGCGGGGTAGCGGCAAGTACGTCACCGAACTGGCGACGCCCACCAAGTGTGGCGCGGTACCCTTGCGCAGCAACGGTAAGGCCGCCTCGATGCAGTACGCGCTGGCGAGCAAATTGGTGCGCACCACATGCTCGACAATCGACGAATCGAATTGGTGAACGTCAACGTATTCGCAGGTGCCTGCGTTGAGAATCACCGTGTCCAGGGATCCCCAGTCTTCGGCAATTTGCGCGCCGATTTCGCGGACTGTCTGGCTGTTGGTCAAGTCACCGGGCACCACCAGCACTTGCCCCGGATAACGCAGGGACAAGACTTTCAGCACCGCCGCCGAGCGTGAGCTGACGGCGACGTGGGCGCCGGTTTTCAGTATTTCTTCGGCCAGCGAGGCGCCAATGCCGCTGCTGGCGCCGGTTAACCAATATCGCCGTGGAGGTGTAAAACTCATCCCATTCTCCTTTTCAGCCAGGCAATCGCCCGACCCAATACGGGTACATGTTCGTAAAGCAGCGCCCCGGCATCGAAGTAATCCCGGTGGCGATAAACCTTATCGCGCCAGAGCAGGTGCGAGCAGCCATCGACCCGAATCAACTGACCGCTGGCCAGGCGCGGATGGCGATAACTCATGACCCAGCGCAAATAGCCCTCGCCTTCACTGATCTGGTCGAAGCCATGAAAGTCGAAGTGCAGATCGCTGACGTTGGCGTAGAGCTCGTTGAAGTAGCTGCGCATTTGCACTAGGCCCTGAACTTCGTGCAGAGGATCAGTGAAGTGCACGTCGTGGGTGTAGAGCTGATTGAGGTGTTGCAGGCAGTCTTTGTCCAAGGCTGCAAACTGTTGGGCAAAACGGCGCAGGAAATCACTCATCGTGTCCTCCGGCCTGTTGTCGTGTTGGCAGGTTCTTGAACGCGGCCAGTGCTCGTTGGCGCGAGGTGCTTAGGTTGACGATTGGCGACGGATAATCTGCCACGCCGAACAACCCACCAAGGTTGGCCGGGTTGTGCACTTCCTTTTTGTTCAACCCGGCCAGTTCCGGCAGCCAGTGCTTGATGAATACGCCTTCGCTGTCGAATTTTTCAGATTGGCTCAACGGATTGAAAATCCGGAAGTAGGGCGCCGAGTCGGTGCCGGTGGACGAGCTCCACTGCCAGCCACCGTTGTTCGCCGCGAGGTCGCCGTCGATCAGGTGCCGCATGAAAAAGCGCTCGCCTTCACGCCAGTCAATCAGCAGGTTTTTGGTCAGAAACATCGCCACGACCATGCGCAGTCGGTTGTGCATCCAACCGGTTTCGAGCAATTGGCGCATGGCCGCGTCGATGATCGGCAGGCCGGTGCGGGCTTCTTGCCACGCCAGCAGTTCTTCCGGGGCGTCGCGCCAGGCCAGGGCTTCGGTTTCCGGGCGGAAAGCACGGTGACGCGAGACCCGTGGGTAGCCCACTAGAATGTGTTTGTAAAACTCGCGCCACAGCAGTTCGTTAATCCAGGTCACCGCGCCGACCTTACCGCTTTCGAATTCCCCTTGATTGCTTTGCAGGGCGGCGTGCAGGCATTGGCGAGGGGAAATCACCCCGGCGGCGAGATAAGCCGAGAGCTGACTGGTGCCCGGTTTGGCCGGGAAGTCTCGCTCGTTTTTGTAATAGTCGATCTGGGCGTCGGCGAAGGTGTCGAGACGGCGCCGGGCTTCGGCTTCACCGGCCGGCCAGAGTGTGCGCAAACTGTGGGACGGCGTTTTGAAACCTTCAACGCTTGATGGGATTTTGTCGCTGCGCATAGCAAGTGGCACCTGAACCGCGGGTGCGACGACCAGCCCTGGTAACGACGCACGCAGACGGTCGTAGCAGACTTTGCGGAACTGGCTGAAGACTTGAAAGTAAGTGCCGGTCTTGGTCAGCACGCTGCCCGGTTTGAACAGCAGTTGATCGAGGTAGCTATAGACGTCGATGCCATGGGCCTTGAGCGACTCGGCCACGGCGTCATCACGACGGCTTTCATGAACGCCGTACTCTTCGTTGAGGTGCACCGCGCCAATCTTCAATAGCTGACACAGTTCGAGCAGCACCTTCGGCGCTTCATCCCAGCGTGATGCCGTGCGGATCAGCAAAGGAATATTCAGTTCGCCTAGCGTACGGCTCAACTCGCCAAGATTGCGCAACCAGAAATCCACTTTGCACGGCGCGTCATCGTGCTCCAGCCATTGCTCCGGGCTCAGCAGATACACCGCCACAGTCGGGCCGCGAGCAGCGGCGGCCGAAAGGGCGGTGTTGTCATGTAGGCGCAAGTCGCTGCGCAACCAGATCAATTGCATGGTGGTGTCCGTACGTTTCATTAAATTAGTCCACGCTGAACCAGGTCTTGATGGGCCGTTAACGGGTCTTCGGCCAAGAACAAATCAGCGATCTCAGTAGTTTTTACGGGCAACTCGGCGTGGTGGATGCATACCGTTGGTCCGGCAATCATTTTTGGGCAACTGACGCCATTCAAAAGTTTCGGCAGCTGTGAAAGGTTCATGGCTTTGCTGGAATACAGCAGTACGCCGCGGGCTTGCAGGTGATCGACCGCCAGCGCGAGTTCGCCGGCGGGAAGTGGCCAGTCGAACACTTCCACCGGGCAATCGGCGCTGCTGATCAGCCAGGCGGTCAGCCACAGGTGTGGTTCCAGTGGCACGTCCGATTGATTGATCAACAACAGTGGCGCGGTGCGTAACTGACGGTTGTTATGGTAGATGCGTGCGCCAAATTTGCTGCGTAACCAGGAGTAAAAAAACACCCGCTCCATCTGCGCGCCGAACTGGCCTTGCCAGCGTTGCTCCAATTCAGCCAGCAATGGCATCAGCAGTTGTGCGCACAAGGTCCGTGGTGGATACAACGCCATGGCCTGATTGACGGTGTCATCGAGGGTGCGTTCGTTCAGTTGAGTGACCGCTTGCAGCAGCGTATGACGCATCACTTGCCAATCGTTTTCGACGGATTCGGTAAAGGCCTGCGGGGTGTCGAGCAGTTGCTTGACCTGGCTGACGGCCACGCCACGGTTGAGCCAGGTGAGAATCGTCAGGATGCGTTGAACGTGTTCGACAGAGAACAGCCGATGCCCCTTGGGCGTACGTTGCGGAACGATCAGGCCATAACGCCGTTCCCAGGCCCGCAGGGTGACGGCGTTGACGCCGGTTTGGCGCGCGACCTCACGGATCGGCAGCCAGCCTTCGTCGAGGGCTTTCTTGAAGTCGGCGCCGAGGTCTTCGCTGGCGCTGGTGTCGAGTGGGCTTTTCATTGGATTGTCATTAGATCGCGTTTCGCAGGCTGAGATTTTCCGGATGCGGTTGCAGGTAAACCTGTTGCGCAATGTATGGATCCGGGTGTTGACGGAAGTAGTGTTTGAGCAGCGTCAACGGCACCACCAGCGGCACGATGCCGTGGCGGTATTGACCGATGACGTGCTGCACTTCCTGTTTGTCTTCAGGGCTGATGGCCTGTTTGAGATAGCCACTGATGTGTTGCAGGACGTTGGTGTGGCTGCGGCGTGTGGCGCATTTTTTCAAGGCCGTCATCAGCTCGCTGAAATAGCGTGGGCCGAGTTCATTCGGATCGATCTGGCCCATGTTGCCCAGCAGATTGCCCAGGGTTTTGTATTGCATCGGGTTGTGGGCCATCAGCAGGTATTTGTAGCGCGAGTGAAAGTCCGTGAGGCCACGACGAGTCAGGCCGTCGCGCAGCAACTGCTGCCAGGCGCTATAGGCGAACACGCGGGTGAGGAAGTTTTCGCGCAGCACCGGGTCGTTGAGGCGGCCGTCTTCTTCAACTGGTAAATCCGGATGCCGCGCGCAGAACGCCTGGGCGTAGATGCCACGGCCACCACCGTCCACCGGCGCACCGTTGGCGTGGTAGACCTTGACCCGATCCAGGCCGCATGACGGGGATTTCTGCATGAAGATGTAGCCGCAGAGATCGCCCAGTTCCGCGGCCATTTTCTGTCCGTACTCGGCGAGCGGCCGGGTGACATTGAGCTCAGGGTTGACGGAGCCGACAGCCTCGGGATGTTCGGGATCGCCAACCAGGCGGATCGGCTCCCGAGGAATACCGAGGCCGATGGCGACTTCGGGGCAAACCGGGACAAAATCGAAATAGTCAGTGAGGGTGTGACAGCACAGCCGCGACGCCTTGTGCCCGCCGTTGTAACGCACTTCTGCGCCCATCAGGCAGGCGCTGATGGCGATCTTCGGTTTCACGGTGACGTGGGGCATCGGAGCACCTCGAATCTAAACCTGTACAGAGCGTTAATTCTGTACAACATGGTTTCATCATAGATTCAAAGGTGTACAAGTCAAATTATTTGTATAGGTTTTTGCCGTCGCTCCCTTAGGAGCTGCGATTCACTGCAGATGCGCATGCAAACGGCGGGCGGCTTCCTGGCCGCTGAGCCAGGCGCCTTCGACACGACCGGACAAGCACCAGTCGCCACACACATAGAGGCCCAGATCGGCATCGGCCAGGGCTCCCCATTCATGGCTGCTGGCGGGGCGGGCGTAGAGCCAGCGGTGAGCTAGGCTAAAGGTCGGGGCAGGCATGGCGCTGTGCAGCAGCTCGGCAAATGCGCCGTGTAATTGCTCGATCACTGCTTCTTTGGGCAGGTCGATATGTTGCCGGCTCCAGGCACTGGTGGCGTGCAGGACCCAGGTGTCGAGGGTGTTGTCACGTCCAGGTTTGCTGCGGTTGCGAGCCAGCCAGTCGAGCGGGCTGTCCTGTACGAAGCAGCCTTCCATGGGCGTATCCAGCGGTGTCTCGAACGCCAGCGCGACAGCCCAGGTCGGGTCCATTTTCACCCCGGCGGCGGCACCGGCGAGTTTCGGCGCGGAGGCCAGCAGTGCAGTCGCCTGAGGCGCCGGCGTGGCGATGATCACATGACTGAACGGGCCGTGGGTGAAGCCTTCGGCGTCCTGCAGATGCCAGTGCTCCTCGCCGCGATAGACCTCGGTAATGCGGCAGGCGAAATGCACTTCCAGGTCGCCGAGCAGGCCGCGGGTGATGGCGCTCATGCGCGGCGTGCCGACCCAGCGCGTCTGTTCGTCCGGCGACAGGCTGAGCTGGCCGCCATGGTAGGTGTAGAGCTGCGGCATCCATTCAGCGACCCAGCCGTTGCCTTGCCAGCGCTGGACTTCAGTGACGAAGCGGCGATCGCGGGCAGTGAAATATTGCGCGCCCATGTCCAGAGCACCCGCATCGCTGCGCTTGCTTGACATGCGTCCGCCACTGCCGCGGCTTTTATCGAAAAGTTGAACGACATGCCCGACCTCTGTCAGGGCTTGGGCGGCGGAGAGCCCGGCGATGCCGGTGCCGATGATTGCGATAGGTACAGTCATAGGGGCCTCGTTTACCTTTCTGTACAGACTACGCCGTGGTTTAAACCTGTACAATATTGTTTTTTGGTATAACTTTTAGCGTTCTCGTTCTGACAGCTTGGCCTATTGTTAATCACAGAGCCTGCCCGATACCAAAGATCCCTGCTTATAAAAATAGACTAGTGATCAGGGTAAAACGCTACGCGAGGAAGTAGTCATGCACATATTGCTGACCGGCGGTACTGGTTTGATAGGACGTCAACTCTGCCGCCTCTGGTTGAGTCAGGGTCATCGCCTGACGGTCTGGAGTCGCCAGCCTGAAAAAGTCGCGAAAATCTGCGGTGCCCAAGTGCGCGGAGTGGCCCGCCTCGAGGACATCGGCCAGGAGTCGGTGGATGCGATTATCAACCTCGCGGGTGCACCGATTGCCGATCGCCCCTGGACAACCAGACGCAAAGCGCTGTTGTGGAGCAGTCGCATCACCCTGACCGAAACCCTGCTGGCCTGGCTCGAAACCCGTGAACAAAAACCGCAGGTGTTGATTTCGGGGTCTGCGGTCGGTTGGTACGGTGACGGGGGCGAGCGGGAATTGACCGAGAAGTCTCCACCGGTCATCGATGATTTCGCCAGCCAGTTGTGCATCGCCTGGGAAGAAACCGCCCAGCGTGCCGAAGGCTTGGGCATTCGCGTGATCTTCATTCGTACCGGGCTGGTGTTGTCGGCCGAGGGCGGCTTTTTGTCGCGGCTGTTGCTGCCCTTCAAAGTGGGGCTGGGCGGGCTTATCGGCAGTGGCCGGCAGTGGATGCCGTGGATCCATATCAACGATCAAATCGCCCTGATTGATTTTCTTCTGCATCAGGAAGACACCAGTGGTCCTTATAATGCCTGCGCGCCCAAGCCGGTGCGCAACCGCGAGTTTGCCAAGACATTGGGCAGCGTGCTGCACCGCCCGACGTTCATGCCGATGCCGGCCCTGGCGTTAAAGGTGTGTCTGGGCGAATTGTCATTGCTGTTGCTGGGCGGCCAGAAGGCCGTACCGGCTCGCTTGCTGGAAGCGGGTTTCACTTTCCAGTTCACTGATTTGCGCGCGGCTCTGGACGACCTTTCCAGCCGCCTTTGAAATAGGACGTTGCATGACTGATCACGCATTGCTTCTGGTCAATCTGGGCTCACCGGCCTCCACCTCGGTGGCGGATGTGCGCAGTTACCTTAATCAATTTCTGATGGACCCGTATGTGATCGACCTGCCATGGCCGGTGCGACGTTTGCTGGTGTCGCTGATCCTGTTCAAGCGCCCGGAGCAGTCTGCCCACGCCTACGCCTCGATCTGGTGGGAGGAGGGCTCGCCGTTGGTGGTGCTCAGCCGTCGCCTGCAACAGGCCATGACAGCCCAGTGGACCCACGGACCGGTGGAGCTGGCGATGCGTTACGGTGAACCGTCGATTGAGTCGAAATTGGTGCAGCTGGCCGCCCAGGGCCACAAAAAAATCACTCTCGCGCCGCTTTATCCACAGTTCGCTGACAGCACCGTGACTACGGTAATCGAAGAAGCCAAACGAGTGGTGCGCGAGAAGAAGCTCGACGTACAGTTCTCGATTCTCCAGCCGTTCTACGATCAGCCGGAATACCTCGATGCGCTGGTCGCCAGTGCCAAGCCCTATTTGGAACAGCATCACGATCACCTGCTGCTGAGTTTTCACGGTTTGCCGGAGCGGCACCTGACCAAGCTCGATCCGACCGGGCAGCATTGCTTCAAGAATGAAGACTGCTGCAAGAACGCATCCCCCGAAGTGTTGGCCACCTGTTACCGCGCCCAATGCCTTCGCACCGCCTCCGAGTTTGCCAAGCGCATGGGCTTGGCGGACGGCAAGTGGTCGGTGTCGTTCCAGTCGCGTCTGGGCCGGGCGAAGTGGATTGAACCCTACACCGAAGCACGCCTCGATGAGTTGGCTGGAATGGGCGTGAAGAAAGTGCTGGTGATGTGCCCGGCATTCGTCGCCGATTGCATTGAGACGCTGGAAGAGATCGGTGATCGCGGCAAAGAGCAGTTCCACGAGGCGGGAGGGGAGGAGTTGGTGCTGGTGCCGTGTCTCAACGACGATCCGCAGTGGGCGCGGGCGTTGAGCTCGTTGTGCGAGCGAGCGCCGCTGGCGCTTTAAAAGCTTCGCGAGCAGGCTCGCTCCCACATTGGATCGGCGTCGATCACAAAACCTGTGGGAGCGAGCCTGCTCGCGAAAGCAATCTAACTGGCAGCAAAGATCTCAAGCCGTTACAGCAACGATTCATTTGCCTTCTTGTGCTTCCAGCTGTCATTACCCGGCAGCAACAGGTTCAGTGCAATCGCCGTCACCGCGCACAGCGCGATGCCTTTAAGGCCGAAGTCGTCCGGCCCTGTGCCGGTGCCGACCAGGACGCCGCCAATCCCGAACACCAGGGTTACCGAGACAATCACCAGATTGCGCGCTTCGCCCAGGTCGATCTTGTGGCGAATCAGCGTGTTCATGCCCACCGCCGCGATCGAACCGAACAACAGGCACAGAATTCCGCCCATCACCGGCACTGGAATGCTTTGCAGCAGCGCGCCGAATTTGCCGACGAACGCCAGGCTGATGGCGAATATTGCCGCCCAGGTCATGATCTTCGGGTTGTAGTTCTTGGTCAGCATCACCGCGCCCGTCACTTCGGCATAGGTGGTGTTGGGTGGACCGCCAAACAGGCCGGCTGCGGTGGTGGCAATGCCATCGCCGAGCAGGGTGCGGTGCAGGCCGGGTTTCTTCAGGTAATCGCGACCGGTCACGCTACCGACAGCGATCACGCCGCCGATGTGCTCGATGGCGGGAGCCAGGGCCACCGGCACGATGAACAGAATCGCCTGCCAGTTGAATTCCGGCGCGGTGAAGTGCGGGATCGCAAACCACGGTGCAGCGGCAATTTTCGCGGTATCAACGACGCCGAAATAGAACGCCATCGCAAAACCCACCAGCACGCCGGAGATGATCGGTACCAGGCGGAAGATGCCTTTACCGAATACCGCGACGATCAGGGTGGTCAGCAGCGCTGGCATCGAGATCAGCATTGCCGTCTGATAATGAATCAGTTCGGTGCCGTCGCCAGCCTTGCCCATCGCCATGTTGGCGGCGATTGGCGCCATGGCCAGGCCGATGGAGATAATCACCGGACCAATCACCACTGGTGGCAGCAGACGGTCAATGAAACCGGTGCCTTTGATCTTCACCGCAAGGCCGAGGAAGGTGTAGACGAAACCGGCCGCCATCACACCGCCCATGGTCGCCGCGAGACCGAACTGGCCCTTGGCGAGAATGATCGGGGTGATGAAGGCAAAGCTTGACGCCAGGAACACCGGCACCTGACGCCCGGTGACGATCTGGAACAGAATCGTCCCCAGGCCTGCGGTGAACAGCGCCACGTTCGGGTCGAGGCCGGTAATCAGCGGCATCAACACCAGGGCGCCGAAGGCCACGAACAGCATCTGCGCACCCGACAGCACCGTGCGCCAGAGCGGATCGTTGAACTCTTGCTGCATGCTCAAGCGTCCTTCTGCTTGGTGCCGAAGATCTTGTCACCGGCATCGCCCAGGCCTGGGATGATGTAACCGTGTTCGTTCAGTCTCTCGTCAATGGAAGCGGTGTAGATGGTCACGTCCGGGTGAGCCTTTTCTACGGCGGCAATGCCTTCAGGGGCAGCCACCAGCACCATCGCGCGGATATCCCGGCAACCGGCTTTTTTCAGCAGGTCGATGGTCGCGACCATGGAGCTGCCGGTAGCGAGCATCGGGTCGATGATCATCGCCAGGCGCTCGTTGATTTCCGGAACCAGTTTTTCCAGGTAGGTGTGGGCCTGCAAGGTTTGTTCGTTGCGAGCCACACCCACGGCGCTGACTTTGGCGCCCGGGATCAGGCTCAGCACGCCTTCGAGCATGCCGATACCGGCGCGCAGGATCGGCACCACGGTAATTTTCTTGCCGGCGATTTTCTCGACCGACACCGTGCCGCACCAGCCTTCGATGTCGTAGCTTTCCAGCGGCAGGTCTTTGGTGGCTTCATAAGTCAGCAGGGCACCGACTTCCTGAGCGAGCTCACGGAAATTCTTCGTGCTGATGTCGGCGCGGCGCATAAGGCCGAGTTTATGGCGGATCAGCGGATGGCGGATCTCGAGGATGGGCATGGGAAAGGCTCCGGCGGCGGGCAAAAAAACCGGCCTAGATTAATCTATCCGAGGGTGTTGTCCTATAGACATAGAGTACGTTAGTCCATAAACGCTTGATCTGGCCGTGAGGGATGCGTACCTTTGCCCGCTTTTCCTCAGTCCGTCCCCCCCCCTGGAGAGCGCCATGTCTGCTGATCTCGAGCATATCCGTCAAATCATGCGAGAGGCTGACTGCCTGTACACCGAAGCTGAAGTCGAGGCGGCCATCGCCCGTGTCGGTGCACAAATCAACGATCAGATGGCTGAAAGCAATCCGGTGGTGTTCTGCGTGATGAACGGCGGGCTGATTTTTTCCGGCAAGCTGCTGACCTATCTGAACTTCCCGCTGGAAGCGTCCTACCTGCACGCCACTCGTTATCGCAACGAAACCAGCGGCGGCGATCTGTTCTGGAAAGCCAAGCCGGAAGTGTCGTTCATCGACCGTGACGTGCTGATCATCGACGACATCCTCGACGAAGGTCACACCCTGGGCGCGATCATCGACTTCTGCAAACACGCCGGCGCCCGTGCTGTGCACACCGCCGTGCTGATCGACAAGGACCACGACCGCAAGGCTCGCCCGGACCTGAAAGCCGACTTCGTCGGCCTGCCATGCATCGACCGTTACATCTTCGGTTACGGCATGGATTACAAAGGCTACTGGCGTAACGCCAACGGGATTTTTGCTGTTAAAGGAATGTAAGAACATGACCGCTCCGAGCTTTCTCGATCAAACCCTGTTCGCTGAATTGGCCGAGAAAGCCGCAGCCAATCCTCGCGGACGTCAGCATCACAACTTCCATCAGATGGAAGACGCTTGTCATCGCATGGCCGTAGGGTTGCAGCCGAACACCTACATCCCGCCTCACCGCCATCTGGGCGATAACAAAGCCGAAACCTTGCTGGTCCTCAAGGGGCGGCTTGGCCTGTTGATTTTCGATGAGTCGGGCGCCGTGCTGAAAAAACAGATTCTGCAGGCCGGTGGCGATTGTGTTGGCGTGGATCTGCCGACCGGTGTGTTCCATGGTCTGGTGGTACTGGAAGCCGACAGCCTGATGTTCGAATGCAAGGCTGGCCCTTATCGCCCGGTCGGTGAGGGTGAGCTTGCGCACTGGGCACCGCGCGAAGGCGAGCCGGGTGTGGCCGAGTATCACGCGTGGATGCGCGCGCAGTTCGATTGATAATCAGATTTCTGTAGCAGCTGGCGCAGCCTGCGTCCGGCTGCGCAGAAGCCGTAGAATCTGAACCCACGGTTTAACTGAAAAAACGCATTGCCTGTTTTACGACTGCTGCGCAGCCGGACGCAGCCTTCGGCAGCTGCTACAGTGCTCGGCCTCGTCTTGGGAGCCTGTCATGAGCCTTTTGATCCGCAGCTGCGTCGCCCTGTTGCTGACCGTCAGCCTGCCTCTGGCTGCCGCCCCGGCGCCGATGCACGCGCAGTTCCTGCCCCCCGATGACTTGACCCTGCGTGACGCGGAGCCCGAGCAGCAACAGCTGTTGCAGGTCACCGAGTACTCGGTGGTGGTCG
Source organism: Pseudomonas svalbardensis (assembly GCF_030053115.1). Classification (NCBI taxonomy): domain Bacteria; kingdom Pseudomonadati; phylum Pseudomonadota; class Gammaproteobacteria; order Pseudomonadales; family Pseudomonadaceae; genus Pseudomonas; species Pseudomonas svalbardensis. The sequence continues at coordinate 5,253,899 of NZ_CP125619.1, read as the reverse complement.
GCAGTCAACGCCAGTCAAACCAGCAGCCGATTCCGGTGACCTCACCGTTGCTGATCCGTCTCAAGGGCAAATCCTTGAACAAGGGCGCGACCATCAACCAGGTGCTGGTCAATTTCGATGGCGAAAGCAAAAGCCTGAAAAAGCCGATCTACGACGACAAAAGCAAAACCTTGACGCTGTTTTACCCGATGGCCCAGTACCGGGTGGTGATCGACTTGTTGCGCAATGACACGGTGTATTGCCAGTTCCTCAGCTACGCCAACGGCCATGTCTGGGCCGATCTGCACACAGGCAGCGTTCGTCCGCGTTGAGCCCTATGCCCGCGGAGGGGTAAACTGCCCGTCCCGTGAAATGTCTGCGAGCTGGAGTCGGCAATGCGTAAAGATAAGAAGCAAGTGATTGGTGACGAGATCGGCGATGAGCAGATCAAGCTGTTCCTCGATTTCGAACCGGTCGACGCCACGTCGCCGTCGCTGCACAAACTGATCAAGGCCTACCGCGGCCTGCGCATCGATGACTTCGGGCGTTTTCTGACGTTTTTCGTCGAAGCCGGTCTGGATCTGGACGGCAAGGATGAGCACGGCAACGACTTCGTCGCCCTGATCAAGGATCAGCGCAACGCGGCCGAGTACATCGAACTGATCGAAAAGGCTCGCGGTTAAGATCTTTTAAAGGCACAAAAAAACGCCCCGCTCTCAATAAGAACGGGGCGTTTTTTATGCGGCCGAATCAAGCGTAGCTTTCGGTCTCGTTGCTGGCTTCAACCAGTTCCAGCGCGACGTTGTTCTGCACATTGATCTTGCGATACAGCGCAGCGTCGGTTTCCAGAACTTTTTCCCGAGCCGGGAAGATTTCCGCGAGCTTGGCAGCCCATTCACCAGAAGTTTTGTTCGGGAAGCATTTCTCGATCAGCTCAAGCATGATCGAAACGGTCACCGACGCACCTGGCGAAGCGCCGAGCAGGGCAGCAAGCGTACCGTCCTTGGCCGCGACCAGTTCGGTACCGAACTGCAGAACGCCGCCCTTTTTCGGGTCTTTCTTGATGATCTGCACCCGTTGGCCGGCCACTTCCAGGCGCCAGTCTTCGGCTTTCGCTTCAGGGTAGAAGCGACGCAGGGAATCCAGACGCTGTTCCATCGACTGCATCACTTCGCTGACCAGGTACTTGGTCAGGTCCATGTTGTTTTTCGCCACGGCCAGCATCGGGCCGATGTTGCCGGCGCGAACCGACATCGGCAGGTCCATGAAGGAGCCGTGCTTGAGGAACTTGGTGGTGAAACCGGCGTAAGGTCCGAACAGCAGGGACTTCTTGCCATCGACGACGCGGGTGTCCAGGTGCGGCACCGACATCGGTGGCGAACCCACGGCCGCCTGGCTGTAAACCTTGGCCTGGTGGTGTTTGACCACTTCCGGGTTGTCGCAACGCAGCCACTGGCCGCTGATCGGGAAGCCGCCGAAGCCTTTGCTTTCTTCGATGCCCGAAGCTTGCAGCAGCGGCAGTGCCGCGCCGCCAGCACCGAGGAACACGAATTTCGCGTCGACGTCACGGGAATTGCCGCTGTTGACGTCCTTGATGCTGACGGTCCAGCCACTGCCGTTACGCTTGAGGCCGGTCACGCGCTTGCAGTACTTGACCTGGGCATCGGGTGCGCTGGTCAGGTGCTTGAGCAGTTGATTGGTCAGGGCGCCGAAGTTGACGTCGGTGCCGTTCATGACGCGGGTGGCGGCGACGACTTCGTCGGCCGGCCGGCCAGGCATCATCAGCGGCATCCACTCGGCCATGGTGGCCTTGTCTTCGGTGTATTCCATGTCCGAGAAGGCGTGGTGCTTGCTCAGCGTCTTGAAGCGTTCCTTGAGGAAGGAAACGCCATCGTCACTCTGGACGAAGCTCAGGTGCGGCACCGGGCTGATGAACGTCTTGCACGAGCCGAAGGTGCTTTTCCTGGTCAGGTAGGACCAGAACTGCTTCGACACCTCGAACTGGGTGTTGATGTGCACGGCTTTCTTGATGTCGACGGTGCCGTCGGCGGCCTGCGGCGTGTAGTTGAGCTCACACAGCCCGGCGTGACCGGTACCGGCGTTGTTCCACGGGTTCGAACTCTCCGCGGCACCGGAATCCATCAACTCGACGACTTCCAGCTTGATCGCGGGGTCGAGCTCTTTGAGCAGTACAGCGAGGGTGGCACTCATGATGCCGGCCCCAACCAGTACTACGTCGACTGCTTCGTTATGCGCCATTTAACGCGTCTCCAAAATCTGCAGCACCAAATTGTCGGCATGGCTGCCAGGCGTTCAGGGGCGTGTCAGTGATGCCCCAGGTACCCATGGCAGTATCGCCATGTCCGAATCTTCGCAATTTTTCGCAACTTCGACGGACGCTACCGGCCGGGTCTAAAAGAGTTACATGAACTCACTTCAACGCGCGGCTGGCAATTCGACTTATGGTCGATACATCCGTTTGTGCAACCAAATCCGTAGAGGACAGGCTTCAGGATCCGGTGTTCGAGGCGTACTCGGTCCTGTGTCGTTGGGCTGTTTCAGACGCTAATGGTGCATATTCAGACGCAAAACTATTCATTTGCTCGCCACACTCTTGTGAAGTTGTGAAAACCCGTTTTTTTCACGCTCTTTTGAAGACGTGAACCTCAAAAAAGGGCTGCCCCAGCCTGGCACCGTGCCCGGATGGATTGCCGCCATGGGATACATGACAGGCAAAACGGGCAAACAGCTCAGTAACCGAGCGTAATGACAGCTCTGCAGATTCGCGAAAAGTGGGGGTTTTGCTCAAGGAACAGCAAGCGCGCCAGCTTCACTCGATCTGTGTGGGCGGCTCTCTGTGGGCGGTGCGGGGTGTCAATACAAGCGCATTGACGATGCTGCGAGGCCCGATCAGGAGACGTCCTTATAATCGGGGGGAGATTGTAGCGAAGAAACGTAGGGAAATGGTCGTGTTTAATGACTTTTATTAGGTGTTCGGTCAGGTGGTCAACAGATGTTGAGCCCGCGCACGTGGCTGGCGCTGGCTGACACGGGCGCTAGGGGGCAGGGGATGGTGTAACCAGTTGAGACGGATTTCTTCGATTTCGACCCAGTCATCACCCATCGGCTGGAGGCTGCACTGTTTGAATGCCTGGCAGTGGCCGTTACGGTCGAGCAGGGCGAAGCAGCGATGCAGAGGACGTGGGTTGAACAGCGAGATGAGATAGCGCATGGCGAAGTACCTTGTGGGGTGACTGCTGTGAAGGTTGCCAGCGAGCCGTGACGTGAAAGTGTATGGGCGATGACATCTGTGTGACAGGAACCGGCTTCCCAAGGGTTTGTCAGACATTTCAGTATTCACTGTGGGGTGCTGGTTAGCCGCAGTGGCGCACCGCTATACTGCCGGCCTGTTTGTGCCTGATTCTGGAGAAAAGAGCATGTTGCAACGCCTGTTGTTCGGTTTGATCACTGTGACCAGTTTGACGCTGGTCGGCTGCGCCCACAGCCCGCAACAACTGAATCCGGAACCCAAGCTGACGACTCAGCTGGCACCGGTCGGTCATGGTCAACCGGTGGTGGTGCGTGTGGTGGACGGTCGTCCGTCGCCGACTTTGGGCACCCGTGGTGGCCTGTACCCTGAGACCAGCGCGATCACCGTGCAGGGCGCGCAAATTCTGCCGAAGTTGCAGGCTCAGGCCGAAGCGGCCGTGCGGTTGCTGGGTTTTACGCCAACCAACAATGCACCGAATGCACCGCAAATAACCGTGACCCTGGCCGAGCTGAAGTATCAGTCGCCTAAAGAAGGCATGTACGTGACTGAGGCCACCATCGGCGCGACGTTCCGCTCCGATGTGCAGAATGCCAATCGTCGTTACAGCGGGCGTTACGGTGCGTCCCTGGATCAACGTTTTGGTATGGCGCCGAATCAGGAAACCAATACCAAGCTGGTCAGTGATGTGCTGAGCGATGCGTTGACGCGTCTGTTCAAGGATCCGACGATTGGTCAGATTCTCGGCGAATAAACATTCGCTGGATTCAAAAAAGCCCGGTTGCCAGCAATGGCCCCGGGCTTTTTCATGCTTGCTGATTTTTGGTGGGACTACTCCCACAGGGGGGCAGCGGTGTCATGCTGCTTCGGAGTAAAAATCCAGAACACTCACGCCTGTCAGCAAATCCGTCTCTGGCAAATCCGAATGCTGATGCCCACCCAATGCGCAATACACCAGCCAGTGGCGGTCCTGGACGTTGAAGGCGAGGCTGCCAACGAGGTTTTGTTGTTCGTCGCTTTGAGCAATGAGGTAGAGGCGATCCTGGTTTTCGGCGTGCAACATGACGGTTTCCGTGTCGGTTTCGAGGGGCGCCAGACTGGCGTATTCAGATGACGGCGCCGTGACACAGGACAGGAATCGGTCAAATGGTTCGTTACTTGTCGGAAAGCAAGGGCACGAGGCGAGGCTTTCAGTAGAATTCGCGCCGCGGTCGTCGGTTCGGCGTCTGCCACACCTGTTTTGCTGAGGTCCGTGATGTCGTTGCATTTGATTTCGCTGTTTACCAACCATCCCGCCAAGTTGATCAACCTGTTGGCCTTGTTGTTTGCCTTTCCGGGCGGCTGGTTGCTGCATGCCACTCGCCGCCGCGAACAGCGCGCGTTGGCCATTCTCGAAGCGCAAGGCCAGAGCCGTCGTATCGATGAACCGACGTTGATGCTGGATGGGGCGACCTTGCGCATGAACCGGTTTTTTTATCGATTCGGTTTTGCCTGCCTGGGATTGGCGCTGCTGGTGTCGTGGATCAGTACACGCTTCTGACAGCAAAATACGCAGCAATGAAAACGGCGCCCGAGGGCGCCGTTGTCGTATCCCGCCAAAAACGTTACAGCGGCAATCCTGCTTTCACACGGTACTGATTGCGCACCGGCGTCGCGTATTGCAGGACCATGAACGGACGATGCTCCTCAGGGCACGCGTCCAGACGCTGTTGCCATTGCTCCTGAGCCTTGGCCAGTTCATCCGCTGCAAACACCTCAGCGGCTTTCGGCACCTGCAATTGCGGGTCGGCGTCTTTCCACTGGGCGTAGGCCAGGTAGTGCACCGGGAACAGGCGGTAGCCGCCGAGGATCTGCCGGTCCATCTCGATCGCCAATTGCTTGGTGTCGTCGAACAGCTCGGTGATCGGCGAGGCGAAGTTCACATGCACGCGGCCCTTGTAGCCGGTGATGCCCTTGGCGATGCTCACATCGTCCTCGCCCGGCACTTTGGTGTAGCTGCCGGTGGTGGCGCGGATGAACAGCTCGCGCGCCTTGGCTTGATCGCACGGGTCGTATTCATAGCTGATCGACACCGGGGTGAGGTTCAACGACTGAATGACTTCGCCGAACGGCTCGTCCTTGCGGCTCATGTGGAACATCTTAAGGATGGCCGACTCGGTGCGGTCGTCGCCATCCTTGGCCCGGCCTTCGGCCTGGGCGATCCAGATCGAGGCGCAATCCTTGCGGATCGAGTGGTTGATGTAGGCCGACAGCAGTTGATACGCCGCCATCTTCTCGCGTCGACCGGCGATCGAACGATGCACGATGAAGCTCTTGTTCAGGCGCATCAGATCGCTGACGAAGGGCTTTTGCAGCAGGTTGTCGCCGATCGCGATGCGCGGTGTCGGCAGGCCGGCGTGGTACACGGCGTAGTTGACGAAGGCCGGGTCCATCACGATGTCGCGGTGGTTGGCAATGAACAAGTAAGCGCTGCCGGACTTGAACTGCTCGACGCCGGTGTACGTCACACCGTCCGTGGCTCGCTCGATGGTGTGGTCGACGTACATCTCGACTTTATCCTGCAACGTGGCCACCGACGTAACGCCGGCGAACTCACGGCGCAGCCGATGAGCTATAAGAGGTTTGAGCATCCAGCCGAAAGCGCCGGCAAAACGCGGGAAGCGGAAGTGGATGAGGATATCTAGAAACGCCTTGTCGCCGAGCAGCCGGTCCAGCACTGCCGGGACTTCGCTGTCATTGTAAGGTCGGATGGCATCGAATTCGCCCATCATGCTCTCTTGTTAGAAACGGCTAGGGTAAGTAAAGGTTTTGATCGAAAACCAACGGGGCACGGTCTGAAAAGTCAGCCAGACAAAAATAGCCCTGCAAATAGACCGGCGATTATACGCACAAGTCACCTGGGAGACCGCGATGCTGGAAACTGCGCAGTATGAATGTCCGTATTGTGGTGAGGAGGTTGAGACGTCTGTGGATCTGTCCGGGGGCGATCAGACCTATATCGAGGACTGTCAGGTGTGCTGTCGGCCGATAACGTTTGTGTTGCAGGTTCACGGAGAGGAATGGCATCTCGAAGTGTTCAGCGAAAATGAGTGAGGGGCGTCTATGCAGCGAATCTACGAGCCTGAAAACCTGATGGAAGGTGAGTTGCTGCAAGGCATGCTGGCCAGCGAGGGCATCGAAGCGCATCTGGTGGGGCGTGATTTGCTCGGTGGAAGCGGCGAACTGCCGATTTACGGCTTGCTGGGCTTGTCGGTGGATAACGACCAGGCCGAATACGCCCGGGAGCTGATCACCGCGTACAATGCCGCGCTTCCACTGCCCGGCGACGAACCGGAAAGTTTTCCCGGCACGCTGGTCTGTTAGGCTGGCGTTCGTTTTATTTAGAGTCGTGTTGCCCCATGTGTGGACGTTATGCCCTGTTTCGCTGGAACCCCGCCTTCGCGGCCCTGCCCGGCTTCCCCGCCGATCAGCAGGCCCAGTGGAATATTTCTCCCAACGATTCGGTGTTGATGCTGCGCGCGGGTGTTGACAGTCAGCGTGAGTTGGCCCGAGCGCGTTGGGGGTTGACGCCGCCGTGGCTGACCGACCTGTCCCGCACACCGGCCCATGCCCGGGCCGAAACCGTTGCCGAACAACCGATGTTTCGCCAGGCCCTGCGCGAGCGCCGTTGCCTGCTGCCGGCCAATGGTTTTTACGAATGGCGCGGCACCACACGCAAGCGTCCGTATTGGCTGACACCGGGTGAGGGCTCGACGCTGTTCTTTGCGGCGATTTGGGAAGCGTATCCAGTGCAGGAGCAGGTGTGGCTGAGTACAGCGGTGATCACGCAACCGGCGGCGAGTCAGCGTCGGCCGTTGATTCTCGATGCGGCGGGGCAGGAGGCGTGGCTCAATCCCGAAACGCCGTTGCATGCCTTGCAAGCGTTGCTCGCCAGTGAACCCGCGGCGTTGCGCGAGCGGGTGTTGGCGAATCTGGTGAATGATCCGAAGCTTAATGGGCCGGAGTGTCTTACTCCGGGTTGAGGTCTGTGTCTGGTTCAAAAGCCACCCCTCACCCCAGCCCTCTCCCCAGAGGGGAGAGGGGGAAAGGGAGCCGATCTTTGTCACTTTCAAAACTTGAGTTCGACTCGATATTTCAGGTCGATGGATAGCGCCATACACCTCGGTCAGTCCCCTCTCCCTCTGGGAGAGGGTTAGGGTGAGGGCGCTCTTCAGACCTTGAACTGATTAATCAACCGCCGCTGCTGTTCAGCCAACTTGGTCAGATCCGCACTCGCCGCACTCGATTCATCCGCCCCGCCGGCCACTTCATTGGCCACTTGCCCAATGTTGATCACGTTCCGATTAATGTCGTCAGCCACCGCACTCTGTTCCTCAGCCGCACTGGCAATCTGGGTGTTCATGTCGTTGATCACTGACACCGCCTGAGTAATCGTCTCCAGCGCCTCGGCCGCTTTCGCCGCGTGCTGCACGCTTTCGTCGGTACGGTTCTGACTGTCCTCCATCACACGCACCACATCACGTGTGCCTTGTTGCAGCTGCTGAATCATGGTCTGAATTTCTTCAGTGGCTTTCTGAGTCTTCTGCGCCAGGTTGCGCACTTCATCGGCTACCACCGCAAAACCGCGTCCCTGTTCGCCAGCGCGGGCCGCTTCGATGGCAGCGTTCAAGGCCAGCAGGTTGGTCTGTTCGGCGATCCCGCGAATGGCCGTCAGGATCGCATTGATGTTCTCGCTGTCCTTGGCCAAGGTTTGCACCACGCCGACAGCCTTGCCGATTTCTATCGCCAGCACGCCAATCGAGTTCGACGTATCGCGGACGATTTGCATGCCTTGCGCCGCTGCCTGATCCGCATGACTGGCGGCTTGCGCAGCCTGGGTCGCGTTGCGCGCCACGTCCTGGGCGGTGGCGGTCATTTCGTGCACCGCCGTGGCCACCTGATCGATCTCGGCCATTTGCTTGTGCACGCCGATGTTGGTGCGGATGGCGATGTCGGCGGTGTGTTCCGACGAGTCGCTGACGCTCTGCACCGAAGTCACCACCTGGGTGATCATCACCTGCAACTTGGCCAGGAATGTGTTGAAGCCTTTGGCGATTGAGCCCAGTTCGTCGGCGCGGTCGCTGGTCAGGCGTCGAGTCAGGTCACCTTCGCCCTGAGCGATGTCGTCGAGCATGGCAACCATCTGCTTCAGCGGCCGGGCAATGCCGTGGCCCACCAGCCAGATCACCAGCAAACCGATACCGGCGATCAACAAACCGACCATGGCCATGCCAAAGGTGTCGGACTTGCGCTGAGCGTCCAGATCGGTCTGAAGTTTTTGCAGGTCGGCCATCACCGCGTTCAACGGCAGTTGCAGCATGAGGGTCCAGCGAGCGTCGGTCTGGCCGATGCCGAATGGCAGGTACAACTCGATCCGGCCCTGGGCCTTGTCGACGGTGTAGGTGACTTCACCGCGCTTGAGATTGGCCATGTTGGCGATCTGCTGGCTGTCGAGGATGTCGCTGACTTTCTCACCGAATTTGCTCGGGTCCTTGGTGTAGGCAACGATCCGGCTGTTGCCGCCAATCAGGGCCATTTCACCAGCGCCGCTGTACAACTTCTGATTCGCGCCGAGGAGCATTTCCTGGATGAAGTTCACCGAGAGGTCGGCGCCGACGATGCCCTGGAAGGCCCCGTTGAGCATGATCGGTTCAATAAAGGAGGCGAGCATGACGATCTTGTCGCCGACCTTGTAAGGCGCCGGATCGATCACGCAGGATTTTTTGGTTTCTTTCGAGCACAGGTAGTACTCGCTGGCGCGCACGCCGGTGGACAGGGTTTTCTGGTCGTCGACGTCCACCAGTTTATCCAGGCCAAGGCTGCCGTCTTCGTTGCGGAACCACCACGGCAGGAAGCGGCCGTTGCTGGCGTCGATGCCGACAATCTTGGTGTCGACGTAGGCCGCATCGTTGTGATCGAGGGCGTTTTTTTCCCAGCCGACGTAGGTGCCGAGAATTTTCGGGTTCTTAGTGACGTTTTCCTTAATCAGGCTGATCAATTGCTCACGGCTCAGGCTCAACTGTGGCTGGCCATCGGCGCCCGGGGTACCGATCAATGCATTGACTCGCACCAGTCCGCCGGCAATCAGCAGTGGCGCTTCGAGCTCGCGCTGGATCTGGCTGACCTGGGTTTGCGCCAGTGACGTCAGGCGTTGTTCGATGACTTGCTCGAATTGTGCCTGGGTCCGCTGCTGGACCATGTCTTGTGTCCGTGCGCCGGAAAACAACGCGTACAGCACCAGAGCTGCCACGACACTAAGAATGATGGCGCCGGCGAGGGCCGCCACGGAAAACTGGATCGACTTGAATTTCATGGGTGCTCCGCACGCAAGAGGACGTCTGCGGTGCTGTATCGGCAGGGGTGTCGATGGCCATGAGCGGGGTTTGGCGAATTGGCTGTTTTGTAGGCGTTAATGTCGCAAATGAATCATTACGGGCCGTTATCGACCGCGGTGGGCGCTGTTAGGTGAATTTTTTCCTACGGTCATGAGAGCTTTGTCTGAAATGTGCGTCTACACCTCTGTTGTATCTGGCGCCAATACAATTCACCGCCTAGGATAACCGGCATGTTTTCAGGGAAATTTTTGATGAATAAGACATTGGTTGTGTGTGCGCTGAGCGCAGGTCTGCTGCTCGCGGGTTGTCAGTCGGTCAACACCACCAGCGGTGGCGCGGTGGGCGTTGAGCGCAAACAGTACATGTTCAGCATGCTGTCGACCGATCAGGTTAATCAGATGTACGCCCAGTCTTATCAAAAGACAGTCGGCGAGGCGAGCAGTAAAGGCGTGCTGGACAAGACCAGTAGCGAGGCCAAACGTGTCCAGGCCATTGCCGACCGGCTGATTGCCCAGGCGCCGATTTTTCGACCAGATTCGGCCCAGTGGAAGTGGGAGGTCAACCTGATCAAGAGCGACGAACTCAATGCCAACTGTGGGCCTGGCGGCAAGATCATTTTCTACACCGGCCTGATCGACAGCCTAAAACTGACCGACGATGAAATCGCCGCGATCATGGGCCACGAAATCGCCCACGCCCTGCGCGAGCATGGTCGTGAAGCGATGTCCAAGGCTTACGGCATCGAAATGGCCAAGCAGGGCGCCGGTGCCTTGTTCGGTCTGGGTCAGGACAGCCTGGCGCTGGCGGATACCGTGGCCAACTACGGCATGACCTTGCCCAACAGTCGCTCCAATGAAAACGAGGCGGACCTGATCGGCCTGGAACTGGCTGCTCGCGCCGGCTACAACCCGAACGCGGCGATCACCTTGTGGAACAAGATGAGCAAGGCTTCGCAAGGTTCGCCGCCAGAGTTCATGAGCACGCACCCGGCGTCGGCCAGTCGGGTTGCTTCGTTGCAAGCGGCGATTCCGAAAGTCATGCCGCTGTACGAGAAAGCCAAGAAATCCTGATGTTCATGCGGTGCTGCCACTGACGCTATCGCGAGCAGGCTCGCTCCCACATTGGAACGCGATCACCTGTGGGAGCGAGCCTGCTCGCGAAGAACGATAACGCGGTCTGACGGCCTACCGCATCAAGCCCAACCGCTGCTCTGCATCGCCTTGTACACCGCGACAATGGCGAGGATGAAGAACGCCGACGCCGCCAGGCGACGGATCAGGGTCAACGGCAATTTATCCGCGGCAAAGTTACCCGCCAAAACCACCGGCACGTTGGCAATCAACATCCCGACGGTGGTGCCGATGATCACCAGCCACAGCTCCGGGTATTGCGCAGCGAGCATCACCGTGGCGACTTGAGTCTTGTCGCCCATCTCCGCAAGGAAAAACGCGATCAACGTGGTCAGGAACGGTCCGAACTTGCGGGCGGTGCTGGCTTCGTCGTCATCCATCTTGTCCGGCACCAGGGTCCACAATGCGGTCGCGGTGAAGCTCGCGGCGAGGATCCAGTGCAGCGTCGCATTCGAGAAGAAACTACCGACCCAGGCACCTACCGCGCCGGCGGCCGCGTGGTTGGCCAGGGTTGCAGCGACGATGCCGGCGATGATCGGCCAGGGTTTGCGAAAGCGAGCGGCGAGAATGAGCGCGAGCAGTTGCGTCTTGTCGCCGATTTCGGCCAAGGCAACGATTGCGGTGGGAACGAGAAATGAGTCCAGCATCAGGGTTTTCCTAAGGGGCGGGTCGACACGGCTATGACACGTACAGCCTTCCCGCCCCGGGTAAGGTGTTCGTGTCATAGGTCTTGTCAAACCCTGCGATCCGTCTGATGCGGACGCTTGGTCGCATACGCCATGGTCTGTTGACCAAGTATGTTGACGTATGCCGGACGAGCATGGCGCTCGTGGGAGACTACTCCCCTAGGACGGAGCGGATTCTGCCTAGACAAATCCGATTGGGCAAGCCTCTTTTTTAAAAAGAAGACCTAGCCGCGTTTGGCCCGATAGATTCTGAAACCCTGTCCTTCAGCCTTGATCGCACACACGCCCAGATGCTCTTCGATCAGCGGCTGATACTTCAGGAAGCTGTTGGCTACCAAGCGCAGTTCTCCACCATTTTTCAGATGTTTAGCAGCTTTTCGCAGCAAGTTCTCGGTAGCGAAGTAGTCGGTGTGAACCCCGACATGGAAGGGTGGGTTGCTCAGAATTGCACTCAAGCCCATCGGTGCTGCGTCGATACCGTCACCGGTAATCACGTCAGCTTCCAGACCGTTGGCAGCCAATGTCAGGCGACTGCTGGCGGCGGCAAAGGCATCCACATCAAGCAAGGTGACCTGATTGTGTGGATAGCGACGTTTCACCGCTGCTCCCAACACACCGGCACCGCAACCGAAGTCCAGCAAATGGCCGCTCGGCAATTTGTCCAAATGTTCCAGCAACAGCGCGCTGCCGCGATCCAGCCGACCGTGGCTGAACACGCCCGGCAGGCTGATGACTTTTAGCGGACCTTCGGCCAGCGGCAACTCATAAGTCTGGGCCAGGCTTTCCAGGGACTTGGCTTCTGGCGCAGTGGCCACGGTAACCTGCCACAGCTGGCAATGCCGCGCGCTGTCGAGCTTGCGCGGTTTGCCGAAGGGGTTCAGTTGCTTGGCCGCACCTTCGATGCCGCTGCGTTTTTCACCCACCAGATACAGTTCACGACCGGCCAGTCTGGAGGCGAGGGCGTTGAGGATGTAGTCGGTCAGGTCCTTGGACTTGGGCAGAAACACCACGGCGGTGTCGAACGCGCGCTCCGGTGCATTCACGCCGAAATGGCTGCGCTCGGCGAAGCGGGCATCCAGCGCTGCTTGATCGCCGGCATGCCAGCACCAGCCATGAGCGTCGGGCAAACGGCCCAGCAGATCATCGGCGGGCAAACCGGTCAGCAGCACCGAACCCTGGAATAACTCGGCCTGACGAAGCAGTACTTCACTGCGCGGATCCATACTCTGCTCCTGTGAAAAAAGTGCCGCAGTCTATCAACTGACGACCCGCAGCGCTTTACCACTGAAGTATCCCTGAGCGTTTTCGGTCAACTGGCCCACGATTCGCTGGCGTGCCTCGCGACTGCCCCAAGCATTGTGCGGGGTGACAATCAACCGTGGAATGTCTTGGGCCAGCAGCGGATTGCCGGCGGTCGGTGGCTCGACGCTCAACACGTCGGTGGCCGCGCCGCCCAGGTGACCGTTGCGCAAGGCATCGGCCAGGGCCTGTTCGTCGATCAGGCCGCCGCGTGCGGTGTTGACCACGAATGCACCGGGTTTCATCGAGGCCAGCTCACGGGCTCCGATGAAGTGGCGGGTGTGTTCGTTGAGCGGGCAGTGCAGGGTCAGCGCGTCGATCTGCGGCAGCAGCTCCTCCAGTGGCAAACGATCCGGTCGGGCAGGGCGCCCGGGAATCTGGCCGAGCAGTACACGCATGCCAAAGGCTTCGGCCAGTCGTGCGACCGCGCCGCCAAGTTCGCCGTGACCGAGCAGGCCGAGGGTTTTGCCTTCCAGTTCGACAATCGGGTAATCCAGCAGACAGAACTGTTTCGCCTGCTGCCAGCGACCTTCGCCGACTGCCTTTTGATAATCGGCCAGGCGCGTCGCCAGATTGAGCAGCAACATGATCGTGTGCTGCGCCACCGAGGGCGTGCCGTAACCCTGGCAGTTGCAGACGGTAATTCCGTTGGCGCGGGCGGCGGCGAGGTCAACGTTGTTGGTGCCGGTGGCCGTGATCAGGATCAGCTTCAGCTCGGGGCTGGCTGCGATGGCGGCGGCGTCGATCAGGATTTTGTTGCTGATGGCAACGGTGGCGCCCTTGAGGCGTTCGATCACCTGGTCCGGCGTGGTCTGGGCGAAAAGCTGTAAGTCGCTGAAACACTCTTGCAGCGGGCTGAGGTCGAGGTCACCCAGGTCCAGGGACGGGTGGTCGAGGAAAACGGCGCGGTGAGTGTTCGTCATCAACTGTACCTTTTGTGCAATGAACTGAAGGCGTAATCTGCCGAGCCTACCAGATGAAACAAACAGTTACGCTTGGCCAAAAGGATCCCCCATGTACTGGACAGAGTTTTTGACCGTTGCCCTGATTCACTTGCTGGCCGTGGCCAGCCCCGGCCCGGACTTTGCCGTGGTGGTGCGTGAGAGCGTGACCCATGGTCGTCGCGCTGGCACCTGGACGGCGCTGGGTGTCGGCACGGCCATTTTCCTGCACGTCGGCTATTCGTTGCTCGGCATTGGCCTGATCGTGTCCCAGTCGATCGTGTTGTTTAATGCCCTGAAATGGGCCGCCGCCGCGTACCTGCTGTACATCGGCTTCAAGGCCTTGCGAGCACAGCCGGCCCAACCTGCGGCTGACGATCTGCACAAGGAAGCGGGCGAGCGCACTGCTCGCGGCGCCTTCACGTCGGGTTTCGTGACCAACGGTCTGAACCCGAAAGCGACGCTGTTCTTCCTTTCGCTGTTCACCGTGGTGATCAATCCGCACACGCCGCTGGCGGTACAGGCGGGCTACGGCATTTACCTCGCGGTGGCCACCGCTGTGTGGTTTTGCCTGGTGGCGATGCTGTTCAGCCAGCAGCGCGTGCGCGCAGGTTTTGCCCGGATGGGCCACTGGTTCGATCGGACGATGGGCGCGGTACTGATCGCCATCGGTGTGAAACTCGCGTTTACCGAGATGCATTGATCGCGCTATGAGTCATGGATAAGAAATACCAGCAGGTGCTGGCGCAACGCTAGCATTTGCACGACTTTGCAAATCATTCCTTTGGCTGATTTGGCTGGCGTCCAAGACCACTAAAGTGCTTACTTTCAGCCACGACCGTGCAGTCAGAAAAGGGACTCTTATGTTGCAGACTCGCGTTATCCCTCCAGCCGAAGGCGCTTACCAGTATCCGCTGCTGATTAAACGGCTGCTGATGTCCGGCGCTCGTTATGAAAAAACCCGCGAGATCATTTACCGTGACCAGTTGCGCTACAGCTATCCGACCCTGATCGAACGGGTCGCCAGGCTGGCCAACGTGCTGACGGCGGCCGGCGTCAAGGCCGGGGATACCGTGGCGGTGATGGACTGGGACAGCCATCGTTATCTGGAATGCATGTTCGCCATCCCGATGATCGGCGCGGTGATCCACACCATTAACGTGCGGCTGTCTCCGGAACAAATCCTCTACACCATGAACCACGCCGAGGACCGCTTTGTGCTGGTCAACAGCGAGTTCGTCGGGTTGTATCAGGCGATTGCCGGGCACCTGACCACGGTGGAGAAAACCCTGCTGCTGACTGACCTGCCTTCGAGTCCCGCCGACCTGCCGAACCTCATCGGCGAGTACGAGCAGTTGCTGGCGGCGGCGAGCACGCAGTACGACTTTCAGGATTTCGACGAAAATTCGGTCGCGACCACGTTCTACACCACCGGCACCACCGGTAATCCCAAAGGTGTGTACTTCACCCATCGGCAACTGGTGCTGCACACCATGGGCGTGTCGACCATCATGGGCGCCATCGACAGCGTGCGTTTGCTGGGCACCAACGATGTCTACATGCCGATCACCCCGATGTTCCACGTGCACGCTTGGGGCCTGCCGTATGTAGCGACCATGCTCGGGCTCAAGCAGGTCTATCCCGGTCGTTATGACCCGGAATACCTGGTGGAGCTGTGGCGCAAGGAGAAGGTCACTTTTTCCCATTGCGTACCAACCATTCTGCAAATGCTCCTTAATTCCAAGGCCGCGCAAGGCACCGACTTTGTTGGCTGGAAAATTGTCATCGGCGGCAGTGCGTTGAACCGCACGTTGTACGAAGCCGCCAAGGCCAATGGCATTCAGCTGACCGCCGCTTACGGCATGTCGGAAACCGGACCGCTGATCTCGTGCGCGCACCTCAACGACGAGCTGATGGCCGGCACCGAAGACGAACGCACCACGTACCGGATCAAGGCCGGTGTGCCGGGGCCATTGGTGGAGGCGGCGATCGTCGACACCGACGGCAACTTCCTGCCCGCCGATGGCGAGACCCAAGGCGAACTGGTGCTGCGTGCGCCGTGGCTCACCGAGGGCTATTTCAACGAACCGCAAAAGGGCGCCGAGCTCTGGGCCGGGGGCTGGCTGCACACCGGTGACGTAGCGACCCTGGACAGCATGGGTGTGATCGACATTCGCGACCGGATCAAGGATGTGATCAAGACCGGCGGCGAGTGGATCTCCTCCCTGGACCTTGAAGACTTGATCAGTCGCCACCCTGCGGTACGCGAAGTAGCAGTTGTGGGCATCGCCGATCCGCAGTGGGGTGAACGTCCGTTCGCACTGCTGGTGGTCCGCGAAGGCCATGAGATCGGGGCCAAAGAACTGAAGGAACACCTCAAACCGTTCGTGGAACTGGGGCACCTGAGCAAGTGGGCCATCCCGAGCCAGATCGCCCTTGTTACTGAAATTCCCAAGACCAGTGTCGGTAAACTCGACAAGAAGCGCATTCGCGTCGACATCACCGAATGGCAAGCCAACAACAGCACCTTCCTCTCGACGCTTTAAGCGTCACCTGGCGTGCCCAAAAGGGCACGCCAGCCCCACCAAGCAAGCGCTTGGCTTGTCAAATCTGAAATTTCAGCCATCCTTGCCGTGCCGACGGGCGTCGGCTTGGCAAAGGACTGTTCCAGAGTGGTCGGTAGCTGCAAATCACACTTTAGAGGGATCAAGCAGTACTACCTGCTGGCTATAGTCCGCTCAAGGATTTTTAAGAACGGAGCAAACGCACACACCGGGGCGATGCAACTTTGGCATGACTTAGGGATACCTTGGCTCCCAGTCATCCACAGCGTTTTTAGAAGTACTCACTGCCATAACAATAATGCACATGGAGTAGCGTCGATGACATCAGTAAACCAGTTCTGGCGCCGGGCGAAACTGCCCCTGGCGGTCAGTCTTGCCTCTACGCTCGCCGGGCCAGCATTCGGCGTCAGTTTCAACGTTGGTGAAATCGAAGGTCAGTTCGACTCGTCCCTGTCGATCGGTGCCAGTTGGTCTACTGAAAGTGCCAACAAGAACCTCATCGGCGTCAACAACGGCGGCCGTGGCCTGTCCCAGACCTCCGACGATGGTCACCTGAACTTCAAGAGCGGCGAAACGTTCTCCAAGATCTTCAAGGGCATCCATGACCTCGAATTGAAATATGGCGATACCGGCGTATTCGTCCGTGGCAAATACTGGTACGACTTCGAACTCAAGGACGAAAGTCGTCCGTTCAAGGACATCAGCGACAGCAACCGCAAGGAAGGCGCCAAGTCCTCCGGCGGCCAGATCCTCGACGCCTTTGTCTACCACAACTACTCCGTTGCCGATCAGCCGGGCTCCGTGCGTCTGGGCAAGCAAGTAGTAAGCTGGGGTGAAAGTACCTTCATCGGCGGCGGCATCAACTCGATCAACCCGATCGACGTGTCCGCGTTCCGTCGTCCAGGTGCCGAGATCAAGGAAGGCCTGATCCCGGTCAACATGTTCTACGTCTCGCAGAGCCTCACCGAGAACCTCTCGACCGAAGCCTTCTACCAGCTCGAATGGGACCAGACCGTTACCGACAACTGCGGCACCTTCTTCTCGCAACCGGACGTGATTTCGGATGGCTGCGACAACAACCTGGCCGTACTGCGCACCCGTAACGGGCTCAACAGCGCACTGACGGCTGCGGGGCTGCCGGCTTCGTTGCGTAATGCCAGCATCAACACCCTGGCTGCCAGAGGCGTGACCTGGGGTGACCCGGATGAAGGTGTCATCGTTCGTCGCGGTCCGGATCGCGATGCCCGTGACAGCGGTCAATTTGGCGTGTCCTTCAAATACATGTTCGATCCGCTGGACACCGAGTTCGGCGCCTACTTCATGAACTACCACAGCCGTGCGCCGATTTTCAGCGGCAAAGGTGCTCCGGCGAGCGCTTACAGCGCGGCGGGCCTGGTGGGCTCGCTGGTGGCCAGGGGTGTTCCTCTCGCTGTCGCGCGTAACCTGGCACCGACCTTGTTGCCATTGAATGTGGCCGGTAACTCCAGCTACTACGTCGAGTACCCTGAAGATATTCGCCTGTATGGCTTGAGCTTCTCGACCACATTACCTACAGGTACTGCGTGGAGTGGTGAAGTCAGCTACCGGCCGAATGCTCCGGTTCAGCTCAACACCACTGACATTCTATTTTCCGGTCTGACGCCTCTGAACCCTAACGTTTCCGTGCTCCAGGGTACGCCAGGGGCGGATCAAAAAGGCTATCGCCGCAAGGAAGTCACCCAACTGCAGACGACCCTTACTCACTTCTTCGACCAGGTGATGGGTGCTGAGCGGCTGACTCTGGTGGGCGAGGTCGGCTTTACTCACGTTGGTGGTCTGGAAAGCACTAACAAAGCGCGTTACGGCCGTGACCCGAGCTACGGCCCTGGTCCATTGCCAGGTGGTCAGTGCCAGACATTGAACACCGGCACCCTGGCAGGCGGACCGCAAAACAACGTGAGCCGCTACTGTGAAAACGACGGATTCACCACTGCAAACTCCTGGGGTTACCGCGGTCGTGCCATCTGGGAATACAACGACGTATTCGCCGGTGTGAACCTCAAGCCGAACGTGGCCTGGTCTCATGACGTGGAAGGCTACTCGCCTGGCCCTGGCGGCAACTTCGAGGAAGGTCGCAAAGCGGTGAGCCTGGGCGTCGATGCCGAGTACCAGAACACCTACACCGCGAGCCTGGCTTACACCAACTTCTTTGATGGCAAGTACACCACCGTCGATGACCGCGATTTCGTTGCGCTCAGCTTCGGCGTGAACTTCTAAGCACTGTATTTTCAGGACGAACACACCTATGAAAACGACAAAGAGTCTGTTCCACGCTGGATTTCTGGGGCTTACGCTGCTGGCGACCAGCGTCATGGCTGCGGTCCCTGCGGCCGAAGCGGACAAACTGGGCAAGAGCCTGACCCCGATGGGCGCCGAGATGGCGGGCAACGCCGACGGTTCGATCCCGGCCTGGAAGCCAATGGCGAAAAACGCCGGCACCGTCGACGGCAAAGGTTTCCTGTCCGACCCGTTCGCCAGTGAAAAACCACTGTTCACCATCACGGCGCAGAACGTCGACCAGTACAAGGACAAACTCGCACCGGGCCAGTACGCGATGTTCAAGCGCTACCCGGAAACCTTCAAAATGCCGGTCTATCCGTCCCATCGCGGCGCGACCGTGCCGGATGCCGTGTTTGCCTCCATCAAGAAAAACGCCACCGCCACTAACCTGGTGTCCGGCGGCAACGGTCTGGAGAACTTCGAAACCGCAATCCCATTCCCGATTCCGAAGACCGGCGTGGAAGTCATCTGGAACCACATTACCCGCTATCGCGGTGGCAGCGTGACCCGTCTGGTGACCCAGGCCACGCCGCAGCCGAACGGTTCGTACAGCCTGGTGTACTTCCAGGACCAGTTCGTGTTCCGCGACAAGATGAAGGATTACGATCCGGCGAACCCGGGCAACATCCTGTTCTACTTCAAGCAGAAAGTGACCGCGCCGGCACGTTTGGCCGGTGGTGTGCTGCTGGTGCACGAAACCCTCGACCAGGTAAAAGAGCCACGTTCGGCGTGGGTCTACAACGCCGGTCAGCGTCGTGTGCGTCGCGCACCACAAGTGTCCTATGACGGGCCGGGCACCGCAGCCGATGGCCTGCGTACCTCCGACAACCTGGACATGTACAACGGTGCACCGGATCGTTACGACTGGAAACTCGAAGGCAAGAAAGAGATGTACATCGCCTCCGACGCCTACAAACTCGACTCGCCGCAACTCAAGTACGACGACATCATCAAAGCCGGTCACATCAACCAGGACCTGACTCGTTACGAGCTGCGTCGGGTCTGGCATGTGGTGGCTACCTTGAAGGAAGGTCAGCGTCACATCTACGCCAAGCGTGACTTCTACATCGACGAAGACACCTGGCAAGCGGCCGTGATCGACCACTACGACGGTCGTAATCAACTGTGGCGTGTGGCGGAAGCTCACTCCCAGAATTACTACAACGTTCAAGTGCCGTGGTACACCCTGGAAACCTTGTACGACCTGCAATCGGGCCGCTACCTGGCACTGGGCATGAAGAACGAAGAGAAATCGGCGTATGACTTTGGCTTCACTGCCACCACCAGCGACTTCACTCCGGCGGCTCTGCGCCAGGAGGGTGTTCGCTAAGCTGCCCTGAACAGAGGCCGCATCCTCGAAAAACGCCCCGACTGGTTCGGGGCGTTTTTTTTTCAGTTCACAAAGATCGCTGTAGCAGCTGTAGCAGCTGTAGCAGCTGTCGAGGCTGCGGAGCAGTCGTGAAGTCAAACGCTGCGGTGCTTCAGGACAACCTTGCATTCAGGTTTTACGACTGCTTCGCAGCCGAACGCAGCCTCGCAGGCTCGACAGCTGCTACAAGGTGAGTGCAGATCAAGTGGATACTTCTGCTTGTATTCTTTTTGTAGCCATTTGTAGCAATAACCTTCATTCCCTCTTCGTTTACCGCTAGGCTGCGGACATCTGCAACGCCGCCAACCGCCATTCAAACAAGAGCCGGCCATGACTGATCTGTCCCCACACCCGGGCCCTGCAAGCGTTGCCATCGCGGTACTGGACGGGCGTTTTTTTCGGCCTCCATTGCCCGACGGCCATGTGCTGCGGCCTCGTCTGTGCGAGCGCCTGAGTGCGGGCCTCGGTGGCAGGCTGTTGCTGGTCAGCGCACCGGCGGGGTTTGGCAAGAGTTCGTTGGCGGTGGAGTTCTGTCAGGGCTTGCCGGCTCACTGGCAAAGTCTGTGGCTGGGGTTGAGTCCGCGAGACAGCGATCCCGGACGTTTTCTCGAGCGGTTGCTCGAAGGCCTCCAGGACTTTTTTCCGCAACTGGGCAGCAAGTCCCTGGGCCTGCTGAAAATGCGCCAGCGGCATCAACCGTTTGCCTTTGAAGAATGGCTGGACGGTTTGCTCGATGAGTTGACCGTGCACTTGTCTGCAAGTACGCCTCTGCTGTTGGTGCTGGATGACTACCATCTGGCACAGGGCCCGGTTCTCGATCGCTGCCTGCAATTTTTCCTCAATCACCTGCCTGACGGCTTGCTGGTCATGGTCACCAGTCGGCAGCGACCAGATTGGCATCTGGCGCGCCTGCGGCTGTCACGGCAACTGCTCGAGTTGAATGAACAGGACTTGCGCCTGACTCACGATGAAGCCTTGACCCTGCTTGATCGTCATAGCAGTTCCTTGCGCGGCGAAGCGCTGGAGAGCCTCATCCAGCGCAGCGAAGGTTGGGTCGCCGGACTGCGTTTCTGGCTACTGGCGGCGTCCGAAGCGGGTACCCAGGGTGCTTTGCCGCAGACGCTGCATGGCGGGGAAGGGCTGATCCGCGATTATCTGCTGGAAGAAGTCATCGATTGTCTGCCCGCCGAGGTGCAGTCATTCCTTTACGACACAGCACCTCAGGAACGCTTTTGCAGCGAACTGTGCGACGCCGTTCGCGAAGCCCATGACAGTGCCGAGATCCTGCGTTTTCTGCTGGCCCATCAGGTGTTCCTGGTGCCACTGGATGAAAACGGTCACTGGTACCGCTACCACCACTTGTTTTCCGACCTGTTGCGCACCCGGCCTACCGCGCAAGCGATGGTGCCGGCGGCCAGCCTGCACCTGCGCGCCTGTCGCTGGTTCAATGCCCAGGGGCTGCTCGATGAAGCGGTGGAGCAGGCATTGCGCGCCGGGCATCTGGACGTCGCGGCGAACCTGGTGCAGAACCTCTCCGAAGAACAACTGCTGGCCGAACAGAACGTCGGCATGTTGCTGCGCTGGAAAATGGACTTGCCCGACAGCCTGCTGATCAGCACACCACGGCTGATCGTGTTGTACAGCTGGGCGTTGGGGCTGGCTTGTCAGCTGGACGCCGCCGAGGAACTGGCCAGTCATTTGAGCCGCTTCCTGCCGGCCCCGTCCGCCACTGCGCAGAAATCCATGCTGGCGCAATGGCTGGCCCTGAGCGGGATCATCGCTCGCGGGCGCGGCAATCGTGAGCTGACGCTGCTCTACTGCACCGAAGCGCAGGAGAGCCTGCCCGCCAAACGCTACGGGCAGCGCCTGATGTGCCTCTCGACCCTGTCCAACCTGGCCATTGCCGACGGCGACTTGTGGCGTGCCCGCGGGTTGAACCGTGAGTCTCTGGAGTTGGCGCAACGGGTCGGCAACCCGCTGTTCGAAGCGCTGGCCCATTACGACCGCGCTCGCGTGCTGCAAGCACGAGGGGAAATCCTTCGTGCGCTGGATGAAGTGCGCCAGGGGCAGCAACGCCTGCAACGGTTATCCCCGCAACGGCTCTATGCCGTACGCGCCCGACTGACTTTGTACGAAGGCTTTTTGTTAGCCCTGCGCTTGCAGCCCCAAGCCGCGCGGGCACGCTTGCAAGCCGGTTTGAATGAAGCACGCGCCTGTCGTGATATCAGCGTATTGATCGGCCACTGCGTGATCGCCAGGCTGGAGGGCAGCAGCGGCGAATTCGCCAAAGCCTTCGCTGAACTTGCCGAAGCCGAGCGCCTGATGCACATCTGGGACGTGCCACCGATCTACTACCTGGCGATGATCACCCTGGTCAAATGCGAACTCTGGCTGGCGCAGGGGCGTACCGATCTGGCCGAAGCCTGGCTCGCTCGCTTGGGCCAGACCTATAACGGTGAACACGCGGCAGCCCCTCCGGAGTTTCATCCGCAACTGCCGCTGCATATCGAGTTGCAACAGGCCTTGCTGGAGGTCATTCAGGGGCAGCCGATGCTGGCCGAAGGACGATTGAATGCGTTGCTAGAGCATGGGCAGCAAACGGGCAGGCAACTGCTCAGCGTGATGGCACTGACTCAGAAAGTGACGTTGTTGCTGGGGGGCGGGCGCGAACCCGAAGCCCGTAAGGCCTTTAGTCAGGCACTGGAAGCTGCGGCCGGAGGAGTGCTGCAACCGTTTGACAGGTTGTTGGCTGAACATCCGGACTGGCTGCGTGGACAACTTCAACTCAGTGCGCCGACACCCGTTTCACAGAGCCTTTCAGAACAGCTTCCGACAGTGGCAGCCCGTCCCGCGGAGTCATCCACTGCGGCGGAACAACTCAGTACGCGGGAAATGGCTGTCCTGCGACTGATCGCCCAAGGCTGTTCGAATCAGGAGATCAGCGACCAGCTGTTCATTTCGCTGCACACGGTGAAAACCCATGCCAGCCATATCAACAGCAAGCTTGGGGTTGAACGGCGCACGCAAGCGGTCGCCAGGGCAAAAGAGTTGGGTGTATTGCAGTAATCGCCGTTTGAAGACCTCCGAAACAAGTTGGGCCTTGCGATCAGAAGTTTTCGGTCATTTCTCCTCTGAGACAGTCACTCCGGATGACTGCCCCACGTCGACGGAGTGCTTCAGGATCGACAGTAAGCCTATGGAGCAGTCATCTCCGGTTTTACTGGCAATGGACTGTTGCAAATTATCACCCAACACTTCCTTCATTTTTTTTCTGGGCAACGTTGCATTCCATTCCAGCAGCTTTTGGATCGCCGGGGCGGGGACGCCGCTGGATTTGTCATAGAGGCTTTCTGTGGTGCCGTCGCTCATGATCGCGAAGCCAGTCGTGGCTTCGATTTGCCCACGGTACAACCTGAGCCGCGACGCCGCTTTATGGTCAGTCAGCAACGGGGCGGTATTGGCCGACTCGCCATTTTCTGGATGAGAAAGGACCAGAAGTTGTCCGTCCGCATCAACGCTTGCGATGACGCCATCGCCCAAGTGACCTGCCAGGTAGCGGCCTCGTGAGTAAGCGACGAACGACAAGGTAGAAGCCAGGTCGTTGATATCGCCGCCAAGCTTTGCAGATTTGCGTCTGAACGCGTCCAGGCAGCGATTAACCAGTCGCTGGGCTGCCTTCGCGTTGTGTTTGTCCATGTTTTGCCAGAGGCTTTCAAAGTTTTTGCAGACAAAGGCCAGGGTAGCCGTGACCGCTACTTGAGCGCCGATTTCGGATTTGGCTCTGGAGCCAGCCCCATCGGCCAATGAAATGCAGGTCACCTCGTTGGACTCTCTGGCCGCGACATAGTCCTGGCAAGGCGTTTGAGTCTTGAGGTGCGAGCGTCCTGCCACAAACGCGCAGGTCGTTTTACAGCTGAAGTCTACCGGGATCTCAGGCATGGTTCAGACCTGTGCCCAGGCTTCGATACCTTTAATGTCCTGACGAAGGAGATAGTCTTCTTGCATGGGATTATCCTTTTTGGGCTGAGCGTTAAAAAACGCTTCTAGAGTCGTTTGAACCGGGCATTGGCTTCCTGCCGTCTTGTTTCAAAATAGGCGCGGCGCGAGGATAACCTATCAATTTTGCGGATCACAACCGCAGTACCCAGCCTTGGCACCAGGATTAAACCCATGCAAACCCCGAATACAGCCCTCATCCGCGAAACCTTCCCCGTCGGCCCGTTGCAGTGCAACTGCACGATCATCGGCGACCCGATCACCAAAAAGGCCATCGTGGTCGATCCGGGCGGTAATCACGAACTGATCCTCGCGCGGCTCGACGCACTAGGCCTGAAAGTGGTCAGCATCATTCATACCCATGCGCACCTCGATCACTTCCTGGCTTCCGGTCAGTTGAAGGAGAAAACCGGCGCAACCCTGCATTTGCATAAAGAAGATCAATTTCTCTGGGACAACCTGGAGATGCAGTGCCAGATGTTCGGTGTGCCTTACACGCCGGTGCCGTCGCCGGATCGCTGGTTGGCCGATGATGAAGAACTGGCGTGCGGTTGCGGCGTAGCGTTGCACACGCCAGGTCATACGCCGGGCTCCATGAGCTTTTGGTTTTCAGAGGCTAAGCTGCTGATTGCCGGTGACACGTTGTTTCGTCGCGGGGTAGGGCGCACGGATTTGTGGGGTGGCGATCAGGCGACCATCGTGCGGTCGATCAAGCAGCGGCTGTATACCCTCGACGAAGAGGCGACGGTGGTAACCGGGCATGGTCCCGACACGCGTCTGGGCGATGAAATGCGCGAGAACCCTTTTGTGCGGGCGTGATTTCTAACGTTGTGAGGGGCGTGGCGGAATTATTTTCATCTGCAATGATCCAACGCCCGCGAAGGTTTAATGCCTTAGTCCGTTGCACCACAGAATGCAAAAAGTAGGAGCTCTTCATGTTCACCAAGCAGCGTTTGATTATTGTCGCTACGGCTGTGGCCTTGCTGTCTGGCTGCGCCTCACCTAACCCTTACGACAACCAGGGCCAGGCCGACGGTGGTTCCACGGGCATGAGTAAAACCGCCAAATACGGCGGCCTCGGCGCTCTGGCCGGTGCGTTGGCCGGTGCCGCCATCGGTCACGACAACCGTGGCAAGGGCGCGCTGATTGGCGCTGCCGTTGTCGGTGCTTCCGCCGCTGGTTACGGGTATTACGCCGACCAGCAGGAGAAGAAGCTGCGCGCCAGCATGGCCAACACCGGGGTGGAAGTGCAGCGCCAGGGGGATCAGATCAAACTGATCATGCCGGGCAACATCACCTTCGCTACCGATTCGGCGAACATCGCGTCGAGTTTCTACCAGCCGCTGAACAATCTGGCAGGCTCGCTCAAGGAGTTCAGTCAGAACCAGATCGAGATCGTCGGTTTCACCGACAGCACCGGCAGCCGCCAGCACAACATGGACCTGTCCCAGCGTCGCGCCCAGAGCGTGGCCACTTACCTGACGTCTCAGGGCGTGAGCGGTGCCAACCTGTCGGCTCGCGGTGCCGGCCCGGATAACCCGATTGCCAGCAACGGTGACGTCAATGGTCGGGCGCAGAACCGCCGGGTCGAGGTCAACCTGAAGGCGATTCCGGGTCAGCAGTATCAGCAACCGACTCAGCAGTACCAGTAACAGCCTGACTGAACCCCAGGCGTAAAAAAGCCCGCCCGATCCTTAACAGATCGGGCGGGCTTTTTTGTATCGCGCGAAACCTGATTACTTCTTCAGGCCGTAATGCTCATCGAGCATGCCCGGCGCGTTCGGGGCTTTGGGGGCGTAATCACGAGGCGGCTCCTGATTGCGCGGCGGCGTCAGGCGTTCCCGTGGGGCCACTGCCGCGTCGGCGTGCAGGGAGGCCAGCAGGCGTTGGCGGGTTTGCTCGTCCAGGGCCAGGCGGTTGGCACCCTCGGCGAGGTGATCCTGCACCTCCTGATAGCTCTGAGTCAGCTTCTTGACCAGTGTTGCAGTGCTATTGAAGTGGGTGACCACCTCGTTCTGATAACTGTCGAAACGTTCCTGAACGTCATCCAGCTGACGTTGTGTGCTGCTAGGAGCGGCATTCGGCACCAGGCGAGCGATCAGGAAACCAATGGCGACACCCACAACCAGGGCAAGAGTCGGCAACAACCAAACTAAGAGCGAGTGTTCCACGAGTCCTTCCTCTATAAACGGCTTTGCTTTACGTTAACGGCTCGAACCTGCGCTGTATACCGCGATTCACTCGCAATAGATTGGCACAGACAATTTGCTAGACGAGTCGACCCGATTCGAGGTCACGGAGTTCCTTCCTTGCTTATGCGCGAAACCCCTGTAGTGATTGATGGCCCGGTCGGTCAACTGGAAGCTTTGTATCTGGATAATGAGCAGCCGCGCGGCGTTGCGCTGATCTGCCACCCGAACCCGGTGCAGGGCGGCACCATGCTCAACAAAGTCGTCTCGACCTTGCAGCGCACCGCGCGCGATGCCGGTTTGATTACTTTGCGTTTCAATTATCGCGGCGTGGGTGCCAGTGAAGGCACCCACGATATGGGCACGGGCGAAGTCGATGATGCCCAGGCGGTGGCCGAATGGCTACGAGCCAAACACCCCGAGTTGCCGCTGACGCTGTTCGGATTCTCCTTCGGCGGTTTTGTTGCAGCAAGTCTCGGCGGACGACTGGAAGCCAAGGGCGAACAGCTCAAGCATTTGTTCATGGTTGCGCCAGCGGTCATGCGCCTGGGCGATCAGGATCAACTGCCGCAGCAAGGCGAGCTAACGCTGATCCAGCCGGAAACCGACGAAGTCATCGATCCGCAAGCCGTCTACGACTGGTCCTCGAAACTCGAGCGCCCCCATGAGCTGCTGAAAGTGGCAGAATGCGGACACTTTTTTCATGGCAAGCTGACCGATCTCAAGGATCTGATCCTGCCGCGCCTTTCGAATTGATTGCAGTCTGACAAGCGATTACCCATGACGACTCGTACCCGTATCCTCACCGGCATCACCACCACCGGCACGCCGCACCTGGGCAACTACGCCGGCGCTATCCGTCCGGCGATCATCGCCAGCCGTGACAGCAATGCCGATTCGTTCTACTTCCTGGCCGACTACCACGCCCTGATCAAATGCGATGACCCGCTGCGCATCCAGCGCTCGCGTCTGGAAATCGCCGCGACCTGGCTGGCCGGTGGCCTGGATGTGGACCGCGTAACCTTCTATCGCCAGTCCGACATCCCGGAAATTCCCGAGCTGACCTGGCTGCTGACCTGCGTTGCCGCCAAGGGCCTGCTCAACCGCGCCCACGCCTACAAGGCTTCGGTGGACAAGAACGTTGAAACCGGCGAAGACCCGGACGCTGGCATCACCATGGGCTTGTACAGCTACCCGGTGCTGATGGCCGCGGACATTCTGATGTTCAACGCTCACAAGGTGCCGGTCGGTCGTGACCAGATCCAGCACGTGGAAATGGCCCGTGACATCGGCCAGCGTTTCAACCATCTGTTCGGTCAGGGCAAAGAATTCTTCACCATGCCTGAGGCGCTGATCGAAGAAAGCGTCGCCACGCTGCCAGGCCTCGACGGTCGCAAGATGTCGAAGAGCTACGACAACACCATTCCGTTGTTCAGCAGCGCCAAGGAAATGAAGGACGCGATTTCGCGGATCGTCACCGATTCCCGCGCGCCGGGCGAAGCCAAAGATCCGGACAACTCGCACCTGTTCACTTTGTTCCAGGCCTTCGCCACCCCAGCGCAGGCCGACGAATTCCGCAGCGAATTGTTGCAGGGCCTGGGTTGGGGCGAGGCGAAAAATCGTCTGTTCCAACTGCTCGACAGCGAACTGGGCGAGTCCCGCGAGCGCTATCACCGGTTGATCGAACGCCCGGCAGACCTGGAAGATATCTTGCAGATCGGCGCGAAAAAGGCCCGCTCCGTTGCGACGCCGTTCCTTCACGAACTGCGTGAAGCGGTCGGCCTGCGCTCTTTCGTTGCCCAGACCCAAGTCGCGGCCACCACCAAGAAGAAAGCCGCGAAAGCCGCGCGTTTCGTCAGTTTTCGTGAAGACGATGGCAGCTTCCGCTTCCGTCTGCTGGCGGCCGATGGCGAGCAATTGTTGCTGTCGCGCAACTTTGCCGACGGTAAAACCGCCGGTCAGGTGACCAAGCAGTTGCAAGCCGGCCAGCCTCTGGACGTGCGCAGCGAAGACCTGAGCTTCAGCGTCTGGCTGGAAGGCGAGTGCGTCGGCGACAGCCCGGCCTTCGCCGACAGCGCTGCTCGCGACGTCGCCATCGACGCCTTGCGTGTGGCCTTGACGCCGGTCCAGGAATAAATCAGCGGCTCGGCCCGACCAAGGGCCGATTGCCATTCCCACGGGCCGTCGCTACAGTGACGGCCCGTTTTTGTTGCCTTGCTAACGAATTATGACGCCCCTAGAACGATATCAAGCTGATCTGAAACGCCCGGAATTCTTCCATGACGCTTCGCAGGAAACTGCGGTGCGCCATTTGCAGCGCCTGTACGACGATCTGGTCGCGGCCTCGCACAGCAAACCGGGCCTGTTCGGCAAACTGTTTGGCAAGAAAGACGCGGCACCGGTCAAGGGTCTGTACTTCTGGGGCGGCGTCGGTCGCGGCAAGACTTATCTGGTCGACACCTTCTTCGAAGCGCTGCCGTTCAAGGAAAAGGTCCGCACTCACTTCCACCGCTTCATGAAGCGTGTGCACGAAGAGATGAAGACCCTTGGCGGCGAGAAAAACCCGCTGACCATCATCGCCAAGCGCTTCTCCGACGAAGCCCGGGTGATTTGTTTCGATGAATTCTTCGTGTCCGACATCACCGACGCGATGATCCTCGGCACGCTGATGGAAGAGCTGTTCAAGAACGGCGTGACCCTGGTCGCGACTTCGAACATCGTGCCGGACGGTCTGTACAAGGACGGCCTGCAACGTGCGCGCTTCCTGCCGGCGATTGCGCTGATCAAGCAGAATACCGACATCGTCAACGTCGACAGCGGCGTCGATTATCGTCTGCGTCACCTTGAGCAAGCGGAGCTGTTCCACTTTCCGCTGGATGATGCGTCCCACGAAAGCCTGCGCAAGAGCTTCCGCGCCTTGACGCCGGAATGCACGGCAGCCATCGAGAACGATGTGCTGATGATCGAGAACCGCGAAATCCGTGCCTTGCGCACCTGCGATGACGTGGCCTGGTTCGACTTCCGCGAACTCTGCGACGGCCCGCGCAGCCAGAACGATTACATCGAACTTGGCAAGATCTTCCACGCTGTGTTGCTCAGCGGCGTCGAGCAGATGAGCGTCACCACCGACGACATCGCCCGACGCTTTATCAACATGGTCGACGAGTTCTACGATCGCAACGTGAAGCTGATCATTTCCGCTGAAGTCGAGCTCAAAGACCTCTACACCGGTGGTCGCCTGAACTTCGAGTTCCAGCGCACGCTCAGCCGTCTGCTGGAAATGCAGTCTCACGAATTCCTGTCCCGGGCGCATAAGCCGTAGGACATTTCGGAAAATAAAAAAGGGCCTGCAAATGCAGGCCCTTTTTTGTGCGCTGAAGATCCTTGTGCCCGAATCCTGAGGCTCACCACAAGCCCGCTCCCACATCGGTTTGTGTTGTGTCAGCTGCCTACGCAGCTTGCTGGAACTGCTGTCGATACTGGTTTGGCGACAACTCCGTGTGCTGGCGGAACAACCGAGCGAAGAAGCTTGCATCGTCGTAACCGACTTCATAGCTGATGGTCTTGATGCTCTTGCGGCTGCCGGACAGCAAGCCCTTGGCGGTTTCGATGCGCAGTCGTTGCAGGTAATGCAGCGGCTTGTCGCCGGTGGCGGTCTGGAAGCGCCGCATGAAATTGCGGATGCTCATGCCGTGTTCGCGAGCCACGTCTTCGAAACGGAATTTGTCGGCGAAGTGTTCTTCGAGCCAGTGCTGGATCTGCAGGATGATCACATCCTGGTGCAGCTTCTGACCGCCGAAACCGATTCGTCCTGGCGAGTAGCTGCGCTGCACTTCATAGAGAATGTCCCGCGCCACGGCCTGAGACACGTTGGCGCCGCAGAAGCGTTCGATCAGGTAAATGTAAAGGTCGCAGGCCGAGGTGGTTCCTCCAGCGCAATACAGGTTGTCGGCATCGGTCAGGTGCTTGTCCTGATTGAGCTGAACCCGTGGGAAGCGTTCGGCAAATGCATTGAAGAAGCGCCAGTAAGTGGTCGCTTCCTTGCCGTCGAGCAGTCCGGCCTCGGCCAGCCAGAACACCCCGGTGGCCTCGCCGCAGAGCACTGCGCCGCGAGCATGTTGCTGACGCAGCCAGGGCAGGACCTGTGGATAACGTTGGCAAAGGGTGTCGAAATCGTCCCAGAAGGCTGGAAGGACAATGATGTCGGCGTTTTCCAGGCCGCCGTCCACCGGCATGATCACGTCACTGAAGCTGTTCACCGGTTTGCCGTCGGGGCTGACCAGACGGGTTTCGAACGCTGGAGTCAGGCCTTGGCCCAGTTGTTTGCCGTAACGCAGGCTGGCCAGATGGAAGAAATCCTTGGCTTGCATGAGGGTGGAAGCGAAAACCCGGTCGATAGCCAGGATGCTGACGCGCCGCAAGGGCGTGGAGACTTGGTTAGACATAATTCAACTTTATTCTTATAGGGGAAAGTGGTCACCAGACGGCTGGATCGTCTTATTTTTTGTCGGATGTGTCCAGTGTCCTGTATCGGATGCGAGGCATAGTCTCTGAAGGTCAATTCCGGCTAACAATAACGACAGGTGCCGCATGATCCCCAGAACCTTGTTCAGCTCCGAGCACGAACTTTTTCGCGACAGCGTGCGAACGTTCCTCGAAAAAGAGGCCGTGCCGTTCCATGGGCAGTGGGAAAAACAAGGCTATATCGACCGCAAACTCTGGAACAAGGCAGGGGAGGCGGGGATGTTGTGCTCGCATCTGCCGGAAGAATACGGCGGCCTGGGGGCGGACTTTCTCTACAGCGCGGTGGTGATTGAAGAGGTCGGTCGTCTCGGCTTGACCGGTATCGGTTTTTCCCTGCATTCGGACATCGTCGCGCCTTACATCCTGCATTACGGCAGTGAAGCGCTGAAACACAAATACCTGCCGAAACTGGTGTCTGGCGAGATGGTCACGGCGATTGCCATGACCGAACCGGGTGCCGGTTCCGACCTGCAAGGGGTGAAAACCACCGCGGTGCTCGATGGCGACGAGTATGTGATCAACGGTTCGAAGACGTTCATCACCAACGGCTTTCTCGCTGACCTGGTGATTGTTGTGGCCAAGACTGATCCGAAGGCCGGCGCCAAAGGAACCAGCCTGTTTCTGGTGGAAGCCGACACCCCAGGCTTCGCCAAGGGCAAGCGTCTGGAAAAAGTCGGCATGAAGGCTCAGGACACCTCGGAGCTGTTCTTCCAGGACGTGCGTGTGCCAAAGGAAAACCTGTTGGGGCAGGCTGGGATGGGCTTCGCGTACCTGATGCAGGAATTGCCTCAAGAGCGTCTTACCGTTGCCGTCGGCGGGCTGGCTTCGGCTGAAGCAGCGCTGCAATGGACGCTGGAATACACCCGCGAGCGCAAGGCATTTGGCAAGGCGATCGCCGACTTCCAGAACACCCGCTTCAAACTGGCGGAGATGGCGACCGAGATTCAGATCGGTCGGGTCTTCGTCGATCGCTGTCTGGAACTGCACCTGCAAGGCAAGCTCGACGTGCCGACCGCGGCGATGGCCAAGTATTGGGGCACTGACCTGCAATGCAAGGTGCTCGACGAGTGCGTGCAGTTGCATGGCGGTTACGGTTTTATGTGGGAATACCCGATCGCCCGGGCGTGGGCGGATGCGCGGGTGCAGCGGATTTATGCGGGGACCAATGAAATCATGAAGGAGATTATTGCGCGGTCGCTTTGATTTGCAGTGATTGGACTGACGCCTTCGCGAGCAGGCTCGCTCCCACAGGGATTGCGCTGTACCTGTGGGAGCGAGCTTGCTCGCGATGGGGCCTATGAATCAATCAAGGTGCCGGGTTCGGGTGATCCTTGTGAATCGCCTCAATCCCCTCCAGTACTTCATCCGACAGCTTCAACTCGAAGCTGGCGATGTTGCTCTCTAATTGCTCCATCGTCGTCGCGCCAATGATGTTGCTGGTCACAAACGGCTGCTGCGTAACGAACGCCAACGCCATTTGTGCCGGATCCAGGCCGTGTTCACGCGCCAGTGCCACATAACGACTGCACGCTGCTTCCGACTGCGGGTTGAAATAGCGGCTGAAGCGGCTGTAGAGGCTCAGGCGGCCTTTAGGCGGACGCGCGCCACCTTCGTACTTGCCCGACAGGAAACCGAACGCCAGCGGCGAATAGGCGAGCAGGCCGCACTGTTCGCGGATTGCGATTTCCGCGAGGCCGACTTCGAAGCTGCGGTTGAGCAGGTTGTACGGGTTCTGGATCGACACAGCGCGCGGCCAGCCACGGGCTTCCGCCAGGGCGAGGAAACGCATGGTGCCCCATGGCGTTTCGTTGGACAGGCCGATGTGGCGGATCTTGCCGGCCTTGACCTGTTCGTCCAGCGCTTCGAGGGTGTCCTCCAGCGGCGTGAGGTTGGCTGCGGTCGTGTGTTTGTAACCGAGCTGACCAAAGAAATTGGTGCTGCGCTCCGGCCAATGCAGCTGGTAGAGGTCGATGTAGTCGGTCTGCAAGCGCTTGAGGCTGGCGTCCACGGCTTCGGTGATGTGCTGGCGGTTGTGTCGCAGGTTTTTGTCGCGGATGTAGTCGATGGTGTTGCCGGGGCCGGCGATCTTGCTGGCCAGGATCCAGTCGGCGCGATCACCGCGGCTTTTGAAGTAATTGCCGATGTAGCGCTCGGTGGAGGCGTAGGTTTCGGCCTTGGGCGGCACCGGGTACATCTCGGCGGTATCGATGAAATTGATCCCGGCACTCTTGGCTCGTTCAATCTGGGCGAAGGCTTCAGCCTCGCTGTTTTGCTCGCCCCAGGTCATGGTTCCGAGGCAGATGGCGCTCACGTTCAGATTGGTTCGGCCTAGCTGTCGATAGTCCATCGGGTGCTCCTTGGGCAAAACAATCATAAAAGCAGGTTGAATTATTTTTCGCAATCTGCATAATTGCGCACCTCTTTCTGCAGTGGAAGTGATGCGCCGCCGCCGAAGAATCTTGCCGTTGAACGGACGCGCCGACCCGAGCCCCCGAAAGCGTCTGTATCCGGCTGCCTTTGACTTGTCAAAGTACGCACTATTCAGTAAGATCCGCCGTCTAATTTACAGGGCGGCCCCTGAGGCTATAAAGAATGAAAACTTTTACTGCTAAACCGGAAACAGTACAGCGCGACTGGTTTGTCGTCGACGCTGCAGGTCAGACCCTGGGTCGTCTGGCCACCGAAATCGCGAGCCGTCTGCGTGGCAAGCATAAAGCTGAGTACACTCCTCACGTTGACACCGGCGATTACATCGTTGTTATCAATGCCGAGCAGATTCGTGTAACCGGTGCTAAAACCACCGACAAAATCTACTACTCCCACTCCGGTTTCCCGGGCGGCATCAAGTCGATCAACTTCGAAAAGCTGATTGCTAAAGCCCCTGAGCGCGTGATCGAGACCGCGGTCAAAGGCATGCTGCCTAAGAACCCGCTGGGTCGCGACATGTATCGTAAGCTGAAAGTCTATGCGGGCGCTGTACACCCTCATACTGCTCAGCAGCCCCAAGAACTGAAGTTTTAACGGAATAGTTCATTATGTCGGCGACTCAAAATTACGGCACTGGCCGTCGCAAGACCGCAACCGCACGCGTTTTCCTGCGTCCGGGTACTGGTAACATCTCCATCAACAACCGCACCCTGGAAAATTTCTTCGGCCGCGAAACTGCCCGCATGGTAGTTCGTCAGCCGCTGGAACTGACTGAGACTGTCGAGAAATTCGACATCTACGTCACCGTGATCGGTGGTGGTGTAAGTGGTCAAGCTGGCGCAATCCGCCACGGTATCACTCGCGCACTGATGCAGTACGACGAAACCCTGCGTGGCGCTCTGCGCAAAGCTGGCTTCGTTACTCGCGATGCACGTGAAGTTGAACGTAAGAAAGTTGGTCTGCGTAAAGCGCGTAAGCGTCCGCAGTACTCGAAGCGTTAATTCGCTTTTACGTTCAAAAAGAACGCCCAGCTTCCTCGCGAAGCTGGGCGTTTTTTTATGGGCGTGAGTTATCGAAGAATTGCTCTGTGACAACTTGCCACAGCCGTAGAAGCCCTATACTGCAAGGCTTGGCAGTGGAGCCCCTCGGTAATTACCTTGTCAGAATTGGGGCTTTTCATTACCATTCGGCAAAATTTTTATAAGTTCAGATTTTTACTTAGTAGACGCCTGATTTAACAGGCCACAAAGCTGATGGGAGAGGACTGAATGAGCAATGACGGCGTGAATGCAGGCCGGCGTCGCTTCTTGGTAGCAGCCACATCCGTGGTGGGTGCTGCAGGAGCGGTGGGGGCTGCGGTCCCGTTCGTGGGGTCATGGTTTCCCAGTGCCAAGGCGAAAGCCGCAGGTGCACCGGTGAAGGTGAATGTCAGCAAAATCGAGCCAGGCCAGCAGATGATTGCTGAGTGGCGCGGTCAGCCGGTGTTCATTGTCCGCCGTACCGAGGAAATCCTGGGGAATCTGAAAAAGATCGAGGGCCAGCTGTCTGACCCGACCTCCAAGAACTCGACACAACCGACCTATGTCGACCCGGAAACGCGTTCGATCAAGCCAGAGGTTCTGCTGCTGATCGGTATCTGCACGCACCTGGGTTGCTCGCCGACCTTCCGTCCAGAAGTGGCACCTGCGGATCTGGGCAAGGACTGGGTAGGTGGTTATTTCTGCCCTTGCCACGGTTCCCACTACGATCTGGCTGGCCGCGTCTACAAGTCGCAACCTGCGCCTTTGAACCTGCCAGTTCCCCCGCATTCCTATGAGACCGATGACATCATTGTCATTGGCGTCGATACGGAGAAAGCGTGATGAGCAAGTTCATGGATTGGGTTGATGCGCGCTTTCCCGCGACCAAAATGTGGGAAGACCATCTCAGCAAGTACTACGCCCCGAAGAACTTCAACTTCTTCTACTTCTTTGGTTCCCTCGCACTGCTCGTTCTGGTCAACCAGATCGTTACCGGTGTCTGGCTGACCATGAGCTACACCCCATCGGCGGAAGAGGCGTTTGCATCCGTCGAATACATCATGCGCGACGTCGAGTACGGCTCGATCCTGCGTCTGCTGCACTCCACCGGCGCTTCGGCGTTCTTCATCGTGGTCTATCTGCACATGTTCCGTGGCTTGCTCTACGGTTCGTACCAGAAGCCGCGTGAGCTGGTGTGGGTCTTCGGTATGCTGATCTATCTGGCGCTGATGGCTGAAGCCTTCATGGGTTACCTGTTGCCGTGGGGGCAGATGTCCTACTGGGGTGCCCAGGTGATCATCTCGCTGTTCGGTGCGATCCCGGTCATCGGCAACGATCTGACTCAGTGGATCCGTGGTGACTACCTGATTTCCGGTATCACCCTGAACCGCTTTTTCGCCCTGCACGTTGTTGCCTTGCCGATCGTGATCCTCGGTCTGGTGGTGCTGCACGTTCTGGCGCTGCACGAAGTCGGTTCGAACAACCCGGACGGCGTGGACATCAAGAAATTCAAAGACGAAAACGGCGTACCGCTGGACGGCATTGCCTTCCACCCGTATTACACCGTGAAAGATATCGTCGGCGTGGTGGTGTTCCTGTTCATCTTCTGCTCGATCGTGTTCTTCTTCCCGGAAATGGGTGGTTATTTCCTCGAGAAGCCGAACTTTGAAGTGGCGAACGCCTTCAAGACTCCAGAGCACATCGCTCCGGTCTGGTACTTCACCCCGTTCTACGCGATTCTGCGGGCAATTCCGGACAAGCTCCTGGGCGTTATCGCCATGGGCGCGGCCATCGCTGTGCTGTTCGTCCTGCCATGGCTCGATCGTAGTCCGGTCAAGTCGATGCGCTACAAAGGCTGGATGAGCAAGATCTGGCTCTGGGTGTTCTGCATCTCGTTCGTGATCCTGGGCGTGCTGGGCGTATTGGCCCCAACCCCTGGGCGGACGTTGCTGTCGCAGGTATGTACCTTCCTGTACTTCGCCTACTTCATTCTGATGCCGTTCTACACCAGGCTCGAGAAGACCAAACCGGTTCCGGAAAGGGTGACTGGCTGATGAAAAAGCTATTTGCTGTACTGATTCTTGCTGCCATGCCAGTGTTCTCGTTCGCGTCGACAGCGGGTGCTCCCGAGTTGGAAAAAGTCGACATCGACGTTTCCGACCAGGCTGCCATGCAGGATGGCGCACGTACGTTTGCCAACTATTGCATGGGTTGCCATAGCGCCAAGTTCCAGCGCTACGAACGTGTAGCCGATGATCTGGGCATTCCTCACGATCTCATGCTGTCGAAGCTGGTGTTCACTGGCGCCAAGATCGGTGACCACATGAACATCGGCATGCAGCCGGCTGATGCCAAGACCTGGTTCGGTGCCGCGCCACCGGATCTGACATTGGTCGCTCGTGTTCGTGGTACCGACTGGCTCTATGGTTACCTGAAATCCTTCTATGAAGACCCATCGCGTCCTTGGGGCGTGAACAACAAGGTGTTCCCGAACGTCGGGATGCCTAACGTTCTGGTCGGCCTGCAGGGTCGTCAGGTGGTAGGCTGCAAACAAGTTCAAATCGTCGAAGACGGCAAGAAGCAATACGATCCGCTGACCGGTACGGCGCTGACTCATGAAGCGTGCGACCAGCTGACCGTAATGCCGAAAACCGGCACGCTGAGCGAAGAGCAGTTCGACGAGAAGGTCAAGAATCTGGTGACCTTCCTGGCCTACTCGGCCAACCCGGTGAAGCTGCAGCATCAGCGCATCGGTACCTATGTGTTGCTGTACTTGGCGTTCTTCTTCGTATTCGCTTACTTGCTCAAGCGTGAATACTGGAAAGACGTCCATTGATATTGCTGTAAAATTGCTGTCAATCGCGCGCGCCCAAGGGCGTCTCTGAAGGTGTAACGAGCCTGGTGATCCAGGCGTTACGGGAGGCGCCCTCTGGGCGCGCGCGTTTTTCCGTTTCCGATAATTTCAACAAGCGAGGAGGACCGCCATGGGCGTGACCAATCGGTTGGCCTGTTACTCCGACCCCGCCGACCACTATTCCCACCGAGTGCGTATCGTACTTGCAGAGAAGGGTGTCAGCGCCGAGATCATTTACGTGGAAGCTGGTCGCCAGCCGCCTAAACTGATTGAAGTGAACCCTTACGGCAGCTTGCCCACCCTGGTCGATCGTGACCTGGCGTTGTGGGAGTCGACCGTGGTGATGGAATATCTGGATGAGCGTTACCCGCACCCGCCTTTACTGCCGGTTTATCCAGTGGCGCGTGCCAACAGCCGTCTGCTGATTCATCGTATTCAGCGTGACTGGTGTGGTCTGGTGGATCTGATCCTGGATTCCCGGTCCAAGGAAGCAGCCCGTGTCGTGGCTCGTAAAGAGCTGCGCGAAAGCCTGACTGGCGTGTCGCCGTTGTTCGCCGACAAGCCGTTTTTCCTCAGTGAGGAACAAAGCCTGGTGGATTGCTGCCTATTGCCAATACTCTGGCGATTGCCGATTCTGGGTATTGAACTGCCGCGGCCTGCCAAGCCGCTGCTTGATTACATGGAGCGCTCGTTTGCGCGTGAGGCTTTCCAGGCGAGTCTGTCTGGTGTCGAACGCGATATGCGCTAAGGCTTAAGGAGCCGCTATGAACTCCAGTCGACCTTATCTGGTCCGCGCGCTCTACGAGTGGATTGTGGACAACGATTGCACCCCGCACATGCTGGTCAATTCCGAGTATCCGTCGGTGCAGGTGCCTCAGGGTTTTGCCAGTGACGGACAGATTGTCCTGAACGTATCGCCGGCAGCCGTGCGTCATCTGCACATGGACAACGAAGCGGTCAGCTTCGAAGGGCGTTTCGGTGGCGTGCCGCACACCCTGTACGTGCCTATCGCATCGATCCTGGGTATTTACGCCCGGGAGAACGGTCAGGGCATGGTGTTCGATCTGGAATCGCCTATGGAAGACGAGGAAGAGATCGAGCCGGATGATGATATTCCGCCACCCGACAGCGAGCCGCCGCGTCCCAGCGGTCGACCCAGTTTGAAAGTGGTGAAGTAATAAAAAAGGCGATCCAGATGGATCGCCTTTTTTATGTCTGCGTGTTGCGTGTCAGTCGATGTATTCGAACAGTTTCACAATCTTCTGCACACCGGAAACGCCTTGCACCAGGTTGGTGGCCTGAGCGGCTTCCTGTTTGGTCAGCAGGCCCAGCAGGTAGACGATGCCGTTCTCGGTAACAACCTTGATGCGCGAGCCCGGGATGTTCGGGTCGGTGAGCATCTGAGTCTTGATCTTGGAAGTCAGCCAGGTGTCATTCTGGCGGGCAAGGAAACCGGAGGGTGGCAGAACCTGCAGTTCGTTGTGAACCGTCTTCACCCGCTGAACAGCCGCCGCAGCCTGTTCGGCTTTGGCCTTGAGGTCTGCGCGCGGGGTTTGCCCGGCAAGCAGCACGATGCCATTGAAGCTGGTGACGACGATGTGCGAGTCGTTATCCAGGGCTGGATCGGCCTTGGCAATGTTCACGCCGACCTTGGTGTCGATCAGAGAGTCGTCGATCTTACTGCCGAAGGTGCGGGTGCCGCGGTCATCTTCAATCGGTGCTTCACGGCTGGCGTTAACCACCGAGGTGCAGCCGCTGATGCCGAGGCACAGGGTCAAGGCCAGAAGGCCTAGGCGATTAGGGGTCATTCTTCACTCCCGAACAGTTGGCTGTCGATCAAATCGCAAAGGCAATGGATCGCCAGCAGGTGGACTTCCTGAATACGTGCGGTGACGTTGGCCGGTACGCGAATCTCGACGTCCTCGGGCAATAGCAGCGATGCCATGCCGCCGCCATCGCGACCGGTCAATGCTACGACAATCATTTCGCGATCATGTGCGGCCTGGATCGCTTGAATAATGTTTGCTGAGTTGCCACTGGTGGAAATCGCCAGCAATACGTCACCCGGCTGGCCGAGGGCGCGGATCTGTTTGGAGAAGATTTCGTTGTAGCTGTAGTCGTTGGCGATCGAGGTGATCGTCGAACTGTCGGTGGTCAGCGCAATCGCTGGCAGGCTCGGACGCTCGCGCTCGAAACGGTTGAGCAGCTCGGACGAGAAGTGCTGGGCATCACCGGCAGAGCCGCCGTTGCCGCAGGACAGCATTTTGCCTTCGTTGAGCAGGGCGTTGACCATCACTTGGCTGGCTTGCTCGATGTGCGGTGCAAGTACGTCCATCGCCATTTGCTTGGTATCGATACTGGCCTGAAAAAGCTGGCGAATTCGGGATTGCATGTCCATCTGTGTGACCTTAATTAGCGCGGCTACTCGGCACATGAATGTGCAGCCCGCAAAGCAAAGAGCAAAAGTGTTGGGTGAAAGTGTCCGGTTCGGGGTGCTTGCGATCAGCTGTCGAAGGCATTCTGCAACCAGTTCAACTGATCAAGGTTGCTGTCGATGGCAACCACGTCGAAACGGCAAGGGGAATTGGCCCAACGCGACTCGCGCTGAAGAAAATACTGCGCGGCAACTATCAGCTTCTGCCGTTTGCGCTCATCGATGCTACCGAGCGCGCCACCCCATTGAGTGTTTTTTCTGTAGCGGACTTCAACGAATACTACTGTATCGCCATCAAGCATGACCAGATCAAGCTCGCCGCGTTTACACAACCAGTTCTGCGCCAGCAGGCGCAGACCTTGTTGTTGAAGATGTTCGAGCGCATGGCGCTCGGCATCTTTACCGCTTTGCTGGCGTGATCCGTCGGGCATCAGCGCGGGGTGTCCGGCAGGCGTTGAACCTGGCCGCTGACGAACTGTGCCCATGGCAACTGACGCACGACTCGCTGGGTTGCAGTCATGCCCAAGCTGCCCGATTGACCTTCGATGCGGCTGTCCGGCAGAGCCTTGAGTTGACCCAGGCGTGGTGCCAGGCGATAGGCGTCAACGCCCATCGCGTACAGACGGCCCAGGCTGCCAGCAGCTTGTGGCCATTGAGCGGTAACCTGTTTGCGCAGTGGATCGTTGGCCTCCAGCAACCATGGGGTTTCGCAGAAGCGAATGCCGTTCATGTCGTTGTACTGATTCACGTCGCCGCTGGCGCTGAACACGTGGGAGGTGGCATAAACCGGCACATCACCGGCGTACTGGAAGTTCAGGGTGGGCTTGATCTGCTGGGCTTGCTGAGGCGTTGCAGCCAGGAAGATGAACTCGATGTCCTGACGGCGCGAAGGCTGGGCGGCTACCTGCCCGCCAACGGTGCTTTGCAGGCTCTTTGCACGACCTTCGCTCTGACGCAGCTGGAACATGTCGGCGATCTGCTGGGCCAGTTGAACCGGTTGGTCGACACGTTCGGTAGCGACGATGCTGCCACCGTTAGCCTGCCAATCCTGGCTGAACGCTTTCAAGACGCGATCGCCCCATTCGCCTTTCGGCACCATGATGGCTGCGCGATGCAGGCCATCGGCGCGAGCGCGGCGGGACACTTCACGGGCTTCGTCTTCAGCCGCAAGACCGAACTGGAACAGCTGGGCCGGACCTTGTGCGCCTTCGCTGTAATTCAGCGCCAGGGTGGTGATCGGCAGTTGCGGGCGAGCGCTGAGCTGTTTGACCAGAGGTTTCTCCAGCGGGCCGACGACCAGTTGCACGCCGTCGGCCTGAGCCTTGCGATAGAACTCGTCGAGGGACGTCAGGCGCGAGCTGTCATAGAGCTCGATGGCTGGCGGCTTCTGCCCGGCTTGTTGGGCCTGGTAGTGAGCTGCCATGAAACCTTCGCGCAGTGCTTTGCCGACCGACGCCAGCGGGCCGTCCTGTGGCAGCAGCAGGGCGATTTTGCTCAGGGGCTGGCTGGCCAGTTCCTTGAGCTTGGTCAGTGGCAGCGGCAACTGGATGGCGGCCGGGTGCTTTGGATTCTGTGCGCGCCAGTTGTCGATCGCGGCTTGCTGCTGTTCCAGGGTGCCGGCAGTTTTCACCGCCAGTGCCAGGCCCATCCAGCCGCCGAGGTCGTCGGTGGCGCTCGGCTGCAATTGATCGGTCGGCAGCGAGGCGATCAGGGTCCAGATCGCTTCGTGGTTTTTGCTTGCCGCGTCACCTTCGAGCATTGGCGCGATGAAGATGCGCTCCCGTGCGGCGGCCAGCGTCTGGCCATCGGCTTCAAGGGCGCGGGCATGGACGGTGCCGGTGCGAACCTGTTGCTCAACCGGCAGTTCACTCAGGCGTTGCAGGCTCGGATGACTCAAGGCTGTCAGCGCCGCTTTGGGCTGATTGCGAACCATGGCCAGTTCAGCCGCCAGGGTACTGGCGAAAACCTGTTGGCCAGGCTTGAGTGTTTCGACGGGGACTTGTTGCAGGATTTGCGCGGACTGGCCGGCATTCCCCTGACGATAGGCCAGGTCTGCCGCGCTCAGGCGCAACAGGGAGGCTTTTTCCGGGTCTTTGCTTTGAGCGGCCTGTGCGAGCAATTGCTCGATACTGGCATCCGGGGTCCGTGGAAGTTCGCCAAGGCTGGAGGAGGGCGAGCTGGCGCAAGCCGCCAGCAAGGCAGCGAGGCAGAGGGCAGTGAGCAGCCGCAGGCAAGCGATCATGTAAGTGTTCCTGATACTCGATCAAATTAGCGTGGAATTGTACCCAAGCACTGGCCGGGGCGCGATGTTACTGGTGTGAATCGATCAATTTAGCTCGTGCAAATGTTGCGGCACTGCACAAAAGGCTGCAAAACCGAGGGTTGCTTGCGCGTATCGCGAGCGTCGCGACGCGCTACAATGGCGGCTTTTACCGATCATGAGGTGTGCGCTTTGACTGCTCCAGGTGCTTTGAATTCCGCTGCTGGCTCGCTTTATGTGGTGGCGACGCCCATCGGCAACCTGGACGATATCAGTGCGCGTGCACTGAAAATCCTGCGCGAGGTCGCCCTGATCGCCGCCGAAGATACCCGTCACTCACAGCGATTGATGCAGCATTTCGGTATTCCTACGCCGCTGGCGGCCTGCCATGAACACAATGAGCGGGATGAAGGTAGCCGCTTTATCACTCGCTTGCTTGCCGGCGACGATGTGGCGCTGATTTCAGATGCCGGCACGCCGTTGATTTCCGATCCGGGTTATCACCTTGTGCGTCAGGCTCGTGCTGCGGGTATCAATGTGGTGCCGGTTCCGGGCGCCTGCGCGTTGATCGCAGCGTTGTCGGCGGCGGGGTTGCCGTCGGACCGTTTCATCTTCGAAGGTTTCCTGCCGGCCAAGGCTGTCGGTCGGCGTGCCCGTCTTGAGTTGGTAAAGGAAGAACCGCGTACGCTGATTTTTTATGAAGCCCCGCACCGGATCCTTGAGTGCCTTCAAGACATGGAGTTGGTGTTTGGTGGTGAACGTCCTGCGTTGCTGGCGCGCGAGCTGACCAAGACTTTCGAAACCCTTAAAGGCTTGCCGCTGGCCGAGTTACGCGAGTTCGTCGAGTCAGACAGCAATCAGCAGCGCGGTGAGTGCGTGGTGTTGGTGGCGGGTTGGTCTGCCCCCGAGACCGAGGACGCCGTCAGCAGTGAAGCGATGCGCATTCTGAATCTGTTGCTTGAAGAAATGCCGCTCAAGCGAGCCGCAGCGTTGGCGGCGCAAATTACCGGCGAGCGCAAGAATGTGCTCTATCAGGTCGC
This sequence comes from Pseudomonas svalbardensis, assembly GCF_030053115.1. Taxonomy (NCBI): domain Bacteria; kingdom Pseudomonadati; phylum Pseudomonadota; class Gammaproteobacteria; order Pseudomonadales; family Pseudomonadaceae; genus Pseudomonas; species Pseudomonas svalbardensis. Next base: position 5,211,227 of record NZ_CP125619.1, on the reverse strand, counting down.
GCTGGATAAACAGAAGGGCGAGTAAAAACCGACGTGCAGGCGTAGCCCAAGGCGTTTAGCGCTTGTCCTTCGGCTGCTCTGCCGTTAATCTTCGCGGCGGAGAGTCGATCGGACAGTCGCTGCCCTCTATGAAAATTAGGGGGGGGAGGAAAGTCCGGGCTCCATAGGGCGAAGTGCCAGGTAATGCCTGGGAGGCGTGAGCCTACGGAAAGTGCCACAGAAAATAACCGCCTAAGCGCTTCGGCGCCGGTAAGGGTGAAAAGGTGCGGTAAGAGCGCACCGCACGTCTGGCAACAGTTCGTGGCTAGGTAAACCCCACTTGGAGCAAGACCAAATAGGGTCCCAAGGCGTGGCCCGCGCTGGGACCGGGTAGGTTGCTAAAGATGTCCAGTGATGGCCATCGTAGACGAATGACTGTTCAAGACAGAACCCGGCTTACAGATCGACTCTCCACCTTTTTCCCCCTACCTGCTTTAATCATTGAGCAGGGCGCCTGTAGTAGCAATTTCCCTCCTTACAGAATCAACAGCAGAAGCACTTTCCTAATACCGAAAAAATCTTACTCTTAACAAATTACTTTAACTTTCGAGCGCAGCCATCAGTGCTGGTTCAAGTTATTGAGCGGGATTACACGTCTGATTCTCCTTACCCCTCCTAATACGCTCCTAAATCTCAGTTCTGTAAGGCTTTTCCTTTAATCCGCGCCTTGACGGTGCGGTGGCCGCATTCCTATAGTGTGCACAAGTGGCGGAAAGTGGCATGAAGTGGGTTTTTTGAGCTCAAAACGCTAATATTTGGAGAAACGCTGTCGTGTTTCGCGGAGCTAACGCTATCAGTCTCGATGCAAAGGGCCGTCTCGCTATGCCGAGCCGGTACCGTGACGAGCTCGTTTCGCGTAGTTCCGGTCAGTTAATCGTCACAATTGATGCCGTTGATCCGTGTTTGTGTGTTTACCCCCTCGATGAGTGGGAAATTATTGAAACCAAACTGCGCGCACTGCCTTCGCTTCGCGAAGAGAACCGCCGCCTGCAACGTTTACTGATTGGTAATGCCGTCGACCTCGAGCTCGATGGCAGTGGTCGTTTTCTGGTTCCACCGCGTCTTCGTGAATATGCCAAGTTGGATAAGCGCGCGATGTTGGTAGGCCAACTCAACAAGTTCCAATTGTGGGACGAGGATGCCTGGGATGCGGTTTCTGCCGCTGACCTGGCTGCCATTCAACAACCGGGCGCCATGCCTGATGAACTGCGTGATTTGATCCTGTGACTATTGATAGCGGCTTTAACCACATCACCGTACTGCTTGACGAAGCCGTGGAGGCTCTCGCCGTACGTCCTGATGGCTGCTATCTGGACGGTACGTTCGGGCGCGGCGGACACAGCAGGTTGATCCTCAGCCAGCTCGGTCCCGAGGGTCGGGTGCTCGGATTCGATAAAGATCCTCAAGCGATTGCCACCGGGCAAACGCTAGCGGCCGAAGACGGCCGCTTTGTCGTTGTACAGCGCAGCTTTGCCGAGCTCGGTTCGGAAGTTGCCGAACGTGGTCTGGACGGCAAGGTCAGCGGCGTTTTGCTCGACCTCGGCGTGTCCTCGCCGCAGCTCGACGACCCTGAGCGCGGCTTCAGTTTCCTCAATGATGGCCCGCTGGACATGCGCATGGATCCGTCCCGCGGGATCAGCGCTGCCGAATTCGTCAACACCGCCCCGGTGGAAGAAATCGCCCGAGTGTTCAAGCAATACGGCGAAGAACGTTTCTCCGGCCGCATGGCCCGTGCCGTGGCCGAGCGTCGCGACATCAAGCCGTTCGAGCGCACTGCCGATCTGGCTGAAGTCCTGAAAGTCGCCAACCCGGCCTGGGAAAAGGGCAAAAACCCGGCGACCCGTGCGTTCCAGGGCTTGCGTATTCACGTCAACAACGAACTGGGTGATCTGGAAGCCGGCCTCGAAGCCGCGCTGGAATGCCTGGAAGTCGGCGGCCGTCTGGTGGTCATCAGCTTCCACTCGCTGGAAGACCGCATCGTCAAACTGTTCATGCGCAAGCTGGTGAAAGGCGAAGCCGACAACCTGCCGCGCAACCTGCCGGTACGTCACGTCGCCTTCGAACCAATAATCAAAATCCATGGCAAAGCGCAGTCCGCCTCCGAGGCCGAACTCAAAGCCAACCCACGTTCCCGTAGCGCCGTCATGCGCGTCGCGGAGAAGCTGCGGTGAGCAAGCTTTTCGCCAAGCCACTTCCCGGCGGAAGCTTTTTCATGTTTCTGCTGTTTATTGGCGTGCTCGTGTCGGCCATCGGCGTTTCCTACAGCGCCCACTGGAACCGTCAACTGCTGAACTCGCTGTACAACGAGTTGAGCGTGCGCGACAAGGCGCAAGCGGAGTGGGGCCGTTTGATTCTCGAACAGAGCACCTGGACCGCCCACAGCCGTATCGAAGTCCTGGCGACCGAGCAACTGAAGATGCGCATTCCTGGCGCAGCTGAAGTGCAGATGGTGGCGCCATGATGAAACTCGAGGGCGCACTCTTTCCATGGCGGTTCCGCCTGGTGCTGGGTTTGCTCGGCGTCATGGTCGCGGCGATTGCCTGGCGCATTATCGATCTGCAAGTAGTCGACCGTGCCTTTCTTAAAGGTCAGGGCGACGCGCGCAGTGTTCGTCATATTCCGATTCCGGCTCACCGTGGTCTGATCACCGACCGTAACGGCGAGCCTTTGGCCGTGAGTACCCCAGTCACCACCCTTTGGGCCAATGCCAAGGAAATGCAAACGGCCAAAGAAAAGTGGCCTGCACTGGCGGCTGCCTTGGGGCAGGACCCGAAAGCCCTGGCCGAACGTCTCGAGGCCCAGGCCAACAAAGAATTCATTTATCTGGTGCGCGGGCTGACCCCCGAACAGGGCCAGTCCGTGCTCGATCTGAAAGTGCCGGGCGTTTATGGCATCGAAGAATTCCGGCGTTTCTACCCGGCCGGTGAAGTCACTGCCCATATGGTTGGTTTTACCGACATCGATGACCACGGTCGTGAAGGCGTCGAGCTGGCCTACGACGAATGGCTGGCCGGGGTCCCCGGCAAGCGACAGGTGATCAAGGATCGACGCGGTCGACTTATCAAAGATGTTCAGGTGACCAAAAACGCCAAGGCCGGTAAGCCCTTGGCGTTGTCCATTGACCTGCGTCTGCAATATTTGGCCAACCGCGAACTGCGTAACGCGATCATCGAGAACGGCGCCAAGGCCGGCAGCCTGGTGATCATGGACGTGAAGACCGGCGAGATCCTCGCCATGGTCAACCAGCCGACCTACAACCCGAACAACCGTCGCAACCTGCAACCGGCGATGATGCGTAACCGCGCGATGATCGACGTGTTCGAACCGGGTTCGACCATGAAAGCGATTTCCATGAGCGCCGCGATTGAAACCGGGCGCTGGAAGCCAACCGATACCGTTGAGGTGTACCCGGGCACCTTGCAGATTGGTAAATACACCATCAAGGACGTATCCAAGAGTGAAGGTCCGGTACTCGACCTAACTGGCATTCTGATCAACTCCAGTAACGTCGGCATGAGTAAGGTCGCCTTCGATATCGGCGGCGAAACGATTTTCCGTCTGGCGCAAAAAGTCGGCCTCGGCCAGGACACGGGCCTGGGCTTCCCGGGCGAGCGCGTCGGCAACCTGCCGAACTACCGCGAATGGCGCAAGGCTGAAACCGCCACGCTGTCTTACGGCTACGGTATCTCGGTGACCGCGATCCAGTTGGTCCACGCTTTCTCGGCCCTGGCCAACAATGGTCGCCTCGCGCCGCTGACCCTGATCAAATCCGACAAGGCGCCGCAAACCACACAGGTATTGCCGGAAGCTGTCGCGAAAACCATGCAAACCATGCTGCAACAAGTGATCGAAGCCCCGCGCGGTGTATTCCGTGCGCAAGTGCCGGCGTATCACGTGGGCGGCAAGTCAGGTACCGCGCGTAAAACGTCGGTCGGCACCAAAGGCTACGCCGAGAATTCCTACCGCTCGCTGTTCGCCGGCTTCGGCCCGATGAGCGATCCGCGTTACGCCATTGTGGTGGTGATCGATGAACCGACCAAAGCCGGTTACTACGGTGGTCTGGTATCGGCGCCCGTGTTCAGCAAAGTGATGTCCGGGACCTTGCGCCTGATGAACATCACCCCGGACAACCTGCCACCTACTCAACAAGCGAACGCAGCACCGGTCGTTCCGCTGAAAGCCAATGGAGGGCGAGGCTGATGTCTCTGAGTCTGAACAAGATTTTTGCCCACGCCGGCCGCGATCTGTTGATCCGCGAACTGACCCTGGACAGCCGCAACGTGCGGGCTGGCGATCTGTTTCTCGCCGTCCCTGGCGGCAAACTCGACGGTCGCGCGCACATCGCCGACGCCCTGCAACGCGGCGCTGCCGCTGTGGCGTATGAAGTCGAAGGCGCGACTGTATTGCCGATTACCGATGTGCCGCTGATTCCGGTCAAAGGCCTGGCGGCGCAGTTGTCGGACATTGCCGGGCGTTTTTACGGTGACCCTAGTCGTCACCTGAACCTGATCGGCGTGACCGGCACCAACGGCAAAACCAGCGTGACGCAGTTGGTTGCGCAAGCATTGGATTTGCTCGGCCAGCACTGCGGCATCGTCGGCACGTTGGGCACCGGTTTTTACGGGGCACTCGAAAGCGGCTTGCACACCACGCCGAACCCGATCGCCGTGCAGGCGACCCTCGCCGACCTGAAAAAGGCCGGCGCCAAAGCCGTAGCCATGGAAGTTTCTTCCCACGGTCTGGATCAGGGCCGCGTGACCGCACTGGCGTTCGATGTGGCGGTGATGACCAACCTGTCCCGCGATCACCTGGATTACCACGGCACCATGCAAGCCTACGGCGAAGCCAAGGCCAAGCTGTTCGCCTGGAATGATTTGAAGTGCCGGGTGGTTAACCTTGACGACGAATTCGGCCGCCAACTGGCAGCCGATAAACGCGAGTCGCGCCTGATCACCTACAGCCTGGAAGATGCCAGCGCCTACCTGTATTGCCGTGAAGCACAGTTCGATGACGAAGGCGTGCGCGCCACGCTGGTCACGCCGCAGGGCGAGCATCATCTGCGCAGCACTTTGCTCGGTCGCTTCAACCTGAGCAACGTGCTGGCTGCGGTCGGCGCCTTGCTGGGTCTGGACTACGCGCTGGACGAAATCCTCAACGTGCTGCCGAAACTCGAAGGCCCGGCCGGACGCATGCAGCGCCTCGGCGGCGGTACTCAGCCGCTGGTAGTGGTCGATTACGCCCACACGCCGGATGCGCTGGAAAAAGTCTTGATGGCCCTGCGTCCACACGCCAAAGGCCGTTTGCTGTGCCTGTTCGGTTGTGGTGGTGATCGCGATCGCGGCAAACGCCCGCTCATGGCTGAAGTGGTCGAGCGTCTGGCTGACGGCGTGCTGGTGACCGATGACAACCCCCGCACTGAAGACCCTGCAGTGATCTTCGACGACATCCGCGCCGGTTTTACCGCTGTGGATAAAGTCACCTTCGTCGCTGGCCGTGGCCAGGCGATTGCCCAATTGATCGCCAGCGCTTCGGCGGATGACGTGATTGTCCTGGCCGGTAAAGGTCACGAGGACTATCAGGAAGTCAACGGCCAGCGTCACGCGTTCTCTGATCTGGTCGAGGCCGATCACGCCTTGACCGCGTGGGAGGTGGTCCATGCTTAAAGCCTTGAAACTGAGCGAACTGACCGGCGCGCTGAATGCCCGCTTGGTCACTGCCGATGCCAGCTTCGACGGCGTCAGCATCGACAGCCGCGCGATCAAACCAGGCCAGCTCTTTATTGCCCTGACCGGCCCGCGTTTTGATGGTCATGACTATCTCAATGACGTCGCCGCAAAAGGTGCCGTAGCGGCGCTGGTCGAGCGTGAAGTCGCCGACAGCACACTGCCGCAATTGCTGGTGAAAGATACTCGTCAGGCGCTGGGGCAACTCGGTGCGTTGAACCGTGCGGCTTACACCCATCCTGTCGCAGCGATTACCGGTTCCAGCGGCAAGACCACGGTCAAGGAAATGCTCGCCAGCATCCTGCGCACGCGCGGTCCGGTGTTGGCGACCCGTGGCAACCTGAACAACGACCTCGGCGTTCCACTGACCCTGCTCGAACTCGTACCGGAACATACCGCTGCGGTGATCGAACTGGGAGCTTCGCGTCTCGGCGAAATTGCCTACACCGTCGGCATGACCAAACCTCATGTAGCCGTGCTCAACAACGCCGGGACCGCCCATGTTGGCGAGTTCGGCGGGCCGGAAAAAATCGTCGAAGCCAAGGGCGAGATTATCGAAGGGCTGGATGCCGATGGCGTCGCCGTTCTCAATCTTGACGACAAGGCGTTCGACATCTGGAAGACCCGCGCTGCCGGTCGCAAAGTGCTGACCTTCGCCTTGAGCAATGTCAGCGCCGATTTCTACGGCAGCGATCTGGACCGTGACGCTCGCGGTTGCCCGGCGTTCAACCTGCACAGTCCTGAAGGTATGGAGCGCGTTCAACTGAACCTGCTCGGCACCCATAACGTTGCCAATGCCATGGCCGCCGCCGCCGCCGCCCATGCGCTGGGCGTGTCGTTGTTCGGCATCGCCACCGGTCTCGGCGCAGTACAACCGGTCAAGGGCCGCACCGTTGCGCAACTGGCCACCAATGGCATGCGCGTAATCGATGACACGTACAACGCGAACCCCACCTCCATGTGCGCCGCCGTTGATATACTTGCCGGCTTTTCCGGTCGCACCGTTCTGGTGCTCGGGGATATCGGCGAGTTGGGCGATTGGGCGGAGCAGGGGCACCGCGATGTGGGCGAGTACGCCCGCGGCAAGGTTTCCGCGCTTTACGCTGTCGGGCCAATGATGGCTCACGCCGTGAACGCTTTCGGCGAGCAGGCTTATCACTTTGCCACTCAGGCTGAGCTGATCAAGGCCTTGGGCGCCGAGCAAGACACAAACACCACCATTTTGATCAAGGGCTCGCGCAGCGCTGCGATGGAAAACATCGTCGTCGCTTTGTGCGGGACCAGCCTGGAGAAACATTAATGCTGCTGCTGCTAGCGGAGTATCTGCAACAGTTCTACAAAGGCTTCGCGGTCTTTCAGTACCTGACCCTGCGCGGGATTCTCGGTGTGCTGACCGCGTTGGTTTTGTCGCTGTGCTTTGGCCCGTGGATGATCCGCACTTTGCAGAACCGTCAGATCGGTCAGTCCGTTCGTAACGACGGTCCACAATCGCACTTGTCCAAGTCGGGCACCCCGACCATGGGCGGCGCGCTGATTCTTTCGTCCATCGGCGTCAGCACGTTGCTTTGGGCTGACCTGACCAACCGTTATGTCTGGACTGTGTTACTGGTGACCTTGTTGTTCGGCGCCATCGGTTGGGTCGACGACTACCGCAAAGTGATCGAGAAGAACTCCCGTGGCTTGCCGAGCCGCTGGAAGTACTTCTGGCAATCGGTGTTCGGACTGGGCGCGGCGATCTTCCTTTATATGACTGCAGCGACGCCGGTGGAAACCACCCTGATCCTGCCAATGCTCAAGGACCACAGCATTCCGCTGGGCATAGGCTTCGTCGTCCTGACCTACTTCGTGATCGTCGGCTCGAGCAACGCGGTCAACCTGACCGACGGCCTCGACGGTCTGGCGATCATGCCCACCGTAATGGTCGGCGGCGGGTTGGGAATCTTCTGCTACCTGTCAGGTAACGTGAAATTCGCTGAATACCTGCTGATTCCGTATGTGCCGGGCGCAGGCGAGTTGATCGTGTTCTGCGGCGCCTTGATCGGCGCGGGCCTCGGGTTCCTCTGGTTCAACACGTACCCGGCTCAGGTGTTCATGGGCGACGTCGGCGCACTGGCGCTGGGCGCGGCACTGGGCACCATCGCGGTGATCGTCCGTCAGGAAATCGTCCTGTTCATCATGGGCGGCGTGTTCGTGATGGAGACCCTGTCAGTCGTCATCCAGGTCGCATCCTTTAAGCTTACCGGTCGCCGTGTGTTCCGCATGGCACCGATTCACCACCACTTTGAACTCAAGGGCTGGCCCGAGCCACGCGTGATCGTCCGTTTCTGGATCATCACCGTGATTCTCGTGCTGGTTGGCCTTGCCACCCTGAAGCTGAGGTAGAACGAGTGTCTCTGATCGCTTCTGACCACTTCCGCATCGTTGTCGGCCTCGGCAAGAGCGGCATGTCCCTGGTTCGCTTCCTGGCGAACCGGGGCACGTCGTTTGCTGTCGCCGACACGCGGGAAAATCCACCGGAACTGGCCACGCTCAAGCGTGACTATCCGCACGTGGAAGTGCGTTGTGGCGAGCTGGACGTCGAATTCCTGTGCCGCGCCGACGAGCTCTACGTGAGCCCCGGCCTGGCGCTGGCGACCCCGGCCCTGCAGGCTGCCGCCGCCCGTGGCGTGAAATTGTCCGGTGACATCGAGCTGTTCGCGCGTAACGCGAAGGCGCCGATTGTCGCCATCAGCGGTTCCAACGCGAAAAGCACCGTCACCACATTGGTGGGCGAGATGGCTGCAGCGGCCGGCAAGCGTGTCGCTGTTGGCGGCAACCTCGGCACGCCAGCGCTGGACCTGCTCAGCGACGACGTCGAGCTGTACGTGATGGAACTGTCGAGTTTCCAACTCGAAACCACCGATCAACTCAACGCCGAAGTGGCGACCGTGCTCAACGTCAGCGAAGACCACATGGACCGCTACAGCGGTCTGCCGGCCTATCACCTGGCCAAGCACCGGATCTTCCGGGGTGCCAAGCAGTTTGTAGTCAACCGTCAGGATGCCCTGAGCCGTCCGCTGATGGGCGAAGGTCAGCCGTGCTGGACTTTCGGTTTGAGCAAGCCCGATTTCAAGGCATTCGGTATCCGCGAAGAAGACGGCGAGAAGTACCTGGCCTTCGAATTCCAGAACCTGATGCCGGTGCGCGAGTTGAAAATTCGCGGCGCCCACAACCAGTCCAATGCTCTGGCGGCATTGGCGCTGGGGCACGCGGTCGGCTTGCCGTTCGATGCCATGCTCTCGAGCCTGCGTACCTTTGCCGGGCTTGAGCATCGCTGCCAGTGGGTCCGTGACCTGAATGGCGTGAGCTACTACAACGATTCCAAAGCCACCAACGTCGGTGCCGCACTGGCTGCCATCGAAGGCCTGGGCGCGGACATCGACGGCAAACTCGTGCTGATCGCCGGTGGCGACGGCAAGGGTGCCGAGTTCAAGGACCTGCGTGATCCGGTGACGGCCAACTGCCGCGCCGTGGTGTTGATGGGCCGCGACTCCGAGCTGATCGCTCAGGCCATCGGCGATGCCGTGCCACTGATTCGCGTCAACTCGCTGGTCGAAGCGGTCGAGCAATGCCGCGCCATCGCAGAAAAGGGCGACGCGGTGCTGCTGTCCCCGGCCTGCGCCAGTTTCGACATGTTCAAGAATTACGAAGACCGTGGTCACCAGTTCGTCCGCGCTGTGGAGGATCTGGTATGAGCCTGATGAACATCATCAAGCCCTATCCGTCGCCGATCATCACCGGGCGCGGCATCGACCTCGACTTCCCGATGCTCGCCGGCTGCCTGGCGTTGATCGGCCTCGGGCTGGTCATGATTGCATCGGCCTCGACCGAAGTGGCTGCGGTGCAGTCGGGCAGTGCCCTGTATTACATGATTCGCCACCTTATTTACATCGTGCTGGGCCTGGGTGCCTGCATCGTCACCATGATGATTCCGATCGCCACCTGGCAACGCCTGGGCTGGCTGATGCTGATTGGTGCGTTCGGTTTGCTGGTGATGGTGATCATCCCGGGGATCGGTCGTGAAGTGAACGGTTCGATGCGCTGGATCGGCTTCAGTTTCTTCAACGTTCAGCCGTCGGAAATCGCCAAGGTCTTTGTCGTTATTTACCTGGCCGGTTACCTGGTGCGTCGCCAGAAAGAAGTGCGTGAAAGCTGGATGGGCTTCTTCAAGCCGTTCATCGTTCTGCTGCCAATGGCGGGTCTGTTGCTGATGGAGCCGGACTTCGGCGCCACGGTCGTGATGATGGGGGCTGCTGCTGCAATGCTGTTCCTCGGCGGGGTCGGGCTGTTCCGTTTTTCCTTGATGGTTGTCCTGGCGGTCGCGGCGGTGGTGTTGTTGATTCAAGTGCAGCCGTATCGAATGGCGCGCCTGACCAACTTTGCGGATCCGTGGGCCGACCAGTTCGGTGCTGGCTATCAGTTGTCTCAAGCGTTGATCGCTTTTGGTCGCGGCGAATGGCTGGGCGTTGGCCTGGGCAACAGCGTGCAGAAACAGTTCTACCTGCCGGAAGCCCACACCGACTTCGTGTTCTCGGTCCTGGCCGAAGAGTTGGGTGCTGTGGGTTCTTTGTGCACGGTGGCGCTGTTCGTCTTTGTCTGTATTCGTGGCATGTACATCGGTTATTGGGCCGAGAAGGCCAAGCAATTTTTCGCCGCCTACATCGCGTACGGCTTGTCGTTCCTGTGGATTGGTCAGTTCCTGATCAACATCGGGGTGAACGTCGGGTTGTTGCCAACCAAAGGTCTGACCCTGCCGTTCCTCAGTTATGGCGGCAGTTCGTTGGTGATCTGCTGTGCCTGTCTCGGCTTGTTGCTGCGCATTGAATGGGAAAGTCGAACCCACTTGGGCAGCGAAGAGATGGAGTTCCATGAGAGCGACTTCGCCGAGGAGCCGACCCATGGGCGCTAACGTATTGATCATGGCCGGCGGCACCGGTGGCCACGTGTTCCCGGCGCTGGCCTGTGCTCGCGAATTCCAGGCCCGTGGTTACACCGTGCATTGGCTCGGGACCCCGCGCGGCATTGAGAACGATCTGGTTCCAGTGGCCGGCATCGAACTGCATCGAATCAATGCCAGCGGTCTGCGCGGCAAGGGCAAATTGTCCCTGCTCAAGGCGCCGTTCATGTTGCTCAAATCCATCTGGCAGGCGCGGGCGATCATTCGTCAGCTGCGGCCGGTGTGTGTCGTCGGCTTTGGTGGTTATGTGACCGGTCCTGGTGGCGTTGCAGCCAAACTGGCCGGCGTGCCGGTGATCGTTCATGAGCAGAACGCCGTGGCCGGTACCGCCAATCGGTTGCTGGTGCCGTTGGCCGCCCGAGTCTGTGAAGCGTTCCCCGACACCTTTACCCTGTCGGGCAGCCGTCGGACCACCGGTAACCCGGTGCGCACCGAGCTGTTCCTCGAAACACCGCGACAGGCGCTGGCCGGTCGCAAGGCGCGTTTGCTGATCCTGGGTGGAAGCCTGGGCGCAGAACCGTTGAACAAGTTGCTGCCTGAAGCCCTGTCGCAAGTCGCCCCCGACCTGCGCCCGGAAGTGTTTCATCAGGCCGGCAAAAACCACGATGAAGTGACTGCAGAGCGCTATCGCGCGGCTGGCGTCGAGGCGCAAGTGCAGCCTTTCATCAAAGACATGGCCCAAGCCTATGGCTGGGCCGACCTGGTGGTGTGCCGTGCAGGCGCGCTGACCATCAGTGAACTGGCTGCCGCCGGTCTGCCCTCGATGCTGGTGCCTTTGCCCCATGCGATCGACGATCACCAGACCCGCAACGCCGATTATTTGGCCCGTGAAGGCGCTGCCTTCCTGATGCCGCAAAGAACGACTGGCGCAGCGGATCTTGCCGCACGCCTGACAGAGGTCTTGATGCAACCACAACGACTGACCGACATGGCCACCGCGGCACGCCGCCTGGCCAAACCCGATGCAACCCGTAACGTGGTCGATACCTGCCTGGAGGTGGCCCATGGTTGAGAATCAGAAAGCCATGCCGCAACCGGAAATGCGCCGCATCCGTCGCATCCACTTCGTCGGAATCGGCGGCGTGGGCATGTGCGGTATCGCCGAAGTGTTGTTGAACCTGGGCTATGAAGTGTCCGGTTCCGACCTGAAAGCTTCGCCGGTGACAGAGCGTCTCGAGTCCTTCGGCGCCCAGATCTTTATCGGCCACCGCGCCGAGAACGCCGCGAACGCCGATGTGCTGGTTACCTCCAGTGCCGTGAACACGTCCAACCCGGAAGTCGCCACCGCCCTGGAACGCCGCATTCCGGTGGTGCCTCGCGCTGAAATGCTGGCTGAGCTGATGCGCTACCGCCACGGCATCGCCGTCGCCGGTACCCATGGCAAAACCACCACCACCAGCCTGATCGCTTCGGTGTTTGCCGCCGGTGGCCTGGACCCGACATTCGTGATCGGTGGCCGTCTGAATGCCGCGGGCACTAATGCTCAACTTGGCACCAGCCGTTACCTGATCGCTGAAGCTGACGAAAGCGACGCCAGCTTCCTGCACTTGCAGCCGCTGGTGGCCGTGGTCACCAACATCGACGCCGACCACATGGCGACCTACGACGGTGACTTCAATAAACTGAAGAAAACCTTCGTCGAATTCCTGCACAACCTGCCGTTCTACGGTCTGGCGGTGGTGTGCCTGGACGATCCGGTGGTGCGTGAAATCCTGCCGCAGGTGAAACGTCCGACGGTCACTTACGGCTTCGGCGACGACTGCGATGTACGCGCAATCAATGTGCGCCAGCAGGGCATGCAGACCTTCTTCACCGTGCTGCGTCCTGATCGCGATCCGCTGGATGTCTCGGTGAACATGCCGGGCAACCACAACGTGTTGAACGCACTGGCAACCATCTGCATCGCCACCGACGAGGGCGTCAGCGATGAAGCCATCGTCCAGGGCCTGTCCGGGTTCCAGGGTGTCGGCCGACGCTTCCAGGTCTACGGCGAACTGCCGGTAGAAGGTGGCAGCGTGATGCTGGTCGACGACTACGGTCACCACCCGACCGAAGTCGCCGCGGTCATCAAAGCCGTGCGCGGTGGCTGGCCGGAACGCCGTCTGGTGATGGTCTACCAGCCGCACCGTTACAGCCGGACCCGCGACCTGTACGACGATTTCGTCAATGTATTGGCCGACGCCAACGTCCTCCTGCTGATGGAAGTCTACCCGGCCGGTGAAGAACCGATCCCGGGCGCCGACAGCCGCAAGCTGTGCAACAGCATCCGCCAGCGCGGTCAGCTCGACCCGATCTACATCGAGCGCGGTGTTGACCTCGCGCCGGTGGTCAAGCCGCTGCTGCGTGCTGGCGACATCCTGCTGTGTCAGGGCGCCGGTGACATCGGTGGTCTCGCACCGAAACTGTTGAAAAGTCCGTTGTTCGCAGGCGCCGTTGCTGCGCCGAGTGTGGGGAAGTTGAAATGACTGCTGCTTACGCCAACCTCGTCTCCACCCTCTTGCCGAAAGATTTCGGTCGCGTCGCCGTGCTCTTCGGCGGCAAGAGTGCCGAGCGTGAGGTTTCCCTGAAGTCGGGTAACGCGGTTCTCGACGCGCTGCTAAGCGCCGGTGTGGACGCGTTTGGTCTCGACGTGGGCGATGATCTTTTGCAGCGTCTGCTGAACGAAAAAATCGACCGCGCCTTCATCATTCTCCACGGTCGTGGCGGTGAAGACGGCAGCATGCAGGGCCTGCTGGAATGCTTGGGTATTCCGTACACCGGCAGCGGCATTCTGGCCTCGGCCCTGGCCATGGACAAGCTGCGCACCAAACAGGTCTGGCACAGCCTCGGTATTCCGACGCCACGCCATGCCGTGCTGAGCAGCGAGGCCGATTGTATTTCGGCGGCGACGGAACTGGGCTTCCCTTTGATCGTCAAACCGGCCCATGAAGGTTCAAGTATCGGGATGGCCAAAGTGACCTCCGCGTCGGAGTTGATCGACGCGTGGAAAGCGGCCAGTACCTACGATTCGCAAGTGTTGGTCGAGCAATGGATTCAAGGTCCGGAGTTCACCATCGCCACCCTGCGTGACCAGGTGTTGCCACCGATCGCCCTGGGCACGACGCACAGTTTCTACGACTACGACGCCAAGTACGTGGCTTCCGATACTCAGTACCGGATTCCGTGTGGCCTGGACAGCAGCAAAGAAAAAGAACTGATGGACCTCACGGCGAAAGCCTGTGAGGCGCTGGGTATCGCCGGTTGGGGCAGGGCTGACGTGATGCAGGACGCCGACGGGCAGTTCTGGTTCCTGGAAGTCAACACCGCACCGGGCATGACCGATCACAGTCTGGTGCCGATGGCGGCTCGTGCTGCCGGTCTGGATTTCCAGCAACTGGTTCTGGCGATTTTGGCCGCCAGCATTGCCGGCAATAACGAGCCGCGAGGTTAAGACCATGCAAGGCGCACAGCTGAGACATCAGCCCTCCGCACCACCCGGCCGCAAGCCGGTGCCGCGGGGTGCCAGCCGAATGGTGGCCAAAGAGCCGATGTCTGCGCGCCTGCCGAAAGCCAATTTTGGTTTTCTGAAATCCTTGTTCTGGCCGGTGCTGTTGGTCGCACTGGGTTTCGGCACTTACGAAGGCGCGCAGCGTTTGTTGCCGTACGCCGACCGGCCGATCACCAAGATCAACGTGCAGGGCGACTTGAGTTACATCAGCCAGCAAGCGGTGCAGCAGCGGATCGCTCCATACGTGGCGTCGAGCTTCTTCACCATCGACCTGGCGAGCATGCGCACCGAGCTTGAAACGATGCCGTGGATTGCCCACGCCGAAGTGCGTCGGGTGTGGCCGGATCAAGTGGTGATCCGCCTGGAAGAACAACTGCCGGTGGCCCGTTGGGGCGATGAATCGCTGTTGAACAACCAGGGGCAGGCGTTCACCCCGCGAGAGCTGGCGAACTACGAACACTTGCCACAGCTGTTCGGCCCACAACGGGCCCAACAGCAAGTGATGCAGCAATACCAGGTGCTGAGCCAGATGCTCAGGCCGTTGGGCTTCTCGATTGCACGCCTGGAATTGCGTGATCGAGGCAGCTGGTTCCTGACCACCGGCGCCGGCAGCGCGGGCCCGGGAATCGAACTGTTGCTGGGACGCGGCAACCTGCTGGAAAAGATGCGCCGCTTCATTGCCATCTATGACAAGACGCTTAAAGAACAGATTACGAACATTGCGCGCATCGATCTGCGCTACGCCAACGGCCTCGCTGTTGGCTGGCGGGAACCTGTAGCGCCCACGACAGCCCAACCCGCTGTCGCGAAGAATTAAGAAGAGGCAGGACCCATGGCAAACGTGCAAAGCGGCAAAATGATCGTCGGTCTCGATATCGGCACCTCCAAGGTGGTGGCGCTGGTCGGCGAGGTCTCGGACGACGGCACGCTGGAAATCGTCGGGATCGGTACCCATCCGTCTCGTGGCCTGAAAAAAGGCGTGGTGGTGAACATTGAGTCCACCGTGCAATCGATCCAGCGCGCGATCGAAGAGGCGCAGCTGATGGCTGGTTGCCGCATTCACTCGGCGTTCGTCGGCGTGGCTGGCAATCATATCCGCAGCCTGAACTCTCACGGCATCGTGGCGATTCGTGATCGCGAAGTCAGCTCCGCCGACCTCGAGCGCGTGCTCGACGCCGCCCAGGCCGTGGCAATCCCGGCTGACCAGCGCGTGCTGCACACCCTGCCGCAGGATTACGTGATCGATAACCAGGAAGGTGTTCGTGAGCCGCTGGGCATGTCGGGCGTACGTCTGGAAGCCAAGGTTCACGTAGTCACCTGCGCCGTCAACGCCGCACAGAACATTGAAAAATGCGTGCGTCGCTGCGGCCTGGAAATCGACGACATCATTCTCGAGCAACTGGCTTCGGCCTACTCGGTTCTGACCGACGACGAGAAAGAACTGGGCGTGTGCCTGGTGGACATTGGTGGCGGCACCACCGACATTGCGATTTTCACCGAAGGCGCGATCCGTCACACCGCGGTCATCCCGATTGCGGGCGATCAGGTGACCAACGACATCGCCATGGCGTTGCGCACTCCGACCCAGTACGCCGAAGAAATCAAGATTCGCTACGCCTGCGCCCTGGCCAAACTGGCCGGTGCCGGTGAAACCATCAAGGTTCCAAGCGTCGGCGACCGTCCACCGCGCGAGCTGTCCCGTCAGGCCCTGGCCGAAGTGGTCGAGCCGCGTTACGACGAGCTGTTCACGCTGATCCAGGCCGAGCTGCGTCGCAGTGGCTACGAAGACCTGATCCCGGCCGGCATCGTGCTGACCGGTGGTACGTCGAAGATGGAAGGCGCAGTCGAACTGGCCGAAGAAATCTTCCACATGCCGGTCCGCCTGGGCGTGCCGCATGGCGTCAAGGGCCTGGACGATGTGGTCCGCAACCCGATTTATTCCACCGGCGTTGGCCTGTTGATGTACGGCCTGCAGAAGCAGTCCGACGGGATTTCGTTCTCGGGCATCAGCAGCCGCGACAGCTACAGCAATGAAGAACCGAAAGTCGCCTTGCTCGATCGCTTCAAGAGCTGGGTACAAGGCAACTTCTAAAGATTTACCGCAGCACCGTTGTAGATACAGGCAGTAGGCGAAAAAACTAGAGAAATGAAAGGAGAGGGAAAATGTTCGAACTCGTAGACAACATCCCCGCAAGCCCGGTAATTAAAGTTATCGGTGTTGGCGGAGGCGGCGGCAACGCCGTCAACCACATGGTCAAGAGCAACATTGAAGGCGTTGAATTCATCTGCGCCAACACTGATGCCCAGGCGCTGAAATCCATCGGCGCGCGGACCATCCTGCAACTGGGCACCGGCGTGACCAAAGGTCTCGGCGCTGGCGCCAACCCTGAAGTAGGTCGTCAGGCCGCTCTCGAAGATCGTGAGCGCATTGCCGAAGTCCTGCAGGGCACCAATATGGTGTTCATCACCACTGGCATGGGCGGTGGTACCGGTACCGGTGCTGCGCCGATCATTGCTGAAGTGGCCAAGGAAATGGGGATTCTCACCGTTGCGGTGGTGACTCGTCCGTTCCCGTTCGAAGGCCGCAAGCGCATGCAGATTGCCGATGAAGGCATCCGTCTGCTGTCTGAAAGCGTCGACTCGTTGATCACCATTCCCAACGAGAAGCTGCTGACCATCCTTGGCAAGGACGCGAGCCTGCTGTCCGCATTCGCCAAGGCCGACGATGTACTGGCCGGTGCCGTTCGCGGTATCTCCGACATCATCAAGCGTCCGGGCATGATCAACGTCGACTTTGCCGACGTACGGACCGTGATGAGCGAAATGGGCATGGCGATGATGGGCACTGGCTGCGCCAGCGGTCCGAACCGTGCACGTGAGGCCACCGAAGCGGCCATTCGCAACCCGTTGCTGGAAGACGTGAACCTGCAAGGTGCACGCGGCATCCTGGTGAACATCACCGCCGGTCCTGACCTGTCTCTGGGTGAGTACTCCGACGTGGGTAGCATCATCGAAGCCTTTGCTTCCGAACACGCAATGGTCAAGGTCGGTACCGTTATTGATCCGGACATGCGCGACGAGCTGCACGTGACCGTGGTTGCTACTGGTCTGGGCGCGAAAATCGAGAAGCCTGTAAAGGTCATCGACAACACCATGCACACGTCCGTGGCATCGCAACCGCAACAGCAAGCGTCTTCGCGTCAGGAAGCGCCTGCGGTAAACTACCGTGACCTGGACCGTCCGACCGTCATGCGCAACCAGGCTCAAGCCGGTGCTGCGACTGCCGCGAAGATGAATCCGCAAGATGATCTGGACTACCTGGACATTCCGGCTTTCCTGCGTCGTCAGGCCGATTAATGGAATGTATCAGGGCTATGAAGGTGATTGGTGTTCAGCAAAGGTCTGGTCTGCTATCATCGCCAGCCTTTGTTGATACCAGTTCGCAATTTGCGCTGAAGCGGCCCAAGCCATGATTAAACAACGCACACTGAAAAATATTATCCGTGCTACAGGTGTAGGCCTGCACTCCGGGGAGAAGGTATACCTGACCCTCAAGCCCGCACCTATCGACACCGGCATTGTGTTTGTTCGTGCCGATCTCGACCCTGTGGTGCAGATTCCTGCCCGCGCGGAAAACGTTGG
The DNA here is from genome assembly GCF_030053115.1 of Pseudomonas svalbardensis. NCBI lineage: Bacteria > Pseudomonadati > Pseudomonadota > Gammaproteobacteria > Pseudomonadales > Pseudomonadaceae > Pseudomonas > Pseudomonas svalbardensis. The sequence continues at coordinate 5,193,340 of NZ_CP125619.1, read as the reverse complement.
TGAAACCACGATGTCGACCACATTGGTCAGTGGTGACACCAAAGTGGATACGGTGGAGCACTTGCTCTCGGCCATGGCTGGCCTGGGCATCGATAACGCCTACGTCGAGCTCTCCGCGTCTGAAGTTCCGATCATGGATGGTAGCGCTGGACCTTTCGTATTCCTGATCCAATCGGCCGGCCTGGAAGAACAGGACGCTGCCAAGAAGTTCATCCGGATCCTGCGGGAAGTGACAGTGGAAGACGGCGACAAGCGCGCCACTTTCGTCCCTTTCGAAGGTTTCAAAGTGAGCTTCGAGATCGATTTCGATCACCCGGTTTTCCGTGACCGCACACAAAGTGCAAGCGTGGATTTTTCCAGCACTTCGTTTGTAAAAGAAGTCAGCCGCGCCCGTACCTTTGGTTTCATGAGTGATATCGAGTACCTGCGCAAGCACAACCTCGCACTCGGCGGCAGCGTTGAAAACGCTATTGTGGTCGACGCGGATGGTGTACTGAACGAAGATGGCCTTCGCTATGAAGACGAATTCGTGAAGCACAAGATCCTCGATGCAATTGGTGACCTCTACCTGCTGGGCAATAGCCTGATTGGTGAGTTCAAGGGCTTCAAGTCCGGACATGCATTGAACAACCAGCTGCTGCGCAAGTTGATTGAGCAGACAGATGCTTGGGAAGTCGTGACTTTCGATGACGCCAGCACTGCACCGATCTCTTACATGCGTCCAGTTGCGGCCGTGTAAGTAAAAAACCTCTCTAGTTTTTTAAAGGCTGCCTTCGGGTGGCCTTTTTTTATACCTGATCGGTCCCACGCAGAGCGTGGAAACGATCAAATCCTCAGTCAGCAGCAACCACCCGGTTACGCCCACGTTCCTTGGCCTGATACAACGCCTTGTCCGCTGCGAACAGCAGTTGTTCCAAGCTGATCTCGGCAGCTGTGGTCCAGGTACTGATACCGATACTGACAGTAATCGGCGACTCGGCACCTGCCACCAGCGGTAATTGCTCGACTGTCGCTCGGATGTGTTCGGCAATCTGTTGCGCACCCTGGCTGTCGGTTTCCGCGAGAATCACCGAAAACTCTTCGCCGCCGTAACGGGCGACCAGATCCGCTGGTCGCCTCACATTGTCGGAGATCACCTTGGCCACCGAGCGCAACGCATCATCGCCACCCTGATGACCATGACGATCGTTGAAGGCCTTGAAGTGGTCGGCATCAATCATCAGCAGCGACAATGGCTGGCCGGAACGTTGAGCGCGGAACCACTCATGACGCAGGACCTGATCCAGCGTTCGGCGGTTGGCTAGGCCGGTCAAGGCATCGGTGGCGGCCAGTTGCGCCAGTTCCTGTTCGGCGTTGTGGCGCAGGCGCAGTTCCCGGCTGAGCAGCCAAGTCAGCCAGAGCAAGCTGATGCACAGCGCAATAGTCGCAACGCTAACCACCACCGCCGTGCGCTTCCACGAGGCAAACACTTCATCACTGGACAGTGCAACGATGACGATCAACGGCAAGTTGCCTACCTTGGAGAACGTGTACAGGCGTTTGTCCTTATAGCGGCTTGAAACACCGGTGAAGCTGCCGTTGCCTTCTTTGACGATGCGCTGGAAGTTGGGGCGGCTGCTGAAGTCCTTGCCAATCAGCTCTTCGGCCAAGCGTGGTTCCTGAGCCAGAAGAATCCCGTCCGAGCTGATCAGGTTGACCGAGCTGTCACGACCGATGCTCAAGCTGTTGAACAGCTGATCGAAATAACTCAAGCGCATGGCGGCTTCGGCCACGCCAAGAAATTCACCCTGTGAGCCGCTGATCCGGCGACTGAAGCTGATTCGCCATTCATGTTCAGCCTGCCTGGACCGGAAGGGACGGCTGATGAGCATGTTCGGATCACGATTGTTTACGTGCGACTGGAAGTATTCGCGGTCAGCAAAATTGCCCTTTCTGGGCTCTACCGAGGCCGAGTCGGCGATCACGTCGCCCTTGTTGTCCAGCAACAAAATGTCGCCCTTGTACGGCGCGGCAGTGGCACGGTCAAACAAGGCCAGATGGCGGATGGCAGGGGAAACGCTCTTGAGGTCTTCACGCTGCGAGGCTGCGATCAAGCCGAGCAAGGACAGGTCATAGAGTTCGACGTTGCGTAACACGTCTGCGTCGATCAATTGCACGATATTGGTTGCTGCGCGAGTGGCAGACTGTTCAGCATCGGCGCGTTCGCGAATGAGCAGGAACGCCACGATGCTTAGTATCGCAATCACCAGCAGCAAACTGCCAAGAACCAGAAGCCGCTCCGATCGCGTCGACCGGATCGGATGGTGAGATGTTGCACTGCTCACACTCATGGTTCTGACTTCTGCTAATGAGGCGTTATGAAAGTGTTTTGCAAGACTCAGGCAGAATCCCAGAAACCGTTTGCGTTCGGAGCGCCTGTATAAATCCCGGATAAAAAAAAGGCCAGCAAAACATGCTGGCCTTTTACTTATTGAAGCTTAGAAGACATTGAGCGGGTAGTCGACGATCACCCGGTATTCATCGGTGTCCTGATCCAGCGCGCCGTAGCCGTTGCCGCCACGGTTGGTCGCCCATTGAAGGCGCAGCGCCAGGTTTTTGGCCTTGCCGCCCTGAACCACATACTTGAGATCAATGTCGCGTTCCCAGTGCTTGGCGTTTTTGCCATCAGCGCTGTACCACGAGGCATAACCGGGGCTGTCCGGATCGACCTTGGTCAGGTCCAGTTCACCTCGGGAGTAAGAGACCGCCGAGGTCAGGCCGGGCAGGCCGAGCCCGACAAAGTCGTAGGCGTACTTGAGTTTCCAGGAGCGTTCGTTCGGGCCGTTGAAGTCCGAATACTGCTGGGAATTGTCGAGATAGACGCTGTCGCCCTGGCTGATGTAGTCGAACGGCGTGTCGCCGTTGACCCGCTGATACGCGGCGGTGACGCTGTGATTGCCCACGCCGACGGTGAAATGCAGGCTGTACGTGTTGTTGTCGATGTTACCCAGCAGCGCATTGCCGGTGTCTTGCGTGTGATAGGCGTGCAGACCCGGGTTGAGGCTGACCAGATCATTCAGCGCGTAGGTGTAGTCCAGATCGTAGTAATACTGGTTCCAGATGTCCTTGAGCTCGGAAGCATAAAGACTGCTGGTCAACCCCGGCAGACCGCTCCAGGCGACACCGGCCCAGTTCAGGTGCCGGCTTTCGTCACCGTCGGCCAGGCTGCCGTAGGACGTGCCGATTCGGGTGTGTCCGCTCTGGTTGTAAGGCTTGGTGAAACTTGCCTGGCCACCTTCAATCATCCAGCCGTCGAAACTGTGGTTGGTCAGGCTGACGCCGCGAAAGGTCTGAGGCAACATGCGGGTTTCGCCGCCGGCGATCACCGGGTTGGTGAGAAACAAGTCACCGGCCTTCAGTTCGGTATCGAAGGCACGCACTTTCAGCGTAACGCCCGCCGTCGAGAAAGAGCCCGGCGCTTTACCGTTGCCATCGCTGACCGGCAGGATGCTCGAATTATCAGTGCCGCCACCGCCGTCGAGCTTGAGCCCGAGCATGGCGTGGGCATCAACGCCGAAACCGACGGTGCCTTGGGTGTAGCCCGATTCGAAGAGGCCTAGGAAACCCTGGCCCCATTCAATGTTGTCGTCCGTCTGCTGCAGGCGGTTGCGGTTCATGTAGTAGTTACGGGCGTTGAGGTTGAGGCTCGAGCCTTCAACGAAACCTTCGGCGTTTGAGTCGTCTGCGGCGTGAGCAGCAGGAACCACCGTTGCAGCGATTGCAATGAATAACGGGCTGAATCTAAGAGGGAAACGCACTAGCAGTAAAGCTCCTTGGGTCAACTAAGAGCCTCATTGTTTTGAGACTCAGGATGTTTCTTGTTAGGGAAGACGAACTGAAGCTGTTTAAAACCACAACGAAAAAAAGCCGCTGATAGCAGCGGCTTTGTCTACAACTTTTCAAAGGGAAGAGCCGATGAAAAGTGTCGAGGGAACAGAGTGATACTTGGCAATCAGCTGTCTTTCTCAATCCGTGACTGGGCTTGAGTGGTCGACGCTTGAGGGGTTTGCGCAGCTTCCTGAGCCTTGGCCGTCATTTCGCTCTGATTCTGTTTGAATGCAGCAGCGCGTGCGGAATTTTGCGCGACGAACGTCTGCGACTCTTCAGCCATGGCGAACGGAGACAGAAACAAAGAGGACAAAACGAAAGCGCTGGCAATACCCATAGTGTTGGACATCTTTAAAACCTTCTTGCTTGGCAAGTGCTGTTTGGTGCGGCAAAGATAAGGGGGATTGGAGAGGGGAAAAAGAGCGGATTCATGAAAGGACTGTTGCGTGGGAGGTAAGAGTTGTGCAGCACCTGTGCCGACGTAAGTAGCGTTCAGTCAGGTTGACCGCGTTATCGTTCTTCGCTTGGACCGTAGGAGCGAGCGATGCGGCGACCCGACTTGCCCGCGAAGGCGTCAGGCCGTCAATACAAAACCCGACGGACTCGCTTGCGGCTTGAAGCTTGCTGCTTCCGACACAGGTATACTGCCGCCTTTCGCGGCTCGCTGACCGGGCCCGACTCTATGGCATCACCCGGAGCTTTCATGACTTCCCCGACACAACCGCCGGTTGCCGACGCTTTGAGCGACGACCAGGCAGACCTGCCAGACAGCGTCGACTCCAGCGCAGACAGCGAAACCAAAGCCGAGATCCCTGCGTTCAAATTCCCGTTCAAGCCGGGCGACCTGGCTGCCGCAAAGAACGCCAGCCAGCCTTGGTACAAGAACGGCGCCAAGAACGGCCATACCAAGACCCCGGGCGCAGCGCCACCCGGCACTCGTCGCTCAATGGGTAAACGCTGACTGTCAGGCGTTTTGTTGACCGGTAATTGTTCCTCCTGTCATTGAGATTATTCCCACAAGGATGAGCGATTCGCCCTCTGGGAAAGTCGGCGGCCACTCGTCAAAGATTCATACCCCTGAATTTTTGATGAAGGCCGCCAAAATGTCTCTTGTAAAAACCCTCTCTCTACTGTCGCTGGTGGTCCTGACCACTGGCTGCATGTCGTCTGCGCCCGATCCGCAGATCCGTTTCGGTGTCGAAGCCCTGGTTCCACCGTTCGAGAGTCGTAACGACAAGGGTGAGCTGGTCGGATTGAATATCGAGTTGGGCGATGCACTGTGTGCCGAACTCAAATCCCGCTGTGTCTGGGTTGATCAGGATTACGCGACCAACATTCACGCCCTCGAATCCAACCTTTTCGACGTGATCATGCCGATGACGGCAACATCGGCGCGTCGAGAGCGGGTCGATTTCACCGATAATCTTTACCCCCTGAGTAGCCGTCTGGTGGCGCGCAAAGGGGCGAATCTTCAACCGGATGTGCAATCGCTCAAGGGCAAGCGTGTCGGCGTCCTGACAGGCACCAGCCGCGAAGCGTTCGCCAAGTCCCGTTGGGCCCCGGCCGGAGTGACGATTCGCAGTTTCGCTCTCAACAATCAACTGGTCGACAGCCTGCTGGTGGGTGATATCGATGCAACCCTGCAAGACTCCATTGAAATTACCCAAGCGTTATTAAGCCTGCCCCAAGGGCAAGCTTTCGAGTTTGCCGGTGCCCCTCTCAAGGACCCCATGCTGGGCAGTGGCGTGGCCATGGCTGTGCGAAAAACCGACACCCTGCTGCGCGATAAATTGAATGCGGCGCTTGAGCGTCTTAAGCAAAATGGCCAGTACCAGGCGATTACCCAGCGTTATTTGCCACCCGCAGCACCAGACTCACCACGCTACTTTCCGAATGAGGAAGGTCTGCCATTCTCCGATGCGGTGCAGGTCGGCGAGACCCTTTACTTTTCCGGGGTGATCGGCCTCGGGGCTGATGGTGAACTGGTGAAGGGCGGCATCGGCCCGCAGACGACCCAGGCCATGGAGAACTTGCGTACCGCGCTGCAACGCAACGGTTCGTCCCTGGCTCAAGTGGCCAAATGCACGGTCATCCTTGCCGACATAAGGGATTTTTCCGCCATGAGTGCTGTGTATCGCAGTTTCTTTCCGGCGGATCGTTTGCCCGCACGTACGACGTTTGCTGGCAAGTTGGTCGAGAACGCGCGAGTAGAAGTGGAATGTCTGGCGGTGACGGCCAGCTAACCCTCTTGACGACGAATCACTGCGAAACGGGATTGCGCAGTGGTTCCGAAGTCTTGCGTCTTAGGCTGCCCGCAACGAAATGAACGCGTAATTCTCGGGAGCATCAGTCGCCACGTGCGCCCCGGCCGCCTGCACTTGCCCGGCAATGTCCTCGCCCGACACATGAAACAACCAGTCAGCGCCTGACCCGGCCACAGGCTGCGTCGCAACTTGGTCGATGACCCTCGCAAACGCCGTCATGTCTGGCAGATAAGCAGTAAAGCCATCGCCCTTCAGTGCTGTAGTCCGAATCCCCAACAACGCGCAAATCGCATCCTTGGTCCGAATGTCATCGCGATCCGCCTGACGGGAGCGCTGGATTAATCCCACCAGTTCCTGATCCACCAATTCACCACCCACAATCAGATCCGGTCCCTTTTCCCACGACTCGGGAGGACATTCCTTCACGGCAATGTTCAGGGGGATGTGTGGATTGATTTCCATCGGGTAGATGCGGCACACCAGCGGCCGGCGTTCGTAGATGCGGCAGAGGTTGTCTTCGTCAAGATTCCGGCAAGGACCGACGTTGTAGGCGGCAAAGGTAATGGCTATGTGCGCCTCGGATGCGCCGCTTCGAACCCTCACCGAACGGCGTTCGGCGTGTTCGCGTTGCTGCACTGGCAGGCCCAGGCCATTGCCCAGGAAACCTTCCACCAGCACGATCACCTGACCGCCATCGGCCGCCCACATTCGGGCTTCGGGCAGGGTCAGGGGCACGTGGTGGTCATTGCAGCATTTGCCACAGCCTACGCAGGAAAACGTCGTATTCATTGAACGGCCAGTCGCATAAAAGGACATGAAACGGCGACAGAATGCCGCCGCAAAGGCCGCTATCGAAGCAAGTTATGCGCCAGTCACTGCGCCTTGGTGGTGGGGCGGATGGAGTCCCATTCGGTGACGTAAGCGGTTTTGCTTTTCTTGTTGTAGAGACACAGTTCGGTGCCTTGCTGGCCTTTCATGTGTTTTTGCGGGTATTGGCCTTGCAACAGCAGTGCGGTGTAGCCAACCCGGTCATCGAACTGCGCGGCGTTGCCGACGGGTTTGGCATTCTTCAAGCCGCTGGCCTTGGTGCAACTGGCGAGCACCGCTTTGTCGTAGGCGGCCCAGGCGTCGGGGCTGGAGGCATGGGCCTGGGTAGCGAGGGCGGCGAGACAGAGGAGGGTAAGGGTCGAGGCTTTCATGTGCTGGCATCCTTGGGCGGGTATTGACCAAGGTCTGAGTATGTCAGGCCGGAACCGGTTCCCGGCGGATCACACGCATTCCGGCGTTTTCATACAAACGCTGCGCCCGAAGGTTGTCTTCCAGCACCTTCAAATCCACAAAACCTTCGTGTCGTTGCTGAAATATCTTGAAAGCATGTAGCAGCAACGCGCGTCCTAATCCTTGCCCTTGAGCCCGTGGATGCACCACCAGGTTTTTGATATAGGCGCTGGTCCAGCACTGGCAGACGCCGACGATACCTTCGGTATCCAGAGCAATAAAGCACAGACTCGGATCATATTCAGGATCGGTTTCAAAACGCTGTTGCCAGACGTCGAGTGCCGGCACGCGACCGCCACCTTGCTGATAGCCCAGTTCCATTAAACGATGAACGGCTTCAGCCAGAACGGGGCGGTAGTCGCTGAGGACGATTCCCTGAGGCCAAGTGATCGCAGGCACAACGTCAGCGAGGTTGCGCCGCATCAAAAAGCAGAAGTCCTTGCTCAAGCCTCAATGACCTTGTTCAGCGACAGCCTTGGCTGCTTCGATCAGGCACTTGGTCAGTTCTGGCGAGGAGAACTTGGTCAGCACCGCGTTCGCGCCGGCAAGACGGGCCTTTTCGCTATTCATCGCGCTGTCCAAAGAGGTGTGCAGCAGCACATAGAGGTGCGAGAAGTCCGGGGTTTCGCGCAGGGTTCGGGTAAATGCGTAACCGTCCATCTCCGACATTTCGATGTCCGAGACGATCAGGTTGATCTGCTGGGCCGTGCCTTGCAGGTCCAGCAGGCAGTCGATGGCTTCCTTTGCGCTGCGGGCGGTGTGGCATTGCAGGCCGAGGTTGCGCAGGGTGTGCACCGATTGCTGCAGCGCCACCTGGCTGTCATCGACCACCAGAATCCGTGCGTTGCCGAGTACTTCGGCGTCTTCCATGCTCAGTTCGGTCGGGGCCGTTTCGATCTGCGCCGGGGCGATGCCATGAATCACTTTTTCGATGTCCAGCACCTGTACCAACGTGCCGTCGACCGAGGTCACGCCAGTAATGTACGAGCGCACGCCGCCAGAGCCAAAGGGCGGCGGACGGATGTCGGTGGTCAGGCAGTGGACGATCTTGCTCACGGCTTGAACGTGCAAACCCTGCTTGGAGCGGCTGACATCGGTGACGATCAGGCAGCCACCGTTCGGGTCTTCCAGCGGTCGTTCGCCGATGGCACGGCTGAGGTCGATCACCGACAACGAGGCACCGCGCAGGGTGGCGATGCCTTTGACGTGGGGATGTGACTCCGGCAGCTTGGTCAGCGGCGGGCAGGGAATGATTTCACTGACTTTCAGCAGGTTGATCGCCATCAGCTTGCCGCTGCGCAAGGTAAACAGCAGAAGCGAAAGTGAGTCTGCGCGGGCTTTGTTTGAAGACATAAAAACCTTCTGTGGAAAAAGGTGATGGGCGACCGCGAGGATCGCCAACAGCTATCGATGCCGGGTTATCGACTTGTTGCGGGCAGGCTTTAGGGGTATTCCGTCGCCAGACCATTGAGTGCGATCCCTGTAATTGGATGGACTCGCCCAAGCCGAGGCGTCAATGCGCCACGGTGGCAGTCTAAACAGCCAACGACAGCGAGGGCGAGTCCATGAAAAAGCATACTTCGATTGATCAATTCCTGTCTTCTTCCGATTTGTCGGCCTGCACAACCGTGGCGGTCGATCTGGCCAAGCAGGTCTTTCAGGTCGCCGGTGAAGACGTCCTCGGCCAGGTGCACTACGAGCAACGGATCAAGTCGCGCGAGGCGTTTTATGAGTTTCTACGCCAGTTGCCGCCTCATGTCGTGGTTCTGATGGAGACCGGCCCGGGTGCTCAAGCCTGGGCCCGGCAGCTGCAAGACCAAGGCAATCTGGCGCGGATTCTTCCAGCCGGCTTGGTGACCACACATCGCAGCGGGCCTAAAAATGATCGCAACGATGCGCTGGCGATCCTGCGGGCTGGTCGCGATGAAAAGATCTGCGCAGTGCCGGTCAAAAGCGTTGCGGCGCTGGCAATGCAGGCGTTGCATCGCGCCCGCCAGGGCTATGTGCGTCGACGCACGGCGGTGAGTAATCAGATGCGCGGCCTGCTGCTCGAGCATGGCGTGGCCTTGGCGCAGGGCGATGTTGCGATCAGCCAGAAAATTCCGCGGGTACTGGAAGATGCCACCCAGCCGGTGCCGGGTCTGCTGCGTGAACTGATCGACGAACTGTTGGCCGAGTGGCGCCATTTGGGCGAACGCATCAGCGTGCTGACGGGGCGCCTCGAAGTGGCCGCCAACGCCGACATGACGGCGAAGCGACTGATGACTGTGCGCGGCATCGGCCCAGTCACTGCCACGGCACTGGTGGCCAAGGAAACCAAGCCTGAGCGATTTCCCAATGCCCGCAAGTTTGCCGCGTACTTTGGCATGGTGCCTGACCAGCACAGCAGCGGGCAGACGGTCCGGCTGGGGGACATGACCAAGCGAGGCGATGTTTATTTACGCAGCCTGATGATCCAGGGAGCCCATGCGGTACTGCAACAACTACGACCTGATTCCCAGCAACCCGATGACCGCCGCTTGTTGCGCTGGATGAGCCGACTGGGCCGTAAGGAGGCTGCGGTCAGGTTAGCCAACCGCAACCTGCGAATCGTCTGGGTGCTTCTACAGAATGACCAGACTTATCGTCGCCAGGCTGGTGATGGCCGGCAAGCGACGATGAGCCACTGAGCGACAGAGTTCTGCCACCGAGGTACTAACTGTCCGGCCCTTTGCTGAAAAAAAATTGACCCCAGGTAAGACCGGCGTGGATTGATGCCTTAGCTGCTACTGGCCTTCGAGGCCTGACTGTAATCGGCATACCACGAGCTCTTCCAATTTTGGCCAGAAGCCGAAGACGGCTTCCTCGAATAGGCCTAATACATAGATGCAACGGGGCGGCAGTTTTTTTAAAAGCGGGTAGACAGTGGGGGCGAGTCCATCCAATTACAAGGGATCGCGTTATTTCATGCCCAGGCGTTTGGCCATTCGCCCAAGATTCGCCCGATCCAAGCCTAGCTCACGCGCCGCACTCGCCCAATTGTTTTGGTGCCGTTCCAGACAGGCGTCGATCAGTCGACGCTGATAATCCTCGGTCGCTGCCCGCAAGTCTCCCGAGACCAAAGCAGCAGGGCTGACAGGGGCTGGCTCGGTTGCAAGCTCAACGCTGCCAGTGGGCAGATCCAGATCCGCCGCGCTCAAACTCAGAATCTTCGGCCGTTCCTTGCAATTACCCAGCGCCTTCAAGGCACTTCGGCCAATCAAATGCTCCAGCTCCCGCACATTTCCCGGCCATGTATACGCCAGCAATGCAACCTGCGCATCGCTGTTCAGGCGCAGGCTGTTGAGGCCCATGCGTGAACGGTTTTGCTCCAGAAAATAGCCGCTGAGCAGCAGCACATCCCGCCCACGGTCACGCAGCGCTGGCACCAGCAACGGATAAACGCTCAGGCGGTGATAGAAGTCGGCACGGTAACGGCCGCTGCGCACTTCCTCCGCCAGGTCGCGATTGGTCGCGGCGATCAGCCGTACGTCCACCTGATGTTCTTTATCCGACCCCAATCGCTGCAGCTGACCGCTTTGCAGGACTCGCAGCAATTTGGCCTGGACGGTCAGGGACAGCTCACCGACCTCATCGAGAAACAGCGTGCCGCCATTGGCCAGTTCAAACTTGCCGCGCCGATCGTTCATCGCGCCGGTGAAGGCACCGCGGACGTGGCCGAACAATTCGCTCTCCACCAGCGTATCCGGCAGCGCGGCACAGTTGAGGCTGATGATCGGCTTGTCGGCCCGGGGCGATGCGGCGTGGATGGCTTGGGCGACCAGTTCCTTGCCGACCCCGGTTTCGCCGGTGATCAGCACGGTAAGATCGCTGCCGCCCACCAGATTGATTTCTTCCACCAGCCGTTTGTGGGCCTTGCTCTGGCCAATCATCTCGCGGTTCTGCTGGCCGCTGGCTTGTCGGTAAACCTCGGCGCGCTGATGTTCGTCTTCGACACGATTGGCCAGGCGTTCGATGCGCTCGGCGGCGTTGACGGTGGCGGCGGCGAGGCTGGCGAAGGCTTCCAGGGCGTCCAGTTCGATCGGTTCGAAGCGCTCCGGATCGAGTGCGTCGAGGGTCAGCAAACCCCACGGACGCTCGTCGATAAACAGCGGGCAGCCCATGCAGTCGTGGACTTCCAGATGATCGTCAAGGCCATCGACCAGTCCGTCGTAAGGGTCGGGCAAGTCGCTGTCGGCGGCGAAACGGGTCGGGCCGGGGCTGCTGAGCAGCGCTTCGAAGCGCGGGTGTTCGCTGACTTTGAAGCGTCGGCCTAGGGTGTCGGTGCTCAACCCGTCGACGGCCAGCGGCACCAGCCATTCGCCATCAAGGCGCAGCAGGGCAGCAGCATCGCACGGGAGCAAGGCGCGCATGGCTTCGAGCAAGCGCCGATAACGCTCGCCTTCGGGGAGTTCGCGGGACAGGTCGGCGACCAGTGGAAGCAGGGTGGTTAGCAAGGCTTTTGCAGTCATAGTGACTCCATGTAGTCGGTATGACTATAAGTCAGTGTGTGTCGATATGACTATAAAGAACTTAACTGATTGATTTATAGGGTTTTATTTTCTGGCATGAAAACTGATAAGTACAAGGCAGTCAGTTAGAAAATCAAGCAGATCAGGAGTCGCCTTATGCTTAGCGTTCAAGACCGTGCAATCGTCAAATCCACTGTGCCCTTGCTGGAAAGCGGTGGCGAAGCATTGATCACTCATTTCTACCGCATGATGCTGTCCGAGTATCCGGAAGTTCGCCCGCTGTTCAACCAGGCCCACCAGGCCAGCGGTGATCAGCCGCGCGCTTTGGCCAATGGTGTCTTGATGTATGCGCGGCACATCGACCAGCTCGACCAGTTGGGCGACTTGGTGGCCAAGATCATCAACAAGCACGTCGCCCTGCAAATCCTCCCGGAACATTACCCGATTGTCGGCGCCTGCCTGCTGCGAGCCATCTCCGAAGTGCTGGGCGACGAGATCGCCACACCTGAAGTGATGGCCGCCTGGGGGGCTGCTTACGGTCAACTGGCCGACATCCTGATCGGCGCCGAAACCAGCATCTACGACCAGAAGGAACAGGCACCGGGTGGCTGGCGCGGGGCGCGGGAATTCATCGTGGTGGCTAAGGTCGAAGAAAGCGCGGAAATCATCTCGTTCTACTTCGAACCGGCTGACAAAGGCCCGATTCTGGCAGCAGAGCCGGGCCAGTACATTGGCATGAAACTGATCCTCGATGGTGAAGAGATTCGTCGTAACTATTCACTGTCGGCCTTGGCCAACAAGGGCCAGTACCGGATCAGCGTCAAACGTGAAACCGGTGGCCGCGCCTCCAACCATCTTCACGATCAATTACATGTGGGCTCCAGCATCCAGCTGTTCCCGCCATCGGGCGAATTCACTCTGACCGACAGCGACAAACCGTTAGTGCTGATCAGCGGCGGCGTTGGCATCACACCGACGCTGGCGATGCTCGAAGCGGCGCTGGCGACCGAACGGCCGGTGCACTTTATCCACTGCGCGCGTAACGGTAGCGTTCATGCTTTCCGCGACTGGATCGATGGCTTGGCCGAGCGTCACCCGCAACTCAAACGCTTCTATTGCTACGACGAAGATGATGGCGTGAGCCCGGCGGCGCACAAGGTTGGCCTGTTGAGCCAGGAGCAACTGGGCGAGTGGTTGCCGCAGCAGCGCGATCTGGACGCGTACTTCCTCGGTCCTAAAGGCTTCATGGCGGCGGTCAAGCGCCACCTCAAAGCCTTGGGTGTGCCGGAGAAGCAAAGCCGTTACGAGTTCTTCGGGCCGGCTTCGGCGCTGGAGTAACCGCTTATCTTGTAGGGGCACGGCTTGCCGGCGAAGGCGATCTTAAGGATGCCTTCGCCGGCAAGCCGTGCTCCTACGAGTGCGTGTCGGTCTTTCAGCCCTTCAGTTCTTTCAAATGTTTGTACACCGTTGCCCGCCCCATGTTCAGCACGTTCGCCACATAGTTGGATGCGCTTTTGCCTTTGAAGGCGCCTTCGGCGTGCAGTGCCAGCACCAGTTCGCGTTTATGGTCACGGGTCAGCAGGTTCAGGCTCAGCTGGCGTTCGCGAAGCCAGGCGTGGAGGAAGGTGTTGATGCGCTCCTGCCAGTCATCGCGAAACAGCGAATCGGGCTGCGGAATCAACTTGCTCGGTGACAGGAACAGATCCAGAGCGGCTTTGGCATTTTCGAACAACGAAATATTCAGATTAATGCACAGCACCGCCAGCGGATGACCTTCGCTGTCGCGCAGCACACTGCTCAGGCTGCGAATCTTCTGGCCATCCCAATTGAGCTTTTCGTACGGCCCGATGTTTCGTTCGCTGATCTCTTCGCTGAGCATGTCCTCCAGCGCCGAGTCGTCACCGATTTCCCGTTTGGACAGGTTGTTGGCAATGTAGTCGACCTTCTGTGTGCGCAGATCGTGCAGCACCACCTCGGCGTGAGGAAAGAACAACGTGGCGATGGCATCGGCGATCGCGCGGAAATTGTCCAGCGGCGAGCTCTTCAATGCTGAGTCATCGCGGGCCGGCTCTTGTTCTTGGGCGTTCATAAAGTGGAGCTCCAGACAGCATCAGCGCCCCGTCAAAAAGGGGCGCTGGAAGTTTGCCGCAATCGTGTCGACACGTCACCTGACGTCTGAACGTCAGCCCAGTCGAGCGGGGGAGAGCATCCCGGGGTTCAGACCGAAGCGAGTCAGTTGCTCGGGCAAGGCTTCACCGCGTACCAGTGCAGCGCTGGCCTGGCCCATGGCCGGCGAGGTCTGGATGCCATAACCGCCTTGTGCCGCTACCCAGAATAACCCCGGCACCTGCGGATCGAAACCGGACAGCAAATCACCGTCGCTCACGAAACTGCGCAAGCCGGCCCAGGTGCGGGTCGGACGGCGGATGGTCAGGGTGGTGGCTTCTTCGATCTGGTAGATGCCCATCGCAATGTCCAACTCTTCGGGCTGAACGTCGTGCGGTTCCACCGGGTCGGCGTTGGCTGGCGAGCCGAGGAACATTCCGGCGTCGGGCTTCATGTAGAAGGATTCGTCGAGGCTGACCAGCATTGGCCAATGGTGGATGTCCACGCCCTCGGGGCCGGCGAAGATGAACGCCGCACGGCGCTTGGGTTGCAGGCCCAGTGGTTTGGCGCCGGCGAGCTCGCCGATCTTGTCGGCCCAGGCACCTGCCGCGTTGATGATGACCGGGGCGCTGAAGGTCTGACCGTTGGTTTGTACTTGCCATTCACCTTCGGCGTCACGGGTCAGGCTCAGGACTTCGCTGTCGGTATGAACTTCGCCTTTGTTGCGTCGGATACCGCGCAGGTAGCCCTGGTGCAAGGCATCGGTGTCGATGTCGCTGGCAGTCGGGTCGTAAATCGCACCATGGACTTTTTCCCGGCGCAGAATCGGCAGGCGCACGCAGGCCTCGTCGGCGCTGAGCAGCTGCATCTCCGGCACCGTGGCTTTGGCACTCAGGTATTGATTGTTCAGTTCGGCCGGGTCACCGGTGAAGTCCACGGTCATCTCGCCACGCGGGGTCAGCAGCGGGTGTTCGCAGAAACCGGCCGGAGGCGCGTCGAAGAAGTCGCGGCTGGCTTGGGTCAGCGCCCGAACTTGAGGCGTGCCGTAGGCGGCGGTGAACAGTGCAGCTGAACGTCCGGTGGAGTGATAAGCCGGATGGGACTCGCGTTCGAGCACGATCACTCGGGCGTGCTGCGACAGCCAGAAACCGGTGGAAGCGCC
The DNA here is from genome assembly GCF_030053115.1 of Pseudomonas svalbardensis. Taxonomy (NCBI): domain Bacteria; kingdom Pseudomonadati; phylum Pseudomonadota; class Gammaproteobacteria; order Pseudomonadales; family Pseudomonadaceae; genus Pseudomonas; species Pseudomonas svalbardensis. The sequence goes on along the minus strand of NZ_CP125619.1, from coordinate 5,178,173 downwards.
GGCAATCCCGCCGCCGATGATGATGAAGTCTGCCTGGCTCATGAACATCTCCTGATGGGGCGTAAATGCGGATTTTGTGGAGGCCTCTGTAGGAGCGAGGCTTGCCCGCGAAGAACGATGACTTGGTCTGATTGACAGTCCGAGGCGCTCATTTCGCGGGCAAGCCTCGCTCCTACAAGGGTTCGTGGCGTTAGTGCTGTAGGCGGTAGATGGCATTGGCCAGCGCGATGTCTTCCAGACCCAGGCCAATGGAGCGGAAGAACACATGACGGTCGTAGTCGGGGCGCCGCACTTTTTCGCTGAGCAGATCGGGCAGGTCGCCGATGATCGCATTTTTGTCCCAGCCATGTTGTTCACCGGCAATCAACATCTCGCCGGCCGAGCCCGGGGTGGTCAGACGATAGTCGCAGAACACTTGCATGTCGTTGAGGCTCTGCGGCGGCACTTCATGGGCACGCGGCGCGTTGGTGCTGATGGAGGTGATCAGCGCCGGTTTGCTCAAGCTTGACGGGTCGATCACCGGGCCTGCAGACGAGGTGCAGAGCATGATGACATCGGCGTCTCGCACGGCCGCTTCACGACTGTCGACGATGGTCAGCCGAGGATCGAGACTTAGCAGCTGTGCCAATACTTCGGAATTCTTGTCGCTCAGGCTCGGCGAGTAGAGGCTGATGCTCTGCCAGTCGCGCAGACCTTTGACGTAATGCAGGTGGGCCTGGGCGACCTTGCCGCTGCCGATGATCGCCAGGTGTCGGGCCTTGAGCGGGGCGAGGGCGTCGACCGCCACTGCGGTTGTTGCGGCGGTGCGTGCCGTGGTCAGTTCACCGGCATCGCAGAGCAGCAACGGCTGGCCGGTCTGCATCGACATCAGTAGCGTCCAGGCGGTCACCAGCGGGCCTTGTTCACGCACGATGTACGGCGAGGTCTTGACCCCGTAAACGCCGTCTTCGGCCAATACGCCCAGGTAGTTGATGAAGTCGCCAGCGCCCTGTGGAAACTCCACTAACTGCTGCGCCGGTTGCACAGCTTGCCCGGCGGCCAGGTCGCGGAACAGTTTGCGCAGGATCTGCGGTACGTCGACCTGCGCCAGCAACTCGCGGGCCTGAGGTTGGGTGATCACGTAAGGCGTACTGGACATGGTCGGCTCCGGGAGCTGAAAGTAAACTAATTTGTCCATTATGGACTTTTAGTTATCGCGAGCAAGCTTCTGTTGAAAAAAACCGGACGAAAAAAAAGCGCAGTCCGTTTCCGGCTGCGCCTCTTTTAATGTGACCCGCGTTACGGGCGCTTGCGCTCAACCGCCCGCAGCAGATGCGTCGGTGGCGTTTCGCAGCTGATCTTGCGACCCAGCAGCGCCTCGATGGACGGTAGCTGGTAGGAGTCGTCTTCACCGGCAAAACTGATGGACACGCCATCGGCGCCGGCACGACCGGTACGACCGATGCGGTGCACGTAGTCGTCCGGGACTTCCGGCAGGGTGAAGTTGATCACGTGGCTGATGCCGTCGATGTGAATGCCGCGACCGGCAACATCGGTGGCGACCAGGACGCGGATCTTGCCTTCGCGGAAACCTTCGAGGGTCTTGATGCGCTTGTGCTGCGGCACGTCGCCAGACAGTTGCGCGGCATTGACGCCATCACGGACCAGGCGTTCTTCGATGCGCCGCACTTCGTCCTTGCGGTTGGCAAACACCATCACCCGCTCCCAACCGTTGTCGTTGACCAGGTTGTAGAGCAGTTTGTATTTGTCGGCGCCGGCCACAGCGTAAATGTGCTGCTCGACGTTTTCGCTGGCCACGTTCTGCGACTCGATCTCGACGATCGACGGGTCGGTGGTCCATTGCTTGGCCAGGTTCATCACGTCTTCGGTGAAGGTCGCGGAGAACAGCAGCGTCTGACGCTCGTCCTTCGGCGGAGTCTGGCGAATGATCTGACGCACTTGTGGGATGAAACCCATGTCGAGCATCCGGTCGGCTTCGTCCAGGACCATGACTTCGACCATGTCCAGGTGCACGTCGCCGCGCTGGTTGAAGTCCAGCAGACGGCCCGGAGTGGCCACGAGGATGTCGCAATGACGGGCTTCGAGGTGCTTGAGCTGCTTGTCGAAGTCCATGCCGCCGACAAACGTCATGACGTTGAGGCCGGTGTACTTGGTCAGATCGGCCGCGTCCTTGGCGATCTGCACCACCAGTTCACGGGTCGGCGCAATGATCAGTGCCCGCGGCTCGCCCATATAACGCTCTTTCGGCGGCGGGGTTTCCAGCAACTGGGTGATGATCGAAATCAGGAACGCAGCGGTTTTGCCGGTGCCAGTCTGGGCGCGGCCAATGGCATCTTTGCCGGCCAGGGTGAAGCCCAGGACTTGTGCCTGGATCGGCGTGCAATACGGGAAGCCCAGGTCCTGTATGGCGTGCATCAGTTCGGGGGCGAGTTTGAAATCGTGAAAACGGGTTTTGCCTTCCTGGGGTTCGACGGCGAAGTCTTCGAGTTTCCAGGGGATAACCGGCGCTTTTGGCTTCGGTTCGCGACGCGGTTTGGCAGGTTTCGCAGCTTCGCTGCTCGGTTCTTCAGAGGCTTGAGCCTCAACGGGTTGGACGGTCGGTGTGGCCATCGGTTCGTGCTTCGGTACCGCTACGGTTGCGGTCCGGCCAGACTGATTACCGTCGGTGCGGTGGCTGGGATGGTGAGACGGAGCGCTGGAGACTGGCGCGAGCTGCTCAGTCTCGCTTTTACCGAACATTTTTTTGAGTGCTTTGAGCACGGTCATCTCATCAATTGATTAAGGAATATACGCCGGCCAGTGTAATGCAAGAATCGGGCGCGGCGTAGTGGGATGGATCAATGGGCTGTTTTTACATAAGCGGTTAACGCAAGCGCTCGGCGAGCCAGACGCCAATATCGCGAATTTCCTCGGGTAACACTTCGTGGGCCATTGGGTATTCCTGCCATGTCGCGGTGACACCATGCTGCTTTAGATACTCGTAAGCGGTGCGGCCCATGGAGTTTTGAACGACATCATCGTATTGGCCGTGTAAAGACAGTACGGGAATGCGCTGCTGGCTGGCGGAAAGCTCCAGTTCTTCGCTGAAGGTCGGTGCATAGGTCGAGAGGGCAATTACGCCACCCAGCGGTCCCTGCCATTTCAGAAACGCGGCGTGTAACGCCACCGCGCCACCTTGGGAAAAACCTGCCAGAAATATCCGCGAGGCGTCTATTCCGATGGCGCGCTCCACTTCGATCAAATTAATGATCCTTTGTGCCGACTCTTCCAGCTGCTCGCGGTTGATCGCGCGCGCGGGGCTCATGGCCAATATGTCGTACCAGCTTGGCATCTCGTAACCACCATTGATGGTCACGGCGCAGGTCGGTGCCTGAGGGAGAACGAAGCGGGTGGTCAGCAGGCTTTCCTGCAACGCCTCGGCCACCGGCAAGAAGTCGTAGCGATCGGCGCCCAGGCCGTGCAGCCAGATAACGCAGGCGTCTGCGGGCTTGACGGGCTGAAGAATCAAGGGCTCGGTCATGGTTGCTCCAATGTTGTGCAGGTGCTCTCTTTGAGTGCGAGGTCTGAGGGAGTGCCTGATTGATCAGTTAAGAAGATGTCGCAAGGCTACAAGTTTTGCTATTGACCTGTCGCGCAATCGCTTCGGCGAGCGGTCTGGTACGGGCTTTGCTATGGGGAAGCGGTGCAACCCATCTCGCGCCTTGCGGTAACACTATCAGTGTACTGCTGGCGGTGGGATAGCAAAGAATCCGGTGATGGATGTTCGCCAGTGGCCGCTACGGGCTTCGCGAACGTGAAAGGGCTACAGCCCGTTCGGCCGATTGGTGAGAAGTGAGTTGTCCATGATGTGGATTTTCTCCTACTAGACTCATAGCGCAGGTCTTACGTCGGTTGACCCCAAAAAAAGCCAACACGGGTCAACAACGCCTCATAAGGGTGCGACTGGACTCAAGCTCCGACACAACAAGAGCAAAACTGGAGGTTTGAATGAAGATGTTGAAATCCACCCTGGCTATCGTGACTGCAGCCGCAGTACTCGGTGTCAGTGGGTTCGCTCAGGCGGGTGCAACCCTGGATGCAGTGCAGAAGAAAGGTTTCGTACAGTGCGGCGTCAGTGACGGTTTGCCGGGCTTCTCGGTTCCGGATTCGACTGGCAAGATCATCGGCATCGATGCTGACGTCTGCCGCGCTGTGGCCGCTGCCGTTTTCGGCGATGCGACCAAGGTCAAATTCAGCCAGTTGAACGCCAAAGAGCGCTTCACCGCGCTGCAGTCCGGCGAAATCGACGTGCTGTCGCGCAACACCACCTGGACCAGCTCCCGCGATTCGGGCATGGGCCTGGTGTTTGCCGGTGTGACTTACTACGACGGCATCGGCTTCCTGGTGAACAACAAGCTGGGCGTGAAGAGCGCTAAAGAGCTCGACGGCGCCACCATCTGCATTCAAGCCGGTACCACGACCGAGCTGAACGTTTCCGACTACTTCCGCGGCAACGGTCTGAAATACACCCCGATCACCTTCGACACCTCCGATGAAAGCGCCAAGTCGCTGGAATCCGGTCGTTGCGACGTGCTGACCTCCGACAAATCCCAGCTCTACGCACAACGCAGCAAGCTGGCGACCCCGACCGACTACGTCGTTCTGCCGGAAACCATCTCCAAGGAGCCTCTGGGCCCGGTCGTGCGTAAAGGCGACGAAGAGTGGTTCAGCATTGTGAAGTGGACGCTGTTCGCCATGCTCAACGCTGAAGAAATGGGTATCACCCAGAAAAACGTCGAAGCTGAAGCCAAAGCCACCAAGAACCCGGACGTCGCTCGTCTGCTGGGCGCTGACGGTGAATACGGCAAAGACCTGAAAGTGAAGAAAGACTGGGTCGTGCAGATCGTCAAGCAAGTCGGTAACTACGGTGAAGTGTTCGAGAAAAACCTCGGCAAAGGCACTCCACTGGCCATCGACCGCGGGCTGAACGCTCTGTGGAACAACGGCGGCATTCAATACGCACCACCAGTGCGCTGATGGTTCTATCACCCGGTGGGCCAACCACCGGGTGATGTTCTGTTCCATTATTTGCGGGGCACTTCATGCAAAATTCAATCGGCGCACCAAAGCAGAGGCTCAGCCTCAGCGATCCAAAAGTGCGTGCGTGGCTATTTCAGATCATCACCATTGTGGCGGTGGTCTCGATGGGCTGGTATCTGTTCGACAACACGCAGACCAACCTTCAACACCGGGGCATTACCTCCGGCTTCAGCTTTCTGGAGCGCAGTGCCGGTTTCGGCATCGCTCAACACCTGATCGACTACACCGAATCGGACAGCTATGCCCGGGTGTTTGTCATCGGCTTGCTCAACACCCTGCTGGTGACCTTCATCGGCGTGATCTTGGCGACGATCCTCGGGTTTATCGTCGGTGTGTCACGGCTGTCGAAAAACTGGATCATTGCCAAACTGGCGACTGTTTATGTGGAAGTCTTCCGCAACATTCCGCCGCTGCTGCAAATCCTGTTCTGGTACTTCGCGGTGTTCCTGACCATGCCAGGACCACGCAACAGCCATAACTTCGGCGACACCTTCTTCGTCAGCAGCCGCGGCCTGAATATGCCCGCAGCGTTGGCGGCGGACGGTTTCTGGCCGTTTGTGGTCAGCGTCGTCGTGGCCATCGTCGCCATCGTGCTGATGTGCCGCTGGGCCAACAAACGCTTCGAAACCACCGGCGTTCCGTTCCGCAAGTTCTGGACCGGCCTGGCGCTGTTGCTAGTGATCCCGGCGCTGTGCGCGCTGATCTTCGGCGCCCCCGTGCATTGGGAAATGCCGGAGCTCAAGGGCTTCAACTTCGTCGGTGGCTGGGTGCTGATCCCTGAACTGCTGGCGCTGACTTTGGCCCTGACCGTGTACACCGCGGCGTTTATCGCCGAGATCGTGCGTTCGGGCATCAAGTCGGTCAGCCACGGCCAGACCGAAGCGGCGCACTCGTTGGGTTTGCGCAACGGTCCGACGCTGCGCAAGGTGATCATCCCGCAAGCCCTGCGCGTGATCATTCCACCGCTGACCAGCCAATACCTGAACCTGGCGAAGAACTCCTCGCTGGCAGCCGGTATCGGTTATCCGGAAATGGTCTCGTTGTTTGCCGGTACGGTGCTGAACCAGACCGGGCAGGCGATCGAGGTGATTGCCATCACCATGAGCGTGTACCTGGCGATCAGTATCAGCATTTCCCTGCTGATGAACTGGTACAACAAGCGCATTGCGCTGATCGAGCGGTAAGGAAAAGCGCATGAGTACTCATACTTTCAAACCTGACATGCCACCCCCGAGCCGCAGCATCGGTGTCGTGGCGTGGATGCGCGCCAACATGTTCTCCAGCTGGCTCAACACCCTGCTGACCCTGTTCGCGTTCTACCTGATCTACCTGGTGGTGCCGCCAATCCTGAGCTGGGCGATCCTCGATGCCAACTGGGTCGGCACCACCCAGGCTGACTGCACCAAGGAGGGCGCCTGCTGGGTGTTCATCCAGCAGCGCTTCGGCCAGTTCATGTACGGCTACTACCCGGTGGACCTGCGCTGGCGCGTGGACCTGACCGTGTGGCTGGCGGTCATCGGCGTGGCACCGTTGTTCATCTCGCGTTTTCACCATAAAGCGGTGTATGGCCTGAGCTTCCTGGTGCTGTACCCGATCATTGCCTGGTGCCTGCTGCACGGCGGCGTGTTCGGCCTGAGCGCCGTGGCGACCAGCCAATGGGGCGGCCTGATGCTGACCCTGGTGATCGCCACCGTCGGTATTGCCGGTGCTCTGCCGCTGGGTATCGTTCTGGCGCTGGGCCGTCGTTCGAACATGCCGGCGATTCGGGTGGTCTGCGTGACCTTCATCGAATTTTGGCGCGGCGTGCCGTTGATCACGGTGCTGTTCATGTCCTCGGTGATGCTGCCGTTGTTCCTGCCTGAAGGCATGAACTTCGACAAATTGCTGCGGGCATTGATCGGCGTGATCCTGTTCCAGTCGGCCTACGTCGCCGAAGTGGTGCGTGGCGGTCTGCAGGCGATTCCCAAAGGTCAGTACGAAGCGGCTGCAGCGATGGGCCTCGGTTACTGGCGCAGCATGGGCCTGGTGATTCTGCCGCAAGCCTTGAAGATGGTGATCCCCGGCATCGTCAACACCTTCATTGCGCTGTTCAAGGACACGAGCCTGGTGATCATCATCGGCCTGTTCGACTTGCTCAACAGCGTGAAACAAGCCGCCGCCGACCCGAAATGGTTGGGCATGGCCACCGAAGGCTATGTGTTCGCGGCCTTGGTGTTCTGGATTTTCTGTTTTGGTATGTCCCGCTACTCCATGCATTTGGAACGTAAGCTGGACACTGGCCACAAGCGTTAGGAGCGTAGTTTATGAGTGAAGCGATCAAACAGCCTGTGAGCCCTGAAGGCATTATTCAGATGCAGGGCGTGAACAAGTGGTACGGCCAGTTCCACGTGTTGAAAGACATCAACCTGAACGTTAAACAGGGCGAGCGTATCGTCCTGTGCGGCCCGTCGGGTTCCGGCAAGTCCACCACCATTCGTTGCCTCAATCGTCTGGAAGAGCACCAGCAAGGTCGCATCGTAGTCGATGGCGTGGAGCTGACCAACGACCTCAAGCAGATCGAATCGGTTCGCCGTGAAGTCGGCATGGTGTTCCAGCACTTCAACCTGTTCCCGCACCTGACCATCCTGCAGAACTGCACGCTGGCGCCGATGTGGGTGCGCAAGATGCCCAAGCGCCAGGCCGAAGAAATCGCCATGCATTACCTGGAACGCGTCCGCATTCCAGAGCAGGCACATAAATTCCCGGGGCAATTGTCCGGCGGTCAGCAGCAGCGTGTGGCGATTGCTCGTGCTCTGTGTATGAAACCGAAAATCATGCTGTTCGACGAACCGACCTCGGCACTCGACCCGGAAATGGTGAAAGAGGTTCTCGACACCATGATCGGCCTGGCCGAAGACGGCATGACCATGCTCTGCGTGACCCACGAAATGGGCTTCGCTCGCACCGTGGCCAACCGTGTGATCTTCATGGACAAGGGTGAAATCGTTGAGCAGGCTGCGCCGAACGACTTCTTCGATAACCCGCAGAATGAGCGTACCAAGCTTTTCTTGAGCCAGATCCTGCATTGATGCCAGGATGACTGGTTAAACAAACCCGGCCTCGCGCCTAATGCCGATCAGTTAAGCCCTCTTGCTTGACCTTTGGCCGCAAGAAATCAAAATCCGATGCCTGTACTGGCATCGGATTTTTTTATGCGTCTCGCTCGGGCCCTAGAACTGACCCACAATATCGCCTCCACCCCTAACTCAATCGAGGGACTGGATTCTTTACTCGATCCATCTTTGGTCGAGCAGGCACTTGAACAGGCCGGCGTGGCGACCCTGCGCAAGCGGCGTTTGCCGCTGGAAATGATGCTTTGGTGCGTGATCTCCATGGCGTTCTTTCGACGCATGTCGGCCTGGGATGTGGTCAGCCGCATGAACATCATGCTGCCGGGACAACGTCCGCTGGTGGCGCCCAGCGCCGTAGTCCAGGCCCGTCAGCGATTAGGCAGCGAAGCTGTACGACAAGTCTTCCATCTGACTCAGAAAAGTTGGCATGAGGCCGTGGATCACCCAACTTGGGCAGGCTTGCGTTTGCTGGGGGTCGACGGTGTCGTATGGCGAACGCCCGATACACCCGAAAATCGGGCGCGCTACGATTCCGCCAGCAACCAGCATGGCGACACCGGTTTCCCCCAGGTGCGCATGGTCTGCCAAATGGAGTTGACCAGCCACATGCTGATCGGCAGCGCGTTGGATGGCTATCGCAGCAACGAAATGAAACTGGCGGAGCAACTGATCGAAACCACGCCCGATCACTCGCTGACGCTGTTCGATCGCGGTTTTTACTCCTTGGGTTTGCTGCATCAGTGGCAGCAAGCAGGCATCGAGCGGCATTGGCTGATGCCTCTGCGCAAAGGTGCGCAGTACGAAGTGATTCAGCGCTTGGGGCGCCAGGACGCTGTGGTCTCGTTGAGCACTTCGCCGCAGGCCCGCACGCAATGGCCGGGGCTGCCGGAGCGCCTGACCGCGCGATTGCTGAGCAAAACCGTCAAGGGCAAGGTTTGTCAGATCCTGACGTCGATGGCCGATCCGCTACGCTTCCCGTCCGACGAAATCGTCGACCTGTACAGCCAGCGATGGGAGATCGAATTAGGGTTTCGCGAGATGAAACAGACGCTGCTCAACAGCAGCTATACATTGCGTAGCAAGACGCCCGAGATGATCGAGCAGGAACTGTGGGGTGTGTTGCTGGGCTACAACCTGCTGCGCTACCAGATGGTGGAAATGAGCCGCCACTGTCCAGGTATTTACCCGTGCGAAATGAGCTTTGCCGCGTGTACTTGGGCAATTTTAGGGTTTATCAACAGCGTTTCGGCCGACCGTTCCGGGAACATCCCCAAATATCTGGCCGAGCTGCACGCCTCTGCCCCGCATTATGTTCTGCCGCATCGACGGGAAGAGCGCATTTATCCCCGCGCCATAAGGCTCAAATCACCGAAATATCCGATCAGAAAGAAAAATGCCAGTCAGCTTAACTGACTGGCATTAGGCCTCGCGCCGGGTTTTTTATGTTTGCTGTTCAGGATGCGGTGAGCGTTTCATGCTCTTTGTGAACTGTGTCCTTGAACCCTCTCAAGTCTGCGCCTTCGCCCAAGGTTCGCGCATCGGTGAGCAAATGCGGGTAGCGATCAAGCAAGCGCATCAGCACCATCAACGCCTTGGGGGGTAGTAATTCGCCGCGCTCATAGCGCGAAAATGCATTGTGTCCGCCGCCGGACAGCAGGAGCACCGCTTCTTTTTGCGACAAATGCAGTTTGCGGCGGATGCGCTTCATCTCGTTGCCGATCATCTGTCTGCCGGCGATAACCAACTCGTCGCACGCATCTGAATAGCGCTCCGAGCAACCGGGGTTGAGTATGACTTCCCCGCATGCCTGGCACTCCCATCCAGACAAATCATCAATCCGGCGCTCCATTCCTTTCACGCTCATGGTTTCACCTCGACCTTCGAAGTGCCGCATTCCTTCAGGTGCCCCGCAACTGAAGCATTGTTTGGTGTTCATGGGTTTTTCTCCTTGAAGGAGATCACCGGAGGTTCACCGCCTGAGCAATAAGTGACCTTGATGTAAATCTCCAGATCGTGCGAAGTGATGTGGTACACGTCTTGCCAAACCCGATGATCGCTATAGGTCGTCATCGATTTGTACAACATCCTGCTGTGTAATTCGAAAACGATTTCCTGCATTTCCTTGATGCTGAAACCCAGGTCTCTGCCGTTTTTCCGTGCAGTCGTGGTAAATGCGTTTTTCCCAAGCCGCCTGGCATCCTCCTTGATCACCGCCAGGTTGTAATGGGGTGTGTTCTTCTCCATAAGAAATCTTGAACCTATCCCTAAAATTACCCTTAAAGGGTAATTTTGACTAATCGAAAATCCCGCTCCATTTCCCTCTCCCTGACCGTAGGCGGTTGCCGTCCTACACGTAGCTGACTAAGATGTCAGAAAATTCATCCTATGATTGGATGAAAGGGCGAATTCCATGTCAGACATTTCTCCATTAGTTAAACGATCCCTGGTCGATCAGGCGCTGGACCAGCTCCGCCTGCGCATCAATGAAGGCGTTTGGGTCGTCGGCCAACGCTTGCCCACCGAGCCAGAGCTGTCCGCCGAACTGGGCATCAGCCGTAACACCGTGCGCGAAGCCATGCGCGTATTGGCGTTTTCCGGGTTGATCGAAATCCGTCAGGGCGATGGCAGCTACCTGCGGGCGGTGGTCGATCCGCTCGACACCATGAAGGCGTTGTCTCGCTGCTCCCATGAACAGGCCCGGGAAACTCGGCACATTCTGGAAGTCGAGGCCATCGGCCTGGCCGCGTTGCGTCGTACCGACGAAGACCTGGTGGCATTGCGCGAGGCGTTGGGCGTCAGTGGCAGTCACTACCACGGCGATCTCGACACGTATATCGCCTGCGATCTGGTGTTCCACCGCCGTCTGGTTGACGCCGCACACAACCCGACGCTCAGCGAGTTGTACCGCTATTTCTCCAGCGTCGTCGGTGCGCATTTGCGCGAAACCCTGAACATTTCACCTCGACGCCAAGAAGTGTTCGACCTCCATATCGAACTGCTTGATGCCGTCGAGCAACGCGACCCGGAACGGGCCAAAGCCCTGTCGAGGCAGTTGATCAATGAACCTTGAAACCGAGAACCCCATGTCCAGCCAGCAGGTCAACAACAGCAGCATCCCCCAAGCCAAGCGCACGGCGGAGCTCAAAGAGCTGCTGATCGACGCCGAGGCGGATGACGAACAGGTCCAGCAAAGTCACCCGATCCTGCGCCGCCCGTGGCTGTTGTTGCTGGGCCTGATTCTGGTGGCGCTGAACCTGCGCCCGGCGCTGTCAAGCATGGCGCCGATGCTCAGCGAGATTTCGAAAACCCTCGGTTTGTCGGCAGCCCAGGCCGGTTTGCTGACGACGTTGCCGGTGCTGTGCCTCGGTTTGTTTGCACCGCTGGCGCCCGTGTTGGCACGACGTTTCGGCGCCGAGCGAGTGGTGTTGGGCATTCTCTTGATGTTGGCCGGCGGGATCATCCTGCGCAGTTCGTTCGGTGAGATCGGCCTGTTTGCCGGCAGCGTGCTGGCCGGCGCGAGCATTGGTGTGATCGGCGTATTGCTGCCCGGCATCGTTAAACGCGACTTCGCCAAGCACGCGGGCACCATGACCGGCGTCTACACCATGGCCCTGTGCCTTGGGGCGGCGATGGCCGCGGGCGCGACCGTGCCGTTGAGCGAGCATTTCGACAAGAACTGGGCCTTGGGCCTCGGTTTCTGGGTGGTACCGGCATTGGTCGCGGCGATTTTCTGGTTGCCACAAGTCGGCCAGAAACACGGCGCGCACAACGTCGCGTATCGGGTTCGCGGTCTACTGCGTGATCCACTGGCCTGGCAAGTGACGCTCTACATGGGCCTGCAATCTTCTCTGGCCTACATCGTGTTCGGCTGGTTGCCGTCGATCCTGATCGGTCGCGGCCTGACGCCGACCCAGGCGGGTCTGGTGCTATCAGGCTCGGTCATCGTTCAGTTGGCAAGTTCACTGGCGGCGCCATGGCTGGCGACGCGTGGCAAGGATCAGCGTCTGGCGATCGTCATCGTCATGCTGCTGACCCTTGGCGGCTTGTTCGGTTGCCTATACGCACCGATCGAAGGCTTGTGGGGCTGGGCGATCCTGCTGGGTCTCGGGCAGGGCGGTGCGTTCAGTCTGGCGTTGACCCTGATTGTGTTGCGTTCGCGGGACGCCCATGTCGCGGCGAACCTGTCGAGCATGGCCCAAGGCTTCGGTTACACCCTGGCGTCCATGGGGCCGCTCGCGGTCGGTATCGTGCATGACTGGACCGGCGGCTGGAACGCCTTGGGCTGGATTTTCGGCATCATCGGCCTTGGGGCGATCATCGCCGGTCTCGGCGCCGGACGTTCGCTGTACGTCCAGGTCGAAAGCGAAAAGGTCTGACACCCGCACACTGTCGGTATTCGTTCCACGAATGCCGATAGTGTTTCGCGCCTTTGTTGACTATCGTGCAGGCAATCTTTTGAAACCACTTTGCGCATCTATTTGCACATCCAGAGGGAGCCTGTCCATGAGTGATGCCCACAACGCTTTGATCACCCAGTTCTACCAAGCCTTCCAGCGGCTGGATGCCGAGGCCATGAGCGCCTGCTATACCGACGACGTGGTGTTCAGTGATCCGGCGTTCGGCGAACTGCGCGGCCAAGAGGCCGGCGACATGTGGCGCATGCTCACCACCCGGGCCAAGGATTTTTCCCTGACGTTCGATAACGTGCGCAGCGATGAGCGCACGGGCGGCGCCCATTGGGTGGCGACGTACCTGTTCAGCCAGACCGGCAACACCGTGGTCAACGACATTCAGGCGCGTTTTGTTTTTCGCGATGGCAAGATTTGCGAGCATCACGACAGCTTCGATATGTGGGCCTGGTCCCGACAGGCGCTGGGTTTCAAAGGGCTGTTGTTAGGCTGGACGCCGGCGGTGAGAAACGCCGTGCGCGCGCAAGCCTTGAAGGGTCTGAAGGCATTCCAGGCCAGTCGCTGATAAGATCGCGGCTTGTTTCCTTTCAAGCCTTGATCGTCACGTGAACACCGCCAGCGAATCTTCCGTCACTGCCGCCGAACCGACGCTGCCTGTCAGCAAACCCTGGTTCGTCTACCTCGTTCGCGCGGCCAATGGTTCGCTCTACTGCGGGATCAGCGATGACCCCGTGCGTCGCTTCGCCACCCACCAGAGCGGCAAGGGCGCGCGCTTTTTTCTCTCCAGCCCTGCCGTGGCATTGGTCTACACCGAAGCCTGCCGCGATAAAAGCGAAGCGCTGCGTCAGGAACGGCTGATCAAAAAACTCAAGAAAAGTGCCAAGGAATGCCTGGTGGCGAGTGCTGCTGCGGGCTTATCAATCTGACTGATAAGCGCCCATCAGGCAGATGGCTGGGCTGCTCAGGGAATGCGCGCTAAGCTGCGGATTCCTTATCCGTGCGGCGGAGCCGAGCATGTCCGAGTTGATTTTGCATCATTACCCGACGTCCCCTTTTTCTGAAAAGGCCCGCTTGCTGCTGGGCTTCAAAGGGTTGTCCTGGCGCTCGGTGAAGATCTCGCCGGTGATGCCAAAACCCGATCTGACCGCGCTGACCGGCGGCTACCGCAAGACGCCGGTGTTGCAGATTGGCGCGGATATCTATTGCGACACCTCGCTGATCGCCCGTCGTCTGGAACAGGAAAAAGCCTTGCCGGCGTTCTTCCCGGAAGGTCAGGAAATGATCACCGCCACGTTCGCCGCATGGGCGGATTCGGTGGTGTTTCAGCACGCGGTCAGCCTGGTGTTTCAACCGGAATCGATCGCCGTGCGCTTCGGCAATATGCCACCGGAAGCGATCAAGGCGTTCATTGCCGATCGCGCGGAGTTGTTCAGCGGTGGCAGCGCCACACGGCTGTCGGCAGAGCAGGCCCTGCATCAATGGCCGACCATCATGACGCGTCTGGAGCAACAGCTTCAGCGTGAGCAGGGCGACTTCCTGTTCGGTGAACCGTCGATTGCCGACTTCGCCCTGGTCCATCCGTTGTGGTTCCTCAAAGCCACGCCCGTCACTTCACCGTTGGTCGATGCTTATCCAGCGGTTTCGGCGTGGCTGGGTCGCGTGCTGGGCTTCGGTCATGGCGCGTTCAGCGAGATGACGTCCGAGGAGGCGCTGGAGGTTGCGCGCAATGCCACACCGGCCGCATTGCCGGAGGAGCAATTCGACGAGCCGAATGGTTTTGAGGCTGGCCAGCAGGTGGTCATTGCCGCCATCGATTACGGCGTTGACCCGGTGGCGGGTGAGTTGCTGTTTGCGGGCAGTGAAGAGTTGATTCTGCGTCGTGAAGACGAGCGGGGCGGTGTTGTGCATGTGCACTTCCCGCGGTTCGGGTTCCGCATCGAAAAACGCTGAGCCCCACGCCTTTGTAGGAGCAGGGATTTGTGTTTACTTCAGTGCGGCGAGAATGGCGTCCGGGTCATACCCGCGAATCAACGTCCCGTTCACATCGATGATCGGAATTCCGCCGCCACCCAACGCCTCGTAGGCCTTGCGCGCCGTGGCATCCTTCTCGATATCGAACTCCTTATAGGGAATGCCTTTCTGATCGAGAAAGCGCTGGGTCAGTTTGCAGTAACCACACCATTCAGTGGCGTAGAGCACGACGTTGGCCTTGGCCTGAGTCTGTTCCGACACCACCTGCGCCGGATGGAACACCTGCTCGATCTTGCCCCAGTTCTGGTAGGCCACGACCACCAGCAGGATCAGCAGGCATTTCTTCAGTACGCCGCCGAGCATCAGCTACGTCGCTTGAGTTGATCGGTGAGTTGAGTCGGCAGACCTTTGATGATCAGCGTGCCGGCTTCTTCGTCGTATTCGATCTTCGAGCCCAGCAGGTGCGCTTCGAAGCTGATGGACAGGCCTTCGGCGCGGCCGGTGAAGCGGCGGAACTGGTTGAGGGTACGTTTATCTGCCGGAATCTCCGGCGACAGGCCGTAGTCCTTGTTGCGGATGTGGTCGTAGAAGGCTTTCGGGCGCTCTTCGTCGATCAGCTCCGAGAGTTCTTCCAGGCCCATGGGTTCGCCCAGTTTTGCCTGGCTGCTGGCGTAATCCACCAGTGTCTTGGTTTTCTCGCGGGCGGATTCTTCCGGCAGGTCTTCGCTTTCGACGAAGTCACTGAAAGCCTTGAGTAGGGTGCGGGTCTCGCCGGGGCCGTCGACGCCTTCCTGGCAGCCGATGAAGTCGCGGAAATACTCCGAAACCTTTTTGCCGTTCTTGCCTTTGATGAACGAAATGTATTGCTTGGACTGCTTGTTGTTCTGCCACTCGGACACGTTGATCCGTGCCGCCAGGTGCAGTTGCCCCAGGTCCAGGTGCCGGGACGGGGTCACGTCCAGCTGATCAGTCACTGCAACGCCTTCACTGTGGTGTAGCAGGGCGATCGCCAGGTAGTCGGTCATGCCTTGCTGATAATGGGCAAACAGCACGTGGCCGCCCACAGAGAGGTTCGACTCTTCCATCAGCTTTTGCAGGTGTTCCACCGCCACCCGACTGAACGCAGTGAAATCCTTGCCGCCCTCGAGGTATTCCTTCAGCCAGCCGCTGAACGGATGCGCCCCGGACTCAGCATGGAAGAAACCCCAGGCCTTGCCTTGTTTGGCGTTGTAGCTCTCATTGAGGTCGGCAAGCATGTACTCGATGGCGCTCGACTCGGCCAGTTCGGAATCGCGAGCGTGGAGGACTGCGGGCGTGCCGTCGGGTTTTTTGTCGATCAGGTGGACGATGCAATGGCGGATCGGCATGGGCTTCTCGGCTGATTGAAGAGAGGAGGGCGTGCTCCCCCAAAAAGTGCCAAGTGTACCGCAACCACTGGTTTTGGCGCGGCACGAAGGGCAATTCGCAGGTGTCCGATAGCGCTTATGCTGTTTTTTACAGTTTTAGAGTAATAAAGCTGACCAAATGGGTAGCTAGAGGCGGATATTTCCCCGTCCCTGTGCTAGTTTTGCCCGGTCTTACGCGAAGTCACAGCGTTAAGCGTGCATTCAGCATTTGTCAGGTCGAACCAAACCCTGATTTCGGTATCTATAACCCCGATCCAGTGGTTATTGGCCGAGGGTGCCAGATCCAGAAGATCGGGCTCGATGGCTGACACTGCACTCTGCAATCCATATGAATTTGATAGGGAAGGAACACTACATGGCTCTTACTAAAGACCAACTGATCGCCGACATCGCTGAAGCTATCGACGCGCCAAAAACCACCGCGCGTAACGCTCTGGACCAACTGGGCCAAATCGTTGCCGATCAGCTGGAAAACGGCGGCGAAATCACTCTGCCAGGTATCGGCAAACTGAAAGTGACTGAGCGTCCTGCCCGTACCGGCCGCAACCCTTCGACTGGCGCTGCCATCGAAATCGCTGCCAAGAAAGTTATCAAGCTGGTTGTGGCCAAAGGCCTGACCGACGCTGTTAACAAGTAAGACGCAGTAAAAAAAGCCGTGCTCCGGAGTGATCCGGGCACGGCTTTTTTGTGTCTGCGATTCAGCGATTCAGCGACTGACCAAGGGCCAATTGCTGTTTAAGCCGCTACTCAGCTTTTGCGAGCCCAACGTTCGCGCCAGACCTGCTGCTCGGATTTGGTCTGGAAGGTCCAGGCGACGAAGCGGCTTTGCTTCTGCCCCTGAGACATTTCCACAACCTGGCTTTCCAGTACGCCGGCCTTTTTCAGCGCCGTCTGGATCGCCGGCAGGTTTGAGGCTTTCGACACCAGGGTGCTGAACCAAAGCACTTTATGTTGGAAATGTGCGCTCTCGGCGATCAGTTGCGTCACAAACCGTGCTTCGCCACCTTCACACCACAATTCTGCCGATTGACCGCCAAAGTTCAGCACCGGCAGTTTGCGTTTTGGGTCGGCGCGACCCAGGGCGCGCCATTTACGCTCGCTGCCTTTGGTCGCTTCGTCCATCGAGGCGTGGAACGGCGGGTTGCACATGGTCAGGTCAAAGCGTTCGCCGGGTTCGAGCAGGCCCAACAGAATGTGCTTGGGGTTGCTTTGCTGGCGCAGCTGGATGGCTTTGTTCAACCCGTTGGACTGCACGATGGCTTTGGCAGCGGCCACGGCCGTCGGGTCGATTTCCGAGCCGAGGAAGTGCCAGCGGTAGTCGCTGTAGCCGATCAACGGATAGACGCAGTTGGCGCCCATGCCGATATCCAGCACCTTGACCGGCGCGCCGCGAGGGATCTCGCCGTCGTTGACGCTGGCTAGCAGGTCGGCCAGGAAGTGCACGTAATCGGCACGGCCCGGAACCGGTGGGCAGAGGTAGTCGGCGGGGATGTCCCAATGGGCGACGCCGTAGAACGACTTGAGCAACGCACGGTTGAACACCCGCACAGCGTCCGGGCTGGCGAAGTCGATGCTTTCTTTGCCGTACGGGTTGATGATCACGAACTTCGCCAGTTCCGGCGTGGTTTTGATCAGCGCCGGGAAGTCGTAACGACCCTGATGGCGGTTGCGCGGGTGCAGGCTGGCCTTTTCACGCGGTTCCACGGCTTTGGCCGGGGTGGCGGAGTCAGGCTTCTTGCGCGCAGGTCTTGGTGTGCGGGGGGCGTTCATGGGCGTGGTCGATTCGGGTATGGCTAAAAGTGGCGGGTATTGTCCCACAGACAATGGCCGCGCGGGGGATCCCGTAGGAGCGAGGCTTGCCCGCGAAAGCCGCGACGCGGTCAAACCGACATACCGCGTTATCGTTCTTCGCGGGCAAGCCTCGCTCCTACAGAAAGCGAAAATGGCAGGCACAAAAAAGGGAGACCGTTGCGGGCCTCCCTCTTTCATTGCGATTTACCGTTACAAACTGGCAATCCGCGCATGCTGCTCGGCCAACTTGCCCAAAGCCTGTTCGGCCTCAGCCAGTTTGGCGCGTTCCTTCTCGATGACTTCGGCCGGGGCCTTGTCGACGAAACCGGCGTTGGACAGCTTGCCGCCAACCCGCTGAACTTCGCCCTGCAGACGCAGGATTTCCTTGTCCAGACGCGCCAGCTCAGCATCTTTGTCGATCAGGCCAGCCATTGGCACCAGCACTTCCATCTCGCCAACCAGTGCGGTGGCGGACAGCGGAGCTTCTTCGCCGGTAGCCAACACAGTGATCGATTCGAGGCGAGCCAGCTTTTTCAGCAGGGCTTCGTTCTCGGTCAGACGACGCTGATCTTCAGCGCTGACGTTTTTCAGGAACAGGTTCAGCGGCTTGCCCGGTCCGATGTTCATTTCGCCACGGATGTTGCGCGTACCGAGCATCAGTTCCTTGAGCCACTCGATATCGTTCTCGGCCGCCGGATCGATGCGCTCTTCATTGGCCACTGGCCACGGTTGCAGCATGATCGTCTTGCCTTCGATACCGGCCAGCGGCGCGATGCGCTGCCAGATTTCTTCGGTGATGAACGGCATGAACGGATGTGCCAGACGCAGCGCGACTTCCAACACCCGAACCAGCGTGCGGCGGGTGCCGCGCTGACGTTCGACCGGCGCGTTTTCGTCCCACAGCACAGGCTTGGAGAGTTCCAGGTACCAGTCGCAATACTGGTTCCAGATGAACTCGTACAGGGCTTGTGCAGCCAGGTCGAAACGGAACTGATCGAGTTGACGGGTCACTTCGGCTTCGGTGCGTTGCAGCTGCGAAATGATCCAGCGATCCGCCAGCGACAGCTCGTAAGCTTCGCCGTTCTGACCGCAATCCTCGCCCTTGTCCAGCACGTAGCGCGCGGCGTTCCAGATCTTGTTGCAGAAGTTGCGATAGCCTTCGACGCGGCCCATGTCGAACTTGATGTCGCGACCGGTGGACGCCAGCGAGCAGAAGGTGAAACGCAGGGCGTCGGTGCCGTAGCTGGCAATGCCGTCGGCGAACTCGTCGCGGGTCTGCTTCTCGATCTTCTTCGCCAGTTTCGGCTGCATCATGCCCGAGGTACGTTTCTGAACCAGGTCTTCGAGCTCGATGCCGTCGATGATGTCCAGCGGGTCCAGAACGTTGCCCTTGGACTTGGACATCTTCTGGCCCTGGCCATCACGCACCAGGCCATGAACATAAACGGTCTTGAACGGAACCTGCGGCGTGCCGTCTTCGTTTTTCACCAAGTGCATGGTGAGCATGATCATCCGGGCAACCCAGAAGAAAATGATGTCGAAACCGGTCACAAGCACGTCGGTGGAGTGGAATTTCTTCAGGAATTCGGTCTGCTCAGGCCAGCCGAGCGTCGAGAACGTCCACAGACCCGAGCTGAACCAGGTGTCGAGAACGTCGTTGTCCTGTTGCAGCGCAACGTCCGGGCCGAGGTTGTGCTTGGCACGTACTTCGGCTTCGTCGCGACCGACATAGACTTTGCCCGACTCGTCGTACCAGGCCGGAATCCGGTGGCCCCACCACAACTGACGGCTGATGCACCAGTCCTGGATGTCGCGCATCCACGAGAAGTACATGTTTTCGTACTGTTTCGGCACGAACGCGATGCGGCCGTCTTCAACGGCGGCGATGGCAGGCTCAGCCAAAGGCTTGGTCGACACGTACCACTGGTCGGTCAGCCACGGCTCGATGATAGTGCCGGAGCGGTCGCCTTTCGGCACTTTCAGCGCGTGGTCGTTGACGCTGACCAACAGGCCGGCAGCATCGAACGCAGCAACGATCTGCTTGCGCGCTTCGAAGCGGTCAAGGCCGGCGTAGTCAGCCGGAATCTTGCCGTCGATGCTTTCGTTCAGCGTGCCGTCGAGGTTGAACACCTGACAGGCCGGCAATACAGCAGCGTTTTTGTCGAAGATGTTCAGCAGCGGCAGGTTGTGGCGCTTGCCGACTTCGTAGTCGTTGAAATCGTGGGCCGGGGTGATTTTCACGCAACCGGTGCCGAATTCAGGGTCGCAGTAATCATCGGCGATGATCGGAATGCGGCGGCCGACCAGCGGCAGCTCGACGAATTTTCCGATCAGGGCCTGGTAGCGTTCATCGTTCGGGTTAACCGCTACGGCGGCGTCGCCGAGCATGGTTTCCGGGCGAGTGGTCGCGACGATCAGGTAATCCTGGCCTTCAGCAGTCTTGGCGCCGTCGGCCAGCGGGTATTTCAGGTTCCACAGGAAACCTTTCTCGTCGTGGTTTTCCACTTCGAGGTCGGAAATTGCCGTGTGCAACTTGGTGTCCCAGTTGACCAGACGCTTGCCGCGGTAGATCAGGCCGTCTTCGTGCAGGCGCACAAAGGCTTCTTTAACGGCTTCCGAGAGGCCGTCGTCCATGGTGAAGCGCTCGCGGCCCCAGTCCACGGACGAGCCGAGACGGCGGATCTGACGGCTGATGTTGCCGCCGGACTGATCCTTCCATTCCCAGACTTTTTCGAGGAATTTCTCACGGCCCAGATCGTGACGATTCTGGCCCTGGGCTTCGAGTTGGCGCTCCACCAGCATTTGCGTGGCGATACCGGCGTGGTCGGTACCCGGCTGCCACAGGGTGTTACGACCCTGCATGCGACGGAAACGGATCAGGGCGTCCATGATCGCGTTGTTGAAGCCGTGACCCATGTGCAGGCTGCCGGTGACGTTCGGCGGCGGGATCATGATGGTGTAGGACTCGCCCGCGCCTTGCGGGGCGAAGTAATTCTCTGACTCCCAGGTGTTGTACCAGGAAGTTTCAATGGCGTGCGGCTGGTAGGTCTTATCCATGCGCGGCGGGACCCTATTGGCATTTATTCAGGAAAAGCCGGCAAGTATAGCGGGGCATGGGGCGTAGGGCGAGTGAGTGCAGACAGGGCGCGTTATCAAAGGCGCCGCAGATCCAATGTGTGCGGGCTTGCTCGCGAAGGCGTTGTGTCAGTCAGCATAATTGTTGAATGTCAGACCGCATTCGCGAGCAAGCCCGCTTCCACAGGGATTTGTGTTCGGTTCAGTCGTTGTACTGGCTGAGGAGCCGTTCCATCCGCGCGCTGAGGCGGCGTTTGATTTCGGTTTCGATGTGCGGGGCGAAGTCGTCGATCACGTCTTGCATGATCAATTGCGCGGCGGCGCGCAGTTCGCTATCCAGGTGCAGTAGGTCGTCGGGACCCCTGCTGGCGGCGGGCGCCGGTTGGGCGGCAGGGGTAGCAGGGGCGGGTGGCGCCGGTTCGAGGGTTGGCGAGCTGGCGCCGACTGTATCGAACAGCATCGGAATCTGTTCCTGATCACCTTCCTCGACCGTATCGGTAAGCAAGGGTGGTTGC
This sequence comes from Pseudomonas svalbardensis, assembly GCF_030053115.1. Taxonomy (NCBI): domain Bacteria; kingdom Pseudomonadati; phylum Pseudomonadota; class Gammaproteobacteria; order Pseudomonadales; family Pseudomonadaceae; genus Pseudomonas; species Pseudomonas svalbardensis. Next base: position 5,156,817 of record NZ_CP125619.1, on the reverse strand, counting down.
AGGTTGTCATCGCCGAGCAGTTGGCGGATCGACTCAAGGTCATCCAGCAGGTGCGCGGACTTTTGCTGCGGTTTTGGAGTGTCCATCGGAATGCTCAGAGTCGCTGTAAACGGTGATCTTGCAGAGGATAGCCCTGTTCGCGGTAGAAACGGAAACTCTCCCGCGCGGCCTGTCGAATCGTCGGATCTTCCACCACCACTTCCGCCACACGGGCGAACTTGTTGGCGAATGCCGGGACTTTCAGGGCGAGATTGACCAACAGGTCCTGATGCGGACCGCAGTCATCGCCAAAGCCCAACACAATCAAACCGTCCGGCTCATTTTCAGCGGGGCCATGAGGCACGAAGCTTTCGCCCTTGAAGGCCCACAGACGCGCATCGAGATCGTCGCGCTGTGCAGCATCGCTGCAATGCAGATAGATGCGGTGGCCCATGCGCCAGGCTTTTTCGGTGAGCTTGCAGGCGAAATCCAGCCGTGCCGAAGGATCGGCGCTGGGCAGGATATAGAAGTCGACTTTGGTCATTGCGGTTCCTGAGCCAAGAGCGGCGTCACCCGGAAGTGACGCCGCCCGAGGTCATCGGTTTCAGGCTTTGGCGCGATCCAGCAGGTATTGGGTCAGCAATGGAACCGGACGGCCAGTGGCGCCCTTGTCCTTGCCGCCGCTGGTCCAGGCCGTGCCGGCGATGTCCAGGTGCGCCCAGTTGAGGTTCTTGGTGAAGCGCGACAGGAAGCAGGCAGCGGTGATGGTGCCGGCTTTCGGGCCGCCAATGTTGGCGATGTCGGCGAACGGGCTGTCCAGCTGTTCCTGGTACTCATCGAACATCGGCAGTTGCCAGGCGCGATCGTCAGCCGATTGGCCGGCGCTCAGCAGTTGGCCGATCAGTTCGTCGTTGTTGCCCAGCAGGCCCGACGTGTGGGAACCCAGCGCAACGACGCAAGCGCCGGTCAGGGTCGCGATGTCGATCACTGCTTGCGGCTTGAAGCGCTCGGAGTAGGTCAGGGCGTCGCACAGCACCAGACGGCCTTCGGCGTCGGTGTTGAGGATTTCCACGGTCTGGCCGCTCATGGTGGTGACAATGTCGCCAGGACGCGAAGCGTTGCCGCTCGGCATGTTCTCGGCGCAGGCCAGGATGCACACCAGGTTGATCGGCAGTTTCAGCTCGAGCACGGCACGCAGGGTGCCAAATACGCTGGCAGCGCCGCCCATGTCGTACTTCATTTCATCCATGCCGGCGCCCGGTTTCAGGCTGATACCACCCGTGTCAAAGGTGATGCCTTTGCCGACCAGTGCATACGGCTTCTCGGATTTCTTGCCGCCGTTGTATTGCATGACGATCAGGCGCGGTGGCTGGGCGCTGCCCTGGCCCACGGCGTAGAACGAGCCCATGCCCAGGTCCTTGATCTTCTTCTCATCAAGGACTTCGACTTTCAGGCTTTTGAATTCTTTGCCCAGGTTCTTCGCCTGCTCACCGAGGAACGTCGGGTGGCAGATGTTCGGCGGCAGGTTGCCCAGGTCGCGGGTGAACGCCATGCCGTTGGCGATGGCGGTGGCGTGGGCCACGGCGCGCTCGACTTCAGCCTGTGCAGCCTTGATGGTCACCAAAGTGATTTTCTTCAGGGCGCGAGGTTCGGCTTTCTGGCTCTTGAACTGGTCGAACGTGTATTCGCCGTCCACCAGGGTTTCGGCCAGCAGGCGGGTCTTGCCGTAGCTGTCGCGGCCTTTGACCGCGACTTCGTCCAGGGCCAGCACCGCATCGCTGCCGCCCAGGCCTTTGAGGGTATTGAGGATGCCGGCAATGATCTTACGGAACGGGCGGTCGCCCAACTCTTCGTCCTTGCCAACGCCGACCAGCAGCACACGCTCAGCCTTGAGGTTCGGCAAGCTGTGCAGCAACAGACTCTGACCGACTTTGCCAGCCAGGTCGCCGCGCTTGAGCACAGCGCTGATGGCGCCACCGCTCAGTTCGTCGAGTTGTTTGGCGACGGCGCCGAGCTTGCGGCCTTCGCTGACGGCGACCACCAGAGTGGCGGTTTTCAACGTTTCTGGGCTAACGCTTTTTACAACCAGTTCCATGTCCGGGTCCCTGAATTAATGGTCAACACGCAAGAGCTCGACGGCATCATTCGAGCTTGCTTATAAATAGAAAGGCGCAGGTCACGGCCCGCGACAAAGGCCGCAGTTTGAACCTCGTGCCCCGAGCCTGACAACCCTCGGTCGTACGATCTTCAGCGCTTTACCCGCCTGCTTGAGCATGCGCAGTGACAGGCGCACCCAATCACAGGATAATGCGCCAACTTTTTTCGGCGGCTCTGTCTTGCGGGCTGCCCGATACGTTTGCTTGTTTGGCCGCCTTAGCCTGACAACCCTGGAGTGTCTGGTTTGATCGTCTTCCGTTATCTATCCCGCGAAGTCCTGTTGACCTTGAGCGCCGTCAGCGCCGTGCTGCTGGTCATCATCATGAGCGGTCGCTTCATTAAATACCTCGCCCAGGCGGCCTCTGGCCTCCTGGATCCGGGCTCGCTATTCCTGATCATGGGTTTCCGTCTGCCGGGCTTCCTGCAACTGATTCTGCCGTTGGGCCTGTTTCTCGGGATCCTGTTGGCTTATGGTCGCCTGTACCTTGAAAGCGAAATGACGGTGCTGTCTGCCACCGGCATGAGCCAGCAGCGTCTGTTTACCATGACCCTTTTTCCAGCCACCCTGGTCGCACTGGTGGTGGCGTGGTTGAGCCTGAGCCTGGCGCCACAAGGTGCCAATCAGTTCCAGTTGCTGTTGAACAAGCAGGATGCCCTGACCGAGTTCGACACCCTCGAGCCGGGTCGCTTCCAGGCGCTGCGTGACGGGACACGGGTGACCTACACCGAAACGCTGTCGGATGATCGCATCAACCTCGGTGGCGTATTCATTTCGCAGAAGAACGTCAATTCCGATAAGAAGGATCGCGGGATTTCCGTGCTGGTGGCCGAGAAGGGCCGTCAGGAAATTCGCCCCGACGGCAACCGTTACCTGATTCTCGACAACGGCTATCGCTATGACGGCAATCCGGGTCAGGCCGACTACCGGGCGATCAAGTACGAGGAGTACGGCGTATTGCTGCCCAAGCCGGACGTCAGCGACGAAGTGACCGACCGAGATGCGATGACCACCCGTTCCCTGATCGGCAGCGATGACATTCGCTCCCGCACCGAACTGCAATGGCGTCTATCCCTGCCATTGCTGGTCTTCATCGTGACCCTGATGGCGGTGCCGCTGTCGCGGGTCAATCCGCGTCAGGGTCGTTTCCTCAAGCTGCTGCCGGCGATTCTTCTATATATGGCTTACCTGTCCATTCTGATTGCCGCCCGCGGCGCCCTTGAAAAGGGCAAAATCCCGCCAGCTCTGGGGTTGTGGTGGGTGCACGCAATCTTCCTGGCCATCGGCCTGGGCTTGCTCTATTGGGAACCCTTGCAGTTGAAGCTGGCGAGTCGCCGCAGCGCGCTGGAGGTGGCTCGTGGATAAGCTCGATCGCTACATTGGTAGCAGTGTGTTCGTGGCAATTCTGGCGGTACTGGGGATCATTCTCGGTCTGGCCACACTGTTTGCGTTCATCGATGAGATGGGGGATGCCAGCGATACCTACACCCTGGTCGACGTGTTGAGTTATGTCCTGCTGACCGCGCCGCGTCGTCTTTACGATATGTTGCCGATGGCGGCGTTGATCGGTTGCCTGATAGGCCTCGGCAGTCTGGCCAGTCACAGCGAGCTGACCATCATGCGCGCTGCGGGCGTGTCGATCGGACGAATCGTCTGGGCGGTCATGAAGCCAATGCTGATCCTGATGGTGGTGGGTGTGCTGATCGGCGAATACGTTGCGCCGGCCACCGAAGTCACCGCTCAGGCCAATCGCTCCCTGGCTCAGGGTGGCGGTGATGCGCAGAGCGCCAAGCATGGTTTGTGGCACCGCCAGGGCGATGAGTTTATTCACGTCAACTCGGTGCAACCCAACGGTCTGCTGTACGGCGTCACCCGTTATCGTTTCGACAATGAGCGTCATATGCTGTCTTCCAGCTTCGCCAAGCGGGCGAAGTTCGATCAGGATCACTGGCAATTGAGCGACGTCACCACCACGCTGTTCCATGAAAAGAGCACCGAAGTGGTCACCACCCCGGACGAGCGCTGGAATGTCGCCTTGAGTCCGCAGCTGTTGAGTACGGTGGTCATGTCGCCTGACACGCTGTCGATCAGCGGTCTGTGGGGTTACATCCACTACCTGGCTGATCAGGGCCTGAACAATGGTCGTTACTGGCTGGCATTTTGGGTCAAGGTGTTGCAGCCGCTGGTCACCGCCGCTCTGGTACTGATGGCGATTTCCTTCATCTTCGGTCCATTGCGCTCGGTGACCCTCGGTCAGCGAGTGTTCACTGGCGTGCTGGTGGGTTTCACCTTCCGTATCGTTCAGGATTTGCTCGGCCCGTCGAGCCTGGTCTTCGGTTTCTCGCCACTGTTTGCGGTGCTTGTTCCGGCGGGTGTTTGTGCCTTGGCCGGGGTCTGGTTGTTGCGCCGGGCCGGTTGATCAAGGGTTTCTTCTGACTTTGCAGGTCACTCAAAACGCCCCTGTCGCAAGACCGGGGCGTTTTTGTAGGCGCTGTCTGACCTGCGAACGTGACGCTTGCGCCGTGGATCAGGTACAATTCCCGGCTATTTTTCGGCGGGCTATGCCTGCAGCCTTTTTGAGTGTTGATCCGTGAGTGATTTGAGTCATATCCGCAATTTCTCCATCATCGCCCACATTGACCATGGCAAGTCGACGCTGGCCGATCGCTTCATCCAGATGTGTGGCGGCCTTGCCGAGCGCGAAATGGAAGCCCAGGTTCTGGACTCCATGGACCTGGAACGTGAACGCGGGATCACCATCAAGGCCCACAGCGTCACCCTGTATTACACCGCTCGCGATGGCATCAAGTACCAGCTGAACTTCATTGACACCCCGGGCCACGTCGACTTCACCTATGAAGTCAGCCGGTCGCTGGCGGCCTGTGAAGGCGCGTTGCTGGTGGTCGATGCCGGTCAGGGCGTTGAAGCGCAGTCGGTAGCCAACTGCTACACCGCGATTGAGCAGGGCCTGGAAGTGATGCCGGTCCTGAACAAGATCGACCTGCCTCAGGCCGATCCAGACCGCGTGAAAGAAGAAATCGAAAAAATCATCGGCATCGATGCCACCGATGCGGTCGAGTGCAGTGCCAAGACCGGTCTGGGCGTCGACGAAGTGCTGGAGCGTCTGGTCAAGACCATTCCTGCGCCGACCGGCAACTATGAAGATCCGCTGCAAGCGTTGATCATCGACTCCTGGTTCGACAACTACCTGGGCGTTGTTTCCCTGGTTCGCGTGCGCCACGGTCGTGTGAAGAAGGGCGACAAAATCCTGGTCAAGTCCACCGGCAAGATCCACCTCGTGGACAGCGTCGGTGTCTTCAACCCGAAACACACCGCCACCGTTGACCTGAAAGCCGGCGAAGTGGGCTTCATCATCGCTGGCATCAAGGACATTCACGGTGCACCGGTCGGTGACACCCTGACCTTGAGCTCCACGCCGGACGTCGACGTGCTGCCAGGCTTCAAACGCATTCAGCCGCAGGTATACGCCGGCCTGTTCCCGGTCAGTTCCGACGACTTCGAAGATTTCCGTGAAGCCCTGCAAAAGCTCACGCTCAACGACTCGTCCCTGCAATACACCCCGGAAAGCTCCGACGCCCTGGGCTTCGGCTTCCGTTGCGGGTTCCTCGGCATGCTGCACATGGAAATCATCCAGGAGCGCCTGGAGCGCGAGTACGACCTGGATCTGATCACCACGGCACCGACGGTAATTTTCGAGCTGCTGCTGAAAACCGGCGAAACGATTTACGTCGACAACCCGTCGAAGCTGCCAGACCTGTCCTCGATCGAAGACATGCGCGAACCGATCGTGCGGGCCAATATTCTTGTGCCGCAAGAGCACCTGGGCAACGTCATTACCCTGTGCATCGAGAAGCGTGGCGTACAGCACGACATGCTGTTCCTCGGTACCCAGGTTCAAGTGACCTACGATTTGCCGATGAACGAAGTGGTCCTGGACTTCTTCGACCGTCTGAAATCCACCAGCCGTGGCTATGCTTCGCTGGATTACCATTTCGATCGTTATCAATCGGCTAATCTGGTGAAACTGGATGTGCTGATCAACGGTGACAAGGTCGACGCCCTGGCGTTGATCGTGCACAAGGATAACGCGCACTACAAAGGTCGCCAGTTGACCGAGAAGATGAAAGAACTGATTCCACGTCAGATGTTCGACGTCGCGATCCAGGCCGCCATCGGCGGGCAGATTATTGCGCGGACCTCTGTCAAGGCGCTCAGAAAGAACGTATTGGCCAAATGCTACGGCGGTGACGTTAGCCGTAAGAAGAAACTGCTTGAGAAGCAAAAGGCCGGTAAGAAACGCATGAAGCAAGTCGGTAACGTGGAAATTCCACAAGAAGCCTTCCTTGCAGTGCTCAGGTTGGATAGTTAGGTCCTATGTCACTAAATTTCCCGCTGTTGCTGGTCATCGCCGTGTTCGTCTGCGGCCTGTTGGCGTTGCTCGATCTGGTTTTCCTGGCGCCACGGCGCCGGGCTGCCATCAACTCCTATCAGGGGAGTGTCAGCCAGGCTGACATGGTGGTCGTCGAGAAACTGAACAAAGAGCCGCTGCTGGTCGAATACGGCAAGTCGTTCTTCCCGGTGTTGTTCATCGTGCTGGTACTGCGTTCGTTCCTGGTGGAACCGTTCCAGATTCCTTCCGGCTCGATGAAACCGACCCTGGACGTTGGCGACTTCATTCTGGTGAACAAGTTTTCTTACGGGATCCGCTTGCCGGTGATCGACAAGAAAGTCATCGAAGTGGGTGATCCACAGCGCGGCGATGTGATGGTGTTCCGCTACCCGAGCGATCCGAACGTCAACTACATTAAACGTGTGGTGGGCCTGCCGGGTGACCAGATTCGTTACACCGCCGACAAGCGTCTGTTCGTCAACGGTGAATCGATTGCCGAACAACTGGTCGGCTCCGAGCCGGGCACGTTGGGCAGCGCTGAGCTCTACAAGGAAAAACTCGGTGTCGCCGAGCACCTGATCCGCAAGGAAATGAGCCGTTACCGCGCAACGCCGGACCGTTCGTGGACCGTGCCTGCCGGGCACTACTTCATGATGGGCGACAACCGCGACAACTCGAACGACAGTCGCTACTGGGATGATCCGAGCATTCCCAAGGATCTGCTGGGCATGGTTCCCGACAAGAATATCGTCGGCAAGGCCTTCGCAGTCTGGATGAGCTGGCCGGAACCTAAACTCAGTCACCTGCCGAATTTCTCGCGGGTTGGCCTGATCAAGTAATCACACACGGCGCTGTTGAACACAGCGCCGAATGCATTTCTGGAGTCGGCATAATCGGCGACAGAAGCATGAAAACAACGATATTCAGGACGTTATTTTTGAACACAGCGTTAATTGTCCCAAGCCTGCGCCGCATCACGGCGATGGCGGTGGAATCCAACCACGAACTCAGCGTGGGTAAACCGTGAGCGTCTCCTTAAGCCGTCTCGAGCGTCAGCTCGGTTACACCTTCAAGGATCAGGAACTGATGGTCCTGGCCCTGACTCACCGCAGCTTTGCCGGGCGTAACAACGAACGCCTGGAATTCCTCGGTGATGCCATCCTTAACTTCGTTGCTGGCGAGGCGCTGTTCGATCGCTTCCCGCTGGCTCGCGAAGGTCAGTTGTCGCGCTTGCGCGCACGCCTGGTGAAAGGCGAGACCCTGGCCGTACTGGCTCGCGGTTTCGATCTGGGCGAATACCTGCGCCTGGGTTCCGGTGAGTTGAAAAGCGGCGGTTTCCGTCGCGAGTCGATTCTGGCCGATGCCCTTGAAGCGCTGATCGGTGCGATCTACCTGGACGCCGGCATGGACATGGCACGCGAGCGTGTGCTGGCCTGGCTGGCCGGGGAGTTCGAAGGCCTGACACTGGTCGACACCAACAAAGATCCTAAAACCCGCCTGCAGGAATTCCTGCAGTCGCGGGGTTGTGAGCTGCCACGTTACGAAGTGGTGGATATCCAGGGTGAGCCACATTGCCGGACGTTCTTCGTCGAATGTGAAATCACCTTACTGAATGAAAAAAGCCGAGGTCAGGGTGTGAGTCGTCGTATTGCCGAACAGGTAGCGGCCGCCGCAGCACTGATTGCCCTGGGTGTGGAGAATGGCAATGACTGATTCAACTGCAACTCGCTGTGGCTATGTTGCCATCGTCGGCCGTCCCAACGTGGGCAAGTCCACGCTGCTGAACCACATCCTGGGTCAGAAACTGGCGATCACCTCGCGCAAGCCTCAGACCACTCGCCACAACATGCTCGGCATCAAGACCGAAGGCGCCGTGCAGGCGATCTACGTCGACACCCCCGGCATGCACAAAGGTGGCGAGAAAGCCCTGAACCGCTACATGAACAAGACCGCTTCGGCGGCGTTGAAAGACGTCGACGTGGTGATCTTCGTGGTTGATCGCACCAAGTGGACCGACGAAGACCAGATGGTCCTCGAGCGCGTTCAATACGTGACCGGCCCGCTGATCGTGGCGCTGAACAAGACTGATCGCATCGAAGACAAAGCCGAACTGATGCCGCACCTGACCTGGTTGCAGGAACAGTTGCCGAACGCGCAGATCATGCCGATCTCGGCCCAGCACGGGCATAACCTCGAAACGCTGGAGCGCGTGATTGCCGGTTACCTGCCGGAAAACGATCACTTCTTCCCGGAAGACCAGATCACCGACCGCAGCAGCCGCTTCCTCGCCGCTGAACTGGTACGTGAGAAAATCATGCGCCAGATGGGCGCCGAGCTGCCGTACCAGATCACCGTCGAAATCGAAGAGTTCAAGCAGCAGGGCAAAACCCTGCACATCCATGCCTTGATCCTCGTCGAGCGCGACGGCCAGAAGAAAATCATCATTGGCGACAAGGGCGAGCGGATCAAACGCATCGGCACCGAGGCGCGCAAGGACATGGAGTTGCTGTTCGACTCCAAGATCATGCTCAACCTCTGGGTCAAGGTGAAAGGCGGCTGGTCCGATGACGAACGCGCCTTGCGTTCGCTGGGTTATGGCGATCTGTAACACCCGGTTCCAGATACACCAGAGAAACCTGTGGGAGCGAGCTTGCTCGCGATGAGGACCTGAAATTCAACATCCATGTTGACTGACAGACCGCAATCGCGAGCAAGCTCGCTCCCACATTGGTTTTGGGTAGTTTATAAATCTGTGCTGACTCATTGAGAGCGCTGACTTCCATGTCCCCAAACCCACCCATCGGCCAACCCGCCTTCGTGCTCCACAGTCGCGCCTACCGCGAAAACAGCGCGCTGGTGGATTTCCTCACGCCGCAAGGTCGGCTGCGGGCGGTGTTGCGCAGTGCTCGGGGCAAGGCCGGAACCCTGGCGAGGCCGTTCGTGCCGCTGGAGGTCGAGTTCCGTGGGCGTGGTGAGTTGAAGAACGTCGGTCGCATGGAAAGCGCTGGCGTCTCCACCTGGCTCAATGGTGAGGCGCTGTTTAGCGGTCTCTACCTCAACGAGTTATTGATCCGTCTGCTGCCCTCCGAAGATCCCCATCCCGCCGTGTTTGATCACTACGCCGCGACCCTGCTCGCACTTGCCGAAGGTCGCCCGCTGGAGCCTTTGTTGCGATCCTTCGAATGGCGGCTGCTGGATGACTTGGGTTATGGCTTCGCCCTGACCACCGACATCCATGGCGAGCCCATTGCGCCGGACGCTCTCTACCGTCTGCAAGTGGATGCGGGGCTCGAGCGGGTCTATCTGCTGCAACCCGGTCTGTTCAATGGCACCGAGCTGCTGGCGATGGCCGATGCAGATTGGTCTGCCCCTGGCGCGCTATCAGCAGCCAAGCGATTGATGCGTCAGGCACTGGCCGTTCATCTGGGCGGTCGTCCCTTGGTGAGTCGCGAGTTGTTTCGCAAGCCATAGGGTCTGTTGATGCTTGGTAGCGGCCGCGCCGGGCGCCCACTTGGCGCAGGGCTGCGTTGCTCGGAACTTATTTGGAACAACCAAACTACGTTCCTCGCGCCTTGCCCTGCACCAAGTGGTCATCCGTCGCGGCCGCTGCCAAACATCAACAGACCCTATCTCCCCGTGTATGCTGTGCGCCGAACTTTTCCATTTTCAGGAGCGCTTCCGTGACCACCAGCAATCGCATTCTTCTTGGCGTGAACATCGACCACGTTGCCACCCTGCGTCAGGCCCGGGGTACGCGCTATCCGGATCCAGTCAAGGCAGCAATGGACGCGGAAGAGGCGGGCGCTGACGGCATCACCGTGCACCTGCGCGAAGACCGTCGGCACATTCAGGAACGCGACGTGTTGCTGCTCAAGGATGTGCTGCAAACCCGCATGAACTTCGAAATGGGCGTCACCGAAGAGATGATGGCGTTCGCCGAGCGCATTCGTCCGGCGCACATTTGCCTGGTGCCGGAAACCCGTCAGGAGCTGACGACCGAAGGCGGCCTAGACGTGGCGGGGCAGGAAGCACGGATTAAAGCGGCGGTGGATCGCCTGGCGAAAATCGGCTGTGAAGTGTCGCTGTTCATTGATGCTGACGAGCGGCAGATCGAAGCGTCTCGTCGTGTTGGCGCGCCGGCTATTGAGCTGCATACCGGTCGTTACGCCGATGCCGAGACGCCAACCGATGTGGCTGAAGAGCTCCAGCGTGTGGCGGATGGCGTGGCGTTTGGTCTGGCTCAAGGCCTGATCGTCAATGCCGGCCACGGTCTGCATTACCACAACGTTGAAGCTGTAGCGGCGATCAAAGGCATCAACGAACTGAACATCGGCCACGCGCTGGTGGCTCATGCGTTGTTTGTCGGGTTCAAGTCGGCTGTGTCGGAGATGAAGGCGCTGATTCTGGCCGCCGCAAAAGCCTAAGCCGAACACAAAACCAATGTGGGAGCGAGCCTGCTCGCGATAGCTGTTTTACAGGCAACATCTTTGTTGAATGTTAAGACGCCATCGCGAGCAGGCTCGCTCCCACATTTGATTGGTGGTGGCTGTTAGAGCTGAGGGGTTTCCTGATTCGGCTTGGTCTTGTCGACCCCCGGCACATGCAGGTTGCCCTCGGCGACCTGATTGCCTTCAAGCTGCGGCTGGGTCACCCACGTCAGGATGTCGTAGTAGCGGCGGATGTTCGCCACGAAGTGAACGGGTTCGCCGCCACGGGCATAACCGTAACGGGTTTTGCTGAACCACTTCTTCTCGGACAGGCGCGGCAGGATCTTTTTCACGTCCAGCCACTTGTCCGGGTTCAGTCCTTCCTTGGCCGCCAGTTTGCGCGCGTCATCCAGGTGACCGCTGCCAACGTTGTAGGCCGCCAGTGCAAACCATGTGCGATCCGGTTCCTGGATCGACTTATCCAGCTGTTCCTTCACATAAGCCAGGTACTTGGCGCCGCCCATGATGCTTTGTTTGGGGTCCAGTCGGTTGGACACACCCATGGCCTGCGCAGTGTTCTGGGTCAGCATCATCAGGCCGCGCACGCCGGTCTTCGACGTGACGGCCGCTTGCCACAGGGATTCCTGATAGCCGACCGCGGCCAGCAGGCGCCAATCGACTTTCTCTTTCTTGGCGTACGCTTTGAAGTGCTGTTCGTATTTGGGCAGCCGTTGCTGCAAGTGTTGGGCGAAGGTATAGGCGCCCACGTAGCCGAGCACATCGACGTGCCCGTAATAGCGGTCTTTCAGACGTTGCAGGGTGCCGTTTTTCTTCACCTTGTCGAGGTAGGCGTTGATCTCGTTGAGCAAGCTGTTGTCGTCGCCGGCGGCCACCGCCCAGCTCTGGTTGCTGGCGTCACCGAGGTCGAAGGCTACCCGCACCTTGGGGAAGTAGACCTGGTTCATCGCGACTTCGTTTGAATCGACCAGGGTCAGATCAATCTGATCTTCATCGACCATCCGCAGCAAGTCGACGACTTCAACGGCGTCGGACTCTTCGTATTCAATGCCGGGATATTTCTTTTTCAGCTCCGCCAATTGCTCGGCGTGGGTGCTGCCCTTGAGCACCATGATCTTCTTGCCCACCAGATCCTTCGCGTCGGTCGGCCGCGATTGGCCGTTGCGATAGATGATCTGCGGGGTGACTTCGAGGTAAGAGTGGGAAAACCGCACCTGTTGTTTGCGTTTGTCGCTGCTGACCAGGCCGGCAGCAGCGATCACCGGGCCGTTGGGTTTGCCCACCTGATTGAACAGGTCGTCGAGGTTGTCGGCGGTTTCGATTTTGAGTTCTACCCCCAGATCGTCGGCGAAGCGCTTCACCAGCTCGTATTCGAAGCCGGTTTCACCGTTGCGATCCTGAAAGTAGGTGGCGGGGCTGTTACGGGTAACCACCCGCAGCACGCCATCCTCCTTTACGCGCTCCAGCGTGTTGGGTTTATCAACACAGCCACTGAGCACCAGGAAGAGTCCGGTTGCGATCAGCCATTTGGCGTACCGCGGACGCAAAGCCGTTGGGGAAAACATTTGCGCAGTATACGCAAAGGACCACGAGCGCCATATCTCGACAGCGAAGGGCTTGTCTGCTAGAGAGCGATAAACCCGCGTGAAGCCCGCAGGAATGGGCTCGGACGCTAATGTGTGACGGCAAAAATAACCCCAGGCACCCCCTGGTTTCAGGCCCAAACACCCGGCCCGACGCCCGGGTGCAGCCGCCCGTACCGTTTCGGGTGATGTCGCGGCCTGTTTAGGCTAGAATGCACGGCCTCAAAGCACACCCCTTCCCGAGGCTGTCCCGAAGATGTTGATCCTGCGCGGCGCTCCTGCCCTTTCTGCCTTTCGCCACAGCAAACTCCTTGAGCAACTGAGCCAGAAGGTCCCGGCTGTCAGCGGCTTGTATGCTGAATTCGCTCACTTCGCCGAAGTTACCGGCGTCCTGACCGGCGACGAACAGCAGGTGCTCGCGCGCCTTCTGAAGTACGGCCCAAGTGTTCCGGTACAAGAGCCGACCGGTCGTCTGTTCCTGGTGTTGCCGCGGTTCGGCACCATCTCGCCGTGGTCCAGTAAAGCCAGCGACATCGCTCGCAACTGCGGCCTGACGAAAATCCAGCGCCTGGAGCGTGGCATCGCGTTCTACGTCGCCGGCCAGTTCAGCGACGCCGAAGCGCAGCTGATCGCAGGCGTGCTGCATGACCGCATGACCCAGATCGTCCTCGGTAACCTTGAACAAGCCGCCGGCCTGTTCAGTCATGCCGAGCCGAAACCGCTGACCGCGATCGACGTGCTGGGTGGCGGCCGCTCCGCGCTGGAAAAAGCCAACACCGAGCTGGGCCTGGCCCTGGCCGAAGACGAGATCGACTACCTGGTCAATGCCTTTGTCGGCTTGAAGCGCAACCCGCACGACATCGAACTGATGATGTTCGCCCAGGCGAACTCCGAGCACTGCCGTCACAAGATCTTCAACGCCAGTTGGGACATCGACGGTCAGAGCCAGGAAAAAAGCCTGTTCGGCATGATCAAGAACACCTACGTGATGCACAGCGAAGGCGTTCTGTCGGCTTATAAGGACAACGCTTCGGTGATCGTCGGCAACGTCGCCGGTCGTTTCTTCCCGGACCCTGAAACCCGTCAGTACGGCGCGGTGCAGGAACCGGTGCACATCTTGATGAAAGTCGAAACTCACAACCACCCGACCGCGATTGCCCCGTTCCCGGGCGCGTCCACCGGTTCCGGTGGCGAGATTCGCGACGAAGGTGCCACCGGTCGCGGTGCCAAGCCAAAGGCTGGCCTGACCGGTTTCACCGTGTCCAACCTGCAAATCCCGGGCTTCGAACAGCCGTGGGAAGTGCCGTACGGCAAGCCTGAGCGCATCGTCACTGCGCTGGACATCATGATCGAAGGTCCACTGGGTGGCGCCGCGTTCAACAACGAATTCGGTCGTCCGGCCCTGACTGGTTACTTCCGTACCTTCGAGCAGTCGATCACCACCCCGCGTGGCGACGAAGTTCGCGGCTACCACAAGCCGATCATGCTGGCCGGCGGTATGGGTAACATCCGTGCCGAACACGTGCAGAAAGGCGAGATCATCGTTGGCTCCAAGCTGATCGTCCTCGGCGGTCCAGCCATGTTGATCGGTCTGGGCGGCGGCGCGGCTTCTTCCATGGCCACCGGTACCAGCTCGGCAGACCTGGACTTCGCTTCCGTACAGCGCGAAAACCCGGAAATGGAACGTCGCTGCCAGGAAGTCATCGACCGTTGCTGGCAGTTGGGTGAGCACAACCCGATCAGCTTCATCCACGACGTCGGCGCGGGCGGTCTGTCCAACGCCTTCCCGGAACTGGTCAACGATGGCAACCGTGGCGGTCGCTTCGAACTGCGCAACATTCCAAACGACGAGCCGGGCATGGCCCCGCACGAAATCTGGAGTAACGAATCCCAGGAACGCTACGTTCTGGCGGTCGGGCCGGCTGACTTCGAACGCTTCCAGGCGATTTGCGAACGCGAGCGTTGCCCGTTTGCCGTCGTCGGCGAAGCCACTGCCGAGCCGCAACTGACGGTCACCGACAGTCACTTCGGCAACAGCCCGGTGGACATGCCACTGGAAGTGCTGCTGGGCAAAGCCCCGCGCATGCACCGTTCGGCCGTTCGTGAAAACGAACTGGGCGACGATTTCGATCCGTCGACCCTCGAGATCGCAGACTGCGTCGAACGCGTTCTGCATCACCCGGCCGTGGCGAGCAAAAGCTTCCTGATCACCATCGGCGACCGCACCATCACCGGCCTCGTGGCCCGTGATCAAATGGTCGGCCCGTGGCAGGTTCCGGTAGCCGACGTTGCCGTCACCGCCACCAGCTTCGACGTGTACACCGGTGAAGCCATGGCCATGGGCGAGCGTACTCCGCTGGCTCTGCTGGATGCTCCGGCGTCGGGCCGTATGGCCATTGGCGAAACCCTGACCAACATCGCGGCTTCGCGCATCAACAAGATCTCTGACATCAAACTGTCGGCCAACTGGATGTCCGCTGCCGGTCACCCAGGCGAAGACGCGCGGCTGTACGACACGGTGAAAGCAGTCGGCATGGAACTGTGCCCTGAGCTGGGCATTACCATTCCGGTGGGCAAGGACTCCATGTCCATGGCCACGCGCTGGAACGACGAAGGCGTCGACAAGACCGTCACCTCGCCGATGTCCCTGATCGTGACCGGTTTTGCGCCTGTGGCTGACATCCGTCAGACCCTGACGCCGGAACTGCGCATGGACAAGGGCACCACTGACCTGATCCTGATCGATCTGGGCCGCGGCCAAAACCGCATGGGCGCCTCGATCCTGGCCCAGGTTCACGGCAAGCTCGGCTCGCAAGCACCGGATGTCGACGACGCCGAAGACCTCAAAGCCTTCTTCGCCGTGATCCAGGGCCTCAACGCCGACGGTCACCTGCTGGCTTACCACGACCGTTCCGACGGTGGTCTGTTGACCAGCACCGTGGAAATGGCCTTCGCCGGTCATTGCGGTCTGAGCCTGAACCTCGACGGTCTGGCAGAAACTTCCGCCGACATCGCCGCAATCCTGTTCAACGAAGAACTGGGCGCCGTGATCCAGGTTCGCCAGGACGCTACTCCAGACATCCTCGCGCAGTTCAGCGCTGCCGGTTTGGGTGACTGCGTTTCGGTGGTCGGTCAGCCGATGAACAACGGCCAGATCAACATCACCTTCAACGGCGAAACCGTATTCGAAGGCCAGCGTCGTCTGCTGCAACGTCAGTGGGCTGAAACCAGCTACCAGATCCAGCGTCTGCGTGATAACGCCGACTGCGCCGAGCAAGAATTCGACGTGCTGCTGGAAGAAGACAATCCGGGCTTGAGCGTCAAGCTGAGCTACGACGTCAACCAGGACGTCGCCGCGCCTTACATCAAGAAAGGCATCCGCCCACAGGTTGCCGTGCTGCGTGAGCAGGGCGTCAACGGTCAGGTGGAAATGGCGGCCGCGTTCGACCGCGCCGGTTTCAACGCGATCGACGTGCACATGAGCGACATTCTGGCCGGCCGTGTCGACCTGAACGAGTTCAAAGGTCTGGTCGCTTGCGGTGGTTTCTCCTACGGCGACGTACTGGGTGCCGGCGAAGGCTGGGCCAAGTCCGCGCTGTTCAACAGCCGTGCACGCGATGCGTTCCAGGGCTTCTTCGAACGTAACGACAGCTTCACCCTCGGCGTGTGCAACGGTTGCCAGATGATGTCCAACCTGCACGAGCTGATCCCGGGCAGCGAGTTCTGGCCGCACTTTGTGCGTAACCGTTCCGAGCAGTTCGAAGCCCGTGTGGCGATGGTTCAGGTTCAGGAATCGAACTCGATCTTCCTGCAAGGCATGGCCGGTTCGCGTATGCCGATCGCTATTGCTCACGGTGAAGGTCATGCCGAGTTCGCCAGCGAAGAAGCGTTGCTGGAAGCTGATCTGTCGGGTTGCGTGGCGATGCGTTTCGTCGACAACCACGGCAAGGTCACCGAAAACTACCCGGCCAACCCGAACGGCTCGCCGCGCGGGATCACCGGTTTGACCAGCCGCGACGGTCGCGTAACGATCATGATGCCGCACCCGGAACGTGTGTTCCGCGCCGTGCAGAACTCGTGGCGTTCGGAAGACTGGAACGAAGACGCACCCTGGATGCGTATGTTCCGTAATGCGCGCGTCTGGGTTAACTAAGCGCTATGTACAAGCTTTCCTTTTTTGTTCCGGCCAGCCATGTGCAACAGGTCAAGAGTGCCGTATTCGCTGCCGGTGGCGGACGGATCGGCGCTTATGACCATTGCGCCTGGCAAGTGCTCGGCCTCGGCCAGTTTCGTCCATTGGATGGCAGTCAGCCGTTTATTGGGGAAGCGGGGCAGGTCGAGCAGGTTGAGGAATGGAAGGTTGAGCTTGTCGTTGCGGATGAGTTGATTCGTTCTGTGGTGTTGGCTCTGAAGCAGAGTCATCCCTACGAGACGCCGGCTTATGAGGTATGGCGGTTGGAGGATTTTTGATCTGCCTGCCGCTGAAATGAGAAACCCGCTGAATTAGCGTTCAGCGGGTTTTTTATTGGCCGGCATTTGATGGCGGTGTGGAGATCAAAACTGTGGGAGCGGGCTTGCTCGCACCCGGACGCTATATCCAGCGTCCCCTCGCCACACAAATCCCCTCGCCATAGAGGTTGAGTCGCCTTAAAGCTTTGAGCTAGAGCCATCGCCGTGCGAATGCTGGCTGGATAGGGATATGACGACGCACCATTACCGTGCAATACTCCGCGCCGTTTCATTGTCGAATAATCCTACGTAAGGCAGGTAATGCCCCTCCGTAAACCCGGCTTTTCCCGAGAGTTCTCGCTGAATGTTGTGGTTTATAGAGTGAAAAACCCTGTAGGAAGCTTTTTATACTGCACGCCCCGCTGATCTTGCAGGTTTTGTCCTACAAGACGGGTTTGCCCACGAAGCAGGCCCGGTTTCAGAAAAGCATTGGCTTACCGGTCAGCGCTTCGACACTCGGTGGTCATATCCAATAACAAGACGAGGTTGTACCCCTATGCCAGGCAATCACCTGCCCAATGGCGAGACCGCTCAAGGCGGCCCGCTCAAACGCGAACTCGGCGAACGGCATATTCGCTTGATGGCGCTCGGTGCCTGTATCGGCGTCGGTCTGTTCCTCGGTTCGGCCAAGGCCATCGAGATGGCCGGTCCGGCAATCATGCTGTCCTACATCATCGGTGGTCTGGCGATCCTGGTGATCATGCGCGCCCTCGGCGAGATGGCGGTGCACAACCCGGTCGCCGGCTCCTTCAGCCGTTATGCTCAAGACTACCTCGGCCCATTGGCGGGCTTCCTGACCGGCTGGAACTACTGGTTCCTGTGGCTGGTGACCTGCGTTGCGGAAATTACCGCGGTGGCGGTGTACATGGGCGTCTGGTTCCCCGATGTGCCGCGCTGGATCTGGGCACTCGCCGCGTTGATCAGCATGGGCTCGATCAACTTGATCGCGGTGAAAGCCTTCGGTGAATTCGAGTTCTGGTTCGCCCTGATCAAGATCGTCACCATCATTGCGATGGTGATCGGCGGTATCGGCGTGATCGCGTTCGGCTTCGGCAACGACGGCGTGGCGCTGGGGGTTTCCAATCTCTGGGCGCACGGCGGCTTCATGCCCAACGGCGTGCAAGGCGTGTTGATGTCCCTGCAAATGGTGATGTTCGCCTACCTCGGTGTCGAGATGATCGGCCTGACCGCCGGTGAAGCGAAGAACCCGCAGAAGACCATTCCCAATGCGATCGGCTCGGTGTTCTGGCGGATTCTGCTGTTCTACGTCGGCGCGCTGTTCGTGATTCTGTCGATCTACCCGTGGAACGAAATCGGCACCCAAGGCAGTCCGTTCGTGATGACCTTCGAGCGTCTGGGCATCAAGACTGCCGCCGGCATCATCAACTTCGTGGTGATCACTGCGGCACTCTCGTCCTGCAACGGTGGCATCTTCAGCACCGGGCGCATGCTCTACAGCCTGGCGCAGAACGGTCAGGCCCCGGCCGGCTTCGCCAAGACCTCGAACAACGGCGTGCCGCGTCGCGCCTTGCTGCTGTCGATCGGTGCCTTGTTGCTGGGTGTGCTGCTCAACTATCTGGTGCCAGAAAAAGTCTTCGTCTGGGTGACGGCGATTGCCACCTTCGGCGCGATCTGGACCTGGGTGATGATCCTGCTGGCCCAGCTCAAGTTCCGCAAAGGCCTGAGCGCCAGCGAACGTGCCGGCCTGAAATACAAGATGTGGCTGTACCCGGTCAGCTCGTATCTGGCGCTGGCGTTTTTGGTACTGGTGGTCGGCCTGATGGCGTACTTCCCGGACACCCGCGTGGCGCTGTATGTGGGCCCGGCGTTCCTGGTCCTGCTGACGGTGTTGTTCTATGTGTTCAAGCTGCAACCGACCAATGTGTCGCAGGGTGCGCTGCGTTCGGCTTCGTAAGACGTAACGCCCGTACATATCCGTTCCTGCGGTTATGGCGGCTTAGGGTTCCGCCCTTACGGCGGGTCACTTGGAAAAAGCCCCAAGTAACCAAGGGCTTTTGCCCCTCCATTCGGTGCCTCGCCTAGGCTCGGCATGCCCTCACTCCGGCATTGCTCCGGGGGCCCGCCGCCATCGGCCATCCATGGCCGGGGGCGGCTACCGCGGCATCCTTGCCGCGGTGCCCCCTGCGCAACGCCTGCGTTCGGCCTCTGGGAAAGGGGCGGCAGATCTGAAGCCAAAGCAAAGCAACAGCAAGATCAAAAGTCGCAGCCTCACTTCGCTCGACAGTTCCTACAGGGAAATGCGCTCACTTGAAGCCAGGTCGGCCGGTTGGCCACCTCGCTTTGGCTTTTGCGGTGCACGCCCCCTCGAGAGGCCGAGTGGAGGTCCTGCGCAGGGGGCAACCCGGCATGGATGCCGGGTTAGCCGCCCCGGGCCATGGATGGCCGATGGCGGCGGGCCCACGGAGCAGGACCGGAGCGAGGGCACCCTGAGCCTAGGCGAAGGGCTGAACGAAAGGGGCAAGAGCCCTTGGTTACTTGGGGCTTTTCCAAGTGACCCGCCGTAAGGGCGGAACCCTAAGTAGCCGTGACCACAGAAATGGATATATACACGATCAAAACCCGGCCGGCTTTCAGGCCGCCATCCATTTTCTTAAGCGAACAGCATGCATTGGCCGGGGCTTTTGCATTTCAGGCTGTCGCGGTTTGCACTGATCGATTCAGGCGTTTATTGAAGTCCAGCCACGCGCCCAGCAACGCCATCACCCCGGCACCCACCAACGCTGTAAAAATCTGCATGGCAAACGCATCGTCGGTCAGGGCGTTGAGCATGTCCGCCAAGGGCGCCAACAGCACACCGAGGCAGAACACTTCCAGTGAGTAGCGCCCCATGCGACAGCATTGCTGCGCCAGCCAGTTTTGCGTCCAGCCGTTGCCGGGCAAGAGCCTGGCGGTGACATAAGCCAGCGCCAGGAAGTGCAGCAGACGGACCGGCGACAGATCGGTCTTGCTGATTGGGTACAGCAGGTTGCTCAGGCTGGCTGGCATCAGGGCATCGTGTATTTCCGGCCAGCGCCAGGAGACAGTGATCACGCCGGTCACCACCACGTACACCGCCGCGCTGACAAACAAGGGCTGGCGCAACAGCGGGCGAGTGTCGGGCAACCGTGGCCGCAGCCCGTGGATCGCCGCAAAGCCGCCGAGGATAAACAGCAGTTGCCAGGTGACGGGGTTGAAGTACCACACACCGTCCTTGATTGCCGCAAGGTTCCAGCCAAACCGCGGTGCCAGCAAGTACACCGCCAATGACACCGCTACGACCGCCCACGGCTTGCGCACCAGCAACGGCAGGACCAGTGGCAATCCCGCCAGCAGCACGATGTACAGCGGCAGCGGGTCCATCAGGTTCGGCTTGAAGCGCAGCAGTAACTCATCCGTCAACGCTTGCTGGGGGTTGGTGATGAAGTGATGCAGGCCCATTTCTTCCACCAGATCGCGGGTTTCCACATGACTGTTGGCGAAGAACACGATGCCCATCAGCATGGCCAGCAGGAAAATATGGACCACGTAGAGCACCCAGGCGCGCCGCAGAATCTTCACGCAGGCGATCAGGTAACCATCGCGCGCAAGGATTTTGCCGTAGGCCAGAACGGCCGCGTAGCCGGCGAGAAACACGAATATTTCTGCGGCATCGCTGAAACCGACATTGCGCAGGGTGATTTGGCCAAGGGGGTTATGAGGCACGTGATCCCAAAAAATGAAGATCAGTGCCAGGCCGCGAAAAAAGTCGATTCGGTGATCGCGCTCAAACGTCATGACGGCGGGCTCGTGAACGGGTGTTGAGATAAGGAGTCGCCGAAGGCGCCAAAGATTGCGCGCCGCACATCGGCGGCGCGGCAGGGTGGCGTGATTTGCTGGTAATTGCAAAACCGGGATATTACGGGATGTCTCCTGGCATTGAGGCAAACCCTGACCGTTGGTCTGAAAGGCCGTCAGACCTGTGATTTCTGACAGTAGACAGGTTCAAAGTTTTATGACTTGAAACAGGAGAGTCAGCATGAGGCTCTTGTGGAAAGGATTTTCCAGCTACACGGTGGTCGGGGTCGCCAACACGCTGATCCACTGGCAAATTTTTTTCCTGCTGAGCGTGGGGGCCGGCTTCAGTCAGGCTGTCAGTAACCTGGCTGCCTTCTGCGTGGCCGCCTCGTTTTCCTTCTATATGAACGCGCTGTATACCTTCGATACCAAGGCGTCGGTCGGCGGCTATCTTCTATTCTTGGGAACCATGGGGACGCTGAGTCTGGGCGTCGGCCATGCAGGCGACGTGTGGAGACTTCACGGCCTGCTGACGGTGGCTATCTTTTCGGCATTGAGCCTGGTGCTTGGCTTTCTGTTTTCAAAGTACGTGGTCTTTCGCGGGCGTAACGCATGAAAGTCTCGTTGATCGTTCCGGTATTCAATGAAGAACAGGCGATCAGTCTGTTTTATCAGGCAGTGCGTCGCGAGTTGAGGCTTGACCAGGCTGAGGTCGAAATCGTGTTCATCAACGATGGCAGTTCCGACCGGACGGCTGA
Source organism: Pseudomonas svalbardensis (assembly GCF_030053115.1). Lineage (NCBI taxonomy): Bacteria > Pseudomonadati > Pseudomonadota > Gammaproteobacteria > Pseudomonadales > Pseudomonadaceae > Pseudomonas > Pseudomonas svalbardensis. The sequence continues at coordinate 5,135,203 of NZ_CP125619.1, read as the reverse complement.
AGAGGTCAAGGCCTTGGCGCAGGCCGATGAACAGGTATTGCTGATCAACTTCTCGCGCAACTTCGGCAAGGAACCGGCGTTGTTCGCCGGCCTGGAATATGCCACCGGCGATGCGGTGATTCCCATGGATGTCGATTTGCAGGACCCGATCAGCGTCATCCCGCGGTTGATTGGCGAGTGGCAAAAAGGCGCAGATGTGGTGCTCGCCAAACGCCGGGATCGCACCGCCGACAGTTACCTGAAACGCCACAGCGCGTCGCTGTTCTACCGTGTGCTGAACCGTATCGCTTACACCCGTATCGAAGAAAACGTCGGGGATTTTCGTCTGATGGACCGCAAGGTGGTCGAAGTGATTCGCGCGCTTCCCGAGCACCAGTTGTTCATGAAAGGCGTGCTGTCGTGGGCCGGGTTCACCACCGTGGTGGTGGAATACGAGCGAGCCGAGCGAGTGGCGGGCACCAGCAAGTTCAATGGCTGGAAGCTCTGGAACCTGGCGCTGGAAGGCGTGACTTCGTTCAGTACGGTGCCGTTGCGTTTATGGACTTACGTCGGTGGCGGTATTTCGATCTTCGCGGTGTTCTACGCGGTGTACATGGTGCTGGACAAGATTTTCTTCGGCAACAGCGTCCCGGGTTACCCGTCGTTGATGACCGCGATCCTGTTTCTCGGTGGCGTACAGCTGATCGGCATCGGCATTCTCGGTGAGTACGTCGGCCGCATCTACATCGAAGCCAAACATCGGCCGCGCTATATCGTCAAAGACGTCGTCGGCGGCAAAGACCGGCTCGGGTTTTAGCATGGGCAGGTTCAGCGATTTTTTCAGCAAGGAACTCGGACATCGGCAGGTCTGGCTGTTTTTTCTGTTGGCGACCTTTGTGTATGTGGTGCCGCTGATCCTTGCGGACTATCCGTATATCGATGACAACTGGCGATCCCTGTCGGCCGCGGCTGGTACGGCCTGGGCGGAACAGGGACGGTTATTCACCGAACTGTTCTACAACCTGCTGACCTTCAGCAATGCCGCGCCGAACATCTTTCCGCTGCCGCTATTGATCGCGGTGCTGGCCATGGCCTCGGCTTTGACCAGCCTGACGTTTCATTACTACCCGCAACCGACGATTGCTTGCTGCCTCGTGCCGTTGCCGCTCTGGTTCAACCCATTCTTTCTGCAAAACCTGTCCTATCAATACGACGGCCCCGCCATGGCTTTGAGCGTGGTGGCGGTCATCTACGCGATCACCTTTCGTCATCCCTCGCGCATAGTTCATTGGCTGGTGCCCTCGTTCCTGATTGCCCTGGCGCTGGGGCTCTATCAGGTGAGCCTCAATGTGTTTCTGGGCCTGTGTTGCCTGGAACTGCTCAGGAACGCGAATGACAAGCTGGCCTGGCCGCAGTGGTGCGAGTTGATCGGCTGGAAAATATCGCAGGCCATCCTGGGCTGGTTGATTTACAGCGTCAGTGCTTATCCGTTCATGAGTGGAAATCGCACCTTGTTGTTGAACTGGACGGCGCAACCCCTGCTACAACTTCAAATCAATATCGCCCGGGTGCTGGAAAAAGTCGTGCTGCTGTTTCACGGCGGATTTGCCTGGGTGTTCGCCGCACTGCTGCTGTGTGCCATTGCCGGCAGTGTCCGGCTGGGGCTGAACGTGCTGGAACGTCAGGACACAGGGCTGAAGAAGTTCCTGATCGGCCTGGTGTGTTTCCTGACATTGCCGGTCGTGGCGCTGCTGGTGTCGGGTGTCGCGCTGTTTTTCCGGGACTTCAATGAAGGCGCCAGGACCCTGATGGGCTTCGCGGTCCTGTTGGTGCTGTTGTTCTATTTGAGCCATCTGGCGCTGGCACGAATCCACCAGCGGTTGCCGCTGTTGTTGGTGGTTCCATTGTTGGCGATGCTTTCGATTTCGTATGCCTATGGGCGGGTGCTGACGGTGCAGAAAGCCTTCGCGTCCAGCGCGCTATTGAGTCTTGAACACGACATCGCGTCGAATCGACAACTGCTCGAAGCCAAGCGCATTTACATGTCAGTGACCTATTCCGATCACTGGCTGCTGGGGGCGGCGGGCTCGTTCAAGCAGATGCCGGTGTTGCACTATCTGCTGAACATCGACTTTTTCATGCTGGCCGAGAACCTGCCGAAAGTGAGCATTACCAACGTCGTTGCGGAGAAGGAGCGACGTAACGCGACGAGGGTGGGTTATCGGGGTTATCCGCCGGTGCTGGAGAGCCAGTACTACCGGATTTATCTGCTCGGCGATTACGGTTTTATTGTCATGAAAGAGCCAGCGCCGATTAAGGCGCTGCACTGGTGAAATGTGAGGGGGATACAGTTCGCGACGATATCGTCAGCATGACCGTTGGTCAGTAATCCTCACCTACCTGTTATTTCTGACAGTAGACCGTTACAGGGTTGTCACTTAGTTTGAAAAGCACGTCAAACAGGGATATTGGCAGGTGCCGGAATGAAAGTGTTATGGAAAGGATTCTGTAGCTACATGGTCATTGGCGTGGTCAATGCGCTCATCCATTGGCAGTTTTTTTTCGTACTCACCGTCGCCGCCGAACTCAGTCAGGCCGCCAGCAACCTGGCAGCGTTTTGCGTCGCGGCCAGCTTTTCCTTCTATGTGCATTCGCTTTACACCTTTGAGAACAAGGCGACCGTGCTTGGCTATCTGTTGTTCAGCGCTGTCATGGGCGTCGTGAGCTACGGCGTCGGGCGTATTGCCGATCTGTGGCGGCTTCATGGTTTGGTGACGGTGACATCGTTTTGTCTATTGAGCCTGATTGGCGGGTTCTTCTTTTCCAGGTTTGTGGTGTTTCGCGGACGTGAGTCGTGAAGGTTTCTCAGCGTGTGGCGCGACGGAAAATACAGCTGAACGTCACGTCCAGACCGTTTGTGGTCGATCTGGATGGAACGCTCCTCAGGTCCGATCTTCTTTTCGAAAGCGCCATGGCTTTTGTACGTAGCCAGCCGTCAGGGTGGCTCAAGCCTTTGGGTTGGCTCAGTCGCGGCAAGGCTTTTTTGAAAGAACAGTTGGCCATGGCGACGGATATCGATGTCACAAGGTGTTTGATGACGTCCTGGCCACGAGCCTGGAGTGCAATCTGTCGGGCACGCACAAGCGTGATTTGCTGGTCGCGTTGTACGGTGAGAGCGGTTTTGATTGCGTCGGTCATTCTCTTGACGATCTGTCGATATGGCGTTCGGCCGAACGGGCCTATGTCGTCAATCCTCTGCCAGGCGTCGAACTCGCTATTAAAAGCCTGGACAATGTCGTGCAAGTAGTTCGTTCAGGAACGACGAAATTCAGGGATTTGTACAAGGCGTTTCGCATCCATCAATGGGCGAAAAATGCCCTGATTTTTGTGCCGTTGCTGGCCGCGCATCAGATGAGCAATCCGCTCCTGCTCTGGCACGGTCTGTTGGCTTTTGTGTTTTTCGGGTTATGCGCCTCCGGTGTTTATGTTCTTAATGACCTGCTGGACCTGGAGGATGATCGAAGGCATCCGAGCAAACGCAATCGACCCTTTGCCAGTGGGCGGTTGTCGATCAAGTCCGGCCTGACAGCGTTCCCCTGTTTATTGTTTGTCTCCTTTGCTGGCGCCTGGTGGTGGTTGCCCTGACAGTTTGCCGCCGTGTTGGCCACTTACTACATGTTGACGCTGATCTATTCGCTGGTGCTGAAACGGATCATGGCGTTGGATGTGATTGCTCCTGGATGCTGGCGTTTTCGATGTTCATGTTTTTGAGCCTGGCACTGGTCAAGCGTTATGCCGAACTCCAGGCGGCACTGCGCAATGGCATTACCGGGAAAACCGGTGGCCGTGATTACTATCCTGCCGACCTAGCGATGCTTTCCTCATTAGGGGCTGCGTCCGGATACCTGTCGGTGATGGTCCTTGCGTTGTACATCCATGACAACGCCACGATCGCGCTCTATGCCTACCCCCGGATGATCTGGCTCGCCTGCCCGTTGTTGCTGTTCTGGATCACCCGTATCTGGATGCTGACCCATCGCGGCAGGATGAATGACGACCCTGTGATCTTTGCGCTTCGGGATCGCCTGAGCCTGGCGATGGGCGCGATGTTTGGCCTGATTTTTTGGTTGGCGGCATGAAACGTCGCGGCCGCGCGGATGCGAGCGCCCCGGGGTGGCAGTTTCAATTTTCAATGGGGTCGGTTCGAACGATGAATCATCAATTGAGCTCATGGGGGCATTACCCCTCGGCACCGCAAACAGGCCATTCATGCGCATGGCGAAATGATCTGGAGCAACATCTGCAACGATTGATCTATATCCACGGCACGACGTTGCCGTTCGGCAACGGCCGCAGTTACGGAGACAGTTGCCTGGCCAGCAGTGATCATGTGCTGCACCTGCGTCCCTTAAACCGGTTTATCGAAGCAGAAACCTGGCAGGTATGCGCACTCAACATAACCTTGCTGTCGATTCCGGGGTTTATCGCTGTGTTTGGGCGCTACGCGGTCTCGCACCAACCAACCTGACGCTGTCAGGAGCCTGCGGCGGACTACTCGCCAGTGCAATGGCGAGATTGCAAATTCCCTACACTGCCCCGAGACGCAAGTACCATTTTTTGGGGGGGTACTTGCTGGGCATGCTGGTGCCGACTGTACTAGGCGCATTACTCGGGCGACGCTGGCTGCGCTGGTAGCAGATCGTGCGCATTGTCTATGACTACTGCTCAAAAGCTCACTGACTTGTCCGCTTTCTTTTGAGGTCGAAGCTTAGTAATGAGCTTTTCTAGGTCAGTCTGCACTTCGGATTCATGGAGCAGCGTGAGGTACCCACGGACACAGCAGCAGAGCCACACGACCCTCGCGGAGCGGGGCAGGCTATCGGCGTTTCTTTTTCTGGCTGACGGCCAGTTCAAATAGCAATGTCGAACGCCCAGCGACTTGATAGCTGTCGCCAAACTTGAACACTTCCTCCGCTATCAGCTCCGGCTCGTTGGTATCTAATTGCAATTTCCAATATTGCCCTTGCGCCACTTCGGGCAAGATGAAGTCGACTATGTCGAAATGTGAGTTGACGATAATCAAGAGCGAATTTTCTCCACCCGCTTTGCGAATGCCGGTAGGTTGCGCACGGCCATCAAGCAAAATGCCTAAGCATCGGTTGCTAGCATCATTCCATTGCTCGTTGCCCATGTCCTCGCCATTGGGCTGTAGCCAGCTGACATCCTTGATATCCAGATGCGCGTTGTAGACGCCGGTAAAGAACCGGTTGCGACGCAGTAATGGGTAGCGCTTGCGTAGGTCGATCAGGTATCGCGTGAAGTCCTGCAGCTCGACGCTTTTTTCACTGATGTCCCAGTTGATCCAGCCGATCTCGCTGTCCTGACAGTAAGCGTTGTTACTGCCGCCCTGAGTTCTTGCAAACTCGTCGCCGGCTAGCAGCATGGGTGTACCTTGAGCCAGGAACAGCGTGGCGAGTAAGTTGCGCATCTGTCGGTAGCGCAACTCGATAATCTGCGGGTCATCGGTTGTACCTTCGACGCCGCAGTTCCAGGAACGGTTGTCCGAGTGGCCATCGCGGTTATCTTCGCCGTTGGCTTCGTTGTGTTTATCGTTGTAAGAGACCAGGTCGTTGAGCGTGAAACCGTCGTGAGCGGTAATGAAGTTTACGGAGGAGGCTGGCTCGCGACCGCGTCGGTTGAATTGATCGCCAGACGCCAGGAAGATCTTGGCGAAATCACCGAGGCGATTATCGTCGCCTTTCCAGAAGGCTCGGGAGATGTCGCGAAACTTGTCGTTCCACTCCATCCAGCCAGGAGGGAAATTGCCGACCTGATACCCGCCAGGGCCGCAATCCCATGGTTCTGCAATCAATTTGACGTGGTTCAGGGTAGGGTCTTGGCGGCACGCGTCGAGAAAGCCACCGCCTTCATCGAAGCCGTGGGGTTCGCGGCCCAAGATGGTTGCCAAGTCGAAGCGGAAGCCGTCGACGCCCATCTCGTTGCTCCAATAACGCAACGAGTCGGTGACCATCTGCAGTACACAAGGGTGGCTCATGTTCAGGGTGTTACCAGTACCGGTGTCGTTGATGTAGTAGCGCGCATCGTTCGGCATCAGGCGGTAATAGTTGGCGTTGTCGATGCCCTTGAGCGAAAGAGTAGGGCCCAACTCGTTGCCTTCGGCGGTATGGTTGTAGACAACGTCGAGAATGACCTCCAAGCCTGCCTTGTGGAGTCTTGAGACCATGATTTTGAATTCACCAATCGAACTCCCAGCCATGTAGCGTGCATGCGGCGCGAAGAACGCCAACGTGTTGTAGCCCCAATAATTTCGCAAGCCTTTCTCAAGCAGGTGGTTGTCATTCAGGAAGTAGTGGATGGGCATCAGTTCAATCGAAGTAACGCCCAGCGACTTAATGTATTCCACCACATCACTTTCGTGAAATGCGGCAAACGTACCTCGCGCGGCCTCTGGCACACTGGGATGTTGTTTGGTGAAACCGCGCACGTGGGCTTCATAGAAGACGGTACGGGCCCATGGAACATTTGGCTTGGGCGTGTTGCCCCAGGTAAACGCTGGATCAATCACCCGGCAGCGCGGCATGAACGGCGCGCTGTCGCGCTCATCGAACGACAGGTCAGCATCGGGATGGCCTATGGTGTAACCAAACAGCGCATCGTCCCACTCCAGCTCGCCCACGATCTGCTTGGCGTACGGGTCGATTAGCAGCTTGTGATGGTTGAAGCGATGGCCGTTTTGCGGCTCATAACGCCCGTGCACTCGATAGCCATATAAAGTGCCAGGCCGTGCGTCGGGTAGGTAACCGTGCCAAGTTTCGTTAGTAAACTCTGGCAACTCAATCCGCTCGATTTCTTCTTTCCCGTCGGCGTCGAACAGGCAAAGTTCGACCTTAGTAGCGTGGGCCGAGAAAATTGCAAAATTGACCCCAGATCCGTCCCATGTAGCTCCGAGTGGATAAGGCTGGCCTTCCTGAACACGTGAATGCATTTGGCTTTGGAAATCGTTACAGGCGGCGCTCTGGGCTCCGCAGTCAGGCGTCTTCGAGGTCATACTTATTCATGGCCCATGTGGATTCTGCACCGAAGCTAGAATGGTGCGGGAGCAGGCGGACGGTGTGATCGGTGGAGTCGTGGTTATGCCCACCGTCCAGAAATTGATGCAAATGCTGTCAAGTCAACGCTCGAATCCCAGTGGCGCGAAGTCGGTGTGTTTACTCGTGATCAGCCAAGTTAGAACTCATTGCACTATTTAGACCATGATAATTTATTGTTTTTATTGAAATTTTATGCGGGAGAGGGAAAACCTAACTACAACTTGATGCGCGATTCAATACTCTATCTGGCTGTTTATCCAAGGTATTGAGAGCATCACTATGAAGCAGCATGTCACGCGTATTTTGGGCCTTGATGGTTGTCTCGTTGCGGTTGAAACTTCGAACCACACCGGCAGGTTTTTGAGCATATACGGTGGTGTTGCAGCCCTGCTGGCGGTCACCAGTGTTTCCGCTGCGCCGCTGTCTTCACCCAGCCTTTCCAGCTCGTTACAGCCCAATGAAAACCCTTTCGCCATTGATGCTGGCCCGCTGGGGAAAGTCTACGTAAGCGGGCAACTGACGGGGATCGCCCTGTGGCAAAACCATGTAGTCGATGCACCCAACACCGGAAATTCCGAGTCGCTGTCCGACATCAGCAACGCCCAAGTGGAAATACAGACGATCGAGGGGCCGCTGCAGTTCTACATACAGGCCGGATCGTATGCGCTGCCCTCTCTTGGTTCGGCCTATCTCAAGTCGGACAAAACCGTGGACAGGCTTTACGGTGATGTTCCAGTCGGTTACTTGAAGGCAGTGCTCAGCCCTGAAATTTCCCTGATGGCCGGCTCGCTGCCCACATTGATCGGAGCTGAGTCGACCTTCACTTTCCAGAACATCAACATCCAGCGTGGGCTGCTTTGGAACCAGGAGCCTGCCGTCAGCCGTGGTGTGCAGGTCAACTACTCCGGTGGCAAGACGAATGCAGCGATATCGTTGAACGACGGTTTCTATTCCGGCAAGTACAACTGGGTCACAGGCTCGTTCTCATACGCCTTTGATGCCGCCAACACTTTAAGCGTGATCGGGGGCACAAACTTCTCCAGCAACTCGGAATCCTCTGTGGCGACACCCACAGCGCAGAACAATAGCCAGATTTACAATTTGATCTTCACCCACACCGATGGGGCATTGACGCTCACGCCTTACCTGCAATACACCCGGGTCGATAAGGACTCGAAAGCGGATATAGATCGCGCAGCGCAAACCTACGGGGCAGCGATCCTTGCCAAGTACAGCTTCTCCAGTCACTGGTCTATCGGTGCCCGCGCCGAATACCTGGACAGCAACGGCGGCGAATGCGGAGCCGACGAGGACTGCTCACCCACCAATCTGCTTTATGGGACAGGCTCCAACGCCTGGTCGCTGACCGCTACGCCGACCTATCAAGACGGTCGCTTCTTCGTGCGAGGCGAACTCGCCTACGTGCGCACTGAGGACGCCACCTCGGGCTCAACCTTTGGAGACAACGGTACCCAGCGCGATCAGGCTCGCGTGCTTGCTGAGGCAGGCGTTCTTTTCTAATTGGCGCTCACTGCTTGTTCGGTCGTAACCTGCAAAAAGTGCAGAGATACGGAACGTTGTTATTAGGCATGAGAGGACTCCGTGAGAAAATTAAGTTCACTGAAGCAATTGGCGTAACCGACCGGCCAGTACCCACTGCTGAGAGCCTCAAAAATTAGCAAAAATAGTGTCCATCATTTTTTGGTGGACACTGTCTTGGATATCATTGCCCCAGCCCGTCGACCCGCTCGCCGCCCCAACTTCCCGCCAGAATTCAAACGCAAAGTTGTCGAAGCCACGTTCCAGTCTGGCACCTCCGTGTCGTTGATCGCTCGCGAACATGACGTTAATGCCAACCCGGTCTTTCGCTGGCGGCATCAATATCAGGAAGGGTTATTCGGCCCCGTCAACCGAGTGCAACGTTTTTGCCAGTCCAGGTGATCGAGGGCGGCAGTTTGTGAGGTGTTGATCTGGGTTTGGTTATTTTTGATGGGGGAGGGGCGTGGAGGGCAGGAATGCCGGGGACGACGGTGATCGGCCAGAGCCCGTCGTGCTCCAGGAAGGGCAGGCTGGCGAGGGTAAGCATCACACAGACGGCAAAGAAGGCTTAGCGGCTCAGGAGTGACAGGCTCATACGGTTTCCTTGGGTTCGGACTCGGTGGGGCAGTCAGGCATTTTGTGCCTGGAGAAAAATCGAAAACAGCTCTGACTGGGATTTGATCCCCAGTTTGCTGTACATGTGTTTCTTATGGACTTTCACGGTTTCGACAGAGATTTCCAGTTTGCGGGCGATTTCTTTACTGGAGCAACCACTGAGCATCAAGCGTCCGACATCCAGTTCCCGGGCGGTCAATTGCGCGCCTTTGAGTTGCTGCACCGACGCTTCCAGCTGCACGCGCCAGTCAACTTGCGGCGGTGCTGGCGCGAGGGCCACGACTTCGTTGATTTCGTAAGGCAGGCGCTGGCGCAACAGGCCGAGCACCCAGGGCTGGATCAGCGACAGCAAGGCAATCTGCTGGCCGCTGAAACGTTGCTTGCTGCCCAGTGACAGGCACAGCGTGCGGTCGCCTTCGAGCTGGCAATTGAACTGGATTTCATCGGCCACCACATTCAGACGAAAGTAGCGCTGGTAATACTCGGTCAGCTCGAAATGCTCCGGCGCCACTTCCGACAGGCGATAGAGCCCGGTGCGCGACTGCTCGCGACAGGCGATGTAGAACGGATCGAGCAGGTACAAACCGCGCAGATAGTCCTGGAACAACTGATCGGGACTGCCGTCCGCGCCCGGGCATTCGGCGAACACTTGCGGATGCTGATCGGCGCTGAAAAGCAGCGCCACCCAGCTGTCGAAGGTCACGTACTGATCCAGCAACCGTACCAGCTGCGTCCAGAAATTGGGCTTGTCCAGGGCGTCGATCAGTTGCCCGACCGAGCGGTGCCACGCGATGTCGTCTAACGAGAGTGTCATGCCTCTACCCCTATCGGGTTACCCCAGCGGCGTGATTTCCCGGCCGGTGGCTTGCTGCGCATACTGGCGCACAGACACCGACCGGGCAATCTTTCTGCCAGCCTGGTTAAGAACAAGGAATGACCATGAAAGTCGAACTCGCCCAGTTGGCGGGCCGTGACAACGACACGGCTTACAACCTCGAACGCGCTCTGCAGGCGATGGCTGCCTGTGCTGCCGATACACAGCTGATCGTGTTTCCCGAAACCCACCTGATGGGCTTTCCGTCCCTCGAGGCCTTGGCCGAAACCGCCGAACCGCTGGACGGTCCGACCGTCAGCGCGGTGTTGGCTGCGGCCCGAGAACGCAACATCGCCGTGGTGATCGGCATGGCCGAGAACGACAACGGCCGCTTCTACAACACCACGCTGCTGATCACCCCTGAAGGTATCGCGCTGAAATACCGCAAGACGCACCTGTGGGCGTCGGATCGCGGTGTGTTCGAGGCCGGCGACCGTTACGCCACGTGTGAGTGGAACGGTGTGCGGGTCGGCCTGCTGATTTGCTACGACATCGATTTCCCGGAAACCGCCCGGGCCCTGGCGCAATTGGGGGCCGAACTGCTGATCGTCACCAACGGCAACATGGACCCGTACGGCCCGACGCACCGCACCGCGATCATGGCCCGCGCCCAGGAAAACCAGGCGTTTGCGCTGATGGTCAACCGGGTGGAAGAGGGCGATGGCGGGTTGGTCTTTGCGGGCGGCAGTGCGCTGGTGGATCCGCTGGGGACTTTGTTATTCGAGGCCGGACGCGAGGAAGGACAATTTGCGGTTGAACTGGATCTGAATCAGCTGACGGCGGCGCGACAGGATTATCGGTATCTGGATGATCAGCGGCTGCGGTTGCCTGGGGAAGTGGTGGAGCAGATCGGCGGTGTTCGGGAGTTATTGATTCCTGAGCGTTGAACCAGCCCTCACCCTAACCCTCCCGAAACGTCGGACCGCCCGGAGGGAGAGGGGACTGACCGTAGAGTCCTCAAGAAATATTGCGACCTGAAACACCCGGTCGAACTCAGGATTTGAAAAGCATGGAAATCTGCCCCCTTTCCCCCTCTCCCCCCCGGGGAGAGGGCCGGGGTGAGGGGTGGCTTTTGCAGTAGACGTAAATTTTTGCCGAACTCGGCTCTGCCATAAATCTAATAAATTCGGAGTAGTCGCTCATGGCTCGTTTGCAACGCACCCTGTCATTGGGTTCGGTGGTGCTGTTCGGCATCGCCTACATGACGCCGATCATTGTGCTCGGCACCTTCGGCATCCTCGCTCAATCCACCGCCGGCATGGTCCCGGCTGCTTATCTGGCGGCGCTGGTGGCGATGTTTTTCACCGCCATGAGTTACGGCCGAATGGCCTCGGCGTTCCCCGTCGCTGGCTCGGCCTATAGCTATGTCCGCAAGGCGATCAGCCCGAAACTCGGTTTCATCGCCGGTTGGGCCGTGCTGCTCGACTACCTGTTCCTGCCGATGGCGATCTGGCTGATCGGCGCGGCCTACCTCAACTCCGCCTTCCCGGCCGTACCGCAGTGGATCTGGGTATTGGCGTTCATCGGCATCACCAGCGCGATCAACATCGTCGGTCTGAAACTGGCCAACGGCATCAACGCGTTACTGATGCTGGTGCAGTTCCTGGTGCTGATCGCCTTCGTTGCGCTGTGCGTTCATTACGTCGGTGGTGATGCGAGCACGCCGTTGTGGTCGATCAAACCGTTCTTCAACGGTGACATGCAGATGCCGCTGATCATGAGCGGTGCAGCCATCGCCTGTTATTCATTCCTCGGGTTTGACGCGGTCAGCACCCTGACCGAAGAAACCCGCGACCCGCGCCGCACCATCCCGCGAGCGATCATGCTGATCACCCTGATCGGCGGGCTGATCTTTGTCGGTGTGTCGTATTTCGTGCAGATCGCGCATCCGTCGTTCCAGTTCGACAGCGTCGACTCGGCGGCCTATGAAATTGCCCGCAACATCGGTGGTGATCTGTTCGTGTCGATCTTCCTGATCGGCCTGATCGTCGGCCAGTTTGCGTCGGGCCTGTCGGCGCAGGCCAGCGGCTCGAGGCTGTTGTTCGCCATGGGCCGTGACGGCGTGCTGCCAAAATCGTTCTTCGGCACCTTGCACGAACGCTTTGGCACGCCGATCAACAGCATCCTGCTGTGCGCCGTGGTCGCTTTGCTGGCGCTGAAACTGGACGTCACCACCTCGACCTCGTTCATCAACTTCGGCGCGTTCCTGGCGTTCAGTCTGGTGAACCTGTCGGTGATCTTTCACTACTGGATTGGCGGTGAGAACAAAGGGCTGCGTGAATTCGTGTTGTTTCTGCTGTTCCCGTTTATCGGTCTGGCGGCGGATTTGTGGCTGATGGTCAGCCTCGATCACCTGGCGATCTATCTGGGCCTGAGCTGGCTGGCGATTGGCGTGGTGTACTTGGCGGTACTGACCGACGGCTTCCGTCGCCAGCCACCGGAGATGGATTTCCAGGAGGCTACATAGGCGGGAACGGTTTGGATTGGTGAATCGGCAACTGGACCCGAAACGTGGTTCCCACGCCAACTTCACTGCGCACCGTAATATCCCCCCGATGTTTTTTCACGATGCCATAGGACAGGGACAACCCTAGCCCTGTCCCCTGGCCCACCGGTTTGGTGGTGAAGAACGGGTCGAAGATTTTTTGCAGGCAGTCCGGCGCAATGCCGGCGCCGGTGTCTGCGACCTCGATCCACACCGTTTCCGCTTCAAGCCCGGTGCGCAAGGTGATGGTGCCGCGCTCCGGGCCGATGGCCTGAGAGGCGTTGACGATCAGGTTCATGATCACCTGATTGATTTGCGAAGGCAGGCATTCGATGTCGGGCAGGTCCTGATATTCCTTGAGCACATCGGCCTTGTACTTGAGTTCGTTGGCGACAATGTTCAAGGTCGATTCGATGCCCTGTTGCAGATTGGCCCACTGCCATTCCTGATTGGAGTCCACCCGGGAGAAGTCCTTCAAGTCCTTGACGATCTGCCCGACCCGGTTGATGCCGTCCTTGGACTCCTTGATCAGGAGCGGAATGTCTTCGCGCAGGAACTCCAGCTCGACCCGTTCGCGCAGTTGGTTCAAACGCTCGACGAGCTCGCTGGAGCCGATCGCCTCTTCCGCATCCCGATAGGCGTCGAGCATTTCCTGCAGCTGTCTGAAGTAGCCATCCAGGGTGCCGAGGTTGGAGGAAATGAAGCCGATAGGGTTGTTGATTTCATGAGCGACGCCGGCCGCGAGTTGCCCCAATGAAGCGAGTTTTTCCGATTGCACCAATTGGGTTTCAAGCTGTTTGCGCTCGTCGATTTCCCGCTGCAACTCAACGCTGGCCTCTGTGAACTGCCGGGTTCGGCGCTCGACCATTTGCCCTAAATGGTCCATCTGCACGCTGGCCCGTTCGGTCATGTCCCATTTGGTCAGCAGGGTGTTGGCCATCTGCTGGACTTCAATGTTGTCGAACGGCTTTTTCAGAATCAGCAGCCGGTCATGCGCCTGCAATCGATCGAGCAATTCATCCCAGGAATAGTCGGAATAGGCGGTGCACACCACCACTTGCAGGCGCGGGTCGGCCTGCCACAAATGTTCGATGGTCTGCGCACCGTCCCAGCCCTCGGGCATGCGCATGTCGACAAAGGCCAGGGCGTAGGGGCGATGTTCTTGCAAGGCTTCGTTCAGTTTGCCCAGGCCTTCCTGGCCGCCATAGGCCGAGTCCAGCTCGAACAGCGCACTGGTTGATTTCACTTCGCTACCAAACAGCGCGACCTCCATCTCGTCCAGTTCGACGGTCTGCTCCGGCATGGGCATGAGAATCTTGCGGAAATCCACGTGAATGGACAGGGTGTCATCGATCAGCAGAATGCGTCGGTTCGAAAGCTCGCTCATGCTTCCTCCGGTACGGTTTTCAGCGGGATCTGCAACGTGAACATCGCCCCTTTGCCCGGTCCGTCGCTATGGGCGGTGAGGTGGCCATTCATTTCGATGGCAGCCAGGGCGCAGCTGTGCAGGCCGAAGCCATGGCCTTCCTTGCGGGTAGTAAACCCGTGGGCAAAGATGCGCGTCATGTTTTCCTCGGCGATGCCTTCGCCGTCGTCCTTGACGCTGACTTGCAGGGTCTTGTCTTCGACGATTTTCACCCCCAGGGTCATTTGCCGCGGGCGGTTGCTGAGGTCGGACATGGCGTATTTGGCGTTGCTGATCAGGTTGATCAGGATCAGCAACAACCGGTGCTTGTCACCCATGACTTGCGGCACATTGCTGTACTCCTTGACCACCGTGACGTGGTGTCGGGTCAGGGCGCCGGAGTTCATGCGCAGGGCGTCTTCCAGCAATTCGCTGATGTGCAGTGGTTCCATCAGGCTGTTGGCGCCCGCGTAGGACTGCTGGGTGGCGACGATGTCCTTGATGTGGTCCACGCTTTTGGTCAGTTGGGCCAGTTCGTCGGTCATGCCTTGTTGTTCCAGGGCTATCGCGTCCACCAGTTGATTCAGGTAACCCGGTAGCAACTTGCCTTTTGCGTCCTCGGTCAGAAAGGTGCCGAGGTCGCCTGGATGTTCGTTGATCAGCTGCATGGCCTTGCCCAGGCCCTGCGCTTTGCTGGCGCGCAGTTTGCGGGTCACCAGGTCGGCTGAAATGTTCACGCTGTTGAGCACGTTGCCGACGTTGTGCAGCACATTGGTGGCGATCTCGGCCATGCCGGCCTGACGCGCGGTGTCGAGCAGTTCACTCTGGGTATCCCTGAGCTCGCGGGTGCGCTCTTCAACCCGCAGCTCCAGGTCTTCATTGGCGGTTTGCAGGGCTTTGTTGACGCGATTGATCACGGTGAAACTGCGCATCAGGTGAATCGCCAGGTACACCAGCAGCAACACCAGCAGCACCGAAAACAACAGCATGTAGAAGTGATAGCGCTGGTCGACCGCATCGGTCCGCTGCTGATCGGTGTTGAGCAGGTTGGTAATATCGTCCAGGCGTTCGGCCACGGGAACGGCTTCGATGTTTTCCAGCAACCGATTGACCACGGGTTGTTCGCGCAGGATCAGCGCAATGTGACTGCTCAAAATATCGATCGGGCTGTGGAACGGTTCCGGTAGTCGCAGTTTGTTCACCCCCAGTTTGTTCAGCCCGAGCAGGATGTCGGCGGCCTTGTCGTCGGAGGTGACCTGAGCGAACTCCAGGCTGCTGAGCAGCAAGTCATACGTGTCGGTGGTGATGTTATGAAGTTGCAGTTGGTCCTCATCCACCAACCGGCCCAGCTGTTCCTGAATGTCGTCCTCGGCGGTGGGCAGGAACGCCAGCGAATTGCGCAGCACGGCGTTGTGAGATTTGAACTGCTCCACCAACCGGGTCTTTTCCTGAATGGCGGTCAGGTACGCATCATGGCTGGCGCGCCAGACAGGCGATTCGGTGCGACCGTGGTTCGACTCCATCGTGTCGAGCCGCTCCCACAGGTTCGTCATCTCGGTCAGCGGTGCGACCAACGGATCGTAGTTGTGACTGATGGCGATCCTGGCCTTGAGGATCTCGGTTTCCCATTGTGCGTTCAACTGCTTGATCCGGCCGATCACGTCCCGGGATTCGGCGTAGGTCGTCGTCTGGTTCGAGTTGGATTTGAGGTACAGGAACAGCAGCACCGAAGCCAGCATCACGGCCACGACGCTGAGCAACGCCAGGTTGCGGCGGTTAGTCGTCTTCATAAGGGCTTGCCTCCCCATTCACCGGTCAGGGTCTTGAGGAATTTGATGATCAGGGTCTTGTCGTCGTCAGAGGGATTGCGACCGAGCTGGAACTTGAACATCACATCCACCGCCTCTTCGAGGGTCTTGGCCGAACCATCGTGAAAATACGGCGCGGTCACGGCGACGTTGCGCAAGCTCGGGACCTTGAACACGTTGCGGTCCTCTTCGTCCTTGGTCACCAGATAGCGGCCCAGGTCGGCTTCGGCGGGGTTGCCCCGAATCTTGAAGTAGTCGCCCATGACCCCGAACTTCTGGAACATGTTGCCGCCGATGTTCACCCCTTGATGGCAAGCGATGCAGCCGTAGTCCTTGAAGCGTTGATAACCGTATTTTTCCTCCCGGGTGAGAATGTCGGTATCACCCAGCAGGTATTGGTCGAAGCGCGAGTTGGCGCTGATCAGCGTGCGTTCGTAGGTGGCCAGGGCATTCTGCACATTGTTCATGCTCACGCCGTCGGGGTAGGCCTTGCTGAACGAGGTCCGATAAGCCGGGTCAGCGGATAGCACTTCCACCACGTGTACCCAGTCACTGCCCATTTCACTGGGGCTCTGCACCACTCCGTGGATCTGGGTTTCCAGGGTGTCGGCGCGGCCGTTCCAGAATTGCCGGAAATTCAGGCTGGCGTTGAACACGCTGGGGGTGTTGATCGTCACTGGAGCGCCGTTGAACCCGATGGAAAACGCCTTGTTGTCGGCACCGCCGTTTTCCAGTCGATGGCAACTGGCACAGGACAGACTATCGTTGACCGACAAGCGTTTCTCGTTGAATAACTGGCGGCCGAGTTCGACCCGCAGCGGGTTCTGTTGGGGCACCGCCGGCAGCGGTTTGAGCGGTTCATCCAGCGGCGCGGCGCCAGCGTTCAGGCAGAGCCCGAACAACGGCGCCAATAGCAGACGGTGAAAAGAAGGCGACATCTGATGATTCCTTGGCTTGGGGCCTGCGCATCGTTCACGTGGCTGCGGATGAAGAGGGCTGCACCGACCCCAGATATCGGACGAAGGCGTCCGGCTCCACGGCCTTGCTGAAGTAGTAACCCTGGCCTTCCTCGCATTGATGGGCCTTGAGGAAGTCCAGTTGTTCGAGGGTTTCCACCCCTTCGGCAATGATGGTCAGCTTGAGGCTCCGGCCCAGGCTGATGATGGCGCTGACCAGCGCGGCGTCGTTGCTGTCGCTGCTTAAACCGCGAATGAACGACTGGTCGATTTTCAGCACATCGATGGGAAAACGCTGCAAGTAACTCAGACTGGAATAACCTGTACCGAAGTCATCGATGGCCAGTCGCACGCCCATGGCCTTGAGCCGGGTCAGCGCGGTCACCGTGGTTTCGACGTTCTGCATCAACACGCCTTCGGTGATTTCAAGCTCCAGCAAGGCCGGTTCCAGACCTGTTTGTTTGAGTGTCTGTTCGATGCCGTCGACAAAGTCCCGCTGACGGAAATCGATGGCCGAGATATTCACCGACATATAGATTTTCGGCAGCCCCGCGGCCTGCCAGGCGCAGGTTTGTCGGCAAGCCTCGGCGAGCACCCATTTGCTTAACGGCACGATCAAACCGCTGTCTTCGGCCACACCGATAAATTTGGACGGGTAGACCAGACCGTGCCCCGGTTTTTGCCAGCGGATCAGCGCCTCGGCACCTACCACCTGGCCGCTGCTCAGGTCCAGCTTGGGCTGGTAATGCAGGACAAATTCGTTGCGCTCCAGCGCAAGGCGAATACCAGACTCGATGCTTTGCTGATCCCGGGCGCGCTGGTTCATGTCGTCGATAAAAAAACTGTAATCGTTCGGGCCGCTTTCCTTGACGTTGCGCATCGCGGTTTCGGCTTTCTTGATCAGCGAGATGGCATCGAGGCCGTCCTCGGGGTAGATGCTGATCCCCAGGCTGGCGGTCACGCTCAGGTCGTGGCCGGCAATGTGCTGGGGCGCGCGGATGGCGTTCAAGAGTTTTTCGGCGATGCCCTTGGTCTGCTGGGGATGGCGGACGTCGGCGAGGATCACCACGAATTCATCGGAACCGTAGCGAAACACCGAGTCGGACTCGCGCACCGTCGCCACCAGATTACGGCCGACCTGTTTGAGCATCTCGTCCCCGGCCGGATGTCCCAGGGCATTGTTGATGCGCTTGAAGCGATCGAGGCCCATAAACATCACGGCCAGTTGCTTGTCATGGCGCCGGGACAGGGCCAGGGACTGGTTCAGCCGGTCACCGAGCAACGTGCTGTTGGGCAGCTCGGTCAGCACGTCGTACTGCAACAGGTGCGACACCTTGAGCAATTCGTGGACCCGCGCCTCGATGGTTTGCTCCAGGCTCAGGACCTTCATCGCCGCGTCCTGTGCCATCTGCCATTTCCAGGTCAGGGCACTGGCCATCTGACGGATTTCCAGGCTGTCGAAGGGTTTTTTCAGCACCAGCAACTGGTCGCCGAACTCCAGCCGTTCGGCCATGTCTTCCCAGGTGTAATCGGAATAGGCCGTGCACAACGCGATTTGCAGGTGAGGGTCGGCCTTCCACAGTTGTTCGATGGTTTCCAGGCCGTCCCAGCCAGGAGGCATGCGCATGTCGGTGAACGCCATGGCATAGGGGTGACCTTCGGCCAGTGCGCGCGTGACCAGTTCGAGGGCTTCCTGGCCCTGGTAGGCCGAGTCGAGCTGGAACGTCAGCCGATCAAGCTGTACGGTGCCGAACAGGGCTTCTTCAGCACCAGCCAGGGTCTGTTCGCCTTCGGTCTCTGGGCCAAGAATCTTGCGAAAATCCTCATGAATCGAGGGCGTGTCGTCGATGATCAGGATGCGCCGGTTAGTCCGCACGAAAGGCGTTTTCATCCTTTGTCCTCCGTGGAGCGTGGCGGGTTGTCCAGAATCGGCCCGATGTCATGGTTCGGGGGCACGATGCTGCCGGCCTTCAGCAGCTCGGCGGCCTGCTGGCTGCTGACCGCTTTGCTGAAGAAGTAACCCTGGGCGTTCATCGGTGAACCGGTGGCCATCAGCGAGCTGCGCTGCTCCTGGGTTTCGACGCCCTCGGCAATGATGCCGATCCCGACTTCACGGGCGAAGTTGATGATGGCGCGCAGGGTGTTTGCGCTGGCCGGATCGCGGGCGGCGGTGTCGATGAAGGCCTGAGCGAGTTTCAGGTGATTGACCTGGTAGGTCTTGAGGTAGTCGAACGAGGAGTACTCGGTGCCGAAGTCGTCGATGGCGATCTTCACCCCCAGCTCACGCAGGCGCGGCAGCACATCGTTGTGGGTCCATTTGGTCTGGGCCAGCGTCGCTTCGGTGACGTCGAAGCGCAGGTCCCAGGGGCAGAGTTCCCAGCGCGCGGTGGTGCGCAGCACGTCATAGATCAGTTCGGGACCACTCTTGAGTTGGGCCAGGGACAGCTTGATCGCAATCACCGGCGGCGCCATGCCTTCATCGCGCCATTGACGCATTTGCTGGCAGGCGCGATCCAGCACCCAGTGACCGAGCGCGACGATGGTGCCGGTCTTTTCCGCCGCAGGCAGGAACGCCGGGGCTTCCAGTAAACCGCGTTCAGGGTGGTTCCAGCGGACCTGCGCTTCCATGCCGAGGATTTTGCCGCTGCTCAGGTCCACTTCCGGCCAGTAATGCAGTTCGAGTTCTTGGTGTTCGATGGCCGCTCTCAAGTCGCTGGCGATGGTCATGCGTTCGACCACCTCCTGATTGATCTCCTCGGAATGGAAGTGGTACTGGTTGCGACCCTTTTCCTTGGAGCGATACAGCGCCATGTCGGCCTGAGTCAGCAGGCCGTCGGCGCTGGTGCTTTCCGGGGTGCAGCTGCTGATGCCAATACTCACCGAGACCCGCACATCATTGCCGTCCAGGGAATAGGGCAGTACCAACGTATCGCGGATCTTGGCGGCCAGGGCTGCGGATTGGGTCGGGTCACCGACGTCCAGTTGCAAGATCGCGAACTCGTCACCGCCGAGGCGGGCAACCACATCGTTTTCGCGCACGCAGGCTTTGATCCGGCGTGCAACCTCTTGCAGCAACAGGTCGCCCACCGGATGGCCGAGGGTGTCGTTGATGCGTTTGAAGTGATCCAGGTCCAGGTAAAACATGGCGAACGGTGCCGCCCCCCGACGCGCAGAGGCGAATGCCTGGTGCAACCGCTCGATCAGCGTCGCACGGTTGGCCAGCCCGGTCAGCCCGTCAGTGCGGGCCAGCAGGGCGATTTTCTCTTCGGCCAGTTTGCGTTCAGTGATGTCGATGATGATGCCTTCGACTTCCAGCAAACGGCCTTCATCGTCGCGCACCGGGATGTAGCGGTTTTCGACCCAACGCCAGGCTCCTTCGCCAGTGCGCATCCGAAACTCGATGGAAGCGCCCGCCGCATGACGGTCCAGCACCCGGGCCATGGCGGTGTCGACCTTCGATTGATCATCGGGATGGATCAGTTCCTGGGCCCAGTTGGCCGAGGCGACCAGTTTCGCCGCGACATGACCGTATTTGGTGATGTTGTGCGAGATATACATCAACGGAAACGACGGCTCGCCGCGCAACCGATACAGAATGGTGGGGCTGTTCTGCACGATGATGTTGGCGTCGGACAGCTCTCGGGTGCGTTCTTCTACCGCCTGTTCGAGCAGCGACATCTTCAGCTCTGCGTCTTCGGTCATTTGCCACTTGGCCGTCAATGCGCTGGCCATCTGGCGGATTTCGATGGCATCGAAGGGCTTTTTGAGAATCAGCAGGCGATCGCCCAGTTCCAGGCGCTCGTCGATGTCTTCCCAGGAATAGTCGGAATAAGCGGTGCAGAGCGCCACTTGCAGCTTGGGATCGACCTGCCACAGCCGTTCGATGGTTTCCAGCCCGTCCCAGCCCGGCGGCATGCGCATGTCGATGAAGGCCATCGCATAGGGCATGTCGTTGGCCAGCGCCGTCTCGACCTTATCCAGGGCTTCGAACCCCTGAAACGCCGAGTCGAGCACAAAGCTCTGCAGCGATAGCGCCGCAGGGGTGCCGAACAGGGCATTTTCGGCGCTGATCAGGCTGTCGTCATCGATCGATGGCGGACTGAGGATCTTGGCGAAGTCCGCATGAATCGAGGCGGTGTCGTCGACGATAAGAACTCGCCGGTTGGTCCGCACCAGCAGCGTATTTATCGACATACGCCAGTACCGGCAGCGGTTTGATGCGGTGTACTCATAGAGGGGCTTCCTTTCCCTGATCACCTGGCCGAACGTACAGATTATGGATCCGAGTCAGCTGAGCATAGTCGTCAGTCCAGCACTTCGCGCAACTCAATGAGCTGAATCATTTCCTTTGGCGGGCTGAAAATCATCTAGCCTGTAGGTCAGGCTCCGGCAATAGGGGATGTTTGCCTCGGGGCCTGCCACAACGATGTGCCCGTTTCACTTGAGGTGACGCCATGGAAGAGCAACTCCCCACGACTTTGAACGATAAACCCAAGGTGCTGCTGGTCGATGACGAGGAGTCAATCCTCAACAGCCTGCGTCGCCTGTTACGCGGCCAGCCCTACGAGTTGCTGCTGGCCACCAGCGGTGCCCAGGCGCTGGAGATCATGGAGCAACACTCCATTGACCTGGTGATGACCGACGCACGCATGCCCAACATGGACGGCGCCACGCTGCTGGCGCGCATCCATCAGCTTTACCCGACGACCACCCGGATTCTGCTCACCGGCTACGCGGACATGCCGACGATCATCAAAGCGATCAACGAAGGGAAGATTCACCGCTACATCAGCAAACCCTGGAACGACGAGGAAATGCTCCTGACCTTGCGCCAGGCTTTGGCTCATCAATATTCCGAGCGCGAACGCCAGCGTCTGGAGCAGTTGACCCGGCTGCAGAACGACCAGTTGAAGTCGCTCAACATCACCCTGGAAAAACACGTCGCCGCCCGCACCGCCGAACTCCAGCAGACCGCCGACATGCTCGACCTGGCCTACGAAGAGCTCAAGCACAGCTATGTCACCGGCACCGAGGTGTTCTCGCTGCTGGCTAACCTGCGCCTGCCGCCGGCCAAACAGACCAACCGCCAGATCATCGAACTGGTGCGGGTCTACTGCAAACTTCATGGCCTGGACGAGGGCACCAGTCGCGACCTGACCATGGCCGCGGCGCTCTACAACATTGGCAAGCTGAGCTGGACCGACAGCATGATGACCGCGCCTGCGGACTTGCTGCACCACAGCGATAGGGAGCGCTATCGCGGTTATCCCAAGCAGAGTGAATCGCTGTTGATGACGCTCGACCCGATGAAGGACGCCGCCCGTCTGATTCTTCATCATCAGGAGCGCTGGGATGGCAGCGGCTTCCCCGACCGGCTCAAGGGCGAGGCGATTCCGTTCGGTTCACGCCTGCTGAAACTGGCGGTGGATTTCATCGAGTTGCAGCGCGGGCTGATCCTCGAGCGGCAGATGAACAGCGATGAAGCACTGATCTACATCCGCAGCTATGCCGGGCGGCTTTACGATCCCGAACTGGTGGAAGATTTCATCCAGGTCTGTGCCGCGTACCTGAGCGACATCTCGCTGGCCGATCCGTCGGTCAAGGTGCTGACCACACGGGAAGTGGCGGCAGGCATGATCCTGGCGCGCAACCTCAATGCCGACAACGGCATGCTGCTGCTCAATGCCGGCAAGGTGTTGAATGGGCCGCTGGTGGAGAAGTTGATCGCCTTCGAAGCCATGGAAGGCGCGAAATACAGCATTTTCGTGAAGGTGCCGGAGGAAGTTGCGATTCTCGAGGCCAGTGGGGTCTAGGAACTGTACTAGTCCAATGTGGGAGCGAGCCTGCTCGCGATGAACGATGATGCGGTGTTCCTGAAAAACCGCGTCGTCTTCATCGCGAGCAGGCTCGCTCCCACAGAGGGCTTGGTAGATGCTGTTTTCGGGGTGACGAAGCGGCAGCGGCCATGTGATCCTTGCGCTTTTTTCCAAGGCCGATCCTGATCCATGATCCTTTCATCCGCTGCTTCGCCCCGTCTCATCCGCATCGCCGCCGCCCTGTTGATCGGCCCGGACGGTCGCACGCTGTTGGTTCGCAAGCGCGGCACCGAAGCGTTCATGCAGCCGGGGGGCAAGATCGAAGCCCATGAGCAACCGGTCCACGCGCTGGCCCGTGAACTGGAAGAAGAATTGGGGCTGGTCATCGATCCGGCACACGCCACTTATCTCGGGCAATTCTCGGCACCGGCCGCCAATGAGCCGGGTTTTACCGTCCAGGCCGAACTCTTTCAGCTGACCATCGATTCAGACGTTTCGCCTGCGGCGGAGATCGAAGAGGTGCGCTGGATCGACTCGGCCACCGACGGCAATGTCACGCTGGCGCCATTGACACGGGACCTGATCCTGCCGTTTTATCGTGCCTTGTTAACCGAAACTGCCTGATTATTCCCGGGCAAAGGACTGCCCATGATCCCGCTTCAAGACTTGCTGATTTTCGCCGCTGCCGCATTGCTGATGGTGCTGACGCCGGGGCCGAACATGATTTACCTGATCTCCCGTTCGATCTGCCAGGGGCGCAAGGCTGGCGTGACCTCGTTGCTCGGAGTGGTCGCGGGTTTTTTCGTGCACCTGTTCGCGGCTGCTGCCGGTTTGACCGCGGTGTTTCTGGCGGTGCCGATGGCCTACGAAGTGCTGAAGTGGGCTGGCGCGCTGTACCTGATGTGGTTGGCCTGGCAAGCCGTCAAACCGGGTGCGCGTTCACCGTTCGAGGCGCAGCAGTTGCCGCCGGACTCGTCGCGCAAACTGATCACAATGGGCTTTCTGACCAGCGCCCTGAACCCGAAGATCGCCGTGTTTTATCTGTCGGTGTTTCCGCAGTTCATTACGCCTGAGCATGGCTCGGTGTTCACTCAAAGCATCACGCTGGGTCTGACTCAGATCAGCGTCAGTTTCAGCGTCAATCTGCTGATCGCGCTGTTCGCCGCGGGCATCGCCTCCTGGTTCGTCAACAACCCGTCCTGGCTGGCGGTGCAGCGCTATTTCATGGGGTTCGTGCTGTCGGCGCTGGCGGTGCGACTGATGCTGGAACAACGACGGATGGCTTGAACATGTGGATTGAACGGCTTGATGCCAGTCATGCCCTGGACTATCGGGCGCTGATGCTCGAAGCCTATGACCTGCATCCCCAGGCGTTTACCTCCAGCGTGCGCGAACGCGCCGTGATGCCGCTGAGTTGGTGGGAATCACGTCTGGCCAGCAAGCTGGACGTGGTGTTCGGCGCGTTCGAAGACGGTGAGTTGGCGGGCATCGTCGGCTTGGCTTTCGAGCCTCGGGAAAAGGCCCGGCACAAGGCGACATTGTTTGGCATGTACGTGTCGGGCAAGGTCCGGCAACGCGGGTTCGGTTATCACCTGGTGCAGGCCGCCCTGGCTGAAGCGCAGGACCATAAAGGTCTGAGGTTGATCCAGCTGACCGTTACCGCCGGCAATGACGCCGCGTTCAACCTGTACCAGCGTTGCGGCTTCATCCAGTTTGGTCTTGAACCGCTGGCGGTGCGGGTGGGCGAAGACTACTTCGACAAAATCCACATGTGGCGCGAGCTCTAAAGATCACCGAAATCCCTGTGGGAGCGAGCCTGCTCGCGAATGCGATCTGTCTGCTACATCAATGCTGACTGACACTCCGCCATCGCGAGCAGGCTCGCTCCCACAGGGGTATGTGGTGTGTCAGCGAACGGCGCTGACGCCGTCGAGTGTCGAGAACGACGTGTCCTTGGCCGTCAGCAAAAAGTCGCGCATATACGGCGCATCCAGCATGTCGGCGCGAATCCCGGCGTACAGCGTCGCAAACAAACCTTTCTCGCCCAGCCGCTTGGCCTTCACATAACCCCGTGAGCTGTATTCATGCAGCGCCCAATGGGGCATGCCGCACACGCCGCGACCGCTGGCCACCAATTGCATCATCATCACTGTCAGTTCCGACGTGCGGACCTGAGCCGGTTCGATATCGGCCGGTTCCAGGAAACGGGTGAAGATGTCCAGTCGATCACGCTCCACCGGGTAGGTGATCAGCGTTTCGGTGAGCAAATCTTCCGGGACGATGTAGGCCTTGCTCGCCAAACGGTGCTGGTTGGCGACCGCGAGCATCGCTTCATAGGTGAACAACGGCACGTAAGTGATTCCGGCCAGTTCCAGCGGGTCGGAGGTCACCACCAAATCCAGATCGCCACGGGCCAGCGCCGGCAGCGGGGCGAAGGAGAACCCTGAGGCCAGGTCCAGTTCGACTTCCGGCCAGGCATCGCGGAACTGGTCGATGGTCGGCATCAGCCACTGAAAGCAACTGTGACACTCGATCGCCATGTGCAAACGCCCGGCAGTGCCACCGGCCAGCCGCGCGATATCGCGCTCGGCACCGCGCAGTAATGGCAAGGTCGCGTCGGCCAGTTGCAGCAGACGCAAACCGGCGCTGGTGAAACGCACCGGTTTGGTCTTGCGCACGAACAGCGGCATCCCCAGCCGTTCCTCAAGCTCCTTGAACTGATGGGATAGGGCCGACTGCGTCAGGTGCAAGCGGTCGGCCGCATCCACCAGGCTATCGGCTTCGCGCAAGGCGTGCAGGGTCTTCAGGTGACGGATTTCAAGCACTGGGGGCTCCATGAGGAAAACTTGTGATCAACACGAAAAGGTTGAGTTTGTCTCATGTTGGGTTGGCTGTCGACAATAGCGCCATCTTTTACAGGGAGAAATTCACCATGGCTCTGGCCCATACACTTGGTTTCCCACGCATCGGCGCGGACCGCGAACTGAAAAAAGCCCTCGAATCCT
Source organism: Pseudomonas svalbardensis (assembly GCF_030053115.1). Lineage (NCBI taxonomy): Bacteria > Pseudomonadati > Pseudomonadota > Gammaproteobacteria > Pseudomonadales > Pseudomonadaceae > Pseudomonas > Pseudomonas svalbardensis. The sequence goes on along the minus strand of NZ_CP125619.1, from coordinate 5,109,609 downwards.
ACTGGAAGGGCGATCTGGATCAGGACGCGCTGAAAAGCGTCGGCCGCCAATTGCGCGCCACCCACTGGCAATTGCAGAAAGACGCCGGCATCGACCTGCTGCCCGTGGGCGATTTCGCCTGGTACGACCAGGTCTTGACCCATTCCTTGACCTTCGGTGTGATCCCCGAGCGTTTCGACAGTGCCAAGGACTCGCGCGGCCTGCCGACCCTCGACACCCTGTTCGCCATGGCCCGTGGCGCCACGACTGCCTGCTGCGGCGGCGAACACAGCAAAGCGCAATACGCCCTGGAACTGACCAAGTGGTTCGACACCAACTACCACTACCTTGTCCCGGAGTTCACCGCTGACCAGCAGTTCAAGCTGAGCTGGGAACAGTTGTTCGACGAAGTCGACGAGGCGAAGGCCCTCGGCCACAACGTCAAACCGGTGATCATCGGCCCACTGACTTACCTGTGGCTGGGCAAAGCCAAAGGCAACGACTTCGACAAACTCGACCTGCTGGAACGCCTGCTGCCGATCTACGGCGAAATCCTCGGTCGCCTCGCCGCTCAAGGCGTTGAGTGGGTGCAGATCGACGAGCCGATCCTGACCCTTGACCTGCCACAGGCCTGGAAAAACGCTCTCGAACGCGCCTATCACATCCTTCAATACTCGCCGCTGAAAAAACTGGTGGCGACCTACTTCAGTGGACTGGAAGACAACCTCGGCCTGGCGGTCAGCCTGCCGGTGCAAGGCTTGCACATCGACGCCGTGCGCGCCCCGGATCAGCTCGGCCAAGTGCTGGACCGTCTGCCGACCTACAAGATTCTCTCGGTGGGCCTGGTGAACGGTCGCAACGTCTGGCGCTGCGAACTGGAGCAAGTGCTCGCTCAACTGCAGCCGGCCCAGGAACGCTTTGGCGACAACCTGTGGGTCAGCAGTTCCTGCTCGCTGCTGCACAGCCCGGTGGATCTGGATCGCGAAGACAAACTCGATCCGGAACTGAAAAGCTGGCTGGCGTTTGCCGTGCAGAAGTGCGGCGAAATCGCCGTGCTGCGCGATGCTCTGAACGACCCGCAATCTACCAAGGTGCAAGCCGCCCTCGCTGAGAGCCGTGCGATTCAAGCCAGCCGTGCCGAGTCACCGCGTATCCATAAAGCCGAGGTGCAGGCACGGATAAACGCCATCAGCGACAAGGACAGCCAACGCCACTCGCCGTTCACCAAACGCATCGAGCAGCAGCGTGCGCAGTTGAAACTGCCGGCATTCCCGACCACCACCATCGGTTCGTTCCCGCAGACCGGTTCGATCCGTCTGGCACGCCAGGCGTTCAAGCAAGGCAAACTGTCGGCCAACGACTACACCGACGCCATGCACAGCGAAATCCGCCACGCCGTGCAAGTCCAGGAACGCCTGGGGCTGGACGTGCTGGTACACGGTGAAGCCGAACGCAACGACATGGTCGAGTACTTCGCCGAGCAGCTGGACGGCTATCTGTTCACCCGGTTTGGTTGGGTGCAGAGCTACGGTTCGCGCTGCGTGAAACCGGCGATCATCTATGGCGACCTGAGCCGTCCGAACGCCATGACCGTCGACTGGATCACCTATGCCCAGAGCCTGACCGACAAGGTCATGAAAGGCATGCTCACCGGCCCCGTGACCATGCTGATGTGGTCGTTCCCGCGTGAAGACGTCTCGCGCAAAATTCAGGCGCAGCAACTCGCCCTGGCTTTGCGTGACGAAGTGGTGGACCTGGAAAGCGCCGGCATCAAGATCGTGCAGATCGACGAAGCCGCCTTCCGTGAAGGCTTGCCGCTGCGTCGGGCGCAATGGCAGGAATATCTGGATTGGGCGGTAGAAGCTTTCCGTTTGAGCGCCTCCGGTGTACGTGACGAAACCCAGATCCACACCCACATGTGCTACAGCGAATTCAACGATGTGATCGAGTCCATCGCGGCGATGGACGCCGATGTGATCACCATCGAAACCTCGCGTTCGGACATGGAATTGCTGGAGGCTTTCGAAGCGTTCGACTATCCGAACGACATCGGCCCGGGCGTCTACGACATCCACTCGCCACGGGTGCCGGACACGGCCGAAATGGTCAAGTTGATGAGCAAAGCCGTGAAGCGCATTCCAGCCGAGCGGTTGTGGGTCAATCCGGATTGCGGGTTGAAGACTCGGGCGTGGCCTGAGACTGAGGCGGCGTTGGTCAACATGGTGGCGGCGGCGCGGCAGTTGAGAAGCCAATTGGCATAAGGTAGCCAAAACGGGAGCGGACAAACCGCTCCCGTTTTGCGTTCTAAACCTGCTCGAAATGCTTGAGTGCCGCTGACTTCTTGCCGATATCGGCATAGGGAAGCGCGGCGTTATCGGCGTGGGTCAGAAATCGGTGTTCCGGCAGTTTCAGATGGGCCTTCTCGAACACATCGAAGGTGGGTGCTGCCTTGGCATAGTGGAAATGGGCATACCACAGCACCTTGGGAGGCGTTGCAGTCAAATCCCATACTTCGTATTCCTGCAGGTAATCGATTCGACCGTCAGGACGTTTGCCCAGGTTTTTCATTGGGCTCGTTTTGCGTATCTCCAATGCGTTGTGGCGGACCAGGTCATCGAGCATTCCATCGGTAGGTTTTTTAGTACTCAACGACTGCCGTGTGCGCATTTCACGTCCGGTGGTGGTGAGTTCGGTGGCCTTGTCGCGCAGTTGCTGGATGATGGCGTTCTGCGGAGCAATCTCTTCGATGTTGAGCGCGCGGCGGGTCAGCTCGCTGGCCTCGCTGACCATCATGTGTTCCAGATCGACCGGGAGCATGTCTTGAGCTGCGTAGGATTGAACCTTGGCCTTGTAAGACTGCTGTGATTGCAGTCGGCTCTGAGCATCCTCGACCAAAGATCCAAGGTCCCTTTGCACAGGGCGAATTGCCTGTTCCGGCGGGTTCAGCAGGCGAAACTTGCCATTTGAACCTTGTTCCCAAACCTCCTCAAATCCGCCCTGGCCTGTCAGGGAGTACTGGTGCTTTTGGGTCGTCGGTTCCCAGCGCTCCACCCCAATCAGCAATTGATCGTCTTCGGTGGTGAACACTTTTTTGCTGCGTTGCCCGGCAGGGGAAGGGGGAGTCGGCTGATCGATGGCCTTGCGCGCCCGTTCGGCCATTTTCTCGATACCCTCCAACAGTGGCGCGACGGCGTCCAGATGGAAGTGCTGTGGGTAGCTGGTGGTCCAGGCATTCATGTTGCGGCGAAACTCGCTGTAAAGATCGAGGCACTCCTGCAATATCCGGTTGCGCTGGGCTCTGGTGGCGGTGACTTCCGGCAGGCTGTATTGAGTGAACAAGGCGCGATCGACTTTGGCCCGCAGATTCTCTGCCTGTGCTTGCAGATAGAGCCAGGAGATATCTCGGGTTGTGTCAAAGCGTTTGACGATTTCCAGCAGGTGGCCGGTTCTCAAGTAGAGCAGATTGGCCTCGCTGAGCCTCCCGTTCAACATCATGACTTCGGAGGTCAGATGCGCCTTGTGGGTGCTGACTGTTATGCGCTCGTACCACACGTTGAGGTCGCGCATCGCAGCATCGATTTGCTCCAGTTCGCGCAGAAAGTCCACACGCACCAATCGGGTTTCTCGCAGCAGACGAAAGCGTTCGCTGAGCGCAGTGTTCGGCAGTGCGTCCAGGCGGTCGATAAGGTCGTCGATCCTGTCGATCAACGGATCGGCTCGGTGATTGGAAAAGAACACCCGACGCTTGTACCGATCGGCAATCAACAACGCGTCATGGCTTTGCGCGTCTCGCAGCACACGCCGTTTGTTGCCGTGGGTCAAGGGCAACAGGTCAACCAGTGTCTGGTAGTGTCTGCTGGCCAGTTCAATGTCGCCGATACACGCAGCTTCGGTAGCCGGCATCAGTGTCGGACGGTGTTCTACGGGGCTGGCATCGTACTGTTCAATGGCGGCGTTGGTACGCGCAACCCGGGTATCGAGTTGCGGGGCAAAGTCGTCTGCCGCTTCGGTCAATGCGTTCTGCCGGCGGAAAGCCTCATCGACCCACCATCGCGGCAGGCGTTCGCGAATGGCGGCCGGCCAGAGCGGATCAAGCGTATCTGCCAGATGCCCGAGCACACCGCCACCGCCGAGCCCACCCCCCTCGAAGGTCACCCCGTAGACACCGAAGTAAGTGTCCCAATGGCCTGCTTCATCAAGGCCGATGGGTTGTTTGTAGGTTTTTTGACGAGTGCCAGTCAGTCGCCAGTTTCGTGAGTCCGTGCTGCGTTCAACCTGAAAGATGCGTCCCTGGCGAACGATAAAGTCGCCGTCTGCGTGACGGTAGATATTGCGGTAGACCCCGTGGGTCGCCGGTTGCAGACCGGTCAGGGAGATCGGTTTTTCGTAATCGTAACCGGCGAAGCGATTGAAACCATGCCGCGCTTGACGCCTTGACATCCCTGACAGCGCACCCACGCTTTTGCCCAATGCTTCAGTTTGACGAATACGCGTCAGTGATCGAGCGCCCTTGGCTGACCTGGACCCCACGGAAGCGCCGGGAAGTATGTCCATGGCGGCATCGATCAGTGACAGCAGCACCGATTCAATCTCCGTCAGTCCATCGCCAATGTCGCCGCGCAACAGGGCCGCAACGGCTCGGTTGGCACTGGTCCAGGCATCGTAGAGGGCGATGGCCGAGCCGACAAAGGGCACCACGCCCAACGCCATCTTCATGTAATTGAACGCCCTCGGACCACTGAGCGCGTAGCGCTCCAGATACAAGGCATCGTTGGAACGGGAGGTTCCGCGATGCGCTTCGATCAGGCGTCCCATATGGGCATTGAGCAGATGGGCCGCCAGTGATGTTGTTTTCGGCCAAGGCACCCCGACGCCGATCATGGCGTCGAAGTGTTTAAGCACGGCCTGGTTGATACGGCTGATATGGGCCTGCACCTTGCCGTGCAAGGCTCGTCCTGCCAGGTAGCTGACCATCTCGCTGCGCAGGCACAGATTGAACAAGGCCCTGCGAGCGGCTTCCAGAGTGTTGTAGCGCCGCAAAAACTGACCGTCGGGGCTATCAGGTAGATAAAGCAGGGTCACCTTGCTGACTTGCTCTTCAATGAAGGTCACGCCAGACAAGGTGGTTGGCCCCTCGTTTTGCGTGTCCTTGCCCCCGGCGCTCAGGTACGCCGCCAGGAGCACGATGCGTTTGCCGTCCACGTTCCAGGCTTCTGGGGTATTGGCCTCAATGGCGATGTTCAATACCTGCCATTCGTTTTGATTGATCTGTTTTTGCAGGCGCGCGCATTTCCCCTGCAACTTGAGCATCAGGCGCCAGGGCTCGATCAGGCATTCGCGGCGATGCTCTTTCACGAACGCAGTCTCGCTGGCCGACCCCATGAATGCGCCGCGGATCAGTGTTTCGTACGCCTGAGGTAGATCAAGCTCGGGCAGGACCTTGCGCAGCCAGGGCAGGGTGATGCCGCTTGCCAATGTCCGGCGTTCGGTGGGGATCGCGGCTGTAACTTGCACCCGCATAAAGCCCAGTCGCAGCGAAAGAGGCTCCCGCTGCATCGATGGGGTGTTGTCGATGTTGAGCTGGGCGAGGTCTTCGAGTGACATTTTGTTGCGGGTCGTACTGGGAACCGCGACGAGTTTCTGCGGGGTTCCCGGGGCTGCGCCATCAACCAGTTGTTTTTGCAGAGTGACCGAGTCGGGCAGATCAAGGTGTACGTCAAAATGCCCCAGGAGCGAGAAGTCTTTTCGCAGGTGGGCATGCAAATGTTGACGGGTGAATTCGTCACGGGGCGCCAGGGCGATCTCCAGCTGTTCGTGGCTACGGCGCATCGCCAGGATGTAAGCCTCAACCAAAGTCTTGAGTTCAACGCGGTCGAACGCCGATAAATTGGCCAGCCACTCGGGCAGCAAGGAGAAGAGGGCAACGCTGCGGCTTTGTTCCAACAGGTGCGAAAAGGCAAGACTTCTAGCGGCCGGCACCGGGACTTGTAAGGTGGCCAACGTTTGTTTGCGTAGCTTTTCCAGTTCGCCTGCACGCTGTAGAGCCTGGGCTGCATCGGGATATTGCTGGCGTATTTGCGCTGCCTTTTCTTCGAAATGGGTCGTTTGTTTATTGAGGCTGTATTGCAGCGGGTCGGTATGAATGTTTTTCGGCTGCAACGCCAGAATCTTATCCTGGTCCTGAATCTTGAACACGTGCCGCTCAAGTTCTGTGCGGTTGGCGAACCGTTGCAAGCCGCCGCCGGTACCGGGCCAGTACAGCAAAAGGCTGTGTGGCGATGCGGCGTCGAGCGGCGCTCGGGTGATGACGAAGGGTCCGTTGAGCTCCTGGGTCAAGACGCCGACATTCGGTTCGGTCAGCGACAGTGTCAGGCTGGCCGCGGTGATGGTGGCATCGCGATCGGCAGCGAGCGGCGTGTCCAACACCGCTTTGAGCAGGCTTGATTCATCGCTGTTGACCTGTCTAAGGGCCAGTTGAAGCTGGGCCTCGGCACCCAGGCCATCCTTGTGCGCCTGATAGAGCGCGCTGAACTCGCGGTTGAGGGTCACAAAGTCGAAAGTGCGCGACCTGTAAAGCAGCGCGGATGCAGCTGTATCGGCGGCTTGCTCTGCCGTCTCGAGCGCCTTCAGTGCCTCTTTGAATTTCTGTTGGCGGTCGCTTTCGAGCTCATCTCCCAACAGCGTTTCGAGCGCATCGCGCTGCTTGTTCAGCGAGGCCTGCCGCTGGGGCCAGGGAATATCGGCAAACAGATTGTCGAATAACGGTTGCTCTTCATCATCAATGCCGTTGTCTGACGGCGGTTCCCCAAGGTCTGGTGGTGAGGCGAAAACGACTGCGTTTGCGTGCTGCGGGTGTAAAAGCAGTTCGGTGATGCCTGCCGTTAGCGGCTGGGAGTTCGCTGTGTATTCGAAGCGCAAGTCATCGTCGGGCAGGCCCTGCGGGATGAGCGCTTGTCGAGACAGCCAGTGCTCCATGTCGCTGCGCTGATTGAAGATCTGGATGGGAACAGGCCGGCAGGGCAGATACAGAAACTGCGCGACGGGCGCCCGATTCCCCACGCTGATGACCCAGGCGGCGGGGAGTTTTAGTGTGCCGCTGTCACTCAGGATCAGGGTCAGCTGCTCGGTATGGATGGGTTGATTGTCCAGGCTAAACCCTTCGACGGGAGGGTCGATGATCAACAGCAGCGGCTTCAACTGTTCGGCGCTCAGGGTTCTGCGAGCAAACGCCACTTGAGCGGTGGCCTCGAAATGGTTGCAGTACAACTGACCCGCCCGCTCGCGCCGCGACACCGGCGTGCCGGGGGCTCGAGCGTCCCAGTAGGCATTCCAGCGTTGGTTGAGCGATTGTTCAGTGCGGTGGTTTCTCTGCGGCGCGGCGGCGAATAACGCGTGCAATGCCTGGCTACTGTCGCGCCAGCGGGTCGAGGCGCTCAGCAACAGGCTTTCATCGGGGTTGTTCTTCAGGGGCGGATGGGCCGCCATCACGACCGGCGGGGAGACGGGCAGGGCGCTGAACGCTCTTTCATTCATGGCAACGTGGCTCTTGTGCAGGGGAGCGGCGTATCCGCTCTTGACGAGCGCCATTAAAAGAAACTCGCCACCGTCCATGGCACTACATAGTTATCGCATCGACCATTGGGCGATATTCACGAAACTGTCACGTAACTGTGGCAGCGCGCTTGAACAAACTTCATCAGACTCGCGCTCTACTGGAGTTCTGCGTTTCGGTGTTTTTCATGCGTGTTTTCTTTTTCCTGGCCGCGCTGTTGTTCGGCCTGCCGTCCTTGGCGGCGTCTCGTTGCGATATCAATGTTCCGACCGAACGGGTTGATCTGGCACAGGTGAGCCTGGCGTACCAGAGCATCGGCCGTGCCTCGGACCCAGCGTTGTTGCTGGTAATGGGCCTTGGCGGGCAGCTGATTCACTGGCCGGACGAGGTGGTGGTCGCGCTGTGTCAGCAGGGTTTTCGGGTGATTCGTTATGACAATCGCGATGTCGGCCTGTCGACCTGGCGGCAAGCGCCCGTCGATGCCAACCTGACCTTTGAAGTGCTGCGCTACAAACTCGGTTTGCCGGTGTCGGCGCCGTACACCCTGACCGATATGGCTGACGATGCTTTTGGATTGATGGATGCGTTGCACGTCGAGCAATTCCACGTGTTGGGCGCGAGCATGGGCGGGATGATCGCCCAGCACATGGCAGCGATGGCGCCGCAACGGGTCGAGAGCCTGACCCTGATCATGACCAGTTCCGGGGCCGAAGGCTTGCCGGCACCGAGTGCGGCGTTGGTACAACTGTTGTCGCGCCGTGGGGCGCCCAATCGCGAAGTAGCACTGGAGCAGCAAGCCGATTTGCTGGCGGCGCTGGGCAGCCCGACGGTGAGCGATGATCGGCAAGCACTACTGCATCAGGCGGCGCAGTCCTATGACAGGGCGTTCAATCCCGAGGGCGTGAAGCGCCAGATCATGGCGATCCTTGCCGAGCGCAGTCGTGTGTCACTGCTCAATCAACTGCGCGTTCCGACGCTGGTGGTTCACGGCACTGCTGATCCATTGCTGCCGGTGATGCACGGTGTGCACCTGGCGGCGCATATCCGCGGCAGTCAGTTGAAGCTGATTCCGGGGTTGGCCCATCGTTTCCAGGAGGCGTTCAAGGTGCCATTGCTGGCGGCGGTGTTGCCGTACTTGCAGGCCCACCGCGAAGACACCTCGCATTGGGCGCAGATTGATCCGGTGGCGAAACCAAATCTCCTGTAACCCCCAAATCCAAATGTGGGATCAATGGAGTGGCTGCCACCTCGGCCTCGTCGGGTGTATCGTTCGAGCTTTCCGGCGCGTTCCAGTCTGCGAGGTGTGTGATGAGTACCCCCCTGAAAATCGATTTCGTCAGCGACGTGTCCTGCCCCTGGTGCGTCGTCGGCCTCTACGGCCTGACCCGGGCTCTGGATTTGCTGGGCGACGAGGTACAGGCCGAGATCCGTTTCCAGCCGTTCGAACTGAACCCGAAGATGGGCCCGGAAGGACAGAACATCACTGAACACATCACCGAGAAGTACGGCTCGACGCCCGAGCAATCCCAGAAGAATCGCGAGATGATCCGCGCGCGCGGCGCCGAGGTCGGGTTTGCGTTTCGCACGGACGGCAACAGTCGCATCTACAACACCTTCGACGCCCACCGCTTGCTGTTCTGGGCGGGACTGGAAGGGTTGCAGTTCAATCTGAAAGAGGCGCTGTTCAAGGCGTATTTCACCGAGGGCGGCAATCCGTCCGACCATGGGCAGTTGGCGCAGATCGCCGAAAGCGTGGGGCTGGATCGGTCCCGAGCCGAGGCGATTTTGGCGTCGGACGAGTTCGCCAAAGAGGTTCTCGAAGAAGAGCAGTTGTGGCTGTCGCGAGGCGTCAGTTCGGTGCCGACCGTGGTGTTCAACGGACAATACGCCGTCACTGGCGGGCAGCCAGTGGAGACGTTTGTCGGGGCGATTCGGCAGATCATGAGTGAGGCGAAGGGTGGGACGGTTAACGGGTGAGGTTCTGTGGGATCGAACTCAGGCTTAGAAGCATGAAGATCGGCTCCCTTTCCCCCTCTCCCCCGTGGGGAGAGGGCTGGGGTGAGGGGTGGTACTAAAAGCGATCACATCAGTCAGCCGTGAAGACGAACCCAAACCGAAACCAACACCAACACCGTAGCCGCCATCAACCAAGCCACCGCCGCTACAGCGAGCGAAGCCTCCAACCGCATCCGGTCCACCATCACATACAACGTCGCCAGGTAGATGAAGTAAGGAATGATCGACCACATCCCAAACACGATGGTGGTCTTCAAGTCTTCCAGCGAACGGCTCTTGCCGACGATGTAATGAGCAATCAGCGCAAAGGTCGGAAACAGCGGCACCAATCCTGCGATGTAATAGTTTTTGGTCCGGGCCAACGCGGCGAGGATCACCACCACGGCCGCGCCCAGGGTTGCTTTGAGGATCAGGTCCATCAGTGGCTCAGCCCGTACTTCTTCACTTTGTCGAACAGCGTGGTCTTGGCCATCCCGAGTTCCAGACTGGCCTGGGTCAGATTGCCGCCACTGCGCTGCAAAGCGTCGCTCAGCAGGTTACGTTCAAAAGCTTCTACCGCTTCGGCGAAGGCCAGGCCCTGATTGCTACCGCTGGCGCCGGATTTCTTGAAGGCCGGCAGCCCGAGGGCAAAACGCTCGGCGACGTTGCGCAGTTCGCGCACGTTGCCCGGCCAGTCGTGGCTCATGAGATTCGACAGGGTCTGGTTGTCCAGGTCCGGCACCGCGCGGTCGAAGCGCAGGGACGACTGCTGCAGAAAGTGTTCGAACAGTTGCAGGATGTCTTCACGGCGTTCGCGCAGCGGCGGTAATTCAAGGGTCACCACGTTCAAGCGGTAATACAGGTCGCTGCGAAACTCGCCAGCCTTGCTCGACTCATCCAGATCAGACTTGGTCGCCGCGATCACCCGGCAATCCACCGCCACGCTCTGGTTCGACCCGAGGCGTTCGAGGGTGCGTTCCTGCAACACCCGCAGCAGTTTGATTTGCAGTGGCAGCGGCATGCTTTCCACTTCGTCGAGGAACAGCGTGCCGCCGTCGGCATGTTCGATCTTGCCGATTCGCCGCTTGCCGGCGCCGGTGAAGGCGTTGGCTTCATGGCCAAAAATTTCGCTTTCGAACAGGTTCTCCGGCAGACCACCGCAGTTCAGCGCGACGAACTGCTTGGTGTGCCGTCGACTGAAGTCGTGCAGGCAACGCGCAACCAGCTCTTTACCGGTGCCGGTCTCGCCTTCGATCAGCACGTTGGCCGAGGTATCGGCAACGTTGGCGATCAATTCCCGCAGGTTCTGCATGGCTGGCGAGCGGCCGATGATCCGGCCTTCGAGGGAATCCCGTTCCGCCAGTTGCCGACGTAACGAAGAGACTTCCCGCGCGAGGCTGCGTTGCTCCAGCGCACGGCGCGCCACATCGACCAGACGTTCGGGGGAGAAAGGTTTCTCCATGAAGTCATAGGCGCCTTTCTGCATCGCGCCGACGGCCATGGAGATGTCGCCGTGACCGGTAATCAACACCACCGGCAGGCTGCGGTCGCGGGCCTTGAGTCGGGTCAGCAATTCCAGACCGTCGATGCCCGGCAGGCGGATGTCGCTGATGACGATGCCGGCGAAGTTGTCACCGACCCGCTCCAGCGCTTCTTCGGCGCTGCCGACGCCCACGCAGGGAATGTCTTCCAGGGTCAGCGCCTGTTGGCAGCCGAGCAGCACATGGGGGTCGTCTTCGACGATCAGCACACTAAGGTCGTTGTTCATATTGGCTCGGCGTGAGTGGGGCTTACCAACGGTAAACTGAGGACGAAGGTGGTACCACCGCTGGCCGGGTGCTCGACACCCAGATGACCGCCGGTGGCGGCGGCCAGGCTGGCGGAAAGGGTCAGGCCGAGGCCCAGGCCCTGTTCACCAGGTTTGGTGGTGAAAAACGGTTCGAATAGATGTTTGCGTGCTTCGGCGTCGATGCCATGGCCGTTGTCGCGTACGCGAAGGCGATATTTACCATCGTACTCTTCGCCTTCGAGCCACAATTCCGGCAGCGGCTGTGCCTGCATGGCGTCGAGGGCGTTGCCGATCAGGTTGACCAGAATCTGCTCCAGGCGCGTCTGGTCGATCTGCACCTGCCGATCGGCGAAGTCTCGATGCAGCTGCAGATGAGCGCTTTCCACGCGACCACCGAGCAGCTGCAAGGCTGCATCCACCGCTTTGCCGAGGCTGCCCTGACCTTTGTCATCACCGCGGCGAGCGAACGAACGCAGGCTGGCGGTGATCCGGCCCATGCGGTCGATGAGTTCGTTGATGGTCTTGAGGTTGGTGCTGGCAACGTCCAGCTGACCGCGTTCCAGAAACCGCACGGTGTTGCCGGACAAGGTCCGCAGCGCCGCCAGTGGTTGGTTCAATTCGTGGGCGATGCTGGTGGACATCTGGCCGATGGCCGCGAGTTTACCGGCCTGCACCAGTTCATCCTGGGCGCGGCGTAGCGTCTCTTCGGCCAGACGCCGTTCGCGGATCTGTCCCTTGAGCCGTTCGTTGCTGGCGCGCAGATCAGTGGTGCGTTCGGTAATCCGACGCTCCAGTTGATTGTTGGCCTCCTGCAAGGCTTCCCGGGCGGCGAGGCGCGTTGCAATGACCTTGCGCCGCTCGTTCCAGGCGATCAGCAGGAACGCCACCAGGGCAAACGCCACCGCCACCAGAATCCCCTGATTGATCGCTTCGCGCCGCAAATCCTGCAGGGGGGTGAGCAGGGTGAAATTCCACGGGGTATCGCTCAATGGCCGGGTTTGCGAGAGGTAGCTGATGTCCTCTTCATCTGATTCCACTTCGCTGTTGGCGGGGAAGGTGAGTTTTTCCTCGCCTTCGGCCAGTTTTTCCCGGGCCAGCGGTTGCAGTTCGTTCAGCGGGAACCAGTAGTACTGAAGGCTGCGGGCCAGCTTTTCTTTCGTTTCGTCGCTCAACGGAATAACCGATTTCAGGCGCCGTGCCGGATCGCTGGAAAGAATGATGATGCCGTTTTCATCGCTGACGAAAGCTTCCAGCCGCGCGCGCTGCCAGCGTTCTTCCATGGCTTCGAGGCGGACCTTGACCACCGCGACGCCGATGATCTTGCCGTGCTCTTCCAGGCCATGAGCCAGGTAGTAACCGGGTTCGCCGCTGGTGCTGCCGATGCCATAGAAGCGCCCCGGCTGACCGCGAACGGCATTCTGGAAATAGGCGCGGAAGGACAGGTCTTCGCCCAGGTAACTGTCGACATCGCGCCAGTTACTGGTGGCCATGACACGGCCTGTGGTGTCCATCACATAGATAGCCCGACTGCGGCTGCGCCGGTTCAGGCCTTCGAGGTATTCATTGACCGTCTGCCGGTGTTCTGGCGACGGGTCGGCCAACAGCTTCGAAACGCTGGACTCGAGTTCCAGCAGGCTGGGCAGGTAGGTGTACTTGCTGATCTCGCTCTCGACAGCGCGGGCGTGCAGTTCCAGCTGACGCTGGCCGTTCTCGCTGAGGCTGCGAATCCCGTAGTGTTCACTGACCCAGAAACCGAGGTAACCCAATCCGATCATCAGGGCGATGACCAGCGGCGGCAGGAACAGATGGCGAATCAGACGGGGTTTCACGGCGAGTGATGGCGGCGCGGCGCGATAGAGAGTGGGGTCGCATTTCATCACAGATGCCTTGGGTCAACCACAACACTTACTTGTGAATCGCCGCCGGCCCATTGTGGGAGCGAGCCTGCTCGCGAAAGCGGTGGGTCAGTCAATGTCGATGTTGACTGTTAAGCCGTCTTCGCGAGCAGGCTCGCTCCCACAGGGGTGGAAGCGGTGGCAGGACTTAGTGCTGCAGAATCTTGGCGAGGAAATGCTGCGTACGCTCGGCGCGGGCGTTGATGTCGCCGAAGAACTCCTCTTTCATGCAGTCTTCGATGATCTTGCCCTGGTCCATGAAAATCACCCGGTCCGCCACTTTACGGGCGAAGCCCATTTCGTGGGTCACACACATCATGGTCATGCCTTCGTGGGCCAGTTGCACCATCACGTCGAGTACTTCGTTGACCATTTCAGGGTCCAGCGCCGAAGTCGGTTCGTCGAACAGCATGACGATCGGGTCCATCGCCAGCGCACGGGCAATCGCCACACGCTGTTGCTGACCACCGGAGAGCTGGCCCGGATGCTTATGCGCATGGGCAGACAGCCCGACGCGCTCAAGCAGTTGCAGGCCTTTCTTCGTGGCTTCTTCCTTGCTGCGGCCCAACACCTTGATCTGCGCGATGGTCAGGTTTTCGGTGATGGTCAGGTGCGGGAACAGTTCGAAATGCTGGAACACCATGCCAACGCGCGAACGCAGTTTCGGCAGGTTGGTCTTCGGATCGGCGATGGAGGTGCCATCGACCACTACGTCGCCTTTCTGGAACGGTTCCAGGGCGTTGACGCATTTGATCAGGGTGGATTTGCCGGAGCCGGACGGCCCGCACACCACAATCACTTCGCCTTTTTTGACCTCGGTGCTGCAGTCAGTCAGTACCTGGAAGTCGCCATACCACTTGTTGACATTCTTGATAGAGATCATACGGCAAACCTTTTTTGCAGACGCTTGACCAGCAGCGAGGCGGCAAAGCTGATTGTGAAGTACGTGAGACCTGCAAAGATCAGGAACTCGTTGGAGCGACCGATGATGTCGCCACTGGCACGCGAGGCATTGAGGAAGTCCACCAGACCGACCGCGTAGACCAGCGAGGTGTCCTGAAACAGGATAATGCTCTGTTGCAGCAGCAGCGGGGTCATCTTGCGGAACGCTTGCGGCAGGATGATTAACCGCATCATCTGGCTATACGTCATGCCCAAGGCTTGGGCTGCACCCATCTGACCCTTGGAGATCGACTGGACACCGGCCCGGACGATTTCGCAGAAGTACGCCGCTTCGAACATCATGAACGCCACGATGCACGAGGCGAACGCGCCGATCGGGGTGTCTTCGCCGGTGATCCAGCGCAGTACGAACGGCACCGCCAGGTAGAACCAGGTGATGACCAGCAGCAGCGGAATCGAGCGGAAGTAGTTAACGTAGGCGCCGGCAATGTTCGACAGCAATTTGCTGTGGGACAGACGCATCAGCGCCAGGATCGTGCCGAGGATGATCCCGCCGACGACGCCCAGCGCCATCAGTTGCAGGGTCATGACCATGCCGTTCCACAATCCCGGCAGGGACGGGATGATGCCCGAGAAGTCGAATTCCATCATTTACCCCCTACGGAGATCAGGCCCGGTACGGCGACTTTCTTCTCGACACCGCGCATCAGCAGCATCAGGCCCATGTTCAGGGTGAAGTAGATCAGCGTTGCCAGGGTGAAGGCTTCGAACAGGTTGGCGGAGAACTCGGCGGTCTGTTTGGTCTGCGCGAGCAACTCCATCAGGCCGATCAGCGACGCGACGGAGGAGTTCTTGAACACGTTCAGGAATTCCGAGGTGAGCGGCGGAATGATGATCCGATAGGCTTGGGGCAGCAGCACGTTCCAGTAGATCTGCGGCAGCTTGAAGCCCATGGCGCGAGCAGCGGCTTCCTGGCCACGCGGTAGCGCCTGGATGCCGGTGCGCACCTGTTCGCAAACACGAGCGGCGGTGAACAGGCCCAGGCAGACGACGACGCTCAGGTATGCCGAGGTGGTCGGATTGAGATCCTGCTTGTACCAGTCTTGCAGGTTCTGAGGTAGCAGATCGGGCACCAGGAAGTACCAGATGAACAGCTGAACCAGCAGCGGCACGTTACGGAAGAGTTCGACGTAGCAGGTCGCAATGCCCGACACGATGCGATTCGGCACGGTGCGCATGACGCCGAGAATCGAGCCCAGCGTCAGGGCAATGATCCAGGCCACGATGGCAATGGCGATGGTCCAGCCCAAACCGGAAATGTACCAGTCGAGATACGTCTCGCTGCCAACGCCGGTGGACTTGAAGAAAACGCCCCAGTCCCAGTTGTAATTCATTAGGGTCTCCCCTCAGATCGTTCGATATACAAATGCCCGCCTGGGGAAGCTCCGTTCCCGCCCGACCTAGGTGGTCTGTGTGGTCAGTTCTGTCAGCTCAACTCCGGCCCCGGAAGTCCATCTCCTGCGTTGCTGTTCCTCGCCATAGCGGGCTATGACTCGTCACAGCGCCTTGGATATGAACTTCCGGCACCGAATTTGAGCTAACGAACTGACCGTACAGACCACTACGGTCAGGCACACACGAGCGGCTCGACAGCCACCGGTTCGAGTGTTTCCAAAAATGCCAGCAGGGAATGACTATCCCCTGAAAGGGCAGCGCCCTGTCAGGAGATAAGGTTAGTCAGAAATCAGGATTTCTTGTCGTCAGCCGCTTTATCGGTCGGATTGGCGATCAGGGCCTTGAGCTCGTCGCTCATCGGGAACATCAGGTTCAGGCCTTTTGGCGGGATTGGCGCCATGAACCATTTTTCGTAGATCTTGTTGATCTCGCCGGACTTGTAGGTCGCAACGATCGCGTCATCCACAGCCTTCTTGAACGGTGCGTCACCCTTGCGGACCATGCAACCGTAGATTTCGTAGGACTGTGCAGTACCGGTTACGGCCCAGTCAGTCGGCTTCTTGGCCTTGGCCATTTCACCGGCCAGCAGGGCGTCGTCCATCATGAAAGCAACGGCACGGCCCGATTCCAGCATGTTGAAGGACTCGCCGTGGTCTTTGGCGGAGATCACGTTCATGCCCATCTGCTTGTCGGCGTTCATCGACTTGAGGATGCGCTCGGACGTGGTGCCGGCGGTGGTCACGACGTTCTTGCCTTTAAGGTCGGCGAAGTCTTTGTAGGGCGAATCTTTCTTGGCCAGCAGCTTGGTGCCGATTTCGAAGATGCCGACGGAGAAGTCAACTTGTTGCTGACGCTCGACGTTGTTGGTGGTGGAGCCGCACTCGACGTCCACGGTGCCGTTCTGCACCAGCGGGATACGGGTTTGCGAGGTCACCAGGTTGTACTTGACCTGGAGGTTCGGCATGTCCAGGTCTTTTTTGATGGCTTCAACGATTTTCAGCTGGATATCGTGGGAGTAGCCAACCGGTTTGCCAGAAGCGTCCGCGATGTAGGAAAACGGAATGGAAGCGTCACGATGCCCGAGGGTGATAACGCCGGACTCTTTGATCTTCTTCAGGGTGCCGGTGAGCTCGGCGGCGAAAACTGGAGTGCTGATCAGAGCGGCAGCAATGGCTGCGCCCAGGAGATGGGGAACGATGCGCATCAAATTTTCCTCGACATTGTTTTTATATGGAGCCAGTTCATCGGCCCTTTTCGTGCTTCGAATGCTTGCCGGCTCCTGAAGGGTTGGCACAGCGGTCATTCGTCCAAGAGTGTAGAGCATGACTCGTGCCAGGCTAGGCTGAATAGATCAAACTATTGATTTATAAGGGGATTAAATATTTATGGCGAGATTTTTGATGCTGGAGAATCCGGTTAACCGAATCGACCGACAGGTCGCGTTCGGAAAACCGAATGGAGTTTGCGGCCGCTAACGCCCTATTGGCCAGATAAGAGTCAGTGATCGTGCCGTTCATACGAGAATCAGCTTTCCTGGCTTAGCGGCGTTTCATGCAGGTAGGTCCATTGGGCGTTGTGGTGATGCATGCCAATGATCGCCACCGAAACCCGTGAGCTTTCGCGCTGGTTGAGGCGATGGGTTTCCTGGTAGCGGATCGCCACGCTGGCGCCTTCTTGCCATACCGTCTGCAGGTCGCTGATGACGATTTCCAGACCTGGCTTGGCGCCGACCGCACCCTTGAACATCTGTTCAACCATCGCCCGGCTGACGATGGCGGCCGAAGTGGTAACCATGGTGAAGTGCTCGGCGAATGCCGACATCAGCGGCTCGAAAGCGGCCTGCCCCTTACCGTTTGAATCGGTGAACAGGGTGTGGATCAACGCGTGCACGTGATGAATGCTGTGGTGCGCCTGTTCAACTATTTTGTTGTGCATGACAGTCCTTTTGAGTGTTCAACTGACTCAGTTGAAAGAGTGGAAACAGGCCCACCAGCGCGGCGATGGCGAAGGTCACGTGGTACGCCTGGGTGGTATCGAAATGCTTCAAGAGCAGGTTGAAAACCATCAGGAAGAGGGCAGCGCCGATGCTGAATGACATCTGTCGGTTGATGTTCCAGATGACACTGGCCTTGTGGGTGTCACTGCCCTCAAAGTCCATCAATGACGTGGTTTGTGCTGTGTTGGCACCGATGCCGCCGCCGATCCCCATCAAGCTGTAGGCGATGACAATCATCCAAAGGTCTGAGGGATTGTTCACCAGTAACAGGGTGGCAATGCCAGCGCTGTGTAACAGCATGCCCAGGGCAAACAGCCGCTTTGCGCCCATCCGGTTATAGACCCGGCCACAGATCAACATCGCGATGAACGCGCCGATGGCATACAGGATCATGAACATCCCTGTCAGTCGGGCGCTGAAGTGCAGGGTGTTTTGCAGGAAGAAGATGTTCATCAAGTTGACTCCGGTGAACACACCTGGAATCGCGTAATAGATAAAGATGGAGGTGCTGAGTTTTTTGCTTTTGAGCAGGCTCAGTTCAATGATCGGGTTTTTGCAGGTGCGGTAGTGCAGCCCGTATAGCACGACGAAAGTAACGCCGGCCATGACGAAGAGGGCGGCCACCCCTGCCGGAGCGTCGCCGCCATACAACGACATTCCCATCAGCAGGCTGCCGAGCGCCGCGCTAACCAGCAGCAAGCCCTTGATGTCGGGTCTGGGCAAACTCGTCGGGCGCGCTTCGTTGATCCAGAACCAGGACAACAATGCAGCGATCAGCGAGAACGGAATGTTGCTGTAGAAGACCCGGCGCCAGGAGCTGCTGTCGACGATGACGCCGCCGATGGTAGGTGAAATGGCGGGCGCTATCAGGGCAACGGCCATGACCAATGTGGATATTTTCGCCCGCTGCTCACCCTTGAACAGGTTGAACGTCAGCGCCTGGCCGACAGGAATCAACAGTCCGCCGCCAACGCCCTGGACGAAGCGCCAGATCACCAGTTCGTTGAAACTGTTGGCCAGCCCACACATCCACACGGAGCCTGTGAATACGATCATCGAGGCGGTGAGGATTTCCCGGCTGCCAAAACGACCGGCCAGCCAGGTGCTGACCGGGATGATCAGTGTCAGCCCCAGAATATAAGCGTTAGCCACCCAGGCAACGTCTGAAGTACTAACGTGCAGCGCCGTCGATATACTCGGTAATGCAACCGCCGACATAAAGATGTTAATGCAGTCTATAAAAAAACCGATCAGGAATATTAGTGCAACTTTGTAGCGATAGGTCATGTTGTTTCCCCTTTGCCGCAAAGCATAGGGGCGGTGGACTTGAACTGTCGATACGACTATCCTTGAAACAATGTTTGACGGGATTTAACAGTGAGCCATATTGCTATGCACACTCATCTTAATCGGGTCCAGACATTCCTGGCCGTGGTCGATTTTGGTTCTTACACCAAGGCTGCCAATTACCTGAGCATCAGCAAAGCCATGGCCAGCCTGCATGTCAAGGCGCTAGAGGACGTGCTGTCAGCGACGTTGTTGATTCGAAATACCCGAAATATATCCCTCACCGAAATCGGTCAGGATTTTTATGAAGAGTTCAAAGGTATTGTCGCGGATATCGATAATGCTTTTGGTAATGTATTGAAAGGACATAATAGGGTGTCCGGTAAATTGCGGTTGAGTTCCACCAGTGAATACGGTGAAGCGTATATTCTCCCGCTGATCCCGCAATTTATAGAGCGCTACCCGGAAATAAAACTCAGTTATAACTTTAATTCGTCACTCAATGATCTGGTGGCAGAAAAGTTAGACTTGGTTATCCGTCTTGGAAACTTGGCGGACTCGGCTTTCAAGAGCCGTAAACTGGCGGATTATGAGATTGTCCTGGTGGCTACCAAGACGTTCCTTGCGCGTCACCCAGTGCAAAAACCTCAGGACCTGAATGCGGTGCCGTGGATTGCCAATAGCAACCTGCAGGCGCCCACTCAGTGGACGCTGCGCCATCCGCAAATGGGTGATGTCGAGATCAATGGGATCAATCAGTTTGAATCCAATTCTTCCACGGCCATCCGTTCCATGACGTTGTCGTCGCTAGGTGTTTCGGTGCTGCCCTCCTGGGTGGTCAAGGACGACATCGCCAGCGAGCGGCTGATCCGGTTGTTACCCGACTATTCGCTGCCCTCGCAGTCCGTCAACGTGGTGTTTCCCAACAGCCCGCATTTGCCCCACAAATCGAGGGCGTTCATTGATTTCCTGTTGCTGCATCTGGCGCAGTAAGCGCCTACAAAAAAGCCCCTGAATCGTGAGATTCAGGGGCTTGGCTTTAACCGGATTGCCGATCAGGCCGCTTCGATCTTGCTGCGGTTCTGTTCGACCTTGTTCAGGTAATCCTTGAGCTTTTCCTGTTCCGCCGGAGTAGTGAACAGCCCCAGCTTGCTGCGACGCCACAGAATGTCGTGCGCGGTGGTCGCCCACTCTTCGCTGCACAGGTAATCGACTTCACGGGTGTAGAGCCCGCCGCCGATGTGTTCGCCCATATCGCCGAGATTCTGCACGCTTTCCAGCATGCGCCAGGTGCGGCTGCCGTAGGTGGTGGCCCAGCGGCGGGCAATTTCGGTCGGCACCCAGTCGAATTTGTCACGGATCAAGGCGCACAAGGCTTGCGGGGTGGTCATGTCTTCACCGCCCGGCAGGGTAGCGCTGGCGGTCCAGCTCGGCTTGATGTCCTTGAAGTACGGAGCCAGTTGCGCCAGCGCCGACTCGGCCAGTTTGCGGTAGGTGGTCAGCTTGCCGCCGAACACCGATAACAGCGGCGCTTCTTCGCCGGTGCCCGACAGTGCCAAGGTGTAGTCGCGGGTAACGGCCGACGGGTTGTCGGATTCGTCGTTGCACAGTGGGCGAACACCGGAATAGCTGTGCAGGATGTCGTCGCGGCTGATGCGTTTCTTGAAATGGGAGTTGACCACTTTCAACAGGTAATCGGTTTCGCCTTCAGTGATCGCAACTGCAGCCGGATCGCCGGTGTACTCGCGGTCGGTGGTGCCGATCAGGGTGAAGTGGTTCAGGTACGGAATGGTGAACACGATGCGTTGATCTTCGTTTTGCAGAATGTGCGCGTGTTCGCCTTCGTACAGCTTCGGAACGATCAGATGACTGCCCTGAATCAGGCGGATGCCGTACGGCGATTCCATCTTCAGGTCGTCACGAATGAACTTGGCGACCCATGGGCCTGCGGCGTTTACCAGCGCCTTGGCGCGGATCGAAAACAGACTGCCATCGGCGCGCTCCAGATGCAGGTGCCACATGCCCTTGGTGCGACGGGCGCTGACGCAGCGAGTCTGGGTGTGAACGTGGGCACCTTTTTCGCGGGCGGCCATGGCGTTCAGCACCACCAGACGAGCATCGTCGACCCAGCAATCCGAGTATTCGAAGCCTTTGGTGATTTCGCTTTTAAGCGGGCTGTCCGGGCCGAACTTCAGGCTTTTCGAGCCTTCGAGTTTTTCCCGTTTACCGAGGTTGTCATAAAGGAACAGACCGGCGCGGATCATCCAGGCCGGACGCAGGTGTGGGCGATGCGGCAGCACGAAGCGCATCTGCTTGACGATGTGCGGGGCCTTGGCCAGCAGCACTTCGCGTTCGGCCAGGGCTTCGCGCACCAAGCGGAATTCGTAATGTTCAAGGTAGCGCAAGCCGCCGTGGATCAGCTTGCTGCTGGCTGACGAGGTGTGGCTGGCCAGGTCATCCTTTTCGCAAAGAAACACCGAAAGACCGCGACCGGCGGCATCCGCTGCGATCCCCACGCCATTGATCCCGCCACCGATGACGGCGATATCGTAGATCTCAGCGAGAGGGGGCGTAGGCAAGGTAGAAGTGGGCATCGGCTAGCCTCGGGCTTTTATGATTTTCTGTATTGGAATTCGAACATTAATGTTCATTTGCGAAAATGGTAGCCCATAAAGTCGCCCACAGCCAGTTAACTTCGATTGAAAATACTGATCGAAGGGCTGTTAAAGGAAAATTTTCGAACATTTAGATGTGCGGTAAGCCGCAGAAGGTGTGTTGCATGGGCGATCGTATTCGCGAGCAAGCCCGCTCCCACAAGGATTGCGCTGAACCTGTGGGAGCGGGCTTGCTCGCGAAGGCGCCAGTACAGGCACCAAATATGTCGGGGGGGTTAGACGACTTCCAACCGAATCTTGTGCTGACTCAGCAACTGCGCCAACGCCGGCACAGGCTGCTGGTCGGTCACCAGGCAATCAATCAAACTGATCGGCCCCAGACGAATCATGGCGTTGCGCCCGAATTTGCTGGAGTCAGCCGCGAGGATGACCTGTCGGGCATTGGCGATGATCGCCTGGGACACCCGAACTTCCTGATAGTCGAAGTCCAGCAGACTGCCGTCTTCATCGATACCGCTGATGCCGACCAGGGCGAAATCAACCTTGAACTGGTTAATGAAGTCGACACTGGCCTGACCGACCACGCCACCGTCACGCCGCACGTTGCCACCAGTCAGCAGAACGTCGAAGTCGTCCTTGGCGCTGAGCATCGAGGCTACATGCAGGTTATTGGTGATGATCTTCAGGTGATTGTGATTGAGCAACGCCCGGGCGATGGATTCGGTGGTGGTGCCGATATTGATGAACAGCGAGGCGTGATCGGGGATTTGAGCCGCAATGGCTTCACCGATACGCTGCTTTTCATCGCGCATCTGATCGGCACGCATGGCGTAGGCGGTGTTTTCGACGCTGGAATCGTAGGCTGCGCCGCCGTGGTAGCGACGCAACAAATTAGCTTCCGCGAGCTGATTGATATCGCGGCGGATGGTTTGCGGTGTAACGACGAACAGCGTAGCCATTTCCTCGATGCTGACATAGCCGCGTTCGCGGACCAGTTCGAGGATTTGCTGCTGACGGGGAGGCAGATTCATGGGGCTTCCTTTGGGCTGCCGTGCAAAATTCGCCCATGATGACGCAGGAATCTGCTCCCGACCAGTTTCCAAACAACGTGAAAACTACTGCGCTCGGAAATACTGCGTTAAAAACAGGCTCGGACGCTCATTTACAACCTCGTAAAGTCGGGTGCGACCCCAGCCGGTCCTCGCCTGTTTTTTCCTTGTCTTTCCTTCGCTCGCTACGTTTTCACGCTGTGTGGACGAACCCTATCTGGATCTTGTACTTGGCTTATTCAGCGCCTTCGTGTGGTTCCCAGTCGCGGGTGCGGCTGACGGCTTTTTTCCAGCCGGCGTAGAGTTTTTCCTTCGCGGTTTCGTCCAGGGTCGGTTCGAATTCGCGCTCGATCACAGCCTTGCCTCGCAACTCATCCAGGCTGCCCCAGAAGCCACATGCCAGACCGGCCAGGTAAGCCGCGCCCAGTGCGGTGGTTTCGCGCATTTGCGGACGCTCGACCTGAGTGCCGAGGATGTCGGCCTGGAACTGCATCAGGAAGTTGTTCGCCACCGCACCGCCGTCGACACGCAGGGATTTCAAGCGTTCGCCGGAATCCTGTTGCATGGCGTCGAGAACATCGCGGGTCTGGTAGGCAATCGATTCAAGGGCTGCACGAATGATGTGATCCACGCGTACACCGCGAGTCAGGCCGAACAATGCACCCCGGGCATACGGGTCCCAGTACGGAGCGCCCAGACCAGTAAAGGCGGGTACCAGGTACACGCCGTTGCTGTCCTTGACCTTGTTGGCGAAGTATTCGGTGTCGTGGGCGTCGTTGATGATCTTCAGTTCGTCACGCAGCCACTGAACAGTCGAACCGCCGTTGAACACCGCACCTTCCAGCGCGTAAGCCACTTCGCCGCGCGGGCCGCACGCGATGGTGGTGAGCATGCCGTGCTTGGACTTCACGGCTTTGTCGCCGGTGTTCATCAGCAGGAAGCAGCCGGTGCCATAGGTGTTTTTCGCCTGGCCTGGCTCGACGCACATCTGGCCGAACAGGGCTGCTTGCTGGTCGCCAGCGATACCGCCGATGGCGATGCCGCTTTTGGTGTGGCCGTAGATTTCCGACGAGGATTTAACTTCCGGCAGCATCTCGCGCGGAATATCCAGCACCTCCAGCATCTTCGCGTCCCACTCCAGCGTGTGGATGTTGAAGAGCATGGTGCGCGAGGCGTTGGTGTAGTCGGTGACGTGCACCTTGCCGCCGGTAAATTTCCAGATCAGCCAGCTGTCGATGGTGCCGAACAACAATTCGCCTTTGCGCGCACGTTCGCGGCTGCCTTCTACGTTGTCGAGGATCCACTTGAGCTTGGTGCCGGAGAAGTACGGGTCGGTCACCAGGCCGGTGGTGTCGCTGATGTATTGCTCGTGACCGTCGCGCTTGAGTTGCTGGCAGATCTCGGTGCTGCGGCGGCACTGCCAGACGATTGCGTTGTAGATCGGGCGGCCGGTAGTCTTGTCCCAGACCACGGTGGTTTCGCGCTGGTTGGTGATGCCGATGGCGGCGACCTGGTCGTGATGCAGGCCGGCTTGAGCCAGGGCCTCGACCATCACGGCGCTTTGGGTGGCGAAGATTTCCATCGGGTCGTGTTCAACCCAGCCGGCTTGCGGGTAATGCTGTGCGAATTCGCGCTGGGCGGTGCAAACCACGTTCGCGTCGCGGTCGAAAATGATCGCGCGGGAGCTGGTCGTACCCTGATCGAGGGCAATGATGTAGTTCTTATTCTGAGTGTCGGTCATGTCGATTGCCTTGGACGAAAAAAGGGAGAGAGGTCCGGCGCGTGATCTGATGGGCAGGATCACACGCCAACGGTATCAAGAAGTTCTTGGTTTGCCGTCAATGGCCGGTGCTGCGTCCTTTGTAGCAGGTAGGGCGCTGGGCAGATGACGGGCAATCAGCCCGCGATACGCTGCAGCACCGAGGCAGGCACCGACAATCGGTGCAAAAATCGGAATCAGGAAATACGGGATATCGCGCCCGCCAGTGAAGGAAATTTCACCCCAGCCAGCGAAGAAAGTCATCAGTTTAGGACCGAAGTCGCGCGCCGGGTTCATCGCAAAACCGGTTAGCGGCCCCATCGAACTACCAATCACGGCAATCAGCAGGCCGATCAGCAGCGGAGCGAGCGGACCCTTTGGCAAGCCATTGTTGTCGTCGGTCAGGGACATGATCACGCCCATCAGGATGGCGGTGATGATCACTTCAACCAGGAAGGCTTGTGCCGTGGACAAGACCGGGTTGGGGAAGGTGGAAAACACCGACGCCAATTTGAGGCTGGCCTGAGTACCACGAACCATATGGTGAGTTTGTTCGTAATCGAAAAATAAATTGCTGTACAGCGTGTAAACCAACAACGCTCCACAGAAGGCCCCAGCGATCTGGGCGAGAATATAGAAAGGCAGTTTGCGCTTTTCGAAGTCAGCGAAAATGCTCAGGGCAATGCTGACGGCGGGATTGAGATGAGCCCCGGAAACGCCGGCGGTCAGGTAGATCGCCATGCTCACGCCGACACCCCAGATGATGCTGATTTCCCAAAGGCCGAAGCTGGCACCCGCGACTTTGAGCGCGGCAACACAGCCTGTACCAAAAAAGATCAGCAGCGCAGTACCCAAGAATTCGGCCATGCATTGGCTTGAGAGTGACGGTTGTTGTAAAGCAGTTGTCATTGAAAACCTCGTTTTTGTTGTTGTCTGGCGCTTTTGCATCATGGTCAAAAGCGCGATTTTCACCGAGGCAGGATCCCCATCCTGTTCTCGGCCTACTGCAGGGTGCTGCGATAGGAACATTCGTACAGTATTCAGAATCGAAAAAATATAGACAAGAAACGCTGCTGTCAAAGGTCGAAAGTGAACCGTCAGTCACAATCGAACTATTAGTCACATGAATGACCGCATCGTTCACGCGACAGACCGAAGGTGGACGAACGGCATAAGGCGGCGCCAAGCCTTTGAAATAGCGCCGCAATAGAGCCTTTTATTGATCGATGACCTAGAATCCAGCGCAGTATTTTTCTACTGTCGCCCAGTCTGGAGCTGTCATGACCCCTGCATTGGATTTGTTGAAAAAAGTTCGTGCCGAACATCGCGTGCACAGTTACGAACATGATCCGAAGGCAGCGTCCTACGGGCTGGAGGCCGCGGAGAAGCTGGGACTGGATCCGGCGCAGGTGTTCAAGACCTTGCTGGCGGCCAGCGAGAAAGGTGAGTTGCTGGTGGCCGTGGTGCCGGTCGTCGGAAGTCTGGACTTAAAGGGCCTGGCGCATGCAGCGGGCGTGAAAAAAGTCGAAATGGCCGATCCTGCCGCAGCGCAACGATCCACCGGTTACCTCTTGGGCGGCATCAGTCCGCTGGGACAGAAAAAGCGCTTGCGCACCTTTATCGATAATTCAGCTCAGCCCTTCGCCAGCATTTTTGTCAGTGCGGGGCGACGAGGGCTGGAAGTCGAATTGGCACCCGCGGTGTTGGCCGAACATACCCAGGCGAAGTTCGCTGATATCGGCCGTGCCTGACGCGGACTATCAGCCCGGCGCTGTATGGTGCAAATTGACGGGCTCTGTCACTGGTGCCGCATTGTCGGCAGCTTCATGCTCGGTGGCCTGACAAAGGGAGAATGTTATGCAGCTTGAGTTTCATCAGGTCGATGCGTTCAGTGATCGGCCGTTCAGTGGCAACCCGGCGATGGTCTATCGCCTCGATGCCTGGCTTGCCGATGAGTTGATGCAGAAGATCGCCGCCGAGCACAACCTCGCCGAAACCGCCTTCGTGGTACGCGAAGGGCAGGGCTGGCGCATCCGCTGGTTTACTCCAACCACCGAGGTGCCGTTGTGCGGTCATGCAACTCTGGCCAGCGCTTATATTCTGTTTGAAATCTACAACGAGCCGGTCCAGCGACTGGACTTCGTCTGCAAGTCCGGCCCGCTAAGCGTGAGCCGTGAGGGTGAGCGCTTGTGGCTGGATTTTCCGGCGCTCATTCCGTCGGAAGTGGGCGTGACCCTAGATGTCGAGCGCGCGCTGGGTGTGGAAGCGGTTGATGTGCTGGGGTCGAACGAGTTGTTCGTGGTGCTGGAGTCCGAGCAGGCGGTGCTCGAATGTCAGCCGGACATGGCTGCGCTGGCGAAGCTGCCGTGGCCAGGAGCAATTGTCACGGCCAGGGGCAGCCAGCATGATTTTGTTTCCCGCTACTTCGCACCGGCGATCGGCATCAACGAAGACCCCGTGACGGGTTCGACTCATTGCAGCCTGATTCCGTACTGGTCGAAACGTTTGGGCAAGTCGAGCCTGACGGCTTGTCAGCGTTCGGCTCGAGGCGGGGAGTTGTTCTGTCGGCTGGAAGGGGATCGGGTGAAAATCGGTGGGAATGCGACGCTCGTTGCAAGCGGAACGCTAATGCTGGGTTGATGCTGATCTTTGTAGGAGCAAAGCTCGCTCGCGATGAACGATGTCGCGGTGCATCAGCTAAACCGTGGCGATGCTATCGCGAGCACGCTTTGCTCCTACAGAAACGGGGTGTCAGTGGGCGCTGCTGTAGCGGCGGACGCCGGACTCTACGACCGGAATCTGCGCCGCCGTACTGCCCGATGCCTGAAACAACACCAAGTGTTCAGCCGCGACACGAATGCCGACCTCTGAACCCACCAGATGATCGGCATGGCTCGGGAAAATCGATTCCAGCTGCGCGCCGGTCGGCAACTGCAAGCGATACAAGGTGGACGCACCCTGGAAAGACTTGCCGACAATCCGGGCCTTCAACGTGCTGTCCGGTGCATAAACGATATCGTCCGGACGCAGCAATACATCCACCGCTCCGCCAACCGGCCAGGTGTAGGCACGATTACCGCGTAACTCACCTAGTTCGGTCTGCACCGACTCGGGGCTGCTCAGCTGACCGCGAATGAAATAACCCTGGCCAATGAAACTGGCGACAAACGGCGTCAGCGGTTCGTGATACAGGTTGTAGGGCGTGTCCCACTGTTCCAAACGACCTTCCTTGAAAACCCCCACATGATCGCTCACTGCGAAGGCCTCTTCCTGGTCGTGGGTCACCAGAATCGCGCTGGTACCACGGGCCTTGAGGATATCGCGCACCTCATGGCTGAGCTTGCGCCGAAGCTCGCCATCAAGGTTGGAGAAGGGTTCGTCGAGCAGCAGCAATTGCGGTTCCGGCGCCAGGGCGCGGGCGAGAGCGACGCGCTGCTGTTGACCACCGGACAGCTCATGCGGGAAGCGCTTGCCGAGGTTTTTCAGGTTGACCAGTTCCAGCAATTCTTCGGTGACGCGATCCTTTTGCGGGTGCTTGCGAATCCCGAAGGCGATGTTCTCGGCCACGCTCAAATGCGGAAACAGTGCGTAATCCTGAAACACCATGCCGATCCGGCGTTTCTCCGGGGCGAGAGTGAAGCCGGCGCGGGAGATTGTCTCTCCCGCTAACTGGATTTCACCTTCGTGTACCGGTTCGAAACCGGCAATCGCCCGCAGGGTAGTGGTTTTGCCGCAACCCGAAGAGCCCAGCAGGCAACCGATGTCGCCGGCATTCAAATGCAGGTTGAGGTTCTGCACGACGCGCTGGTCTTGATAGCCGCAGGCAAGGTTGCGCAGGTTCAGCAGTAATGGATGGCTCATGCGTGGTGATACGCCGGCTCGACGAGAAACTCGAGCAGGGCCTTTTGTGCGTGAAGACGGTTTTCGGCTTGATCCCACGCGACGGAGCGCTGGTCATCGAGCAGGTCGACGCTGATTTCCTCGCCACGGTGGGCCGGCAGGCAGTGCATGAACAGCACATCCGGGGCGGCCAGGTCGAGCAGGGCGCGGTTGACCTGGAACGGCGCGAACAGCTTCAGGCGCTTGGCGGTTTCCTCTTCCTGGCCCATGGAGGTCCAGACGTCGGTGCTGACCAGGTGGGCGCCGCGTACGGCATCCTTCGGATCGCGGACGATGGTGACCCGATCGCCGGCCTTGGCCACGAATTCAGGGTTGGGTTCAAAGCCTTCCGGGCAAGCGACGCGCAACTGGAAGTCGAACTGGATCGCCGCTTCTATATAGCTGTTGCACATGTTGTTGCCGTCGCCGATCCAGGCCACGGTTTTGCCCTGAATCGAGCCGCGGTGCTCTAGGAAGGTCTGCATGTCGGCCAGCAACTGGCACGGGTGCAGGTCATCGGACAGGCCGTTGATCACTGGCACGCGCGAGTTGGCGGCGAATTCGGTCAGGGTGCTGTGGGCAAAGGTACGGATCATCACCGCGTCGAGCATGCTCGACATGACGATGGCGCAGTCGCCGATCGGCTCGCCACGGCCCAGTTGGGTGTCGCGCGGCGACAGGAAGATCGCCTGGCCACCGAGCTGGATCATGCCGGCTTCGAACGAAATTCGGGTGCGGGTTGACGATTTCTCGAAAATCATCCCGAGCACGCGGTTTTTCAGGGGCTCGAACAGTACGCCGCGGTTACGCAGGTCTTTGAGCTCAACGCCTCGACGGATCACGCTGACCAGCTCTTCGGGCGTGCAATCCATCAGGGAGAGAAAGTGCCTTGCGCTCATCATTGACTACCTTTTTGCAACAGACCGCAGATACTCAAAGCCTTGTTTAACTGAAAAACGGGCGAGACCTGCGGCGTAAGCCGCACGGGGCGACGAAATAGGGGAAGGCGCGATCTTATAATTAAATGTCGCGTCTTACCAATAGGGCTACGGTTTTTAGGGGATTTCAGAGGGGCTACGGGATGACCGCAGTAGCGCTTTTGAAGCCTGTTTCCTGACAGCAGCCCGTCATTTGTACACTGGGGGTGCGGGGCTTTGCAATCAAACGGGGCGGGGAAGGCGTAGCAACGGTCGGTTTCTGACCTGTCATTCGAAACATTTGTACTCAGGATTGAGGGATGTGTCTGGTCTGAAACATTTGCTAATGCAAAGCGGCGGGTTATAACTAACGCACGAACGACGCAGGAAGCCTTCGGAATGGAATCGAAAGAACGACAGTTAATGGAGTTACTCGGCCTCACGGCTCGCTCGCTGACCCACCTCACCGCGTCCATGACCTCGATGTCCTTCGAGTTGATGCGCAGTGAAGACGAAGTGACCAAGGCTGCCGGCCGGCGGATGATTGACCGCATGGCAACCATCAGCACCGGGCTCGACGAGCACTGGCGGCTGATCGGCGAACTCACCGGTGTTCATATCGCTCAAGAGCAGATCGAAACCATCCAGGAGATCCAGTTGCAGGCGCCGCCGAGGCTGCCGCCGAACTGATCCCCAGCGGTCATCGGCTGGCCTGATGGCCGCCGATTCACAAGACGAACGTCGCTGGCGCAGCAGTGGATCAGGCGCCATAGTTTTGTTCCCGCGGCCGATATCGCCCGCCCAGAACAAGACAGAGACTGGCCATGACCAAGACTCTCCATCACCGTGCGTGCCACTTGTGTGAAGCCATCTGCGGCCTGACCATCGAAACCACCGAGGTCGAAGGCGCGGTGCAGATCACTTCGATCAAGGGTGACGCTCAAGATACATTCAGCCGCGGGCACATCTGCCCCAAGGCCGTCGCCCTGCAAGATATTCAGAGTGATCCGGATCGTTTGCGTCAGCCGATGTTACGTGTCGGCAGTGAATGGCAACCCATCCAGTGGGAAGACGCCTTCAACCTTGTAGCCGAACGTCTGGTGGCGATTCAGGAGCGTCACGGACAGAACGCGGTGGCGGTCTATCAAGGCAACCCCAGCGTGCACAACTATGGGCTGATGACCCACAGCAATTACTTTCTCGGCCTGTTGAAAACCCGCAACCGGTTTTCCGCGACCTCAGTCGACCAGTTGCCCCATCACCTGACCAGCCATTTGATGTACGGCCACGGTTTGCTGTTGCCGATCCCGGACATCGATCACACCGATTTCATGCTGATCCTCGGCGGCAATCCGCTGGCCTCCAACGGCAGCATCATGACCGTGCCGGATGTGGAGAAGCGCTTGAAGGCCATTCAGGCGCGCGGCGGCAAAGTGGTGGTGGTCGATCCGCGCCGCAGCGAAACCGCGGCGATTGCCGACCAGCATCTATTCGTGCGCCCCGGTGGCGATGCGGCGTTGTTGTTCGGACTGCTCAATACCTTGTTCGCTGAAGGTCTGACCCGCGACAGTCATTTGCCGGTGGACGGTCTGGATGAGGTGCGTGAGGCGGTCGCGAATTTCACCGCCGAGGACATGAGCCCGCTGTGCGCAGTGCCCGCCGAACAGATCCGCCAACTGGCGCGGGACTTTGCGGCGGCGCCGACAGCGGTCTGTTACGGCCGCATGGGTGTCTCGACCCAGGCGTTCGGCACCTTGTGTCATTGGGTTGTGCAGTTGATCAACCTGGTCACCGGTAATCTCGATCGCGTGGGAGGTGCGTTGTGCACCGAACCGGCGGTGGATTTGGTGGCGTCCACCTCCGGTGGGCATTTCAATCTGTGGCAGAGCCGGGTCTCCGGGCGTCCTGAATACGGTGGAGAACTGCCGGTGTCGGCGCTGGCCGAAGAGATGCTCACCGAAGGGGAAGGGCAGGTCCGCGCGCTGATTACCGTGGCGGGTAATCCGGTGCTGTCGACGCCCAATGGCCGACAACTGGAGCAGGCTCTGGACGGTTTGGAGTTCATGGTCAGCATCGACCTGTACATCAATGAAACCACGCGTTATGCCGACCTGATTCTGCCGTCCACCTCGGCCCTGGAAAACGATCATTACGACACGACTTTCAATATGTTTGCGGTGCGTAACGTCAGTCGGTTCAATCGCGCGATTCTGGCCAAACCTGAAGGTGCGTTGCATGACTGGGAGATTTTCGTGGGGCTGGCCAAGGCGTTTGCTGCGAAGACTGGCAAGGAACTGAAACCGACGATCCCGCCAGCGCAGATGATCGACCGTGGCTTGCGGATGGGGCTGTATGGCGACGCTTCGGAGCACAAGCTATCGCTGGCGACGTTGTTTGATCACCCTCACGGTGTCGATCTTGGGGCATTGAAATCCAATCTGGCTCCACGTCTGAAAACAGCTGATCAGCGAGTCCAGGCAGCGCCTGCCGCGATCCTTGCTGACCTCGTGCGCTTTGCGGCATTGAAAGCGCCGGCCGTTGATGAGTTGCTGATGATTGGCCGCCGTCATGTGCGCAGCAACAACTCGTGGATGCACAACTATCACCGCCTGGTGAAGGGTAAACCGCGCCATCAATTGCTGATGCACCCGGATGACCTGGCCAGCCGTGGGCTCAACGACGGACAGCGAGTGCGGGTCAGTTCGCGGGTCGGTGTGATTGAAGTTGAAGTGCTCGGCAGTCTGGATATGATGAAAGGCGTGGTCAGCCTTCCGCACGGTTGGGGCCATGCGCGGCCGGGTGTGCAGATGACCATTGCCAGTGGTCAGCCGGGTTCCAGCGCCAATGACTTGACCGACGAGTGTCAGCTCGATGAGTTGTCGGGCAATGCGGCGTTGAACGGTGTGCCAGTGACCGTGTCGGCGGCTTGATCAAGTCTGTCGGGGAGACCGAGCAGGGTGCTCGGGTTTCCGTTACAATGCGCCACCGTGCCGACCCCTGAGTCGGAAAGTTCAGCCGAGGTGCTCCATGGATATCATCGAAACGATTAAAGAGCAGATTGCTAACAACACCATTCTGCTTTACATGAAAGGCTCGCCGAATGCCCCGCAGTGCGGCTTCTCTGCGAAAGCCGCGCAGGCCGTGATGGCGTGTGGTGAAAAATTTGCTTACGTGGACATCCTGCAGAACCCGGAAATCCGCGCCAACCTGCCAAAATACGCCAACTGGCCAACCTTCCCGCAACTGTGGGTTGGCGGTGAGCTGGTCGGCGGTAGCGACATCATGACCGAGATGGCTGCAGACGGTTCGCTGCAAACCACCATCAAGGCTGCTGTCGAAGCTGCTGCTGCCAACAAGACCGAAGCCTGATTGGTATCTGTAGGAGCAAAGCTTGCTCGCGATGCAGGCGCCGCGGTTTAGCAAGAACACCGCGTCATCGTTCATCGCTGGCAAGCCATGCTCCTACAGGGTCATTAAAAAAGCCCCGCCTCTTTAAAAGAGCGCGGGGCTTTTTATTGTCTCGGGTTTAGCGGGCGCTAACTTACTCTTCGCCCATCTGCGATTGCAGATAGTTCTCAAGACCGACTTTATCGATCAGGCCCAGTTGGGTTTCCAGCCAGTCGATATGTTCTTCTTCGGATTCAAGAATATCTTCAAGCAGTTCACGGCTACCAAAGTCGCCAACGGTTTCGCAATGAGCGATGGCCACTTTGAGATCCGCATGACCGGTGCGTTCGATACGCAGGTCGCACTCAATCATTTCCTGGGTGTGTTCGCCGATCTGCAGCTTACCCAGGTCCTGGACGTTCGGCAGGCCTTCAAGGAACAGGATGCGCTTGATCAGCTTGTCCGCGTGCTTCATCTCGTCGATGGATTCGTGGTATTCGTGCTTGCCGAGCTTGTTCAGGCCCCAATCTTCGTACATGCGTGCATGCAGGAAGTATTGATTGATCGCGACCAGCTCATTGGCAAGGATCTTGTTGAGATGCTGGATGACTGTAACGTCGCCTTTCATGATGGGGTCCTGCCCTAAGTAACTGTCTATAAGGCAGAGTTTGAGCCGCGTAATTAAGAGTGTCAAACCTAAGTTATTGAAACTTAAGTGAAAATTAATCGGAATAAGAATGTTTGTGTTCCGCGTCTAGATCGTAAGCGGTTGATTTTCAGACATAAAAAAACCGGACATCAAGTCCGGTTCTTTGAAATACGTTATTTACGCGGCAGTAAATTCTACAGGGAAGGGAATCGCGGCCTGGGCCGATTGCAATTTGGTCAGGGTTTCGCGGACCACTTCCTTGGCAAGGCAGGCACATTTGCCGCATTGGCTAGCTACGCCGGTGGCCTGACGGACTTC
The DNA here is from genome assembly GCF_030053115.1 of Pseudomonas svalbardensis. Taxonomy (NCBI): domain Bacteria; kingdom Pseudomonadati; phylum Pseudomonadota; class Gammaproteobacteria; order Pseudomonadales; family Pseudomonadaceae; genus Pseudomonas; species Pseudomonas svalbardensis. The sequence continues at coordinate 5,076,185 of NZ_CP125619.1, read as the reverse complement.
CTTATAGCTGCAGCAACCTTCATAGATCGCTTCGCGGATTTGACCGTCGGTGACGCCAGTGCAGAGGCAAACATACATAAGTGAAAACCGTCGCTGGTTGTGACTCAATTGCGATGGATCTTAATGTTAACGAGAATGATTGTCAAAGTGGTTTCTGAAAGCTTTGATCAGGGCTGACGAACGGTTTCCTCTCGGCATCGATCACGACGAAAACCCGTCAACTGCATTTCCCCTGACAAAAAAACCGTTAAGGACAGGCCAAAAACGCAGTGTATGATGGCCGGTCCTTATGAAGCGGGTTCGTGTCACAGGGCTGTCGCCTGAAGGTGGCAGGCTGGCGCAAACCCGGAACTTCACGTTTTTACACCAGGAGATATCCAATGAGCGTACTCGTAGGCAAACAAGCCCCAGACTTCACCGTACCGGCCGTACTCGGCAATGGCGAAATCGTAGACAGCTTCACCCTGTCGTCGGCCATCAAAGGCAAATACGGCCTGGTGTTCTTCTACCCACTGGACTTCACCTTCGTTTGCCCGTCCGAGCTGATCGCTCTGGACAACCGTATGTCTGACTTCAAGGCACGCAACGTTGAAGTGATCGCCGTTTCGATCGACTCGCACTTCACCCACAACGCCTGGCGCAACACCCCGGTCAACAATGGTGGTATCGGCGAAGTTCGCTACACCATGGCTGCCGACCTGAAGCACGAAATCGCCAAGGCCTACGACGTTGAGTCCGAAGGCGGCGTGGCTTTCCGTGGCGCGTTCCTGATCGACGACAAAGGCGTTGTCCGTTCGCAGATCATCAACGACCTGCCGCTGGGTCGTAACATTGAAGAGCTGATCCGTCTGGTCGACGCTCTGCAATTCCACGAAGAGCACGGCGAAGTTTGCCCTGCCAACTGGAAAAAAGGCGACAAAGGCATGACCGCTTCGACCGAAGGCGTCGCGGCTTACCTGACCGAGAACGCTGCTGCGCTGTAAGGCACGTTTGAGGCATAAAAAAACCGGCCGTTGAGGCTAATGCCGATCAGTTAAGCCCTCTCGCTTGACCTTTGGCCGCAAGAAATCAAAATCCGATGCCTGTACTGGCATCGGATTTTTTTATGCGTCTCGCTCGGGCCCTGGAACTGACCCACAATATCGCCTCCACCCCTAACTCAATCGAGGGACTGGATTCTTTACTCGATCCATCTTTGGTCGAGCAGGCACTTGAACAGGCCGGCGTGGCGACCCTGCGCAAGCGGCGTTTGCCACTGGAAATGATGCTCTGGTGCGTGATATCCATGGCCTTCTTTCGCCGCATGTCGGCGTGGGATGTGGTCAGCCGCATGAACATCATGCTGCCGGGCCAACGTCCATTGGTGGCACCCAGCGCTGTGGTTCAAGCCCGTCAGAGATTGGGCTGCGAGGCTGTACGACAAGTCTTCCATCTGACTCAGAAAAGTTGGCATGAGACCGTGGATCACCCAACTTGGGCAGGCTTGCGTTTGCTGGGGGTCGACGGCGTCGTCTGGCGAACACCCGATACACCCGAAAATCGGGCGCGCTACGATTCCGCCAGCAACCAGCATGGCGACACCGGTTTCCCCCAGGTGCGCATGGTCTGCCAAATGGAGTTGACCAGCCACATGCTGATCGGCAGCGCGTTGGATGGCTATCGCAGCAACGAAATGAAACTGGCGGAGCAACTGATCGAAACCACGCCCGATCACTCGCTGACGCTGTTCGATCGCGGTTTTTACTCCTTGGGTTTGCTGCATCAGTGGCAGCAAGCAGGCATCGAGCGGCATTGGCTGATGCCTCTGCGCAAAGGTGCGCAGTACGAAGTGATTCAGCGCTTGGGGCGCCAGGACGCTGTGGTCTCGTTGAGCACTTCGCCGCAGGCCCGCACGCAATGGCCGGGGCTGCCGGAGCGCCTGACCGCGCGATTGCTGAGCAAAACCGTCAAGGGCAAGGTTTGTCAGATCCTGACGTCGATGGCCGATCCGCTACGCTTCCCGTCCGACGAAATCGTCGACCTGTACAGCCAGCGATGGGAGATCGAATTAGGGTTTCGCGAGATGAAACAGACGCTGCTCAACAGCAGCTATACATTGCGTAGCAAGACGCCCGAGATGATCGAGCAGGAACTGTGGGGTGTGTTGCTGGGCTACAACCTGCTGCGCTACCAGATGGTGGAAATGAGCCGCCACTGTCCAGGTATTTACCCGTGCGAAATGAGCTTTGCCGCGTGTACTTGGGCAATTTTAGGGTTTATCAACAGCGTTTCGGCCGACCGTTCCGGGAACATCCCCAAATATCTGGCCGAGCTGCACGCCTCTGCCCCGCATTATGTTCTGCCGCATCGACGGGAAGAGCGCATTTATCCCCGCGCCATAAGGCTCAAATCACCGAAATATCCGATCAGAAAGAAAAATGCCAGTCAGCTTAACTGACTGGCATTAGCCGTTGAGGCCGGTTTTTTTATGGGCGGGATAAACCCAACGATCAGTCGTTGTAGTCTTCCCAGCCGCCCATTTGTTTCCAGCGATTGACGATGCCGCAAAACAGCTCGGCCGTCTTCTCGGTGTCGTAGCGAGCCGAGTGGGCCTCACGGCCGTCGAAGTCGATGTCGGCTGCCGAACAGGCCTTGGCCAGTACGGTTTGGCCGTAAGCCAGACCGGCCAGGGTCGCGGTATCGAAGCTCGAGAACGGATGAAACGGATTGCGCTTCATATCCAGGCGTGCGACAGCGGCGTTGAGGAAACCCAGATCGAAGCTGCTGTTGTGCCCGACCAGAATCGCCCGTTTGCAACCGTTGGCTTTCAGAGCCTTGCGGATGCCGCGGAAGATGTCGGTCAGCGCTGCTTCTTCACTCACTGCCATGCGCAGCGGGTGATCGAGTTTGATCCCGGTAAATTCCAGAGCGGCCGCTTCGATGTTCGCGCCTTCAAAAGGCTCTACGCGAAAGAAGTAGGTGTGGTCGGGGTACACAAACCCTTTTTCGTCCATGCCAATGGTGGTTGCGGCAATTTCCAGCAAGGCGTCAGTGGCAGAGTTGAAACCACCGGTTTCAACGTCGACAACGACTGGCAGGTATCCACGGAAGCGCTCAGCCATCGGGTGGCGCGAACCAGCTCCGCCGCCTTGACCGTCCTGTTCGTCGTCGAAATGGTCTTCACTCACGCGTGTTCCTCCAGCAGGCGCCAGCGCAGTTTTTCACCGGCGCGCAGCGGGATTACGGTCAGCTCGCCAAATGGCAGGCTGGTTGGGGCGGTCCACTCTTCGCGGACCAGGGTAATGCGATCGGTGTTCACCGGCAGGCCGTAGAAACGAGGGCCGTTCAGGCTGGCGAAGGCTTCGAGCTTATCCAGCGCGTTGCGCTGTTCGAAGGCTTCGGCATACATCTCGATCGCTGCATAAGCGGTGTAGCAGCCGGCACAGCCGCAAGCGGCTTCTTTGGCGTGCTGGGCATGGGGCGCCGAGTCGGTGCCGAGGAAGAACTTGTCGCTGCCGCTGGTGGCGGCGTCGAGCAGGGCTTCCTGATGGGTGTTGCGCTTGAGGATCGGCAGGCAATAGAAGTGCGGCCGAATCCCGCCCACCAGCATGTGGTTGCGGTTGTACAGCAGGTGATGCGCGGTGATGGTCGCGCCAACATTGGCCGAAGCCTCGTTGACGAACTGCACGGCGTCGGCGGTAGTGATGTGTTCGAACACCACTTTGAGGCTCGGGAAGCGCTCGACCACACGACGCATGTGCTCATCGATAAAGAATTTTTCGCGATCGAACACGTCGACATCGCCACGGGTGACTTCACCGTGAACCAGCAAGGGCATCCCGACTTCGGCCATGGCCTCAAGTGCAGGGAAAATCTTGTCGATGCTGGTGACACCAGAGTCCGAGTTGGTGGTCGCGCCGGCCGGGTACAGCTTGGCGGCGTGAATGAAGCCGCTGGCCTTGGCCTCGCGAATTTCTTCGGGCTGGGTGCGGTCGGTCAGGTACAGCACCATCAACGGTTCGAAGCGGCTGCCAGCCGGGCGTGCAGCGAGAATCCGCTGGCGATAGCCGTCGGCTTCAGCGGTGTTACGCACCGGAGGTACCAGGTTGGGCATGATGATGGCGCGACCAAAGGTGCGCGCGACATCCGCGACTGTATTGGGCAACACAGCACCATCGCGAAGATGAATATGCCAGTCGTCGGGACGCAGCAGGGTCAGGCGGTCGGACATGAGGGGATTCCAGGCGGGTCAAACTGAGGGGAATGCTACCGGAAAAGACTCTTCCAGGCACTCGCTATCAAGTTTTGCAGGAAGCTTCCGATATCCAACAGGTATGCCGTAAACATCTGTGTGTCGGTCTTTTTGTTGTAGAAGCCAGTGGAGCCTCCCGTGCGCCAGCGTTATTTAGCCTTGCTCAGCGTGTTTGCCAGCCTTCCTGCGATGGCGCTCACTTTCCAGACCCGTCTGGAGAGCATCGAGTGGACGGTCGAAGGAGACAAGTTCGAGTGCCGCCTGACTCAGCCGATCAGCGATTTCGGTTCGGGCGAGTTCGTGCGTCGCGCTGGCGAGCAAGCGACGTTTCGTCTGAAGGCCTATAACTCGATGATCGGCGGCGGTTCGGCCACCTTGCTGGCGGCGGCTGCACCCTGGCAGCCGGGGCGTGGCGACATCAACCTCGGTTCTGTACGAATCGGCAGCGGCAATGTGTTGTTTAACAGTTCGCAAGTTCAGGCTGGCCGCTTGATCAGTGGCCTGATGGACGGCCGCAGTCCGGTCGTTCGACATTACTCGGGCGATGGCCGGGTGTCGGAAGTGCGCCTGTTGCCGGTCAAGTTCAGCAAGGCCTTCAACGACTACCAGAGCTGCGTGGCGAAGCTGCTGCCGAAGAATTTCGAGCAGGTTAAACAATCGCAGATCGGCTTCCCCGGTGAAGGCATCGATCTCGACGCGCAGGCCAAGGCGCAATTACAAGTGATGCTGGAGTTCATGAAGGCTGATCCGACGGTCAACCACGTCGAGCTCGATGGCCACTCGGACAACAGCGGCAACCGCCTGACCAATCGTGACCTGTCGCGGCGTCGGGCCCTGGCAGTCATGGAGTTCTTCAAGGCCAACGGCATTCAGGAATCGCAGATCACCGTGCGCTTTCACGGCGAGCGTTATCCATTGGCGCCCAATACCAATTCCGCCAACCGGGCGAAGAACCGTCGGGTCAATGTGCACCTCGCGCGCGTTACGCCCACCGAAAAGTCGGCCCCTCAGGCCACCGCATCGGCGAGCGCTGCATCGACCTCCTGAACCCGCTGTAATCGTCGCTCACTCGACATAATCTGTCGCTTCGTCGTCATAAGCTGTCGCGCCTCTGTAAATTATCCTGCATGACCGGTAGACTTGACTGCTTTCCGTAGAACCCCGTGGAGTGATGGCATGGCGGACGTAAACAAGGTCGTTCTGGCGTATTCCGGCGGCCTGGACACTTCGGTGATCCTCAAGTGGCTGCAGGATACTTATAACTGTGAAGTCGTGACCTTCACCGCTGACCTGGGTCAGGGCGAAGAGGTCGAACCTGCACGCGCCAAGGCACAGGCCATGGGCGTGAAAGAGATCTACATCGACGACTTGCGCGAAGAATTCGTGCGCGATTTCGTTTTCCCGATGTTCCGCGCCAACACCGTTTACGAAGGCGAGTACCTGCTGGGTACTTCCATCGCTCGTCCGTTGATCGCCAAGCGCTTGATCGAAATCGCCAACGAAACCGGAGCTGACGCCATTTCCCACGGCGCCACCGGCAAGGGCAACGACCAGGTTCGTTTCGAGCTGGGCGCCTACGCCTTGAAGCCAGGCGTGAAAGTGATTGCTCCGTGGCGCGAATGGGACCTGCTCTCCCGTGAAAAGCTGATGGATTATGCTGAAAAGCACAACATCCCGATCGAGCGTCATGGCAAGAAAAAATCCCCGTACTCGATGGATGCCAACCTGCTGCACATCTCCTATGAAGGCGGCGTGCTGGAAGACACCTGGACCGAGCACGAAGAAGACATGTGGAAATGGACCGTCTCCCCGGAGAAGGCTCCTGACAAAGCTCAATACCTGGAACTGACCTACCGCAACGGCGATATCGTCGCACTGGACGGCGTCGAAATGACCCCGGCTACCGTGCTGGCGACCCTGAACCGTATCGGTGGCGAACACGGTATCGGCCGTCTCGACATCGTTGAGAACCGTTACGTGGGCATGAAGTCCCGTGGCTGCTACGAAACCCCAGGCGGCACCATCATGCTGCGCGCCCACCGTGCGATCGAATCGATCACCCTTGACCGCGAAGTGGCTCACCTCAAAGACGAGCTGATGCCTAAATACGCCAGCCTGATCTACACCGGTTACTGGTGGAGCCCTGAGCGTCTGATGCTGCAACAGATGATCGACGCGTCCCAGGCCCACGTGAACGGCGTTGTGCGCCTGAAGCTGTACAAGGGCAACGTGATCGTCACCGGTCGCAAGTCCGACGAATCGTTGTTCGATGCCAACATCGCGACCTTCGAAGAAGATGGCGGCGCCTACAACCAGGCCGACGCGGCGGGCTTCATCAAGCTCAACGCCTTGCGCATGCGAATTGCGGCGAACAAAGGCCGGAAGCTTTTCTGAGATCTTTGAAACCGTAGTGGAACGACGGTAATAGAGTTGTGGCCTTGTCGGTGACAAGGCCACAATTTTGAATAGGGGGAGTTTTCCTACCGGTCATCGTGTTATCAGCGCTCTATTTGTATCTGTAATACCTTCCTTCTGTTTCCTCTCTCTGAATGCTCTTCAAGCGTTACCTGCTGCGTGTCAGGTAAAAAGAGTGATCAAGAATCGTCAGACCGTGTGAATTCAAATTGTAAGCAATGCAAAGCGTTGGGCCGCTGCGATTCTTTGCCTGTTTTGATTGCTTGCTTGCGCTTTCCTTCAGTAATGCCTCCGAATCGGTACAGGTGAGAAATACGATCACTTGTGCAGGGCTTCCCTGTGGGCGTCGGTATTTTTCAATCCAGGCACCGAATTCCATTTTCTTGTTTAGCCACCGCGCATCGATGATGTGCAGGTTCTTCAGCTGCTCGGCCATGCAAACGTACTGTAGAGCCGAGAGGCCCGTCTGAATATCGATCCGGGCGGGAGGGTCCTTCAGGTTATCGGGTCGCTGACCGCGTTCAGCGTTGTCCATCACTTTTATAAAGTGCTTTCCCTTGCCGTAATCGGATGGCGCGTACAGCGACCGATAGTTGAAGTTGAGTGTGGCGAAGAAAAGAAAAAGCAAATAAAAAGGGAAACTGATCAGGAACCAGATATAGAACTCCCGTTCCTTATTGTCGAGAAAGGGCAGTGATACGGCGGCCGATGTTTCAGAAATAGCGGCAAATATTGCAATAACTGTCATGGGGTTGATGATTTTTTTCTTTGATTTGATCATGTGTTTTGCTCGTTGAAATATTGTTTTTTCTCGGTTGATTAATGTTTTGGTTTGATTTTAATAACTAAGTGGTCGGTGATTGTATTGGTGCGGTGGCTCCTTTTAAGTTTTAGATTTAGAGGGTTTGATAGTAGCGGTATTGAGTGTGCGGCGGGTGCCTCTGTTGTAGGGTTTTAGGTGGTATTGGATTGAGTTTGTTGTTGAAGTGTTGCCTGGTGTGATTTTTACTACATTCTTGATGTGCGGTGTTTGTGGTGTGGGGTTTCAAGTGGTAAATATCAGTTACTTTTAAGGGTAGCTCAATAGTCAGTATTCGTTGGACCTCTTGCGGCGAACCCTGTTATTTGGTTTTCTGGTTGTAAACTGAAACAAAAAAACTGCGGATAATCGAAATATTTTCTGGTTGATAAAACGTTTACCCCCACCGTATTTTTGGGAATTTTGTAAGATTATTCTTCAATGTCTGTAGGGAATGTCTCTCGGTGTGGGTGGCCGAGGGGGGCGGCATGCCATGGGTGAAACGACTAGGCTATCGTGCGGGCTCTAAAAATTCGAACAGCGAAAATTGGACTTGCCCATGAATAAAGTGCTGATCGTGGATGATCACCCCGTCATTCGTCTTGCGGTACGTATGCTAATGGAGCGTCACGGCTACGAGGTTATTGCAGAGACAGATAATGGCGTGGATGCGTTGCAACTTGCCCGTGAGCATATGCCGGATATTGTCATCCTGGATATTGGAATACCGAAACTTGATGGGCTGGAAGTCATTGCGCGTCTGACATCGACAGCGATGCCCATGAAAGTGCTGATATTAACTTCCCAGGCACCTGGGCATTTTTCCATGCGTTGCATGCAATCCGGTGCCGCAGGGTATGTCTGCAAACAACAGGATCTCACTGAGTTGCTCAGTGCAATAAAGGCAGTATTGTCGGGCTACAGTTACTTTCCGAATCAAGCCTTGCATACCGTACGTTCCAGTTTGGGGAACGCCAGTGAGGCCGATATGGTGGATCGACTGTCGGGACGGGAAATGATGGTCTTGCAACAATTGGCCCGAGGCAAGACCAACAAGGAGATCGCCGACGGAATGTTCCTCAGCAATAAGACCGTCAGTACTTACAAGACTCGTCTGTTGTTGAAGCTCAATGCTCGCTCCCTGGTGGACCTGATCGAATTGGCTCAGCGCAATGGTCTGGTGTGACTGACTCAGCGTTTGACGAGGCGCGATGAACGGGGGGTATCAGGGGTCGGCACTTAGTAAAAAGCCTCCGTTTCGGGAGGCTTTTAGGTGTCATAGGTCAAAATCGTAATCGGCCAATTGCTTTTGCAGTCGGCGCTCCTCCAGCAGATTGTCGATGGTACGGCGTTTGCTCAGGTTTGTCTTCGCCACTTCAACCACCGGTTCAGCATCATCTGCTTCAACAGGGGTGAAGTCGTCTTCTACTTCCAATTGCTCTTTGCCAGTGCTCATAGTGTTACTCCAGGCTAAGACTGCCTTTGGCGCTCCTTATATCGATAATCTTCCGGCGGGTAAAAAAGATTTTTTCAATCGATAAATCAAAAAACCTAATAGCGCCTCAATCGTCCGAAGTCTTTTGCTTGTATTCGCACAAGTCTTCGATCCGGCAACTGCCGCAGCGAGGCTTACGGGCCAGGCAAACGTAGCGTCCGTGGAGGATCAGCCAGTGATGGGAATCCAGCAGATATTCCTTCGGCACGAACTTCATCAGTTTTTGCTCAACCTCGACCACATTTTTGCCTGGAGCAATGCCGGTACGGTTGCTGACCCGGAAGATATGCGTGTCCACGGCCATGGTCAGCTGACGGAATGCGGTATTGAGCACCACGTTGGCAGTCTTGCGGCCGACGCCGGGTAACGCTTCCAGCTCTTCACGGGTTTGCGGCACTTCGCCTCCATGACGTTCCATCAGTAAGCGACAGGTCTCGATCACGTTTTTCGCTTTGCTGTTGAACAGGCCGATGGTCTTGATGTATTCCGACAGTCCCTCGACACCCAAGGCATAAATCGCCGCCGGTGTATTGGCCACCGGATAGAGTTTGGCGGTGGCCTTGTTGACGCCGACATCGGTCGACTGCGCCGAGAGAATCACGGATATCAGCAATTCGAACGGCGAGGAGTAGGCCAGTTCGGTCTTCGGTTCCGGGTTGTCTTCGTGAAATCGGCGAAAAATTTCCAGACGTTTTGCGGCATTCATGGGCAGTGCGTTTCCTCGAAGGCAGTCAGTGAGAGGGCGTCGAGCGGGTCCAGGCCTGACGTGTGGCGATCAGCAGGCCCAGCAGAATGAATCCACCAGGGGCCAGGGTGGCCAGGCGCAAGCCACCGTCGGCAGTCAGCACCCAGCCTTGCCAGTCCGCTTGCGCAGTGCCAGCCAGCCATGGCAGATGGCTGCCGAGTGTCCCGCTGCCGATGAGTTCGCGCAGCAAGCCAAGGCCTGCCATCAACGCGCCGAACAGGCCACACAGGCGCAGGCGATCACGCCAGGCGCTCTGGAAAAAACCGGTGTGTTCCAGCACAACGCATTGCAAGGCAATCAATCCTGCATAGAACCCTACATGTTGGTGCCATTGCAGCGACCAGACTTGCGCGGCGAGTTCCGCGCAGCTGGTCAGCGTGGCCGCCAGCAGGACGCTGGCAAGCAGATGTGTCGCAGGGATAAGTCGGGATCGCAAGGCGCCCATGCTCACCCCAAAAGCACTGATCACCACGATGAACATCAGCCACAAGCCCACAGCGGTCACTAATGAATCCGTGGCACCGATCAGCGGTGCAAGCATCAGCGAATTCTGCAGCGTCGATGACTTATTCATGAGCGCTGCTCCCGATCAACTGTTGCTGATGTTCGTCGAAATAGCGCAACGCGTCATGGATGGCGTTGATGACCGCTCTCGAAGTAATGGTTGCCCCCGCCATTTGATCGAATTGCCCCTGATCCTTTTTCAAGGCCCAGCCATTGTCGGCAGGTTCGGTTTGGGACTTTCCGGAAAATCCCTGAAGCCAGGCATTGGGCCAGTCGGCGAGTCGGCCGCCCAGGCCCGGAGTTTCCGATTGCTTGAGCGTTTTCACGCCTAACACCTTGCCGTTTGCGCCGATGGCGATCAGCAATTCGATGGAACCCTCGTAGCCCAGGGTCTGGCTGCGCAGCAACACGGCGCTGGGTTGGCCAGTCTTGGTCGCCAGGTAGCCACCTAGCAGCGTGCTGTTGGCCAGCTCAGTATTTTCGAGGGCGAGTGTCTGTTCCAGCGGCTGATTGTCGTAGCCTCCAGCAGGGAGCAAGTCCAGCAGGTTACGACTGTCGATCAGGCGCTGTTCGGCCGCAATGCGCGGCGCGCTGGTGTGCTGCACGAGGTAAGTCGCGCCAATCCCCAGCCCTGCCAGCAACACCAGGGTCACAACGCTCGACGCTCGGCTCATGGCGCACCCCGTTCCAGTCTGGAGGTGGCAAACCGCTCCAGCGCCGGCACACAGAGGTTCATCAACAGCACGGCAAAGGCTACGCCGTCCGGATAACCACCCCAGGTACGAATCAGGTACGTCAGCAGCCCGACGCCCGCGCCGAACAGCAGTCGCGCGCCGGGGCTTTTTGCACCGGACACCGGTTCCGTGACGATGAAGAATGCACCCAGCATGCTCGCGCCAGTGAGCAGATGAAACAGCGGCGAACCATGGGAGTCGGAGCCCGAGCCGTTCCAGCACAGCAGGCTGATGATGAACAGGCTGGCGAGCATGCCGACCGGCGCATGCCAGCTGAACACCCGTCGTTGCAGCAGAAACGCGCCACCTGCCAGAAAGGCCAGGTTGACCCATTCCATGCCTCGGCCGCCGAAATGACCGAACGCCGGGTTAGCGGCAAACAGTTCGTCCATGGTCAGGCTTTTGTTGATCCGCAGGCTGTCCAGCGCCGTGGCCTGGACCCAGGCGTCTGGCGTCTGCACGAGGCTGAACCCGAACACCTGCTGCAAGCCGCCGATCAGGTCCAGCCCATGGGATGACGGCCAGTGGGTCATCTGTTGGGGAAAGGTCACCAGCACCAGGGCGAAGCCCAGCATTGCCGGGTTGAACGGGTTCTTGCCAACGCCGCCATACAGGTGTTTGCCGAACACCATCGAGAACGCCGCGGCACAGACCGTCAGCCACCACGGGCAATAAGGCGGCAAGGCCAGAGCCAACAGCGTCGCGCTGACCAGCGCACTGCCGTCGCTCAGGGCCGGCTTGACCGCAAGCTTGCGCAAGCGCAATACGGTCGCTTCAACGGTCAGAGCGGTAATACCGGTCAGAATCAGGTTGATCAACACGCCCCAGCCATACAGCCAGAAAAACACCAGCATTCCCGGCACGGTGGCCAGCAATACCAGCTTCATGGTCTGCTGAAGGCGCTCGTCGACCGATTCAAGGGGCTGCATAGGCATCCACCTGACGCTCGGCTTCACTCACCGCGCGTTCCAGGGCTTCGATCTGCTCAGCTGGCGCTTCGCTGGCTTGGCCTTTCTTGAGTTCGGCGCGGCGCATGGCCAGCTGGATCTTTGCCCGATTCAGCTGCGCATTTTTCGCCGGAACGACGGGTGCCGCGGCTGGCGGTGCAGTACTTTCCAGTTTCGCTAACGCCTGTTCGGCTGCCTCGAACTGCTGTTGCAGGACGATCAGTTGCGACTGCTGTTCGAAGGTCGGCGGATGCCCGAACGCCTTGAGTGACTTGTTCAGTTGCGCCCGACTCATCGCCAGATCGATCTTGGCCTTTTTCAGCGCCGTATCCGCATTGGCTGCCTTCTGTGCGCGGACTCGCTCAAGAGCGGCCTGAACCGGATTGAGCGTCGCCACCTCACTGTGCTGGATGGCGCGTTGGGCTCGGGCCTGACGTTCGGCGATTTTCTGTTCTTCTTCGCGACGCAGGCGAGCATTGCGCTGTTCGAATCGGCGCCGTGCGTGATTGCGCTTGACCGTCCGGGCGCGTTGCTCCTCAAAGCTGAACGCCAGGCCACCGACAATCGGCAGCACTGTGGCCAGCGGCAACGGCCGCATCTCGATGCAATCCACCGGGCAGGGCGCTACGCACAGGTCGCAACCGGTGCATTCATCGACGATCACCGTGTGCATCAATTTCGCCGCGCCGACAATGGCATCCACCGGGCAGGCCTGGATGCACTTGGTGCAACCAATACACTCCGCTTCACGAATATAGGCGATCTGCGCCGGGGCCGAACCGCGACTGACGTCCAGTTCCAGCACCGGCACTTTCAACAGCTCGGCCAGGGCGGCGATGGTTTCGCTGCCGCCCGGCGGGCACTTGTTGATCGGTTCGCCGCTGGCAATGCCTTCGGCGTACGGTTTGCATCCGGGGTGGCCGCACTTGCCGCATTGGGTCTGCGGCAAGAGGGCGTCGATGCGTTGAATCAGACTCATGTTTTGATCAGTCCGCTGAATCCGAGAAAGGCCACTGCAATCAACCCGGCGCCGATCAGGTCGATGGGCAGGCCGCGAAAGGGCAGGGGGATATCATTTTCGATTGTGCGTTGGCGCAGGTCGCTGAACAGGCTCAGTACCAGCCAGAAGCCCAGGCCGGCACCCAGGCTCAGGGCCATGGCGTGGAAGAAGCCTTTGTCGTCCTGAGCGTTGAGCAGCGTCAGGCCGAGTACGCCAGCATTGCCCAGCAGCAGGGGCCAGAGGCCATCGAACGCAAGCTTTGGAAGTGACCGGGAAAGCACTTTCAGCAGCGGGCCAATCAGCAGAACGCTCAACGGCAGGAACACGAAAAGGCGCAGCGACGTCAGCTCCAGCGGGACCAGCAACCAACGGTAGGCCGAGTAGCCCACCGTGCCGACGATTAACATCAAGCAAGCCGTCGCAAGGCCCAGCGCGTGGACTTGCCGATGCTCGTTGCCCAGCAGTGGATCGACGCCCAACGGCCAGTGCAACACGAGGTTGTTGATCAGGGCAGTGCTGATAAGCGTAAGAACAATTTCGGTCATGATCGTGCCGGCAAGAACGGGGCTTTTTAACGGAGCGGTCTAAAAAGCTTAGGCATTATCCGGCAAGGACGGAGGGTGGGCCAGACATGAAAATCCCACAGTCGCGTCAGGCACGACTGTGGGATCGGTTTACAGCAGAAGCTTACTTGATGCGCTGACCAGGCTTGGCGCCGCTGTCAGGGCTGAGCAGGTAGATTTCTTCACCGCCAGGGCCGGCCGCCATCACCATGCCTTCGGAGATGCCGAACTTCATTTTCCGTGGCTTGAGGTTGGCGATCATCATGGTCAAACGACCATTGAGCTTGGACGGATCCGGATAAGCACTCTTGATCCCGGAGAACACGTTGCGTTGCTCGTCACCGATGTCGAGGGTCAGGCGCAGCAGTTTGTCGGCACCTTCCACGTGTTCGGCCTTGAGGATCAGGGCGACGCGCAGGTCGACAGCGGCAAAGGCATCGAACTCGATTTCCGGCGACAGCGGATCCTTGGCCAGTTCGCCATTGCCGGCAGGTGCAGCCTCGCCGGTGTCAGTAGCGCTGGCGGTCAGGTCTTCTTTCGAGGCGTCGCTCATGGCTTGCACTTTTACCGGGTCGATACGGGTCATCAACGGTTTGAACTCGTTCAGCTGATGGTTGCTGAGCAAGGTAGCGTGGTCGTTCCAGGTCAGCGGCGCGACGTTGAGGAACGCCTCGGCGTCGGCGGCCAGCAACGGCAACACCGGCTTGAGGAAAATCACCAGCTGGCGGAACAGGTTCACGCCCAAGGCGCAGATGGCCTGGACTTCGTCCTGCTTGCCTTCCTGTTTGTTCAGCGACCACGGCGCCTTGTCGGCAATCCAGGCATTGGCACGGTCGGCCAGGCCCATGATTTCGCGCATGGCACGGGCGAAGTCGCGAGCCTCGTAGGCTTCGGCGATGCTTGGCGCTGCGGCCAGGAACGCTTCGGTCAGTTCCGGCGCGGCATTGCCCGCCACCAGTACACCGGCGTTGCCTTTGTGGATGAAACCGGCGCAACGGCTGGCGATGTTGACGACTTTGCCGACCAGGTCAGAGTTGACCTTCTGCACGAAGTCTTCGAGGTTCAGGTCGAGGTCGTCGACGCCACGGCTCAGCTTCGCCGCGTAGTAGTAGCGCAGGTATTCCGGCGACAGATGGTCCAGATAGGTCCGGGCCTTGATGAAGGTGCCGCGGGATTTGGACATTTTCTGACCGTTGACGGTCAGGTAGCCGTGTACGTTGATGCCGGTCGGTTTACGGAAACCGGCGCCTTCGAGCATGGCTGGCCAGAACAGGGCGTGGAAGTTGACGATGTCCTTGCCGATGAAATGGTACAGCTCAGCGGTGGAGTCCTTGCCCCAGAACGCGTCGAAATCAAGTGTAGGCGTGCGGTCGCAGAGGTTCTTGAAGCTGGCCATGTAGCCGATCGGCGCGTCCAGCCATACATAGAAGTATTTGCCTGGCTCGTCCGGGATTTCAAAACCGAAGTACGGCGCATCGCGGGAGATGTCCCACTGTTGCAGACCGGCGTCCAGCCATTCGGCAATCTTGTTCGCCACAGCCTCTTGCAGGGTGCCGCTGCGGGTCCAGGCTTGCAGCATTTCCTGGAAGTCCGGCAGCTTGAAGAAGAAGTGCTGGGAATCCTTGAGCACCGGAGTA
Organism: Pseudomonas svalbardensis; assembly: GCF_030053115.1. Taxonomy (NCBI): domain Bacteria; kingdom Pseudomonadati; phylum Pseudomonadota; class Gammaproteobacteria; order Pseudomonadales; family Pseudomonadaceae; genus Pseudomonas; species Pseudomonas svalbardensis. Next base: position 5,061,115 of record NZ_CP125619.1, on the reverse strand, counting down.
GCGCCAGAGATCGCCGACTTCGGATCCTTCAGGTCCGTCGGCGCGTAGGTCGCACCGCATTTTTCGCAGTTGTCGCCGTACTGGTCTTCGGTGCCGCATTTCGGGCAGGTGCCCTTGATGAAGCGGTCGGCCAGGAACATTTTCTTTTCCGGGTCGAAGTACTGAGTGATCGAACGCTGGGCGATGTGCCCGGCGTCGCGCAGCTTCAGGTAGATCTGGCTCGACAGCTCACGGTTTTCTTCGGCGTGAGTGGAGTGGAAGTTGTCGAAGTCCACCAGGAACTCGGCAAAGTCGGCGCTGTGTTCAGCCTGGACGTTGGCGATCAGTTGTTCCGGGGTGATGCCTTCCTTTTCCGCGCGCAGCATGATGGCCGAACCGTGGGCGTCGTCGGCGCAGACATAAATGCATTGATTGCCGCGGTGCTTCTGGAAGCGCACCCACATATCGGTCTGGATATATTCCAGCATGTGGCCAAGATGGATCGAACCATTGGCATAGGGCAGGGCGCTGGTGACGAGGATCTTGCGTGGCTCGGACATGGGGCTCGGCTACTTGATGAAACGGAGGTCGGCCACTATAAAGCGCCGGCGTATATTTTTCACCCCCAAGGCCGGCCTCCGCGGACCTTTGGAGCAGCTGGCGAAGCCTGCGTTCGGGGGCGCAGCAGTCGTAAAACCTGGCGCTGCGGTGTTTCAGGTAGTCCGAGTTTCCCGGATTCACGACTGCTGCGCCGCCGAACGCAGGCTTCGCCAGCGGCTAGGTCGCATTCAACCATGGGGTGTTTGTCACATCCTGAAAGCATGCCGTCCGGGCGACAGAACGGTTAGGATACCCGCCTGATTTTCCAGTCTTGCTATCGGAGTTGCCCATGAGCGCCGTCAATCGCGCAGCGGTGGAAGCCGTCCTTCGCCAATACACCGACCCTTACCTGAACCAGGACCCGGTCAGCGCCGGGTGCGTGCGTGGCATCGACATTCAGGGTGATCGCGTCAGCGTCCAGCTGGAGCTGGGCTACGCCGCCGGCCTGTTCAAGAGTGGCTGGGCGCAGTTGCTGCAAATGGCCATTGAAGGGCTGGACGGCGTGACCATCGCCCGCGTCGAGATCACCAGTGTCATTGCCGCGCACAAGGCTCAAGCGCAGATCCCGGGTCTGGCCAACGTCAAGAACGTGGTGGCCGTGGCGTCCGGCAAGGGCGGTGTGGGTAAATCCACCACCGCCGCCAACCTGGCCCTGGCCCTGGCCCGCGAAGGCGCCAAGGTCGGGATCCTCGACGCGGATATTTACGGACCGAGCCAGGGCATCATGTTCGGCATCCCCGAAGGCACCCGACCTAAGGTCAAGGATCAGAAGTGGTTTATTCCGATCGAGTCCCACGGTGTTGAAGTCATGTCCATGGCGTTCCTGACCGATGACAACACGCCGATGGTCTGGCGCGGGCCGATGGTTTCCGGCGCCTTGTTGCAACTGGTCACTCAAACCGCCTGGGGCGACCTGGATTACCTGGTCATCGACATGCCGCCAGGCACCGGCGACATCCAGCTGACCCTGGCACAGAAAGTCCCGGTGGCGGGCGCGGTGATCGTTACCACGCCACAAGATCTGGCATTGCTGGACGCACGCAAGGGTGTGGAAATGTTCCGCAAGGTCAACATTCCGGTGCTGGGCGTGGTGGAAAACATGGCCGTGCACATTTGCTCCAACTGCGGGCATGCCGAGCATCTGTTCGGTGAGGGCGGTGGTGTGAAGCTGGCCAACCAGTACGGCGTCGAGCTGCTGGCTTCGTTGCCCTTGGCGATGGCCATCCGCGAACAGGCCGACGGCGGCAAGCCAACGGTGATCGCCGAGCCTGATAGCCCGATTGCGATGGTTTACCAGGAACTGGCCCGCCATGTCGGCGCGCGGATCGTGTTGCAGGAAGCGGCGACACCGGCCATGCCGAACATCACCATCAGCGACGATTGATTCGCTGAAGAAATGCGATCCCCTGTGGGAGCGGGCTTGCTCGCGATAGCGGTGTAACAGTCACCATCAATGGTGAATGTTATGCCCTCATCGCGAGCAGGTCGAATCGTCGCACCGTCGCTCCCACATTTGTTTTGTGTAGGCCCTAAATCCGCAACCCGCCATCCAATTCAAGAATCCGACCGGTGTAATAGTCGTTCTCGAAAATGTACGCCGCCGAATGGGCGATCTCTTCAATCTTGCCCATGCGCTTGAGCGGAATCGCGGTCGTTATCTTCTCCAGCGCCTCAGGCTTCATGCTCAGTGTCATTTCGGTTTCGATAAAGCCCGGTGCAATGGCTGCCACGCGAATACCATAGCGTGCCAGTTCCTTGGCCCAGGTCACGGTCGCTGCAGCGACACCGGCCTTGGCGGCGGAGTAGTTGGTCTGGCCGGCGTTGCCAGCGCGGGAGATCGACGAGATATTAATGATCGCGCCGCTGTTGTTCAGCTCGATCATTTTGGCCGCGACTTCACGTGTGCACAGAAATACGCCGGTCAGGTTGACGTCGATGACCGACTGCCACTGGGCCAGGCTCATCTTGGTCATCTCGCCGTCCTTGACCTTGATAAGCAAACCATCGCGCAGGATCCCGGCGTTGTTGATCAGGCCATGGATCGCGCCGAAGTCCTCGGCAACCTGGGCGACCATGTGCGTCACTTGCTCTTCATTGGCGACATTGCACAGATAAGCACAAGCCTCGACGCCTTTAGCCGTGCAAGCGGCGACGGTGTCGTCGAGCTTTTCCTGATTCAGGTCCACCAGCGCGAGCTTCGCGCCTTTACCGGCGAAATACTCGGCCATGGAACGGCCTAAACCCTGGCAACCGCCCGTGATAATGATTACTTTGTCAGTGAGTTGCATTCGCATGCCCCAATAGCAGATCAGAGGAGTGGTTTCCTTTTAGAGAGTAGCCTCTCGATCTGCACCTGATACGGCCTGGCTGCACATGAGAACTGCCCCGATGGCGTACTGGAACTTATCCCCAGGCGCCTGTCCGTTTTTTTGACGGATTCTATATAAGGAGTCATAAATTGAGCGTTGAAGCAGCCAAGAATGCCCGAGAATTGCTTCTCAAGGAATACCGTGGAGTGCTCTCGACACACTCCAAGGCGATGCCCGGTTTCCCGTTTGGCTCCGTGGTTCCGTACTGTCTGGACGAACAGGGCTGGCCGCTGATCCTTATCAGCCGTATCGCCCAGCACACCCACAACCTGCAGAAAGATCCAAAATGCTCACTGTTTGTGGGTGAGCGCGGGGCCGAAGACGTGCAAGCCGTTGGTCGCCTGACCTACCTCGCCGAAGCAGAAAAGCTCGAGGACGAGTCAGCCATCGAAGCGGCGGCTGAGCGTTACTACCGCTATTTCCCGGATTCGCAGAGCTACCACAAGGCCCACGATTTCGATTTCTGGGTGCTCAAACCGGTACGTCACCGTTACATCGGCGGCTTCGGTGCGATTCACTGGGTCGATCAACTGACCTTGGCCAACCCGTTCGCCGGTAAGGCCGAAGCGAGCATGGTCGAGCACATGAATGCCGATCACGCCAAAGCCATCGCCCACTACGTCGAACTGGCGGGGCTGCCGAAAACCGAGCCGGCGCAACTGGCGGGTATCGACACTGAAGGCATGCACCTGCGCATTGGTCAGGGGCTCTATTGGTTGCCGTTTCAAGCGCCGTGTAATACGCCGACACAAGTGCGCGAAGCCTTGGTTTTCCTGGCTCACGCCGAACATTGGCCGAAAAATGAAGTGGCCGACGCTTGAATTCACGAATCGGCGACGTCATCTAGGGAAGACTGGCAAGGCATTCTTGCGTTGAGGAACCATTTGATGCGCCCTTTTTTATTGCTCTTTGTACTGTTTCCGGTGTTGGAGCTGTTCGTATTCGTCAAGGTCAGCGGGGCGATCGGGTTTTTCCCGGCCCTGCTGCTGGTCATTCTCGGCTCGATGCTCGGCGTGTTCGTGCTGCGTATCGCTGGTCTGGCAACCGCATTGCGTGCTCGTGAAAGCCTGAACCGCGGCGAGTTGCCGGCCCAGACCATGCTCGAAGGTTTGATGCTGGCACTGGCGGGTGGTCTGTTGATCCTGCCGGGCTTCGTCACTGATGTGCTGGGTCTGATCATGTTGCTGCCGATCTCTCGTCGACTGTTGGCCAATAAAATGCGCCAGCGTGCCGAAGAGGCGGCAATCCGTCAGCGTGCATTCGCCGACGACCTTCAGCCACGTGGCGGCGGCCCTGCGACCCGCGAGCCGCTAGGCCGTGAGCCGAACGTGATCGAAGGCGAATTCGAACACCGCGATACCAAGTAATCCGCTATACCGGCACGGCACCTTCGGGTGCCGTGTTCGTTTGTGGGGCAGCAACCTGAAAAAATTTGCTTCCTCGCCCTTGTAATAAGCTTATGCGCCCTTATGTAACGGTCACCGCAAGGTTTCTGGCGATTACGCCAGACAGACTTCCGCGGTTCGCTCGACGAACCGCACCCGGCACCGCCGGATTTGTTAAACCCGCCGGGAATACACCGGCCGATGAAAACCACAATTAGGAGAGATCGACAATGAAGCTTCGTCCTCTGCATGACCGCGTCGTCATCCGTCGCAGCGAAGAAGAAAAGAAAACCGCTGGCGGTATCGTCCTGCCAGGTTCGGCTGCTGAAAAAGCCAACAGCGGCGAGATCCTCGCTGTCGGTACCGGCCGCGTGCTGGACAACGGTGAAGTGCGTGCACTGGCCGTTAAAGTGGGTGACAAGGTTGTGTTCGGCCCGTACTCCGGCAGCAACACCGTGAAAGTCGACGGCGAAGACCTGTTGGTAATGAGCGAGAACGAAATCCTCGCTGTTATCGAAGGCTGATTCCCCGCTCATTTTCCCGCTACTACAAAGTATTTAAGGAATATCGATCATGGCTGCTAAAGAAGTTAAATTCGGCGATTCCGCCCGCAAGAAAATGCTCGCCGGTGTCAACGTCCTGGCTGACGCAGTAAAAGCGACCCTGGGCCCTAAAGGCCGTAACGTGATCATCGAGAAGAGCTTCGGCGCTCCGACCATCACCAAGGACGGCGTGTCCGTTGCCAAAGAAATCGAGCTGAAAGATCGCTTCGAAAACATGGGCGCGCAGCTGGTCAAAGACGTTGCCTCCCGTGCCAACGATGACGCAGGCGACGGCACCACCACCGCTACCGTTCTGGCTCAATCGATCGTCAACGAAGGCCTGAAAGCCGTCGCTGCCGGCATGAACCCGATGGACCTGAAGCGCGGCATCGACAAAGCGACCATCGCAATCGTCAAAGAGCTGAAAGCCCTGTCCAAGCCGTGCGCTGACACCAAGGCCATCGCTCAGGTCGGCACCATCTCGGCCAACTCCGACAACTCCATCGGCGACATCATTGCCGAAGCCATGGAAAAAGTCGGTAAAGAAGGCGTGATCACCGTTGAAGAAGGCTCGGGCCTGGAAAACGAACTGTCGGTTGTTGAAGGCATGCAGTTCGACCGTGGCTACCTGTCCCCGTACTTCGTCAACAAGCCAGAGACCATGACTGCCGAGCTCGACGGTCCGCTGATCCTGCTGGTCGACAAGAAAATCTCGAACATCCGTGAACTGCTGCCAGTACTGGAAGCCGTTGCCAAAGCAGGTCGTCCGCTGCTGATCGTGAGCGAAGACGTTGAAGGCGAAGCCCTGGCGACTCTGGTTGTGAACAACATGCGCGGTATCGTCAAAGTGGTTGCCGTCAAGGCTCCAGGCTTTGGTGACCGTCGCAAGGCCATGCTGCAGGACATCGCTGTCCTGACCGGCGGTACCGTTATCTCCGAAGAGATCGGTCTGAGCCTGGAAAGCGCTACCCTGGAACACCTGGGTAATGCCAAGCGCGTAGCCGTAACCAAGGAAAACACCACCGTCATCGACGGCGCCGGCGTTGAAGCTGATATCCAGGCTCGCGTTCTGCAAATCCGTCAGCAAGTGGCCGACACTTCGTCCGACTACGACCGTGAAAAACTGCAAGAGCGTCTGGCCAAGCTGTCCGGCGGCGTTGCAGTGATCAAGGTTGGCGCTGGTTCCGAAGTTGAAATGAAAGAGAAGAAAGCCCGCGTTGAAGACGCCCTGCACGCTACCCGTGCAGCCGTTGAAGAAGGCGTGGTACCTGGCGGTGGCGTAGCGCTGATTCGCGCTCTGCAAGCCATCAGCGAACTGAAAGGCGACAACGCTGATCAGAACGTCGGTATTGCTGTACTGCGTCGCGCTATCGAATCGCCACTGCGTCAGATCGTTGCCAACTCCGGCGACGAGCCAAGCGTAGTAGTCGACAAGGTCAAGCAAGGTTCGGGTAACTTCGGTTACAACGCTGCTACCGGCGAATACGGCGACATGATCGAAATGGGCATCCTCGACCCTACCAAAGTGACTCGTTCTGCTCTGCAGGCTGCGGCGTCCATTGGTGGCTTGATGCTGACCACCGAAGCCATGATCGCTGATGCTCCGGACGACAAACCAGCTGGCGGCGGTATGCCAGACATGGGCGGTATGGGTGGCATGGGCGGCATGATGTAAGCCAGCCTTACCCCGTACTAAAAAACCCCGCCTGCGATAAGCAGGCGGGGTTTTTTATTGCCCGGATTTCGAGGGTCACCTCGGGCCAAGCTCGCTCCCACATTTTTGATCTGTGTTTCAGGCGTTGACCGGTTGTGCTTCGGACTCTCGCTCAGCCTTCGAGGCTGGCCGATAAAAAATGTAGTAATACGCCCCCAGGCAAATCAGCCAGCAGAAAATCGCCGTCCACACGTTATGCGAAAAGAAGTGCGCCCCCTGCATCATCCGGCTGATGGAAAACACCGTGCCCAACGCGAAAGCGAACACAAACGCCTTGCGCGCCAGACGCGGACGACGGTCGCGCAGGACAAAGAACAGCGCAAACAGTGTGAAACCGGTCGCCGCATGGCCGCCGGGCCAGCAACGGCCAGGTTTATCGGTGTGCGGGCGAGGGCTGAGCAACTCGCTATAGGTCTCGTGACCACCGAACTGCTCAAGGCTCCACGGGCATTGAACCGCTGTCACCGCTTTGACTGGCGTGACAAAGGAGGTCGCTAGCGCCAGAGACAGCACCAGACAGCCCAGTTCCCGTTTGATCGGTTTGAGCCTGTCCATGAAAAAGGAGGCGATGAAACCGAAGATGGCCAACACCGAGAAGGCGATGACCACCTGCTTGGCGCGGTCATGCAGGATCTCTTCCAGGAAGTAACTGTGCCGCCCGATGAAATCCCCCGCGACCGGGTCATAGAACAGCTTGGCAAGGTCCATGTCCAGGGACGTCAGTTCGAGCAGCACCAGAATGATCGCCGCGATGGCGGGAACGCCTAGGCACACCCAGAAATTCAGCGGGCGGGAGGCGGGGCGGACAGCAGTCGAAACCATGGCAGTTCCTTGGTCGGTGAAATGTTCTGAAAGCGCAGTCGCGCGGAGTTTGAGCCTGGTCCTGTCGTCGGTGTGTGAATCGATAGTGAAAAAGTCGTTATAGCCATCCCGGGTTTATGGAGGTGGATTTACAACTGCACACAGTCCTAGCCCTCAGCCACACTTGGCCTTAAGCTGCGCGGGCCAAGACGGCCGTTACTGTGTACGCAGGAGACACCCATGCGAATTCTATTGGTTGAAGACAACCGCGATATCCTGGCCAATCTGGCCGATTACCTGGGGCTCAAAGGTTATACCGTGGATTGCGCGCAGGACGGTTTGTCAGGCTTGCACTTGGCGGCCACCGAGCATTACGACTTGATCGTGCTCGACATCATGTTGCCGGGCATCGACGGTTACACCCTGTGCAAACGTCTGCGTGAAGACGCGCGCCGCGACACGCCGGTGATCATGCTCACCGCTCGCGATCAATTGGACGACCGGCTGCAAGGCTTCAAATCCGGCGCCGATGACTACCTGATCAAACCCTTTGCGCTGTCTGAATTGGCGGCGCGCATCGAGGCGGTCATGCGTCGCGCCCAGGGTGGCGGTCGCCGCACCCTGCAGGTCGGCGATCTGATCTACGACCTCGATACCCTGGAAGTCACCCGCGAAGGTCGTCTGCTCAAACTCAACCCGGTGGGGCTGAAATTGCTGGCCGTGTTGATGCAAAAAAGTCCTCACGTACTGCGCCGCGAAATTCTCGAAGAGGCGCTGTGGGGTGATGACTGCCCGGACAGCGACAGCCTGCGCAGCCACGTCCATCAATTGCGCCAGGTGATCGACAAGCCGTTCGCCAAACCGTTGCTGCAAACCGTGCACGGTGTGGGTTATCGCTTGGCCGAGGGCCGAGATGGAGTTTAAACAGAGCCTTGCTCAACGGATCATCATCGCCTTTGCGCTGATGAGCGCATTGGTGGCAGGGGCCTTCGCCATGGGCATTGTGGCGACCGTGCACCTGGTCGAAGAAAAACTGATTTCGGCAGGGCTGGGCGGCGATTTACAACGGCTGTTGCTGATGGACAGCGTGTCGGACTGGAGCCACCGTCCCGAGCCGGACCAGATGTTCTATTTCAGCGGCGGGCCGGGGGATTTCGAGCTGCCCAAGGACCTGCGGCACCTGGACCCGGGCTTTCATGAAGTGTTTCGCGAACAGCTGTCGTATCACGCGATGGTCGAAGTCGTCGACGGCCGGCATTATGTGCTGTTGCAGGATCAGAGCGATTTCGAAGAGCGTGAACGGGTGCTGTTTGCCGTGGTGCTGGTGGGCTTCGTCCTGAGTCTGGCGTTGGCGGTGTTTCTTGGCTGGGTACTGGCGCGCAAAGTGATGGCGCCCGTGGTGCGGCTGGCCCGTCAGGTCCGTCACCGTGATCAATTATTAGGTCTTGCGCCACCGCTGGCGCCGGATTACGCGGCTGATGAGGTGGGCGAGTTGGCCGTGGCCTTCGACGCCACCCTCGGGCGCTTGCGCCAGGCGTTGACCCGCGAACGGTTGTTCACCAGTGACGTCAGTCACGAGCTGCGCACGCCATTGATGGTGCTGGCCAGTTCCTGCGAGCTGCTGCTGGAAAACCCCGGCATCGATCAGCGTGGACGTGCACAGGTCCAGCGAATCGCCCGTGCTTGTGAGGAGATGCGCGAGCTGGTGCAAACCTTCCTGATGTTGGCCCGCGCACAACGTGAAGACGCCAGCATGTCGCCCCAGCAGACCCTGAGCCAGGTAGCCGATGGACTGCTCAATCAGTGGCGCGAGCCGATCGAGGCCAAGGGGCTGGCACTGAACTTTGAACCGGGTAATCCGACCAACACTTGCTACAACGCAACCCTTCTGCACGCGGTCATGGGCAACCTGCTGCGTAACGCGCTGCATTACACCGAGTGCGGGTTCATCCGCCTGACCCTGACGGCCACGGGTTTCATGGTCGAGGACAGTGGCGTGGGCATTCCCGAGGAAAAACGCGAGGCGATGTTCGAGCCGTTCGTGCGGGGCAACGAGAAGCGCGGTGAGGGCTTGGGGCTTGGGCTGTCGCTGGTGCAGCGGATCTGTGAAAACCAGGGTTGGAACGTCAGCCTGACGAACATGGAGCCTCATGGTTGTCGTTTTGAGGTGGAGTTGTGTTCGTCGGATGTGAGCTGATCGGTCGCAACGGCCCAGAGCCATCGTTGCCGCCCTGCAAAACCTCGAAATAATTTGTGGTTTTACATGACGTTTTTTTCACAAAGGAATGACCTGTCGCTGACACGGCACTACCTATCGTGGGTGCCATCAGCAGCTCAGGAGACCTTGGTGATGGCTGGCCCGATCAAGCTTGATTTTTCCGAAAAATACGACGATCAACACGCTCAACGATACCTGCGCAAACACCAGGATGGCTTTGGCCGCCGCCTGTCCCACTGGCGTGACGAGCAACTGGCACGCAAGGCGCTGGCACTGGTCGGTGAGCCGGGGCTGATCCTCGATTTGCCCTGCGGTGCGGGGCGCTTTTGGCCATTGCTGGCGGAAAAAACCAATCGTGCGATCATTGGGGCCGACAACTCCGAATCCATGCTGAAGATTGCCATGCAGGCGCAACCTGCCGAGGTGGTGAAACGGGTACGGCCCTTGCACACTTCTGCATTTGACATCGCCTTGCCTGATAACGCCGTCGACAGCATTTTCTGCATGCGTTTGCTCCATCACATCGGTGAAGCCGAGCATCGACTGGCTATTTTGCGTGAATTCGAGCGCGTCACCCGCGACAGCGTGATCCTTTCTTTGTGGGTGGACGGCAATTTCAAAGCCTGGAAACGCAAGCGCGCCGAGAAAACCCGTGGGCAGGAAGGTTACCAAAATCGATTTGTGTTACCGGCGGCTACGGTTGAAAAGGAATTCGAGCAGGTGGGTTTCCGTATTCAGGAACAACTGGACTTTTTACCGCTCTATGCCATGTGGCGGGTCTACGTATTACGCAAGAGGTAACAGAATGGCAGTGCAATGTGCAGCAGAAACGGACGTCGCTCCTCAGGACCGCTTCGACTATTTCTGGAATCAGCGCGGTGAGTGGGTAGAAGAACCCAACGTCCGTCGCGGTGGAGAAAGTGGCGTGCAGCGCGTCGTGAGCAGCAATGGACAGTTGCTTTACGTTAAACGTCAGACCGGTCATATCCATCGCAGCTTGCTGCACCCGTTCGGTCGGCCGACGGTGTTGCGCGAGCGCGATGCGCTCATCGGCCTGAACCTGCTCGACGTTCGCGTTCCGGAAATCGTTTTTTGCGGTGCACAGCGCGATCCGGTGCATAAATGGCGCGCATTGCTGATCACCAAGGCGCTGGACGGCTTCGAGGAAATCGAACACTGGTACGCTGGCGGTGGTCGCGAACGTCACGGTGAGGCTGTGCATGATCGAGTGTTGAAGGAACTGGCCGAGAACCTGGCCCGGATGCACAAGGGTCGCTGGCAGCACAGCTGCCTCTACGTCAAGCACGTATTCGTGCGCGTCACAGGTGAAGACGAGGCTGCCAAGGTTGAAGTGGCCTTGATCGATCTGGAGAAATGTCGGCAGCGTTTGACCGCCCGGCAAGCGGCTACGCATGACATGAAACAACTGCGTCGCCACTCGTCGTTCAGCACGACGGACTGGCAGAAACTCGTCTATTTTTATAAGACGGCGTTTGGCAGCGCTATCAAGGGTTTATAGCAATGAAACTCGAAATTGCACGAGGTATATTTTTAATAGGAGCCTTGGCAGTTGCTTCACTGGCGGTGGCGGCATGGGAGCAGCCCCGCCCGCAGGTCCTCAGTTCAGTGAGCGGCGACGCGCATTGTCCAATGCCACGAGTTGCGAAGGCATCCGTGGCATCCCAACCCGATCATGATTTATTGCTGTTCATGTTCGGACTTTCTCAAGGATTGAGGCCACAGAGTTGAACAGATTGAAGCCCAAATAAAAGGCCTCGCTAATGCGAGGCCTTTTTTATTCCCGACGCTGATCGTTAGCGTCAGGGTTTATCGGGTTTAGCCAGTAACGTGTAGACACACGGCAGCACAAACAACGTAAACAACGTTCCGATCGACATCCCCGTGGCGATCACCATGCCGATGTCGAACCGGCTGACGGCGCCCGCCCCCGTGGCGATGATCAACGGCACCATACCGAACACCATCGCAGCAGTGGTCATCAACACCGGACGCAGACGAATGGCCGCCGCTTCCTCCACGGCCTCGCGCGGCGTCAGGCCTTTGTCCTTGCGCAACTGGTTGGCAAATTCGACGATCAGGATTCCGTGTTTGCTGATCAGCCCGATCAACGTCACCAGGCCGACCTGGGTGTAGATGTTCATGCTCGACCAGCCCAGGAACAGCGGAATCAGGGCACCACAGATCGACAAAGGTACGGTCACCAGAATCACCAGCGGATCGCGGAAGCTTTCGAACTGGGCGGCCAGGACCAGGAAAATGATCGCCAGTGCCAGAGCGAAGGTGACCCACAGCGCACTGCCTTCCTGGACGTATTGCCGTGATGCGCCGGCATAATCGAAGGCATAACCCACCGGCGCCTCTTCCCGAGCGATCTGGCGCACGGTGTCGATGGCTTCACCCATGCTGACCAGCGGAACCCCGGACAGGATGCCCGAGTTGAGTTGCTGGAACTGGTTCAACTGCCGTGGACGCGCCCGGTCGGTCACGGTGATTAGGGTCGACAGGGCCAGCAGTTGGCCTTGGGTGTTCTTGACGTAATAATTGTTCAGCCAGTCGGGGTTATCCCGGAAGGGCCGTTCGACCTGCGCGATGACTTTGTAGCTGCGACCTTCAATGGTGAAACGGTTGATCTCCGCCTCACCCAGCAACGTCGCGAGTGTCCCGCCAAGATCCTGCATGGAAACACCCATCTGTGCGGCCTTGGCGCGATCGATATCCACCACCACTTCGGGCTTGTCGAACGCCAGGTCGAGGTCGACGAAGGCGAACTTGCCGGATTCCATTGCCCGTTTTTTCACCCGGTCGGCCACTTGCAGCAGTGACTCGTAATCGTTGGCGGAACTGATGACGAACTGAAACGGCAGCCCCTCGCCGGTGCCGGGCAGGGAAGGCAGGTTGAAGCCGAAGATTTGCAGGCCGGAAATGCTCTCCAGTTTGGCCTGTACCTCGGGCAGGATCTGCATTTGCGTGCGGCTGCGTTCGTTCCACGGCTTGAGCAGGAAGCCGCCGATTCCCGATTGCACGCCGTTGAAGCCATTGATCTGGAACGACGAGTAGTACTCGGGAAACGTCTTGAAGATCGTGACGAACTCGTCGGTGTAGGTGCTCAGATAGTCGAGGTTGGCCGGTTGCGGGGCGTTGGCAATCATGAAAATGATGCCCTGGTCTTCGTCCGGCGCCAGTTCCGACTTGGTAAACGTGAGCAGCACCGGAATCAGGCACAGCACGATCACCGCGAACACCAGCACCACCGGCCGGGTGTTGAGGGTACCGTGGAGCATGCTTTGGTAACGGCGCTTGAGGCCTTCGAAAATCAGGTCCAGGCGATGGGCCAGACCGCTGGGATTTTCGTCGTGACGCAGCAGGAAGGCACACATCATCGGCGACAGGGTCAGGGCGACGATGCCGGAGATCACCACCGCGCCGGCCAGGGTCAAGGCGAACTCCTTGAACAGCGCCCCTGTGAGCCCCGTCAGGAAGCCGATCGGCGCATAGACCGCCGCCAGGGTGATGGTCATCGAGACCACCGGCATGGCGATTTCCCGGGCGCCTTCGATGGCCGCATCCAGCGGCGTCTTGCCTTCTTCGATGTGCCGGTGGATGTTTTCCACCACCACAATGGCGTCGTCCACCACCAGGCCGATGGCCAATACCATCGCCAGCAACGTCAGTAGGTTGATCGAGTAGCCCATCATCTGCATGAAGAACATCACGCCGATCATCGACAGCGGGATGGTGACCACCGGGATCACCACTGAACGCAGCGCGCCGAGAAACAGGAACACCACCACAATGACGATCAGAACCGCTTCGAACAGGGTTTTCACCACTTCGTCGATCGAGGCCTGGATAAACAGCGTGGCGTCGTAAGCGATTTCACCTTTGAGGTTCGGCGGCAGCTGGGCTTCCAGGTCCGGCATGATCTTGCGCACTTCCTTGATCACGTCCAGCGGGTTGGCGCCGGGCGTGGCCTTGATTCCGATGTACACCGAAGGGGTGCCGCCGAAGGAGCTGATCGAGTCGTAGTTTTCCGCACCCATTTCAACCCGCGCCACATCGCTGAGCAGCACGCGACTGTCGCCCTCGACCTTGAGCGGAATCGCGGCAAAGGCTTCGGCGGATTTGAGTTCGGTGTTGGCATTGATGCTGGTGACGACGTACTCGCCTTTCACTTCGCCGGCGGCGGAGAGGAAGTTGTACTTGCGCACGGCATCGGTCACGTCGCTGGCACTCAGGCCGAAACCGGCCAGCTTGACCGGGTCCAGCCACAGACGCATGGCAAACACCTGGTTGCCGAGAATTTCGGCTTCAGCCATGCCCGGCAGGGTCGCCAGTTTCGGCTGGATGACCCGCGACAGGTAGTCGGTAATCTGCGGGTTGCTCAGCTCCTTGCTGAAGAAGCTGATGTACATCAGTGCCGAGGCGTCGGCGGCTTCCTTGCTCAGTACCGGGTCTTCGGCGTCCTGAGGCAGCTGGTTCTTCACCTCGTTGGCCTTGGCCAGCAGTTCGGTGAACAAGCGGTCGCTGTTGGCGCCAATGCGCGCGTAGATCGAGATCACCGAGAAGTTCTGGCGACTGACCGACGTCATGTAATCGATGCCTTCGGCACTGGCCAGACTTTGCTGCATCGGTTGGGTGATGTAGCCCTGAATGGTTTCGGCGTTGGCCCCGGGATAAGCGGTGGTCACCGTGATCAGGGCGTTTTCCATTTGTGGATATTGGCGCAGCGGCAACTTGCTCCAGGCCTGGAAGCCCAGCAGCACAATCAACAGGCTGACCACGGTGGCGAGCACCGGGCGGCGGATGAATGGGTCGGTAAAAGCCATGGGGATTCCTTGATTAGTCAACGCGAGGCTGACTGCTCTTCTCGGCTAGTGTCTTGTCGTCGCTGATCGCGATATGTGCGCCGTTGTCTAGTTTGATCTGGCCGGCCGTGACCACTTTTTCGCCGTTCTGCACACCTTTGGTGATCATCACTTGCCCATCGCGGCGCTCGCCGGTTTCGATGAAACGCCGTTCGGCGATCAGGATCGGTTGGCCCTTGTCGTCTTTTTCCAGGCTGCCGTCTTCGGCTTTTTTCTGCGCGACGACATAGAGCGAGTTGCCGTACAGCGTGTAAGTGATCGCGCTTTCCGGCACGACGATGCGCGGCTGCGGGTCGGGCAACAACACTTGCAGGCTGGCGAACATCCCCGGCAGCAGTTTGCCGTCGGGGTTGGCCAGGGTCGCGCGGACCTGGACGTTGCGCGTGCTATTTTCGACTTTCGGGTTGATCGCGCTGATGGTGCCGGGGAAAGTTTGTGTCGGGTAGGCCGCGACAACGATCTGTACCCGTTGGCCGGGGGCGATCTTCGGTACCGACTGCTCGGGCACGAAGAAGTCTACATAGAGGCTGCTGAGGTCTTGCAGGGTGGCAATCATGGTGCCGCTGGCGAGATAGTCACCGATGTCCACCTGACGAATGCCAATGGTCCCGCTGAAGGGCGCGACGATGCTCTTTTTGCCGAGTGCAGCCTTGAGTTGATTGACCGTGGCCTTGCTCTTTTTCTGCACCGCCGAAAGTCGGTCGAATTCGCCTTTGGAAATGGCTTGGCTGCCTACCAGTTGGCTACCGCGACCGTAATCGAGTTGGGCTAGCCCGAGGTCGGCCAGAGCCGTTTCCAGCAAGGCACTTTCCACGGCGCTGTCGAGCCGCAGGAGTGGTTGACCGGCCTTGACCTTCTGACCTGACTCGAACTGCAAATCAATGACGGTGCCGTCGGTCTCCAGGCTCAGGTCCACGCCTTGCAACGCCTTGAGCGTGCCAACGGTGGGCAGGCGGGCTTGCCACGGCCGCTCGGTAGCCGTGGCCACGGCGACACTGATCGCCGGTTTCGGCGCAGCAAAGCCCTGAATCATCGTATAGATGGAGAAGGCTTTGTAACCGGCCAGGACCAGCACGATCAGCAAAACAACACCCAACATGATCAGCATGCGGCGACGCAGCATATTTCCACTTCCTTGGAGAAAATCAGGTGAGACAGTCGGGCACATTACTCCGAGTGGGAGGTTGATTCCAACTGGCAGAACTTACAGGCAAGCGTATCCCCGACCTGTAGCAGCTGGCGAAGCCTGCGTTCGGCTGCGGAGCAGTCGCAAATCCAGACACCTCGGTTTGCATGAAACATCGCGGCGCCTGATATCACGACTGCTCCGCAGCCGAACGCAGGCTGCGCCAGCTGCTACAAAGGGCTGTGTTTAGATGAGGTGAAGGTGGTTGTCCCAGAGCCCTGCGGGTAGATCGAGGGGTTTTGCAACAAGGCTTGTCTGGCGGCAGTCGTAGAACCGGCAGCGCCCCTGACCCGAGGTCACGACAAAGCCATCGGCTACCGCGCCGACCCCGGCGCAATCGGGAAGCGGCGCGTCCAGGCGCACTTCACCGCTATCCAGGTCCCAGATGAAAAAGCGGTTGCCCCGTGGCGCGGTCAACGCCACCAGGCGCAGTTCGCTGTGCACCGCGACGCTGGCGGTGTAATGCCCCATGACCTGCAACTGATGCTCAGGCACCGGGAAAGCCACGAACGGCTGGCCGGGCCGCTTGATCGCCAGCAGCTCCGAAGACTCGTGAGACGGCCCCATGAACTGCTGACCGGCGACGATGGTGCCGTCACTGGCGATCCCCAAATGACGCACGCTGTTCATCTGCTGGGCGAGGGTTTCCTTGCTCAGCAGGGTGCCGTCGCGTTGCATCAGGACCAGGCTCGGTTCCATGGCGTTGAGGTTCATTTCGACGCGGCTTTCGGCCTCGGTGCGAATGCCGCCGTTGGCGACCACCAGAGTTTCACCATCGGGCATCCACGACACCTGGTGCGGGCCGACGCCGTGGGTGGGGATCTCGCCGCTGTGGATAAGTCGCTCGCCTTCGAACTTATACACACCCAGCAAGCCACGACCCGGATCGGAGGTGTCGTTCTCGGTGGCGTACAGCCAGTCGCCGCTCTTGTGAATCACCGCGTGACCGTAGAAGTGCCGGTTCGGCCGCGAGGTCACGGTTTGCAGCAACGTGCCGTCGCGCAGGTCGATCAGGTAACTCTCGGTGCCAGGACGACGGGCGACGAACAGCGCAATCGGCAGCGTCGGGTGGTTGATGATGTCGTGGCAACGCTGGCCGACCTGGGTGGCAAACACCCGGGTACCGTCCAGCCGGTAACCGACGGCGTAGTGTTTGCCGTCGGTATCGTCCCGCGCCGAGAGCAGCAGCGGGCTTTTGCCCTTCTGCTTGAACAGCGTCCAGCCGCCCAGTGTCACCGCACCCAGCAGCAAACTACCTAACGTCAGAGCCTGGCGTCGCAGCATGGAACTTGCCCTCATCAGTCACCGTCGTTGGCGTTGAAGCCCAGTTGGATGCCCAGCGCCTTGGCCAGTTCGCCTTCGTGCAGGCGGTGGACGACGTTCAGGCTGTCGTAGATATCGTTTAGCTGTTGGCGACCGGCGTCATCGCCGAGCATTTCAGTCAGCGAACGCTGGTTGCTGGCGAACAGTTTCAGGGACGCGGCGTAAGCGGCGTCGATCTTGTCGGCCAAGGGTTTCTGCTCGTTCGGCAACAGGCCGCGCAGGCCTTTGTTGTCGACGCCTTCCCATACCGTTTTGGCGGCGGCGAGGCTGGCTTCGAGGCCGGTCAGGGACGACTGGCTGCGCCATGCATCGGCCTGGAACGGTTGCGGCACCCCCTTCGTTTGACGGCCCATCGGCGTGCCGAGTTTTTTCTTCAGGCTGTCGAGGGCGGTGACTTGCACGCGCAATAGATCGGCGATGGCTTCGTGGGAATCGGCGTAGCGTTGGTTCGGGAATTTGCTCATCTGCGCGAGCATGCCGTCGGTGTTGTTCCAGCTTTTCAGAATTTCTTCGGCCAGTTGTTTCTGACGCTCGCCAATCGCGATCAGCAGCGGGCAGTACTTGGTTTTCTGTTCAGCGTTGGCCACATCAGGCTTGCTGTCGAACAGGATGTATTCGTAGGCGGAGAGGCCTTGAACCACAACGCTGGACTTGGCCAATGCAGCGGCATCGATCTGCGGCTGTGCGGTGACCAGTTGCTCGACTTGACGGCCGACGAGGTTTTTCTTGTCCGGCCAGAACTGCACCTGCCAGGCGCGATTGCCCTCGGCCAGCGGCCCGATCAGCAGTGGCTGCAACTCGGCCCAGGCTTTCTGCGCGTGCAGGAAGTCGGCGCGGGCGGTGTCGAGGTTTTCCTTGCCTTCGCAGTAGGCGAGGGCGCTGACGGCCAGTTGGCGGTCGGCTTCAACCCAGCGCGTGTAGGTCGGCAGGATTACCGACTTGGCGATCGCCGCCGACGTGACGGCCTGCGGATCCTGAGGCGAACAGGCGCCCAGGGCGAGTGCGGCAAGGCTGGTGAACAACAATTTGGGACGGAACATGTCGGGCTCCCGCTATGGAATACGTATTAAAGGGAATTCAAGAACGCCAGCAACGCAGCGCGCTGCTCGGCATTGAAAGACAAAACCTGTTGCTGCGCCGCTGTGGCTTCGCCGCCATGCCAGAGCACGGCTTCAAGCAGATTGCGGGCGCGGCCATCGTGCAAAAACTGGGTGTGCCCACTGACCGCCTGCGTCAGGCCGATGCCCCACAACGGCGGGGTGCGCCAGTCGCGGCCGCTGGCCTGGAATTCGGTACGGTTGTCGGCCAGACCGTCGCCCATGTCATGCAGCAGCAGATCGCTGTAAGGGCGAATCACTTGATTGGCCAATTCAGGTTCTGCGGCGTTGGCGGCGGTGGTGTATTTCGGGGTGTGGCAGGACTGGCATCCGGCCTGGAAAAACAGATTCTTGCCGGCCAGCACCTCGGGGGCGCTGACATCGCGGCGGGCCGGTACGGCGAGGTTACGGCTGTAGAACAGCACCAGACGCAGGATGTTATCGCTGACTTCCGGCTCGCCATCCGGGCCATTACCGTTGGGCGCTTGCTTGCAAGCGGTTTGCGCGGCGGTGCAGTCATCAACGGGTCTCAGACTGGTGGTCAGGCCCATGTCCCCGGAAAACGCATGAACATTTTGCTGATTGAGGTTTGGTTGGCCGGCCTTCCAGCCAAATCGCCCGAGAACGGATTTTTGCTGCGCGTCATCCCAGACCCGGTTCGGACGCCCGGCGATACCGTTTTTGTCTTTTTCCTGAGCCTCGGCATTGGCCAGGATCGCCTCGTCGGGAATCGCTTCGAGCAGGCCCAGGCCAATCATTGGCGGTGCAACCCTGGCTGAGAAGCGCGTGTCAGGGTGCATCGGGCCATAGCCGAGCTGGGTGATTTGCAACGTCGGCTTGCGCAACTCGACTTCGGTGCCGTCCTTGAAGCGGATCGGAACGGGTGTGTAATCGACGCGCACTTTGCCTTCCGGCACGACACCCGGTACGGACATGTCCTGGAACTGGCCGCCGTAGACCGGCTCCGGGACGACACCGAGCTGCTCGATGACCTTGGCGTACGCTGGCGTATCGGGAATCGACAGACGTACCAGCATCGACACGGCGTTCTGCGCATCAGGCGTGGGCGGATGACCGCGTCCGTCCTTGATGTGGCAGTTCTGGCACGCGTTGGTGTTGAACAGCGGGCCGAGGCCATCCCGGGCGGTGGTGGTCGACGGGGCGATCACCCAGGGATTACGGAAAAAGCTGTTGCCGACACTGAAGTCCACGCGCCGTGACGGCGGCAGGTTGGCGGACGGCAGGGAAAATGCGTTCTGATCGGTCTTGCGCACGGTTGCGCTGCCACCGGACCGGGCTTCACCGGGTTCGGCTTGGGTAAAGCGCGGGGCGTCATCGCAGGCACTCAGGCCCAGGGCCAGAAACAGTGCGGACAAGCGAAGAGGCAGCGAGGGCATCAGACATCCTGCAAGACGAGCAAAACAAGGGCGCAAAGTCTAACAGGGCAGGGGGGATTGAATAAGAGGAATTATCGTTTGGTTGATGTGGGGCAACTGATCGGCGACCGGCAGCAAAAAGGCGACCCGAAGGTCGCCTTTTTATTCAGACAGCGTTGATCAGAACTCGTGATCAGCGTTGTCCGGGTTCAGGTCGCTGATGCCCAGTTTGCCAGCGGCTGCTTCGATCGAACCGGTCTGCTTGACCAGGGAAGCGATAGCGTCGCGCACGATCTGGTTGCCAGCAGTGTTGCCGGCAGCGATCAGCTGGTCGTAGTGCTCACCCTTGTTGGCGTGATCGACGATAACCTGCATCTTCGCTTCGGTCGCAGCCAGGTCGGCTTTCAGCGCGGTGTCGGCAGCCGGGTCAGCCTTGGCCACCAGGGATGACAGGCTGGCGCCGGTCATTTTGGTGCCGTCGACGCGGGTGTATTCACCCAGGTACACGTTACGAACGCCTTTGGCATCGTAGAACTGCGAATTGTGGGTGTTGTCGCTGAAGCAGTCGTGTTCGTCTTCCGGCGAGTTGGCTTCCAGGGAAACCTTCATGCGCTCGCCCGCCAGTTCGCCCAGGGACAGGCTGCCCATGCCGAACAGCATTTTGCGCAGGCCGGATTCAGCTGGCTCGGCTTCGAGGGTGGCGCGGTAGTTGTCGGCCACGTTCGGCTTCCAGTTACCGACCATTTCTTCCAGGTCGCTGACCAGCAGTTGGGTCACGGACTTCAGGTAAGCGCGACGACGATCGTTATGACCGCCGGTTGCACCTTTGCCTTCCAGGTAGTCGGAAGCTGGGCGTTTGCCAGCGCCAGGGCCGGTGCCGTTCAGGTCCTGGCCCCAGAGCAGGAATTCGATGGCGTGGTAGCCGGTGGCAACGTTGGCCTCGGAACCACCCAGCTCGTTCAGGCTGGCGAGTTTTGCCGGGGTGATGTCTTTCACGTCGATCTTGTCTTCGCCGACCTGAACCTGGGTGTTGGCGATGATGTTGGCCGTGGCGCCCGGGTTACCCAGTGCGTGCTCGTAGGATTTGTCGACGTAGTCGATCAGGCCTTCGTCCAGTGGCCAGGCGTTCACCTGACCTTCCCAATCGTCGATGATGGTGTTGCCGAAGCGGAACACTTCGCTCTGCAGGTAAGGAACGCGGGCAGCGATCCAGGCAGCCTTGGCAGCTTTCAGGGTGTCGGCGTTCGGCTTGGCGAGGAAGGCGTCGACGGCGGTTTGCAGGGTCTTCGCGGTGGATTCGGCATCGCTGTAAACGGCGAAGACGATGTCGGCGTAATGCGCGACAACGGCTTTGGCGGCGGCTTCGTCGATTTTACCAACAGCGGCAGGCGCAGCAGCCGGGGCCGTGGTGCTGGCGGCCGGATTCGGTGCTTGCGCAGCGACAGCTTTGTCTTTGCCTTCGCCACAACCGGCGAGGGAAATAGCGATGGCCAACAGACTGGCGGTAGCCAGAGGCATACGAATCATGGCGAACATCCTGCTTCGAGAGGGGGTGGAATGGCGCAGCAAGCGCGCAAAACTGCGACATAATGCAAATCTTTCGCATTATGTGTAAAGGGTTGTGCTTGTAAATATTTCTTATTCACGGAGACACGTGAGGTAGATCAAAAGATCGCAGCCTCGTTTCACTCGACAGCTGCTACAGAGTGAAACGAGGCTGCGATCCTTTGATCTTCTACAAAATAGCCGCGTTACTGCGCTGAGCCTGTTTCAGATACGCGCTCAATTCCCGCGCCGGCAGCGGCTTGCTGTAGAGATAGCCCTGACCTTCGTGACAGCCTTCAGAGATGATGTAGGCCTCTTGCTCGGCGGTTTCCACGCCTTCGGCAATCACCTGCATGCCCAGGCTCTTGCCCAACTGGATGATGGCCCGAACGATGGTCGCATCGTCGTCGTCATCGAGCAGGTCCTGAACGAAGCTCTTGTCGATCTTGATCTTGTCCAGCGGCAGGCTTTTCAGATAGCTCAATGATGAGTATCCGGTGCCGAAGTCGTCGATCGCGATCAGCGCGCCGGAGCGACGTAGGCTCAGCAGGTGCTGGGCAGCCGTGCTGATGTCTTCCATCAGGCCGGTTTCGGTGACTTCCAGCTCCAGGCTGCGGGGCGGCAGGCGGTACATCTGCAGCAGGTTGTTGACCACCCGTGGCAACTCGGCGTGGTGCAGCTGCACCGTGGACAGATTCACCGCCATGCGCAGGTCGACGAAACCCTGGTCATGCCAGTCGCGCAATTGTTTGCACGCCTGATCCAGCACCCATTCGCCGATGGCGATGATGGTGCCGTTCTGCTCGGCCAGGGGGATGAACAAGTCTGGCGGAACCAGCCCGTGCTCGGGATGCTGCCAGCGAATCAGTGCCTCGACACCCACCACCCGGTGATCGCGATAGCTGATCTGCGGCTGGTAGACGAGGTAGAACTGGTTACGGGCCAAGGCGTCGCGCAGGTCTTTTTCCAGCTCGCGACGGCGGCGCATTTCGGTGTCGACACTGGCGATATAGAACTGATAACGGTTGCGCGAGCGAGTCTTGGCCAGGGTCATGGTCTGCTCGGCTTTTTGCAGCAGTTTCTCGGTGCTGTCACCGTCTTCGGGGAACAGGGTGATGCCGATGGTCGCGCGCAGACGAATCTCTTGATGATCGAGGGCAAATGCCGCTTCCAGGTCATCGAGAATGCTTTGGGCCAGTTCGGCCGCTTCGTAGGGTTGTTCGATGTCGGCCTGAACCAGGGCGAACTGGTCGCCGCCGAGGCGGGCGAGGGCACCAAGGCGTCCGCTGTGAGCGCGCAGGCGATCGGCCAGGGCCAGCAGCAGTTGGTCGCCGGTCTGGTAGCTGAATTGTTCGTTGATGCCCTTGAAGTCGTCCAGGCCGACGACCAATACCGCGACCCGACGTTGCAACCTGCCGGCGTCTACCAGGATTTTGTCCAGTTGCTGCTGCAATTGCTGGCGGTTCGGCAGGCCGGTGAGGAAGTCGTACTGGGCCATGCGTAGCAGGCTGTTTTCCGCTTCGTGGCGCAAATGGGTGTTGCGCTCGATGGACTCGAGCAACTGGTTGGCGGTGTTGATCCAGATTCCCAGTTCGTTCTTTTCATGCCCCTTGAGCAGCGGGATTTTGTGTTCGCTGGGGCGATCCGGATTGATTTCCGTGAGGTGTTCGATGATCCGCGACAGCGGCTTGGTCAGCAGCCAGTGATAGACCAGGTACAGCACCAGCCCCATGGCCATCGCACGCAACACGCCGGAGATGAAGATGATCACCGAACTGACGATGAAACCCTGGCCGTAGGTGGCGGTGTCGAGGGTGATGCTCAAGTCGCCGTAATACTCGCTGTAAGGGCCGCGACCCACCAGCTCGGTGGTGAAGGTGCGTTCCTTGCCGAGGATCAGGTCGGTCAGCCAGCGACTGTCGGAATGCTGCAGCTCGCGAGACTTTTGCGCGAGCATGGCTTCGTTGGGATGGCCAATGGAGGCCTTGCGCACAGCGTCGTCCTGAAACAGGCCTTCGATAACCTGCATACCCATTTCCCGGTCCAGGCTGTAGACGGCCTGGGTCGAGGGGTCGCGGAACATGTCGAGGATGCGTTGGGCATCGCTGGCCACGGCCTGGCGTGTTTTATAGGCATCGAAAACGATCTGCGCGCAGCTCAAGACCACGCCGACGATCAATGCCGACAGGAGCACTACCCGAAGCAACTTCACCGACAAGCTGTTCTTGAGTTCCAGCTTCAAAGAGTCATTCCTTGTTCCGTGCGGGTAGCGTCAAGTTGCCATGAGTATTGGCAATCCGGTGATGGCAGTCAAAGGGACAATCAATCACATTGGTTTTTGCCTGTAGCTTGGCCGAAATGCTGTCGTTGGAGTGTTTGTCCTATTCGTACTGTGTCGGTTGTTGGGTCCTTCAACTTGAGGGGGATTGGGACATATTTTCCGTTTGGTTGATGTTAGACGGCTGTGGCGTTGGGGCAAGGGGCTGAATGCTGGTTTCATCGTGGGAAATTGCTCTGGTTTCTGCTGATGTACACGTTTTGAATGTGTGTGCGAGCTTGCTCGCGATAGCGGCCGCACAGGCAACGGATGCGTCCGTTTAAACAGGGGTAAAAAAACCAGACCTTTCCCACGAGGTTTTCAGGTTGCCCGTAGGAAGCGGGTTCAATAACCTTTTGGGTGTCGCTGAAAACTCAGCGATCGGGTGTGAGAACCCGGCAAGTCATAGTCATCCATCGCCAGTATCCGCATAATTGCCGCCAGCTTATCTGCTGCATATGCGTTATGGCGGCTGTGTGCGGGCAGACTTCGGTCTGGCCGGGTGTCTATGACCGGTTTCTCACCTCGCACATAGCTGCCACCTCTTCGTCGCGTGAGAAACGGCGAGGGAATGTCACCCAACGTCATAGGCATTCCCTTGGATAAATTAATCCCCGATCCCCCCTTCAACAGCTCCAAACCCTACAACCCCAGCCCCATGTTCCTGATCTCCCCGGACATGAACATCGAATCCCTCCTGGCCCACGCCTGTGAGTCATTGGCCTCGGCAAGTGTCATGGCCAGCGATTTCGCCACCTACCTGAGCGGCTCCCAGCGCAGTACGGCGTTGGCCATTGCGCAGATCGTCATGCTGGCGGACCTTGCTGTGAACAGGGCTTTGGATATCGTCGACACACAGGACTAGGCATTCCGTCAGGTTGACCGTGTCATCGTTCTTCGCGAGCAAGCCCGCTCCCACAGGGGAACGCATTCCAAATGTGGGAGCGAGTCTGCTCGCGAAGACGTCCGAACAGACAACACATTTCCAGCGCCCATAAAAAAACCCGGCAAAAGCCGGGTTTTTTTGACTGGCATCGATCTTAAGCGGTGAAGGTTTTGCCTTCGAACTGCTCAGCCACGAATTTCCAGTTGACCAGGTTCCAGAACGCTTCGACGTATTTTGGACGAAGGTTGCGGTAGTCGATGTAGTAAGCGTGTTCCCAGACGTCGCAGGTCAGCAGCGGGGTGTCGCCGTTGGTCAGCGGGTTGCCGGCGCCGATGGTGCTGGCCAGGGCCAGGGAACCGTCAGCCTTTTTCACCAGCCAGCCCCAACCGGAACCGAAGGTGCCGATGGAAGTCTTGCTGAATTCTTCCTTGAACTTGTCGAACGAACCGAAGGCTGCGTTGATCGCGTCAGCCAGTGCGCCGGTTGGTTGACCGCCGGCGTTTGGCGCCAGGCAGTTCCAGTAGAAAGTGTGGTTCCAGACCTGAGCGGCGTTGTTGAAGATACCGCCAGAGGAAGATTTGACGATCTCTTCCAGAGTCTTGCCTTCGAACTCGGTGCCTGGCACCAGGTTGTTCAGGTTCACGACATAGGTGTTGTGGTGCTTGTCGTGGTGGTATTCCAGAGTTTCCTTGGAAATGTGCGGCTGCAGGGCATCGTGTGCGTAAGGCAGCGGCGGCAATTCGAAAGCCATGATGATTCTCCTAATCAGGTCAGTTGCGGTGAGCGCAAGGCCGATCACGGGCGGCCAGACAAGCGCCGGGGAGTTTGTACTCTTTGCGGCGCATCGGATCGGATCATAGCACCGGGGGTGCGGCATAACCACGCAACAACTGTGTGGAATAGAGGTTCCAGAGCCTTTTGGAATAATCAGCTGGCGACGATTAATTGAAACGCCACTGTGAACATCATGACCGCCACCAACAGATCAAGGATTCGCCAGGTGCTTGGCCGCGCCAACCATGGCGCCAACCACGCCGCGCCGAGCGCCAGGGTGAAAAACCAAAGCAACGACGCACTGGCCGCGCCCACGACATAAGCGCCGGGCTCGGTTTGTTGGGCACCGAGAGAGCCAATCAGCAACACGGTATCCAGATAAACGTGCGGGTTAAGCAGCGTTACGGCCAAAGCACTGAGCATCACCGCGCGCAGTGAACGCACGGTCTGGTTTTCGCCCTGTTGCAGGCTCTGTTTCGAGCAGGCTCGACGCAACGCCAGGCTGCCATACCAAATCAAAAACGCCGCGCCACCCCAACGGGCGACTGCCAGCAACGTCGGGTTTTGCGCCAGCACCGTCGCCAGGCCGAATACCCCGGCGGCCACCAGCAAGGCATCGCAGGTCACGCACAGTGCCGCCACGGGCAGGTGATGTTCGCGCCGAAGGCTCTGAGCCAACACGAACGCATTTTGAGTACCGATCGCCATGATCAGCCCCGCGGCCACCAACAGGCCGTTCACATAGCTCTGCCACATAAGATGTTTACTCCGCGTTGGCCGCCAGATCCCGCAGCACGTGCAGGGCGCGTTCGGCATCGGCCTGGCCGACGAATAAATGGTCGTGGTAATAGCCGGCGATCACGTTGCAGCTGATGCCCGCCTGGCCTAGTGCCGTGGCGAACGCGGCGGTCAGGCCGACGGCTTCGAGGGCCGAATGCACGTTCAAGGTGATCCAGGCCGCGACGTAATCGAAACCGAAGCCGGCCTTTTCGGCGTGGGAACGTTCCAGAATCACCGTCAGACCTTCCTGCTCGCGAAAGCTGCCGACGATCTCAAGGCCTGCCGGCAACTTGCCGTCGCGCAGGGTGCAGAACACGTATTCGCCGACGTTGAGTTGCGGGCTCATGCTGCGCAGCAAGGTTGCCAATGAAGTTTCGCCAGCCATGTCGATGATCCTTGTTCAAGAGTTCTTGCTGGCTATTCTCCGGTGCAAAGCTGTATAAGAAAAACCAATCATGCTGATCGCTCATTAGGAAAACTGATGTTCGACTATAAATTGCTTTCTGCCTTGGCCGCGGTGGTTGAGCAGGCGGGGTTCGAACGTGCGGCTCAGGTGCTCGGTTTGTCGCAATCGGCGATCTCCCAGCGCATCAAGTTGCTGGAGTCGCGGGTCGGCCAACCGGTGCTGGTGCGGGTGACACCGCCGGCCCCGACCGAAATCGGCCGACGATTGCTCAACCATGTGCAGCAGGTGCGTTTGCTTGAACGGGACTTGCAAACCCTGGTGCCGGCACTCGACGAAGAAGGCCAGCCGGAACGTCTGCGCATCGCTTTGAATGCCGACAGCCTCGCCACCTGGTGGGCCGTGGCGGTCGGGGATTTTTGTGCGCAGCAGCATTTGCTGCTCGATCTGGTGGTCGAAGACCAGACGGTCGGCCTCAAACGCATGCGCGCCGGTGAAGTCGCGGCGTGCGTCTGCGCCAGCGAGCGACCGGTGGCCGGCGCGCGCAGCGTTTTGCTGGGGGCCATGCGCTACCGTGCGTTGGCCAGCCCAGCATTTATTGCCCGACATTTTCCTGAAGGTGTACGCGCCGATCTGTTGTCGAAAACGCCCGCGCTGGTGTTTGGCCCGGACGATTTCCTACAGCATCGCTACCTCGCGTCCCTCGGCGTCGATGGCGGATTCGAACACCATCTATGCCCTTCGTCCGAAGGCTTCATCCGCCTCACGGAAGCGGGACTCGGTTGGGGGCTGGTGCCTGAACTGCAGGTGCGCGAGCAACTGGAGCGCGGTGTATTGGTAGAGCTTTTGCCCGATAAGCCGATCGATGTGCCGCTGTACTGGCATCATTGGCGCAATGGCGGTCAGTTGCTGGGGTTACTCACCGATCAGTTGGTGCGTTCGTCGAAGCAATGGCTGGTGCCGTTGGACTGACGGGCAGCGTCAAGACCTGACGCAATACGCAAAACGAAACATTCGGAGCAATTCATGAAGATTCTGGTTACCGGCGCAAGCGGCTTCATTGGCGGGCGCTTTGCGCGTTTTGCCCTGGAGCAGGGCCTGGACGTGCGGGTCAATGGTCGCCGGGCCGAAAGTGTGGAGCATCTGGTGCGCCGTGGCGCCGAGTTCATCCAGGGTGACTTGAGCGACCCGGAACTGGCACGCGATCTGTGCTCAGACGTCGAAGCCGTGGTGCATTGCGCCGGTGCGGTCGGTTTGTGGGGGCGGTATCAGGACTTCCATCAAGGCAATGTCCAGGTCACTGAAAACGTGGTCGAGGCCTGCCTGAAACAGCGGGTTCGGCGTCTGGTGCACTTGTCGTCGCCGTCGATCTACTTTGATGGCCGCGATCATCTGGGGCTGACCGAAGAACAGGTGCCCAAGCGTTTCAAACATCCCTACGCCGCCACCAAATACCTGGCGGAGCAAAAGGTTTTCGGCGCTCAGGAGTTCGGCCTCGAAACCCTGGCCCTGCGCCCGCGTTTCGTGACGGGGGCTGGTGACATGAGCATCTTCCCGAGATTGCTGAAAATGCAGCGCAAGGGACGGCTCGCGATCATCGGCAACGGCCTGAACAAGGTTGATTTCACCAGCGTGCAAAACCTCAATGAAGCGTTGCTAAGCAGTCTGCTGGCCAGTGGTTCGGCGTTGGGCAAGGCCTACAACATCAGCAACGGCACGCCGGTGCCGTTGTGGGACGTGGTCAATTACGTGATGCGCAAGATGGATGTCCCACAGGTCACGCGCTACCGTTCCTACGGCTTGGCCTACAGCGTAGCGGCGCTCAACGAGGGGGTGTGCAAATTGTGGCCGGGTCGTCCCGAACCGACCCTGTCGCGCCTGGGCATGCAGGTGATGAACAAAAATTTCACCCTGGACATCAGCCGCGCCCGGCATTATCTGGACTACGATCCCAAAGTCAGTCTCTGGACCGCCCTCGATGAATTCTGCGGCTGGTGGAAGGCCCAGGACATTCGTTGACGCACGGGTTAGCGCCGCAACACTGAACCGAGTTCGGGGTTGAGGGTCAATCGATGCGGCAGTGGGGGTTATACTGCGCCGCATCAAGCCATCACCGCGTTCCACAAAGGTTGACTCAATGTCCATGCGTAACGATGCCAACGACGACTTCGACGATGTACCGAGCCTGCGTGCCGACAGCCTCGACGACGATGTTTTTCCGACCACGGCTCGCAACTCCGTACATTCGCGGACCGCGCCAGTCGTCAAAGTCAAAAGCCCGAGCACCGGCCCGCTATGGGCGCTGGTTGGCGCCTTGTTCTTTGCTTTTGCAGGCCTTGCCTGGTGGAGCTTCCAGCAGCTCTCGCTGATGGAACAGCAATTGGTGGCGACCCAGGAAAGTTTCGCGCGTATCAGTGAAGATGCGGCGGGGCGCTTGCAGGACATTTCCGGCAAGGTTGTGGCCAGTCAGACCAACGTCAGCAGCGACAGCGAAGCCTTGAAGCTGCAAATCAAACAGCTGGAAAGCAAACTCCAGGATCAAAGCAAACAACAGCAAGGTGTTGTCGGCCAGACCACCGATCTGGACAAGCGCCTGGCACTGATGAGCGCACAAACCACTGATCTGGATAAGCGCCTGGCGCAGATGACCGCTCAGACCACTGAGCAACAGACCGCCACCATTCAATTGCAGGCTCAGGTCAAAGTCTTGAACAGCGATGTAGCCGTGCTGAAAAGCACCCCGGTGGACTCAGACAAATTCGACGCACAGCTAAAAAGCCTTGGCGCCGACATCGTTGCACTGAAGAAACAAGGCAACCCGAGCGCCGCCATCGAGCGTCTGGAGCAGGAAGTCATTGTGCTCAAAAGCGAACAGGACAATCGCCCGGCCGCGACGCCAGGCGGGACCAATACCGCCGAATTCGACGCCTTCCGTAGCCAGGTCACCCGCAACATCAACACCCTTCAGGCGCAGATCCAGAATCTGCAACAGCAGCTGCGCGCAAGGCCTTGAGCCATGAATCATTCCCGGATTCCCCGGGAATGATCTCCTTACACACTGCCATTCGCTGAATATCCATACATACCCCATTGCCGTCTACGGCGGTGCCTGACACACCGTAATCGCGAGCAGGCTCGCTCCCACAGTAGATCTCCAGTGATCACAGCATTTGTGTACGACGGAGATCCAATGTGGGAGCGAGCCTGCTCGCGAATGCAGGCGCTTCGGTCTATCTACCGAACCTTATCCTCGCGCCCACGCAACACCATGTTCGGCATGGCAATCGCCGCCGCCAGCCCCAGCAGCGACACCGCCGCGCTGACCATCAACAAATTCTGGAAGGTCAGCAGCAGTTCGGCACGCAAGGCGTTCTGCGCATCCCCCGGCGCGGCGTTCAAACCATCGAGTAAGACATTTCCGGAACTGCCCTCGGCAATCATCGAAGAGCCGGCCAGGTGGGCAAAACTTGAGTCCTGTAACAACGCCAGCAGCAGGGCTGACATCAAGGCCACACCCACCGCACCGCCCAGTGAGCGGAACAGGTTGGTAGTGCTGGTGGCGACACCAATGTCCCGTTGAGCCACCGCGTTCTGCGTTCCGACCAGGGAAGTCGGGAACTGCATGCCGCTAGCGATCCCGCTGAGCAACATAAACAGACTACTGAGCACAAAGGCCTGGGGAGGACTGAACGCCATACCGAGTATCGAAATCGGCATGAGCAGGGCGCCGGTCAGGATCATGGGTTTGTAGCGCCCGGTCACTGAAGTCCGGCGGCCGGCGAAATACGCGCCGACCGGCAAGCCCATCGCTAGCGGCAACAGGTGCAGCGCGGCGCTGTCGGCCCCGGCGCCGGTAACGCTCTGGAAGCGCAGCGGCATCAACACAATCAGCGAGATCGCCTGGAAACTGGTGAAGAAGATCGTGCACCAGCACAGGATCGCATTGCGATTGGCGAACAAATGCATTGGCAGCAGCGGCTCCCGCGTCCGGCGTTCATGCCAGACCAACAGCGCCAGTACCAACACCGCACAACCGAGCAGGCCCAGCACGTCGGCGCTACGCCACGAATGGCCCTGGCCGACCTGGGTGATGCCCAGCAGCAAGGCGGTCAAGCCGATGATCATCAGCAACGTGCCGAGGTAATCGATGATCGGTTTGCGTTGCGGCACTGGCAGACCCACCAACGTTCGATTGGCCACCAGCCAGGCACCGAGGCCCAACGGCAGGTTGATCAAAAATACCCAGCGCCATGACAGGTACTCGGTCATGTAACCGCCGAGTACGGGGCCGGCCACGCTGGCCACTGCGTACATGCTGCTGAAATAGCCTTGATAGCGGCCGCGCTCCCGGGGCGGCACGATGTCGCCGATGATCGCCTGGCTGACCGAAATCATTCCGCCGGCGCCGATGCCCTGAAGAATTCGCGCCAGCACCAGTTGCTCCATGCTCTGGGCCATGCCGCAGAAAAACGAAGCAACCGTGAACAACCCCATGCCAAACAGCATCAACTTGCGTCGACCGTAGAGATCGCCCAGTTTGCCGTAGATCGGCACGGCCACCGTCATCGCCACCATGTAGCCGGAAATCACCCAGGCCAGCAGGCTGACGTCCTTGAATTGTGCGGAAATGGCCGGCATCGACACGGCGACGATGGTCTGGTCCAGCGCGCCAAGAAAAATCGCCAGCATCAGGGCGATCAACACGCTGCGAATGGCCGGTTTTGGCGTTTCGGGCTGGTTGAGATTGGTCACGGGTTAGAACCTGCGGACAGTGATTGACCCGCAAGGAGCAAGGCGAGCGGGGATGCTCGCCAGTGTAAGTCGATAGCAGGCTATTCGATAGCCTCGTATGGAAGGCCGACGTAATTTTCTGCAATGGTTTTTCGACCGGCCTCGGAGTCGACGAAGTACCCCAGTTCCGACTCGGCAATCCGCTGACTGAAGGCGTCGTTATCGTCAAAGCGGTGCAGCATCGAGGTCATCCACCAGGAAAACCGTTCGGCTTTCCACACCCGACGCAGGCAGACCTCGGAGTATTTCTCCAGCAAATCCACACGGCCTTCTCGATAAACCTTCAGCAGAATGTTGAACAGCGTACTGACGTCGCTGGCCGCCAGGTTCAGGCCCTTGGCGCCAGTAGGCGGGACGATGTGCGCGGCGTCGCCGACCAAAAACATCCGTCCGTACTGCATCGGTTCGACGACAAAGCTGCGTAACGGCGCGATGCTTTTTTCGATGGAAGGCCCGGTGATCAACGACGCTGCCAACGCGCAAGGCAGACGGGATTTGAGTTCATCCCAGAAGCGCTGATCAGACCAGTTCTCGACGTGCTCGTCGGCCGGCACCTGGAGGTAATAGCGAGTGCGGGTGGCCGAACGCATGCTGCACAGGGCAAAACCGCGCTCATGCCGGGCGTAAACCAGCTCTTCGTGCACTGGCGGGGTATCGGCAAGAATTCCCAGCCAGCCAAACGGATAGACTCGCTCGAACACGTTCAGGCACTCGGCAGGAATCGACTGCCGGGCCACGCCATGGAAACCGTCGCACCCGGCGATGTAGTCGCAATCGAGTCGATACAGTTCGCCGTCCTTCTCAAAAGTCACGAACGGCTCTTCGGTTTTCATCCCGTGAGGAACGACGTTGCCTGCCTCGTAAATCGTCTGTGTACCGGCCTCCCGACGAGCGGCCATCAGGTCGCGGGTGACCTCGGTCTGGCCATAAATCATCACCGTTTTGCCACCGGTCAGGGCTTGCAGATCGATGTGTACGCGGCGTGCGTCGAGGGCCAGTTCGAAGCCTGTGTGGACCAGCCCTTCGGCGTCCATGCGCTGACTCACCCCGGCCTGGCGCAACAGCTCTACCATGCCTTGTTCGAGGACGCCGGCACGGATTCGTCCGAGCACATAGTCCGGCGTCTGGCGTTCGAGAATGAGGGTGTCGATGCCGGCATTGTGCAGCAACTGGCCGAGCAATAAACCGGACGGACCGGCGCCGATGATGGCGATTTGCGTTTTCAGCGTTTTCATTGTTTTTATGACTCGCAAGCTTCACGCGACCAAGGCCGGTGAATAATTTTTATGGATCGAGTGCTTGCATTTTTCTCTCGCGAGTCTGTCAATTGAAGGGGAAAACTGAGCCGATACCTGTACATTCTGCCAATCGGTGCGATTATCGCCCGCCTACCCCCGAGGCCTGGATTGAAGTGATGAACAAGCCTGACCTACCTTCGATTCCAGTGTTCAAGCTCTACGGTGAAAGCCTGGATTGGCCGACCCCGGACTTGCTGCACTGTGAAACCATTTCCAAACGCAGCCGCGAACACCAATGGGAAATCAAACCCCACCGCCACGCCGATTTGTGTCAGCTGCTCTTCGTATTCAAAGGTCAGGCAGAGCTTGAAATCGAAGGCAAGCGTACGCAATTGACCGAGCCGGCGATCCAGATCCTGCCACCGCTGTCCGTTCACGGTTTCCGGTTTTCCGAGGACGTCCAAGGGTTTGTGGTTACTCTTGCCGCGCCGCTGGTCGCCCATCTTCAGGCGCAACTGGGCAATTCGGTGAACGCCCTGGCCCAGGCCGAAAGTTATCCGGCGGGCAAGGAAGGCGACTACCTCAATAGCCTGTTTTCAGCGCTGCAAGACGAATACACCGGCCACCAGCCGGCTCGCGAAATGCTCATGCATTCGCTGGTCAGCGTGATCATGGTGTGGGTCAGCCGCCAGGTGATTTCCCGCCGCAACGCCAGCCAGCGTCCGCAGCGTGCCCGGGAATATCTGAACGGTTTTATCCAACTGGTGGAAGAGACCTATCGCCAACACGTCAAGGTCGAAGACCTGGCCCATCGGCTGGGGATTTCCGTGTCCCACCTCAACGGCACCTGCCGTGAGCTGGCGGGACAACCGGCGTTGCAGATCATGCACGAACGTCAATTGCTGGAGGCCAAGCGCTTGCTGACCTACACCAGCATGACCATTTATGAGATGTCCGACGTGTTGGGGTTCTCTGATCCGACCAACTTCACGCGCCTGTTCCGGCGTCGAGTGGGGATCTCGCCCAAGGCATTTCGTGACCGTTTGAAGGCCGATCAGGACAACGAGGCCTGATCCCCTTCGTTACTTGAGGGCGTTGAGGGTCGCATTGTGGGGAATGCAGCGCTCGAAGTTGCAGCTCGCGTATTCACGGGGCATTTGTCGCAATTGCTCGACGCGCCAGGCCGCGGTGCCATACAGCGCGAGCGTGGCCGCGCAGGTGATGAAAATCGCGAGGTATCTTCTTGTTTTGATGTTCATGGCGTTGACCTCTGAACGAATACCCTTCGGTACTAGTTTCAGCATAGGTCAGCGCCAGTGAGTTGCCAGCAACGCGGCTTACGCATGTACCCCGACATTCAGAACACTGATGAACCCCTGTGGGAGCGAGCCTGCTCGCGAATGCGGTGGGTCAGTCGAAATCATTGTTGGATGATCGACCGCTTTCGCGAGCAGGCTCGCTCCCACATTTTTTTGATTCGGTTACAGGCCGATATCCCACTCCGGCTCTTCCGGAAATCTGAGCACCAGAAAATCCAGCATGCTGCGCAACGCCGCCGGCATGTGTTTGCGTGAGGCATACACCGCGTAAATGTTCATTTGTCGGGGTTCAGCGTGGGGCAGCAGGCGGATCAGTTCGCCGCTGTGGATATGCACGCCGGCCTGATAACTGGGGAGCATCGCCACCCCGGCGCCGGCCATCGCCGCGCGCAATAACGTGCTGGCTTCGTTGGCGCTGATGTTGCCCTGCACCGGCACTGACACCTGCTCGCCGTCCTCCTCGAAATGCCAGAGGCTTTTGCCGAAGTAGGAGTGGGTCAGGCAATTGTGCTGGCTCAGATCCTCGACCCGCAGCGGCGTCGGGTGTTCGAGCAGATAAGCGGGGGAGGCGCAGATCACCGAGCGGCAGACCGTCAGCCGTCGCGCGATCAGGTTCGGGTCCAGGTCGTTGCTGGTGCGGATCGCCAGATCGATGCGTTCATCCACCAGGTTCACCGTGCGGTCGAGCATCTGCAGGTCGATGCTGACGCCGGGATAACGTTTGACGTAAGCAGCCATGGCATCCGCCAGTTGTGCCTGACCAAACGAGGTGCTGACGCTGATGCGCAACACGCCGCGCGGTGCCTCGTCCGGTTCGCTGACGGCGGCTTGCATGTCCGTGGACAAGTCGAGCATCTGCCGACAACGAGGCAGGATTTCACTGCCGGCGGCGGTCAGGCTCAGCTTGCGCGTGGTGCGGTGCATCAGGCGTGCGCCGACCCAATCCTCCAGCTCCGCCAGATAGCGCGAAACCACTGGCCGTGAAAGGTCCAGGTGATCGGCGGCGGCCGACTGGCTGCCGAGGTCAACCACCGTGACGAACACCCGCATTGCTTGTAGACGATCCATCATTTGCCCGCTTTCAGAAACAAACTATGTTCCAGCATCGCATTTTTTGTACTGAGTCATGCAACTAAGCTCTGTCCCATCGCCAAGCACGGCATTCGGACAACGGAGCAACAGATGATCGGCTTCACCTCGCTTAAACGTATTTTGCTGGCCACCGCCACCCTCGGTTTCGCCGCCCATGCCGCGGCAGCATCGAGCCTGACCCTGGATGTCTACAACCCGGGCGACAAGGCGATCTTCCCGGTGACCTCGGTGTTGGTCAGCGGCGAGAAAGACGCGATTTTGGTGGATGCACAATTTGGCAAATCCCAGGCCGAGCAAGTGGTCGAAAAGATCCGCGCCAGCGGCAAGCAATTGACCACCATCTACATCAGCCACGGTGATCCGGATTACTACTTCGGCCTCGACGCCCTGACCGCCGCATTCCCCAATGCCAAAGTGCTCGCCTCGCAGCCGACCGTGGATCACATCCAGAAAACCGTCGACGGCAAACTGGCGTTCTGGGGGCCGAAAATGGGCACCGACGTACCGGGCAAAACCATCGTGCCGGATGTCCTCAAGGTCGACAGCTTGATGCTCGAAGGGCAGAAATTGCAGGTGGTGGGGCTGGACGGCAAGCAACCGGATCGCACCTTTGTCTGGATTCCGTCGATCAAGGCTGTGGTCGGTGGCGTCGTCGTCGCAGAAAACATCCACGTGTGGATGGCCGACACCCAGACGCCGCAGTCCCACGCCGATTGGCTGACCACGCTGCACGCCATCGAAACCCTGAAACCGAAAACCATCGTGCCGGGTCATTACCTTGGTGAGAGCGCCCGTTCGCTGGCCGCCGTGCAGTTCACCGCCGATTACATCAAAGTCTTCGACGAAGAAACCGCCAAGGCAAAGGACGCTGCCGCACTGATCGCCGCGATGAAAGAACGCTACCCGAAGCTGGGTGAAGAAAGCTCCCTGGAACTGAGCGCCAAAGTCGCCAAGGGCGAGATGAAGTGGTAACCCGATTCGCCCACTCACACTGATCCACACTGGAGAACGTCATGAGCAAGATCGCAATCATTGGTGCCACCGGTCGTGCCGGTAGCCAACTGTTGGAAGAAGCCCTGCGCCGTGGTCACAGCGTCACTGCCATCGCCCGCGACACCTCGAAGATCGGCCAGCGTGCCGGTGTGGTCAGCAAAAATGTTGATGCCCTCGACGCCGAGGCCTTGCAAGCGGCAGTCGCGGGTCATGACGTGGTGATCAGTGCTGCGCACTTCGCGACCCTTCCTGCCAGCGCCGTCATCGAGCCGGTTCAGAAGGCCGGCGTAAAACGTCTGTTGGTGGTGGGCGGTGCGGGTTCGTTGTTGTTGCCGGACGGCACTCAGGTGATCGACAGCAAGGGCTTCCCGGAGGAATACAAAGCCGAGGCGGGTGCCGGCGCTTTGTTTCTTGGGAACCTGCGTGAGGAAAGCGATCTGGACTGGACCTTTCTTTCGCCGTCGGCAGAGTTTGTCGAAGGTGAGCGCACGGGGACGTTTCGGATCGGCAAAGATGATTTGCTGGTGAGTAGCGAAGGGCGTAGCTGGATCACTTTTGCCGATTATGCGATTGCGATGCTGGATGAAGTGGAAGTGCCGAAGCATTCTCGGCAGCGGTTTACTGTCGGCTACTGATCCTCGTAACACCACAAACCTGTAGCAGCTCGCGCAGCCTGCGTTCGGCTGCGCAGCAGTCGTAAACCGATATCCACAGTTTTTCTGACACACCGCGGTGGATGGTTTTACGACTGCTGCGCAGCCGAACGCAGGCTGCGCCAGCTGCTACAGGGTGCAATTCAGCGCAAGGGTACGATCAGTTAGCGCGCCTGAGCCTGCTCCACCAACCACCCCATCAACTCACGCAACTTCGGCGAAGGGCCGGGTTTTTCCGGGAAAACCAGGTAATACGCCAACCCCGTCTTCACCTTCAATTCAAACGGCATGACCAGCCGCCCGGCACTCAAATCATCGCCAATCAACGACCAATCCCCGATCGCCACGCCTGTCCCTTGGGACGCCATCGACATCGCCAGGTCCAGCGTTTCGAAATGCTGACCCTTGCCAACATTGCTCAAGCGAATATCCGCGGTGGCCAGCCAGGCCTTCCAGTCCCGTTCATCCCGGGTCGGGTGCAGCAACATGTGCTGCTCCAGATCCTCCGGCGTCAGCAGCGGCACCGGACCTTCGAGCAACGGCTTGGAACAGACCGGCGTCAGTTGTTCATCAAACAGATGTTGAGACACCAATGAACTGTCCGGCGGTGCGCCGTACATCACCGCTGCATCGAACTGCTCGCGATGAAAATCCACACCGTGCTTGACCGTGGTGGTCAATTCCACCGGCACATCCGGGCGCTCCCGTTGCCAGTGCAACAGCCGTGGCAACAGCCAGCGCATGACACACGTCGGGGCCTTGAGTTGCAGGGTTTCGCGCTTCTCGCCGATCTGTTCCACGGCTTCGTCGATCAAGCCGAAAATCTGCTGGACCCGTGGCAGCCATTCCCGTCCTTCGGCCGTCAAACCAAGGCCTCGGGCCTGGCGAATGAACAGTTCATAACCCAGATGTTCTTCCAGCCCGGCAATCTGCCGACTCACCGCACCTTGGGTGATGTACAGCTGTTCGGCAGCACGGGTGAAGTTGCAGCACTGCGCGGTAATCAGAAAAGTGTGCAGCGCCGGCAGGGGAGGCAATCGTTTCATTGGGATCCAAGGTATGACGTGAGGACATGGCTAGTATGACTTTTTATCCATTGTTGCGGCTACGTGTCGCCCGTTCCAATGAGGCCATCCCTGGACCTGCCAACGCATCATAAACACTGCGCAGGTCCGGCGTCTCAAACGAACAAAAAGGGCAAAGACATGGCGACGTGCGGCGAAGTATTGGTCAAGTTACTCGAAGATTACGGGGTCGAGCAGGTGTTCGGCATTCCCGGGGTTCACACCGTGGAGCTGTACCGCGGGCTGGCCCGTTCGAGCATCAACCACGTCACCCCGCGTCACGAACAGGGCGCCGGTTTCATGGCTGACGGTTACGCTCGCACCAGCGGCAAGCCGGGTGTGTGCTTCATCATCACCGGCCCTGGCATGACCAACATCACCACCGCCATGGGCCAGGCCTACGCCGACTCGATCCCGATGCTGGTGATCTCCAGCGTGCAATCGCGCAGCCAGTTGGGCGGCGGTCGCGGCAAGCTCCACGAGCTGCCGAACCAGAGCGCATTGGTCGGTGGCGTTGCGGCGTTCTCCCACACCTTGATGTCGGCGGCTGAATTGCCGGGCGTCCTGGCGCGTGCCTTTGCGCTGTTCCAGGCCGGCCGTCCGCGTCCGGTTCACATCGAAATTCCGTTGGACGTATTGGTCGAAGAGGCCGATGACCTGCTCGCCAGCGTACCCGTGAACATCGACCGCGCCGGTGCCTCGCCGAGCGCAATCAGCCGCATGACCGCGCTGCTGGCCGGTGCCAAGCGCCCACTGATTCTCGCCGGTGGCGGCGCCATTGATGCCGCGGCCGAGTTGACTGAACTGGCCGAACTGCTGGACGCCCCGGTGGCCCTGACCATCAATGCCAAAGGCATGCTCGAATCCAACCATCCTTTGTTGATCGGCTCGACCCAAAGCCTGGTCGCGACTCGTGCTTT
Organism: Pseudomonas svalbardensis; assembly: GCF_030053115.1. Classification (NCBI taxonomy): domain Bacteria; kingdom Pseudomonadati; phylum Pseudomonadota; class Gammaproteobacteria; order Pseudomonadales; family Pseudomonadaceae; genus Pseudomonas; species Pseudomonas svalbardensis. Next base: position 5,022,864 of record NZ_CP125619.1, on the reverse strand, counting down.
GGTGGCTGAAGCTGACGTGGTGTTGGCGATCGGCACCGAACTGGCCGAGACCGATTACGACGTCACCTTCGCTGGCGGCTTCGAGATACCTGGCGTGCTGCTACGTGTGGACATCGACCCCGACCAGACCGTGCGCAACTACCCGCCGAAGGTCGCGTTGGTGGCCGACTCGCGCAACGCCGCCCAGGCCTTGCTGAGTGCGCTGTCGTACAAGTCGCTCGCCGAGCGCCATAATGATTGGGGCCAAGTGCGTGCCGCACGCTTGCGCGACGAACTGGCCGCCACCTGGGACGCTCCGACCTTGGCCCAGACCCGTTTCCTGGAAACCGTCTTGCACGAACTGCCAAACGCAGTCTTCGTCGGCGATTCGACCCAACCGGTGTACACCGGCAACCTGACGTTCAACCCGGAACGCCCGCGTCGCTGGTTCAACTCGTCCACCGGTTACGGCACCCTCGGTTATGCCTTGCCGGCAGCGATCGGCGCCTGGCTCGGCGGCACCGTTGAAAATGGTGCCCGGCCGCCAGTGGTGTGCCTGATCGGCGACGGCGGCCTGCAATTTACCCTGCCGGAACTGGCCAGCGCCGTTGAAGCGCGCACGCCGGTGATCGTCCTGCTGTGGAATAACCAGGGCTACGAAGAGATCAAGAAATACATGGTCAACCGCGCCATCGAGCCGGTTGGCGTGGACATCTACACCCCGGACTTCATCGGTGTCGCCAAGGCGCTGGGCTGTGCAGCCGAAGCCATCAACGGTGTCGAGCAACTGCGCAACGCACTGCGCGCCGCCGCCGATCGCCAGGGCCCGACCCTGATTGAAATCGATCAGACGCAGTGGATGAAGGCGGTGTCGAAATGACTTTCCGCATGACTTTCCCAACGACACTGGACGGCCTGTTCATTGATGGCCAATGGTCGGCCGGCACCGAACATTTACGCGTGATCAACCCGGCGACCGAAGCCCTGTTGACCACCGTGAATGGCGGCGATGAACGTGCTGTCGATCAAGCCGTCACTGCGGCGACCGACGCCTTCAAGGATTGGTCGAAAACCACCGGCGCCGAGCGCGGCGCGATCCTGCGCAGAATCGCTGCGGGCGTGCAGGCCGGCCGCGAACAGTTGATGCATTTGCAGTCGAGCAACAACGGCAAACCGCTGTTTGAAGCCGCCATCGATGTCGATGACGTGATCGCCACCTTCGAGTACTACGCAGGTCTGGCCGAAGGGCTCGATGCCAAGCAAGACAGCAAGGTGGAGCTGCCAACCGACGACTTCAGCGCTCGTGTGCGCCGCGAGCCGTGTGGTGTGGTTGGCCTGATCGTGCCGTGGAACTTCCCGATGGTCACCACCGCCTGGAAACTCGCCCCGGCTTTGGCCGCGGGTTGCTGCGTGGTGCTCAAGCCTTCCGAAGTGACACCGCTGCCGGAACTGGAACTGGCAGCGATCATCGCCGAGGCCGGCCTGCCCAAGGGCGTGTTCAACCTGGTCTGCGGCACTGGCCTGGCCGTCGGCGCGCCGTTGTCCGCTGATCCGCGCATCGCCAAAATTTCATTCACCGGCAGCAACGCCGTCGGTGTTCAAGTCATGCAACGTGCCGCAGAAACCGTGAAGGGCGTGAGCCTGGAACTGGGCGGTAAATCCTCGCTGTTGGTGCTCAAAGACGCCGACATTGAACTGGCCGTGGAAGTGGCCTGTGGCGGTGGTTTCTTCAATGCCGGGCAGATGTGTTCCGCCACCAGCCGTGTGCTGGTCGCTGATGAACTGGCCGATGAATTCCTCATCCGTTTGAAGGCCCGCGCCGAAGCCATTCGTGTAGCCGACCCGTTCGACCCGAACGTGGAAATGGGCGCACTGGTCAATCAGGCGCAGTACCAGCGCGTGCTCGGTCACATCGATCGTGGTTTGAGTGCTGGCGCCAAGCTGGTTTGCGGCGGCAATCGTCCAGCAGACCTGTCGCGCGGCTATTTTTTGCAGCCGACGATTTTCACTGAAGTGCCCCTCGACAGTGCGCTGTGGTGTGAAGAGATCTTCGGACCAGTGATCTGCGTGCGCAGTTTTGCCTGCGAAGCCGAGGCGATTGCCCTGGCCAACGACACCCAGTTCGGTCTGGTGGCCAGCGTCGTCACTCGCGACGCTGAAGTTGCAGATCGGGTCGCCAACGCCTTGCAGGCGGGGCTTGTGTGGATCAACGCGCCGCAAGTGATCTTCCCGCAGGCCGCTTGGGGTGGCTACAAACAGAGCAGCATCGGCCGCGAATTGGGGCCGTGGGGCTTGCAGGCTTTCCAGGAAATAAAACACGTGATTCGAGCGGTCTGACGGCTCGAAAAGGGTCAGCGCATGCCTCGCGATGAGGCATGCGCTGGCGTCATGGCTTTAATGAGTTTTTATCGATAGTCAGGTGTTTTGCACGACCTCAGGATGAAGCGGTCGGCTCAACTCAAACCCTTTGAAACCGGGGGTTTGGTGCTGATCTGGGCGCGCGGATGCAACGGTTGCGACCAACCTCATACTTACAAAAACAAAGGGAGTCCTTCATGGGCGAGCATGATTTAAACAGACGTCAATTCATTAAAACCGTGGGCGTGGCGTCCGTAGCCGCGGCGGCCATGAGTTTGCCCTTCGTCAAGGCCAATGCCAGCGACACACGCTTCCAGGGCAAGACCCTGCGTTTGCTGACCTGGTCGGATGACACCGGTCTCGCCGCACTGCGCAACATCGCGGCAACCTTCGAAGACAAGTACGGCTGCAAGGTCATCGCTGACCGCACTGGCAGCACCTCGGAAATGGTCGCCAAACTCAAGGCCGCTGGTGATCGTCCGCAGTACGACATCATCACCCTGGCCGGCGTCGGCGCCGAAGGTCTGGCCGCGGCCAACCTGCTGGAAAAACCCGACCTCAACCGCATTCCCAACCTGGTCGATGTACCGGAGAAATACCGCACCGGCGCCAACGGTCACGGCATCGGTTACCTGCTGTGGTGCAACAGCCTCGTCTACAGCACCCGCACCATCAAGGAAGCGCCGGACAGTTACGCGGCCCTGTGGGACGCCGAGCTGTCGCCGAACATCTTCCTGCCGCCGCCGAACTGGACCGAAGCGATGGACCTGATCATCATCGCCGCCAAACTGGCCGGTGGTGACGAACACAACATCGAACCGGGCTTCAAGAAGCTCGCCGAGCTGAAAGATCGCGTAGTGACCCTGGGCGAAAACCCGAACCAGATCGCCGAACTGTTCCGTACCGGCTCGCTGGACATGGGTGGCTTGTACGCACCGGCATTCTTCCCGAAACAGATCCGCGATCCGGCTTACGGTCTGGGCGCCACCTTCGGCATGAAGGAAGGTTTCTACACCGACCTGATGCTCTCGGTGATGCCGAAGAATCGTCCGGGCGACACCGACCTGGTCTACGCCTTCATCAACCACTCTCTGGACCCACTGGTGCAGGGCAAGATGGCTGAGGACATCTACAACGGTCCGGTCAACGCCAAGGCGATCATCTCCGCCGAAGCGCGCAAGAGCCCGTACATCCTCACGCCTGAGCAGATTGCCGAGAAGGCGATCATGCACGACAACGCCTTCCTGGCCTCCGTGCATGACCAATGGATTCGTCGTTACACGGAAATCTTTTCTTCCTGATCGAGTGACGAACACAGGTCCTGAAAACTCTATAGATCCCCTGTGGGAGCGAGCCTGCTCGCGATTGCGGACTGACATTCAGCATTGATGTCGACTGACAAATCGCTATCGCGAGCAGGCTCGCTCCCACAAGGGCCAATGTGATTTCGAGGCCTGTGCTCGCTCAGCTGCTTTCCATTGACGAGACCCTTGCTATGGAACACCAACCTCTGACTCATCCGGTCGCCGCCGCTTCAGTGCGCACCAATCGGGGTGTTTCGCCGACGACGCGTGCCTGGATTTTCCTCTCGCCGTCGATGCTGTTTCTGGGCGTATTGATCGCCGCCAGCCTGCTGGTACTGCGCATGAGCGTGGGCACCAAAGGCGCGGAATGGACCGGGTTCAGCCTGGCCAGTTACGCCCAATTGCTGGAACCGTATTACCTCAAATCCTTGCTGCTGACCCTGCGTCTGGCGCTGATCAGCGCGGTGATCGCGGTCGTGCTGGCGATTCCGGTGGCTTACACCATGTCGCGGCTGACCTCACCGTTTGTGCGACGGATCTTCCTCGCCGCGGTGCTGCTGCCATTGCTGGTCAACCTGCTGCTGCAAAGCTACGGCTGGCTGGTGATTCTGGGACCTGGCGGGATGCTCAACCAGGCACTGATGGGCCTGGGCCTGATCAAGCGCCCGATCATGTTGCTCTACAACCAGAACGGCGTACTGATGGGCCTGGTGCAAACCGCGTTCCCGTTGGCCGTGCTGCCGATTGCCAGCGCCATGCGCGGCGTCGCCCGTACTTATGAAGAAGCCGCTGCAACGCTGGGTGCCAGCCGTTTGCAGGTGTTCCGTCAGGTGGTGCTGCCGATGAGCATGCCGGGGATCATCACCGGCGCGACGTTGGTATTCGCCTACAACGCCAGCAGCTTCGTGGTGCCTTTGCTGCTCGGTGGTCGACGCGTGCCGATGCTGGCCGTGATGGTCCATGACCAGATCGCCCCGCTGATGAACTGGCCCGCAGCGTCTGCTGCCGGTGTGGTGTTGATTGTCACCACGCTCGCGATCATGACCTTGTCCGAATACATCACTGGCCGTCGTCGGCGCATGCTGGAGGCTTCGCAATGAGCTCTGTGATCAAGAAACGTTATGGGCTGCTGCCCGGCGAGACCGGCAAGTTTGCCGGCATCCTGTCGGGCTTCATCCTGCTGCTGGCGGTGTTGCCGATCCTGACCATGATTGTGATGTCGTTCAGCGGTGCGTCGAACCTCGACTTCCCGCCGAGCAGCTACAGCCTGCAATGGTACAAGGCTGCCTGGAACACCTTCGTGTCGCCGGATTCCAGCGATGTGCTGAGCCTCGGCAAAGCCATGACCACCAGCTTGATGGTGGCGTGCCTGACCATGGTGTTTGCGACGATTGTCGCGGTGCCGGCAGCCTATGCCCTGACCCGTTGCGAGTTCCGCGGTAAAGCCGTGGCGCTGCAACTGATGTCGCTGCCGCTGGTGTTTCCGATGGTGGTGTTGGGGCTGGCGTTGCTGCTGGTGTTTGACAGCCTGCCCTTTCAAATCACTACGTCGCGACTGGTGATTGCCCACGTGATCCTGGCGCTACCGTTCGTGGTGAAAAACTGCACCGCCGCGATGCTCTCCATCGGCAGCGAAGTCGAAGAGGCCGCGCAGATGCTCGGTGCTTCGCCGACCCGGGCGATTATCGATGTGGTGGTGCCGCTGATGAAGTCGGGGATTCTGGCGGGGATGCTGCTGGCGTTCATCGTCTCGTTCAACGAATTCACCGTGACCTACTTCCTCTACACCATCGACGTCATGACCGTGCCGATCTGGATGTACAGCCGCACCGTGTCATCGCTCGACCCAACCGTTTTCTCGTTTGCCGTGCTGATCGTGCTGATCGACTTCGTCCTGATCTGGGCGTTGGAGAAGTTAGTCGGTGAAGGTGGCGTTTCGTTCTGATTCTTGAGGTGCAACATGACTGGTCTGATTCTGGAAAACGTCGAGAAACATTACGGCTCGGCCTGCGCGGTAAAAGATGTAAACCTGCATTTGCCTGAGGGCAAACTGGTGTGTTTTCTTGGCCCTTCGGGCTGCGGCAAAACCACGTTGCTGCGAATGATCGCTGGGCTTGAAACCCTGAGCGGCGGAGAGATTCGCCTGGACGGTGAAGACATCGGCCATACGCCTGCGCATTTGCGTAACTTCGGCATGGTGTTTCAGTCGCTGGCGCTGTTTCCGCACATGACGGTGGGGGAGAACATCGCCTATCCGCTGAAACTGCGTGGGGTCAGCAAGGCTGATCAGCAGGCGCGGGTGGTGGAGTTGTTGCAACTGATTCAGTTGCAGGAAATGATCGACCGTCCGGTGTCGAAACTCTCTGGTGGCCAACGTCAGCGCGTGGCGATTGCCCGGGCGATTGCCAATCACCCGAAAATTCTGCTGCTCGACGAACCGCTGTCGGCGCTGGACGCCAAGCTGCGCGAGTCGATGCAAGTGGAAATCCGTCAGCTGCAACAACGCTTGAACATCACCACCATCATGGTGACCCACGACCAGCGTGAAGCCATGACCATGGCGGATATCGTCGTGGTATTGGGTGAGCATCGCGTGCAGCAGGTGGGCACGCCGATTGAGATTTATCGTCACCCGGCCAATGAATTTGTCGCGGACTTTATCGGCTCGGGCAACATCTTCCCGGCCACGGCACTGGGCAACGGCAAGATCGGGCTGCCGGGTGGCGATGCGCTGGAAGTGCCGATCTGCAGCAGCATCGTGGTGGGTGAGAAAGTGAAGATGCTGATTCGCCCTGAGGACCTGCAACTGTCGCATCCACAGGCGACGGCGGGGAATCGGTTGCTCGGTAAGGTGACGTTTGTGCGTGATATTGGCGCGACGATTGAGACGACTGTGGAGTGTTCCGGGGTGTCGTTTACAGCGTTGAGTACGCCGTGTCAGGGGTTTGGGTTGAGCATTGGCAATCCGGTGTCGGTGACCCTTCCGGCTGAGGCGTGCCGCGTACTCGGCGCCTGACTGACTGGCCCCATCGCGAGCAGGCTCGCTCCCACAGTGGATCTCCTGTGAACACAGAATTTGTGAACACCTCAGATCAAATGTGGGAGCGAGCCTGCTCGCGATGAGGCCGGCAAAACCAGCACAAAAATCAGATCAGACGGTCAACCGCAACCGCGCCAAATCCCGCAACGGCGGCGCCCCGAACAACCGGCTGTACTCTCGGCTGAATTGCGAAGGGCTTTCATACCCCACTCGATACCCCGCTGCCGAAGCTTCCAGCCCTTCCGCCAGCATCAACCGCCGCGCTTCTTGCAGGCGCAGTTGTTTCTGATACTGCAACGGACTCATCGCCGTCATCGCCTTGAACCGGTGATGCAACGTCGACACGCTCAGGTTCACTTCCTTCGCCAGATCATCGATGCGCAACGGCTGTTCATAGTTGCCGTTGAGCCATTTGATCGCCTGGCTGATGCGATGGCTCTGGCTGTTGGCGATAGCGATTTCGTACAGCCGATGCCCCTGCTGGCTGCGCAACAACCGATAAAGAATCTCCCGGCGAATCAGCGGTGCGAGCATGGCGATGTCTTTCGGCGCATCCAGCAAACGTGCCAGACGCAACACCGCGTCAAGCATCGCGGTGTCGATCCGTTCAACATACAAGCCGCGTCCCGTCGGCCGGGTGGGCACACCGAGAGGGCCAGCGTCGGCAATCAGCGCAGTGATTTCTGCCGGATCAATGTCCAGCCGCACCGCGAGGATCGGTTCTTCAGACGTGACGTTCACCACGCGTCCGCTCAATGGCATCGAGACGGAGACCACCAGGTAATTCAGCGGATCGTAGTTGAAGTATTCATCGGCCAGCCTGACCTCTTTACGGCCCTGCGCCATGATGCACAGCGCGGGTTGCGCCAGTACCGGGGCAAACTCATGGGACTTGCTATGGCGAGACATGAAGAGCGAGCCGACGGCAGTCGCATAAGTGCCATCCTCCGCCGTGTTATGGCGAATGATAGCGGCCAGTTCCGCGCGCTGTTTCTCCATGTCGGCGTCCAGCGGGGCTTCAAAGTGATCGAGCGACGACATGCAAGGCATCCTCGGTGGGGCGTCAATAATGAGGTGAGCTTAAGTTTGTGCAAGACGAGGCGGTAGACACATCCTGCCTCAACCTTGCCTGATTCTGCACGGAGTGAATTAACGGCACCTCTATGTCATGGCAACCCAAGGAAAACTTGCTTGAAAGCCCTGTTTCATTGGCACGAAAGCTTTAACAGGTTGTTATAGGTTTTTCGAGAAGCCGCGCAGGATTGTGCAACAAGCCGGCAGGAATCGACTAGCCGCGCTTCTACTTGCGCGCTTAACCTTTGATCCTGTCGCAGCCCGTCCCACGGCTGCCACTCGAGTACCTGGGAGGGTTAACCATGTCTACGCAGATCCCCGTCAGTCATATGGCCTTTGTCCGCGCCCGCGCCGGGCGTTCGGCGGAACTCGGTGCGCGCCTCAGCGCTTTGATCGAACCGTCTCGTAGCGCACCGGGTTGCTTGAGCTTTGCGCTGCAGCATTCGCAATGCGATCCCGAGTTGTGGCTGGTGTCCGGTTTCTGGATGAACCAGCAGGCCATGACCGCTTATTTCAGCACCCCGGCCATGCAGATTTTTGCCGAGTTGGTGCAAGACCTGGTGGTCAACAGCCTGGATTTTCATACCTTCAAGGACGTGTCGGCTGCCCAGGCGCTGGGGCAGTCCCAGTCGTGGGTACACAAAATGGCGGGTTGAGGGTTTAATGGCTCAACTCTCAATCAGCCAGGATCCGCGACATGGCACGCAAAGCCTTTGAAACCTTCGAAGCCGTATCTGCCGTAGTACCCCGTGAAGGCGGCTATCACGCCGCAATCGCCACCAAGGCCATCGGTGGTTCGGGTGCACCGCGCTTTCACAAGCTGCTCGAAGAACAGACCTTCAAAACTGCCCATGAGGCCGATGAAGCCGCCGCGCTGCAGTTGACACACCTCAAAGGCGTCAGCGAAGACGGCGACCTGATCTGGTAATTACTTGACCGCCCCCGGGCGATACATCTTGAACAACGCCTCAGGCCCCAGCTGGAAATAATCCGCTGGCCCGCCGCCGCGCAGGATCGGTTCTGCCGCGGCGGTGTCGTACACCCCATCCTTCAACAGCCACTTGGCGATATGCACGGCGACCACTTCGCCGAGTATCAGCCAGCTCGGCACCACTTCGCCGTCCGCCCGCTGCAACTGAATGATCTGCGTGACCTTGCACTCGAAGGACACCGGACTTTCGGCGACGCGCGGCACCTGAATGATTTTCGACGCTGCCGGGGTTAGCCCGGACAGCTCGAACTCGTTGACCTCAGGCGGGACCATGGCAGAGCACCGGTTCATCTGCTCGGCCAGCGGACGGGTCGCCAGGTTCCAGGCGAACTCGCCGGTTCGCTCGATGTTATTCAGGCTGTCTTTGCGCCCGACACTGGAAAACCCAATGATCGGCGGAATGTAGTTGAACGCGTTGAAGAAACTGTAAGGCGCCAGGTTCAGGCGGCCATCGGCATCCTGAGAGGAAATCCAGCCAATGGGGCGCGGGCCGACGATGGCATTGAACGGGTCATGCGGCAGGCCGTGGCCGTTGGCGGGTTCGTAGAAATGGATGTCGTCAGCCATGGCGTAAATTCCTGGGGGGCTCGGGAGGCGGTCATGGTGCAAGGGCGAGCCGATTATTTCCAGCAATGAGATTCCAATGTGGGCTTGCTCGCGAAGACGGCGTCACATCCAACAAATAAGTTGCCTGTTAAACCGCTTTCGCGAGCAAGCCCGCTCCCACAGGGTTCTGTGTCGATTCTGGATTTGTGTTCTTCCAGAAACGAGTAAGCCCGGCCGAAGCCGGGCTGTGAACCTTCCTCCAACTATTAGCCGATGGATTCTGCGGTACCGGTTTTATCGAAACCGTCAGCGGCATAGGTATCAGAATGAGCTCGTTCGACGGAGGCGCTGGCTTCGGACGCGAAGGAGGCCGAGCCGGTTTTGTCGTAACCATCAGCGGCAAAGGTGTTGGCAGCCAATACGGAAAGGGTCAGGGCGAGGATCAGTTGGATTTTCATGATGTGTACTCCAGGTTCGTTCGCAATGAATACGTTCAGGCGCTGATTCAGGGCCTGCAACTGATATACGTGCGTCACGTTGATGTGGATGCAGTCGGCTGCAGAATGCGGCTGGAGCATTAACCGATCGTTATCTCGCTGGAGGGATGTACCAAGGGTATTAGCGGGGGGCTTTGTAGGTGCAGGAGGTGCGGCGCAGTTGTCTTGTTACCGAGTTGTCCCCATCGCGAGCCTGCTCGCGATGGGGACAATACAGCCACCATCAATGTGACTGTCAGTCCGTCTCGATCCGCGAATGCTTGCGGGTGTCTTTCATGGTGATGTACACCAGCAACGACACGGCAATACACGCGGTGACATACCAGTAGTAACCAGTTTCCATGCCGATGCTCTTGAACCACAGTGCGATGTATTCAGCGGTGCCGCCGAAGATCGACACGGTCAGCGCGTACGGCAGGCCAACGCCCAGGGCGCGGATTTCGGTCGGGAACAATTCGGCTTTGACCACCGCGTTGATCGAGGTGTAGCCGCTGACGATGATCAACGCCGCCATGATCAGGAAGAACGCGCCCCACCACGTCTGGATGGTGTGCAGGGTGGTCAGGATCGGCACGGTGAACAGCGTTCCGAGAACACCGAAGGCAATCAGGATTGGCCGGCGACCGACTTTATCCGAGAGCCCGCCAATGATCGGTTGCAGGCACATGAACAGGAACAGCGTGGCGGCCGAAATAGTGGTGGAGTCGGAGATGCTCATGCCGACGGTGTTCACCAGGTATTTCTGCATGTACGTGGTGTAGGTGTAGAACGCCAGCGTACCGCCCATGGTCAGGCCGACCACGGTCATCAGTTCCTTCGGATGGCGCATCAAGGTGCGCATCGCGCTTTCCTTGGCCTTCTCTTTCTTGGTGAAAGACTCGGTTTCTTCCATGCCACGACGCAGGTAGAGCGCGACCACGGCACACAGCGCGCCGATGGCGAACGGAATGCGCCAGCCCCAGGCGTACAGCTCTTCAGTGGTCAGGGTCTGTTGCAGCACGATCAACACCGCCAGGGCGATGAGCTGGCCGGAGATCAGGGTCACGTACTGGAAGCTGGAGTAAAAGCCGCGACGTTCCTTGGTCGCCATCTCGCTGAGGTACGTCGCCGAGGTCCCGTACTCGCCACCGACCGACAGACCTTGCAGCAAACGGGCGAAAATCAGCAGGATCGGTGCGCCGATGCCAATGGTTTCATAACCCGGGCTCAGGGCGATCAGCAGCGAGCCGAAACACATCAGGTACACCGAAGCCATCAGCGCTTTCTTGCGACCGGCCTTGTCGGCGTAGAGGCCCATCAACCAGCCACCGATCGGGCGCATCAGGAAGCCCACGGCGAAGATCGCGGCGGTGTTCAGCAGTTGTGCGGTGGTGTCGCCTTTGGGGAAAAAGGCTTTGGCAAAGTACAGGGAGAAGGCGGCGTAGACGTACCAGTCGTACCACTCGACCATGTTGCCGACAGAGCCGCTGAAGATCGATTTGATGCGACTGGCAGTGGTTCTTTCTTTGGCAGGCGAAGCTGCCGACCCAAGAGGCAGGGTTTGTGAGTTATCCATGACGGATCCTTCATTTAATTGTTTTTGTGGAGCGCGTTGAAACGCAGCCTGCTTGGGCTATAGCAGGAGGTGTGCCAACGGGAGGAGGGCCGGTTTAGAGGGGGTGACGGGGTTTTATGAGCGGATGTTTGCTTATGAGTGATGGGGGCGTGAGCGGAAATCCGCTTGTTCAGGGAGAAACACCCCTCACCCTAACCCTCTCCCCAAAGGGGCGAGGGGACTGACCGAGGTGTTCTTGGAGCTACATCGACCTGAAAGACCGAGCCGAACGCAGCTTTGAAAACAACACAAATCTGCTCCCTTTCCCCCTCTCCCCGTTGGGGAGAGGGTTGGGGTGAGGGGATGGATTTCAGCATCACTGAAAATCCCGCGTGAAAACTCACTCCCCCAAAAACATCTCCCGACTCAACCCATGTCGCTGCATTTTTTCATTGAAGGTCCGGCGCGGCAGCTGCAGCTCTTCCAATACTGCTTTCACATCACCCTTATGCCGGGTCAACGCCGCGCGCAGACAATGCGCTTCAAACGCTTCCTGCTGCGCCGCCAGCGATTGCCCAGGATCAATCCCCACCGGTTCCGGCTCACCCAGTCCCAACACTTGCCGCTCGGCGACGTTCGCCAATTCGCGCACATTTCCCGGCCAGTCGTGGCTCAGCAGGTGGCTCAACTGCGGGCCGCTCAGCGGTGGAAACGTACGCCCCAAACGCTCGGCGGCATTGTGCGCAAACGTCTCGAACAACAACGGAATGTCTTCACGCCGCTCGCGCAACGGTGGCAGCCGCAACTCGGCCACGTTCAACCGATAGGCCAGGTCCTCGCGAAAACGTCCGGCCCGGGCTTCGTCGAGCAAGTCGGGTTTGGTCGCGGCGATGATTCGCAAATCCACGCGGATGCTCTGATTGGAGCCCAACCGCTCCAGCTTCTGCTCCTGCAACACCCGCAGCAATTTCACCTGCTGAGCCAGCGGCATGCTTTCGATTTCATCGAGAAACAGCGTGCCGCCATCGGCGTATTCGAGCTTGCCGATGCGTTTGCCCGAGGCGCCGGTGAACGCGCCGCTCTCGTGGCCGAACAGCTCGGCCTCGAACAACTGCTCGGGGATCGCCGCACAGTTCAATGCCACAAACGGTTTGTCGGCCCGCGGGCCGAAGTCGTGCAGGCAACGGGCAACCAACTCCTTGCCGCTGCCGGTTTCACCACGTATCAACACATTGACCGGCAGCGTCGCCAGGTCCAGCACTTGCCGACGCAGCGTCTGCAAACCACGGGACACGCCCAGCAACGTCGCATCGAGTTTGGCGCGGTTGTCCGCCTGCTCATGCAGGGCGCGGTTTTCCAGCACCAGCCGCCGCTTGTCCAGCGCACGGCGCAGGCTGCCGAGCAGGGTTTCGGGGCTGAAGGGTTTTTCAAGGAAGTCGTAGGCGCCATCGCGCATCGCTTCGACCGCCATCGGCACATCGCCGTGACCGGTCAGCAGAATCACCGGCAAGTCGGCATCGCGCCGCTGAACTTCGGCCAGCAGTTCCAGGCCGGTCATGCCCGGCATGCGCACGTCGCTGAGGATCACCCCGGGGAAATGCTTCGGCAGCTGCGCCAGGCACTCATCGGCGCGGCTGAACAACTGCACCTCGAACCCCGACAGGCTCAGCCATTGTTCGACGGCACTGCGAATACTGCTTTCGTCGTCGACCACCATCACTGAGTTCAGCATGAGCCAGGTGCCTCCAGGTCGATGGGCAAGGTCACGGTAAACACCGCGCCGTTTGCATGATTGTCGGCGCTCAGGCGTCCACCCGATTCATGAACGATGGCAAAGGATACGGCCAGCCCGAGGCCCAGGCCATCACCCACCGGTTTGGTGGTGAAGAACGGATCAAACACGTTGGCCAAGTGCTCTTCGGCAATGCCGCCACCGTTGTCAGTAACGGTCAGGCGCCAGAGTTGTTCGTCGGCTTCGAGACGGATTTCCAGGCGTTTGCAGGGCTTGTCCTGCATGGCGTCCAGGGCATTGCGCAGCAAATTGATAAGCACCTGTTCCAGACGAATCGCATCGCCACGCACCCAGGCCGGGCGCGTCAGGTGCAGCACCGTGCTGACCTGTTCATCGCGCAACCGTGTGTCGAGCAGAAGCAACGATTGGTCGACCACCGCCGCCAGGTCCAGGCGTTCGCGTAAACCGCTGGGGCTTTTACGGGCGAAGGTTTTCAGGTGGCCGGTGAGGGCGGCCATGCGCGTCAGCATGTCATCCACCGGTTTGAGCGCCTTGTAAGCGTCGTCAACCCTGCCGTGATCGAGCAGCAGCCTCAGAGTAGCAAGCTGCATGCGCTGGGCGGTCAATGGCTGATTGATTTCATGGGCCAGCGCGGCAGACATCTGGCCGAGAGCGGCGAGTTTGGCCGATTGCACCAGACCGTCCTGAGCGGTGCGCAGGTCGCGGGTGCGTTCTTCCACCAGTTGTTCGAGCTCTTCGCGACTGCGCTGGCGCAGCTTGGCCAGACGCCAGCGCTGATTGAGGAACAGCAACAGAAACACCACCGCCAGCCACAACCCGGCGGCGGCGAGCCCGGCGTTGCGGCTGTCTTCGAACGCGATTTGCGGGCGGCGCAGCAGGTGCAACGTCCAGCCTTCAGTGCTCAGTGGCAGCGATTCCCACAGGTAACTCGCCGTCCCGTCAGGACCCACGACCCGCGTCAGGTCACTGTTGTCGTCGAAGCGCCGCACCGATTGATACTCGAGCGGTGTCAGCGGTTGTTTATCGTATTGACGGGTGACCTTGAGTTCGGCGTGATCGCTGTCACTCAGCGGTTTCAACAGGCGATAGCGCCAGCCCGGCTGGTTGGCGATGAAGATAATCCCGCGTGCATCGCTGACCAGCAGCGTGTCGCTGCCCTGGCGCCACTCGCGCTCCAGTTCCGGGAATTCGAGTTTCACCACCATGGCGCCGAGGAACTGGCCGTCGTCACCGGTGACCGCGCTGGACAGGAAGTAACCGGGAATGCCGCTGGTCACGCCCACCGCGTAAAAACGCCCGGTGCCTTGGGTGCGCGTCTGGCTGAAATAGGGGCGAAAACCGTAGTTGTGGCCGACGTAACTACTGGGCAAACGCCAATTGCTGGCGGCCACGGCGAGGCCGGTGTGGTCGAGCAGTTCCAGGGTCGATGAGTGGGCTGCGCCGTTGATTTTTTCCAGTTTGCGGTTCAACGCAAGCTGCTGTTCGGGGCTCACTTCACCGCTTAGCGCGGTGCGCAGTTCCGGGTCCAGCGCCAATACGGCGGGCAGGGCGCGGTAGCGATCAATCAGGGTATGCAGGGAATTGGCGTAGAGCGCCAATTGCTGATTGGCGCGGGCGGCGTCTTCGACCAGGGCCTGGCGCTCGGTATGGCGCATGGCCAAACCGGCCGCCAGCGCTGCGCCGGCAACGATCAGCAAGGTGTACAGCATCAGACGTAACGTCCGGGAGGTCGCAAGCATGGCGTAGTAAACAGTCAGCAATACGGGCGCGCACCATAACATGTCGCCGCGTTTGGACAGAGTTGCCAGTGTAAAGCTCATACGTTTATGCAGCGACTTTACCGCTGTTTCTGTGAACTCGAATAGTCTTCACGAAACTGTACAGCGTGCCGGTGATTTTACCCGTTTCCTTATCCAGACTTCGAATATCGATCCCATTGATACTGGTGACGGAAAGGGCGTCGGCATACTCGTGAATGCTATCCATGCTCGACTCAATAGCGTCTGCGAGCCCGAGAATACCTTTTTCGAACTCATCCATTTTTTCGCTTGATTTCTCGTTGCTGGCCCCAATTGCTTCATTAAATATTTCGGGTAACCCCAGTATGACGCCTACGCCACTGCTGATTGCGCTCACTGCTTCCGAAGGAAGTCCTGTCAGCGTTGCCTTCAATATTTCACTGGAGGCAAGAGCAGTGGCTTCTTTTGTAAGTTTCAACCCCGACTTCTGAGAGCCGAAGTTCATGTTCTGATATTTTGCTTTTAAATATTCACCCGGATTCATCTGCTTATATTCAGCTTTCTGTATTATTTTTTTCGGCGTCAGTCTTGTGGTTTTCAAGTTTACTGACGCGCTCAAGCCTGTTCTTTCAGCAACGTAGTCCACGAGGCCGCTGACTGCAATTTTGGCACCGAACCCTAACCCTGCACCCACCAGGTTACCGACACCAGGGGCCACTATGCCCAAGGCCTGGGCCCCGATGCCGACGGCAAGCCCCACGCCATAACTGATGGCTTTACCTGCCACCAGCACCATCGCTCTGCGCGTCGCCGCAAGCGCGATGTCTGAACCTGAGCCCATCGTGCTGAGCTGCTGGCCGGCATCTCGCGTTCGGCGTTTGGTAATCCCGAGTATTTCTATATGACGAGTCACTTGCTTGTTCATTTGGTGTTTTAAACGGCGTGTCGCTAACTCTTGGCCGTTTTTGGCGTAGCTGGCGTTTTCCGAGACAATCATCCGGTCTACCCCCGCGTTGAAGTCAGCCATACTCGGCCATTTGACTTCGCCATTGATGTCGACGTAACAGATTGGATTGTTCCCCACAAACCCATACAGATTCAGCCCATCCACATCCCCCGCGGGGTCGGCACTGACCCAGCGCTGCAACCACGGCGCGTAATAGCGCGCGCCGTAGTAATACAGCCCGCTGTCATCCATTTCCTTGCCCGAATAGCGGACGGTTTTGTAGTCGACGTCCACCTCGATACCTCGTGCGAACCACGCAGTGGCGCCGAACGGGTAATAACCTTCCTCGCTGATCACCTGCGCCTGTTGATCGAGCTCCAGCGTGCAGGAACCCAAATGATCGTCGAGGCTGTAGCGCAATTGATCGGCGGCGATTTTTGCGGGTTTGCCAGTGAGCCAGTGCAGGCAACGCACGCTGCCGTGCCCGCCGGGTAGGGTGATCACGTGCAATTCTTCGCCGCTGTCGCGGGTGCGGATTTCCAGCCCCGGCAGGTAGATCACCTCCTGGAAGTGGCTGAGCGAGGACGTGTGGGTTTCATGGCGTTTGTACACACGCACGCCTTGGCTGTAGCGGTAAAACTCCTGGTCATCGGGTCCATTGTCGCGTTGGACCAGCGTGACCGAATCCAGCTGATCCAGACCGGTCCACTGCAAGGCTTTGCCCGGCTGCAAGTCCTGGAGATTGCCGTGGAGGTCGAACAAATCGGAAAAAACCGGAGCAGGATCTCCTTCTTTCCAGCGCACGCCGCGGTTGCTGCCGGGGTCGATGAACATCTGGCGAGTCTGCGAAGCGCCCGCACGCACGTGACGCAGTTCGATCAGGTTGCCGCCGTGATCGTGTTCATAGTGTTGCGTGTAGTTGAGCCGATTGTTCGGATCCCCGGGCAGGGGCCGCCCCGGAACATCCGACGGCGGCGCATCGTCGTAACCGCTGGCGCTGATCAGTCGGTACAGCGAGTCATAGGTAAAGTCGCGATGGCCGTCCATCAGCTGGTTGGCGAAAAAAGTCGGTTGGAAGGCGTGGTCTTCGAGGCGGATGATGTTGCCAACGCGGTCGTAGAAATATTCGAAATCTTGCAGCGCTGGCTCGGCGTTTTTTTGCGCTCGCTGCATGGACAGGCGCCCATCGGCCGGGTCGTAGGTCCAGGTGCTGAGCACGTCATTGCCGGCCCGTTGTTCGGTGATCTGGCCAGCGGCGTTGTACTGTGCGTCTTTGAGAACCGTCTGCACGTTCGGGTTGCCTTTTATCCGCAGCTCAACCTGCTTGAGCTGACCGGCAAGGTCGTAACGCAACTGTTGCTGGTGATCACCGGCATCGGTCTGGCTCAACACCGTGCCAAGCGGGCTGTACATTCGGCTGCTGCGGTAGGGCTGACCCTCGGCCAGGGTTCGGGTTTCGCGCAGGGGCTGCCCCAGCAGGCCATAGCTGTCGAGACTCAAGGTGCCAGAGCGGTCGAGCTGCTGGCTCAGCTGACCGCGCAGGTTGAAAGCAGGATCGGCGGAGGCATCGGCATAGGTAAAGGTTTCGACGTTGGGCTCGCCGTTTTCCTCGATGCTGAGCGGGCGCAACAGAGCGTCGTAGGTGGTGCGCCAATGACTGCCACGTTGGTCCCAGCGCTGAAGCGTTTCCCCGGCCAGTCCGGCCAGGCTCAAGCGCCAGCCGGCGTCGACAGAATCTACCTTCAACCGCTCGCCGGATAAGCGGTATACCGTGATCAGGTTGGGGACGACACCGAACAGTCGCGGGTCCGATTGCTCAAGCAATCTCCCGGCGGCGTCGTAGTGCTGGCGGGTGATCAGTGTTTCCACGGGGCCGGCAGCGACCTTGCGCAAGTACTTGATCTGGCGAATCGGTAAACCTCTGCCGTCATGGGTGGTGATGTCAGGCGTGCGTCGATGCACAGACTCGCTAATAGTCATCGATCAACCTCCGGCCGCTTTTTTCGCTGCTTTTTGTGTGAGGTGATTGCCGTATCTTTTTAACGTGACTTTCGTATTGTTAATGTCACTCAGTGCTCGTTCCTTAAAGGGTTGTAGCTTCGCCTGCCTGACCATTCTTGAGTTTTCGGTGCCCACTCGTCCGAGTCCAAGGTCAATCAGGAAGTCCAGACCGTGATGGCTTTCGTCATAGAATTCTCTAATACCCAGCTCTGCAAAGTTCGCATTGATCATGGCGGCAACGGTGAGGGTCGCTTCGCTTAACTGCTCCAGCGTCGACTCGATCTCATTAAGTTCCTGTGTGAACAGGCCTTCTTCGGCCCTGCTTCCATCCTCGGCCACTTTTGCCATTGCAATGGCTTCTCCCACCCCCGGTATATAAGCACCGGCCGTTCTGGACACCAACGCGATAGAGTTTTCCATCAGTTCATCGCCTGTCGGTTCATGAAAAAACGGGGTGCTCGTCTGTGTTAAACCGGCTTTTTCTTTGAGGGCGTCAGCGCTGAAAGCAGAAGAATCCGGTACCACCGGCGTATTGAGATTCAAGGGGCTCATCAGGGTTGCATACAACCCGGTGCTTGCATCGGCGACCTGGTTGCCTAACAACATTCCGGACAGGGCGCCAGACATATGCGGATTGGCGTTGCTGAAGTTGGGAAACGCACCAGATGCTTCGCCGGCAGCATTGAATGACGTGAACCAGCCGACAGGAATACTGCCGACTTGATAGATAAAATTCTTCAGAATGTTCAATCGGAATGCAGCCGGATGGGAAAGATTACCGAGCTGCTTGTCCAGGGTGTTCATTTCATGGTGAACACTGGATAGAAATTTGAAGCCACTGATGATTTCACTCTTCAACTCGCTGGGTTTTTTGCTTTCACCACTGTCATCGAAGTAATTCAGGGGATTGTTCCCGACAAACCCATACAAATTCAGCCCGTCCACATCCCCCGCCGGGTCGGCACTGACCCAGCGCTGCAACCACGGCGCGTAATAGCGCGCACCGTAGTAATACAGCCCGCTGTCATCCATTTCCTTGCCCGAATAGCGGATGGTTTTGTAGTCGACGCCCACCTCACTGCCGCGCGCGAACCAGGCCGTGGCGCCGAACGGGTAATAACCTTCCTGGCTGATCACTTGCGCATCATGATCGAGTTCCAGCGCGCAGGACCCCAAGTGGTCATCGAGGCTGTAGCGCAATTGATCGGCGGCGATGTTGGCGGGTTTGCCGCTGACCCAGTGCAGGCAACGCACGCTGCCGCGTCCGCGGGGTAGGGTGATCACATGCAATTTTTCGCCGCTGTCGCGGGTGCGGATTTCCAGCCCCGGCAGGTAGATCACGTCCTGGAAGTGGCTGAGCGATGACGTGTGGGTTTCATGGCGTTTGTACACACGCACGCCTTGGCTGTAGCGGTAAAACTCCTGGTCATCGGGGCCATTGTCGCGTTGGACCAGCGTGACCGCTTCCAACTGGTCCAGGCTGTTCCACTGCAAGGCTTTGCCCGGTTGCAAGTCCTTGAGGTTGCCGTGAAGGTCGAACAACTCGGAAAAAACCGGAGCAGGATCTCCCTCTGTCCAACGCACGCCACGATTGCTGGCAGGGTCGATGAACATCTCGCGAGTCTGCGAAGCACCCGCACGCACGTGACGCAGTTCGATCAGGTTGCCGCCGGGGTCGTACTTGTAGTGTTGCGTGTAATTGAGTCGATTGTTCGGGTCGCCGGGCTGGGGCCGGCCCGGAATGTCCGACGGCGGGGCATCGTCGTAACCGGTGGCACTGGTCAGCCGGTACAGCGAGTCATAGGTGAAGTCGCGGTGGCCGTCGATCAGTTGGTTAGCGAAGTAAATGGGTTTGAAGGTGTGGTCTTCGATGCGAATGATGTTGCCGATGCGGTCGTAAAAATACTCCAGGTTTTGCAGCGCCTGTTCGGCGTTTTTTTGCGCACGTTGCGTGGACAGGCGTCCATCGGCCGGGTCATAGGTCCAGGTGCTGAGCACGTCATTGCCGGCGCGTTGTTCGATGATCTGGCTGGCGGCGTTGTACTGCGCGTCTTTGAGAACCGTCTGCATGTTCGGGTTGCCTTTTATCCGCAGCTCAACCTGCTTGAGCTGACCGGCAAGGTCGTAACGCAACTGTTGCTGGTGATCACCGGCATCGGTCTGGCTCAGCACGGTGCCGAGCGGGCTATAAATTCGGCTGCTGCGGTAAGGCTTGCCCTCGACCATTCGGGTGTCGCGCAGGGGTTGTCCGAGCAAACCGTAGCTGTCGAAGCTCAAGGTGCCGGAGCGGTCGACCTGCTCGGTCAATTGGCCGCGCAGGTTACGGGCGGGATCGGCAGAGGCGTCAGCGTAGGTAACGGTTTCGACGTTCGGCTGGCCGTTTTCCTCGATGGCGAGCGGGCGCAACTGAGGGTCGTAGGTGGTGCGCCAATGACTGCCACGTTGATCCCAACGCTGAAGCTCTTCCCCGGCCAGCCCGGCCAGGCTCAAGCGCCAGCCGGCATCTACAGAGGAGACCTTCAGCGGCTCGCCGGAAAGTCGGTAGGTCGTGCTCAGGTTGGGCACGATACCGAACAGGCGCGGGTCCCATTGCTCGAGCAGTCGTCCGGCGGCGTCATGCCGTTGTCGGGTAATCAGGGTTTCCAGTGGCTCGCCGATGACCTTGCGCAAGTAGGCGATCTGGCGAATCGGTAAGCCCCGGCTATCAATGGCCGTCACATTCGGGGTCCGCCAATGGACGGTGGTTGTCATGGCTTGCCTGCCTTCAGCTCACTTTCAGGCGGCGCAACGTAGGTGTCATTAAAGTCCAGGCTGGTGGAGTACCAGGGATGGATGATCTCGAGCGCGACATCTCCTTTGGCGTTGATGACTTTGTTCAGGCGACCCAGCACGTCGTAAAAGTTCTGATCGTGATGGCCGAACTCACGAAAAGAGTGGTCATTGATATAGCGGTGCCCATTGGCGAAGTAAGGGCGAAACGCCCGAACGGCCAACCCCTTGTTGTTGTATTCCACACGTTCGCTGACGCGCCAGCGCGGATCGGCGTGCGCAATTTTTGGCTTGCCGTCTTCAATCACCAGCTCACCGTTTTCCACCACAAAAGCCTGTCCCGGCTCGACCAACTGTTTGGTCTGCAGTGGCCGGCCGAAACCATCCACGAAAGCTTTGACGATCTGGATTTGTTGCAGCTCATCATCCCAATAGCGGTCAGCGGTGAGAACGACGCTGTGCACCGGTTCGCGAGGAACCGTGTGGATCAGGTCGAGCAGCGCTTGTTCAGGCCCGGTCAGGGACTTGAGCCGGGACAGGCGACGGCGGGCGCTGGCGCAAATGTGCAGACTTGGCAGCACGTAGCCTTGTGCGACCCAGGTGGTCAGCCAGTCAGGTGTCTGCCTGACGGAATGGGGAAGTTCGCCCATCCAGCTGAACAGGTCCTTGCGCAATACGCTGGCCGCTTTTTTCAGGGCGCCTTTCGGATCTTCGATGGCAGGGTCCGGACGATGGTCCACGGGACGTACGTGTTCATCGAGGGGGCGAAAACCAACTTCTTTGTCGTCTTCAGTTCCATAAAAACTGATGGCAAGGGGTTGTCCGGACGGCTCGTAAAGGGCTTCCTCGACATTGTCATTGGCATCGATGCTGCGCATGAGTTGCAGCGCGTGATAGTCATATTCGAAACGGGCTTCGCACCCGTCCGGCTGCGTGATGCTTTTCGGCAGCAGACAGTAGGCGTCGTAGCGGGCTGTCGTGATGCCGTAACTGGGCGTTTCGTTGTACGCCATCACTTTGTAAAAACTATCGAACTCGCCGTACTTGGCAAAACCATACCGGGACGACCATAGATTTCTCTCCTTGTCCTCTTCCTTGTCTGCCTCCTCGTCTATCCCCAGCACCAGAGGCATGGCCGAATAGCCGATATTTTCCAGTTCGTCCCGAATAACGAGCGACGGCACTGTGTCGTAGGCTTGCAGTGCTGTCTTGTCCAGTTGGGCGAGTTCCAACGGTGCCCTCAGAGCTTCGAAATCGGCTTTGCCATCGGCAAGTACGGTTCGATCGTCAGTCTTGAGGTAGCGATGTACCGACTGCGTGGTCAGTAGCCGCTGAGCGGCCCATTCGGGCGAGGCGTACAGCTCGATAAACCTTTCATGGGAGATATCTGCCGGGGTAAGTCCTGCGGGTGCCGTTCCCTTGGGCAAGACCATTGCGTTGCCCCGTTGCAGATAGGGCAGACCCAGTCGCCAGCCTTGCAGGTCCTCCTTCAAGTGAACGAACTCGGCGCGGGTTTCGCTCAGGTAATAAGACTGCTGTGCCGGATCGTGGGCATCAAGCCACCATTTCTGTTCATCGACATCGTCAAAGGGCGGTTCATCGCTGGCGGTTCTACGCCGTGCATAACTGACCGTGATGGCATGCACAGGCAGACCGAACTCGTCATGGCCCAAGGTGAGTTCATGTCGGCACAGAGGGTCGTTCATGAAGCGCTCGTACTGGTAGCTGATCTTCTCCAGTTGCAAGGGCAGCATAATCGGGTAAGCGTCATGGTCTCCTTTTTTGCGCAGTTCGCGGACCTTGTAACGACTTTCCTCCACCGCGAACGGCACCGCCGTGGACAGGTCATCGTCGCCAGCGTAGGTCTCCACGCGCAACACTGAACCTGCAAGGGCGCGGGCGATTTCGTGGGCGGTGGCTTCATCGGGCGGCGGGATCGGGTCATCGAAAGCGTCGTTGCGGTGATACTGGCAGAACAGCGTGGGTTTCAAATCACACGCTTCGGAGTCACGGTTGAAGTAGCCATCGCGTGGCAGGTCGATCTTCCGTCCGGTGTGAAACCAGGTGCAGACCAGCGCCGGGGCGGTAAAGCCGATGTCGTCTTCACGGGCGCTTGTTTCGCTGTCGGTCTGGCGTAGCAGGCCAAAGCCGCGAAACTCGCGGTTCCGGCCATCGTAGTAACCGTGCAAATACTGGAAAAACTGGTTCAGGCGATTGCCGGTGATTTCATCGAGCTGGCTTTGTTGCTTGACCACGGGCACCGGGAACGGCAAGTAGGAAATCGGGAAACGTTTGAGCTTGAGTATCCGATGCTTTTCATCCAGCCATTCCTGCGCCGAACTGCGATACACCACCTGGGTACTGCAACCCATGTTGTTGTTACTGGCGACCAGCATGTAAGGCTTGGTGCTGACGAAATCGTAGCGCCAGTGCCGTGGTTTCATGTGCGGCACGGTCAAAATCAGGCTCGCGCAACCCAGGCCTTGCAGGTCGGCGAGGGTGACCTGGCACAGGTTGTCGTAACGGATGCCGTCGGGCCAACGGACCGTGACGGGGATCTGCTCCAGACCATTGCCACCGTGATTCAAATAGATCTCGAAACAGTCGGACTTCAGATAAATCAGTGCCGGTGCGCCGGAGCCGTCGAGGTCGGCAATCCGCACCCGCGCCGCGTCGAATGTCGCGTAATCGAAGGGCAGGGCACTCATGACAAAACCTTTGCCGAACAGACCGTGACCGAGGTTCGGCCAGCATCTGATTTCGTCGTGCCGGATGCGGCACAGCTCGGTCATGTCACTGCCCAGCAAGTTACCCAGCATCACCAGTTCGCTGCGTGAATTGCTGAACAGCGGCAGGCGATCGGTCTCCGGTTTGTGCTCGACGTCCTGGCCCGGCGCGAAACCTTCCTCACGCCGATTGGCGTACAGGCGCACGCTCCGGGGACCGATCAGCGCCATCGAGCTGAGCCCGTCGCCCATCAAGTCGCCAGACTGTGAAAGCGTGTGGAAGAACTCCACCGGGAACGCTGTAAAGGGAATGAACCCTGACCAGCTGCGATCGGGGTTGAGCGTATGGAAACCGCTCATGCCGGGTGAGGCGAGGATCCAGTCGAGCCGACCGTCGCCGGTCAGATCGGTCAACGCCTGATAGCTCGGTTGATTGCGATTGGCCACGGGAATTCGGGACAGTTCTGTCCATGGGCCGTAGTGGATGTCATCCGCCCCCGTCAGCGCGCGCAAGGGTTCGCGGTAATACCAGCTCTGGTCGTAACGACAGATAAACCCCGGCACGCCTTCACCGAACAGATCGACGCATTGGTGGTGCGCGCCGTCCTCGATGCCGGGCATGTTTTCGAAGGGGAAGAACGGGCTCGACTGCTGATTGAGTTCGAAGCCTGAATAGTCGAATTCCACCGGTGGCATATTTTCCACGGCGCCGCTGGCGTCGTACGCCTGATAGTGCGCCGCCACCAGTTGGGTGTACGCCAAGGGAGTCGTTTGGTACTGCAGCAGCAATCGTCGAATCAGCGCCGGCTTTTGATCCGGTTTTGCTGGGAAATGGTGAAACATCAAAACCTGATGGCACAGGCGTCGGGTGCCCAGTTCGAAACCATAGGTGTAGCTATGGAAGGGATCGTCGCGCAACTGCCACTCACCATAACCCTCGCCGGGAGTATCGAACGGAGGGCCGTAGAGCGGTTTCTTTTCCAGATCTCGGGTCCGTTCGCCGTAGTCGAACACCAGGTGGAAATGCCAGCCCAGGTTTGCCGGGTTTTCTACCGTCCAGGCGTACAAGTCTTTGCTGGCCAGGGCATTGCCGTAATACACCCGGTGCAGAAAACGCTGGGCACGATAGTCGTGCGGGTCATCCGGGGAGTGAGTCTGATCTTCGGGCTTGTAGTCGAAACAGATGTGTTCGCCATGGGGGGTCATGCTTTCGAGCAGCAACCACACACCGATACGCGGTGGCGCGTCAGGGGTGGCCGGGTCGACAGGCTCGGCACGGCGCGAAGCGTCGGTTTTACCGTACACATGCAGGCTGCCATTGGCTCCGTGTACCAGCCAGAAGGGCGGTTTTTCATCCGGTTGCCAGAGCTCGATCAGGTCGAACGAACTCTCGATCCGCGGCCAGTAGCGCACCACGCTGTGCTCGCCAATGGGGAGCTCGCGGTATCGAGTCTCGATTCTGGACTTGGGCTTGCCCTTGTCATCCAGTTCGGGCATCAACTCCTCGCCACCGGGGCCGACCATGATGTCGGTGGCGAGGTAATCGGGCACACCCTTGCTGGTCCGGCGAGTGATGGCACTGACACCCAAACGCCAGCCAATGCCGAACGGACCGTTACCGCCCTGGCTGTCATAGCTCAGCGCCATGGCGGGATCGAAACCGCGCCCTGCTGAAAGGGGCAGCGGCAACTCGAACGAGGCACTGCCCGTCACGCCGACCGATCCCCAGCTTTTGCCAATCGTGGCAATGGAAGCACTCTTGGCGATGGAGGGCTCGGTGATGCTCAGGGAGGCTTGCTCTTCCATGGGGCTGATCCTGTGTCGACTTTGCGCTCTCCCGTGGTATCGGAATTGCGTGATGAAGCAACGCTAACAAGATCAAGGTGCTGCGTGACCTGTCAGATGTGACAGGTAAGGCCTGTATTTTTAGACCGAATAAGATGGACGACACGACGCTTTATCGCGAATGGTAAAAGCGGTGCCAAAAAAAACGGCCGGATCATCTAAAAGATGACCCGGCCGTATTGGCAAGCTGAAGCGTTTACTGCACTTCTACCGCCAGGCTTTCACTGATCTTTTTCTGCCAGATGGCAGGACCGGTGATGTGTACCGACTCACCCTTGCTGTCGACCGCAACAGTCACTGGCATGTCTTTGACGTCGAACTCGTAGATCGCTTCCATGCCCAGTTCGGCGAAAGCCACCACGCGGGATTTCTTGATGGCTTGTGCCACCAGGTAAGCCGCGCCGCCCACTGCCATCAGGTAAACGGCTTTGTGGTCCTTGATCGCTTCGATCGCGGTCGGGCCGCGCTCGGATTTGCCGATCATGCCCAACAGGCCGGTTTGCTCGAGGATCTGACGGGTGAACTTGTCCATCCGCGTCGCGGTGGTCGGGCCGGCAGGGCCCACCACTTCTTCGCGCACCGGATCAACCGGGCCGACGTAGTAGATGAAGCGACCCTTGAGGTCCACCGGCAGGGTTTCACCCTTGTTCAGCATCTCGACCATGCGCTTGTGCGCGGCGTCGCGACCGGTGAGCATTTTGCCGTTGAGCAGAACGGTTTCGCCCGGCTTCCAGCTCTGCACGTCTTCCGGGGTCAGGGTGTCGAGGTTGACGCGACGGGCCGACGGGCCGGCTTCCCAGACGATTTCCGGGTAGGCGTCCAGCGGTGGCGCTTCCAGCGAGGCCGGGCCGGAACCGTCGAGCACAAAGTGCGCGTGACGGGTGGCGGCGCAGTTCGGAATCATGCACACCGGCAACGAAGCGGCGTGGGTCGGGTAATCCATGATCTTCACGTCGAGCACGGTGGTCAGGCCACCCAGGCCCTGGGCGCCGATGCCCAGTTGGTTGACCTTCTCGAACAGCTCCAGGCGCATCTCTTCGATACGGTTGGACGGGCCGCGCTTTTTCAGCTCGTGGATGTCGATGGATTCCATCAACACTTCCTTGGCCATCACGGCGGCTTTCTCGGCGGTGCCGCCGATGCCGATGCCGAGCATGCCCGGTGGGCACCAGCCAGCGCCCATTTCCGGAACGGTTTTCAACACCCAGTCGACGATCGAGTCGGACGGGTTGAGCATGGCCATTTTCGACTTGTTCTCGGAACCGCCGCCCTTGGCCGCCACGTCCACTTCCACGGTGTTACCCGGAACGATGGAGTAGTGGATAACGGCCGGGGTGTTGTCCTTGGTGTTTTTACGAGCGCCCGCCGGGTCGGCGAGGATCGAGGCACGCAGGACGTTTTCCGGCAGGTTGTAAGCCCGGCGCACGCCTTCGTTGATCATGTCGTCCAGGCCCATGGTGGCGCCATCCCAACGTACGTCCATGCCCACGCGAACGAAGACGGTAACGATGCCGGTGTCCTGGCAAATCGGGCGGTGGCCGGTGGCGCACATCCGCGAGTTGATCAGGATTTGCGCCATGGAGTCACGGGCCGCTGGGGATTCTTCGCGCAGGTAGGCTTCGTGCATCGCCTGGATGAAGTCAACGGGGTGGTAATAGGAAATGAACTGCAGGGCGTCGGCAACGCTCTGAATCAGGTCGTCTTGCTTGATCACGGTCATGAGTCGCGCTCCTCTAAAAGACGGGAACATTCAATAAGGTGCTTGCAGCTTGGGTGCATCGGTCGGTTGCAAGCACCTTTACAAGGCACGCCGGGGCTGCTGGCGCGACGCTAAAAAGGCGCGGCAGTATACCGCGCCTCGGTTCCGGGCACACCCGCCGGTAGTCAATCGTTGGTCGCATATCGAACACGATCCCTGTAGCAAGGATCAGGAAATCAGTCAGCGTTCTGACGCCAGTTTTCCGCCCTTAAAATTGAATGGTCATTTATCAGGCACGCTACTAAAGTGGCATTCGGTCTGTAGAGTAGGACACTCAAGCAGCCTCCCTTCGCACGGTGAGTCAACGATTGACCCATAACGCCATCCAGCGCTTGTTGCTCAAACGCTTTGCCCTCGCAGCCGGCACCTACGCCCTGGCTTTGCTGCTGTTGTGGCTGGCGTTTTTCACCGGTCATTACGATGAATCCCTGCCCAGCGTTGCCATCGGCAGTGCGCTGGTGGTCATCAGTCAGGCGGCGTTGTTTGCGGTGTTTTACAGCGGCTGCAACCTGCGTTATTCCGACCCCAGCCTGACCGAAGCGCAAGTGTTGCTGGGGCTGGGTTGGCAAACCTGGCTGATCGCCCATCTGGACGAGGCACGCGGCGCGTTCCTGGTGTTCTACGTGCTGATTCTGCTGTTCGGGTTGTTTCATCTTTCGCGCCTTGCCTTCTTGCGGTGCGCGCTGTTGGTGTTCGTCAGTTTCAGCGCGATCACGCTGTGGGAGGGTTACCACTTCCAGTTACCCGACCCGGCGCTGGCCGCATTGCAGGTGTGCGTGCTGCTCATCGTGTTGGTCTGGCTGGAACTTTATGCCCGTCACGTCCAGGCCTCCCGTCTACGCATGCGTCAGCGCCGATTTGCCTTGCAGGCGCATCAGGACACCCTGCGCGGGATGATGCGCCAGCTCGAAGACCTGGTGGCCACCGACGAACTGACCGGGCTGTTCAATCGCCGGCATTTCCTGCGCCTGGCCTCCCGTGAGCTGAAGGCCATGGACGCCGGTGTCATGCATGGCCTGGCGCTGATCGACCTCGACCATTTCAAACGGATCAACGACGTGCACGGCCATGCCGCCGGTGATCAGGTGCTGCAAGCCTTTGCCGCCGTGGCCACCGCCTGCTTGCGCGATGGCGATGTTCTGGCCCGTTACGGTGGCGAAGAATTCGTCGTGCTGTTGCCCGATTGCAACGCCGAGCGCTTGACCTCCTGTTGCGAGCGGCTGCGCATTGCGTTCACCGATGTAGAACTGATCGGACTCAACGTCGCCCATCTCAGCTTGTCGGCGGGCATGACGTTGCTCGAACTGGGCGACGATCTCGATGAAGCCTTGCAGCGCGCCGATCAGGCGCTCTATCGCGCCAAGCGTGACGGCCGCAATCGTTGCGCGGCGGCGTGGGAGAACGTCGATGCCTGAGTTACGGGTCGGCGAACGCCAATGGTCGGTGGCGGCGGGCAGCAACCTGCTCGATGCGTTGAATCAGAACGGCGTGTCTGTGCCCTACAGCTGTCGCGCCGGCAGTTGCCACGCCTGTCTGGTGCAATGTGTCCAAGGGCTGCCGAGTGACAGCCGCCCCGACGCCCTGAGCGCAGACCAGCGTCAGCAAGGCTGGCGCCTTGCGTGCCAGTGTCAGGTGGTCGAGGACTTGCAGGTGCACACCTTCGATCCTCAGCAGGATGGCCGCCCGGCCGAGGTGGCGGCTGTCGATTGGTTAAGCGCCAGCGTGTTGCGTTTGCGCCTGACCCCCGAGCGTCCGTTGCGCTATAGCGCCGGGCAGCATCTGGTGTTGTGGGCGGGCAACGTGGCGCGGCCGTATTCATTGGCCAGCCTGCCGGAAGAAGACCGCTTTCTGGAGTTCCATCTCGATTGTCGCCAGCCGGGGGAATTCAGCGACGCGGCCAGTCAGTTGAAAATCGGCGATTCGATCCACCTCGGCGAGTTGCGCGGCGGGGCCTTGCATTACGACCCTGACTGGAACACCCGAGCGCTTTGGCTGTTGGCCGCCGGAACGGGTTTGGGGCCGTTGTTCGGTATCTTGCGTGAAGCGCTACGGCAAGATCACCAAGGTGCCATTCGTGTCATTCATCTGGCCCATGATGCCGAGGAGCATTACCTGGCCAAACCCCTGCAGGCCATGGCCGCCAGCCACCCGAACCTGAGCATTGAGCTGTGGACCGCGGCCGAGTTGCCAGAGGCTTTGGCGCAACTGCGGCTTGTCTCCCGGCAAACCCTGGCCTTACTCTGCGGGGCCCCTGACAGCGTCGACGCCTTTGCCCGGCGCTTGTATCTGGCGGGATTGCCGCGCAATCAACTGCTGGCGGACGTCTTTGTTCTCCGCGGTTGAGCGCTGATTTTCGATGCGAGACCGACCATGAGCGATGCCATCCAATTTGAACGTGAGCGCGGCCTGCTGACCCTGCGCCTCAACCGCCCCGACAAGAAAAACGCCCTGACCCGCGCCATGTACAGCCACTTGGCCGAAGCGCTGAAACAGGCGGATTCCGACCCTGAAATCAACGCCGTGCTGATCACCGGTTCTACCGAGTGCTTCACCGCTGGCAACGACATCGCCGACTTCATCCAGCAACCACCGAGCAACCTCGACAGCCCGGTGTTTCAGTTCATGCTCACCCTGCTCGAATGCCGCAAACCGGTGATCGCCGCCGTGGCCGGCGCAGCGGTGGGCATTGGCACGACGATGCTGCTGCATTGCGATCTGGTGTATGTCAGTCGCGATGCGCGCCTTCGCATGCCGTTCGTTAATCTCGGGTTATGCCCGGAGTTTGGTTCCAGCCTGATCCTGCCGCGTTTGCTCGGACATGCCAAAGCCGCCGAGTTGTTGCTGCTCGGTGAAGGTTTTAGTGGTGAGCAGGCTGCGCAGTGGGGGATTGCGACTGAAGCCTTGGGCAGTGGCGAAGAGGCGCTGGCCAAGGCGCGGGAGATGGCGTTGCGTTTTGAATCGCTGCCGCCGGAGGCGGTGCGCATCAGCAAGCAATTGATGAAAGCCCCGGACCGCGAGCAGCTGCGCAAGGCAATAGAAGAAGAGGGCGCATTGTTCACTCAACGGCTGCGCTCGCCGGAGGCGATTGCGGCGTTGACCGGGTTTATTCGCAGGCATTGAAAAGCCCTCACCCCAGCCCTCTCCCAGAGGGAGAGGGAGCTGACCGAGTTGTTCTGGCGAAGTACATCGACCTGCAATATCGAGCCGAACTCAGGACCTGAAGCGCCCCCCGATCTGCTCCCTTTCCCCTCGCCCCCTTGGGGGCGGTCCGACGTTTCGGGAGGGCTGGGGTGAGGGGGGTGGATCTGCAAACCGACACAAAACTCCAGCCAAACACCTCCACACAAAAACCAAAAAAGCCCCGCCATTCACATGGCGGGGCTTTTGTTTTTCAGCGGTCGATTACTCAGACCATCGGGTCGCCAACGTGCAGGATTTTCATCCCGTTGGTGCCGCCGATGGTGTGGTAGCTGTCGCCCTTGGTCAGGATGACCCAGTCGCCTTTCTCCACTACGCCGCGCTTGAGCAACTCGTCGATCGCGGCCTGGCTGACTTGCTCAGGCGGCAGCGATGCCGGGTCGAACGGTACGGTGTAGACGCCACGGAACATCGCCGCGCGGGCCTGGGTTTCGCGGTGCGGGGAGAACGCGTAGATCGGCACCGAGGAACGGATGCGCGACATGATCAACGGCGTGTAGCCACTTTCGGTCAACGCGATGATCGCCTTCACGCCCGGGAAGTGGTTGGCGGTGTACATGGCCGCCAACGCGATGCTCTGGTCGCAGCTTTCGAAGACCTTTCCGATGCGGTGGCTGGAGGTCTTGCTGGTCGGGTGCTTTTCAGCGCCGATGCAGATGCGCGCCATGGCTTGCACGGCTTCCAGCGGGTACAAACCAGCGGCACTTTCCGCCGAAAGCATCACGGCGTCGGTGTAGTCGAGCACGGCGTTGGCCACGTCGGAAACTTCGGCGCGGGTCGGCATCGGGTTCTGGATCATCGACTCCATCATCTGGGTCGCCACGATCACAGCCTTGTTGTGGCGGCGTGCGTGCAGAATGATTTTCTTCTGAATGCCCACCAGCTCGGCGTCGCCGATTTCCACACCCAGGTCACCACGGGCCACCATGACGGCGTCGGAGGCATTGATCAGCGCGTCGAGGGTTTCGTCGTCGGCCACGGCTTCGGCGCGTTCGATCTTCGCCACCAGCCAGGCCGTACCGCCGGCTTCGTCGCGCAGTTGACGGGCGTATTCCATGTCGGCCGCGTCACGCGGGAAGGACACCGCGAGGTAGTCGACCTGCATCTCGGCAGCGAGCTTGATGTCGGCCTTGTCTTTTTCAGTCAGGGCCGGAGCGGTCAGGCCGCCACCGCGACGGTTGATGCCTTTGTGGTCGGACAGCGGGCCGCCGATCAGCACGGTGCAATTCAGCTCGGTGGCATTGGCGGTATCAACGCGCATCACCACGCGACCGTCGTCGAGCAGCAGCTCGTCGCCCACGCCGCAGTCCTTGACCAGATCCGGGTAGTCGATGCCGACGACGGACTGGGTGCCTTCGGTCAGAGGATGGCTGGTGGAGAAGGTGAATTGATCACCGATCTTCAGCTCGATCTTCTTGTTGGTGAATTTGGCGATACGGATTTTCGGGCCTTGCAGGTCACCCAGCAAGGCGACGAAGCGGCCGTGCTTGGCAGCGAGGTCACGCACCAGCTTCGCGCGAGCCTTGTGCTCGTCGGGGGTGCCGTGGGAGAAGTTCAGGCGGGCGACGTCCAGGCCAGCCAGAATCAGCTGTTCGAGAACTTCCGGCGAGTTACTGGCCGGGCCAAGGGTAGCGACGATTTTGGTGCGACGGACGGACATGCATAGACTCCTGAGTTCAAGCGCTGAGTGAGGCTACTATGGTCTCCGGTTGTAGTCATTGTTCATATGCACTACTTATTCGTTTGTTTATTGAAACGAACATTCCTGAAGATTTCGCGTCACGGGTCGATACAGAGCTCAAGACAGGAGATCCCCCATGCGATTCGTGCTCATTGCCGCCCTTGCCATCAGTGCCCTCAGCGTCACGGGCTGCACCCGTTGGTCAATGAACCATCATTTGAATAACGCCTACAGGGCCTACGACCGCGGCAACTGCGAGCAGGTCATGCTTGAACTGTCCAAAGTCGAACGCGCCAGCCGAGCTCGGCCTTACGTGTGGCCGGAAGCATCGATGATGCGCGGCTTGTGCCTGGAACGGCAGAAACTGTTTGTCGATGCGGCGCAAACCTACCAGTTCATCATCGCCTCGTACCCGCAAAGTGAATACGCCTACCGCGCCCGCGCCCGCCTGGAAACCTTGCAGTCGCTGGGCCACTATCCGCTGCGCAGCGCTGCTGCGGTCGTGCGCCCGACGCGGTTCTGATTGTCGTCGTTGTTCAAAGGCTGGCTCACCGGCAGTGGTGAGCTATAGTCGAATAGATCGGTTTAGAGCCTTGCCTCTAATCGAGGTAACACCTGTGATCGGCAGGAGTAAGCGACAGCGGCTTTATGGACTGTCGCACCGGGATCGGGGAGAGCGCGCCTATGTCTATGCCTTTCTATAAGAAATAGAAGCAGAAATAGAAGCAGGCCCGTTCCGAAGCATTAGTGCGGCCCTGCTTAAGGGCCTTGCTGGGCCATTTGCGCATGTTTACTGACCGCCGGATCGAACGGCATCAACTGCCGTATTTTCTAAGAGTGTTCAACAGCGTCACCGACAAACCCATCGGCTTTCTGGGCAACGTGTCCGAAGACGGGCTGATGCTGATCAGCCAGTTGCCGATGATGATCGGCGCCGATTTCGATTTGCGCCTGAAAATCCCCGCCAGCAACGGCTGCATGCAGGTCATTGATCTTCAGGCGTGTTGCTTGTGGTGCCATGAAGACACGACCCCTCACCACTATGACGCCGGGTTCAGCCTGCAACGGGCACCGCCGGAGTATGGGCAACTGGTCAGCGCCTTGAAGCGATACTTCAGTTTTCAGCCGTTGCCTGCCTCTGCTTGAGGGTTGTGGCGTTTCTACTATTGCTATCGCGAGCAGGCTCGCTCCCACAGTTGAATCGATGTTGAGTACAAGATTTGTGCACACCGCAGATCCAATGTGGGAGCGAGCCTGCTCGCGAAAGCGACCGATCAGGCAACAACGATTGAACGGCTAAACGCTACGCCGTCTTGATCGCCATCTCGTTCTCCAGCGACCTCTCCACCAGCAACAACCCCAACTCACTCAACTGATAAATCGCCATCGCCAGATGTCGCGGCTTGTCATCCAGGCTTTCAGCCAGGTCGAGCAGCAGAATGCTGACTGACGAAAAGGTTTCGTAGGTCTGGATGATCAGGGCTTCGGCATTTGCATCGGGGACGACGGTGAACATTTCCATGGCACGGTCCTGGGATGAACGGAGGGGGTTGATATCGGGTTTGAGGTAATGGTCCAGCGCCTTGTCGGCGGCGGCGTGGAGCTTTTTTGAATCAAGGGTGGAGTAGGGGGAAACCGGGTCGGTTTCGGGGGGATTCGGTGTTGCCTTAAACATGATCATTGTTCCTTTTAGTGGAGCTGCCACCGTCTAGCGACTAAACGAGGGGTGGCGGCTGTACGCAGGTTAGTCGACCGGGAGGAACATGAAAAAACCGGCGCGCCCGAGGGCGCCCTGCGCACAGCCACCATTGAGTGCGGGGATAGGGAATACCCGACTGAATGACGCTTATGCACCTTCATGTTACCTACCGGGCGACTAAACCCGATCGCTGATTGGCAGCGACGCGGATCAAGTTACGGGGCAATACCAAGGCGCACAAGCCGGCGGATTCTGACGGATCTGTAGGCAACGGCGCAAGGTGCTGTAGCCGCGGACTGAGGCGTTGAAAACATTAGGGAAAGTGACAAGGTGTAGGCTGACCGTTCGTCGGGACTGTCATATCTGACAGGTGTTTTGCGCACTGCCTTCAGGTTTTAAATGGCTTCAATAAAGTGGCTGTACGCCTCGCATCGGAGCGCCATCATGCTGGATCAACCAGATCAACCAGATCAACCAGATCAACCAGATCAACCAGATCAACCAGACACTAATGTTTCTGAGCAGGACGCGACGCTAAGTAGGGACACAATTGGCAAGCCGGTGATTCTTCATCCAACTAGAGATACCGCCGTCTCCGGTCCTTTGGTTATTGCCTGGGGCAAAGGGCTAACCACCGATGATCCGGTTCAGGTATTTGAAATAGTCGATAACAAGCGTGTGCTGGTGGCGGTGGGGAGGGCACTCAATCTGTCTTGGTCGGCGGAATGGATCTCGACCACAAGCTCGAGAGTGAAGACGATTGTCGTCACATCCCCCGGCTCTGAATATGAAAGTGATTCCGTCACCTTTCCGTACAAGTACGAGGCGCGCAACATCGAGCCCCCGGTAATCGACAGTCATCAGAACGGCGATTTAGTCGACAGGAACTTGGTGATTGAGGGCACTGGGCTAAGTAGCGCCTATGTTCAGGTATTTCAGGACTTAACAGAAAACCTATTAGGTGTTGCGGTCGTGGGGGCGCTCGATGGCGAACCCAAACGCTGGATGACGATACTCTTCAATCTCCCCCCTGGCATGTTCAGCCTCACGGCAATGCAGATACTTATGTTGAACGGATCACCGCCCGGCATACCACTGACGCTCAGAGTCCGCCCCCCCAAGTTACAGCGACCCACTGTCACGTACCCATCGTTTGCAACAGTAAGGTTCTCGGGGGCCGGGCACACGGAAGCTCTGGTCGAGATTTTCTATTCTGGTGGGGGGGGAGGCGTTCAAGCTCAAGGTACCGTGGTTGATGACAACTGGACGGCGGAAAAATCCAACTGGCTGCCGGGCACTTATTCAATGGCTTTACGGCAAAGCGTCTCCGACGGGGTGGGCGGTCGGATCTATTCCGAGTGGGGGGCAGGGATCCCCGTTGACGTTCCCGTGCCCGCCCCGACCGTAAACACACCCACCCTGGATGGACAAATCCCGACGTTCACCGGGCGAGGCAACGTCTGGACGGGGCAGACCGCTGCCAGGATCGAAGTCCGGCTCAACGGCGGCACTCATAACTCTCTGCCGCTAACAGATGTGACCGCTAGCGGTGGATGGACCGTCAAGGCTACTGCCAGGTTGGCCCCCGGTACTTACACGGTCACTGTCTGGCAGTGGATGAACCACCTCTTGTCCATTGAGGTAAAAGCGCCCAATCTGATCATCAAACCTGACCTCCCGAGCTTCTCCAAACCGGATGCCGACGTGTCCGTGGCGGTGGAGACAGAATTCGTGGGCGCCACCTGGCCGAATGCCGATGTCGTCGTGCGCTACAAGGATGGGTCGACGATAAAGGCGCTCAAGTCCAACCTCACGACAGGGGAGTGGAGTTTTAACGTCACGCTGACGTCTCCCGGTCGGGTCACCGTTCAGGCACAAGCGACGTTTGGCGGACAGGTATCCGGCTGGAAGGATCACACCTTCACGGTCAAAACCCCGGTGCCGGGCATTACTTACCCGCAGAACAATGACGAGGTGGGTTTCAAACTCATCGTCCGGGGCACGAACGCTTTCCCGGGCAGCACAATCAAGGTGTTCGACGCTACGAGCAGCAACAAGGTGTTGGGGCAAACGACCGTAACGACCGCAGGTGCCTGGGCGGTTGAGCTCGACAAGGAGTTCGAGAAAGAGGGGCCGCAGGTCATCTATGCCGTGCAACAGTTCGGGACGTATGCATCCGAACGCAGTGTCCAGAGAACCTTCAACGTCAAGGTGGCGGTGCCGATCATCACTACGCCCGCTGCCAATGGCCGATTTGCTCGCAGCAGCGAGGTGGCGGGCATCGGTATACCCGAAGCGTTGGTCACGCTGAAGATTGGCAGCACGGAGATTGCATCGGGCATTGTGGTGGGCGCGGATGGCCATTGGCGCCGGACTGTGAACCTGTCGACCGTGGGCTCGACAACGATGGTGGCCGAGCAGAGTTACAAGGGCGGGAAGCGGCCCAGTATCGATCGTGTGTTCACCGTCGTACCGAATGCGCCGGTGATCGAAAGCCCGAGCGGGGGCGAATTCGTCACGCCAGCGTGGGTAGTGGCGTCCGGGGCGGGTTATCCCGGCGATACGGTGATTGTGACGCGGGATGAACACTGGTACGACATCGGTAGTTTTGTGGTGGATGAGCATGGTTACTGGTCTGGCAAATTGACCCATACGCTGGGAGGGGCAGATCCTTACTTGTATCGTGCACGCAGTACCCTCAATGCCGTGGTGTCGGACTGGAGTGTCGCCAGCGTGACGTTGCTCGCTGCCGGGCCGACCCTTTACGAACCGGCCGCCGGTGACTGGGTGGGTGCCCAACCGTTTTACCGGGGGCTGGCCACGCCGGGGGCGGTGATCATCGTTGCCTCCTGCTTCAACCCTGCGCTGGTGCTGGCGTCCACGACTGCCGATCCCAACGGGCGATGGGAGATACAGAGTTCGCAGACGTTGCCGGAGGGGGCTTGCCGGGTCGTGGTGCGACAAATCTCTGGTGGCGTCGTGTCGGAGTGGGTCGAAAGCGGGCGTTTTATGGTGGAGAAATTGCCCAGGGACTTCACGGCACCGACGATCGATTATCCAAAGCCAGGTGACCGCGTGGGGCGCAAGCCGGTGATGTCGGGCAGTGGTGTGCCAGGGGCGTATGTTCAGATTTTTAAAGCAGACCACCTGGCCGAACTGGCCGGTGGTTTCGTGGACCGCGAGGGGCGTTGGACGGCCAGTTTCACGGCAGCGTTGCCGGTAGGGGCGTTTACCTGTTCTGTGAGTCAGTTCCGGGATGATGTGTCGTCGGCCTTGCGGCTGCCGAACCGGACGTTCACTGTGGTTCAGGTACCCGCCAATTTTCCAGGCCCCGTCATTACCGGGCCGCAGATGAACGAACAAGTCGAAGTGCAGCCACTGATCAGCGGTACTGGCATGCCGGGTGCCCGTGTCGATGTGCACAAGCACAACAACACGACGGCCGAAGCCAGCGCCATCGTGAATGCACAGGGCGTATGGTCGCTTCGTCTGCCGGTGCTGGCTGTTGGACCGTATCAGATTGTGGCGCGACAGTTTATCGACGGCCAGCTCTCAGTCTTTTGCGGCCCGATCAGCGTCGTTGTGACAAACACAATCCGCCCCTTGGTCGTGCTCAGCCCACAGAGCAACATTCAAGTCTCCCCTCGCTCATTGATCCGCGGCATCGCATTGCCGGGGGCGACCGTGAACCTGCGCAAGAGCGGTGACGGGCAAACCAATTACGGCACGGGTGTGGCGGACGCTCAGGGGCATTGGGCGATCGTCACACGTGCGTTGCCAGTGGGCCCGTTTGTTCTTAACGGGAATGTAACCAAAGCCGGGACAGCTTCTGGCTGGATGCCGGCGAACGTCCAGTTGCGGGTGGTTAACGCGGGTTGAATGAGCGTGTCATGTCGATGCGTGAATACTCAGGCAAATGGTCGCGTCTACTGTCATTTATGACAGTAGACGCGGGGCCGGTGCAGGTATTGAATCTCCCCCACAGTGTTCGCCTTTCAAGCGCCCAGGCCGATGCACGGCGCTATCGGTCAATCAAGGAGCATGACAATGACAGGTTCCAGTCTTCGTCCCAGCCAGCAACTGCTGGTTAATCTCTTCGGTGAGGCGCGCATTGCCCGGTTGGGCACGTTGCAGACGTTCATGAACAAGGGCGGTAACGTGTTCGATCTGGTGCAGCGACGCCACGCCGATCTGTGCAAGGAGTTCAAACTCACTGCGCACGAGGGGCGTCTGTTGCTGCAACGCAGTTACAGCCTGGCCCGGTACCTGGCGCGTGAGTTCCGCGAGCAGCGTTTAACGCGCCACGAGGATGCCGGCCGCGGGCCGCGTATCGGCGTGCGAGCGCTGGTGGACGGGCCGACGTTCGCCGATCTGTTCAAGCCGGATTTGGCCAACAGCAGCCCCGCCGGGGCTATTGAATCGAGCGTTTCCCCGGTGGCGTACCTGATGTCGATCATTCAATGGGCGTTGCTCAATATCGAGCCCGATGGGGCGGCAGGGGAAAGCATTGGTCTGAACGCGCGACGTCCCGATCTGTGGGCTCTTTTGATCGACGAGGGCGCGGTCAATCGTGTGGAACCGGTGATCGGTATCGTGACCGAGGTGTTGATGGCCAACATCGAGGCCAACAAGCAGGTTCAGTTGGACATCGACGGTTTGTTGATCACCACGCGCTACCCCAACACATTACCTTTCGACCGCTCCTGGCAAACCATTGAACATTCAGTCAAGGCTCGCAGGAACTCCAACCTGCTGGGCGATATCGTGCGCCTGACTGACTTGCAGTATCCGTACTTCAAGGAAACGGGGGCCCGTGGTGCCAATTCCGATATTGCCTTGCGCATGACGTCAGGCCTGGCACCCGGACAGCAGGCTCTGTTGACCGAGCCTGGGCACACGCCCGCCTCGTCCTCCCTCGGTGATAAAAGACCGACGCTGCCTTGGGTCAACCCGCGAACCCGGCATGTCGTCGAGCCCTCGGATACCCCGCTCAAGGACTTTTACCGGGATAACTTCGACCGTGAGGGCTATGGGGAATTGCTGGACCTCGATGCATTCAGCCGGGCCACGCAGCTTGATCAGACCGGGGTGGAGGCGCTGTTTTCCATTGGGGAGTTTGCCCCTGTGTTGTCTCCCAATGTTCCGGCCCTGCTCAGGGGGCGAGACCCGCTCAAGCCGATCGACGAAACCAATTCTGCCGCGCCGGCCACCTCGGTCGATTTCGGATCGGTGTATGTCCATGGTGGCCTGGGAGAGGCGATCTGTCTGCAAAGGGTGAGCAGCGGCAACGCAGTGAGTTTCACGCTCCGGAATCTTGACAGCAGCAACCAGCATCGTTTTGACCGCATCAATCGCAAGGTGCGTCTGGATCGCTGGCTGGGTCTGGCGGCCTACGAGACTGACCAATTGATCATTGCGTCAATCAACGCCGAAAACCGTGGAGGATCGACTCGCGTCAAGGTCATCTGGATCACTGATGACACGATGCGCTCTATTGGTCTGTTTCAAGAGTTGCGAGGCGATTACGGCTGTACGGCGGAAGAGTGTGCGGCCTTTCTGGACGTTGTTTCGGTGTATGGGCGGGGCAAGGAGCTCTCGCAGTTCGACCGTATTTACAACGCGCAATCGTTGTTTCTCAAGCCACTGCAGATCGATGACGTCGAGTTCTCCGTGGTCCCGCAAAACAACGAAGATCAACGTACCGCCGATCACATTTGTGCGGCCCTGGGCATTACCTTCAGCACTTACCGGTATCTGGCCGTGTTGATTGCCATTGCCCATGACCCGGGGGCCGGCATGTCGGCCATGAAGCTCAAGCGCAGCCTCTCGGTGCTGTCGAGTTTTTATCGACTGGTGCGGTTGCCTCGCTTGTTTGGGATCAGCCCGCTGGAAGGGGTGGCGCTGCTGAATTTTCTGGATACTGAAAACGATGGTTGGCTCGCCCGGTTGGCGGGGCCTACGCAGGTTGCCCTGCACAAATTCACGACGCAGACCGATACGTTGAGTGTTATCCATGCAGCGCTTACGGCAGTGTTTTGGAGCCGGCACGAACAGTTGAGCGCAATGTGGCTGATGCAGCATGTGCAGCCGGTGCAGGTGCCGGTGGCGGCGGCCGATGCGGAACTCAAGTTGCTGGAGCAATTGAATACCCAGCTGCAACCGGTACGCATGAGCGAAGCGCTACTGCTGGACGCAGGGGTACCACCCGACAAGGCCCTTCGAGGCTGGATGCACCTGCTCGCAGAGTTGGTGGACGATGCCGGGCTGATTATCGCCCGGAGCGGGGAATCCGAAAACAGCTACCGGGACCGCGCTAGTGTGGAAATCAACGCGGCAGTGAAGGCCGCCGGCGTTCCGTTAGAGAGCATGCCCTGGGTAGAAGGCACCATCCTGACGGCGGTGTTGAAGACCCGGACGGGACAGCGCTCGGTGGTTCAGGAAAGTTTTGCGGTGTATCTGGAGTTGTCTTCGGACCTGGTACTGCCGGTTATCGACTGGTCGGGCGGTAATGTCTATCAACTCCTTGGCCAGGCGATCAAGGCCATTCCCGCAGGCCTGCCGGCGGAAGCCGCCGAGGAGCCGGTTGAGCCCCCTGATCCTGAGGAGTCCGAGCAACGGGAATTTTTGCGGCTGCTGGTCGAATTGCGCCGGCGCAGTAGTGTGGCCCGCGAGATCAAGCTCAGTTCAGCGATGTTGGTGCAGTACCTGGAAGGTGGGCAATCGACCTGGTTCGGCGTGGAGGACAGAAGCGAGCTGTCACTCAGAACCATCTTCTATCTGACCCTGTACGGTCGGGCCGTGAAACTGGCCAGGCAACCGGCTGAGAAACTGCTCGACTACTTGAAAATGGTCAATCAACTGCCCGAGGACCTCTCCGACGATGCCCTGAGCCTGGTACGTGATGCGGCGGCCGGGAAGTTGGCCGACTTTTTCGGCTGTGGCATCAGAGACGTTCTGGAGTGCGCCGTCCATGTCAACCCGCCTGCGCAGGACGGATCCGGGGCACCCAAGCCGCTGATCCGCAATCTGCCGCAACTGGCGTTGCTGCTGCGGTTACTGGAAGGCGAGGAGCTGAAAGGCATGGGGTTCACAACGTTGCTGACGTTGGGCCGTTTGACGCCTAAAAGCAGCGACGAAGCCTATCGCGAGGCTGCAGAAAGTGCGCTGGAAAGCCTGTCGCGCGCGTCTGTGGGCGGACAGGACGAGCCCCTTGGCGAGTTCGGCCAAAGCGTCGATGTACGTTGCCAGGTGGACAACAAAAAACTGGTGGCCAATGTGCCGGGTGAAATGGCGACCTTCACTCTGGTCCTGCGCAACTTCGCCGGCGAGTTGATGAAGTATGTCGATGTGTACTGGAGCCACAGCGGAGTCGGGGTGCTGTTGGATTACGCCACCCGTACCGACCATGAGGGCAAGACGTCGACCCGATTGCTGGCCGGCAGTGAAATGGGCGCTGCTCATGTGTCGTACAGGCTGGACATGCGTGAAGAGGTCCATGCGGGCACCGTAGTGATCGATTGCGGTGATGCTCTGAGCTTTAAGACGTCAAGCAAAGAGGTGGTGCCGGATCGCGCCTTGCTGGCCGATGGGAAAGACACCGCCAGGGTTTCGGTGCAGGTCATCGATGATTATGGAAACCTGGCCATCGGCAAGCCGATTTCCTGGTCCTCGAAGTTGGGCACGATCAGTCCGGAAGAAACCTTTACCAACAACGAGGGTATCGCCAGGGTGTACTTGACTAGTCGGCAGCCGGGGAAAGAGAGAGTCACTGCCCGGCATGTGCTCAGCGGGGAGGCCACAGTGTTCACCGACATCGAATATGTCGATGAGCCCCGCATCAAAGCCTTTTATATCGACTCGGCAGTCGTGGTTGGCCGGTTGTTACGGTTGGTATGTGATGTGATTGGGTCAGACGGTGACGCGTATCTGGGCTACAAGGTTCGATGGAGTGTGGGAGCCGAAGAGGGAACCGCGACGACCGATGTGCACGGTCGTGCTGTCTGGACGTCCCGGTTGGACAGCGCGGGTGAATCGGAGGTAACAGCGGAAGTCGGCACGCTCGGTCTGCAGAAGTGTATCGAGATCTTCGTGGCTGAGGATGTGTTGATTACGGGTTGGTCCACCGACTATAGGGCGCCTGTCGCCGGGGCGCGTGAGCCGAGCATGCTCTGGATCGAGCTCAAGGACAGCCTCTCGGACGGCGCTCGTCCGATCACGAATTACCCGGTCACATGGCGTAGTGCGTTGATCTCGAAAGAAGGGTCCGTCACCGAAAGCATTACGATCGAAACCGATTCGGCCGGGCGCTCGACGTTTCCATTCAAGGTCAGTACCAAAGGGGTGTACAGGGTAGCGGCTCGACCGGAAAACATGGACTCCGAGCAGGTTTTCGACCTGAACGTCGAGGCGGCTTTCCTATGGGACGTCAAGCTCTTCAAGCTGGAGAACGACGTTGAACACTTCGTCGAAGGGGTGAACGACACGCTGCCCTTGCTGAGAAACAGTAGCTACCGGCTGAAGATCGAGCCGGTGAGTGCGCTGCCCGAAAGGGAAAAGGCGACCGCCGTTGTCGGCTGGAGTGCCGTCCATAGCGCCGTCGCAATGGGTATAACGTTCACGCCAAGGCTTGCCGCTACCGAAGCGTTTAAACCGGACGAACCGTTGTCCTGGCTCATCGATTGCGCCGATGTGCGCGATGGCGATTTCCAGTTAGCGCTCAATTGCTCGCAAGTGAGCGAGATTTTTCTGTTGCCGGGCACGTTGAGAAAGCCCGCCGCGAGCTGAATGTCGCGCCGGGGCCATGAGGCCCTGGCGTTCGGTACACCACGGTTGCCCTTGCGCCCGTTGTCGGGCTGAGGCATTGAGTTATCAGGATGGGAGTCCAACATGTCGATGTCCAACCAGGGCCCAATGGCTCAGTCATTGCTCGACGCCGTCGCCAGCCTCGCGCGTAATAAACGACTGATTAAACAACCGGGTGGGGTAATACCGGTGACCCGGGACGATTTGTACGAGCTGTTGTTCGTCGACCCGCAGGTCAGTGCCGAGCCTCGGACCACCCATGTGGCGCAGGCGATCGCCAGCGTCCAGCAGTACATCAACAGCGTATACAACGGCATGGAACCGGGTTATTCCGAGGCGCGTTTCGACCCTGAAGATGTGGAGTACTGGCAGAACATCGAAAGTCGCTTTGATATCTGGGCCGCCAATCAAATGGTGGAGGATTACCCGGAAAATTTTATCGATCCCTCGTTGCGGATCAAACGAACGAGTTTATTCAAAACCCTTGAAAGCAACCTGAGCCAGACGCGGCTCACCGAAGATTCGGTGCACAGCGCGATCAAGGAGTATTTGCGTGCCTTCCAGGAAACCTGTGACCTGGAGGTGCTCAGCGGTTATATCGACCGCAGCGACTTCAAGGACGCCACGTATTATTTCATCGGCAGGGAGCGCACTCCGCCTTACCGGTATTTCTGGCGTAAGGCGCGGATCAATGTCACTGACAACCCGAGCTATGTCAACCCGACGGCCTGGGGCGAGTGGCAAGCGATCGATATTCCGTTGACTGGAACGATGCTGGATATTCGTCCGGTGTTCTGGAGGGGACGTCTGTCCGTGGTCTGGGCCACCTGGGCCGAGGCGCTGACTAACAATGAAGGTCATCAGGTGGAGCCGGCGCGGCTGGACGTGCTGGCGTCTTTCGTGACGATCAGCGGGCAATGGTCCGCTCCGGTGACTTTGCACCAGTTGAAGTACGACAAGGACTTTGAACCGTCAACGGGACGTCTGGTAGCGGTGGTGTTTGCCGAGAAACGCGGCGCGGATGACAAACTGGCGGTGTGTTTCACCGGCGTCTCGTCGATGGGCGAGGATGACGAAGGTAAGCCTTCCATCTACGAGATCCGTGACACGCTGTTTCGCAAGCAGCCGAACGAGATGGCCGCCCTGTTGGAGTTGGCGCACGTACGGTTCAAGGACCGCGATACGTTGCAGTACACCGTCATGCCGCAGGAGCGCATTGTGTTGACGGTGGACAGTAGAAACCAAGAGCAGGGAGACCTGAATGAGCACCTTAAGCTGGAGGTGACCGTTGCGCGCGAGTTGGTAGCCGGCACGCTGAAGGACGTCCTGCGGGTGCGGGGGACCTGCGACAAGAACCTTGGCGGCGTGGAGGCGACGTTCAAACTTGAATTCACCGCCGCGGCAGTGGGAGACCCGACGCCATGGACAGGCAAGCTCAAGATCGACGGAAATCTGCGCACACCGTGGATGGAGATCAAACGCGATGTTGGTTCATTACCCATCGGAGAGGCTATTCCTTTTGTGTTTGGGGCCGAGGGTAAGGGTAGCAACGCTTTCGATGTGAGGCTGTCCTCATCACCGCAAACGTATGTGGTGCCAAAACTCCATCGAAGCACCGACTCGGCGGCGCAGTTTCTGGACTTCAATAATGCAATCGCCGGGCAAAAATTTCGTTACACCCGTCTGAATACGCTGATTGGCCCACAACTGGTGGCCCGGGCGGATTTTTCCGTGGCGGCGGTACTGGACTGGACGACCCAGCATTTGCCAGAACCCGCGCTGCCCAATGGTGCCGTAGAAATCAATGGCCCCTTCGACGGCAGCAATGGGCTGTACTTCTGGGAGTTGTTTTTTCACCTGGTGCACCTGGTCACCCATCGCCTGCGCGATGAAGGGCGTTTTCTTGAGGCTCAGCGCTGGAGTCATTACCTGTTCGATCCGCAATTGAAGGCGCAGTCTTTTGCGGACATCGAACCCGGTGTGCCGGACGCCCCCGACTATTGGCGCTGCCGGCCGCTCAACCTGCCTGGCGACATTGCCCATGAACTGGCCTTGCCCAATGACCCGGACGCCATTGCCTATGCCAGGCCCAGGCACTACCAGATTGCCTTGTTCATGGGGTATGTGCGCACGCTGATCGAATGGGGCGACTGGTTGTACCGGCAGTTGACCCGCGACAGTCTGGCGGCGGCGCAATTGCATTACTTGCGTGCGCAGTCGCTGATGGGAGAAGCCCCTGAGTTTGGTACGGCCA
Source organism: Pseudomonas svalbardensis (assembly GCF_030053115.1). Taxonomy (NCBI): domain Bacteria; kingdom Pseudomonadati; phylum Pseudomonadota; class Gammaproteobacteria; order Pseudomonadales; family Pseudomonadaceae; genus Pseudomonas; species Pseudomonas svalbardensis. The sequence continues at coordinate 4,978,369 of NZ_CP125619.1, read as the reverse complement.
ACGATTGGGAGCCCAAATCCATCGAAGATCTGATTCGCGAAGTGGACGAACGTCAGACATTGAGGGCGTTCGAGAAAACATTCGTACTGTCGGCGGACGCCTGGCCCCAGGGCACGACCACCCGACCCCGACTGGAGATGCTGGGGGTCAAAGTCTTTCGGGCACCGCTTAATCAGGAGTGGCTGAATACTTACCGTGAAATCAGTCAACGAATGTTCAACCTGCGTCATTACCTGACGCTGGATGGCAAACCGTTGTCCCTGCCCCTTTACGCGCCGCCAGCAGACCCTCGGGAATTGTTACGGGCACAAGCGGCCGGCACCGATGGTCTGGCGCGGCGGATGGGGGGGCAACTGGTGGTGCCGCCGTATCGGTTCCGCACGATGCTGGAAATGGCCTTGCGTGCCGTGGAAACCCATGCGCGTTTTGGCGAGCAATTGCGCCTTCATATGGAGCAGCGTGATCGCGGTCAGCAGGAGGAATTGCAACAGAGCCATTTGATCGAGTTGGGTGCCTTTGCCGAAAATGTTCAGAAGGAAACCATCAGCCAGTTGCAAGAGGCCAGGAATGCGTTGTTGCAAACCCGGGGGCAGGTGCAGGCACGCATGGATCACTACGAGCAGTTATCCAGCGAGAATGTGTCGGTGGCCGAATACCAGGTCATGGATCAAATACTGGCTGGCAAAATATTTGCTGCCACGGGTTCCGGGTATATGGGCGTGGGCGCCATTTTCGATACATTTCCCAATGTCTTCGGTGTGGCCAATGGCGGTCATCAGATTGGCAGCCCCTTTCGTGCTGTAGGTTACGGGATGCAGGTGATCTCGGAAGGCTTGCTCATGGACGCCGACCGCATGGCCAGCTCCGAACACTACCGGCGTCGCCAGCAAGACTGGAACTTCAACAGCCAGCAGGCCAGGCTTGAACTGCAGGCGATGGATCAGCAACTGCTGGCTCATGACCACTCTATCAGCGCGGCCACGGCCAGCCTGCGCCAGACCGAAACCGCGAGTGCCCAGGCTCAGGCGCTTTACACGTTTTACAAACAGGAGCGCTTGACCACGGTCGAACTCAGCTCCTGGATGCTGGGCCAGATGAAGAACCTCTATTTTCCGGCCCATGATGCGGTGATCTCACTGTGTCAGACCGTTGAAACCTGCATGCGCTACGAAACCGGCGACTATGACACCAAGTCCTTCATTCGCCCGGAAGTGTGGATGGAGAAGTACCACGGCCTGACGGCGGCCGAGTCGCTGAAACTGGACTTGCTGTTGCTGGAAAGCGAGTACCTCAAACGGCACGAACGGCGGTTGGAGCTGGTCAAGACGGTGTCGTTGCGACAGCTGTTCGACAATCCGGCTCATGCGCCGGATCAGGACTATGACTGTTGGCAGGAGGCCCTGGCGGTGTTTCACCCCAGCAACGGGTCGGGCAGCCTGAACTCCAACCTCACCCAAAAGCTGTTCGACCTCGATTACCCCGGGCATTACTGCCGGCAGATCATTTCGGTCAGCGTTTCGCTGCCGGTACTGGTGGGGCCTTACCAGGACGTGCGAGCGATTCTGGTGCAGCGTGGAAGCCATACGTTGACCAAACCACTGTTTTCAGCCGTGCAGTTCATGCACGGGGTGAAGGACAGCGCGGCGGGGCCGGATATCAAGATCAATGTGCGCAACAGCCAACAGATTTGCGTTTCCACCGGCCTGGACGATAACGGCATGGTCGTCATGGCGACCGACGACCGTTACCTGCCCTTCGAAGGTACCGGTGCGGTGTCGACGTGGACGTTGAGCTTTCCCCGGCATGGCAAGGAAGAACAAGCGTCAATGCTTGCGTCTCTGAACGACATCATTGTGACCGTCCGCTATCTGGCCAGGGATGGCGGACCGGAGCTGGCACGCGAGGTGGAAACGCTGCTCGCCCCCCTGGAGACGACGCCGTGAGTTCCAGAGGGGTTTTCGGTGGGGTGCGCAGTCGGCGACTTTGGTTGAACACAAGGACTTGATCATCATGAATAAGAAATCCGTAAGGAAAGGCGAGAGCCTGATAGTCAATGGCAGTTTTGACAAAGATGTTTGGTTTGAAGGGTGGAAAAAGGGGGACCCCCCCCACCACGCTGCCAGCCTGGAGGAACCCGATTATGACGGGGGACGGATCTACGTCGCGCGCCTGGTCGTTCAGGCAACTCTCGAACAAGCGTTCACATTGCCGCCGCTGCGCGGCGAGGGTGTGAAACATGTATTGAGCTTTCTGTATCAAAGTTCGCTAAAAAACGGCTTTTTCCGAATCGCCCGCGACGGTAAATGGGGAGATAACATTGAACTGCCGGTCGGGAGCGTGGTGGCGTCAGACGACCCGCCGTACGAGATCCTGCCGATAGAGGATCCTCTGGATTTCAATCCCGCGCTTCGCGAATACGTAGTTGACCTTCAGCCCAATGACCGCAACGAGTCACTTGCCGTGCTTTTTGGTTTTCCGGACGAACGCGAGCCCGCCGGAATGAGCTTTACCCGTGTGCACTTCGGGATTCAACTGGAGCCTTTGCAGCTGCTTCATGTGCAGGTCGATGAGCAGAGGCACGCCGATGGAACCGTTTATGTGTGCCGGGGAGCCGAGGGCATCAAGGTGACGTTCCAGGAGGCGGCTGGCGGCGCGTGGCAAGGCTCCGAAGTTGCCTTAATGATGCCTGACGAAAACGAGAACCTTGACCCAACTGTGGTCATGACCCCCGAACTGAAAACATTGCAGATGCTGGAAAACCCTTGGTTATTCAGTATCTCGGGCACTGCATCTGTGCGTGTACTTGAACTGATGATTGTCAGCAGGTGGGATGCTGAACCCTGTCCTTTGAAACTGTCGATCGGCGATCACCGCGTCGCATTGGCAGACCCCAAAAACGGTGATTTCGATCCGATCGTCAATAAGCAGTCAGTCCGTCTGACAGGCACGGTGAAATCGTTTTACACCGGCCTCCCCCTTGTAGATCACCGGGTTGTCTGGAAACTGGAAGGTGAGTCGAAACTCACCTATACCGATAGCGTCGGTGTTGTCGGCGTTGATTACTCGCCTGCGGTCGCCGGCCTGAAAAAGGTCGACATTGCGATCGATAGCCCTTACTACACGTCCGGCGTGTTGAATGAAACGCTGGAAGTCAAAGTACTGGCGGCTGATCCGTTTGACTCTGCACAGGTGACTTTTGAGGGCGGAACACAATCGCTTTGGGGTACCAGGGCCGGCTATCCCCACCGTGGGGGTATGTTCACCGTCCGCGTGAGTGCTTCGCCGGGCAGCGAGCTGCCTGACTATCCGTTGAAGTTGATCTGGAAAGGTGAATCGGCCGAGTCGCTCGGGATCACCGTGACTCCGGCACTGAATACGCCTGTTGATTGGAAAAGTGGGGAGGTCGTCTGGACACTCGATTGCACCCATGCAACGAAGGACGGCGAGTTTGAGTTGCTGTTGGCGGCAGAACGGTTGCAAGACACGTCCAAATCCAATCGGATGTCGCTGGGGCTCAACCGGTACATTGTCGGTGATACGCGCCAGGCCAATCGCTCCCCGGTGATCGATCAAGTTGAGCGCGTGCAGGTGCTGTTGCAGCTTGTGGAACCTGAGACCCGGGTGGGTGTGGAGAACGTGGAAGTCGAATGGCAGACGCCTGGCGGTTCTGTCACGACGCTCACCGGCAAAGGGGGCTGGACGGAGTTGTCCTATCAGCCGACTGCAGCTGGCCCTCAGGATCTTGTCGCCACAATCCAGGTTCGCGGCGAGGAGGGCGAAACGCTTGAAGAGACATTCCCGTTCACGGCCTGGGCGACGAACCCCTGGAAGACCGAGGTTGAGTGGACGATCGGCAACCCGCTCGTACCCGCAGCGCTCGGTTTTGTCTGCTGGCGAGGCGAGACCGTTACCCTGACACTTACGCCCAAGCCTGGCGGCCAGTTGCTCGACAAGGATGTAACGCTGGACTGGCGGGATGGTGATCCGGGCCTGGGGCTGACGTTTGACCGAGCCATTGGTGTGCCAGAGAAGCTCACCGCTGCCGGACTGGAATGGAAAATCACGGGGGGTGCAACGAAGAGCGGCAGGTTCGAGTTGAAGCTGAGCGCTCTCGGGGTTATCAGTCAGGACTGGGAGCTGTCTGGCCGATTGATCTCCAGAAATCTCGCCGATGAGGGCCGCGTCTCGCTGGATACAACCCCGGTGCTTTCCGCTGTGTCGTCGTACCCGTGCCTGGGGGCGAAGCATGCATTCTCATTCCTGCCCAATCCATTGGGGCCGCTGTCCGGTTTATCGATGGTGCTCGACTGGAACGGCATACCGGCTGAGCAACTGAACGTGATCGTCGAGCCTGCTGTGGGCTCTGGTGTCGAGATCGTATCGGGCGGGGCACGATGGTCGCTCGATTGCCGTAACAGCCAGCATGCAGGCGACTTCTCACTGCAGTTGACGTTGCCTCAGCTGGCTATGTCCTCGACATTGGTGGCCATGTCGCTGGGGCACAACCGGCTGGAAATCATCGGCCGGCGCGAGGCGACGATCAGACCCGTGCTGACAGGGAATGAAAGTGCCAGGGTGTGGGTTCAAGTGGGCTCGTTTTACACGAAAGCCCCCGTGGCGAATGTTCCCGTGAGCTGGAAAGGAAAGGAAGATGCGCAAGCGTTGATCGTGCCCACTCGGGGGGACGGCTGGTCATCCTATGCCTATCAACCGAAGACCACAGACCCGGCTGAGGTCAAGGCTGAGGTCAAGGCTGAGGTAAACAGCCCTTACACGGGGCAATTATCATCGGCTTCCCTGGAGGTTGACGCGTTGCCGACAAGCCCGTGGCTGGGCGTGGTCTTTTACCGAGACCTCGAATCGGGCCAAAAACTGGGGGAAAAAACAGCGTTTCCACGTCGCGCCAACGGCTATTCGTACAGAATTGCCCCCACAATGACCGACAATCCACTCATGGGTATCCCTGTGAGGTTGGGCTGGGCGGGGACATTGCCGAACGACCTGAGCGTAATCGTGAGACCGGCGCTGGGCGAAAAACGGTCGATGGGCATGGCAGGGCTGATATGGGGCGCTGAATGTGGCGATAAAAAGGACGGAAGTTTTCGTTGGTTTGCCGAGGCTGCCAATCTGCTTGGACTGTCACCACCGCAGCCGTTTTCATTAGGCATCCGATATAACCCGACCCATGCCCTCGATTCTTCAGGCTGATGACAATTGCCTGAACCTTGCGTTGTACGCCGGTAATCCAGTTATCAATATAGGTATCTGGGACGGTAATGAAACAGGGCAAAAGTGCGGGTTGAGTTTTAGATGCACACGCGCAGGCATTTTTAGTAAAGAGCCTAGAATGCTCCCGCTTTTTTCCAGGCCAGATAGCGCGTCACAATTTGGCTACCCAGCTCCCTGGGCCGAGCATCCACCACCGACACTCCATGAGCACTCAACCGCTCATGGAGTTCGGCTCGTTCATTCAAATAATCCACCGTCCCGCAATAAGCCAGCGCCTCCGACAAGGTTTGTACCGGCGTGTGCCGCAGCGTGTCGAGCAAGTCTTCGCGCAGACTCGCCACTAGCACCCGATGCTGTTTGCTCAGGCGTTTGACGGCGGTGAGCAGTTCTTCGTCGTCTTCATCTCGCAGGTTGGTGACCAGCACTACCAGCGCCCGGCGTTTTTGCCGGGCCAATAGCTGGTTGGCGGCGGCCTGGTAATCGGCGGGGCGTTGGGTGCTGTTGAGGTCGTAGACGGTGTTGAGCAGGACCTTGAGTTGGTCGGTGCCTTTGACCGGGGCGAGGTAATGCGGTCGGTCACAGGCGAACGTACTCAGGCCTACCGCATCGCCTTGGCGCAGGGCGATGTAGCTGAGCAACAGGCAGGCATTCAGTGCGTGATCGAAATGCGCCAGTTCACCGTCCTGGCTGCGCATACGGCGGCCGCAGTCGAGCATGAAAATGATCTGCTGATCGCGCTCGTCCTGGTACTCGCGAGCAATCGGCGTGCGTTGTCGGGCGGTGGCTTTCCAGTCGATCTGCCGCAAGCTGTCGCCTTCGCGAAATTCACGCAGCTGATGAAACTCCATACCCAACCCGCGACGCTGGCGTTGGCGCACACCAAGTTGGCTGAGCCAGTTGTCCACCGCCAACAGTTGGCCGCCGTAGAGGCGGGCGAAGTCGGGATAGACACGGGTGTTGTCGGCCACGTTGAGCAGGCGTTTGTCGGACCATAGACCCAATGGGCTCGGCAGGCTGAATTCGCAGTGTTCAAAGGTGAAATGACCGCGTTTGAGCGGGCGCAGGCGGTAGCCGATCAGGCTGTGCTGACCGGGTTGCAGCTCGATCGACAGTGGCAGGTTTTCGAAGCTCAGGCCTTCCGGCACGTGGTCGAAGATCTGGATGTTTAGTGGTTGATCAAAGTCATGCTCGACTTCCAGTCGCACTTCACCCCATCGACCGAGTGCAAGGCTGCCGGGCATCTGCCGTTGTACGCGGGGCGAGGGCAGTCGTTTGAGACGGAAGCCGTCGAGTATCGCCAAGGCCAGCAGCGCCAGCAGCAATCCCCAGTTGATCGACAACAGGCTCGAAGGAACCGCGAACTCCAATGCCCGCAACGCGCCCAGCACGATGCCGATGGCCAGCAGCAATGCGAGCCAGATCAGCAGCAGGCGCGAGGGTTTCACAGGCGTGGCGCCGGCACTTGATCGAGCAGTTGCTTGAGCACTTGATCGACGTCCAGCCCTTCGATGTCCAGCTCCGGGGCAATCCGCACCCGGTGACGCAGTACCGCCAGAGCGCAGCCTTTGATGTCATCCGGAATCACAAACTCGCCACCGCGCAACAAGGCTCGCGCCCGAGCGCAGCGCACCAGGGCAATGGAGGCCCGAGGCCCGGCACCTAGGATCAGGCCCGGCCAGTTGCGGGTGGTGCGGGCCAGGCGCACGGCGTAATCGAGGACCTGATCGTCCAGCGGCAGATCGCTGGCAATGCGCTGCAAGGCCAGCACGTCCTTGGCTTGCAACACCGTGCGCAGCGGTTGCACGTCGAGCATGTCGGCCCGGGTCGAGCGGCTGACCTGGCGCACCATGTTCAATTCCTGCTCGGCATCGGGGTAATCCATGCGCACCTTGAGCATGAAGCGGTCGAGCTCGGCTTCCGGCAGTGGATAAGTGCCTTCCTGTTCGATAGGGTTTTGCGTGGCGAGCACCATGAACGGTTGCACGATGGGCAGGGCGCGGCCTTCGAGGGTGACTTGCCGTTCCTGCATGGCTTCGAGCAGCGCGGCCTGGGTTTTCGCCGGGGCGCGGTTTATCTCGTCGGCGAGCAAAAGGTTGGTGAACAACGGACCTTTGCGCAGTTTGAATTGCTCGGTCTGCATGTCGTACACCGCGTGCCCGGTGACGTCGCTGGGCATCAGGTCCGGGGTGAACTGGATACGTGCGAACTCACCGCCGAAGCAGCGGGCGAGGGCGCGCACCAGCAACGTCTTGCCCAGCCCCGGCACGCCTTCGAGCAGTACGTGGCCGCCGGCAATCAACGCGGTGAGGACGTCGTCGATCACGGTGTTCTGGCCGATCACGGCTTTCTGTAATTCGGTCCGTACCGCTTGGGCCAGTTGGCTGGCGCGTTGGCGTTGCTGCGCAGCGTGGCTCAGTGTGCCGGGCTCGATCTGTTCACTCATAAGGCGTTCCTCAAGGTTTGCAGGTGGGCGACCTGACGGCTGAATTCAGCGCTGGACTGCCGCTGCTTCGGTCGCGGGCTCATGGCCTGGCTGATTGCGCGTGTGGGTTGCCCGGTCAGGCGTGCGAGCACCAGCCATTGTTCGGCAACGCCGAGTTGTTCGAAACCGGGATGACGGCGCCGCACACGACGCAAGATGTCGTGCTGCAAGGCTTGCACCAAGTGCTGTTGACCGTTTCGGCGCAACATGAAATCGGCGCTGGCGCGCAGGTGTTCCTGAAGTTGGCGGCGCGCCCTTGGGGCCGGTTCCAGCAGCGGACCCTGGCGCACGCCGACGTGCCAGAAGCCAAGACCGATCAGGGCAAAAAGGGCGACCAATGCTTGGGGGAAATAGCGCAGGAGCAAGGTCAGAAGACTGTCGTGATCGGTATTGAACAGCAGGGTCACGTTCGTGTCCGCGGTCAGGTACCAGAGCAGCCAGGCGTTGTCGTATTGGTCGATGGCCGGGGTTTTCCACAGGTCGGCGTCGGTGACCACGGTGATCGAACCGAGCCCGTGATTGAGCTGCATCATGTGCGTGGCCTTGCCGCTGTTGGCCCAGGCCTGGGCGAGGTTTTTCGGGTCTTCGAGATGGAATGCGGTATCAAAACCAGCGTAGGCCGGCGCGTTTTCGTCTTCCAGATACAGCTTGGTCAGCTTGGGGTAAGGATCGTCGTCGATAGCGGGCGGTGGGTCCTTGAGGTCTTTGCTCAGCGACTGGTGCAACTGCACCCGGTCGAGCAGCAGATCATTGCTTTGGCCGGTCTTTTCATCCCACAGCGACTGGGCAACAAACAAAAGACGCCCGCCGGCCCGGGTCCAGTTCAATAGCTGATCGATCTGGCGCGGGGTCATGTTGTACCGGTCCCCGAGCAACAACAGACTGTGCTGAAGCGGCTCCAGGGTGGGCAGGATGTCGAGGCTATTGGCGTGGCTGACGGTCAGGTTCTGTTGGCGCAGGAAATGCTCGGCAGCGAGGTAAGGATTGGCCTGGGCTTCGGGTGAGGGGCCGTGATCGATGTCTGTCTGATAGGGCGTTGCCTTGACGTACAGATAAACACTCAGCGCGATCAATAGCACGGCAATGAACACGCCGACCGCCAGCCAGCGTTGCCGGTTCAACGCAACGCTCCCGGGCCGAACAAGGCTCGCCAGCCGTCACAGAGTTCCTGTTGCACATGCGCGGGAGGCAGGCGATGCCCGTAGGCCATGTTCTGCCAGTGCCCGGTCAGGTTTTTACTGAAGGCCAGCAAGGCAGGTTGTTGCAGGTGTTCGATGCGCTCCAGGACCTGGCCTTCGGTGTCGGCGGGTTTCAGCGCCATGTTGAAGTCGTGCAGCAAGTGGCTGAGCAGACCGCGATAGAGCAATCCGAGGGCTTCGCGAGGGTGGGTTTGCCAGAGGCGTTCGGCGCTGGCGGCGATGTCGGCAGGCAGGGTTTCGCGGTTGAGGTCCAGGCCGAAAGCCTGTTGCGGTAACGGCCGCGCGACCTTGCTGTTCAAGGCCGGTCGACGGCTGACGAAGGCTTGCAACCAGTCACGGTAATGCCAGATCAATAAACCAATGGCACCGATCACGACACCCCACAACACGACTTCAATCAGCGGGGCCGCTGCGCCGAAGTGTTGGTTGTCCAGAAGCTTGAGCAGCGCCTCCAGCCATTCGGTGGCGTTGTCATCGTCCGCCTTATCGACGGCGGGTTGGTCCTCGCCAAACCGATAGCGCGTGACCGTTTCCTTGTTCTTGAACGGAGGCTGATCGAGGATCGCCTTGATGCTGTCCCGGGATGCCTGACTGGTCAGTGGCTGGTCCAGCAGGCGTGGGCTGTCGGGTGAAATGACTGGCTCGGCGGCCCACACGGTTTGTGCTGTCGGCATCAACAGAAACGCCGCCAGCAGCAGGGTGACGGCGGCGCTGGTCAAGCGTTGGCGCATGCGGCGGAACACCAGCTCGATATCCCAGGCCTCCAGCACCGTGCGCCGATTCAGATAGAGGCTGAAGCCGCAGGCGACATAAACCGGTTCCCAGACAATGAGCACCAGTGCGTAAAAGGCGTTGGTCAGGTGTTCCAGCCATCGCCAGTCCTGTGAGGCGGCGGTGATCAAGGTCTGCCAGCTCCAGTCGAGTTCGACCTGTTGCGGCAAGAACATGTAGAACAGCACCATCAGGCCGATCCAAAGCGCGGTTTCCAGATGTACGCCGATGATGGTCAGCCACCGTGCGGCACCGGCGTTGCGCTGCAACAGCACCTGCAAGCGCTGTTGTCGTGGCTGCCCACTCAGCCCTTCGAGTTGCACCACCGGCATCAGGAAACTGCGACTCAGGCTCAGTCGTCGCCAGGTCAGACTCGCCAGCAGTTGCGGTTTGAGCAGCTGCGGCCATTGGTACAGCGCCTGTTTCAGGGTGGGCGTTTCGCCAAACATGGCTTTGGACAGTATGTACAGCGGCAGGCGGTCGAACGCCGGTTTCAGCCACCAGAAAATGAACACGGCGAGGGAGGGCGAATCCCACAGCACCCAACTGAGCAGCGCGAAAACCGGCAAGGTCACGATGGCCCAACTGGTCATCAGCAGGCGTCGGTGTCGCTGGCTCAGCAGGATGCCCAGGTCCATGGCTTCCCAGGTGGTGCGCGGGCGGATGACAACCGTGGCGTCACTCAGGCGCATGGCGGGTCCGTCCGGCAAACAGCAGATAAACCGCCACCAACAACCAGAGCGCTGCGCCGACCAGGTATTTGGTCATTGGCGCGACCCCGATCGTGGACGACCAGTAAGCTTCGATAAACGCCGCAATCAGCAGAAACAGCATGACCCCGCAAATCAGCAATACGCTTTTGCGCGCCGCCAACCGCAGGGCTTCGGAGCGGGGCAGGCGTCCCGGCGCGATCAATGCCCAACCCAATTGCAGGCCGGCGGCACCGGCCAGGGCGATAGCACTCAGTTCGAAGGCGCCGTGGCCAACCACGAATGACCAGAAGGTTTGCCCGTAGCCAATGTGCGTCAGGTGCCCGGCCACCGCGCCGATCATCAAACCGTTGAAGAACAGGAAATACGCGCTGCCCAAGCCAAACAACAAACCGCTGGCGAAGGCCTGAAAGGCGATGCCGATGTTGTGCATGATGTAGTAACCGAACATCACCCAGTCTTCACTGGCCGCCCGTTCCGCCGAACGCCCCAGGTGACCGGCCTCGGGGTCGTACATGCCTTGCATCTCGCTGACCTGCTCGGCCGGGATCAGGTTGTAGACCAGGTCGGGGAACAGGTACACCAGCAGTGCGATGCCGATCAGGCTGCCAAAAAACATCAGGCTGGCGGCGAGCACGAAGCGCCACTGTTCGCGCACCAGTCGCGGGAAGTCAGCCAGGATGAAGCCCAGCACGTTGGCACCCAGTCGACTGCGATGCCGATAGAGCTGTTGATGCCCACGCAAGACTTGTTGCTGTAACGAGTCGATTAGAAAGCTGCTGTAACCACGTTCCTGGGCCAGCGCCAGATGCTGGCAGAGACGACGATAATCGCTGGGGAAACCGGCGACTCGTTCTGCTTCCTTGCCTTGCTCCAGCTGTTCAAGCACGAGAGCAAATTGCTCCCATTCGGCCTTGTGGCGACTTTCGAAAAGGCTTTGCTTCATGTGGGGCCCAACAAGCCGCGGGCGATGCCATTGAGTTCGTCCACGGCCCCTGGCGCCGACACCTGCAACGGTTGCGCGAGTATGGCCGCCAGCTCTTTGACCCGTGCTTCAGAGAGTTCACCCTGGCGCTCGGCAAACCCGAGGATGGCGCGTTGTTCGGTCAGTGTCAGCGTAAAGGCCGGACGCCGGGGCTGGACGGCGGGCAGTTGTGGTCGAGCGAGCGGTTGTTCGCGGTAGATCACCAGCGTGCCGGCGGCCAGATCGCCAAGGCGCTTGAAGGTGGGATGTTGCAGGCAACTGATGGCCCCGAGGAAATAGCCGAACGGCAGCATGTCGACAAATCGCAGCAGGTTGCGCAGCAGCGAAGCAGACCAGCCGATCGGCGTGCCATCGTCCTGCACCACCCGCAGGCCCATCCATTGCTTGCCTGGCGAACGACCCTGATTGAGCACTTCGAACAGCACCATGTACCACCAGCTCACCACGAACAATAGAATCGAGCCGAGCCCTGCACCGAGTTTTCCGAGGAACGCCAGGACAATGAACAGCAGGCCGACGATCAACCCGCGCAGTCCGAGATCGATGGAGAACGCCAGCGCACGAACCATCAACCCGGCCGGGCGCAGTGGCAAGTCGATGCCTTCCGGCGTTTCGACTTGATACCGCGTATCCAGTGGCGGGGACAGCGTCGCTTTCCTTGGCAGTGCTGTGGTCTCGAGCATGGGCAACCTTGATGTGGCCTGTTCGCGATTCGATGTCCGGCCGATGCTAGCAGCCTCTCGGGGGAAAACGACATAACTATGTATTGCACGGTAAGAGGCCGGAGGTGATTGAATGACGAGATTACTGGTCGGAGCGGGATGTGAACGCCTAGACTTCGCCGATCTTCAGTTCAGGAATAGCCCGTGACCTCTATCTTCTGGTACGACTATGAAACCACTGGCATCAACCCCCGTTGCGACCGCCCGCTGCAAATGGCGGGGATTCGCACTGACTTCGATCTCAATGAAATAGACGAGCCGGTCAACCTTTACTGCCAGCCCAGTGAAGACATCCTGCCCCATCCGGCGGCCTGTGCGATCACGGGTATCACGCCCGGTCGACTGGCCGAGCAAGGCTTGAGCGAAGCCGATTTCATGACCCGGGTGCATGCCCAACTCGCTGCGCCCGGAACGTGCGGGGCGGGGTACAACACGTTGCGTTTCGATGACGAGATGACCCGTCACAGTCTTTACCGAAACTTTTTCGACCCTTATGCGCGCGAGTGGCAGGGCGGTAATAGCCGCTGGGACCTGATCGATGTGGTGCGTGCAGCCTATGCCTTGCGCCCTGACGGCATCGTTTGGCCGACAGACGACGAGGGGCGGATAACGCTCAAACTCGAACGCCTGACCGCCGCCAATGGCATTGATCACGGAAATGCTCACGAAGCGCTTTCGGACGTTCGCGCCACCATCGCCCTGGCGCGTCTGATCCGGGAAAAGCAGCCGAAGTTGTATGACTGGTTGTTTCAGTTGCGCGGTAAACAAAAGGTGATGGATCAGATTCGTCTGTTGCAGCCGATGGTGCACATCTCGGGGCGCTTTTCAGCGGCGCGCAATTATGTCGGTGTGGTGCTGCCTTTGGCCTGGCACCCGCGAAACAAGAACGCCTTGATTGTCTGTGACCTGCACCTGGATCCTCAGGGCTTGCTCGATCTTGATGCCGACACCTTGCGCCAACGGCTGTATACCCGCCGCGATGACTTGGCCGAGGGCGAGTTGCCGGTGCCGCTCAAACTTATCCACATCAATAAATGCCCGGTGGTGGCGCCGTTGTCGGTACTTCGCTCTGAAGATCAGCAACGTTTGGGGCTGGATATGTCGCTCTACCAAGAGCGCGCGCTGCGGCTAAGTGACGCACAAACAGTTTGGCGAGATAAAGTTCAGGCGATTTACGCCAGCGAAGATTTCACCCCGAGCCAAGACCCTGAGCAACAGTTATACGATGGTTTTATCGGTGATCGGGATCGGCGCCTATGTGAGCAAGTCAGGTCTGCCGATCCTGCTCAATTAGCGCAACAACAATGGCCTTTCGATGATGAACGCTTGCCGGAATTATTGTTTCGATATCGCGCACGCAACTTCCCCGATACGTTGAGTTTCGAAGAGCAAGAACGCTGGCGAATATTCTGTCAGCAACGTTTGTCAGCCCCCGAGTGGGGGGCGCCAAATACGCTGGAAACTTTTGTAGACACCGCAGCCCAATGGAGTATTACGGCTACATCGTTTCAGCGAGAGGTGCTGAATGAATGGCAGAATTATGTCGAAGGATTACGCAAACGTTTGAATCTTTGAAATCGAAAATGTCCGGGGTTGAATTCCGGGCATAAAAAAACGCCAGCAGATGCTGGCGTTCTTTTTTGTCGCGGATGAGTTCGCGACAAGCGCTGCGGCTTAGCCCAGCAGGGTAGCCCAGCCTTCAACCACGTCACCGCCCCACTTGGCTTTCCACTCTTTCAGAGTTTTGTGGTTGCCACCTTTGGTTTCGATGACTTCACCGTTGTGCGGGTTTTTGTATTGTTTAACTTTGCGAGCACGCTTGGTGCCAGTAGTTTTTACTGCGCCGCCGCGTGGTGCTTTGGTTTTGGACTCTGGATCCAATAGCGCAATGATGTCACGCAGAGACTTGGAGTACTCGCCCATCAGGGTGCGCAGTTTGCCTTCGAATTCCAGCTCGGTTTGCAGTTTGTCGTCTTGGGACAGGTTCTTCAAACGGGCTTGCAGCTCTTTGATAGCTTCTTCGGTGGCGCGATATTCGTTGATCAAGGACATGAGGACTACCTTATGTTGGGGCGCTGGATGGCAGGTGACAGTGCGGCAATAATAGTCAGGGTGTTTCACCAAGTAAACATTTAACCGGAGTTTTATTTAAATTAGTTACGGTGAATAGGGCATAAATTGCCGGTGTAGTTAAATAGTGTGATGCAGTCTTCACGAATATTCACAATTGGGCACTTGAAGATTGGCAACAGGAACACCATCGCGCGGGTTGCAGGTGCTGCCAGAACCTGTGCCGCTTACCTTTGTGTCGGGTAAAACGTCATCAATACTGCAGTTTTGCTGCGCAATCGCTAGAATGGCCGCCTTTGCGAAGTTCTGGAGTTTGACCCTCATGCGCACTTTTCGGCTGGTGATTGCTTGCCCGGACCGCGTCGGCATCGTTGCTAAAGTCAGTAACTTTCTGGCGTCACATAACGGCTGGATCACTGAAGCGAGCCATCACTCGGACAATCTCAGTGGCTGGTTCTTCATGCGTCACGAAATTCGTGCCGATTCGCTGCCCTTCGGTATCGATGCCTTTCGCGAAGCGTTTGCACCGATTGCCGAAGAGTTCTCGATGAACTGGCGCATCACCGATACCGAGCAGAAAAAGCGCGTGGTACTGATGGCCAGTCGCGAGTCTCACTGCCTCGCCGACTTGCTGCATCGCTGGCACAGTGATGAGCTGGATTGCGAAATTTCCTGCGTGATTTCCAACCATGACGACTTGCGCAGCATGGTCGAGTGGCACGGGATTCCGTATTACCACGTACCGGTCAATCCGCAGGATAAAGAGCCGGCATTCGCCGAAGTCTCGCGCCTGGTCAAACAGCACGATGCTGAAGTGGTCGTACTTGCCCGCTACATGCAAATCCTGCCGCCCGCGTTGTGCCGCGAATATGCTCACAAGGTCATCAACATTCACCACAGCTTCCTGCCGTCGTTCGTCGGTGCCAAGCCGTATCACCAGGCATCGATGCGTGGCGTGAAGTTGATCGGCGCTACTTGCCACTACGTGACCGAAGAGCTGGATGCCGGTCCGATCATCGAACAGGACGTCGTTCGCGTCAGCCACAGTGACAGCATCGACGACATGGTGCGTTTCGGTCGGGACGTCGAAAAGATGGTGCTGGCCCGTGGTCTGCGTTATCACTTGGAAGATCGGGTGCTGGTGCACGGCAACAAAACCGTCGTGTTCTGATAGCCATACAACACAGTTGAAATTCGAAGGGCCTGGGCGTTCAATCGCTTCAGGCCCTTCGCCGTTTCTGCACTGAGGACATGACCATGGCCGATCCACTCGACAAAGCGACATCCAAGGCTCCTGCCACGTTGGGCGAAGGGTGTTTGAGTCGTTACGACCCGGATGACATGAGCCCCGAAGACGGCACGGAGTTTCCCGGTGCCGCCGAGTTGTGGGAACAGTTGCAGAAAGAGCCCGACGATAAAACTAAGCCTGTTTGAACTTCATCAACTTCTTCAGCAGCGGCCGCCCAAGCATCAGTAAAAATACCGGCCCGCCGACGACCAGATAAAAGTAATAAGTCACCGCCCGCCAGATCAGAATCGCCGCCGCGGCGGTGGATTTCCCCACCATCGGCGCCAGCAGCGCCGCCGACGTCAACTCCGCCGCCCCGGCACCGCCCGGCAACAGGCTGAACTGCCCCGCACTTAGCGAAAGCATCTGGATCAGAAAGCTCCAGGCCCACTGCAAATCCGCCCCGAGCCCACGCAACGCCAGATACAGCACGCTATAGCGCAAGATCCAATGCAGGCACGTCAGGGCAAACACCGTGATGAGCGTCTGAAAGGGCAGCTTCAGTGTGTCCGTGAACGCCGCCAGAAAGTGCAGGAGTTTTCGCGCCCAGCGTACGCGCGTGGTGGCTTTGACATTCAGGCGGGCGAGCAATCGACCGCTCAGACGAATCAGCATTCGATGGTAGCGGGCGACCACCACGCAACTGAACAACCCGCCGAACATCGAAATGGCGCTGACGGTCAGCAGCCATTCCATGCGTTGGCTGAGGTGCTGGAACAACGCGTAAATCAGGATCCCGCTCAGCGCGCAGAGAAAAAACAGCAAATCGCTCAGCTGATCCATGGCAAACACGGCGCTGCCCCTGGCTGGACGCACGCCATTGCGCGCCAACAACGCCATGATCGTCAGTGGGCCGCCGCTGCCGCCGGGGGTAGCGCAATAAGCGAACTCGGCGGCCATCACTACCCCGAGGCTTCTGAGCGGGCCCACCTTGTCGCGCTGATCCCCGAGCAACAGGCGCAAGCGCATCGTGTTCAGCACCCAGCACAGCAGGATCATGCCGAACATGATCAGCAGCCATTGCAGTGGAAAGCTTCGCAGCCGATACCAGGTTTCGTTACCACCCAACAGCGACGGAATCAGCACCGCAGCGAGCAGCGCGACGAGCAGCAGTATCCCGCGACTCATGCGGCGCGACCCATACGGTCGCTTTGCAGCGCCAGCCAGCGTGCCTTGGTCATCGGCACACGTCCCTCGTCGAGCAAGCGCTTGAGGGTTTGCAGCCAGTAAGTGCGCGAGAACCCATGGCGCATATCCACCGGGTGCAAGCCAAGACGAATCACCGGTGCTTGCTGCCAGCGTTGTTCGCGTTGATCGTTGACGAGCTTCGACAGCCCTCGGCGCCAGGCACTGCGCGCACTCCAGACCAGGCCGGGTGCATCGACCGCGGTGAAGTCCGGCAGACGATACAGATGCTGCGGATCGCTGGTGTAACTCAGGGGTAACTGACGCAAGGCCTGGCGCGTCCCTTCGCTCATCAACCAGGCCGGAGAAACGAAGCCCTCCAGCGGCCAGTGATAACGGTGGAACACTTCGATGCCGGCGCGCAGGCGGGCAAGAGCGGCTTCTTGAGACAGGCTGTAAAACTCGCCTTCGTGGGTGTAAATCCGGCGCATGAACCAGTCTCGTGGAGTAGTGGGAGTGGGCTCTTCATCGCAATGAAAGTAACCGTGCAATGCCAGTTCGTCACCTCGGGCGATACGACGGGTGAGCAAACGTCGAAATCCCGGATGCTCCTCCAGATCGTTGTGCTTGTGGAAATTGGGCACCACCAACCAGGTCAT
This sequence comes from Pseudomonas svalbardensis, assembly GCF_030053115.1. NCBI lineage: Bacteria > Pseudomonadati > Pseudomonadota > Gammaproteobacteria > Pseudomonadales > Pseudomonadaceae > Pseudomonas > Pseudomonas svalbardensis. The sequence goes on along the minus strand of NZ_CP125619.1, from coordinate 4,961,129 downwards.
CGGCACCTCGCCCAGGGCGTCGACAGCTTCGATAAAGGGTTGGTAATCGGCCCAGGTTTGCGGTGCGACGTCGTGCAGGACGAGTATCAGAGTGGGCGGGTTCATGGGCTCAACCACTGGCGGTCAGCGGCAAGTGGCTGCCAAGTACGGCGCGATAATGCCCCAGCAGGCTGTTGACCACCGTGTCCCAAGAGTAATGACGCTCGACATGGTTGCGGGCCTGTTTGCCCAACACGACGCTGCCCGAGCTGAACAGTTCGCGAACGGCGTCGGCCATCGCCAATGGATTATTCGGCGGGCAGAGCAGGCCGCATTGCTCGGTGATGATTTCCTGAAAGGCCCCGGCCGCCACGGCTACCACCGGAATGCCACTGGCCATGGCTTCAAGAACCACCAGGCCAAAAGTTTCCTGATCACCGGCGTGCAGCAGCGCATCGGCGCTGGCCATCAATCGCGCCACGTGTGCCGCCGGACAGAACTCACCGATCACGGTAACGTTGTCGGGCACTGCGGCCGGCATCGACGAACCTACCAGCAGGAGGTGATAGCGTGGGCCCAGGCGTTTCATGCAGTCGAGCAGCACCGGCAGGTTTTTTTCCTTGGAGCCGCGCCCGGCGAAGATCAGCAAATGAGTGTTTTCATCTATGCCCAGTTCGGCCCGCAGGCCCGTGTCTCGTGCCGTGGGATTGAAGGTTTGCAAGTCGACGCCCAGCGGTTGCACGAAAACGTTCTTCACCCCGAGCCCGATCAGTTTGTCGGCCATGACCTGGCTGGGTGCCAGAACCCGATCGAAGTTGCCATAGAGCTTGCTGACATAGGCTTCGACGTTAGTGGTGACCCAGTTGCCCATGCGATTGCTGACCAGCAGCGGCAGGTCCGAATGGTAAAAGCCGATCACCGGGACATCGAGTTGCCGCCGGGCGTCGAGGGCCGCCCAAGCAGTAAGGTAAGGGTCGCCGACCTCGATCAGATCGGGCTGTAAATCCTGCAGAACATTGCGCCATGGCGCGAGACGGAGGGGGAAACGATAACCCTTGCCGAAGGGCAGGGCGGGAGCCGGAACCGTGTAAACGCCATCCTGTTCACTCAAGTAAGCCCCAGGAATCAGCAGACTGTGGCGAATGCCCGGCTTGATGCTCAGGCGACGGTGCTTTGCATCCAGATAAGTGCGCACGCCACCGCTGGCAGGGGCGTAGAACATGGTTATGTCAGCGATATGCACGATGAACATCCCTCCGGTCCGTTGGGCTCCCTAGGTTGACCTTTATGAAGGATAGATGTTCGGTTGGGGTTTTGTGGTGGGGTGTCGCGCCCCCTCACCCTAACCCTCTCCCCAGGGGGCGAGGGGACTGACCGAGTTGTTCTTGGAGCTACATCGACAGACCTGAAAGTCCAAGTCGAACTCAGGTTTTGAAAAGCTTGCGATCGGCTCCCTTTCCCCTCTCCCCGCTGGGGAGAGGGCTGGGGTGAGGGGTGGTTCTGCGCTTCAACGCCTATCCACCATCGAACCCTCAGATCCGGAAACTGCCCACCAACTGTTTCAACCGCGCCGCCTGCTGCTCAAGATCCGAACACGCCCGCAACGTCGACTGCAGGTTTTCCACCCCCTCCTGATTCAGTGTGTTGATCTCGGTAATGTCGACGTTGATCGATTCAACCACGGCAGTCTGTTCCTCGGTCGCCGTCGCCACCGACTGGTTCATTCCGTCAATCTTGCCAATACGCAACGTCACACTGTTCAAACGCTCGCCGGCCAGGTTGGCGATTTCGACGCTGTCCTGACTGTGGCGCTGGCTGTCGCTCATGGTGCTGACGGATTCGCGAGCGCCGATTTGCAGCTCCTCGATCATGGTCTGCACTTGTTGCGCCGACTCCTGAGTGCGGTGCGCCAGGTTGCGCACTTCGTCGGCCACCACGGCAAAACCACGTCCGGCTTCACCGGCGCGCGCCGCTTCGATGGCCGCGTTGAGCGCCAGCAAGTTGGTTTGCTGGGAGATGCTGGTGATCACTTCGAGAATCTGCCCGATGTTCACGGTTTTGCTGTTCAGCGATTCGATGTTGGTGCTCGAGGCGCTGAGCATGCTCGACAGTTGATTCATCGCGGCAATGCTGCGATCCACCACTTGCTGACCATCTTCGGCCAGGCTGCGGGCATCGCTGGCCTGACTCGATGCTTGCGCTGCGTTACGGGCGATTTCCTGAGCGGCGGCGCCGAGCTGGTTGATCGCCGCGGCCACGCTGCTGGTGCGCGAAGCCTGTTGCTCAGAGTTGAACATCGACGAGTTCGAAGCAGCCACTACACGCAGAGCCACTTCGTTGACTTGCCCGGTGGCCGACGACACTTCGCGGATCGAACCGTGAATGCGTTCCACGAAGCGGTTGAACGCGGTACCGAGGACACCGAATTCATCGTTGTTCACGATGGTCAGGCGTTTAGTCAGGTCGCCTTCGCCATCGGCGATGTCTGCCATGGCGCGGGTCATGACGTGCAGCGGCTGGATCAGGATGCGGATCAGCATGCCCAGCAAGGCGATGATGATGGCCACGGCAATGACCGTCGCAACGACCGCCGAGGCGCGGAATTCGGTGAGCATCGAGAAGGCTTTGTCTTTGTCCACCGACAGACCGATGTACCAGTTGACCGATGGCAGGCCTTTGATCGGGGTGAAGGTGACGATGCGGGTTTTGCCGTCGACCTCCACTTCACTGAAGTCGCTGCTCAGGCGCGGGGTGTTCTTCGGGTACGCCTCGCTCAGGGACTTCATCACCAGCGCTTTGTCCGGGTGGACCAGAATCTTGCCGTCGGCGCTGACCAGGAACGCGTAACCCATGCCGTTGAAGTCGCGGGCGCTGAGGGTGTCGATCAGGGTTTGCAGGCTCAGATCACCGCCCACCACACCGACGCTTTGCCCGGCCTTTTTCGAGGCAGTGGCGATCGAGATGATGGTCTGGCCGGTGGCTGCGTCGATGTAGGGTTCGGTCAGGGTGGCGGTGCTGCTGCTTTCGGCGCCTTTGTACCAAGGGCGAACCCGTGGGTCGAAGCCGTCGGGCATCTTCGCATCCGGGCGGATGGTGAAGTGGCCGGTGGCGTCGCCCAGGTAGGACGCCATGAAGGTCGACGTCAGGGCTTTCTGCTCAAGCAGGCTGGAGACGGTGGCCTGTTCGGGGTTGATAGCGATGTTCTGGGCGAGGTTGTCGATCAGCAGGATACGACCGGCAAGCCAGGTCTGGATGTTGTTGGCGGTGACGTCTCCCATCTCATTGAGGTAGTTATCCAGGTCTTCGCGAATGGCGTTGCGCTGCAAATAGTCGTTGTACAGCGTGAACGAGGCGAAGGCGGCAATGACGATGAGGGCGGCGGCAAGCAGGATTTTATGGCTGAAGCGCAGATTTTTATTCATGGCTCGGGGTGTCCGCTAAGGTCTTATTGTTCGGGGCGCGTTGCTGTTAATGCGCGCAAAATGAGTGCGCAATGGAGCGAGTCGGTAATTCCTGCTCTCCATAGGGGAATGTCGGACCTTGCTTTCAATTGGGTCTCTCGCTTATTTCTATCGGCCGTGAAGGATCAAAGATTAACCATGGGGGACAAAATGCCTGACTCATTGCAACTCGTTATCGGTGCCGACCTCGCCGGGCAGCCCATTGCCCAGGCCATGCGTCTGGCGAACCGTCATGGTTTGGTCGCGGGCGCTACCGGGACGGGCAAAACCGTCACCTTGCAACGGATGGCCGAAGCATTCAGCGATGCCGGCGTGGCGGTGTTCGCCGCCGATATCAAGGGTGACCTGTGTGGTCTGGGCGCCGCCGGCAACCCTCAAGGCAAAGTCGCCGAGCGGATTGCCGGGATGCCTTGGCTGAACCACACGCCTCAAGCGTATCCGGTGACCCTGTGGGACATTCACGGTCAGTCCGGTCATCCGTTGCGCACAACCTTGAGCGAAATGGGGCCGTTATTGATTGGCAGCCTGCTGGAGCTGACTGACAGTCAACAGTCAGCGCTGTACGCCGCGTTCAAGGTGGCGGACCGTGAAGGGCTGTTGCTGCTGGACCTCAAGGATCTGAAGGCGCTGCTCAATCACTTGCGTGACAACCCCGAATTACTGGGTGACGACGCCGCGCTGCTGACCACCGGTTCCAGTCAGGCGCTGTTGCGGCGTCTGGCGACCCTGGAACAGCAGGGCGCCGAAGCGCTGTTCGGTGAGCCGGCGCTGCAACTCGAAGATATTCTGCAGCCGACCGCCGAGGGCCGCGGGCGCATTCATTTGCTCGATGCCAGCCGTCTGGTTCACGAAGCGCCGAAGGTCTACGCAACGTTCCTGTTGTGGCTGCTGGCCGAACTGTTCGAGCAATTGCCGGAGCGCGGCGATTCGGACAAACCGCTGCTGGCGCTGTTTTTCGACGAAGCGCATTTATTGTTCGCCGGTACGCCAAAGGCTTTGCAGGATCGTCTTGAGCAAGTGGTGCGGCTGATACGCTCAAAAGGCGTTGGCGTGTATTTCGTTACCCAATCGCCGGGCGACTTGCCGGATGACGTGCTGGCTCAGCTCGGTTTGCGCATTCAGCATGGCTTGCGCGCGTTCACCGCCAAGGAACAGAAATCCCTGCGAGCGGTGGCCGAAGGCTTCCGGCCGAACCCGGCGTTCGATGCCTTGTCGGTGCTGACCGAGCTTGGGATTGGCGAGGCGCTGGTCGGTACGTTGCAGGACAAGGGCACGCCGGAGATGGTCCAGCGGGTGTTGGTGGCACCGCCGCAATCGCGGATCGGGCCACTGAGCGATACTGAACGCACAGTGCTGATCTCGGGGTCGCCATTCAAGGGGCGGTATGACAAACCCGTTGATCGCGAATCGGCTTATGAAGTGTTGATGGGGCGCAAAGGGTTGGCGCCAGAGCCTGACGCTGTTCCGGGAAAAACGGCAGTCGAAGAGCCAAGCTTCACCGACAAGGCCGGGGAATTCCTCGGCACCGCGGCGGGGCAGGCACTGAAATCAGCGATGCGCCAGGCGGCCAATCAATTGGGCCGACAGTTGGTACGCGGCTTGATGGGCTCGCTGCTCGGAGGCAACAAACGCCGCTGAACATCTGGCTGGGTGCAATCAATGTGGGAGCGAGCCTGCTCGCGAAAGCGGTAGATCAGACAACATCTATGTTGAATGTCAGGCCGCCTTCGCGAGCAGGCTCGCTCCCACATTGGGTTCTATGTCATGCCTTGGGTTTGGCGTGCGCCGCCAACCGCTCCAGCGCCGCCCGCAGATTCGGATCGCTAATGCCATCGGCCGTGGCCTGAATGGTCGCGCCTGCGTCCGTCGACAAGCTGATGGTATGGCCAGCCGCCCCTTGCTGAACCGTGGGCGGCTGAACCTTGAACAGAATCCGCGTCAGGCTGGCAAATTCGTCGAACATCTGTAGTTGCCGTTGCAGACGCTTTTGCTGATAACGCAGGCGGGTTGCCCAATGACCGTCGGTCACTATCAGCAACAAACTGCCTTCGCGCCACGACGCCACATGGCAATGCTCGCGGGCGGCGGGCTGCAATTGGCTTTCCAGCAGGCGTTGTAAATGACCCAGGCGTTGAGCGTGGCCGAAGATGGCTTTCAGCGGTTTGGCTTCGCGAAGCAGGACGGCGGGTGCTCTGGCCGTAAGAGGGCGAAATGCCATGATCAGACACCTGAAGTAACAGAGCCGCCATGGTAGCAGAAAGCACCGGATGCACCCGAGCCATTGCTTTGCGAGCGCTTTACCCATTAAATCAACAAGTAACTTGTGCCGTGAATGGCTTGAAGTTCAGCAAAAAGCCCTTATTTTAAGTGAGCCCCGTCACAACGCTGTGCCAGCATCGTGGAACAACGCCACTTTCCTCACCATCGTTTCCGGGTAGAATGCTCGTTCGCATGCGGCCATGAGGGCTGCTCGGGCGACTCACGGGGCCGCCCTCCATCCCTTTAGTGTGGAAGATCCTGCCGATATGTTTGCGCCTTTGTTAAAGAAACTTTTTGGAAGCAAGAACGAGCGTGAAGTCAAACGCATGCTCAAGACGGTGCAACTCGTCAATGCCTTCGAAGAGCAAATGGTGGCCCTTTCGGACGATCAATTGCGTGCCAAGACAGATGAGTTCAAGGCCCGCATCGCCAAAGGGGAAACCCTCGACAAGCTGCTGCCAGAAGCCTTTGCGGTCGCCCGCGAAGCCGGCAAGCGCGTCATGGGTATGCGCCACTTCGACGTCCAGTTGATCGGCGGCATGACCTTGCATGAAGGCCAGATCGCGGAAATGCGTACCGGTGAAGGCAAGACCCTGGTGGCAACACTGGGCGTTTACCTCAACGCACTGTCCGGCAAGGGCGTGCACGTTGTGACGGTGAACGACTACCTGGCCCGTCGTGACGCCAACTGGATGCGTCCGCTCTACGAATTCCTCGGGATGACGGTCGGCGTGGTGACGCCATTCCAGCCGCCGGAAGAGAAGCGTGCGGCCTATGCTGCCGACATCACCTACGGCACCAACAACGAATACGGTTTCGACTACCTGCGCGACAACATGGCGTTCAGCATGGAAGAAAAATTCCAGCGCGAACTCAATTTTGCCGTGATCGACGAAGTCGACTCCATCCTCATCGACGAAGCCCGTACCCCGCTGATCATTTCCGGTCAGGCCGAGGACAGCTCCAAGCTGTACATCGAGATCAACAAACTGATCCCGCAGCTTGAGTTGCACATCGAAGAAGTGGAAGGCGAAGTCACCAAGGCCGGCCACTACACCGTCGACGAGAAGACCCGTCAGGTTGAGCTCAACGAAGCCGGTCACCAGTTCATCGAAGACATGCTGACCCGCGTTGGCCTGCTGGCTGAAGGCGAGAGCCTGTACTCTTCGCATAACCTGGGCCTGCTGACCCACGTTTATGCCGGTCTGCGTGCGCACAAGCTGTTCAATCGCAACGTCGAATACATCGTGCAGGATGGCCAGGTCGTTCTGGTCGACGAACACACCGGTCGTACCATGCCGGGTCGCCGTCTGTCCGAAGGCCTGCACCAGGCCATCGAAGCCAAGGAAAACCTGAACATTCAGGCCGAAAGCCAGACCTTGGCCTCGACCACGTTCCAGAACTACTTCCGTCTGTACAACAAGCTGTCCGGCATGACCGGTACCGCCGACACCGAAGCGTTCGAGTTCCACCAGATCTACGGTCTGTCGGTGATGGTTATCCCGCCGAACAAACCGCTGGCGCGTAAAGACTACAACGACCTGGTGTTCCTGACCGCCGAAGAGAAATACGCGGCGATCATCACCGACATCAAGGAATGCATGACCCAGGGCCGTCCGGTGCTGGTGGGTACTGCAACCATCGAAACTTCCGAGCACATGTCCAGTCTGCTCGAGAAGGAAGGCATCGAACACAAGGTCCTCAACGCCAAGTTCCACGAAAAAGAAGCCGAGATCATTGCCCAGGCCGGTCGCCCAGGCGCACTGACCATCGCCACCAACATGGCCGGTCGTGGTACCGACATTCTGTTGGGCGGTAACTGGGAAGTAGAAGTGGCAACCCTGGAAGACCCGACCCCTGAGCAGATTGCCCAGATCAAGGCCGACTGGCAGAAACGTCACCAGCAAGTGCTCGAATCGGGCGGTTTGCAGGTGATTGCTTCCGAGCGTCACGAATCGCGCCGTATCGACAACCAGCTGCGTGGTCGTGCCGGTCGTCAGGGTGACGCTGGTTCCAGCCGTTTCTACCTGTCGCTGGAAGACAGCCTGATGCGCATCTTCGCCTCTGATCGGGTGAAGAACTTCATGAAGGCCCTGGGCATGCAGCCTGGCGAGGCGATCGAGCACCGCATGGTGACCAACGCCATCGAGAAGGCTCAGCGCAAGGTTGAAGGCCGCAACTTCGACATTCGTAAGCAACTGCTCGAGTTCGACGACGTCAACAACGAACAACGTAAAGTGATTTATCACATGCGTAACAGTTTGTTGGCCGCCGACAACATCGGTGAAACCATCGCCGACTTCCGTCAAGACGTGCTCAACGCAACCGTCAGCGCACACATTCCACCGCAATCGCTGCCTGAGCAGTGGGACGTTGCCGGTCTGGAAGCGGCGTTGCAGAGCGACTTCGGTGTGGCGCTGCCGATCCAGAAATGGCTCGACGAAGACGACCACCTGTACGAAGAAACCCTGCGCGAGAAGCTCATGACCGAGCTGCTGGCCGCGTACAACGAGAAAGAAGAGCAGGCGAGCGCCGAAGCGCTGCGCACCTTCGAGAAGCAAATCGTTCTGCGTGTGCTCGACGACCTGTGGAAAGACCACCTGTCGACCATGGATCACCTGCGTCATGGCATTCACTTGCGTGGTTATGCGCAGAAGAACCCGAAGCAAGAGTACAAGCGCGAGTCCTTCACGCTGTTCTCCGAGCTGCTGGATTCGATCAAGCGCGACTCGATCCGTGTGCTGTCCCACGTTCAGGTTCGCCGCGAAGATCCGATCGAAGAAGAACAACGCCTGCGTCAGGAAGCCGAAGCACTGGCTGCGCGCATGCAGTTCCAGCACGACGAAGCACCGGGGCTTGAGCAACCGGAACTGCTGGGTGAAGAGGTCGATGTCGCCCTTGCCACCGCGCCGGTACGCAATGAACAGAAGCTGGGCCGTAACGAACTTTGCTACTGCGGTTCGGGCAAGAAGTTCAAGCATTGCCACGGGCAGATCCAGTAAAACCCGTTTCATACGCTGAAATACCCGCGCCGCGACCGGCTTATGCCGTCGCGGCGTTTTGCCATTTAAACCACCGTTCTTCCTGAAAGCGGTGCTGACATCATTTATTAAGGAGCGCATTCATGGCTGTTGGTCTTGGTCCTTTGCCAACGTTGCACCCGGTTGCCGGTTTTGAACTCGGTATCGCCTCGGCTGGCATCAAGCGCCCGGGGCGCAAGGATGTTGTGGTCATGCGCTGTGCCGAAGGCTCCACGGTCGCTGGCGTGTTCACCCTGAACGCTTTTTGCGCGGCTCCCGTGATCCTGGCCAAGCAGCGTGTGCAAGGTCCGGTGCGTTACCTGTTGACCAATACCGGTAATGCGAACGCCGGCACTGGCGAACCAGGCCTTGCCGCCGCCGAGCGCACGTGCGCCAAACTGGCTGAGCTGACCGGCGTCGATGCCAGCCTGGTGCTGCCGTACTCCACCGGTGTCATCGGCGAGCCGCTGCCGGTCGAGAAAATCGAAGGGGCTCTGCAAGCCGCCCTCGATGACCTGTCGGTCAACAACTGGGAAGCTGCCGCCACCGGCATCATGACCACCGACACCCTGCCAAAAGGTGCCAGCCGCCAGTTCCAGCATGACGGCGTGACCATCACCGTCACCGGTATCAGCAAAGGCGCGGGCATGATCCGCCCGAACATGGCGACCATGCTCGGCTACATCGCCACCGACGCCAAAGTCTCCCGCGACGTTCTGCAAAACCTGCTGCTGGACGGTGCCAACAAGTCGTTCAACCGCATCACCATCGACGGCGACACCTCGACCAATGACTGCTGCATGCTGATCGCCACCGGTCAGGCAGCACTGCCGGAAATCACTGAAGCCAGCGGTGATTTGTTCGCCAAGCTGAAACAGGCCGTGTTCGAAGTGTGCATGGACGTGGCTCAGGCCATCGTTCGTGACGGCGAAGGCGCGACCAAGTTCGTGACCGTTGAAGTCAACGGCGGCGGCAATCACCAGGAATGCCTGGACGTCGGTTACACCGTGGCTCACTCGCCGCTGATCAAGACCGCACTGTTCGCCTCCGACCCGAACTGGGGCCGCATTCTGGCCGCCGTCGGCCGTGCTGGCGTACCGAACCTGGACGTGAGCAAGATCGACGTGTTCCTCGGTGAAGTGTGCATCGCCAGCCGTGGCGCTCGCGCATCGACCTACACCGAAGCCCAGGGTGCGGCCGTGATGCAGCAGGAAGAAATCACGATCCGTATCGAGCTGGGGCGCGGTGATTGCAGCGAAACCATCTGGACCACTGACCTGTCCCACGAATACGTGAAAATCAACGCCGAGTACCGTACTTAAGACCGAGTCGCTCCATTCGCGAGCAGGCTCGCTCCCACAGGGTATTGAGGTGTACACAAACCCAATGTGGGAGCGAGCCTGCTCGCGAAAGCGGTCTGTCAGTCACTATACAGACTGGCTTGTTCCCTCCATCAAAAGGTCCCGAACATGAGCCTCCACCTGATCATCGGCGACAAACTGCATTCCTCCTGGTCCCTGCGCGGCGCGTTGGCCCTCGACCTGGCCGGCGTTCCTTACACCGAAGAACTGATCAAGCTGAACCAGCCGGATACGCGTGAGCGTCTGCTCAAGCACTCGCCGACCGGCAAAGTCCCGCTGTTGAAAACCGAACACGGCACCATCGCCGATTCCCTGGCGATTGCCGAGTATCTGGCAGAGCAGTTCCCCGACGCCGGCCTCTGGCCCAAAGACACCGCCGCCCGCGCCCAGGCCCGTTCGGCCTGCGCGCAGATGCACAGCGGTTTCTTCGCCATGCGCGGCAACATGCCATTCGACTTGAGCCACGACGCTGCGCTGTCGCCGACACCGGCTGACGTCCAGGCCGACATTGAGCGTATGTTGGCGTTGTGGGCCGAGTGCCGCGCCGCCGCCACCGAAACCGGTCCGTTCCTGTTTGGCGGCGCGACCCTGGCGGATGCCTTCTTCGCGCCGATCGCCGTGCGCCTGCGCACCTATCAGGTGAGGTTGCCTGCGACGGACGCGGCCTACGTTGAAACCATCTACCAATGGCCGGCCTTCAAGGCTTGGCAGAAGGCGGGTCTGGAGGAGGTCGGGCAGTGAAGCGAGTCCACATAGCTGCCGCTGTTATCCGTGATGGCAGTGGCAAGATCCTCATTGCCCGCCGTGCCGACACCCAGCATCAGGGTGGCCTGTGGGAATTCCCCGGTGGCAAGGTCGAGGCCGACGAATCCGTCGAAACCGCTCTGGCTCGCGAGCTCCTTGAAGAGTTGGGCATCGTGGTCAACGCGGCTCGCCCGCTGATCAAGGTCCGGCACGATTACCCGGACAAGCAAGTGTTGCTGGATGTCTGGGAAGTGTCGGCCTTTAGCGGCGTACCGCACGGCGCCGAAGGCCAGCCGTTGGAGTGGGTCGCGCCCCGCGATCTGCTGAACTACGAGTTCCCGGCCGCCAACCAGCCGATTGTCGCGGCTGCGCGGTTACCCGCGCAGTATTTGATTACCCCGCAAGACCTGGAAACCCCGGCCTTGCTACGCGGTATTCAAAAAGCCATTGCTGGCGGCATCAAGCTGATCCAGTTGCGGGCACCCAACGGTTACGATCCGAAGTACCGCGATCTGGCGGTGGACGCGGCGGGGCTGTGTGCGGGCAAGGCGCAGTTGATGATCAAGGGGCCGTTCGAGTGGCTGGGAGATTTCCCGTCCGCCGGTTGGCACATCACCTCCGCGCAACTGCGCAAGTACGCGGCGGCTGGCCGCCCGTTGCCGGCGTCGCGCTGGCTGGCGGCGTCCTGTCATAACGCTGAAGAGCTGGCGTTGGCCGAGCAGATGGGGGTGGATTTTGTGACCCTGTCACCGGTGCAACCGACCCTGACTCATCCGGGGGCTCAGCCGCTGGGCTGGGAGCAGGCTTGCGCGTTGATCGAAGGTTTCAGCAAACCGGTGTTCTTGCTCGGTGGTGTTGGCCCGGCGGATCTTCAGAAAGCCTGGGAGGCGGGCGCACAGGGTGCGGCGGGGATTCGGGCGTTTTGGCCTGATTCTTTGGTGTAGCGGCTGGCCTCTTCGCGAGCAGGCTCGCTCCCACACGGGATTGTGGCGCACACAGATCCAATGTGGGAGCGAGCCTGCTCTCGAAGACGGCGTGACAGGCGCCGATTAAACCTCTGGTTTGGTCGCCGGTTGCCACAACATTTCGGCAATCCCTTGCCGCTTGGCAATCAACCGCGCCACCACAAACAACAAGTCCGACAACCGATTGATATACGCCAACCCAACCCCAGCCAACGGTTCGACGGCATTCAATTGCTGACACCGTCGCTCGGCACTGCGCGCCAGGCTTCTGCACACATGAGCCTGGGCAATCAACGCCGAGCCACCCGGTAGAATGAAATTCTCAAGCGGCCCCAGTTCTTCATTCCACACATCAATCGCCGCTTCCAGACGTTCGACTTCTGCCGTGTTCAGTACCTGATACACCGGCATCGCCAACTCGCCACCCAGATCAAACAACCGATGCTGGCAAGGCGCCAAAACCTCGATCACCTCGTTCAATCCTGGATAGGTGCCACTTTCCGCCGCCAACCCGGCCAATAGCACACCCACCTGACTGTTCAGCGTATCGACCTCGCCAATGGCTTCGATCCGCGGATGGTCCTTGGGCACGCGGCGGCCGTCGCCCAGCCCGGTTTCGCCTTTGTCGCCGGTGCGGGTGTAAATCTTCGACAAGCGAAAGCCCATGGTTACCTCGATAGCTGATTGAGTTCTTGAGAGACGAGCGGGGTGCCCGCCAAGGGCAGGCGCAAGGTGAAACACGTGCCTTGGCCCAGGGTCGATTGCACTTCCATCTGACCCTTGTGGTTGTTGGTAATGATGAAATACGAGACCGACAGGCCAAGGCCGGTGCCCTGACCGATCTCCTTGGTGGTGAAGAACGGTTCGAAGGTGCGTTTACGCACACTCTCGCTCATGCCGATGCCGTTGTCCTCCACCTGGATTTCCGCCCAGGGTGGATTCAGCTTGGTGCGCAGAATGATCCGTCCCGGCTCGCGGTCGTCTTCACGTTGGTGAATCGCCTGCGCGGCGTTTTTCAGCAAATTGAGCAGCACTTGCTCCAGTTCGTTCGCGGTCCCGGGCACCGGCCCCAATGCTGGATCGAACTGGCGAATGATTGCCTGGCCCTTGAAGTCGAAACCGATCGCCAGGTCGAAGTCGTTGCCGGCGATTTCCACCGCCTGATCGATCAGCGCCGGCAGGTCGCACGGGGCCATTTGCCGGGTGCTGCGGCGACTGAAGCTGAGCATGTGCGTGACAATCTTTGCCGCCCGGGCGCCAGCCTGTTGAATGCCGTCGAGCAACTGCGGCACTTCGCGCGCTTGCAGGTATTTGTTGACCGTATCCAGCGAGATCCCGGTTTGCTCGGCTTGTTCGAGATTCTTCGGCAGATCAGGCGAAAGGCGTCGGCGAATGTTCTGCACGTTGTGCAGGATCGCGCCTAACGGGTTGTTGATCTCGTGGGCCATGCCCGCGGCGAGGCCACCGACCGAGAGCATTTTTTCCGACTGCACCATCATTTCTTCCAGCGACAGGCGCTGGGTGATGTCGTCGATCCGGATCACCACACCGCGACCGGCGCCGCCCATCAGCGGGTAGAACGTCAGCGCGTAGTGCTTGGGTTCGTCGTCCTTGAACCAGGTGACACGCTCGATCTTGGCGACCGTGTGCTGTTCGACGGTTTGCTTGAGTTGCGGCAGAAACGGTTTGAGCGGTTCGAAGGCAAGGAAGATCGGCTGGTTCAAGGCTTCGTCGAGGCGTGTACCAGACAGGGCGCTGGCCTCCTGATTCCACTGCGTCACGTAGAGCTGTTCATCAAGGGCGATCAGTGCCGAGGGCATGGAGTCGATGATGCTGTTGAGGTAATTCTGGAAACCGGTGAGCTTCTTCTCGATCTTGCTGCGCACCTGGACTTCGAGTTCCAGCTTGCGATTGGTATGACGGGTTTCTTCGGCCAGGCCCTGGGCCTGGTCATACGCGGCCTGGGAATCATCTCGTGCTCGCTTGAGTTGCTGCTCACGGGCCTCGATCCGCGAGAGCATGGTGTTGAACGCCTCGGCGAGGCTGCCGATTTCGTCATGGTTGCCGCGGGAGGCGCGCAGGGCGTAGTTCTCTTCCCGGGTCACTTGCCGGGACAGCTCTTCGAGCTGATGGATCGGCCGGGTAATCAGGCGTTTGATCTGCCGGGCGATCACCAGCCACAACAGCACACTGAAGATCAGAATCCCGAGGCTGGCGGTGAGGGTGCCGGTGTAGAACGCCATCGGCAGTTCGCTGCTGGCGACCAGTAACAGGTGGCCGGGCGCGGTGCCGGGGCGGGGCAGGGTGATCACTTGATTGCTGCGAAACTCGGTGGCTTGCCAGGATTCGATGTGCCGGTAGCGCTCCGGCAGGCTCAGATTTTCGCCATGCTGCAACTGCGCCAGACGCTCGCCCTTGCCGTTATAAAGGGCCGCCGCGCGCAGCGGTGAATAGCTGTTGAGTTCATTGAGCAGGCGTTCGGCGCTTTGCGGTGACTGCAAGGCTTCGGACACCAGGCTGGGGTTGGACACCAGGCGGCCGATGGTCTGCAAGGCCTGAGGGGCCATGCTTTCCTGGGAGATGTAGTACGCGGCGCTGATAAAAGTCAGGTTGGCGACCAGCAGGACGGTGGTCAACAGCACCAGCAGGGCGGCCAGCAATTTCTGGCCGACCGGAAGGTTTTCAAGGCGCTGGCGCAATGGCATCAGGTTCATCGCTGAAAAGGAACAAGTGGCCAGCGTAGCCGCTGCTCAGTCGCTGGGCAATCCAAGGCTGTGCAGATGGGTGATCAACCGTTGCTCAAGTTGATTGAGGTGCGGCAGGTTCAACTGATGCCTCGCGGCGACTTTGCAGGCATGACCCAATAGATAGCTGATCTCGGTGCGGCGCTGGTTCGCGACGTCCTGGTACATCGAAGAGTAATTGGCGGCGGTCGCGTGAATCACCCGTTCGACTTCCTGTTGAAGGTCCTCGGCCGCTGCTGGTTGACCGCACCGCTCAAGCAACTCGGTCAATTCGACGCAAAGGGTGGCGACTTCGCAGTGGTGTTCCTGTAAACCGCCATTACGGCAATCGTGCAGCACGGTCAGCGGATTGATCGCACAGTTGAGCGCCAGTTTTCGCCACAGCCGGGTCAGAATGTCGGTGCTCCACTCGTGGGGAATACCGGCGGCGCTCACGTCATCCAGCCAGATCGGCGCCACGGGATGCCCGGCATCCCCCAGCCAGGTGTAACCGTGGCCGGCGAACACCACGCGCCAGTCGCCATCGCGAAAGGCGCCTTCGGTGCTTGACGCGCAAATGCAGCGTGCCTGCGGTAACTGCGTGGCGACGGCGTCCTGGCTGCCAAGACCGTTCTGCAACAGAATCAGCTCGGCGTCGGGGGCCAGGCGCGATGCCAGTTGGGCCACGGCTTTCTCGGCATCGTAGGCTTTACAGGCCACCAGCAGGCGGCTGATCGGTTCACTGTTGTCGGGTGTCTCGGCGGGCACCGGATAGCACTTCGCTTCACCGTGTTCGACCAGCGTCAGCCCACCCGCCGCTTCATACGCCTCTAAGCGTGCAGCGTCCCGCACGATCAGCTTGACCGGCACGCCGGCCCGCGCCAGTCGAGTGGCCCATAAGGTGCCAAGGCTGCCGGCGCCCAGAACATGCCAGGTGGTGGACATCAGCTTTTTGCTCTGTTTATCGCGCGCATGGGAGGCTCGCAGTGAATGATGGGAAAGACCCGTTATAATCAGCGCGGATTTTAACCGCAAGCCAGGCGTGCTCCATCGTGATCGAGCATGCCCTTTTATTGGAGAGATTACATGCCGTCGTTCGACGTGGTATCCGAACTGGACAAACACGAAGTCACCAACGCGGTCGAGAACGCCGTCAAGGAACTCGATCGTCGTTATGACCTGAAAGGCAAAGGCACCTTCGAGTTCAAGGAAAAGGACCTGACCGTCAACCTGACCGCTGAAGCCGATTTCCAGCTCGAAGCGATGATTGAGATCCTCAAGCTGGCCCTGGTCAAGCGCAAAATCGACGTGCAGTGCCTTGAAGTCAAGGATGCCTATGCGTCGGGCAAACTGATGAAGCAGGAAGCGGTCCTCAAGGAAGGCATCGACAAAGAGCTGGCGAAGAAAATCGTCGCTCATGTCAAAGACGCCAAACTCAAGGTTCAGGCTGCCATTCAAGGCGAGCAAGTGCGGATCACCGGCAAGAAGCGTGATGACTTGCAGGAAGCCATCGCGGCCCTGCGCGCCAAGACGTTCGATATGCCGCTGCAGTTCAACAACTTCCGCGACTGACCTTTCAGACGGGAACCTTGTGGGAGCGGCGGTGCGACGATTCGACTTGCTCGCGAAGAGGGCGTATCAGTCGACATCACTGTTGAATGACACCCCGCTTTCGCGAGCAAGTCGAATCGTCGCACCGCCGCTCCCACCCGGATTATGCTTAACCCAGGAGAATGTAGATGGATTTGAATGCTGAAGTAGACAACCTGGTCAAGGCGTCTCAAGCCTGGCTTCCAATGATCATGGAATACGGCAGCCGCGTGCTGCTGGCGGTCATCACTCTGGCCGTCGGCTGGTGGCTGATCAACAAGGTGACGCAAAAGCTCGGCGGCCTGTTGGCGCTGCGTAACGCCGACCTGGCGTTGCAAGGCTTCATCAGCAGCCTGGCAAACATCATTCTCAAGGTTCTGCTGATCGTCAGCGTGGCATCGATGATCGGGGTGGAAACCACTTCGTTCGTCGCGGCCATCGGTGCGGCAGGTCTGGCCATCGGTCTGGCCTTGCAGGGCAGCCTGGCGAACTTCGCGGGTGGTGTGCTGATTCTGTTGTTCCGCCCGTTCCGCATTGGTGACTGGATCGAAGCCCAAGGTGTTGCCGGCACGGTCGACAGCATTCAGATCTTCCACACGGTGCTGCGTACTGGCGATAACAAAACCATCATCGTGCCTAACGGTAATCTGTCGAACGGCATCATTACCAATACCAACCGTCAGTCGACACGCAAAGTAGTGTTTGATGTAGGTGTGGATTGCCACGCGGATCTGCAAAAGGCCCGTGAAGTGTTGCTGGAACTGGCCAAGGATGAGCGAGTGTTGACTGACCCGGCACCGGAAGCGGTCATTTCTATGCTGGGCGAAAGCTCGATCACTGTTTCGCTGCGAGTGTGGGTCAAGACCGCTGATTACTGGAATGTGCTGTTCATGTTTAACGAACAAGCCCGTGATCGTTTGAAGACAGCGGGTATTGATATTCCGTTTCCACAACGGGTGATTCGAGTGGTTCAGGAATCGGCAACGGTGTAATGATCGGTCTTCCGATTTATTTTTGACAAGCCAATAAAAAAGGCCCATCCGAAGATGGGCCTTTTGTTTGTTACCGCAAATTAATTGCTTGCGATTACAAGATCGACAGCGGGTAGTCAACGATCAGACGGAACTCTTTGATATCGCCTTCACCTTGGTCGGCGTTAGCGAAGTGCCATGCCTGACGAATGCGGAAGGACAGGTCTTTTGCAGGGCCAGACTGAACAACGTACTTGGCTTCAAAGTTAGTTTCGTTGTGTTTGCCGTCTGCACCGTACAGTGGGTCACCGCCCTCTTTACGGTACACGCTGTTCTCAGCCAGGCCGGTGCCATCGATATCCCAGCCTTTAACGTAACGGGTCATGAAGCTCAGACCAGGAACGCCGTACTCGGCCATTTTCAGGTCATAACGAATTTGAGCAGACTTTTCGTTCGGACCGTTGAAGTCAGAGTACTGGATGGAGTTGGCGAGGAAGATCGAGTCGCCGCCGCGGTTGTTCTTGCCCACACCGATGTAGTCGAACGGAGTGTCGCCGTTGACCTTCTGGAAGCCGAGGGTAATGGTGTGTGCTTTCAGGAACGAGTAAGCGGCTGCCAGGGAAAACGTGGTGTTGCTGATGTCGCCTACCTTCGCATCACCGGTATCGGTAGTACGGTAGATGTTACCGTCCAGGTTAATCGACTGATCGCTACCCATTGGGATGGTGTAGTTCAGGTTGGCGTAGTACTGGTTCCAGATGTCTTCAAGCTTGGCGCCGTACAGCGATGCGCTCAAGTTGTCGGTGATGCCGTACTTGCCACCGAAGTAGTCGATTTTATTGGATTCCACGCCAGCGTAGTTTGCGTACAGGCCGCCATCACTGGCGTTCTTGTCCTGGCTGGAAGCCGAGTAGAAGTGACCAGCTTCGAGGTCAAGGTCTTTGATTTCGCTGCTCTGCAGTTGGAAACCGGTGGCAGTTTGCGGCAGGACACGGGAACCACCAACAGCGAACACTGGAGAAGTGCTTGGCTGCATTTCACCGAACTTCAGCTCGGTTTTGGAGACACGCAATTTAACGGCGCCGCCGGCTTTACCCTGGCTGTCGTTGACTTCGCGATGACCGCTGGCATTTCGGGTGTCGCTACGGCTCATGTTGCCGGTGCCACCGGTGCCGTCGCCACCGTCCAGCTTGACTGCCAGGTAACCGAATGCATCAACGCCGACGCCGATCAGACCCTGGGTGTAACCGGAGCTGAAGTTGCCCCAAATGCCCTGGGTCCAGTCTTTTTGGTCGTCGTTGCCATCTTTGTTGTCACGGTTAAAATAGTAGTTGCGAAGCAGCAAGTCGAACTTGGCGTCTTCAACAAAACCTTTGGCTTCAGCCTGGTCACTTACAAAAGGTGCGGCCGTAGCCATTTGAGTACTGGCTGCTGCTGCAACTGCCAGTGCGATCATGCTCCACTTCATCACGCGCATCGTGATTTGCTCCTTTGGTTTTTAGAAGAGTACTGCCGTCCCACCTGATTTATTATCTGGGCGGCTCTTTCTTTTTGTGTCGGCGCAAACTTATATCACGCCGACCATGTTGGCGATACTTGGGCATCTAACCTTTCAGCTTCTTTGCGACCCTGTCGCAAACGGCTTGGTAGATGTCGCAAATTTACAGCCCCGACGCAAGCGGACTGACAACTTTTAGCGTTGTTTTCCAGGGCCTGAGCATCGGTAAAAAGAGTCCCTGGTGAAACGCTTGAATCTCCATAGGGCAACCCTGCCACTGTTTTTATTTGCCTTGAGGCTTCCACTTCCAGCGGACGCTTTAGAGGCGATGTGGGTGTGAATGCAACAAGCGTGCACAAATCAGAATCTTGCTGGTTTTTTTTCTGAATGCTTGCCTGTCGCTGTAAAAACCTCATAAAACCGGGGTGTTCAAGCACGTTTTGTTCGGGCTTGACGCCATGGTTTGCATCGTGTTGTACGCTCATGGCCGACGGCGTGACAACCAAAAATGTTACCGGTTCACCCCACCAGTGAGTAGATGGCGGATACCTGACCGATTCAGCGTAGACGCACTGTGCGGTTTTGGTGCAAAACATTTTAGTCGCTGTACTGAATTCATACAGTGCGGCCGCTTGGCAAATTCGAACGCGTCGTTGTTTATCAGTCAGTTCAGCGTTTTTTGTGTGGCTGCTGGTTCTGTAATGGTGCGTCCTGCACGAAAATGACTCATGTCGGGGCGCGTGACCGGTCGTTTATAGTTTCTCGGGTTGGCTTCGACCATGGTTCGTCGTGAAGCCAGCGGCGTTCGCAGGTATGCTGCCGTCCTGTCGCTTGGTGCGCCGTCTCTCGGGATGGGCGCTAAGCTGAAAAATGATGACCAGGCGGGAGTGCGCGCAGTGTTCGCTTTAGATCCACGGCTTCAACAAGACACGTTACCGATCGGGGATTTCCCACTGTGCCGGTTACTGCTGTCCAATGATTCGAACTACCCCTGGTTCATTCTGGTGCCACGTCGCGACGATATCAGTGAGATATTTCAGTTGGATGTCGCAGATCAACAGCAGCTGTGGCAGGAAACGACCGCACTGGCGGAAATGCTCAAGGACTCGTTTGACGCGGACAAGTTGAATGTCGCGGCCTTGGGTAACGTCGTCAGTCAGTTGCACATGCATGTGATTGTGCGCAAGCGTGAGGACGCCGCCTGGCCAGCGCCGGTCTGGGGTCAACACCCGGCCAAGCCTTATGGCTCAGAGCAGATCGAGTTGATTCGCGAGCGGTTGCGCCTGGTATTGACCGATAATTTTACGTTTCTGGAGGGTTGAATCATGAGCCTGGAAGATCGCGTTACCGATCTGGAGAGCCAGCTGGCGTTTCAGGATGACACCATCCAGGCATTGAGTGATGTGCTGGCGACGCAGCAGCGTGCGGTTGAGCGCCTGCAACTGCAAATGGCCGCCTTGCTCAAGCGGCAAGAGGAAATGGCCGGTCAGTTCGAGACGTTTGAAGAAGAAGCGCCACCGCCGCATTACTGAGTGTGACCAACTGACGGGCAATAAAAAACCGCGAACAGCCAGGCTGTTCGCGGTTTTTTTTAGCCTTGGATCAGCGGCGCGGCAGTGCGGCGATCACATCTTCGGCTTGCAGGCCTTTGTCACGATTCATGACGGAGAACTCCACGCGCTGGCCTTCGACCAGAACACGATGACCTTCGCCACGAATGGCCCGGAAATGCACGAAAATATCATCGCCGGAATCACGGGAAATAAAGCCGAAGCCTTTGGAGGTGTTGAACCACTTTACGGTGCCGGTATCGCGGTTGCTCATGTCATAGCTTGGCGAGGCGGCGGCCGGTGAAGATTTGTAGAAGCTGATGGCCAGGTGCAGAAGAACGGCAATCAGGGCAGCGACCAGGCTGAACAGAACAGCAGGTTGACCGGCAATGACAGGCATTGGCGCGATCAGCGTCAGGGTTTGCAGGACGACGGCCAGAACCAGCAGGGCGCTGACCAGGTTTTGCAGTTGATGACGCGGGCCTTTGTTCCAGTAAGGGATAACAGGAGCGAGGGTGAGGTTGAGCAGGCCGAAAAAGGCCAGGTACAGCGCATCAGGTTGTTGCAGGTAAGGTACGGCTTCGGATCGCAGGCTAGGGATGAAGGACAACAGCAAGGCTGCTGCGCCCATTAGCAGGTGGACAATTTTCAACATTTTGAGTAACTCACGTTAAGACGGATCACAAGGAAGAGCTGATTGAGTACGGTTCGCTTCAGAACAATAAGAGGCGTTGGACACGTACCCGGTACCAGCCTATGCGCAGCCCCGGGAAAATAGGCGGTAGCGACACACTGCCTATTTAACAGCAAAGCCTGCAGCTACTCAAATCAGGCAGTCCAGCGGTGCCCTGAGGGTCGATTTGTCGCAGGTAAGCAGAGAACCCGGGGCTGCGGGGGGCCGGTAGGCTTGCTAGAGTGGTCCTGCACCTGCTGGATGAATTCCATCACCTTTAGGGGAAACGCATGGCAATCGATATCGGTATCAGTGAAGAGGATCGCAAGTCCATCGTTGACGGACTTTCGCGTCTGCTGTCGGACACCTATGTGCTGTATTTGAAAACCCATAACTTCCATTGGAATGTCACCGGTCCGATGTTCCGGACCCTGCACTTGATGTTCGAGGAGCAATATAACGAGTTGGCCCTGGCCGTCGATTCGATTGCCGAGCGAATTCGTGCCCTCGGATTTCCTGCTCCGGGTGCCTATTCTATTTATGCGCGCCTTTCTTCCATTAAGGAGGAGGTGGGTGTGCCCAGCGCTGAAGACATGATCAAGCAACTTGTCGAAGGCCAGGAGGCGGTCACGCGTACTGCACGCGGGATTTTTCCATTGCTCGACAAGGTCAGTGACGAGCCAACGGCTGACCTTCTGACCCAGCGTATGCAAGTCCACGAGAAAACCGCGTGGATGCTGCGCTCCCTGCTGGATCAGTAACAATATTGGTGCGCGGATGGCGCCCTTGGGGTGTTGTTCGCGCCCTGTCTTCTCGTGACTTTAAATGTCTTTCTGTTGAATGAAATTACGCCCAAGCATGTAGGAAATTATCTGGAGTAGGACGGTCTCCATGATCGCCCTTCAGTTGTTGGCTTATCCTACGTTGATGGTCATAAAGTCATCTGGATATAACTTTGCGCCTGCGCTTTTATAGAGAAACAGCTTGTTGCTCTTATAAAAAAGCAAGGATGACAAAGGAGTGTCAACGATATGGATTACGAAGACAGGCGAAGCGAGGGGAGTGGCGGTCCGGTCAAGGAGATAAGGATCGATCCATTTGTCAGTGAATTTGATATGGGCCTGGCCCAGCCTTTATCCCGATCAGTGCGGTTGAATGGCTTTGCAACCTGTTTGCGGCTTGAACAGGTCTATTGGGATATTTTGGGCGACATGGCCAAGGTCAACAGCTGTACGGTCAGTGCGCTGTTGTCCCATGTAGACCGCGAGGTGCATTTGCGTCACGGCGGGGTCAAGAACTTCACCGGGCTGGTGCGGGTTGTGTGCGTCGTGCACAGCCTGAAGGAAGGCGGCTGCGTCGCCATGCCTTAGCCACAGGGGTGGAATGGGTAGAGTGTCGGTCTGTGCAGTCTTACGGCTGCACAGGCTGCATTTAATGGATATAATCCCGCTCTTTGCCGCAAAACCCAGCGTGTGCGGTAGCAATCTGATCGCCGAGACAACCCCCATGCCGATGTACGACTATCAATGTGCTTCCTGTGGTCATCAGTTGGAAGCCATTCAAAAGATCAGCGCAGCACCGCTGGTCGACTGCCCTGCCTGCCAGGCGCCAGAGCTTAAGAAGATGCTGTCCATGCCGGGCTTCCGCCTTAGCGGCACCGGCTGGTACGAAACCGATTTCAAGACCGGTTCCAAGAAGAATCTGGCCGGCGGCGACAAAGCTGACTAGGGTCTTGAACCTGAGTTGAACGACACGTGCGAGCTCTTGCATCATCTGGCGCCTTTCAAAAGGGCAGGATATGAGCAAGGTCTCCAACCGAATTTCGAATTACGAGAAGCGAAACCACTACCATGATGCGCAGCCATTATTGCGGCCAACTGAACGAAAGCCTGGAAGGCCAGGAAATTACCCTTTGCGGATGGGTTCACCGTCGCCGTGACCACGGTGGGGTGATTTTCCTCGATATCCGTGATCGTGACGGTCTGGCCCAGGTGGTGTTCGACCCGGACCGCGCTGAAACCTTCGCCGCCGCCGATCGCGTGCGCAGCGAATACGTGGTCAAGGTCACCGGCAAGGTTCGCCTGCGTCCGGCCGGTGCCGGCAACGCCAACATGGCGTCGGGCATGATCGAAGTGCTGGGCTACGAGCTGGAAGTATTGAACGAAGCGGAAACCCCGCCGTTCCCGCTCAACGAGTTCTCCGACGTCGGCGAAGAAACCCGCCTGCGTTATCGCTTCATCGACCTGCGTCGTCCGGAAATGCTCGAGAAGCTGCGTCTGCGTTCGCGCATGACCACCAGCATCCGTCGCTTCCTGGACGAGAACGGCTTCCTCGATGTCGAGACGCCGATTCTGACCCGCGCCACGCCAGAAGGCGCTCGCGACTACCTGGTGCCGAGCCGTACTCACGCAGGTAGCTTCTTCGCCTTGCCGCAATCGCCTCAGCTGTTCAAGCAACTGCTGATGGTCGCCGGCTTCGACCGTTACTACCAGATCGCCAAGTGCTTTCGCGACGAAGATCTGCGCGCCGACCGTCAGCCGGAATTCACCCAGATCGACATCGAGACCAGCTTCCTCGATGAAAAAGAGATCATGGGCATCACCGAAAAAATGATCCGCAACCTGTTCAAGGAAGTGCTGGATCTGGAATTCGGCGACTTCCCGCACATGACCTTCGAAGAGGCCATGCGCCGTTACGGTTCCGACAAGCCGGACCTGCGTAACCCGCTGGAACTGGTTGACGTTGCCGATCAACTGAAAGAAGTCGACTTCAAGGTGTTCAGCGGCCCTGCCAACGACCCGAAATGCCGCGTTGCCGCTCTGCGCGTTCCAGGCGCGGCAAGCATGCCGCGCAAGCAGATCGACGACTACACCAAGTTCGTCGGCATCTACGGTGCCAAGGGCCTGGCGTACATCAAGGTCAACGAGCGCGCCAAAGGCGTTGAAGGTCTGCAATCGCCGATCGTCAAGAACATCCCTGAAGCCAACCTCAATGTGATCCTTGATCGCGTTGGCGCGGTTGACGGCGACATCGTGTTCTTCGGTGCCGACAAAGCCAAGATCGTCAGCGAAGCCCTGGGCGCGCTGCGGATCAAGGTCGGTAACGATCTGAACCTGCTGACCTGCGAGTGGGCGCCGATGTGGGTTGTCGACTTCCCGATGTTCGAAGAGAACGACGACGGCAGCTTCACTGCCTTGCACCACCCGTTCACCGCGCCGAAGTGCACCCCGGAAGAACTGGAAGCCAACCCGGCGACCGCTCTGTCCCGTGCCTACGACATGGTCCTGAACGGCACCGAGCTGGGTGGCGGTTCGATCCGTATCCACCGCAAGGAAATGCAGCAGTCGGTATTCCGTCTGCTGGGTATCAGTGAAGCGGAACAGGAAGAGAAATTCGGCTTCCTGCTCGACGCCCTGAAATACGGCGCGCCGCCGCACGGTGGTCTGGCCTTCGGTCTGGACCGTCTGGTGATGCTGATGACCGGCGCCCAGTCGATCCGTGAAGTGATTGCCTTCCCGAAAACCCAGAGCGCCGCTTGCGTCATGACTCAGGCTCCGGGTGTGGTAGATGCCAAGGCACTGCGCGAACTGCATATTCGTCTGCGCGAAACGCCTAAAGCTGAGTAAGGCTGACCAGAAGGGCGCATCTTCGGATGCGCCCTTTCTTTATAGATTGGTCGAGATTTTTATTTGCTGGCTGGCGCGTCATGGCGTGGCGGGCAATGTTTCAAAGAGAATTCGGAGCGAGATATGGCGGGTCATTCCAAGTGGGCGAACATCAAGCACCGCAAAGAACGTCAGGATGCCAAGAAGGGCAAGATTTTCACCAAGTGGATTCGTGAACTGACCGTTGCTGCCCGTCAGGGCGGTAGTGATCCGGGTTCCAACCCGCGTTTGCGTCTGGCGCTGGACAAGGCCCTCGGCGCGAACATGAGCCGCGACATCATTGATCGCGCGGTCGCCCGCGGCGCCGGTGCTGCCGACACCGACGACATGGTCGAGCTGAGCTACGAAGGCTACGGCCCGGGCGGCGTGGCGGTGATGGTCGAGTGCATGACCGACAACCGCAATCGCACCGCGGCCGCTGTTCGCCACGCGTTCAGCAAGTGCGGCGGCAACCTCGGTACGGACGGTTCGGTGGCCTATTTGTTCGAGCGCAAGGGGCAGATTTCCTTCGCGCCGGGCGTCGATGAAGATGCGCTGATGGAAGCGGCGATGGAGGCCGATGCCGATGACGTGGTGACCCACGAAGACGGCTCCATCGACGTATTCACCTCGTTCGCCGGTTTCTACTCGGTGCGTAACGCGCTGGAAGCGGCCGGTTTCAAAGGTGATGACGCGGAAATCGTGATGCTGCCGACCACCAGTGCCGAACTGGACCTGGAAGGCGCCGAGAAGGTTCTCAAGCTGATCGACATGCTTGAAGACCTGGATGACGTGCAGAACGTCTATTCCAACGCGGACATTCCTGAGTCGGTAGCCGCACAGCTCGGTTAAGGGCGACTAAGATTCAATGTGGGAGCGAGCCTGCTCGCGAATGCGGAATTTCAGGCAACATTGTTGCTGAATATGAAACCGCTTTCGCGAGCAGGCTCGCTCCCACAGTTTTTTCGCTGTAATGAATATCGTGCTTTTACTGAAGCTGCAGGCGTTATGACTTTAATTCTTGGTATCGACCCCGGTTCGCGCATTACCGGTTATGGCGTGGTGCGTGATACCGGGCGTGGTTGCGTGTACGTGGCGTCGGGCTGCATTCGCACAGGTTCCGGCGAGCTGCATGAACGCCTGCAAATCGTCTATCGCGGTGTTCGCGAAGTCATCCAGACCTACGGCCCGGTGACCATGGGCATCGAAAAGGTCTTCATGGCGCGCAACGCCGACTCTGCGCTGAAACTTGGCCAGGCCCGCGGCGCAGCCATCGTTGCCGGGGCGGAAGAAAGCCTGGAAATCGCCGAGTACACGGCGACCCAGGTCAAGCAGGCGGTGACCGGGACCGGCGCGGCGAATAAAGAGCAGGTGCAAATGATGGTCATGCATATGTTGAAACTGACCAGCAAACCGCAGATCGATGCCTCGGACGCCCTGGCCATTGCCATTTGCCATGCTCACACCCGTTCCAGCCTGTTGCCCCATGGCTTGGGTACGGCACGCAGTCGTGGCGGGCGCCTGCGTCTCTGATAGCATCAGCAATCATTTTTTATAGAACGAGGGTTTGCGCCTGTGTCGTCGGCGCAAAACCCTTGTTCTGTCAGTCGCCAGCACTGATCTGGCCAACGCTCAAGGATCTGAAACGTGATTGGACGCTTGCGCGGCACACTGGCTGAGAAACAGCCGCCGCACCTGATTCTGGATGTAAACGGTCTGGGGTATGAACTGGAAGTGCCCATGACCACGCTTTATCGCTTGCCGTCGGTCGGTGAACCGCTGACCTTGCACACCCATTTGGTCGTACGCGAAGACGCGCAGTTACTCTATGGCTTCTTCGGCAAGCGCGAGCGAGACTTTTTTCGCGAGTTGATCCGTCTCAATGGTGTGGGGCCGAAACTGGCCCTGGCCCTGATGTCGAGCCTGGAAGTCGATGAGCTGGTCCGCTGCGTGCAGTCCCAGGACACCTCGGCACTGACCAAGGTGCCGGGCGTGGGCAAGAAGACTGCCGAGCGTTTGTTGGTGGAACTCAAGGATCGCTTCAAGGCCTGGGAAACCGTACCGGCGATGTTCGCTTTGGTACCAAACCAGCCGGGTGGGCCAGATGCGCCAGCTCCGGTCGCCACCGCCGAAAATGACGCGGTCAGCGCGCTGATCTCCCTGGGCTACAAGCCGCAGGAAGCCAGCAAGGCGATTTCTGCGATCAAGGAGAAAGGATTGAGCAGTGAAGACATGATTCGTCGTGCCCTGAAGGGAATGATCTAAGTGATTGAAGCTGATCGTCTGATTACCGCCACACCTGGCCCTCGTGACCGCGAAGAAGTCCAGGACCGGGCAATTCGCCCTGTCAGCCTGGCCGAGTACATTGGCCAGCCGACCGTTCGCGAGCAAATGGAGTTGTTCATCCAGGCTGCCCGTGGGCGCAATGAATCCCTGGACCACACGCTGATTTTCGGCCCGCCGGGTCTGGGTAAAACCACCCTGGCCAACATCATCGCCCAGGAAATGGGCGTCTCGATCAAGAGCACTTCGGGCCCTGTGCTTGAGCGCCCGGGTGATCTGGCTGCGCTGCTGACCAATCTTGAGCCGCACGACGTGCTGTTCATCGACGAAATCCATCGGCTCTCGCCGATCGTCGAAGAAGTGCTGTACCCAGCCATGGAAGATTTCCAGCTCGACATCATGATTGGTGAAGGGCCGGCCGCGCGCTCGATCAAGCTTGATCTGCCGCCGTTCACCCTGATCGGTGCAACGACCCGTGCCGGCATGCTGACCAATCCGCTGCGCGACCGTTTCGGCATCGTCCAGCGCCTGGAGTTCTACAACACTGCCGACCTGGCAACGATTGTCAGTCGTTCGGCTAACATCCTCGGCTTGCCGCTGGATCCGGAAGGCGCCTTCGAAATCGCCCGCCGTGCCCGTGGTACGCCGCGGATCGCCAACCGCTTGCTGCGCCGGGTTCGGGATTTCGCCGAAGTTCGCGCCAAAGGCCACATCACCAAACCGATCGCCGACCTGGCCTTGAACCTGCTGGATGTCGACGAGCGTGGCTTCGATCACCAGGATCGACGCCTGTTGTTGACCATGATCGAGAAGTTCGACGGTGGGCCGGTCGGGGTCGATAGCCTCGCCGCAGCCATCAGTGAAGAGCGACACACTATTGAAGACGTGCTGGAGCCGTACCTGATCCAGCAGGGCTACATCATGCGTACGCCGCGGGGGCGAGTGGTGACTCGGCATGCGTACCTGCACTTCGGTTTAAACATCCCGTCACGATTGGGCGAGATGCCCGTGGTAGACGAGTTCCTCGATGCCGTGGACGATAAATAACCTTTGCGCGCTGATTTATTCGGGGTTTGTGCGGTCCTAGGACCGTACTTTCGCCAGAAAGCCGTGAATCAATGAAAAACAGTTGCCTGGCCGGATTGGCAACCTGAGGAGTAAGCACTAGAGTATGCGCGCGCAAAACGGGCTTGAGCCTTTCGCACTTCGTTGTCGCGTTTATTACGAGGACACCGATGCGGGCGGCATCGTGTATTACGTTAATTACCTCAAGTTTATGGAACGGGCTCGAACCGAGCGGCTCCGGGAGCTGGGCTTTGCCCAATCCCAGCTTGCAGGTGAGGACCTGTTGTTCGTCGTGCATTCCAGCGAAGCGCGTTACCACGCGCCGGCGCGACTGGACGACGAGCTGCTGGTAAGCGCTGAAGTAATCGAATTGAACCGTGTCAGCCTGCGCTTCAAACAGCAGGTCAGGCGAGCCACGGATAATGCGCTGCTCTGCGAAGGGCAGTTTTTGGTGGCCTGTGTGCGCACTAACAGTTTGAAACCCCGGGCCATTCCCGAAGCTCTACGTGCGGCCTTTGCCGACGTGAGCGGCGCGGGTACACACTCAAAGCAGGAGATAAAGCGTGGAAGCTAACGTCGTCGACCATTCCTCCATGTGGAGCCTGGTCAGCAATGCCAGTATCGTGGTGCAACTGGTAATGCTGATCCTGGTAGCCGCATCGGTGACCTCATGGATCATGATCTTTCAGCGCAGCAACCTGCTGCGCGCCGGTCGACGTGCCCTGGAGAGCTTTGAAGAGCGCTTCTGGTCGGGTATCGACCTGTCCAAACTCTACCGTCAGGCCGGCAGCAACCCTGATCCGGATTCGGGCGTAGAGCAGATCTTCCGTGCCGGTTTCAAGGAATTCTCCCGTCTGCGCCAGCAGCCAGGCGTTGATCCGGAAGCGGTCATGGAAGGCGTGGCCCGTGCCATGCGCGTCGCCATTTCCCGCGAAGAAGAAAAGCTCGAGCAGAGCCTGCCGTTCCTTGCGACCGTAGGGTCCGTCAGCCCGTACATCGGTCTGTTCGGTACCGTCTGGGGGATCATGAACTCCTTCCGTGGTCTGGCCACTGCCCAGCAAGCGACGCTGGCGACTGTGGCTCCAGGTATTGCCGAGGCACTGATTGCAACCGCGATCGGTCTGTTCGCCGCCATCCCGGCCGTTATCGCTTACAACCGTTTTGCTGCTCGCAGCGAAACGCTGATCAGCCGCTACTACACCTTCGCCGATGAATTCCAGGCGATCCTGCACCGCAAAGTGCACACCAGCGAAGAATAAGCAGGTAATTTCCAATGGCTTTAATCGCTCGAGCTCGCAAAAAGCGCAAGCCGGTTGCCGAGATGAACGTGGTGCCTTACATCGACGTGATGCTGGTACTGCTGGTCATCTTCATGGTGACCGCACCGATGCTCAATCAGGGCGTGAAAGTTGATCTGCCCAAGGTTTCCAGCGAAGCCTTGCCGCAGGACAACAACACTCAGGTCCTGACCATTTCGATCAAGGCTGACAAGACCTATTACTGGAACCTTGGCAGCGAAGTCGACACTGAAAAGCAACAGGACAAGGCCATGACCTTGCCGCAGATGACTGACGCCGTGACCAAGATCATTCGCGCCGGTACTGAAGGCGGCAAGCGTACCCAAGTGTTCATCCGCGGCGACAAGACCGTTGATTACGGTTCCGTCATGGGCGCTATGGGCGGGTTGCAGAAAGCCGGGGTCGGTAACGTTGGCTTGATTACCGAGGCACCCTGATGCAGCAAATGCGAGAGCCGTCCGCCTCGGAAAGCTACTTCTGGCCTAGTGTCCTGGCGATTGTCTTGCACGTGCTGGTGTTCGGCATGCTGTTCGTCAGTTTTGCCTTCACACCAGAACTGCCGCCGGCCAAGCCGATTGTCCAGGCGACCCTGTATCAACTGAAATCGAAAAGTCAGGCGACCACCCAGACCAATCAGAAGATTGCGGGTGAGGCGAAGAAATCTGCCGCGCGTCAGACCGAAGTCGAACAGATGGAACAGAAAAAGATCGAACAGGAAGCGATCAAGGCCGCGGAACAAAAGAAGGAAGATGCGGCTCAAAAA
The DNA here is from genome assembly GCF_030053115.1 of Pseudomonas svalbardensis. Classification (NCBI taxonomy): domain Bacteria; kingdom Pseudomonadati; phylum Pseudomonadota; class Gammaproteobacteria; order Pseudomonadales; family Pseudomonadaceae; genus Pseudomonas; species Pseudomonas svalbardensis. The sequence goes on along the minus strand of NZ_CP125619.1, from coordinate 4,931,282 downwards.
GCTGAAGAATCCAAAAAGGCCGACGAGACGAAGAAAGCGGAAGAGGCTAAAAAGGCTGATGAAGCCAAGAAAGCCGATGAAGCGAAGAAGACCGCCGAAGCTAAAAAGGCCGAAGAGAAACAATTGGCTGATATAGCCAAGAAGAAGTCTGAAGAAGAAGCCAAGAAAGCAGCTGAAGAAGAGGCCAAGAAAGCGGCCGCTGAAGAAGCGAAGAAAAAGATCGTCGAAGACGCGAAGAAGAAAGCCGCGGAAGACGCCAAGAAAAAATCTGAAGCTGAAGACGCGAAGAAGAAAGTCGCGGAAGACGCGAAGAAGAAAGCTGCTGCCGATGCGGCGAAGAAAAAATCGCAGGAAGCGGCACGTAAATCCGCCGAAGACAAAAAGGCTCAGGCCTTGGCAGATTTGCTTTCCGACACGCCGGAGCGTCAGCAGGCCTTGGCGGATGAGCAGGGTGACGAAGTCGCCGGCAGTTTCGATGATCTGATCCGTGCTCGTGCAGCGGAAGGTTGGGCTCGTCCACCTTCGGCCCGCAAAGGCATGACAGTCGTGTTGCAAATCGGCATGTTGCCGGACGGTACGTTGACTTCGGTCAGCGTGGCCAAGTCCAGTGGCGATGGTCCGTTTGACGCTTCGGCTGTAGCAGCGGTGAAGAACATTGGACGTTTGACAGAAATGCAGGGAATGAAGCCGAGCGATTTCGCTCCGTATCGTTCATTCAAGATGACATTCACACCTGAGGATCTAGCCTTGTGAGAAACCTTCTTCGAGGAATGCTTGTCGTTATCTGCTGCATGGCAGGGATAGCGGCAGCAGATGAAAAAAACATTCTGGTCACCAGCGGCAGTGATCGGGCCACCCCGATTGCAGTCGTTCCGTTCGGCAACCAGGGCGGCAGCGTGCTGCCGGACGACATGGCCGAAATCATCGGTAACGACCTGCGCAACTCGGGTTACTACTCGCCGATTCCAAAACAGAACATGATCAGCCAGCCAAGCCAGGCCAGCGAAATCATCTTCCGTGACTTCAAGGCGCTGGGCGCCCAGTACGTCATGGTCGGCAGCATTGCTCCTGCGGGCGGTCGTCTGCAGGTCCAATACGCACTGTTCAACGTCGCCACCGAGCAGCAAGTGCTGACCGGCAGCGTATCGGGCAGCGTCGATCAACTGCGCGACATGTCGCACTACATCGCGGACCAGTCGTTCGAAAAACTCACCGGTATTAAAGGTGCGTTCTCGACTCGCCTGTTGTACGTGACGGCAGAGCGTTTCTCCGAGAAGAACACTCGCTACACGCTGCAACGTTCGGACTATGACGGTGCCCGTGCTGTGACCCTGCTGCAATCGCGCGAGCCGATCCTGTCGCCGCGTTTCGCACCGGACGGCAAGCGCATCGCTTATGTGTCGTTCGAGCAGAAGCGTCCGCGTATCTTCATGCAGAACATCGACACCGGTCGCCGTGAGCAGATCACCAACTTCGAAGGCCTGAATGGCGCGCCAGCCTGGTCGCCGGATGGCAATCGTCTGGCATTCGTACTGTCGAAAGATGGCAACCCGGACATCTACGTGATGAACCTGGGTTCGCGTCAGATCACTCGTGTCACCAACGGTCCTGGCATCAACACCGAACCGTTCTGGGGTAAAGATGGTTCGACCATCTACTTCACCTCGGACCGTGGCGGCAAGCCACAGATTTACAAAACCAGCGCAGGCGGTGGTGGTGCGGAACGTGTGACCTTTATCGGTAACTACAACGCCAACCCTAAACTTTCGGCTGACGAAAAGACCCTGGTGATGATCCATCGTCAGGAAGGTTTCACTAATTTCAAGGTGGCGGCCCAGGATTTGCAGCGCGGAAGCGTAAAAATCCTCACTGATAGCACTCTGGACGAGTCGCCTACTGTTGCGCCCAACGGCACCATGGTAATCTACGCCACCCGCCAGCAGGGCCGGGGAGTCTTGATGCTCGTGTCCATTAATGGACGCGTAAGGCTCCCGCTTCCTACCGCACAAGGCGAAGTCAGAGAACCTTCCTGGTCCCCTTACCTGAACTGACGCGGCGCTACACGTTGTACTTAACACACTGGGGTTCATTAGGAGTTTCACGATGGAAATGCTGAAGTTTGGTAAATTTGCTGCGCTGGCTCTGGCCATGGCTGTAGCTGTAGGTTGCTCGTCCAAAGGCGGCGACAATGCCGGTGAAGGCGCTGTAGATCCAAACGCTGGTTACGGCGCAAACACTGGTGCAGTTGACGGCTCCCTGAGCGAAGAAGCTGCTCTGCGCGCAATCACCACTTTCTACTTCGAATACGACAGCTCGGACCTGAAGCCAGAAGCCATGCGCTCCCTGGACATTCACGCCAAAGACCTGAAAGCAAACGGCGCTCGCGTTGTTCTGGAAGGCAACACCGACGAACGTGGTACTCGTGAGTACAACATGGCACTGGGCGAGCGTCGTGCGAAAGCCGTTCAGCGTTACCTGGTACTGCAAGGTGTTTCCCCAGCTCAGCTGGAACTGGTTTCCTACGGCGAAGAGCGTGCAGTTGCTACCGGCAACGACGAGCAGTCCTGGGCTCAAAACCGTCGCGTCGAACTGCGTAAGTAATTCGTCATGCGAACGTGCCGTCGTGCTGTAACTGTTTTGGCTCTCAGCCTCGCACCGCTTGCGGTGTGGGCTGCGGTTCCTGTGGTCGATAACGACTCCGGCTATAACAATAGCGGGACTAGTAATCCGCCTGCGGGTTACGGTACGAACGGCGCCTATGCCGGGGGAGGGGTTTCGGCCCCTGTCTCGGCACAGGGCGAGCTGTTCAACCAACTGCAATCAATGCAGGAGCAGATCTCGCGCCAACAAGGCATCATCGAAGTTCTGCAAAATGATGTAGGGCGCATGAAGCAAGAGAACCTGGAGCGATATCAGGATCTTGATCGGCGCATAGGAACCGGCGTTGCACCAGCCGCGACTCCTGATAATTCTTCCACCGGTGGCAGTTTGAATGCCCCCGGTGCAGCAGTGGGCGCAGCCGCAGGAGCGGCAGCCGCTCAGGCACCTGCCGCGGGTAGTGAGCCGGCTGATCCGGCGAAGGAAAAACTGTATTACGATGCAGCCTTCGACCTGATCAAAGCCAAGGATTTCGACAAGGCCAGCCAGGCTTTTGCCGCATTCCTGCGCAAGTACCCGAACAGCCAGTACGCGGGTAATGCTCAGTACTGGTTGGGCGAAGTGAACCTGGCCAAAGGCGATCTGCAAGGTGCAGGTCAGGCTTTTGCCAAGGTTTCACAGCTGTACCCCAAGCATCCAAAAGTGCCTGATTCGCTGTACAAGCTGGCTGATGTAGAGCGCCGCCTTGGTCATCCCGACAAGGTCAAAGGCATTCTGCAACAGGTCGTGTCGCAATACCCGGGCACTTCCGCCGCTCAGCTGGCCCAGCGTGATCTGCAAAAAATGTAAGGGCTGCTTGACCCGTTTCGAAGAAACCCGCGCTTGTCGCGGGTTTTTTCGTTAGAATTCACGCCCTTTTTATGAAACACGCTTTTTGGGATCTGCGCGGTGGCGGGGTTCCTTGAAGTGCCTGACGGAGGCGGACAGCCTGTTTAGCTGTTATGCCCGTGGCGACTATGCAAGACACATTGAGAATTACCGAAGTTTTCTACTCGTTGCAGGGTGAAACGCGGACTGCCGGGCTGCCTACTGTTTTTGTGCGCCTGACCGGTTGCCCATTGCGTTGCCAATATTGCGACAGCGCTTATGCATTCACTGGCGGCACCATTCGCACGCTCGACGACATTCTTGAGCAAGTGGCCGGTTTTCGTCCGCGTTACGTCTGTGTCACCGGCGGTGAGCCGCTGGCACAACCCAACGCCATCCCATTGCTCAAGCAGTTGTGTGACGCCGGTTACGAGGTCTCGCTGGAAACCAGCGGTGCCCTGGATATCTCGGCGGTCGATCCACGGGTCAGTCGCGTCGTCGACCTGAAAACCCCAGGTTCTAAAGAAGCCCATCGCAACCGCTACGAGAACATCGAACTGCTCACGCCCAACGATCAGGTGAAGTTTGTCATCTGCTCGCGGGAAGACTACGACTGGGCCGTGTCCAAGCTGATCCAGTACGGTCTGGATCAGCGTGCCGGCGAAGTCCTGTTCTCGCCAAGTCACCATGACCTGAATGCTCGGGACCTGGCTGACTGGGTGGTGGCGGACAACCTGCCAGTGCGTCTGCAATTGCAGTTGCATAAATATCTTTGGAATGACGAGCCGGGGCGCTGAAATGACTGAACAACTGAACACTACCGAAAAACGTGCAGTCATCCTGCTGTCCGGCGGCCTCGACTCCGCGACCGTTGTGGCCATGGCTCGCGCTGAAGGCTACAGCTGCTACACCATGAGCTTCGACTACGGTCAGCGGTCCCATGCCGAGCTGCACGCCGCCGAACGTGTTGCGCGCGACCTGGGTGTGGTCGAACACAAGGTGATCGGTCTGAACCTGAATGGCATCGGCGGTTCGGCACTGACCGATAGCAGCATCGATGTGCCGGAAGTGGCGGGCGAGGGTATCCCGGTAACTTACGTGCCGGCGCGCAACACCGTGTTTCTCTCCTTGGCGCTAGGCTGGGCCGAAGTGTTGGGCGCGCGTGACATCTTTATTGGTGTGAACGCCGTGGATTACTCCGGTTACCCGGACTGCCGTCCTGAGTTCATCGAGTCCTTCGAGCGCATGGCCAATCTGGCGACGAAGGCCGGTGTAGAGGGGAATGGTTTCCGCATTCAGGCGCCGCTGCAGAACCTGAGCAAGGCGCAGATCGTCCAGGCAGGCGTGAAGCTGGGTGTTGATTACGGGCTGACTGTTTCCTGCTATCAGGCCGACGATAACGGCCGTGCATGCGGCAAATGCGACAGCTGCCGACTGCGTGCAGAAGGCTTTGCAGCGGCCGGTGTTAGCGACCCAACACCCTATTTTTGATTTATTTCAAATTAGGTGTTGAATAGTCCTTAAAAATCAGTATTATACGCGCCACCACACAGCGGGTCGTTAGCTCAGTTGGTAGAGCAGTTGGCTTTTAACCAATTGGTCGTAGGTTCGAATCCCACACGACCCACCATTTTTGTAGCAGTTTTAAAAGTCTGGAAGGCCCACGCAAGTGAGGATTTCCGGATTTTTTTTTGCCCGCGATTTGAGCTCGCCCAGTTCCGGGCTGCGACCCGTGACGCAGGTCAGAATCATCTTTTGCATCAACGGGATATTCTGTAGCCTTGCGCAGCTTCAACGTTGTCCGTGCCTGATGATACTCACTTTCCCGGCGGTACCCTGAAGGGTCCGGAGCCGGGTGTATACTCGACTTTCGCGCGAAAGCGCCTGCAGGTCTTGCGAACATGACGCAGATTTCCGAACGCCTTCTGGTTCAAGCCCACCTCGACGCCAAGCAGCCCAAGCCGCTGACTGTCGAGGAAGAGGCCTATTACCGTGCCGCCATCGCTGCCGAGCTCAAGGCTCAGGATGCGGTGCTGGTTGCTCACTTCTATTGCGATCCGGTCATTCAGGCCCTGGCCGAAGAAACCGGTGGTTGCGTCTCCGACTCGCTGGAGATGGCTCGCTTTGGCAATGCTCACCCGGCCAAGACCGTGGTGGTCGCCGGTGTGAAGTTCATGGGCGAGACCGCCAAAATCCTCAACCCTGAAAAACGCATCCTGATGCCGACCCTGGAAGCGACCTGCTCGCTGGACCTGGGTTGCCCGGTTGACGAGTTCTCGGCGTTCTGTGATCAGCACCCGGAGCGTACCGTGGTGGTGTATGCCAACACGTCGGCGGCGGTCAAAGCCCGGGCGGATTGGGTGGTGACTTCAAGCTGCGCGCTGGAGATCGTCGAAAGCCTGATGGATAACGGCGAAACCATCATCTGGGGCCCGGACAAACACCTGGGCACCTACATCCAGCGCCAGACCGGCGCGGACATGCTGCTGTGGGACGGTGCCTGCATCGTTCACGAAGAGTTCAAGTCCAAGCAACTCGAAGACATGAAGGCGCTGTACCCGGACGCAGCGATTCTGGTGCATCCGGAGTCGCCGACGTCGGTGATCGAGTTGGCGGATGCCGTCGGCTCCACCAGTCAGTTGATTGCGGCAGCGCAAAGTCTGCCAAACAAGACCTTTATCGTCGCCACTGATCGCGGCATCTTCTACAAGATGCAGCAGCTGTGCCCGGACAAGGTCTTCATCGAAGCGCCAACGGCCGGTAACGGCGCAGCCTGCCGCAGTTGCGCACATTGCCCGTGGATGGCGATGAATACCCTTGAGCGCACGCTGAAGAGCTTGAAAGAGGGGACTAACGAGATCTTTGTCGATCCCGCGCTGATTCCACAAGCGATTCGGCCGCTCAAGCGCATGCTCGACTTCACACAGGCAGCGCGGATGAAATTGGCCGGTAACGCCTGAGATCTTTCAGATAAGTCACAGAACCTGTGGGAGCGAGCCTGCTCGCGATGGCGATGTGTCAGTCATATCAATGTTGACTGATACACCGCCATCGCGAGCAGGCTCGCTCCCACAGTGGTTTTCGTACGGCTGAACTACTTGGTTTTCTTTGGAATCCGCACGAGCTGGGTATTGGAGTAGATGTCATGCCAGCTACGTTTCTGTTTATCGAACAGCGACCAGAAGAAACCCAGCCCGACGCACAGCAAGGACGCGATCGACACCACAAAGCGCAGCAACGCCTGCCACAGGCTGATGGATGAACCGTCGGCGTTTTGCACGCGTATGCACCAGACCTGCATGCCCAGGGTCTGACCGGACCAGGTCCAGAATTTGGCGAAGAAGCCGAACAGCACAAACAGCAGCACCGTTGAGAGCAATGGATCGCCATCCAGCGCGCCGGCTTCGGTCAGGGTGCGCATTTTGTCTTCGCCGATGATCGCCATCTGGATCATCTTGTAAATGCCGCTGGTGACGATCAGCAGGGCGGCACACAACAAGAAGTCGTAGAACATCGCTGCCAGGCGACGACCCAGGGTGACGGCAGGAAAGTCGCCCTGGGGTTTGAGAAGATGTTTCGACATGGCAGCCTCTGGACGGAAAAAAGAAGCCATTTTACGGATTTACGCGCACAAAAAAGCCCCTGATGTCAGCATCAGGGGCTTTTTCGTTACAGAAGATCAGGCTTCTGCTTGTACTTCGTCAGCCTGCATGCCTTTCTGGCCTTGCACAGCAACGAAAGTCACTTTCTGGCCTTCTTTTAGGCTCTTGAAGCCGTTGCCCTGAATAGCGCGGAAATGCACGAACAGATCCGGACCGCTTTCTGGAGTGATAAAACCAAAACCTTTCTCGTCGTTAAACCACTTGACGGTACCGCTCTGACGTTGGGACATTTCTTATTTCCTTTGACGCAAAAATTAATGACAGCCTCCTTCTTGTGAAAGAGTACTGGGGCTGGTTGCAGGAGAGTAAGAAGACGTCGAACGGGATGTAGCTAACTTGTAGGCTACTGCCCAGGTCACGATTCCAAGCGACCCATGCAAACACAGTGGACAAACTCTACGCCAACTACGGGAGAAAAAACAAGCCCTGTGGAGGGCCCGGATTTGCTCGCGCTGGGGCGTTTATGCCGCAACTAGTGTTGGCTTATGCAATCGCCGTGTTCAATTGTTTTCGATCCTTATAAGCAACGTTCATAAACGAAGCTTACAGGTAAAGTGATGCACTGTTTTATGGCGGTTGCGTTACACATTAGTGCGCTGTTAACGCAACCGCGTTACTTATAGAAACAGTCAATCAGCCGCGGTAGTAGCGTTGTGGAACAAATGGCATTTTGCTTACAAGCAAAGGCACTTTTTTCCCACGAACAATCGCCCATACCGGCGTATCGAGAGCGATATAAGCACTGTCGACGTAACCCATCGCCAAAGGGCCGCCCAAGGTCGGACCGAAGCCGCCACTGCAAACCGCACCAATGATGTCGCCTGCTTCATTGACGATCTCCGCACCTTCGCGCACCGGCGTGCGTTCCTGAGGCAACAGACCAACGCGTTTGCGGCTGACACCGGCTTGTTGCTGTCCGAACACGGTTTCAGCGCCAGGGAAGCCGCCGGCACGTGCGCCATCAGCGCGACGAGGCTTGGAGATGGCCCACAGCAGGCTGGCTTCGATCGGGGTGGTCTCGGTGTTCATGTCGTGGCCGTAGAGGCACAGGCCGGCTTCCAGGCGCAGGGAGTCGCGAGCGCCAAGGCCGATGGCCGCCACTTCAGGTTCGGTCAGCAGGGCGCGAGCCAGGGCTTCGGCATTGAAGGCCGGCACGGAGATTTCGTAACCGTCTTCACCGGTATAGCCCGAACGGCTGACAAAGCAGTCCACACCCAGCAGCTTTACACGGGCGAATTGCATGAAGGTCATCTTCGCAACTTCAGGCGCCAGGCGCGCGAGCACGGTGACGGCGGCCGGACCTTGCAGCGCGAGCAGGGCGCGTTCTTCGAACAGCGGCTCGATGGTGCACTGGTCGCCGATGTGCTTGCGCAGGTGCGCCAGGTCCTGATCCTTGCAGGCGGCGTTGACCACCAGGAACAGTTCGTCGTTACCCAGGTTGGCGACCATCAGGTCGTCGAGGATGCCCCCCGTTTCGTTGGTGAACATCGCGTAGCGCTGCGTGCCCACTGGCAGGTCGATGATGTCTACCGGTACCAGGCTTTCCAGCGCCTTGGCGGCATTGGCGCCGGTCAGACGGATCTGGCCCATGTGCGAGACATCGAACAGCCCGGCCTGATCACGGGTGTGCTGGTGTTCTTTCATCACGCCGAGCGGGTATTGCACCGGCATGTCGTAGCCAGCAAACGGCACCATGCGGGCGCCGAGTTCGATGTGCAGTGCGTGCAGTGGGGTTTTCGACAGTTGTTCGGTGGACATATTCAGCTCCTGAAAAAGTGTGCAGATGCGCGTAAACATCAGCACTCGATAATGTTGACCGCCAAACCGCCACGGGCGGTTTCCTTGTATTTGCTTTTCATGTCTGCGCCGGTCTGGCGCATGGTGCGGATGACCTTGTCGAGGGAGACGAAGTGTTGACCGTCGCCACGCAGGGCCATGCGTACCGCGTTGATGGCTTTCACCGAGCCCATGGCGTTGCGCTCGATGCAAGGCACTTGCACCAGCCCGCCAATCGGGTCGCAGGTCAGGCCGAGGTTGTGTTCCATGCCGATTTCGGCGGCGTTTTCCACTTGCTGCACGGTGCCGCCGAGGACTTCACACAGGGCGCCGGCGGCCATGGAACAGGCCACGCCGACTTCACCCTGACAGCCGACTTCTGCGCCGGAGATCGAGGCGTTTTCTTTATAGAGAATGCCGATCGCGGCCGCCGTCAGCAGAAACCGCACGACGCCGTCTTCGTTGGCGCCGGGGATGAAGCGCATGTAGTAATGCAAAACAGCGGGGACGATCCCTGCCGCACCGTTAGTGGGAGCCGTCACCACGCGCCCGCCGTTGGCGTTTTCTTCGTTGACCGCCAGTGCGTAGAGGTTGACCCAGTCCAGCACCGACAGCGGATCGCGCAGGGACGATTCCGGGTTTTTGCACAGTTGCCGATGCAGGGCGGCCGCCCGACGTTTGACCTTCAAGCCACCCGGCAGGATGCCCTCGTTACGACAACCGGCGTCGACGCAGTCCTGCATCACTTGCCAGATTTTCAACAGGCCGGCGCGGGTTTCCGCTTCCGGGCGCCAGGCACTTTCGTTGGTCAGCATCACCTGGCTGATGGACAAGCCGTAGGTGGCGCAGTGACCGAGCAAGTCCTTGGCGCTTTTGAACGGGAAGGTCAGTGGCGTGGCGTCTTCGACGATACGGTCGGCGCCGGCGGCGTCTTCATCGACCACAAAACCGCCACCGACCGAGTAGTACTCGCGGCTGCGGATTTGTATGCCCGCGGCATCGAAGGCGCGAAAGATCATGCCGTTAGGGTGATAGGCCAACGGTTTGCGGATCATCGCCAAATGTTCTTTCTCATTGAACGCAATGCTGTGTTCGCCGAGCAGGTTCAAGCGACCATTGCCACGAATCTCTTGCAGACGGGCGGCGACGGTTTCGGTGTTCACGGTGTCCGGGTGTTCGCCTTCCAGACCGAGCAACACAGCCTTGTCGCTGCCATGGCCTTTACCGGTGGCGCCGAGTGATCCGTAGAGCTCGACTTTGACGCGGGTGGTCGCTGCCAGCAGCCCTTCACGGCGCAAACCTTCGGCGAAACGTGCCGCAGCACGCATCGGGCCGACGGTGTGTGAGCTGGAGGGGCCGATGCCAATCTTGAACAGGTCGAACACGCTTAACGACATGGTTGTTCTCCGGTTTCTTGTTATAGATGCAGCGCGAACCCGTAGGAGCAAAGCTTGCTCGCGATGAGCGATGACGCGGTTCATCAGATAGACCGTGTAACGGCTATCGCGAGCAAGCTTTGCTCCTACAGGGGGCGAGTGAACCCGCCCCCCTTTGGTTTAAGCGTAGCTTTCGATCGACGGGCAGGCGCAGATCAGGTTGCGGTCGCCAAACACGTTGTCGACGCGACCGACCGGTGGCCAGTACTTGCCTTCGATCAGCGACGCAACCGGATACACCGCTTGCTCACGGCTGTACGGATGGGTCCACTCGCCGACGATTTCCGCGGCGGTGTGCGGCGCGTTCTTCAGCGGGTTGTCGTCCTTGTCCAGGGTGCCGTTTTCCACTGCGCGGATTTCTTCGCGGATGCGGATCATGGCGTCGCAGAAGCGGTCCAGTTCTTCCTTGGATTCGCTTTCGGTCGGCTCGATCATCAGCGTGCCGGCGACCGGGAACGACATGGTCGGGGCGTGGAAGCCGAAGTCGATCAGGCGCTTGGCGACGTCATCGACGCTGATGCCGCTGCTGTCTTTCAGTGGGCGCAAATCGAGGATGCATTCGTGCGCCACCAGGCCGTTGCTGCCGGTGTACAGCACCGGGTAGTGCTCTTCGAGGCGACGGGAAATGTAGTTGGCATTGAGGATCGCCAGTTGCGAGGCACGCTTGAGACCGGCGCCACCCATCATCCGAATGTACATCCAGGTGATCGGCAAAATGCTCGCGCTGCCGAACGGTGCGGCGCAGACCGCGCCTTCCTTGCGCTCCATCTGCGCGTGACCCGGCAGGAACGGCGTCAGGTGCGATTTGACGCCAATCGGGCCGACGCCCGGGCCGCCACCGCCGTGGGGGATGCAGAAGGTTTTGTGCAGGTTCAGGTGCGAGACGTCGCCGCCGAACTTGCCCGGGGCGCAGAGGCCGACCATCGCGTTCATGTTGGCGCCGTCGATGTACACCTGGCCGCCGTGGTCATGAATGATGCCGCAGATTTCGCGGATGCCTTCTTCGAACACGCCGTGGGTCGACGGATAGGTGATCATCAATGCCGCGAGATGCTCGCGGTGCTCGATGGCCTTGGCGCGCAGGTCTTCGATGTCGACGTTGCCGCGGGCATCGCAGGCGGTCACGACTACACGCATGCCGGCCATGTTGGCGGTGGCCGGGTTGGTGCCGTGGGCGGACGAGGGGATCAGGCAGATGTCGCGACGGTCTTCGCCACGGCTCTGGTGATAGGCGCGAATCGCCAGCAGGCCGGCGTATTCCCCTTGCGAACCGGCGTTCGGTTGCAGGGAGATCGCGTCGTAACCGGTGGCGGCGCAGAGCATCGCTTCCAGTTCATCGGTCAGTTGCTGATAGCCAGCGCTTTGCTCGGCCGGGGCGAACGGGTGCAGGGCGCCGAATTCGGCCCAGGTCACCGGGATCATTTCGCTGGCGGCGTTGAGTTTCATGGTGCAGGAACCCAGCGGGATCATGGTGCGATCCAGCGCCAGGTCCTTGTCGGCGAGCTTGCGCAGGTAGCGCATCAGCTCGGTTTCCGAGTGGTAACGGTTGAACACCGGGTGGCTGAGGATTGGCGACTGGCGCAGCAGAGTGGCCGGGATCGTGCTTTGGACGGTTGCAGCCAATGCCGCGAAGTCCGGCACAGTCTTGCCGTCGCCCAGCAGGGCCCACAGGGTTTCCACGTCAGCTTGCGAAGTGGTTTCGTCGAGGGACAGGCCCAGACGTTCACCATCGACCACGCGCAGGTTGATCTGCTGAGCACGCGCCTGGTCGTGCAGCTTGGCGGTGTTAGCGCCGGTGTTCAGGGTCAGGGTGTCGAAGAAGCTGGTTTGTTCAACTTGCAAACCAAGGGCGCTCAAGCCTTGGGCCAGGATCGCGGTCAGGTGATGCACGCGATTGGCAATCTGCGTCAGGCCTTTCGGGCCGTGGTACACGGCGTACATGCTGGCGATGTTGGCCAGCAGCACTTGCGCGGTGCAGATGTTGCTGGTGGCCTTCTCGCGGCGGATATGTTGCTCGCGGGTCTGCATCGCCAGGCGCAGGGCCGGCTTGCCGAAACGGTCCACCGAGACGCCGACCAGACGGCCCGGCATGTCACGCTTGAACGCATCCTTGGTGGAGAAATACGCCGCGTGCGGACCACCGAAGCCCAGCGGCACGCCGAAGCGTTGCGCGCTGCCGATGGCCACGTCGGCACCGAACTCGCCCGGCGGGGTCAACACGGTCAGGGCCAGCAGGTCGGCGGCGACCGCTACCAAAGCGTTGGCGGCGTGGAAGCGTTCGGTCAGTTCGCGGTAATCGAAGACGTCACCGTTGCTCGCCGGGTATTGCAGCAGGGCGCCGAAGAACGGCGACACGTCGCTCAGTTCACGCTCGTCGCCAACCACCACGTCGATGCCCAGCGGCTCGGCCCGGGTGCGCAGCACGTCGAGGGTTTGCGGGTGGCAATGCACGGAAGCGAAGAACGCGTGGCTGCCCTTGTTCTTGCTCAGGCGTTTGCAGAAGGTCATCGCTTCGGCCGCGGCGGTGGCTTCATCCAGCAAGGACGCGTTGGCGATCGGCAGGCCGCTGAGGTCGCTTATCAGGGTCTGGAAATTCAGCAGCGCTTCGAGACGGCCCTGAGAAATTTCCGGTTGGTACGGGGTGTACGCGGTGTACCAGGCCGGGTTTTCCAGCAGGTTGCGCAGGATCGGCGACGGCGTGTGGGTGCCGTAGTAGCCCTGGCCGATGAAGGTCTTGAACAGCTGGTTTTTGCCGGCGATGGATTTGATCAACGCCAGGGCATCGGCTTCGCTCAGGCCATCTTCGAGGCCGAGCACGCTGGTGCCCTTGATGCTGTCGGGGATGACGCTGGCGCTCAGGGCTTCCAGCGAGTCGAAGCCGAGGCTATTGAGCATGGCTTGCTCGTCGCCGGCACGCGGGCCGATGTGGCGGGCGATGAATTCGTTGGCAGTGGTCAGGCTTACTTGAGTCATGTCAGCGCTCCTCAGGCTTCGGCGTTGGCTTTGATCAGACGGTCGTAAGCGTCTTGATCCAGCAGTTTGGCGACAGCCGATGCATCGGTTGGCTGGAAGCGGAAGAACCAGCCTTCGCCCAGCGGATCTTCGTTGACCAGTTCAGGGCTGCTGTCCAGCGCCGGGTTCACTTCCAGCACTTCACCGTCCAGCGGCATGTACACGCCGCTGGCGGCTTTTACCGATTCCACGGTGGCGGCTTCAGCGCCTTTGTCGTAGGACTGCAGCTCAGGCAGTTGTACGAAAACCACGTCGCCCAGGGCGTTCTGTGCGAAAGCGGTGATGCCGACTGTGACAGTGCCGTCAGCTTCGGTGCGCAGCCATTCGTGATCTTCAGTAAAACGCAACTCGCTCATGGAAACTCCTAAGGGGCCAGACTCGTCTGGTGGACGCGATTGAATGCTGGGCAAAGCCCTGCTTTATGCGTGGTTACTAAGCAAAATCGCGGCCAATGTTAATAAGTTCTTATAAATCAGTATGTTGTGAGTTTTTGAGGCGCGAGCGAATTGAATGCCTGTAGCGAAATCGCTACAGCCGGAAGCAAAGAAAAAAGCGTAGTGGGATCAAAGCCTTGCACAGCGGTGATCGAATGAGGGTGTATCGATATCGTTCCGCTGTAGCGCTTTCAGTACAGATGGAGGTCGTTTTTAAGCAGATTTTCAGGCTGGGCACAAAACCTGTGGGAGCGAGCTTGCTCGCGATGGCGTCAGCACAGGCAACATTGATAGTGGCTGAACCACCGCTATCGCGAGCAAGCTCGCTCCCACAGGGGATTTGTGGTGTTGATGAAATCGGCGCGTTACGGCTTGCCGGGAATACCGTACTTGCGCAATCGATGGGCAATCGCCGTGTGAGAGGTTTGCAGGCGGCTGGCCAGTTGGCGGGTCGAGGGGTAGCTGACGTAGAGCTTTTCCAGCAGGGTTTTTTCGAACTCTTCCATCGCCTGTTCGAGGCTGTCGACGTCGCTGTCGCTCTGACGCGCCACGGAGGTGCCGGCGATATCGAGGTCGCCAATGTCGACCAGGCTGCTTTCGCAAATGGCGGCGGCGCGGAAGATCACGTTCTGCAATTGCCGCACGTTGCCCGGCCAGCGATTGCCCAGCAGGGCCGGATAGGTGCCGGGCGCCAGGCGACAGACCGGGCGCTGGATCTGCGCGCAAGCCTGCTGCATGAAGTAGCGGGCCAGCAGCAGGATGTCCTGGCCGCGTTCGCGCAGCGGCGGGACTTCCACGTTGAGGACGTTGAGGCGATAGAAGAGGTCTTCGCGGAACGAACCCTCGCTGACCATTTTTTCCAGGTCGCGGTGCGTGGCGCTCAGGATCCGCACGTTGACCTTCACCTCACGATCCCCACCCACCCGGCGGAAGCTGCCATCGTTCAAGAAGCGCAGCAATTTCGCCTGCAAATACGGCGACATCTCGCCGATCTCATCGAGAAACACCGTGCCCTGGTTGGCCAGTTCCATCAGCCCGGGTTTGCCACCACGCTGGGCGCCGGTGAAGGCGCCGGGGGCGTAGCCGAACAGTTCGCTTTCGGCGAGGTTCTCCGGCAATGCCGCGCAGTTCAGCGCCAAAAATGGCGAACTGTGCCGAGCGCTGATGGCGTGGCAGGCACGCGCCACCAGTTCTTTGCCGGTGCCGGTTTCGCCCTGGATCAGCAAGGGCGCATCGAGGGCCGCAACGCGCTGGGCGCGGGCCTTGAGGGTCCGAATCGCCGGGGACTCACCGAGCAGCGCATCGAAACCTTCGGCATGGTCGTGGTGCAGCGCCGAGAGGCGTTCGCCGATGCGGTTCGGTTGATACAGGGTCAGCAGGGCGCCGGCGTCGGTAATCGGTGTGGCGTCCAGCAGCAACGTCTGGCCGTTGACGGTGACTTCCCGCAACGGCAGGCGGAAGCCGTTTTCCAGCAGGGCTTCGAGCAGTGCCGGGTCGGCGAACAGGTCGGCGATGCTTTCGCCGTCAGGCTCGCGACCGTACAACGCAATCAATGCCGGGTTGGCCAGCAGCACCTTGCCGGCACTGTCCAGCGCCAGGACCGGATCGGTCATGGCCGCGAGCAACGCATCAAGCTGCAGATGCCGACGCTGACCAGGAAGAATGTCGACCACCGTCACCGCTTGCACGCCGCGCACACTGAACAGCGCATCGCGCAGCTCTTCGAGGACTTCCGGGCTCAGCGTAGGGGCATCGATATAGACGTTGGGCGGGACCATTTCCACCGCATCCAGATTGAGATTGCGCCCACCGAGCAAGGCCAGGACTTCCTGGGTAATGCCGACGCGGTCGATGAAGCTGACGTGGATACGCATGGGGCGGTTTTCAATCTGACGTGCGGAGGGTGGCAAGTATGCCTTGGAGCAGGGTGGTTGGTGAAATCCAGTGATGGAAGCGCCACCTGTAGGAGCCGGCAAGCCGGCTCCTACAGAGGTGAGTGAGTTATTCCAGGTGTTCGGGCTTGACCGGATCGCCGGATTTCATGTCCAGTTGCACCCGTACGTCCTCAAACATCAGGTCGTAGAATTTATGATTTGAACCGAGGCTGCTGTGCGTTTTGGGAATGCCGTTCTTTTCAAGAATTTTTGTGATGTTGCTAGCAAAGTTGTAGGCCTGGTCCTTGGGGAGGAAGAACGTTTCCTTCACGTCTTTACCCTCGATCGAACCATGCAATATGAACTGCATCCCTTTGCCCTCTTTGGGGTCCTGGACGACTTCATAGTCGAGAAGCAGGTCGTAGCTGACATCATCCTTGTTCAGCGCGTGGCGCTCGATGTGCAAGTGACCGGGCTCGAACGTTGCCATTGACTTCTCTCCTTATAAATAAGTTATGCCAGGTGTCGCCGTGCTGATCCGCGTGCCGGCCTTGCCCTGGATGATCGCTTCGATGTCCGAGAGTGAACCGATCACCGCGACTTTTCCAGTGTGGCGCGCGAACTCGCAGGCGGCTTGAACCTTCGGCCCCATGGAGCCGGCGGCGAAGCCGAGTTCTTCCATATCGTCCGGGTGAGCCTGGGCGATGGCTTTCTGGGTCGGTTTGCCGAAATCGATGAAGGCCGCGCTGACGTCGGTGGCAATCACCAGCAGATCGCTCTCGAGCTGTTCGGCCAGCAGCGCTGAGCACAGGTCTTTGTCGATCACCGCTTCCACGCCTTGCAGCTTGCCGTGGGCGCCATACACCGTCGGGATGCCGCCACCGCCGGCGCAAATCACGATGCTGCCTTTTTCCAGCAGCCACTTGATCGGGCGGATTTCGAAGATGCGTTTCGGTCTCGGGCTGGCCACTACGCGGCGGAATTTGTCACCGTCCGGGGCAATCGCCCAGCCTTTTTCGGCGGCGAGTTTTTCCGCTTCGGCCTTGGCGTAGACCGGGCCGATGGGTTTGGTCGGATTCTGGAACGCCGGGTCATTGGCGTCGACTTCGACCTGGGTCAGGAGTGTGGCGAAGGGCACCTCGAAGTCCAGCAGATTGCCCAGTTCCTGTTCGATGATGTAGCCGATCATGCCTTCAGTTTCGGCACCAAGCACGTCCAGCGGGTAAGGCGAAACCGAAGTGTAGGCCGCCGCTTGCAGTGACAGCAGGCCAACCTGGGGGCCATTACCGTGGGCGATCACCAGTTCATTGCCGGCATAAATTTTGGCGATTTGTTCGGTGGCGATCCGGATGTTGGCCCGCTGGTTGTCCGCGGTCATCGGTTCACCACGGCGGAGCAGGGCGTTACCGCCCAGAGCAACGACGATACGCATAATGCAGTCCTTCTAAGCAGAGAAATTACGGATGGCCCGGGGCGGCACCTACAGGGGGCCGCCGGGTGAGCCTTTAGATATCCGCCAACGCCGAAACCAGGATCGCCTTGATGGTGTGCATGCGGTTTTCCGCTTGCTCGAAGGCGATGTTGGCCGGTGATTCGAAGACTTCTTCAGTCACTTCGACGCCATTGGCCAGGTGCGGATACCGCGCGGCGATGTCCTTGCCGACCTTGGTTTCGCTGTTGTGGAACGCCGGCAGGCAGTGCATGAACTTCACCCGCGGGTTGCCCGAGGCTTTCATCATTTTCGCGTTGACCTGGTACGGCAGCAGTTGCTCGATGCGCTCGTCCCACGCTTCCACCGGTTCACCCATCGACACCCAGATATCGGTGTGGATGAAGTCCACGCCCTTGACCGCTTCTTTCGGGTCTTCAGTGATGGTGATACGTGCGCCGCTTTCTTCGGCGAAGCCCTTGCACTGATCAATGAAATCCTGATGCGGCCACAACGCTTTCGGTGCGGCGATGCGCACGTCCATGCCCAGTTTGGCGCCAATCATCAGCAGCGAGTTGCCCATGTTGTAGCGGGCGTCGCCGAGGTAGGCGTAGCTGATGTCATGCAGCGGTTTGTCGCTGTGTTCGCGCATGGTCAGCACATCGGCGATCATTTGCGTAGGGTGGAATTCAGCGGTCAGGCCGTTGAACACCGGCACGCCGGCGAACTTGGCCAGCTCTTCGACGATCTCCTGTTCGAAGCCACGGTACTCGATAGCGTCGAACATCCGCCCGAGCACGCGTGCGGTGTCTTTCATGCTTTCCTTGTGGCCGATCTGCGACGACACCGGGTCGATATAGGTGACATGGGCGCCCTGGTCATGAGCCGCCACTTCGAACGCGCAACGGGTGCGGGTCGAGGTCTTTTCGAAAATCAGCGCGATATTTTTGCCTTGCAGGTGCGCACGCTCGGTGCCGGTGTATTTGGCGCGCTTGAGGTCGCGGGACAGGTCCAGCAGGTAATTCAGCTCGCGAGTGGTGTGGTGCATCAGCGAGAGCAGGCTGCGGTTACGCATGTTGAAAGCCATGATGTGGATCTCCTTAAGTTTCGGTTATCCGCCTGCTTCACGCGTTGTAAGCGTGAAGCCGGGCACCAGAATTAATAGTCGATAGGGTCGCGAATGATCGGGCAGGTCATGCAGTGGCCGCCGCCACGCCCGCGTCCCAGTTCACCGGCGCTGATGGTGATGACTTCCACGCCGGCCTTGCGCAGCAGGGTGTTGGTGTAGGTGTTGCGGTCATAACCGATCACCACGCCGGGCTCCACGGCGACCACGTTGTTGCCGTCGTCCCACTGCTCGCGTTCGGCGGCGAAGCTGTTGCCGCCGGTTTCCACCACGCGCAAGGCTTTGAGGTTGAGTGCCTGGGCCACGGTGTCGAGGAGGTTGGTTTCCTCGCGGCGGATGTCGATGCCGCCCGGTTTGCCTTCGTCAGGGCGCAGGGTGAAGGCGACGATCTGGTTCACCACTTCGGGGAAGATGGTGACCAGGTCGCGGTCGCAGAAGCTGAACACGGTGTCCAGGTGCATCGCCGCGCGGGACTTCGGCAGGCCTGCGACGATAATTTTTTCCACGGCTTTGTTCTTGAACAGG
The DNA here is from genome assembly GCF_030053115.1 of Pseudomonas svalbardensis. Lineage (NCBI taxonomy): Bacteria > Pseudomonadati > Pseudomonadota > Gammaproteobacteria > Pseudomonadales > Pseudomonadaceae > Pseudomonas > Pseudomonas svalbardensis. Next base: position 4,912,543 of record NZ_CP125619.1, on the reverse strand, counting down.
TTCAGCGCCAGTTGGCCGATGGCCTGACGGGACGAGCGTTCGCCCATACCGATCAACACCACGCCATTACCGATTGGCATCACGTCGCCGCCTTCGAGGGTGGCGCTGCCGTGTTCCTGATCCGGGTCGCCGTACCAGATTTCAAAGTCGGCGTTGGTGAACTGCGGATGGAATTTGTAAATGGCGCTGGCCAGCAAGGTTTCCTGGCGGCGCGCCGGCCAGTACATCGGGTTCAGCGTCACGCCACCGTAGATCCAAGAGGTGGTGTCGCGGGTGAACTGGGTGTTGGGCAGCGGCGGCAGAATGAAGCTGGAGTGGCCGAGGAAGTCGCGGAACATCTGGATGGTCTTGCCACCGAAGCTGTCCGGCAGGTCATCGGCAGAGACACCGCCAATCAGGAACTCGGCAATCTTGCGCGGCTCTAGGCTGCGCAGCCACGAACCGACTTCATTGATCAGGCCGAGGCCGACCGAATTGGCGGTGACCTTGCGTTCCAGAATCCAGTCCAGCGCTTCGGGGATCGCGACGATGTCGGTCAGCAGGTTGTGCATTTCCAGCACGTCGATGTTGCGTTCACGCATTTTGTTGACGAAGTCGAAATGGTCACGCTTGGCCTGGGCAACCCACAGCACATCATCGAAAAGCAGTTCATCGCAGTTGTTCGGGGTCAGCCGCTGGTGGGCCAGACCGGGGGAGCAAACCATGACTTTGCGCAGTTTGCCGGCTTCGGAATGTACGCCGTACTTAACTTTTTCCGTGGTCATTACAGTGATCCTCCAGATGACAAAACAATCAGGTGTTACAGGGTCAGAAAGCCGTCATACAGCCCGTAGGCCGCCACCAGGGCGCCTGCGACGACTGCGGCGAAAATCAGCTTCTCGACGTTGGTGAAAACCGGTTTGTTGACTTCAAGCTTGGCCTTGGCGAACAAGATCGCGCCGGGGGCATAGAGCAGGGCGGAGAGCAGCAGGTATTTGACGCCACCGGCATAGATCAGCCAGACCGCGTAAATCAAGGCAACGGCGCCGATGAACAGGTCCTTGCTGCGTTCGGCGGCAGCGTTTTCATAGCTCTCTCCGCGCACCGCCAGCAGCAGCGCGTAGGCCGCCGACCACAGATATGGCACCAGAATCATCGAGGTGGCGAGGTAGATCAGCGACAGGTAAGTGCTGGCGGAAAACAGTGTGATGATGAGGAACAGCTGGACCATTGCGTTGGTCAGCCACAGCGCATTGACCGGCACATGGTTGGCGTTTTCTTTGCGCAGGAAGGCCGGCATGGTGTGGTCCTTGGCGGCGGCGAACATGATCTCTGCGCACAGCAACACCCACGACAGCAACGCGCCGAGCAGCGAGATGATCAGGCCAACGCTGATCAGCACCGCGCCCCAATGACCGACCACGTGCTCCAGCACCGCGGCCATCGAAGGGTTTTGCAGTTTGGCCAGTTCCGGTTGAGTCATGATGCCCAGCGACAGCACATTCACCAGCACCAGAAACAGCAGCACGGTGATGAAGCCGATCACCGTGGCTTTACCGACGTCGCTGCGTTTTTCCGCACGGGCCGAGAAAATGCTCGCGCCTTCGATGCCGATGAACACCCAGACGGTGACCAGCATCATGTTGCGCACCTGGTTCATCACGCTACCCAGGTCCGGGTTTTTCACGCCCCAGATGTCAGCGGTGAAGATGTCCAGCTTGAAGGCGAAAATCGCGATCAGCACAAACAGGACCAGCGGCACGATCTTGGCGACGGTGGTCACCAGGTTGATGAACGCCGCTTCCTTGATCCCGCGCAGCACCAGGAAATGCACGGCCCAGAGCAGCACCGAAGCGCCAATAACGGCGGCGACAGTATTGCCCTCGCCAAAAATAGGGAAAAAGTAACCGAGGGTGCTGAAGAGCAAAACGAAGTAACCGACGTTGCCCAGCCAGGCACTGATCCAGTAACCCCAGGCGGACGAGAAACCCATGTAGTCGCCGAAACCGGCTTTGGCGTAGGCGTAGACCCCGCCGTCCAGATCAGGCTTGCGATTGGCCAGGGTTTGGAACACGAAGGCCAGCGTCAGCATGCCTATGGCGGTGATCGCCCAACCGATCAACACCGCGCCGACGTCGGCACTGGCGGCCATGTTCTGCGGCAAAGAGAAGATCCCGCCACCAATCATTGAACCGACCACCAGCGCAACAAGTGCACCGAGTTTCAGTTTTCCGGGGGATTCAGACATTGCATGACTCCAATGCAGGAGAAGAGAGACAACAGAATAATTCTGTTAGTTATTCACTCATCTGACATGGATCAATGCATAGGCACATTCCATTGTTAATGAAAGACTTATGAACTTTTACCGGACATAACGGTACTGCTCGAAAGCCCTATCCAAAGGCCTCGGCCAGATCAAACAGAAATAATGCCTATCGCATGGAGTTTTGAAGCTAGTTTGTTTTTGAGTTTTCGCAAATTTTCTTGTTTGCGTGTAGTTGAGAATTGAATTATTAAGTTAGACACACAAAACTGCTATTGAGAACGCGTGTGATAGAAGCACGGGCTATAAATAAAATTACGTTAATGGCCCATTAATCAATAAACATTATTACCGTTTGACTATTTAGTTAAAGGGTTGGGCGATCACCGTCGTCGGCATGCTGACCCTGGCGTTCGTCTTTTATGGGCAGCCTTTGGCGCTCGATGTGTTCGGCACCACTCATGTGTTCCCCGAGGCGCGGGCAGAGGCGTGGCGGCCTTGTCGAGGGCATGCGGCGCAGTTGCTGTGGACTTCGTTGAGTCGGCCAGACTGAGCTGATCCGATATTTTTGCTGACTTTCGGGCCTCTTCGCGGGCAAGCCCGCTCCCACAGTTTTTGTGTCGGATGCCGGTAATGAGCACGACGCTAAACCTGTGCGGGCTTGCCCGCGAAGGCGTCCGAAAAGTCACCACCACTGTGCGCGATGGGAACCCAATTCCCCGGCAGGAAGTGCCCACTGCATCGGAGTTCCGGTGATTTTCAGTGGCACATGAAGTCGATGCGCCGGTCCCCAGGTTGTCTGCTCAACCAACATGCCCTGATCGTTTTCATCCTCTGCCCGTAGCGGTTCGTGTGAACCTGCGCCCTGTTCAATCAACAACTTCGCCGTCCGCGCCAGCGACAACCGGGCCGACCCGCCACGCCCCAGCAACGTGATCGCCGCAGCCGCCATCAAATACCCGGTCGCATGATCCAGCGCCTGCACCGGCAGTGGCGTCGGCTTATCCGCGTTCTTCCATCGCATGCCGGCGTCGGCGATTCCGCTGCTCATTTGCACCAGGCTGTCGAAGCCGCGGCGGTTCTGCCACGGGCCGCTCCAACCGTAGGCATTGAGGTTGACGTCGATCAGGCCGGGCGCCAGTTTCTGGCGTTCGGCGACACCGTAACCCAGGCGTTCCAGTGCGTCGGCGCGGTAGCCGTGGAGCAGAATGTCAGCGTCCTTGAGCAGGCTTTCGAACACCGCGCGATCAGTCTTGTCGTGCAGGTCCAGGCGCGCGCAGCGTTTGCCCAGGGTGACTTCCGGCACCACGCCCGGTTCGTTCCAGGTTGGTGAGTCGATTCGCAAAACGTCGGCGCCAAGCCCTGCGAGGAAGCGGCTGGCGACAGGTCCGGCGAGTACGCGGGTCAAATCCAGTACCTTGATCCCGGCCAGCGGTTGCGCCACCGAGCCTTGCCACGGTTTGGCGTTCTGGCTGCTGTTGGCGGCGAACTGAATCAGCGGCTCGGCGTTCACGGCCTGACCTTGGGGATGGGCCTGCCATTGCGCCCAGGTACGCATCTCGGCGGCGCAGCCACCGGCATCGACTACGGCCTGCTCCAGATCACTTTTGACCCATTGAGCAACCTTGCTCGCCATCGCTGCACGGTCGGCACAGGAGCCCAGAACAGTTTCGGCAGCGGCGCGGTGATGGGGCGCGTTGGTGTGCAGGCGGATCCATCCATCTTTGGCCGCGTAGTCACCGGCGACCGGATCCCACAGCGGCGGGACGCTCCAGCCTATCGGGCGGATCGAAGTGGCAAACCAGAAAGAGGCCAGGCGGCGGTCGATCTCAAGGCTGGGTAAGCGACCGGTTTGTTGCTGCAGCCATTCGCTGGCAGCCTGGCCGGCGGCGGCAATGCTGGCGCACGCCAGGTCGGTGACAGCAAACGCCGAGGGCAGGGCGCCGTTCGAGGTGAACTTGACCTGGGTGTGAGGCAAGCCGAGTGCGGCTTGAATGGACGTGAGTAAATCAGTCATCGAAGGCCCTCCGGAACGAGAGCCCGAGCATAGATCAAATTAGATGACAGGCCGGATGAAACCTGTGGGAGCGGGTTTGCTCGTGAAGGCGGTTTTACATTCAACATTGATGTTGGCTGATGTACCGCTTTCGCGAGCAAGCCCACATTGTTCGGTGGCGCCTGTTTAAACCCGAAACTGATCCATCAATTTCATCTGGTGGGTGGTCAGCGAGTTGAGATGGCTGCTGATCTGTGCCGATTCGGTGGCCTGGCCGGTCAGGGTTTCGGTGACGGTGCGGATCGCCGAGACGTTGCGGTTGACCTCTTCGGCCACCGCGCTTTGCTGTTCGGCGGCGCTGGCGATTTGCAGGTTCATGTCGCTGATGACCGTCACCGCGTCGCTGATTTTGCTCAAGGCCTGCACCGCTTGCTGGATCTGCCCGGCGTTGCTATGAGCCTGGGTCTGGCTCGAATGCATCGTGGCCACCACGCCGCGAGTGCCAGTCTGGATGCGCTCGATGACGATGCGGATTTCTTCCACCGAGTCCTGGGTGCGTTTGGCCAGGTTGCGCACTTCATCGGCGACCACCGCAAACCCGCGACCGCTCTCGCCGGCACGCGCCGCTTCAATCGCCGCGTTGAGCGCCAGCAGGTTGGTTTGTTCGGCGATGCTACGGATCACTTCCAGCACCGAACCGATCTGCTCGCTGTTGACCGCCAATGCTTCGACTTCGGTCACGGCCTTGCTGACTTCGTCGGCCAGTTGATTGATGTCGCGGGTGCTGCGTTCGATGATCTGCATGCCGTCGCGGGCCGACTGGTCGGCACCCTTGGCCGCGTTCGCCGCGTTCGAGGCACTGTTGGCGACGTCGTGGGCGGTGGCGCTCATTTCGTTGGACGCGGTGGCGACCTGGTCGATTTCGCGGAATTGCACCTGCATGCCTTCGCTGGTCTGGCGGGCGATTTCCGAAGACTGGTCGGCCGTACCGCGCGCATCGGTGATGCTTTGTTTGATCTGCGCGATGGTCGGTTGCAACTTGTCGAGGAAACGGTTGAACCAGCTCACCAGTTCGCCCAGTTCGTCTTTCTTGCTGTAGTGCAGACGCTGCGTCAGATCGCCGTCGCCGCTGGCAATCGCCTTGAGCATTTCGGCCACGCTGTTGATCGGCCGGGTCACGCCGGACGCCGTCAGCCAGATCAGCAACAGTCCGACCAGACCGGCAATGACAGCGACTAGCACCGCTTTGATCGTGCCGCTTTGCTGGGCGTCGTCGAGTACGGCTTGCAACTTTACCGAGTCGGCCAGCAACACTTGTTTCGGCAGGTCGATCACCACGCCCCAGGCCTTGGACTCGGCAATCGGACTGACCGGGTACACCGCACGGATCAGGTCGCCCTGTTCGATAATTTTCGGCGTGCCAGCGCTGAGCAATTGCAGAACGTCCTTGCCGTCTGCACCCAGGGTGTCGCCGATGCTTTTGCCGACCTTGCTCGCGTCGACGCTGTAGCCCGCGAGCACGCCGCTGCCGGAGACGATCAGCATGTGCCCGGCGCTGTTGAACAGATCGCGTTGGGAGTCGACAGCCGCCGCTTGCAGCGCGTCGAGGGCAATGTCCACACCCACCACACCGATGGATTTACCATCTACCAGCAGCGGTACGGAAATGGTGGTCATCAGCATTTCCTTGCCGGCGACGGTGTCGGCATAGGGGTCGAGCAGGCAGGTACGCTTGCTGTCGCGAGGGCAGGTGTACCAGCTGTTATAGGGTGTGCCGCTGAGGCTCAAGGTGGTTTTGGTCATGTCGTCTTCGAGCATGATCGTGTTGATCCCGACACCGCCGGCACGGCTCCAGTAGCTGGCGAAACGACCGGCTTCGTTGGACTGGCGAGCCGCATCGTTGGCGAATTCGCTGTCCTTGCCGTCGAGGCCATTGGGCTCGAACGCCAGCCAGATGCCGAGCACTTTGCTGTTGCGCTCGAAGGCGGTTTTCAGGCTCTGGTTCAACTCTTCACGCAGGGTGCCGGCGTCAAGGGAGCGCTTGGTCGCCATGTTGCGCATGTCCTCGATCTGATCGGCCAGGGCGGTCACCACCAGCAGGCTTTCACCGAAGGTCTTCTGCACCCGTACCGCTTGCTCGGCGGCCTTGGCCTGGAGCAGGTTCTGCACGCTGGCGGTGAGCATCTTGCTGCTGGAGGCGCTGACCAGTTCATCGTTCTGATCGGTCTGGTAGATGTTCATGCCGACGATCAGGACGACCACGCCCAGCAGGCACAGACCGGACAGCAGGACGATTTTCAGGCGGATGGAGAGAGAGTCGAACATAGGACGAGCTCGCGAATGGATGAGGTGTTGGCTGTGAGTCGGGATCGACCCGGTTCGCCAAGTCCATTCAGCGCCATTTAATGCACATCGGCGTGGGCGGAGGTTACATGAACGCAAAACCGACGAACGGTAATAGTTGAACGTTTGCGCAGGAAAATGCCCTGAAAATGACAGAAATTCAGGAGATTGTCGGCAACGTTTCCGGCCGTGACCAGATCCACACATTACCCAGGCTCATGCCGGCGATGGCCAGGTAAATCGGCCATCCATGATCGAGCATCACCAGCATCAACCCGGCGCACAGCAGCATGCTGGCGGTGGCGCTGACCTTGGCTCGGCGGGCGATGATTTTGCCGTTTCGCCAGTTACGCAGGATGGAACCGAACAGCCGATGGTTTTCCAGCCAGGCACTCAGGCGCGGCGAACTTTTGGTCGCGGCCCAGGCGGCCAGCAGGATGAACTCGGTGGTCGGCAGGCCGGGTACGACGATGGCGATCAGGCCGATGCCCAGGCTGATGTAGGCGAGTAAACCAAACAGCTGACGGGCGAGTTTCGAGGCGGAAAGGTGAGGCATAGGGCTCACGGATGGTAATTGAGGTTAGATCAGGATCTAGCAGACTTACTCAATTCCTTGTGGGAGCGAGCCTGCTCGCGAAGGCGATGTCACATCCAATCAAGATGTTGACTGGTACTCCGCCTTCGCGAGCAGGCTCGCTCCCACAGGGGGATGTATTTCTTCAGGCGAGTTCGGGGGTGGAGGCGTAGGCCTGTTCCAGTAATACGGTGAAGCGGTTGAACGCGTCGATAGCGCCTTTATCCAACTCGGCTTCTTCTTGTGCGCTGAGTTCCAGCCCGTCGAGGGTTTTGACGAAGCTCTTCCAGCCCTCAGCGCGGCCACCGGCCGGTTCAGCGAGATGACGAGCACCGAAGGTTTCGCTTAACCCAAGACCTACGGCACGCTTGATCAGGAACGCCGCGCCAAGTTTTGAACCTTCTGACACGAACAGCCAACCCAGCGCCTCGGCTTTGGTTGGGTTCTTCACCGCACCGGCGACTGGCGCTGGAACTTCAGTTTCCAGGTCCGCCAGATCCGCCTTGGCTGCTTCAGCACGGCAGCGAGCTGGCAGGTTCGGGACGATGGCGGTCAATTCGGCATCGTTGTACAGCGACACCAGTTCCGACTGAAACAAATACTGAGCCACCACGAAACGCGCGAAGTTGGCCTGGGTTTCAAACGGTGCGTGGGCTTTGACCAAGGCATCAAGCTTGGTGTGAGGCTCGTTTGTGATCTGGTTCAAACGTTGTGAACGCAGAGCAGGGCGTTGAGCAGTGTCCTGAGTGGTCATGAGAAGTCCTTGAGAAGAAGAGGCGCTTGGTAACGAGACGAATAAGCAGGCGCCTGACAGTAAAAAAAACCTCACTGCGCCACTTCTAAAAGCAGCGCAGTGAGGTGGCAGGGTCAGATATCCCAGACCAGATTGATCGCGAAGTTGCGACCCGGTTGAGTCAGGCGGTCGAGGTTGGCCGGTTGAGTGACCGAGGCTTCGCCGACGCTGTCGTAACCGCGCACGTCGTCCCACTGCCAGTACTTCTTGTTGGTCAGGTTGTACAAACCGGCGTTGACGGTTACGTCGTCGGTCACCTTGTAGAAGCCGGCCAGGTCAAGCACGCCATAGCCCGGGGTCTTGAACTGGGTGCTGGTGCCGTCCGGGGTTTTGAAGCTGGTGCTGTCGACGCGGGTCTTGCGCTTGACCAGTGTCCAGCTCAACAGGGCGCCGTAGTTGTCCTGGTCGTAACCCAGGCCGAACACGCCAGTCAGCGGGTTGATGCTGTTCAGCGGCTGGCCGCTGTCATCGTTACGGCCATACAGGTACGCCACCGAGCCTTGGGTGTAGAGACCTGTCGGGGCGCCGAAGCTGTCCAGGTTCAAGCGACCCTTGAGCTCCACGCCTTTGATGCTGGCGTGCGCGATGTTGTTGCTCTGGAAGGTGGTCTCGGTGTAGCCGGGCGTGATGGCGTTTTCGTCGATGAAGTCGCGGTATTTGTTGTAGAACACCGCCACATCGAAAGTGCCTGCCTCGAACTGGACGCGCAGGCCGGTTTCATAGCTCTTGCTCTTTTCCGGTTCCAGGTCGGGATTGGGTGCGACCTGATAGCCGCCGGCCAGGTTTTCAAAGCGACCGTACAGCGCCTTGGCGGTCGGTGTGCGGAAGCCTTCGGCGTACTGGCCATACCAGGTGTAATTGTCGTTGAAGCTATAGGTGGTGCCGAATTTTGGCGACAGACGATGCCAGGTCTTCGTCTTGTCACTCACCACGCCGTTGCCGCTCTGGTCGGCGGTGACCAGGAATTCGTCGGTGATGTGCGGCTTGAGTTCGGTGTAGTCGTAGCGTGCTCCGGGCAGGAACGTCCAGTTGCCCCAGCTGATCTGATCCTGGGCGAACAGGCTGTAGCTGTTGATGGTCGGGTCCGGGAAGTCGCTGGCCGGTTTCAGGGTGTCGGCGGCGCTGGCAGCACCGATGACCCGGCAAGCGCCGGCCACGGTCAGGCAGGTGCCGCTACCGGTGCGCAGGCCGGTGACTTTGTCCTGTTTGATGGTCGTGCCATAGGTGACGCGGTGGTCGGTATCGGCGATGGCGAACGACTTGTCAGCCTGGGCATCGAACACCCATTGGCGATCCTTGTAGGTGGTTTCGCGGTTGCGCAGCACCGTGCGCGACGGCGCGTAGATTTCTTCGGTGCTCTGGTCAGTCTTGGCGATCTGGTAGTTCAGCGTCCACTTGATGTTGTCAGCCAGGACGCTGTCCAGGCCGAAGCTGTGTTCCAGACCGAAGCGTTCGCGGGTGACGGTGTCGTTGCCGGTACGGGATTTATAGAAGCCGAAACCGCGTCCTGCGTTAAATGGGCCGCCCACTGCGCTCAGTTGATTGGTGTCGCGGTCATCCTTGTAGTGCTCGTAAGTCAGGCCGAAGCGCGCATCGTCGGCGTAGTCCCAGCCCAGTTTGGCCAGCACGTTGGTGGTGCGCACGTCCTCAGGGTTGGCCTCGGTGCGGTTCAGGCCGGTTCCGCCGGTTTCGCCGTAGGACTCTGTTTCATGACCATTGCGCTGACTCAAGTGCAACAGGCCGTCGAAGTCGCCGGTGCGACCGGCCACGGTACCGGAGGTCAACCAGCTGTCATCGGCCGAGCTGTAGCCGGTTTTCAGGCGCGCGCCGACATCCTTGCCCGGTTTGATGATGTCGTCCGGGTCCAGGGTGTAGTAGCTGACCGCGCCGCCAATGGCGTTGCTGCCGTAGAGCACGGACGCCGGGCCGCGCAGAATCTCCACGCGCTTGACGATCTCGGGGTCGACGTAGTTGCGGTTGGTCTGCGCGTAAGGGCCGTTGAAGAAGCTGTCGGGCACCTGCACACCGTCGACCTGGGTCAGTACGCGGTCGCCGTCGATACCGCGGATGTTGTAGCCAGTGAGGCCGGCGCGTTGACCGGCACCGCCCACCGAAACACCGGGCTCGTAGCGCACCAGATCTTTGATGTTATTCACGTTGTTGCGGTCCAGCGCTTCGCGGGTGTGGACGGTGACGGTGCTCGGCACGCTGTTCACGTCCTGTTCCTGGCGGGTGGCGCTGATGGTCACCTGGTCCAGGTTGAGCGCGCTGCTGTTGCTGCGTTTCTCCAGCACGATGTTGTTGGTGCCCAGTTTGCGATAGCTCAGGTTGGTCCCCACCAACAGGCGATCGAGGGCTTTTTCCGGTGGCAACGAACCCCGTACGCCCGGCGAGGCCACGCCTTCAGCCAGTTCTGCCGGCAAGCCGACCTGCCAACCGGTCACGGCGGTAAAGGCATTAAGTGCCGAGACCAGCGACTGCTGAGGGATGGCGAACGCGTAATCGCCCATGTTGCGAGTCGGTTGCTCTGCAGCGGTGGCGGCGCAGAGCTGCGCGCTGCCGGCCATCAGGATGGCGGCGGTCAGCAGCGACAGCACGCGAGAAGGTGAAGAAGGTTGGCGGGTAAGGCGAGAGGACATCGATAGCGCTCCGTGTCGCACGAATCTTTATAGGTGCTGATCGGCATCCGCAGATGCGAATCAATTGCATTGGCTATAACGAGACGTACGGGACTTGGCTATCGAGTAAAAATAATTCTCATTTAGTTCAAAATCACCAGCGCCGGGAATTCCTGGAGTCGCGCCGAGGTGATGTGGGCCAGCGAGCGGACCACGTCCAACGGCTGGTCGAGGCGGTAATTGCCGGTGACGGCGATGTCGGCCAACTGCTCGTTGTTGTTGATGATCCAGCCTGGATAGTAACGACGCAGCTCCGCCAGCACCTGGCTCAGCGGGCAGTTTTCGAACACCAGTCGACCCTGGACCCATGCCAGGTCGGTCGCGGCATCGAGTTTGGCGGGCCGATCAAAACCGTTGGGGCCGACGCGGACGCTTTCTCCGGCGGACAATCGAATTCGCGCGTCGTCGCGGGTCGCTCGCAAGTCGACATCCCCACGCTGCACTCGAACCTGTGCCACGCCGTCCAGGTAACGCACCGCAAAGGCGGTGTCCCGAACGCTGGCCTTGACCGGCCCGGCGTCGATTTCCAGCGGCTGGCCGCGATTGGCCGCCACCTCGAAAAATGCCTCGCCCTGATACAAACGGGCAACGCGCTGTTGATCGTTGATGGTGCTGGAGAAGGCCGAATTGGTATTGAGCAGGACCTTCGAGCCGTCCTCCAGTTGCAGCCGCTGGCGTTCACCGACCACGGTCAGGTGATCAGCCTGCAGGCGAATCGGCAGATTGCTGAAGCTGAACAAACCGAGGATCAGCACGGCGGCGGTGGCCAAGGGTTTCCAGTGCGGTCGCAGGCGCGACAGGACGGTCACTTTCGGCGGCCGGGCGGCCAGGCTTTGCGCGCATTGCACGACCTGCGGGCCCTCCCAGATCGCCTGAGCCTTGGCGAACGCCTCGGCATGCAACGGATCGGCGGCCAGCCAGTCGTGAAACTGTCGGGTCTGTTCCTCGCTCGGACTGTCCAGCACGATCAGCCAGTCCAGGGCCTGGTCCATCGCGCTTGCGGGGTCAAGGGAGCGGTGGGTGTCCGTCACGGTGTTTCCTCGGCAGTGTCTTGGCACCGCTGTTTTTTTAGTGAAGCTTGAAAGTGGGGCAAGGGTAGCAAAGCCCGATAGTCAGTGCAGGTCATCCTCACAGATAGAGAATTAACCTACAGATTCAGTCGCCGTTTAACCGTTCGGCCAGGCCTACACAGATAGCCATGATCAGTTTCAGCTCCTTTTGCACGGTGCTCAATGACACGCCAAGCTTCTCGGCGATCTCCAGATAGCTGTGCCCGTGCAGACGACTGAGGATGAAAATCTGCTGCTGGCGGGCGCTGAGTTCATTGAGGCTCACGTTCAAGCGCTCGAGCAATTGTTCGGCATGGGCGGCGTCCTCGGCACTGCTGGCGGGGGCGGCGACGCTTTCCACCACGTCCAGCGGCACGTCGTCGAGCATCGTGCGGGACTGGATGCGCCGCGCACGCAAATGGTCCAGCGCCAGGTTGCGGGCGGTCTGGAAAACGAACGGTTCAAGGTGATCGATGGCCCGCTCACTGAGCGCCCGGGTCACTCGCAGGTAGGTCTCCTGCAGGAGGTCTTCGGCGGTACTGTGATTGTTGACCATCCGCTCCAATGTGCGCAGCAGAGAAACTCGCTGGGCGATGAAGACGTGATTGAAGCGAGATTGACTCACGGGAGGACCTGATCCATTTCGAGCGAATGATAATGCTTATCATCCGCTCGAGTGGTCAAGTATTGATTTGTGAAGCTGATTTTCGAAAGGCTACGCGCGGCCCAGCAGGTAGGTCGCGTAATCGGGGATCCGATGTTCGTGCGCCTGCTCCATCATCGGGCTGCTGAGCAGGTAGTCGGCGCTGCATTCGTTGCAGGCCACCGGAATGTTCCAGACCGCCGCGACTCGCAATAACGCCTTGATGTCCGGGTCGTGCGGCTGTGGTTCGAACGGGTCCCAGAAGAACACCAGCATGTCGACCCGCTGCTCGGCGATTCGCGCGCCGAGTTGCTGGTCGCCGCCCAACGGACCGCTGATCATGCTCTCTACAGGCAAATCCAGGCGTTGTTGCAACAACAACCCGGTGGTGCCGGTGGCGACCAGTTCATGCTGTGCGAGCCTGTCTTTCTGCCGCTCCGCCCAGTCCAGCAAAAACACTTTGCAGTGGTCATGGGCGACCAAGGCAATACGCTTGCGCGCTGCCATGGTCTTTTGCGTAAAGCTGATACCGATCATCGGTGCTGCTCCTGCTTTTTCACGGCGGGCTATTCAGCGTTGCACAGCGCCAGGCAGTTATCGAGCATGCGGTTGGAGAAGCCCCATTCGTTGTCGTACCAGGCCAGCACCTTGAGCAGCTTGCCGCTGGACTTGGTGTGGTTGGCGTCAAAGATCGACGACAGCGGGTTGTGGTTGAAGTCGCTGGAGACCAGCGGCAGGGTGTTGTAACCGAGAATCTTCGAGTGCTGGCTGGCTTCTTTCAGCAGCGCGTTCACTTCATCGGCCGACGCTTCGCGTTTGAGTTGCACGGTCAGGTCCACCAGCGATACGTTGATCACCGGCACGCGTACCGACATGCCGGTCAGTTTGCCCGCCAGTTCCGGCAGCACCAGACCGACCGCTTCAGCCGCGCCGGTTTTGCTCGGGATCATGTTCTGGGTGGCCGAACGCGCACGATACGGATCGACATGATAGACGTCGGTCAGGTGCTGATCGTTGGTGTAGGCGTGGATCGTGGTCATCAGACCGCTTTCGATACCCAGCTCGCGGTGCAACACCTGGGCCACCGGGGCCAGGCAGTTGGTGGTGCACGAAGCATTGGAAATGATCTGGTGCGATTGGCGCAGAATGTCGTGGTTAACGCCATACACCACCGTGGCGTCGGCGCCTTTGGCCGGGGCCGAGATGATCACTTTGCGTGCGCCGGCCGTAATATGCGCGGCGGCTTTGGCGCGGTCGGTGAACAAACCGGTGCATTCGAATACGACGTCGATCTGCTCGGCAGCCCACGGCAGCTCGGCCGGGTTGCGAATGGCGCTGACTGAAATACGGTCGCCGTTGACGGTCAGGGTTTCCTGATCGTGCTGGACATCGGCATCGAACGTGCCATGAACAGTGTCGTACTTGAGCAGATGAGCGTTCATCGCGCTGTCGCCCAGGTCATTGATGGCAACGATCTGCAGATCCTGGCGATAACCTTGGGTATACAGTGCGCGCAGGACGTTACGGCCAATTCGGCCAAAACCATTGATTGCGATTCGAAGAGTCATTTAACAGGGCCGCCGTCGTTTTGTTGTTGGAATTACAAGATTATTCGCATAAAAATAGAAAACAAGCCTTTTTAATGGCAATATTTTGTTCAATCTACAACGAGTGACCTGAATCAACTGGTCCGACCGATCAAGAAAACCGTCTGTCATCCCAATCACAGCGGTCCTTGTTCAGCATAGACAATCAGGTCGCCACATCCGTTAGCCTGGAGTTCTAAACATGCATCCCCGCGTCCTTGAGGTCACCGAACGGCTTATCGCCCGCAGCCGCGCCACGCGTGAGGCTTACCTTGCACTGATTCGTGGTGCTGCCAGCGACGGTCCCATGCGCGGCAAGCTGCAATGCGCCAACTTCGCCCACGCCGTGGCCGGTTGCGGCACCGATGACAAGAACAGTCTGCGGATGATGAACTCCGCGAACATTGCGATTGTTTCGTCCTATAACGACATGCTCTCGGCGCACCAGCCGTACGAAGTCTTTCCTGAACAGATCAAAAAGGCCCTGCGCGAAATCGGCTCCGTCGGCCAGTTCGCCGGTGGCACCCCGGCCATGTGCGATGGCGTGACCCAGGGCGAGCCGGGCATGGAACTGAGCCTGCCGAGCCGCGAAGTGATTGCGCTGTCCACCGCCGTGGCGCTGTCCCACAACATGTTCGACGGCGCGCTGATGCTCGGCATCTGCGACAAGATCGTGCCGGGCCTGATGATGGGCGCGTTGCGTTTCGGTCATCTGCCGACGATCTTCGTGCCGGGCGGGCCGATGGTCTCGGGCATTTCCAACAAGCAGAAAGCCGACGTGCGCCAACGCTATGCCGAAGGCAAAGCCAGCCGCGAAGAGCTGCTGGAATCGGAGATGAAGTCCTACCACAGCCCGGGCACCTGCACCTTTTACGGCACCGCCAACACCAATCAGTTGCTGATGGAAGTCATGGGTCTGCACTTGCCGGGCGCCTCTTTCGTCAACCCGAACACCCCGTTGCGTGATGCCCTGACCCGCGAAGCGGCGCATCAGGTCACGCGTCTGACCAAGCAGAGCGGCGACTTCATGCCGATCGGCGAAATCGTCGACGAACGTTCGCTGGTCAACTCCATCGTGGCCTTGCACGCCACCGGCGGTTCGACCAACCACACCTTGCACATGCCGGCGATTGCCATGGCGGCGGGCATTCAACTGACCTGGCAAGACATGGCCGACCTCTCCGAGGTGGTGCCGACCCTGAGCCACGTCTACCCGAACGGCAAAGCTGACATCAACCACTTCCAGGCCGCGGGCGGCATGTCGTTCCTGATCCGTGAACTGCTGGAAGCCGGGCTACTGCACGAAAACGTCAACACGGTGCTGGGCCACGGCCTGAGCCGCTACACCATGGAACCGTTCCTCGAAAACGGCGAGCTGGTCTGGCGCGAAGGCCCGATCGAAAGCCTCGACGAAACCATCCTGCGTCCAGTCGCGCGTGCGTTCTCGCCAGAGGGCGGCTTGCGGGTGATGGAAGGCAACCTCGGCCGCGGTGTCATGAAAGTGTCCGCCGTCGCGTTGGAAAACCAGGTCGTCGAAGCACCGGCCATGGTGTTCCAGGATCAGCAGGATCTGGCCGATGCGTTCAAGGCCGGTTTGTTGGAGAAGGATTTTGTCGCCGTGATGCGCTTCCAGGGCCCGCGTTCCAACGGCATGCCGGAGCTGCACAAGATGACGCCGTTCCTCGGCGTTCTGCAAGATCGCGGTTTCAAAGTGGCGCTGGTCACCGACGGGCGCATGTCCGGCGCCTCGGGGAAAATTCCGGCGGCGATTCACGTCAGCCCCGAAGCCTATGTGGGCGGCGCTTTGGCGCGGGTGCAAGAGGGCGATATCATCCGCGTCGATGGCGTCAAAGGCACTCTGGAGCTTAAGGTGGACGCCGAAGAATTCGCAGCGCGCGAACCTGCCAAAGGCCTGTTGGGCAATAACATCGGCAGCGGTCGCGAACTGTTTGGTTTCATGCGCATGGCCTTCAGCTCCGCAGAGCAGGGCGCCAGCGCCTTTACTTCTGCCCTGGAGACGCTTAATTGAAACTGGCTTTGGTCGGTGACATCGGTGGGACCAACGCACGTTTCGCGTTGTGGAAAAACCAGCAACTGGAATCGGTCCAGGTGCTGGCAACGGCCGACCACGCCAGCCCGGAAGAGGCGATTGCTCTCTACCTGAGCGGGCTTGGCCTGGAACCGGGTTCGATCGGTTCGGTGTGCCTGTCGGTGGCCGGCCCGGTGAGCGGCGATGAATTCAAGTTCACCAACAATCACTGGCGACTCAGCCGCAAGGGTTTCTGCAAGAGCTTGCAGGTGGATCAACTGCTGCTGGTCAACGACTTCTCGGCGATGGCGCTGGGCATGACCCGTTTGCAGCCGGACGAGTTTCGGGTGGTCTGCGAAGGCACGCCGGAACCGTTGCGGCCGGCGGTGGTGATTGGTCCAGGCACTGGCCTCGGTGTCGGCACGTTGCTCGATCTCGGTGAAGGGCGGTTTGCCGCGTTGCCGGGGGAGGGCGGTCACGTCGATTTGCCACTGAGCAGTCCGCGGGAAACTCAACTGTGGCAGCACATCTTCAATGAGATCGGTCATGTCAGCGCTGAAACAGCGTTGAGTGGCAGCGGCTTGCCACGAGTCTATCGGGCGATTTGTGCGGTGGACGGTCATGAACCCGTGCTGGACTCCCCCGAGTCGATTACTGCAGCCGGTCTGGCCGGTGATCCGATTGCCCTGGAAGTGCTTGAGCAGTTCTGCTGCTGGCTGGGTCGTGTGGCCGGCAACAACGTGCTGACCACGGGCGGACGGGGTGGCGTGTACATCGTGGGCGGGGTGATTCCGCGGTTCGCCGATTTCTTCATCGAAAGCGGCTTTGCCCGGTGCTTTGCCGACAAGGGCTGCATGAGTGATTACTTCAAAGGCATCCCTGTGTGGCTGGTGACGGCGCCGTACTCCGGATTGATGGGGGCGGGTGTGGCATTGGAACAATCCAACCCGACTTGAAATGCAATCAACCTGTAGGAGTGAGCCTGCTCGCGATAGCGGTGTGTCAGTCAACCAATGTGTTGAATGTAAAAACGCTATCGCGAGCAGGCTCACTCCTACAGTAGTTTTGTGGTGTTTGTAAAAATGGTGCATCAGGCATAATCCGCCCAATTCAAACAACAAGGACGCCGCCCCGTGAGCTCAGTCAACAAGTCGATTTTGTTGGTCGATGACGATCAAGAGATACGCGAGTTGCTGGACACCTACCTGACCCGCGCCGGTTTCCAGGTTCGTACCACGCCGGACGGTGCAGGCTTTCGTCAGGCGATGAACGAGGCGCCGAGCGATCTGGTGATCCTCGATGTGATGCTGCCGGACGAAGACGGCTTCAGCCTCTGCCGCTGGATCCGTCAGCACCCGCGTCAGGCGCAGGTGCCGATCATCATGCTCACCGCCAGTTCCGACGAGGCCGACCGCGTCATCGGTCTGGAATTGGGCGCCGACGATTACCTCGGCAAACCCTTCAGCCCGCGTGAATTGCAGGCGCGCATCAAAGCCTTGTTACGCCGCGCGCAGTTCGGTCAGGAGCGTTCCGGCGGCGAAGTGTTGGCCTTCGATGACTGGCGGCTGGACATGGTCAGCCATCGCCTGTTCCACATCGATGGCGAAGAAGTGATTCTCTCCGGCGCCGATTTCGCGCTGCTGAAACTGTTCCTCGATCACCCTCAGGAAATCCTCGACCGCGACACCATCGGCAACGCCACCCGTGGCCGCGATTTGATGCCGCTGGATCGCATCGTCGACATGGCCGTCAGCCGTTTGCGTCATCGCCTGCGCGACACCGAAAAACCACCGCGGCTGATCCGTACCGTGCGCGGCAGCGGCTACCAACTGGCCGCCAATGTGGTTGCCAGCAATGGCCACTGAGTTTTTCCGCAAGCTCGCCGCACGGATTCCCGTGCCGCGTTCGCTGCTCGGGCGGATGTTGCTGCTGACGCTGCTGGCGGTGCTGTTCGCCCAGACGCTGTCGAGCGTGATCTGGGTCTCGCAACTGCGCGCCACCCAACTTGAAGGCCTGGTCACCAGCGCCCGTAGCCTCGCTCATTCGATGACCGCCAGTGTCAGTTACTTTCGCTCTCTGCCGGTAGCGTTTCGGCCATTGGTACTCGACCAGTTGCGCAGCATGGGCGGCACCCGTTTTGTGGTGACGCTCAACGACAAACCCTTGGGCATGGAAGTGCTGCCGATCACCCCGCGCAAGGAAGCGGTACTCAAAGCGGTGGACGAAGTGCTGCGCCAATCCCTGGGCCAGGACACGGATATCTCGGTGACGTTCGTCAGCCCCGAAGACCTGCGAATCTTCAACGGCGGCCTGAAACTCGATGAATTGCCGCGCTCCTGGGCGCACTACGCGCTGACCCTGGAACCGGTGAACCCGCCGGTATTGGTGACCCAAATCCAGATGGCGCCGGGCGAGTGGCTGTACATCGCCTCACTGTTGCCCGAGCCCTACACCAGTCTTGAAGAACAAGGCCTGCCGGCGCAGCAAGTCTGGTTCATCGTGCTCACCAGCGGCTTTTTGCTGTTGTTCATTGGCCTGCTGGTGCACTGGCAGAGCCGGCCGCTCAAGCGCTTGGCGCGGGCTGCACGGGACATGTCCCTCGGCGCGGAAGTCGAACCCGTGGCCGAGGGGGGCGGCAGCGAAGTGGTTGAGGTCGGCCGCGCCTTCAATGCGATGCGCGAACGCATCAGCCGTTACCTGACCGAGCGCAGCCA
Source organism: Pseudomonas svalbardensis (assembly GCF_030053115.1). Classification (NCBI taxonomy): domain Bacteria; kingdom Pseudomonadati; phylum Pseudomonadota; class Gammaproteobacteria; order Pseudomonadales; family Pseudomonadaceae; genus Pseudomonas; species Pseudomonas svalbardensis. Next base: position 4,893,893 of record NZ_CP125619.1, on the reverse strand, counting down.
GTTGTTCAGCGCGATTTCCCATGACTTGCGCACGCCGATTACCCGCTTGCGGTTACGCGTTGAATTGCTCGAAGACGAAACGCTGCAAGCCAAGTTCGGCCGTGATCTGGATGAGCTGGAGCTGCTGGTCAAAGGCGCGCTGCAATGCGTGAAAGACACCGACATCCACGAAAACATTGAACCGGTGGACCTCAACCATGTACTTGATTGTCTGGTGGAGCCGTATCTGGCGCCCAACGGCAATGGTCGCGTCACTCAGCAAGGGCGTGCGCTGGCGGCGTATCCGGGGAAGCCGCTGGCGCTCAAGCGTTGCATCGGCAACCTGATCGACAATGCCTTGAAGTATGGGCAGAAAGCGCATTTGCACATTGATGACGACCAGAGTGCGTTCATCCTGCATGTGGACGATGAAGGCCCAGGCGTGCCGGAGCAGCGGATGGAGCAGGTGTTCGAGCCGCACTTCCGCCTGGCCGGGCAGCAGCAGGGTTATGGGTTGGGGTTGGGGATTGCGCGAAATATTGCGCATAGCCATGGCGGGGAAGTGAGCCTGCAAAACCTGCGTGAGGGTGGGTTGAGGGTGACGTTGCAGCTGCCTCGTAGTGTTGATTAGTTAGACCGCGTCGCGCCCATCGCGAGCAGGCGCGCTCCCACATTGGATTTGTGTACGACGCATCTCCCCTGTGGGAGCGAGCCTGCTCGCGAAGGCGTCAGACCATTCAACACATTCCTCAAGGCGAATGTCACAAAGCGGTGACATAACTCGCCCCCTTCGTTACAAGCCCGCCTCCGCCCGTTGTTTAGACTGCCCCCAGTCATAACAACAAAAAAGGCACCCCATGGACACCTTCCAACCCGCTTTCAGCAGTTGGCTGAACGCACCCGCCCATCAGCAATGGCTCGCCGACGAAGGCCTGCGCCTGCTGGCGTTTGCCAAGGCCTCGAAGCTTGCCGAAGGCTTCGGCAATCTTGATGAAAAGGGCTGCCTGCCGGCCAACGCCCACGCCGAAACCATGAACACCGCGCGCATGACCCACAGTTTCGCCATGGCTCACATTCAGGGCTTGCCGGGTTTCGCCGAGCTGGTGGATCACGGCATCAAAACCCTCAGCGGCCCATTGCGCGACGCCGAACACGGTGGCTGGTTCCCTGCCCCCGAGCATCGCGACGGCAACACCGACAAAGCAGCTTACCTGCACGCCTTCGTCGCGCTGGCCGCCAGTTCTGCGGTCGTCGCTCGGCGTCCCGGCGCACAGGCCTTGCTCGACGATGCCATCCACATCATTGACGCGCATTTCTGGAGCGAGGAGGAGGGCGCGATGCGCGAATCCTTCAACCGCGACTGGAGCGTCGAGGAAGCCTATCGCGGCGCCAACAGCAACATGCACGCCACCGAAGCCTTTCTCGCGTTGGCTGATGTCACCGAAGAGAACCGCTGGCTGTGTCGCGCCCAGCGCATCGTCGAGCGCGTCATCCACGGTCACGCGGCCGCTAACGATTACCTGGTGGTCGAGCATTTCGACCGCGACTGGCAACCCTTGCGCGAATACAACCACGACAACCCGGCTGATGGTTTTCGCCCCTACGGCACCACGCCGGGTCACGGTTTCGAATGGGCCCGGCTGATGCTGCACCTCGAAGCGGCGCGGGTTAAGGCCGGGATGCTCACGCCGGGCTGGCTCGCCAGCGACGCGCAGAAACTCTTCGACCACAACTGCCGTCACGGCTGGGATGTCGACGGGGCACCGGGGATTGTTTACACCCTCGACTGGGACAATCGCGCCGTGGTGCGCCATCGTCTGCACTGGACCCATTGCGAAGCCAGCGCCGCCGCCAGTGCGCTGCTTAAACGCACAGGCGATGCGCAATACGAAAGCTGGTATCGACTTTTTTGGGAATTCTGCGACAGCCATTTCATCGACCGCGAAAGTGGCAGCTGGCATCACGAACTCGATCCGCAGAACCGCCCGAGCGCCGATATCTGGGCCGGTAAACCCGACCTTTATCACGCCTGGCAAGCCGTACTGATCCCGCGATTGCCTCTGGCTCCGAGTATGGCGACTGCCTTGGCACAGTTATCCCAGAGCGCTCCTGTGTAACCATGTGGTGACATTCGAACGTCCCTTCGTTACCTGCGAAGGGATCACTCCTGTTTAAAATCCTATGCAGCGCAAGCACCAGACTTGCATGCATAACAACAAGAAAGGTACTACTAGATGAATGCGATTTCTCGCCTCGCTACTGTCATTTCTCTCGCCTCACTGCTTCCCCTGTCTGCATTTCCGCTGAGTACGCTTGCTGCCGATTCCAAAGGTTCGGTGGAAGTCGTTCACTGGTGGACCTCCGGTGGTGAAAAGGCCGCGGTCGATGTTCTGAAGGCCCAAGTCGAAAAAGACGGCTTTACCTGGAAGGACGGCGCAGTCGCCGGTGGCGGCGGTTCCACTGCCATGACCGTACTCAAAAGCCGCGCCGTCGCCGGTAACCCGCCGGGCGTTGCACAAATCAAAGGTCCGGACATCCAGGAGTGGGGCAGCACTGGCCTGCTCAGCACCGATACCCTCAAAGACGTTGCCAAGTCCGAAGGCTGGGATGGCCTGCTGTCGAAGAAAGTCTCCGACACCGTCAAGTACGAAGGTGACTATGTCGCCGTGCCGGTGAACATTCACCGCGTCAACTGGCTGTGGATCAACCCGGAAGTCTTCAAGAAAGCCGGGATCGAAAAAACCCCGACCACCCTCGAAGAGTTTTATGCCGCCGGCGACAAGCTCAAAGCCGCCGGCTTCATCGCGCTTGCCCACGGTGGCCAGCCTTGGCAGGACAGCACCGTGTTTGAAGACGTGGTGCTCTCGGTCATGGGCGCTGACGGTTACAAGAAAGCCCTGGTAGACCTGGATCAGAAAACCCTCTCGGGTGCCGAGATGACCAAGTCGTTCACCGAGCTTAAAAAACTCACGGGCTACATGGACCCGAACCGCGCCGGTCGTGACTGGAACATCGCGGCGGCCGACGTCATCAACGGCAAGGCCGGTATGCAGATGATGGGCGACTGGGCCAAGAGCGAATGGACCGCTGCCAAGAAAGTAGCCGGCAAGGACTACCAGTGCGTGCCGTTCCCGGGCACCGAAAAAGCCTTCACCTACAACATCGATTCCCTGGCGGTGTTCAAGCTCAAGGCTGATCGCAAAGGCGACATCGCCGCTCAGCAGGACCTGGCCAAGGTCGCGCTGGGTAAAGACTTCCAGAAAGTCTTCAGCATCAACAAAGGTTCGATCCCGGTGCGTACCGACATGCTTAACGACATGAGCGGTCTGGGCTTCGATTCCTGCGCTCAAGCGGCTGCCAAGGATTTCCTTGCAGACGAGAAGACTGGCGGCCTGCAACCGAGCATGGCGCACAACATGGCCACTTCCCTGGCCGTGCAGGGCGCGATTTTCGATGTGGTGACCAACTTCATGAACGACAAGAACGCTGACCCGGCCAAGGCCAGCGCCCAACTGGCATCGGCCGTCAAAGCCGCCCAGTAATCTCCGGCACTCAGTAATCCCTGTGGGAGCGAGACCGGCTTGCCGGCGAAAGCGGTCTGACATTCAGAAATGATGTCGGCTGAGAAATCGCCTTCGCGAGCAGGCTCGCTCCCACAAGGGATCCCTGCCGATATCAATTCCTCTTCACCTGGATTATCCCGATGAGCTCTGTGGCGGTTTTCAGCAAAGCCTCACCGTTCGACGCACTGCAGCGCTGGCTCCCCAAACTGGTTTTGGCGCCAAGCATGCTGATCGTCCTGGTTGGTTTTTACGGTTACATCCTCTGGACATTCGTTCTGTCCTTCACCAATTCCAGCTTCATGCCGAGCTACAAATGGGTCGGCCTGCAGCAATACATCCGCCTGATGGACAACGATCGCTGGTGGGTCGCGAGCAAAAACCTCGCGGTCTTCGGTGGCATGTTCATCGGCATCAGCCTGGTGCTGGGGGTGTTCCTGGCGGTGCTGCTGGATCAGCGCATTCGCAAGGAAGGCTTCATTCGCACCGTTTACCTGTACCCGATGGCGCTCTCGATGATCGTCACCGGTACCGCGTGGAAATGGCTGCTCAACCCAGGCCTGGGCCTGGACAAAATGCTGCGTGACTGGGGCTGGGAAGGCTTCCGTCTCGACTGGCTGGTGGATCAGGATCGCGTGGTTTACTGCCTGGTGATCGCCGCCGTGTGGCAAGCCTCCGGGTTTGTGATGGCGATGTTCCTGGCCGGCCTTCGTGGTGTCGATCAATCGATTATCCGTGCGGCGCAAGTCGACGGTGCGAGCCTGCCGACCATCTACCTGAAGATCGTGTTGCCGAGCCTGCGCCCGGTGTTCTTCAGCGCCTTCATGATCCTCGCGCACATCGCGATCAAGAGCTTCGACCTGGTGGCGGCCATGACCGCTGGCGGCCCGGGCTACTCGTCCGACCTGCCCGCGATGTTCATGTATTCCTTCACCTTCAGCCGTGGCCAGATGGGCATTGGTTCAGCCAGCGCCATGATGATGCTCGGCGCGATCCTGGCGATTCTGGTGCCGTATCTGTACTCCGAATTGCGAGGCAAACGCCATGAGTAATCAACTCGGAAAACCGGCGATCAGTTTCAGCCGCATCGCAATCTACGCCACGCTGTTGCTGGCCGCCGCAATCTACCTGATCCCGCTGGTGGTGATGCTGCTGACCAGTTTCAAATCCCCGGAAGACATCCGCACCGGCAACCTGCTGAGCTGGCCTCAAGTGATTGACGGCATCGGCTGGATCAAGGCCTGGGACAGCGTGGGCAGCTACTTCTGGAACTCGGTGAAAATCACCGTGCCGGCGGTGCTGATCTCCACCTTCATCGGTGCAATGAATGGCTACGTGCTGTCGATGTGGCGCTTCCGCGGTTCGCAACTGTTCTTCGGCCTGCTGCTGTTCGGCTGCTTCCTGCCGTTCCAGACCGTGCTGCTTCCAGCCTCGTTTACCCTCGGCAAGATCGGCCTGGCGAACACCACCACCGGTCTGGTGCTGGTGCACGTGGTCTACGGCCTGGCGTTCACCACGCTGTTCTTCCGCAACTACTACGTGAGCATTCCCGATGCGCTGGTCAAGGCTGCACGGCTTGATGGCGCGGGCTTCTTCACGATTTTCTGGAAGATCCTGCTGCCGATGTCGATCCCGATCGTGATGGTCTGCCTGATCTGGCAGTTCACCCAGATCTGGAATGACTTCCTGTTCGGCGTGGTCTTCGCCAGTGGCGATGCCCAGCCGATTACCGTGGCCCTGAACAACCTGGTCAACACCAGCACCGGGGCCAAGGAATACAACGTTGATATGGCCGCCGCGATGATCGCCGGGCTGCCGACACTGCTGGTCTACATATTCGCTGGCAAGTATTTCCTGCGTGGGCTGACGTCCGGCGCGGTCAAGGGGTAGAACAATGGCAACTCTCGAATTACGCAACGTCAACAAGACCTACGGCGCCGGTTTGCCGGACACTCTGAAAAACATCGAACTGAAGATCGATGACGGTGAGTTCCTGATTCTGGTTGGCCCGTCGGGCTGCGGTAAATCCACGCTGATGAACTGCATCGCCGGTCTCGAAAACATCAGCGGCGGCGCGATCCTGGTGGACGACGCCGACATCAGCGGCATGAGCCCGAAAGATCGCGACATCGCCATGGTGTTCCAGTCCTACGCGCTGTACCCGACGATGAGCGTGCGCGACAACATCGCGTTCGGCCTGAAGATTCGCAAAATGCCCGCCGCCGAAATCGACGAAGAAGTCGCTCGCGTGGCCAAGCTGTTGCAGATCGAACATTTGCTCGGCCGCAAACCCGGCCAGCTCTCCGGTGGTCAGCAACAGCGCGTGGCGATGGGCCGTGCCCTGGCGCGGCGGCCGAAGATTTACCTGTTCGACGAGCCGCTGTCCAACCTCGACGCCAAGCTGCGCGTCGAGATGCGCACCGAAATGAAACTGATGCACCAGCGCCTGAAAACCACCACGGTCTACGTGACCCACGACCAGATCGAAGCCATGACCCTGGGCGACAAAGTGGCGGTGATGAAGGACGGGATCATCCAGCAGTTCGGCACGCCGAAAGACATCTACAACAACCCGGCCAACCTGTTCGTGGCGAGCTTCATCGGTTCGCCGCCGATGAACTTCATCCCGCTGCGGTTGCAGCGCAAGGACGGTCGTCTGGTAGCGCTGCTCGACAGTGGTCAGGCACGTTGCGAATTGCCGTTGGGTATGCAAGACGCCGGTCTTGAAGACCGCGAAGTGATCCTCGGCATGCGCCCGGAGCAGATCGTGCTGGCGGGCAGCGAGCCGAATGGTTTGCCGATCATTCGCGCCGAAGTCCAGGTCACCGAGCCGACCGGTCCCGACACCCTGGTGTTCGTCAATCTCAACGAAACCAAAGTCTGCTGCCGTCTGGCGCCGGACGTTGCACCGGCCGTGGGCGAGACCCTGACCCTGCAATTCGATCCATCGAAAGTGCTGCTGTTCGATGCCAAGACTGGTGAGCGCCTGGGGGTGGCCGGTCAGTCTAAAACAGAGACTCACAGTGCCAACGTAGCTCAGTTCAAAGGCCGCTGAAGATCAAAAATGTGGGAGCGAGCCTGCTCGCGATGACGGACTGACATTCAACATCGATGTCGACTGATACACCGCTATCGCCGGCAAGCCGGTCTCGCTCCCACAGGGGATGTCACCGCGTTAAATAAAAACAGTGAATAACAATAAAACGAGGATGTAGGGATGAAGAAGAACAACAACGCTCAGCTTATCTGCCAGTTGTCAGCCATTGCGGCAATGATGCTGACCGGTAGCGTACACGCGGCTGACGCGTTCAGCGCCGACTCCGAATGGATGACCGGTGATTGGGGTGGTGAGCGGACCAGGCTGATCGAGCAGGGTATCGACATCAAGATGGACTATGTCGGTGAAGTGGGCGGCAACCTCCACGGCGGGTTTAATGATGACAAGACTGCGCGTTACGCCGACCAGTTTGGTCTGGGCGTGGCGCTGGACCTGCAAAAACTGTGGGGCTGGGATAACACCCAGGCCAAGATCCAGCTCACTAACCGTAACGGTGAGAACATTTCCAATGACCGTGTCGGCGACCCGCGTGCCGGCACCTTGAGTTCGTCACAGGAAGTCTACGGCCGTGGCCATATGGTCCGTCTGACCCAATTGTGGATCAAGCACCAGTTCCTCGACGGTAAACTGGACGTCAAGGCCGGTTACTTCGGCGAAGGCGAGGACTTCAATACCTTCCCTTGCGAGTTCCAGAACCTGGCGTTCTGCGGTTCCCAAGCGGGTAACTGGGCCACCAACATCTGGTACAACTGGCCGGTCATGCAGGCTGCGGTCCGCGTGAAGTACAACATCTCGCCAGAGTTCTATGCGCAGATCGGCGCGTACAACCAGAACCCGTCGCAACTGGAGCACGGTAACGGCTTCAAGCTCAGCGGCAGTGGTACCGAGGGCACCGTCCTGCCGGTCGAACTGGTCTGGTTGCCGAACCCTGGCAACCTGCCGGGCGAATACCGTGTCGGTTACTACAAAAGCACAGCCAATGCCGATGACGTCCGTAAGGATGCCGACGGCAATGATGCAGCAACCAGCGGTAACGCCTATCGCAGCCACGATAGCAAACACGGTTACTGGTTCGTTGCGCAGCAACAACTCACCCGCCACAACGGTGACGCGTCCCGCGGTCTGAACATCGCAGCCAACGCTACTTTCCACGACAAGGACACCAACTTCGTCGACAACTACCAGTCGCTGATGTTTGTGTATAAGGGCCCGTTCGATGCACGTCCAAAAGATGACATGGGTATCGGTTTTGCCCGTATCCATGTCAACGATGACGTGAAGAAAAACGCCGAGTTGGTCAACGCCTCCAATGGTGTCACCGAGTACGAGGATCCACTGTTCTCGCCGCTGCGTAGCACAGAGTACAACTACGAGATCAACTACGGCTTCCACGTTACCAACTGGCTGACCGTGCGTCCTAACTTGCAATACATCACTCACCCAGGCGGTGTTGATGAAGTCGACAACGCGCTGGTCGCCGGCCTGAAAATTCAGTCGGTGTTCTAACGTTGTTGCGATAAGCTCCTCTCTATGTGCGCATTTTTGCGGACAGCCCAGGCTGTCCGCTTTTTTTTGGGGGCGGCGCACCCCGGGTGATTTTCAGGACCGTGGTACATGCATGAGCATCCGCTACAACGCTTCTTCAAATCCTTGCGCGAACGTCCGGTGTTTGCGTGGGAGCGCTATCAGAAGCGCGACGTGCTGGTGATCGACCATCCGCTGTGTCAGGCGGTGTTCAGTCGGCAGGGTGCACAGTTGCTGCACTTCCAGCCAAAGGGCCAGAAACCCTGGCTCTGGTGCGCGGCGAAGTGGCCGCAGGTCGGCGCGATTCGTGGTGGCGTTCCGGTGTGCTGGCCGTGGTATGGCCGTCATCCGAGCGAAAACGCCTGGCCGTCCCATGGCTGGGCACGGTTGATCGACTGGAAGCTGCTGGACAGCAGCACTGATGACGATGGCGTGCGCTTGCACTGGCAACTTCAGTTGTGCGATTGGCAAGTGGACCTGCACGCGCACTTGGGTGAGCGCATGGATTTACGCCTGAGTACCGAGCATCAGGACAGCCTGCCGTGCCAATTGAGTCAGGCGTTGCATGCGTATTGGCGTATTGGTGACGTCGGTGAGGTAGCGCTGTCTGGCCTCGACGGAGCGCAGGGTTACGACCAGTTGAATCGTCAGATTTGTCATCAGGAAGGCGAATTGCGGGTAGAGGGTGGCTGTCAGCGGGTGTTCCAGCATGACGGCGAATTGCAGCTCAAGGACCACGCCTGGCAGCGTGAGTTGTGCATCGATACCGGTGACCATGCGGACACGGTGGTCTGGCATCCGGGCTCGCGGCCGTTGCTGGGGGTGAGCTGGAGCGAGATTTCGGAGTTTGTGTGTGTTGAGGCCGCGAGTGGCGGGACCGATAGCCTGAGCCTGGCGCCGGGGGAGAGGGCGCATTTGAGTTTGCAGGCGCGGGTGGGGGTTTAGCTCAAGAGTTGCGGTGTTGCAGCTGGCCCTTTCGCGAGCAGGCTCGCTCCCGCATTTGGAATGCATTCCCTTGTGGGAGTGAGCCTGCTCGCGATGAGGCCAGATCAGGCAATGAAGAAGTTGGGTTAGTTGAACTCATCCCCAATCGGATACCGACTGGCATTCAGACTTTCCTTGATCTTGCGCAAATGCGGTTGGAAATCCACGCCTCGACGCAAGGTCATGCCGGTGGCGAGCACATCCAGCACGGTCAGTTGAATGATCCGCGACGTCATCGGCATATAGATGTCGGTGTCTTCCGGCAGCGGAATGTTCAGGCTCAACGTGCTGGCCTTGGCCAGTGGCGAACCCTCGGCCGTCAGGCCCAGTACCGAAGCACCGTTTTCCCGGGCAATACGCGCCACTTCCACCAGTTCGCGGGTACGGCCGGTGTAGGAAATAATCACAAACAACTCGCCGGTGTGCGCCACCGACGCAATCATGCGCTGCATCAGCACGTCGGCATGCGCGGTGACCGCCAGGTTGAAGCGGAAAAACTTGTGCTGCGCATCCAGCGCCACCGGGGCCGAGGCGCCGAGGCCGAAGAAGTGGATCTGCCGGGCCTGGATCAACAGGTCGACGGCGCGGCTGATCAGGTTCGGGTCGAGCGCCTGCAACGCACTGTCCAAAGAGGCGATGGCGCTGCCGAAAATCTTTTTGGTATAGGCTTCCGGATTGTCGTCGGCCTCGACCGCACGGCTGACATACGCCGCGCCGCTGGCCAGGCTCTGCGCCAATTGAAGCTTGAGTTCCGGGTAGCCGCTGACGCCGAACGAACGGCAGAAACGGTTGACCGTCGGCTCGCTGACCTTTGAGGCCTGGGCGAGGGCGGCAATGCTGAACCGGGTGGCCTGCTGTGGGTTGAGCAGGATCACTTCGGCGACTTTGCGTTCTGCCTTGTTCAGGTCTTCAAGGCGATTCTGGATCTGTTCCAGTAAATTTCGCACGCGGTCCATATGGTTTCCTTGGTTCGCCTACAAGAGTGCATCTGCGATGCAAACAAGCGTGTTGCTATGCAAATTGGGCCTTTGATGCGGCCCCAAACGGTGGCCTATCCTACTGATGGCTCCGACCGTCCACCACTCGGAATCTGTATTTTGCGAAAATGTTGTGGTTATTACTACATTTTCGCTTGAGTGATGCCTTGAAAAAAGGTATTTGTAGCTTAACTTGATAAAAGAACAAACATCATGCCTTCGATTACGGTTGAACCGTGCACCTTTGCCTTGTTCGGCGCCCTCGGCGATCTGGCCCTGCGCAAGCTGTTTCCTGCCCTTTATCAGCTCGATGGCGCAGGCCTGTTGCACGAGGACACGCGAATTATCGCGCTGGCCCGTGAGCCTGGCAGCGAGCAGCAGCATTTGGCGTTCATCGCCTCCGAGCTGCGCCGCTACGTCGTCGCCAAAGAGCTGGACGAAGCCGTGGTCGAACGCTTTCTGGCCCGCCTGAGTTACCTGCACGTCGACTTCCTCAAGGCTGACGATTACGTCGCCCTGGCCGAAATGGCCGGCAGCGCCCAGCGGGTGATTGCCTACTTCGCGACACCGGCCGCCGTTTACGGCGCGATCTGCGAGAACCTGGCGAAAGTCGGCCTGACCGAAAACACTCGCGTGGTGCTGGAAAAACCCATTGGTTCGGACCTGGAATCCTCGCGCAAGGTGAACGACGCCGTGGCGCAGTTCTTCCCGGAGAACCGCACCTACCGCATCGACCACTACCTGGGCAAAGAAACCGTCCAGAACCTGATCGCCCTGCGTTTCGCCAACAGCCTGTTCGAAACCCAGTGGAACCAGAATTATATCTCCCACGTGGAAATCACCGTGGCCGAGAAGGTCGGGATCGAAGGTCGCTGGGGTTACTTCGACAAGGCCGGACAGCTGCGGGACATGATCCAGAATCACCTCCTGCAACTGCTCTGCCTGATCGCCATGGACCCGCCGGCCGACCTGTCCGCCGACAGCATTCGTGACGAGAAAGTCAAAGTGCTCAAGGCGCTGGCGCCGATCAGCCCGGAAGGCCTGACCACTCAGGTGGTGCGCGGTCAGTACATCGCCGGTTACAGCGAAGGCAAATCGGTCCCCGGTTACCTGGAAGAGCCAAATTCCAACACCCAGAGCGACACCGAAACCTTCGTTGCGCTGCGTGCCGATATCCGCAACTGGCGTTGGGCCGGCGTGCCGTTTTACCTGCGTACCGGCAAGCGCATGCCGCAGAAGCTGTCGCAGATCGTCATCCACTTCAAGGAACCGTCCCACTACATCTTCGCCCCCGAGCAGCGCCTGCAAATCAGCAACAAGCTGATTATCCGCCTGCAACCGGACGAAGGCATTTCCTTGCGCGTGATGACCAAAGAACAAGGCCTGGACAAGGGCATGCAGCTGCGCAGCGGTCCGTTGCAGCTGAATTTTTCCGACACTTATCGCAGCGCACGGATTCCCGATGCCTACGAGCGGTTGTTGCTGGAAGTGATGCGCGGCAATCAGAACCTGTTTGTCCGTAAAGATGAAATCGAAGCCGCGTGGAAGTGGTGTGACCAGTTGATCGCCGGGTGGAAAAAATCCGGTGATGCGCCCAAGCCGTACGCGGCCGGGTCCTGGGGGCCGATGAGCTCCATTGCATTGATCACGCGGGATGGGAGGTCGTGGTATGGCGATATCTGAATTGAAACTGCCTCAGGGCGTCAGCGCCCATGCGTTCAAAAGCCCGGTGCTGCTGGCCGAAGGCCTGGCGCTGAATGTGGCCAAGCAACTGAGTGACGCGATCGACGCGCGCAGCACCGCGACCTTGGTGGTTTCCGGTGGACGCAGCCCGGTGGCGTTTTTCCAGCACCTGGCCAAGCAGACGCTGGACTGGTCCAAGGTTGTCGTCACCCTGGCCGACGAGCGCTGGGTGCCGGTAGAGCATGTCGACAGCAATGCCGGTCTGCTCAAGCGTTACCTGTTGCAAGGTCCGGCGGCCAAGGCTCAGTTCCTGAGTCTGTACAGCGCCACTGCCAACCTTGATCTGGCGGCCGAGCAGGCGGATCGCTTGCTCGCGGAATTACCGCCGATCGACGTGCTGATACTCGGCATGGGCGACGACGGTCACACCGCCTCGCTGTTCCCCAACAGCCCGAACCTGGCCGATGCCTTGAAAATCGACGGCAGCCGTCGCTGCTGGCCGATGCTGGCGCCGACCGTGCCGCATCAGCGCCTGAGCATGAGTCGCGCGCTTCTGGCCTCAGCCAAGACCACCGTTCTATCGATTTCCGGTCAGTCCAAGCTGACCACCCTGAGTGCCGCATTGGCCGGTGACGATGTCGCCGCCATGCCGATTCGCGCGTTTCTGCAACCTACGTTAGAGATTTACTGGTGCCCATGAGCCTAGGAACAGCCGCTATGACAACCCCATCCCCGACCGTTTCCATGGCGGACAAAGTTGCCCTGATCGACAGCCTTTGCGCCAAGGCGCGGATCCTGCCGGTGATCACCATCGCTCGCGAGCAGGACATCCTGCCGCTGGCCGACGCCCTCGCGGCCGGTGGCCTGACAGCCCTGGAAGTGACCCTGCGTTCACAGTTCGGCCTCAAGGCTATCCAGATTCTGCGCGAGCAACGCCCGGAACTGGTGACCGGTGCCGGTACTGTGCTGGATCGCAACATGCTGGCGGCTGCCGAAGCAGCCGGTTCGCAGTTCATCGTCACGCCGGGCATCACCCGTGACCTGCTGGAAGCCAGCGTCAACAGCCCGATTCCGCTGTTGCCAGGCATCAGCAACGCCTCCGGCATCATGGAAGGCTATGGCCTGGGATATCGCCGCTTCAAGCTGTTCCCGGCGGAAGTCAGCGGCGGCGTTGCGGCCATCAAGGCCCTCGGCGGCCCGTTCGGCGAAGTGAAATTCTGCCCGACTGGCGGCGTCAGCCCGGCCAATATCAAGAGCTACATGGCGTTGAAAAACGTGATGTGCGTGGGCGGTAGCTGGATGCTTGATCCCGAGTGGATCAAGAACGGCGACTGGGCCCGCATTCAGGAATGCACTGCCGAGGCATTGGCGCTGCTGGACTGATCGGCTTTTTACCAAACACTTCGTTGGGTGTTCTACGGCTTTACGGTGCGCTTGGTCGGTGCACCGTTTTTTTTTGCCCAAAGAAAATCCGACTGCCGACGCACCTTTGTAGCAGCCTTCGGCAGCTGCTACAGATCGACATCATGCGATACATAGTTACCGCATCTCGCTACTCGGCCAGCGTTAACCTGCGTTCATCTTATGGAAGAGAGAACGTTATGGACGACAACACTCCGGTTTCACCCGCACCAGCGGTTTACCTGCTTTCACCCGAACAGATCGCCGGTCCTTATTTCCGAAATCCGAAATTGATCAGACGAAACATCAGCGAAGGGATGGATGGCATCCCTTTGGTGCTGAGGCTGACGATCGTCGATGCCATGACCGGGCAACCGGTGACTGACGCGTTAGTGGATATCTGGCATTGCAACGCACGCGGGGCGTATTCGGGTTGGAGCAAGGTCAATCCGGACAAGGAAGTCGAAGTCGATGACATCGGTTCGATCCCGCGAACCGACGACGACACTTACCTGCGTGGCGGGCAATTTACGGACAAGAACGGCATCGTGCGGTTTACCACGATCTATCCGGGATTCTACGCCGGCCGTGCCCTGCACATTCACGTCGTGGTACGCATTATGGAAGGCAACAACTACCTGGAAGAGCGGCATGTTGCCTGGGTCGGTCAGCTCTATTTTCCTGAGGTGGCCTCGCGCTCGGTACTCAACGCCAGGGAGTACCGCGGTCGATCCGTTTCGCCCCTGACCAACGATCAAGATTTTTTCTATGAAAACATGGGCGGCGAAGCTTCGACCTTGAACGTTCACACCCTGAGTCGAGACTCGAATAAAGACGGCTACTTCGGGCACACGACCATCGGCATCGACACCTTCGCGGTATCGACGCAGATCAAGCCCGAGGACTTCGACAAACACACCGTGTGACGTCAGCGCAGTTCGGTCAACGCCCGTGCCAGCAAATCCATGTCTGCACCCGTCGTGGTAAGCCCCGGGGTTATGCGAATGCACGGACCACTCGCGGCACCACTGCGCGCCACGGTAAACAGGTTGTAGTCCTTGAGCAGCCGCTCGACCATCGCCTGTTGATCGGCATGCCGGGTAAAGCGCATCGAAGTGATGCCGCAATACAGTCGCGGGTCGTCCGGAGTCATGACTTCAATCCCCGGCAACTCGCGTACCGCGCTCACCCAGCGGTTGCGCAGGTAATTGAGCCGAGCGCCCTTGGCGGCGGAGCCACCCATGGCCCGATGTTCCTCGAACACCAGCGGCAGGGTCAGCAGCGCCGGGATGTTGGGCGTGCTGTACGGCGTGCGGGCGCGAATGTCGGTGACCGGGAAATGCATCTCGTCCATGTCCGGGTCGATGTCGGCCAGGCGCTCGGGGGCGATGTAAATGAAGCCCAGAGTCAGCGGTGCACCGATCCATTTGTGCAGGTTATAGCCAGCAAAGGCGATGCCCAGTTTATCGAGATTGAACTCGAGCTGGCCGAGCGCGTGGGCACCATCAAGGATCACGTCGATGCCATGTTCCCTGGCGTCTGCAGCAATGGCCTGCACCGGCATTACCAGCCCGGAGCGGTGGGTGACGTGGGTCAGGGCCATCAATTTGAGTCGCGGATAACGCACGAAGGCTTCGCGGTAAGTGGCCAGCAAACTGTCGAAACTGGCGGGGTGCGAGTGTTCGATCTCGATCACCTCGACGCCGCGATGACGTGCCAGCCAGCGCATGGCACCTTTGACCGTGTCGTACTCCAGATCACACATCAGCACCTGATCGCCCGACCTCAGACGGTTGTAGTTGCGAATCAGCGATTGCAGACCGTCCGAAGCGTTGCGGGTGAGGGCGACAGTGTCAGCGGCTACGCCCATCAGCTCGGCGAGCTGTTTGCGAATCTCCAGGCTTTCGCCCTGTTCGAAGCGTTGCCGCACGTGCACCGAGTTGCTGCGATTGATCAGTTCGATGTTGCGCTGATACTCCTCGACCACCGTGCGCGACATGCGCCCGAAGTACCCGTTTTCAAGGTTGACCGGGCCGGGTTCAACCGCGTATCGGTCGGCAAAGGTTCGCCAGAAGGCTTCGTCACGGGCGCGGCGGGTGTTATCGGGCATGGTTTACTCAATCAGGGGCCAGGTCTGGGTGTCGGGTCAATGGCGAGGGGCGGGTTTGCCATGTTTGGCGCGCAGGGGTTCGAGCAGCTCCGACAGGCCGTTGTGATCGATTTCCTGCATCAAAGCCAACAAGCCGCCGAGTTCGCCATGGGGGAAACCTTCCCGAGCGAACCAGTTCAGGTATTGGCCGGGGAGGTCGGCAATGATCCGACCCTTGTATTTGCCAAAGGGCATTTCACGGGTAATCAACAGTTCGAGCTTTTCAGGGTTCATCAATCAGTCGTCTTGATTCAAACAGTCTGGAAAATACAGGCATTCTGCATGCAGGCCAAATGACAGATCATGCAAATAAAGCGGATACAGTTTTCTTGTTAATCGATAAGTAATTGAAATATAAGGAATAACTCATCAATTCAAAGCTGGCATGCAGGATGCAACACCTATTGCATCTTTCATCAACCCGCGAGGAATTGAAAATGACCGACATGAATAAAGAAGCCATCTCTGTACTCAACGACCTGATTGAAACCAGTAAAGACGGTCAGGAAGGGTTCAAGACTTGCGCTGAAGACATCAAACACCCGGAACTCAAAGCCATTTTCGTACAGCGCTCGGCTGACTGCGCCAAGGCTGCTTCTGAATTGCAGGCCGCTGTACGTTCCATGGGTGGCGATCCGGAAACCTCTACCAGTGTCAGCGGTGACCTGCACCGTCGCTGGGTCGACGTGAAAGCGATGTTCACCGGCAAGGATGAAGAGGCCGTACTGAACGAAGCAGAACGGGGTGAAGACCATGCACTCAAGGCTTATAAAGAAGCCATCGAAAAAATCAACAAATACAACCTGGTGGGCATTCGTGACCTGGTTGAACGTCAGTACCACGGCGTGCAACGCAATCACGATCAGGTAAAAGCCCTGCGTAACCAGGCTCGCGCACGCTCGTAAGCGTTCGTTGTCTGTCAAAAACGCCAGCCAGTCTGGCGTTTTTTTGTGTCCGGGAATTAGCACTGGACGGATGTTAGTTAGCTAGCTAATAATTTGTTTATCAAGTGACTGAACCGATCCCGACTATCGTTAAATCGTCTTTCCAAGAGTCCATTACGTGCCTATCACCCTGCAGGCTTTGTTTGCGCCTGACCGCCGCGCCTTACAGTTCGCAATCAAGACCTTGATCGGTGGCGGCCTGGCGCTGTGGCTGGCATTACGCTGGGGCCTGGAGCAACCGGCATGGGCGCTGATGACGGCGTTCATCGTCGCCCAGCCCTTGTCGGGGATGGTGGTGCAGAAGGGCCTGGCGCGGCTGTTGGGGACTTTGGTCGGGACGATCATGTCAGTGGTGTTCATGGGGTTGTTTGCCCAGACGCCTTGGCTGTTTTTGTTGGCCTTGGCGTTGTGGCTGGGGTTGTGTACGGCGAGTTCGACCTTGCTGCGCAGCGCCTGGTCCTATTCGTTCGTGCTGGCGGGTTATACGGTGGCGATCATCGCGCTGCCGGCCATCACCCATCCTTTGACCGTGTTCGATCAAGCCGTGGCTCGCTGCACGGAAATCTCCCTGGGCATTCTTTGCGCCACCGCCGCCAGTGCGCTGCTCTGGCCGATGCGGGTTGAACGGCAATTGGCGGATCAGGCGCGAGCAGCGTGGCAAAGCGGCATGAACGCCGCGCGTGCGACCCTGGCTGGTGATGGTCAGGCGCGTAAAGGCTTGCTGGAAATCCTCGGGAAAATCGTCGCCGTCGATGCCCAGCGCGAGCATGCCTGGTTTGAAGGAAGCCTGGGGCGGCAACGAGCACGCGCGATCAGCGGCTTGAGCCAGAAGCTGTTGATGCTACTGCGCATCGCCCGTTCGGTACGCCGCCAGTGGAAGCAATTGGAACCCCAGGAAGCCGAGCAGCTGTTGCCCTGGATGACCGAGGTTCAAGAGGCGCTCAACAGCCCGGATACCGCGACCCTGCAAGCGCTGCGTCCAAGGTTGCTCGACGCTTCCCACGACCCGCACATCAGCTCCGCACAGAGTTACTGCCTGGCCCGTTTCACCTTGTTGCTCGATACCGCCATGGCGGCCAGCGCCGCGTTGAACGCCGTTGAGGAGGGCAAGGAAACGGTCGATCCACCGAGAACCCTGACACCACACCGTGACCTGTCATTGGCGCTGATGTTCGGTACCCGCAGTGCCCTGGCGTTTCTGGTGGTCTCGTGCTTCTGGTTGGCGACCGCCTGGCCCGCTGCCTCCGGCGCGCTGCTGTTGACGTGCGTGGTGTGTAGTTTGTTCGCCAGCCGCGAGAACGGCGCTCAGATCGGCATGAGTTTTATGCGCGGGATCTTCCTGGCAATTCCGGCTGCGTTTATCGTCGGGCAGATTCTGCTGCCACAATGGAGTGGTTTTGCATTGCTGTGCATGGGCATGGGCGTGCCGTTGTTCCTCGGCGCACTAGGCATGGCCAAACCGCAGATCGGTGCGACGGCCACCTCATTTTGTCTGCACTTCATCGTGCTGGTCTCGCCGCTCAATGTGATGAAATTTGATGTCGCGGCGTTCTTCAACAGCGCTCAATCCATCGTGGTCGGTGTCGGCGCCGCCGTGCTGGCGTTCCATTTGTTGATCCTGCGCAACCCGACGTGGCATGGCCGACGTTTGCTGGCGGCAACCCTCGACGATCTGGTGCGCCTGACCCGGCGCAATCTGCGTGGTGCCGAAAGTTGGTTTGGCGGACGCATGGCCGACCGCTTGCTGCAATTGGCGCGGCACTATCCCGAGTTGCCGGAACCGGCGCGCAGTCGCTGGGACGATGGCCTGCTCGGCCTGGACATCGGCGACGAATTGCTGCATTTGCGTTTGAGTCTGGCGGTGGCGCAGGCACCGGTCAGTGCGCCTCAGCGGCGCTATCTCGAACAGCTGGAAAAAATCCTCGAGCAAGGCCCGACCGGCAGTCGCGCTGAGGCGTTGGCGCAGCCAAGCGAAGAATTCTTGAAGACCTTGTACGCATTGCCCCCCAGCGATGCGGTGAAACTGGCTCAAGGTGCGGTGCTGCAATTGCAAAGCAGCTGGCGCGCCTGGTGCCGTCAACAGGAGCAAAGCCATGGGCTTGCGTGAGTGGTCGGTGGGTGGCGTGCTGCTCAGTCCGTTTCTGATTTATGTGCTGCTGGCGCTGCTCGTCACTGGTGCCTTGCGCATGCTTTTGCGCCTGACGCCGGTGGGCCGCTGGATCTGGCACGAAGCATTGTTTGATTGCGCCTTGTACGTCTGTGTATTGACCTTGATAACCGTCGCCCTCGGACCTTTATAAGGAGTTGAAAATGCGTACATCGATACGTGTCGCGGTGACCTTGTGCCTGGTGGTGGCGGCGATATTTGCCGGCTTCCATTTGTGGCAGTACTACATGCTCACGCCTTGGACTCGGGACGCGCGGATCCGCGCTGACGTGGTGGTGATCGCGCCGGACGTCTCGGGTTGGGTGCGTGAGCTCAAGGCTTTTGATAACCAGCAGGTCAAGGCTGGCGATTTATTGCTGAGCATTGATCGTGACCGTTTCGTAGCGGCGTTGGAGAAAGCCCAGGCGGTGGTTCAGACCCGTCAGCAGCAACTCAATCTGCGTGAGCATGAAGCCAGCCGCCGCGCTGCCCTCGGGCCGCAGGCAATCAGCGCCGAACTGCGGGAGAACGCGCAAATCAACGCCGGAGTCGCCCGTGGCGAACTGCGTGAAGCCCAGGCCGAAGCCAAGGTTGCGGAACTCAACCTCGCGCGCAGTCAGGTCCATGCGCCGCGCAATGGTCACATCACCAACCTGCGCCTGGCTGAAGGCAACTACGTGAATGCCGGGCAATCGGTGATGGCGTTGATCGACGATTCGACTTTCTATGTGCAGGCGTATTTCGAGGAAACCAAGCTGCCACGGATTCGTGTTGGCGATCCGGTGAAGATCTGGTTGATGAGCGCGGGGGAGGCGTTGCAGGGGCATGTGGAAAGCATCAGTCGCGGGATTACCGATCGCAATACCACGCCGGATGGGCAGTTGCTGGCGGAGGTGGAGCCGACGTTTAACTGGGTGAGGTTGGCGCAGCGGATTCCGGTAAGGATCAAGATTGATCAGTTGCCGGAAGGGATGAATTTGAGTTCGGGGATGACGGCGAGTGTGCAGGTGCAGGAGGGTTCACAATGATCGTTCCCACGCGGACGGTTCGACGCCTCGACGTGGGAACGATCAGTGTCAGGTATCAGCCGATGCTGATTGCCGGCAGCTTAGGCAACGTCACGGTCTGTTGCTTGCGCGGCGCCAGAATCTCCGCCTCGCCATCGACCACCAATTCATCGCGCTGGTTAAACACGCGAGTGGCAATCCGCACACGAAACTTCGGCAGCTTCTCGAGAATCTCCAGGCGCACGGTCAGTGTGTCGCCAATTTTCACCGGCTTCTGAAAGCTCATTTGCTGACCGATATAAATAGTCCCCGGCCCAGGCAACTCGCAGGCAACGGCAGCGCTGATCAGCGCACCGCTGAACATGCCGTGAGCAATGCGCTCCTTGAACATGGTGCCAGCGGCGAATTCAGCGTCCAGGTGCACCGGGTTGTGGTCGCCGGACATCGCGGCAAACAACTGAATGTCGCGCTCTTCGACCGTCTTGCTGTAGCTGGCGGTCTGGCCGACTTCAAGGGCCTCGTAAGGGGTGTTGGTAACCTGGGTCATCTGTTTCAATTCCTGTCACGAATAAATAAATTCAAAAAAAACTATTCCGCTCTGGGTGGCCGACGGTGGCTCAGCGCCTGGGCGATCCAGCTCAACACGTCATTGATCACTTCATCGCGGTTGCTCTCGTTGAACAGTTCATGCCGTGCCTGCGGGTAAACGGTTAGTTGCAGGCTTTGGCTGCCGGCAGCGCGCAGCGCATGGGCCAGATCTTTCAGACGCTTGCCTTCGCTCACCGGATCACATTCACCGCCAATGATCAGCAACGGCAGGCCCGGATCAATCTGAGCGAGATTGGACGCTTTGCTGATTTGCTGCAACCCACCGAGTAAATCGATCCACAGCTGATTGGTGCAGCGAAAGCCGCAGAGCGGGTCGTTGGCGTACAGGTCGACCTCCGCCGGGTCGCGGCTGAGCCAGTCGAACCGCGTGCGTACCGGTTTGAATTTCTTGTTGAACGAACCGAACGACAGCCATTCGATCAGCGCGCTGCGACCCTTCGGGCCCTGGCGCAAACGTTCTAACCGCGCAATCTGCCGCGCCGCGCGATAGAGCGCCACCGGTTGGAAGTTCGACCCGCTGAGAACGGCCCCATGCAGGCTGGCGCTGTGGTGCAGCAGATAAGCCTGGGCGATGTAGCTGCCCATGCTGTGACCGAGCAACACAATCGGCATTCCCGGATGTTGTTGGCCGATGTGCTGGTTGAGGCTCGCCAGGTCGCCGACCACCTTGCACCAACCGTCATCGTCGGAGAAATGGCCCAGTGTCCCGTTTTCGGCAGTTTTGCCATGTCCACGCAGGTCCGGCGCATACACACCGTAGCCCTGATCACAGAGTTTTTCCGCCAGACGGGCGTAGCGGCCACTGTGTTCCGCCATGCCATGGGCCAGCAGAATCACTGCTTTTAAAGGCGCGGCGGGCAGCCACTGGTTGACGAAGAGGCGGCTGCGGTCACTCGCGTTCAGCCAGAAAGTGTCGTGGATCATGGCGGTTCCTTTGCGCTTGGTCGTTGCATTGTATAGCGCATCCATGGCGTGCCGTCTGATCAGGTCACGCCGCTGCTGCAAGATTCACACGGTCAATGACGCCTGTTGGCATATTTGCCTGATTCGCCATAGCTGCTAGTGTCCGTAGAGCCCCGCTTTTTCGCTCTTTGTTTTGAAGAAGGACAGAAAAGCGGCCCCGGATAGGTTCAGGTAAAGAGGACAAGAACAATGCAACCTGATTTCTGGAATGACAAACGCCCGGCCGGCGTGCCCCTGGACATCGATCAAGGGGCCTATAAGTCGGTAATCGAGGTGTTCGAACGTTCCTGCAAGAAATTTGCTGACCGCCCGGCATTCAGCAACATGGGCGTAACCCTGACCTACGCCGAACTGGAACGCCACAGCGCAGCGTTCGCCGGTTACCTGCAAGCCCACACCGACCTGGTGCCCGGGGATCGCATTGCGGTGCAGATGCCCAACGTCCTGCAGTACCCGATTGCCGTGTTCGGTGCCCTGCGCGCCGGGCTGATTGTGGTCAACACCAACCCGCTGTACACCGCGCGGGAGATGCGTCATCAGTTCAAGGACTCCGGTGCCCGGGCGCTGGTGTACCTGAACATGTTCGGGCAGAAAGTCCAGGAAGTGCTGCCCGACACCGACATCCAGTACCTGATCGAAGCGAAAATGGGCGACCTGATGCCCACCGCCAAAGGCTGGCTGGTCAATACCCTGGTGAGCAAGGTCAAGAAGATGGTCCCGGCGTACTCCTTGCCGCAGGCGACTTCCTTCAAGAGCGCGCTGCGTCTGGGCCGGGGCCTGGGCATCAAGCCGCTGAACGCCAGTCTCGACGACATCGCCGTGCTGCAATACACCGGCGGCACTACCGGCCTGGCCAAAGGCGCGATGCTGACCCACGGCAATCTGGTGGCCAATATGCAGCAAGTGCGGGCATGCCTGGAGCAGTTCGGCAATGACGGCCAGCCGCTGTTGCGCGAGGGGCAAGAGGTCATGGTCGCGCCGCTGCCGCTGTACCACATCTATGCGTTCACCGCGAATTGCATGTGCATGATGGTGTCGGGCAACCACAACGTGCTGATTACCAATCCGCGGGACATCGGCGGTTTCATCAAGGAGCTGAAGAATTGGCGGTTCTCGGCCCTTTTGGGACTCAACACGCTTTTCGTCGCGCTGATGGATCACCCTGATTTCAAGACCCTGGATTTCTCCAGCCTCAAACTCACCAACTCTGGCGGCACCGCGCTGGTCAAGGCCACCGCCGAGCGTTGGGAACAGCTCACCGGTTGCCGCATCACCGAAGGCTACGGCCTGACCGAGACCTCGCCGGTGGCCTGCACCAACCCGTACGGCGACAAGTCGCGGCTCGGTACAGTCGGCCTGCCGGTGCCGGGCACCACGCTGAAGGTCATCAACGATGAAGGCGTCGAGCAGCCGCTGGGCGAGCGCGGCGAACTGTGCATCAAGGGCCCGCAGATCATGAAGGGCTACTGGCAGAAACCCGAAGCCACCGCCGAAGTGCTGGATGCCGAAGGCTGGTTCAAGTCCGGTGACATCGCGGTGATCGACCCGGACGGTTTTGTGCGCATCGTCGATCGCAAGAAAGACATGATCATCGTCTCGGGTTTCAACGTGTACCCGAACGAGATCGAAGATGTGGTCATGGCTCACCCGAAAGTCGCCAACTGTGCGGTGATCGGTGTGCCGGACGAGCGTTCGGGGGAAGCGGTGAAGCTGTTTGTGGTGGCCCGTGAAACGGGTGTCAGCCTTGAAGAGCTGAAGGCCTACTGCAAGGAAAACTTCACGGCGTACAAAGTGCCCAAGCACATTGTCTTGCGTGAGTCGTTGCCGATGACGCCGGTGGGCAAGATATTGCGGCGGGAGTTGCGTGATATCGCGTAATGAATTGTTAGCGACGCAGCATCAAAAAGGGGCGGTCAATTATGGGCGCCCCTTTTTTGTCTTCGAGGTTTGGCTGTAAGGCCTGTTCTAGAGCGTTTAATGCCTGTATAGAATTTTTGCTCTAAAAAAGACCATTGCTTGGTCTTGAGTCACGAATGTGACTGTAGAGGCTGTTTTTGGCTCTAGTCGGCCTCTGGCAAAGCTGCTACTCTCGGCGCGCTTTGTGACTTCTCGGCCTATATAAAAAGCCAGACTCACCAACAAACAGATACCAATAAAAAACATACACCAATAATAATCGCATCAAATGCGGTGATGAATTCGCGTTGCTGAGGAGTGGGCTTCCATGATCGAAGACTTTTGGAAGGATAAGTACCCTGCCGGGATTGCTGCCGACATCAATCCAGACGAGTATCCGAATATTCAGGCAGTGTTGAAGCAGTCCTGCCAACGCTTTG
Source organism: Pseudomonas svalbardensis (assembly GCF_030053115.1). Classification (NCBI taxonomy): domain Bacteria; kingdom Pseudomonadati; phylum Pseudomonadota; class Gammaproteobacteria; order Pseudomonadales; family Pseudomonadaceae; genus Pseudomonas; species Pseudomonas svalbardensis. The sequence continues at coordinate 4,870,573 of NZ_CP125619.1, read as the reverse complement.
CCGACAAACCGGCATTCAGCAACCTGGGCAAGACAATCACCTACGGTGAACTGTACGAATTGTCCGGTGCCTTTGCCGCTTACCTGCAACAGCATACCGACTTGCAGCCGGGCGATCGAATCGCCGTGCAGCTGCCCAACGTGTTGCAGTACCCGGTCGCCGTCTTCGGTGCCATCCGCGCCGGGCTGATCGTGGTCAACACCAACCCGCTGTACACCGCGCGGGAAATGGAACACCAATTCAACGACTCCGGTGCCAAAGCCCTGGTCTGCCTGGCCAACATGGCGCACCTGGCCCAGCTCGTCGTGCCGAAAACCGGCGTCAAGCACGTGATCGTCACCGAAGTGGCCGACCTGCTGCTGCCGCTCAAGCGCCTGTTGGTCAACAGCGTCATCAAGTACGTGAAGAAGATGGTCCCGGCGTATCACTTGCCCAAGGCCATCAAGTTCAACGACGTACTGAGCAAGGGCCACGGCCAGCCAGTCGCTGAAGCCAACCCGGCCAGCGGCGACGTTGCCGTGCTGCAATACACCGGCGGCACCACCGGCGTGGCCAAGGGCGCGATGCTGACCCATCGCAACCTGGTGGCGAACATGCTGCAGTGCAAGGCACTGATGGGTTCTAACCTCAATGAAGGTTGCGAGGTCCTGATCACGCCGCTGCCGCTGTACCACATCTATGCCTTCACCTTTCATTGCATGGCGATGATGCTGATCGGCAACCACAACATCCTGATCAGCAACCCGCGCGATTTGACGGCGATGGTCAAGGAACTGTCGAAGTGGAAGTTCAGCGGTTTTGTTGGGCTGAACACGCTGTTTGTCGCCCTGTGCAACAACGAAGGCTTCCGCAAACTGGACTTCTCGGCGCTGAAAGTCACCCTGTCCGGTGGCATGGCCCTGCAACTGGCCGCGGCCGAGCGCTGGAAAGCGGTCACCGGTTGCGCCATCTGTGAAGGTTACGGCATGACCGAAACCAGTCCGGTGGCCACTGTGAACCCGATTCAGCACATCCAGATCGGCACCATCGGTATTCCGGTTCCGTCGACCCTGTGCAAAGTCATCGACGATGCCGGCGTTGAACAGCCGTTAGGCGAAATCGGCGAGCTGTGTGTGAAAGGTCCGCAAGTGATGAAGGGCTACTGGCAGCGTCAGGACGCCACCGATGAAATCCTCGACAGCGAAGGCTGGTTGAAGACCGGTGACATCGCGCTGATCCAGCCTGACGGTTACATGCGCATCGTCGATCGCAAGAAAGACATGATTCTGGTCTCCGGTTTCAACGTGTACCCGAACGAACTGGAAGACGTGCTCGCGACCCTGCCGGGCGTGCTGCAATGCGCAGCCATCGGCGTGCCGGACGAGAAGTCGGGCGAGGCGATCAAGATCTTCATCGTCGCCAAACCGGGCGTGACACTGACCAAGGAACAGGTGATGGAGCACATGCGCGCCAACGTCACCGGATACAAAGTGCCGAAAGCCGTGGAATTCCGCGATGCGCTGCCGACCACCAACGTCGGCAAGATCCTGCGCCGCGAGTTGCGCGACGAAGAGCTGAAGAAGCTCGGCGTCAAAAAGGTAAGCGCGTAACAAACAAAAGCCCCGCAGATGCGGCAATGCTGTTCACTTAAGCGGAGCAGCCTTGCGGTTAACCGGATACCGGGTTTTTGACATCTTCACCGCCCTAGGCCTCGCAGGCCTGGGGCGTTTTGCTATGAAGAGCACACCAATGCTGCCGCGAAGCTCGTCCAGGCGTCTTGGCGTGTGTGAGGGCGAGACCGCTCCGGCCATGACCACCAGATGGCTGGCGATGTGCTGACAGGCAAACTTGAAACTCACCTCGCTGGGAGCCCGCTTATGAGCTACAGCCGCCTGACTGGCTTCTCGACGCACTACGTTATAAGCCAGTAACAGCCCCCATAATTCTTGATACACCAGGTCTACAGTCTTGCTGCGAAGGGTCAAGGCATTGTCTTGCATTGAGCTTTTGATATCCCTGAAACCCAGTTCGATTTCCCATCGCTCGTGATAAAGGGTGGCGACCTGCTCAGCGCTAAAGTGCGAGGCTGGCAGGGAGGTGAAGACGGTTTTTTCTTTCCCGGCGACCTCGTAGGTGACCGCCCGTACTTGCCAGTACTCAGGCAACAGTGGGTTCTTTTTACGCGCTTGCTGCGAGACCTTCATCTGGACTAGGTAATCACCATCGCCGTAGTGTTCAATTTCCGTGCGAACAGTACCCTTACGCTCCGGGATCATCCAATGCCGGTTTTTTTCAGTACTTTGGATACTCAACAATAGGTCCGCACTGAAAAACCCTTTGTCCAGCAGGGTCACTGAGTGGTTGGGTATGCTCTCGATGAAGTCCTTGGCCAGCGGGATCTCCCCTTTGCGGTAAGGGCTGATGGCCGCGTTGGCGATGATATGAGAACGGGCGTTCATCAACGCAACAAGGCGCAGCACCGGATAAGGGGTTTGACGATCGGAGGAGGTATTGCCGGAGCCAAAATGGTCCCGCAATGACGACGTTTCCGGGGTTCGAAACAAGGCACCGTCGACGGCAAAGACTTGAAGACCGTGCCAGTCATCTTGCGGGTAGCGCTCGTATCCCCAGACATTGGCGCACTGTTGAAATAACCAAGCGACAGGCTGATTCCCCAGACGCTGGCGCGCCTGCGACAACCCGCTTTTGGCTAACAGCACCTCATTAGCAAGACCGTCGGCACAAATATTCAGTCGGCGAGCGACCTCGACTATTGGCTCACCTCTGAAAAGTGCCATCCCGACTACCAGCCAAAGGACTATGTCCGAAGGCAAGCGCCGACGTCGGATCGTGGCTTTATCCGCCAGAGCGGCCGCTGCGGTGATCCAATCATGAGGAATATGATCGGTGAACACCTCAAGGCGAGAGAGCGGTTGCTTAGCAAAATCCAAAACCGCGCTTAAATCCTGAGCAACAGACATAAAAAATCCGGAATCCTTATCAGATTCCGGATTTTCCGGCTGCCTGAGGATTAGTCAACAATCCTTAAGTGAACAGCATTGCGCAGATGCGGGGCTTTGTTTGCCTGACCGATCGTTCCCACGCTCTATTCAGAGGCGGAACTGCGCGAAATTGACGTTGGTACCCGCCGGTCGCATGTCCTGAAGGTACGAGTCCTTGTCGGCGCTCAGTTCCAGGCTCAAGGCTGCTTTACGCTTGCCTTCGTTGCGCACCACCAGGCCTTCGAGCTTCTCCCGAAGGAATACCGTCGGCACTTTCAGGTGCAGCAGTTCGTCGGTATCCGGGGTGTGCATCAACAGGTGAACCCACTCGTACTGACCAATGGCCAGGCGCGCGACCGGAATATCGAACCACCAGATGTTGCGGTTGCGGTTCAATTCGGTGAAATGGCAGTTGTTGACGCCAAGCACAGCACCGCCAAGTTCCTGGTTTCTGCGGGCAATGGCCTGCTTTTTATCGAGTTTCATAACATTCCTACGGGATTGGATCTTCAGCGCCATGGCCTGAATACGTTGCGCATTCTCGGGGGTTGGTCGGCAAACATAAAGCCCAACCTGCACTGAACGATGAAATGTTGCGGTGAAAATAAATGAAACTCCGCGCAAACGCCTCCGGTCAATCTTTGTGTAACAACTTTCCCCGTTGAATTGTTCACAGGAGAAACACCATGAGCAGCACTGGCGATAAAGTAAAAGGCATGGCCAACGAAGCCGCCGGCAACGTCAAGCAAGGCGTCGGCAAGGCCACCGGTAGCGACAAAATGCGTGCCGAAGGCGTCGTGCAGGAAAAGAAAGGCGAAGCCCAGCAAGCGGTCGGCAAGGCCAAGGACGCGATCAAGAAAGGCGTCGACAAGGCTTGATTCGGCCTTTGATGAGCAACATGAACGGCCATCCACGGATGGCCGTTTTTGTGTCAGCCTGAACTTGCGCACGGAAATTGTTTCAAACTCGCCAAGTAGGCTACTTTGATGTAGAAAACGGCCCCTGAGTCGCCAGACTTCGACCAAATTTGCGGCGAAAGGAGACGCTAATGTTTTTCCCACACATGAAAGGTCTGCGCCTGCACCGTGTGATGGTGCGCACGATCACCGAGTTCGTCGACGACGAGATGTCGACCTATGCCTCGGCGTTGGCCTATCAGATGCTGTTCTCGCTGTTCCCCTTCATTCTGTTCCTGATCGCCCTGATCGGTTTCCTGCACCTGCCGGACTTCTTCTCCTGGCTGCGCCTGCAATCGGAACTGGTGCTGCCGCCCCAGGCGCTGGAACAGGTGAACCCGGTCATCGACCAGCTCCAGCAATCCAAGGGTGGCTTGCTGTCGGTCGGTATCGTGATTGCCCTGTGGACCGCGTCCGCCGGTGTGCGGCTGATGATGAGCGCGATGAACGCCGCCTACGACGTGGTCGAAGGTCGGCCGGCGTGGAAGCGTTTCCCACTGTCGATTTTCTACACCATCGGCATCGCCGGCATGCTGCTGGTCGCCGCCGCGCTGATGGTGCTCGGGCCGCAGGTGATGGGCTGGATCGCCTCCCAAGTCGGCCTTGAGGACTTCATCGTGACCCTCTGGACCATCGTGCGCTGGCCGGTGGTCGTGATTCTGTTGATGATGGCGGTGGCGCTGATTTATTACGTCATGCCCGACGTCAAACAAGAGTTTCGCTTCATCACCCCGGGCTCGGTGCTGGCGGTGGTGGTGTGGATCATTGCGTCGCTGGGTTTCGGCCTGTACGTCAAGATGTTCGCCAACTACAACGCCATGTATGGCAGTATCGGCGCGATCATCGTGCTGTTGCTGTACTTCTACATTTCCGCCGCAGTGCTGTTGCTCGGCGCAGAGATGAATGCGGTGATCGAGCACATGTCGACCGAAGGCAAGAATGATGGCGAAAAAGTCCCCGGCGAGCTCGATCACGAACCCAAACAACACGTTTCCGGGCTGGGTCGGGATCACTCGATCAAGCCGACCACTGACGAAGTCATCAAATGATCCGTGAAATTCTGAAAATGGGCGACGAGCGCCTGCTGCGCATTGCCCCGCCGGTGCCCGCCGAAATGTTCGACAGCCCCGAGCTGTGGCAACTGATCGACGACATGTTCCAGACCATGGAAAGCGTCGGCGGGGTCGGCCTGGCCGCACCGCAGATCGGCATCGACCTGCAACTGGTGATCTTCGGTTTCGAGCACAGCGAACGCTACCCGGACGCCGAAGCCGTGCCGCAGACGATTCTGATCAACCCGCTGATCACGCCGTTGAGCCCGACGCTGGAAGAGGGTTTCGAAGGCTGCCTGTCGGTGCCCGGTCTGCGCGGCGCGGTGGATCGCTATCAGCACATTCGGTACGAAGGTTTCGACCCCAAGGGCAATCCGATCGTGCGCGTTGCCGAAGGCTTCCATGCGCGGGTTGTGCAGCATGAATGCGATCACCTGATCGGCCGGTTATACCCCTCGCGCATCAGTGACTTCAGCAAATTCGGGTTTACCGAAGTAATGTTCCCGGATCTCGATCCGAACGCCGACGACTGACGCCTTCCTGAATCATCCAGAGGCTTCCAAACCCATGGCGATCATCGGTTTGCTCCGCGCATAACGGCTCAAGCGTTCCGCCATGGCGTAGGGCAATGGCGGATCGAAGGTAAAACCGCGACGTTCATAAAACCCGCGCAAGTCCGGATGACAAAACAGCCACACCGGGCCTTCAAGCTCCTTGAGCGCCTCGGCGATCAGCGCCGCAGCGATGCCCTGTTCACGGCAGGCCGGATCGACAAACAAACCCGTCAGCCAATGCCCGTCCGCCACCGGTCGCAAACACAGTGCGCCAATGATCTCCTCGCGCCTGGCCACCCAGAGTTGAGCGTCGCGGACGGCTTTCATCGATGATTGGTGCGCGCGATAAAACTTGTTCATCAAGGGCCACAAAGGCTCGGCGAGCAAGGTGTACTGGGTGTTGGGCATGGTCTTCGACTGTCGGTGCGCAAAGCGGGCGATTATAAAAGAACGCGAGCGCGGGGATAGGTGTATACCTGAGCTCACATCCCGTATGAGTGGAGTACGTATCATGGCCAAAGGCATGGATTCAAAAAAAGCGGCAAAGAAAAAACCGGCAAAAACCGCCGATGAAAAGCGTGCGGACAAGAAGGCCAAGAAGGTGGATGTGTTCGGGCATTGATCCGACGCACTGTAGAAATGGAGTAGATCATTCCGGTTGAGTCCGGAATGATCGGGTCAAAGGTTTTATGACTGTGCGTTTATGGAACATATCTCAGACGAAATTCGTCTATTTTTGAATTGCCATTCGAATACCCATATGCATCACCCAATTGGAAATACAGTGCCATAGGCGAGGCGGGGGAAGTGTTTTTTGAAGGGAAGGTTATGGAATGAGTTCTCCATGTGCTTGACGCTGGAATAGTTGCGTTGTGAATGACAACGTCGTCTCGTGTGACGTACAGCGTTGTGGCAATAGGGTATTGGTATTTAAAGCTCAATTCGTAAACTTCACCAATTTCGATGTCGTCGTAGCTTTTAGTAAATATCAAATAGTTATAAACATTGGTCGATTGAACAAAGTACTCACCCTGCTCCAATACGATCTGAGACGGATAAGAAGGGTCTGGAACCCAGCCATCCCAATTGAACCGATCGAAAGTTGTTAGTTTGTCCAACCCCGCCCTGACCGTATAAACCCTGGCCTGACACTCCACCGCATCATTCACCGTAGCCTCTTTAAACAACCCCACCTTCAAAACAATCGCCAGCTTCGAATCCGCCTTGCATTCACGCAGCCACTGCACCTCGGTCGTATAACTCAGTCCCGCCCCCTGATCATGTGGCGTGCCCACGAACTGATCTCTGGAGCGCGTCGTTCCGTCGGTGTTACTTTCCACATAACTTACCCAAATCGGACGGCCGGAGCGCTGGAACGGCCACTTGTCGCTCAGCACCTTGGTGTTGTCCTTGATTGAACCGATTTCCAGAAGTTCTCCGACGAACCCCTCGATCAACGGTCTCGGCATGTTCTGCTGCAACAACGCGCCAATGCTCAGGTCCAGGGTTTTCGACGGCGTTTCCTGCCCCAACCGAATCACTTTGTAGCTGATATTCACCACAGTTTTCAGATTGGCGCCGGTAATGACGGCAGGAACATTGAAATCCACAGATGCCTGACCGTTGACCATCTTGCGTTCCGGAATCGTCGAGCCATCTCCCGGACGTCCGTGAACAGTCAGCTCGATGGCGTCATCCGGTTCGAACGTCGAGGTGATCACGCGAACGGTGAATCCGTCCTGATAGCGGTTCGGGTCGAGAATGCGACCCGGCGCCTCTAACACGGTTGGCTCCAGCAGCGTCGGCAGCGGGGTGCCAATGCGCACTTCGCGGTAATCAGAGTAAATCACCCTCCTGTCACGCGTCAGGTTGTAGAACATCCGGATGGTATGCCCCTGATTGAGGTCGACGTAGTGGCGGGCCAGCGGGATGCGGATGGCCCTGGCGGACGATCCGGGCGTCAGTTCGAACTTGCCCTGAGTGCTGGCCGCCTGGTTCTGGCCCTGGAAATACCACAAGCCTTTATCCTTGGTGACGGTCAGGATCAGCGGTATCTGAAAAATCACTTGGCGATCTGGGACTGGATCGAACACGCCTTCTGGCGTTGTGCCTTCCAGAATCGGCGCCGGCAAGTCTTTCCTCGGCTCGCCGACGGTCAGTTTCAACGCATCGGACGTTCGCACGCTGGCGGTGTGTACCTCATACAGAACCGTGATGTTCAGCCCGTCGAAACGATCGAGATCTGCTTTCTGGATATCCCGGAAAATCGGCAGGCTGGGCGGTAAGTCACCCACCAGTTGCGCGTCCTCATACAGCTCGGTACTGCCGCCGGGCCGCACGGCGGTGATGAATAGAATCACCAGATCGTTGGAGGTACGCCCAGGGTAGGACGGGATAGTGGCGGTGGCTTTGCTCAGGTTCGGCGGCAAATAGTTGCCGTTGGCCTTGTCGATGGTGGGGGCGAGCACGGTATTGAGCGGACCGACGACGCGCACGAAGGTCTCTTTCGAATAGAGCCGATCTTTGTCGGTCTGCACCTCGTAGGAAACGGTGGCCTTGCCGAAGGAAATGGCTTTGACGTTTTCATAGCTGACAAAGACTTCACAAGTCTTGCCGGGGACATCGACAGAAATCTCGATTGTCTGCGAGATCGGTGTGCCGTCAACAGTTTCGCCTGCCCAGGTCAGGTAGATTCGGCTCCCTGGTGTGTAATCGTCAGAATTGGTTTGTACCTCGACCTTCACGTCCTCACCGTTCAAGGCCTTGAGGTCGATCTCGCCGGTGGGGTGGGCTTTTGCGACAAAGGGTCTGACCAGTCCCGAGTTATCCAGATTGACATTCACGTAGGAGGGCGTTGACCACGGGCCGTTTTCATCAGGCAGGTTATTGGCTTCGTCAATCGGTTTGAACATGACCGGCAGCTTGTTCGAGCTGCCGGCGTTTTCGATGACGGTCCGGCTGACGAAGATCTTGATCGGGTTGCTCTTGGGGGCTTCGGCCTGTTCTTTGGTAACGACATGGCGTAGCGACTCGGTGCCCCACTTCAATTCGATTCTGTCGCGTACCCGCAAGAACGGGTAGGGCTCAATCGTCACCCAGGTGCCCGTCTCGGGGCGCTTTGCGTCGATGCCGCTCTTGGCCACGTCGGGCTCCAGGGTCTGATGCAGTTCCGAATGACTGATGGGGTCCGAGTTTTTGTCGACACCGCCGGGGCGAGTCAATAAAACCAGGACCGTTTGAAGCGGAGAGTTCTCGGTTGAGCCGCTGAAACGCGTAACCCGGTAGTGAACGTTCTCATACGTCCTGGAGATAAAATTCGACCGAGGGATAGTGAAGAGAATGCGCCCGTCGGGATTATCGACGTCTTCCTTGCGGATGAACTTGTAAGCGTCGGCACGATCCTGGGACGTAAAAAACAGTTCGACGGTGTCACCTGCCTCAATATTCAGGTAATTGTCAATTGCGCACAGTGCGCCGCTCCTGAGTTGATCAATGCCCAAGGCGAAGTCGGCGTCTACCACGTTTTCAATCATGCCGCCAACCCTCAGCCGTGCCAGCGCTGCCGAGGCGGAGGTGTCGAACAAGCTGAATGCACTGAGTTCATTCAATTTTTTTGATGGGGGAATGTAAAGGCTCATGTCTTGGCTCCTGTCGAGTCATGATTTGGCGTCGACGGAGTCGACGTGGAAACATGAGGCGCTTGGCCAAGGTTCCACCGCTACTGTCAGAAATTACAGTTCCGACGGATGGTTAAGCACTGACGAAATAATCTGCAAGATTCATCAGCGTCGTTGCACAGAAGGGGAAGATTCCCGTTCCGAGCAACGCCATGCCCCATTACTTCGATACCGCCCACCGTGAAGAAATCGAAACCCTGCGCCAACGCCTGACCGCTCGCACCGAGTGGCCGACTTGGCTGTTGCTGGTCGGCGTGTACGCTGGTTGGTTCAGCATTGTTTTGGGGAGCCATCGGCTGGGGCTCTGGTGGAGCACTGTGCTGTTGATTCCGTTGGTGGTGCTCTGGTTGTCGGTGCAGCACGAATTGCTTCACGGTCACCCCACTCGCTGGACATCACTGAACAAGATCCTCGGCTACGCGCCGTTCGCCGTCTGGTATCCCTACACCCTGTATCGCGACAGCCATTTGTTGCATCACCGCGATGAAGACTTGACCCTGCCCGGTCGCGATCCTGAAAGCCGTTACCTGAGTGCCGAGCAGTGGCAGGGCAGTTCACTGTTCAAACAGAGTCTGCACTGGCTGAACAAAACCGTGCTCGGACGCTTCGCCCTCGGTGCACCGCTGGCCTTGCTGGCGCTGGCCCGAGAAGAGTGCCAACGTCTGAAAGCAGGTGAGCGGCAGGCCTGGTTGATGTGGTTGAGCCACGGCACGCTGACCCTGCTGATGTTGCTGTTTATCGCCCACTACAGCGTGCTGCCGGTGTGGCATTACCTGTTGCTGATCAGCGTGCCGGCGCTATCGATTGCGATGATTCGCTCCTACTATGAACACCGTCCCCGCGCCGAGCCCGAGCAAAGGACGGTCATCAATGAAGCCGCCTGGCCGTGGCGCTGGCTGTTTCTCAACCTCAATCTGCATTTGGTGCATCACGATTTGCCAGGGCTGCCCTGGTACGACTTGCCCCGCGCCTACCGCGCGCGTCGCGAGCAATGGCTGACGCGAATGCTCGAGCGACTGGGTGCCACCCGCCGCAACGCCGAGGGCCTTTCGCTGATGGACCTCTGGCTGTCCCCGTACTTGCTGCTGACGGCGCAGCTTGCCGGCCTTTCGCGACAGTCCCGGGGTGATCAATGGCGAAGACTCCAACAGCGGCATGAACCTGTTGCGTCACCGACTGGCGCTGTTGCAGCGAGAGGGGCAGTTCTTCGCCAGTGTCGGTATCAGCGGCAGCCACCGCGAAAGCCTGCGCGGGTTGCGTGAAGAAACAGCGAACCTGGCGGCCATCGACAGCGTCACCTTTGCCTATCTGGCGCGGCACGCCGAAGAAGAAGTGGCCGGCCTGCGGGTCATCGCGCGAAGTGCATTCAGTCCGACCTTGCCGTTTATCACCGCTGCGACCGTCACCGATGAACAGGCCGAGGCGCTGCGGCAGGTGATGAACACGACGTTGCAGGAATTGCCCGAAGTCAGCGAAATCCTCGGTCTGCAAGAGGTATTGCCGGCCAGCGAAAGCGACTATCAAATCGTTCTCGACTATCAGCAAGAGGCTGAGGCGTTGGGGTTTGGGCGATTACGGTAGGCGGTGTTTGATGTTTAATTCTAAAATTGAATATAAAAATGCTTTTTGAATTTTATTAAAGAATAAGGCTCCTTGCTAGGATCGCGTCACCGGATCACCGGATCACCGGACATTCAGCGACCCCTAACCCTTGGAGCCTTCAATCTGCTGAACCAGACGCTCGGCCAGCTGAGGGAAAAGCGCCTGCAACCGCGTCAGGTGGCAGAAGCGTTTTTGCGCGATCAGCCGCAGGTGTGGAAGGCGTGGGTGCCGGGGGAAGTGGCGACCAAGGTCAGTGGGAGTTTGTGATTTCTGTCTGATGTTTTGTAGCGATCAATAGATTGCTATCGCGGGCAAGCTTTGCTCCTACAGAGCGAACGACCTGAATCCTGTAGGAGCAAGGCTTGCCCGCGATTGATCTAATGCCCTACGCCATCTCCGCCGCCAACGCTGCCTTCACGGCTGGCCGCTGATCAACCCGCGCCTGAAACCGCGCCAACGCCGGCCACTCATTCAAATTGATGGCAAACAGGTGCGACCAGCGCAACACAGTAAACAAATACGCATCGGCAATGCTGAACCCGTCAGCCATCAAATAGTCCTGGCGCTCCAGCGTCTGACACAACACCGCAAACCGCTTGAACAGCTTCGCCTTGATCAGCGCTTTGACCTCATCCGGGAACTGCGAACTGAACAGCCAGCCCAGCCCGCCATGAATCTCGGTCGAAACGAAATTCAGCCATTCCTGCAACCGCACCCGCTCGAATGTCCCGCTCAAGGGTGCCAGGTTCGCTTCGGGGCGCAGGTCTGCCAGGTATTGCAGGATCACCGGGCCTTCGGTCAGCACTTGGCCATTGTCCAGTTGCAATGCCGCGACGTAACCCTTGGGGTTGATGGCGAGGAAGTCCTTGCCGCTGGCGGTTCGCTTGGTGGTGTTGTCGACGCGGATCAATTCGAACGGCAGATCCAGTTCACGCAGGACGATATGCGGCGCCAGCGAGCAGGCGTGTGGTGCGTAATACAACTTCATCGGCAGGGCTCTGGCTGGGGATTTGCGCCAGTGTCATAGTGCGCGGCACCCTCGGTAAAATTAATCTTTCAGAAAACCGCCATAAGGAAAGCTACTGTCATGATGAATCTGATGCACTGGCGAATGGTGGTGGCGGTGGCTGACACGGGCAACATTACCCGGGCTGCCGAGCGGGTCGGCATGACCCAGTCCGGTGCCAGCCAGGCCTTGGCGTTGATTGAAGAAACCCTGGGCGTTCAACTGTTCAGTCGAGAGAATCGCCAGACTTTGCCGACGGCAATCGGCCTGTCTGTGATCGAACACGCGAGAACCATGCTCGGTGCTCTGGAAACCATTCGCAGTACTGTCGATTCCACCAAAGACATTCAGCGCGGGACGATTCGCCTGGCCAGTTTCCCCATGGTGTTGGCGACTTTCCTGCCGCCGCTGCTGCGTCAGTTCAATCGGCTTTATCCCGGCATTCAGGTGGTCGCGCTGGAGGTCAGCGACGATGAAGTGGAAACGCTGCTCGGCGCCGGGGTGGTGGATGTCGGCGTGGTGTTGAACCCGGCAACTGAGCGCAATGCCGGTCGCTTGGGACGTGATACCTGGATGGCGGTGGTGCCTGGCGGCCATCCCTTGGCTCGTCGTTCGCATGAAGAGGGCGTCTCCCTGGCTGAGTTGGCGGAGCAACCTTTTGTACTGGCCACGGGCGGTTGTTCGACCAACGCTCGCAGCCTGGCGGGGGATGCCGGACTGCAACTGCTTGATGTGCGGGTCGAGGTCCGTGAATGGAGCAGTGCGTTCACCCTGGTGCGGGAAAACATCGGCGTGACGCTGGTGCCGGAGATGACACTTCCGAGCCAACTTCAGGGGCTGCGCGTGGTGCCGGTCAAACCGCGTATCGATCGAGAGTTTGCCTTGGTGGCCGCTGCGAACAAGCCGCCCTCGGCGGCGGTGCAGGCGCTGATGAGTCTGCTTGCCGAGAAATGACTCATACCGATGCTGAACCGATTTTGTCCTCAATACTGGCCGACTAGTGGCCTTGCTTACCTGCCTCGCCTGTCTATGCTGACTCCTAACTAACTATGTCGACCGCCATGAGAAGGCCGTCATACAGGTTAAAAGTGTGCGCAACCCAAGGCACCGACGCTGAACAACACGGAGCTGTCCTTTCAATGGAATGTCTTATCAGAACGTTAGGGCTGGCCCGATTCCGGGCTATCAAGAGAAGGATGTCTTGATAAGAGCGTTGCGGCATGGACTCTCCGATTAAACATCATTGATCACCTGACCAAGTCCTTCCTGTGGAGGGATGCGTGTGCCTGTTCCTTGGAACGTAGTGGTGGAGCTGTTGAAAGACCAAAGAACTTTCATCAAACAAAAGACCGCGCTGAAGGTGATACGACTATGTTTAACCGACGTCACAAGACCGACCTGCTGAAAATCGAACGATTCAGTTGCGCGCTGACCGAGGCTAACGCGAAGTTGGCCGCGGTCAGTCGCTCGATGGCAATGATTGAGTTCACCCCCGAAGGGATCGTGCTCGATGCCAACGACAACTTTTGCAGTGCCATGGGTTACAGCGCTGAAGAAGTGCGCGGTAAGCATCACCGGATCTTTTGCGAAGAAGCGTTTTATCGAAGCGAAGCCTACGCCAAGTTGTGGCGTGACCTGGCCCGTGGCGAACCGATTAGCGGGACCTTTTTACGCTTGAACAGGAGCGGCAAGGAGATCTGGCTCGAAGCCAGCTATATGCCGGTGTTCGGCGCTGATCGTCAGGTTCGGAGTGTGATCAAAGTCGCCACTGACATCTCGGCCAGGACCTACAAGGAACACGAAAACGAGAGCATGCTCGCGGCGATCGGTCGCTCCATGGCCGTGATCGAATTCACCCCGGATGGCAAGGTCATCACCGCCAACGACAACTTCTTGAAGACGATGCATTACTCGCTCAACGAAGTGGTTGGCCAGCACCATAGCCTGTTTTGTCATCGTGCCGACGCTGAATCTCAGGCCTACAAAGCGTTTTGGGCCTCGCTCAATCGCGGCGAATATCACACGCACCGTTTCGAGCGCAAAGATAAGCACGGTCATACGGTTTTCCTGGAGGCCTCCTACAACCCGCTGTTCGACACCAAGGGGCGGTTGTACAAAGTGGTCAAGTTCGCCAGCGACATCACCCAGCAAGTCACCACCCTGCAAACCGCCGCGGAATCGGCCCACAGCACTTCGGTACAAAACGACGCCTGCGCGCAGAAAGGCTCCCAGGTGGTGCAGCAAACGGTGCAGACCATCCAGGACATTTCCAAAGACTTGAACGAAGCGGCGCTGAGCATTGATGCCGTCAGCAAACAGTCCGACATCATCGGCACCATCGTCCAGACCATTCGTGGCATTGCCGATCAAACCAACCTGCTGGCACTCAACGCCGCCATCGAAGCGGCCCGGGCCGGGGAGCATGGACGCGGGTTTGCGGTGGTCGCCGACGAGGTTCGCAGCCTGGCTGCACGCACCAGTCAGGCGACGCTGGAGATTGTCGAAGTGGTGCGCAGGAACCATGACTTGTCGTTGAGCGCGGTGTCGAGCATGCAATCGAGTTTGAGTCGCACCGGGTTAGGCGTGGAACTGGCGAACGAAGCGGGGGAGGTGATCCTGGAGATTCAGCAAGGGTCGCGGCATGTGGTGGATGCGATCAGTCAGTTTAATTCGACGTTGCAGATTAACTGACTGCTCGTGAGATTTGCCCCTCGGGAAGCTCACGCTTTAGAGGGGCAGTCTAAAGGCGAATCAACGAGCTTCGATATCGAATATCCCTTCTACAATATTCAAAGTTTCTTTTTCGCCCCCGCTTGGTTGGCCAGTAGCCGTGAGGCTAAATGTGCCGCTGCAATTGCCTTTGTCGACGGTAATCATCAATTCTCCCTCATCGACAATGAACCCAAGCCGGCCATAAATGAAATTAGCATTACTATCGGTAAGTTGGATTGTATAAGTACCATCTCCGCGCTCAGGCTCGATGATGAGATTAAAATAGCGGCCGCCCTCGATGATGTCGTTGAAGTGAATGGAACTTATCTTTTTCGGAAAGAGCGAGCGGTACTCAATTCGAAAGAACGAGCCATTAAAGGCTGGCGCCACTTCGCTACCATCCTTCATGAATTTTGCGGTGCAGGTTCCCTGAAAACTTTGTAGTGACTGGTTTTCGGTAACGGTTGTAGTTGTAGACATGTGAGTCTCCATTCTCTTGATCGTTAGTGCGAGCAATGATTGCCGCAACAGGTTGATGATTTACCTGTCCCTAACGACTGTCTACTGTCAGAAATAACAGGTAAGAGGCCTTAGTCAGGTAAAGCCGATGAGCGGTCATCGAGCCAAAAAAGAAAAGGGTCCCGAGAAGGGCAATGCTGTTCACTTAAGGATTGTTGACTAATCCTCAGGCAGCCGGAAAATCCGGAATCTGATAAGGATTCCGGATTTTTTATGTCTGTTGCTCAGGATTTAAGCGCGGTTTTGGATTTTGCTAAGCAACCGCTCTCTCGCCTTGAGGTGTTCACCGATCATATTCCTCATGATTGGATCACCGCAGCGGCCGCTCTGGCGGATAAAGCCACGATCCGACGTCGGCGCTTGCCTTCGGACATAGTCCTTTGGCTGGTAGTCGGGATGGCACTTTTCAGAGGTGAGCCAATAGTCGAGGTCGCTCGCCGACTGAATATTTGTGCCGACGGTCTTGCTAATGAGGTGCTGTTAGCCAAAAGCGGGTTGTCGCAGGCGCGCCAGCGTCTGGGGAATCAGCCTGTCGCTTGGTTATTTCAACAGTGCGCCAATGTCTGGGGATACGAGCGCTACCCGCAAGATGACTGGCACGGTCTTCAAGTCTTTGCCGTCGACGGTGCCTTGTTTCGAACCCCGGAAACGTCGTCATTGCGGGACCATTTTGGCTCCGGCAATACCTCCTCCGATCGTCAAACCCCTTATCCGGTGCTGCGCCTTGTTGCGTTGATGAACGCCCGTTCTCATATCATCGCCAACGCGGCCATCAGCCCTTACCGCAAAGGGGAGATCCCGCTGGCCAAGGACTTCATCGAGAGCATACCCAACCACTCAGTGACCCTGCTGGACAAAGGGTTTTTCAGTGCGGACCTATTGTTGAGTATCCAAAGTACTGAAAAAAACCGGCATTGGATGATCCCGGAGCGTAAGGGTACTGTTCGCACGGAAATTGAACACTACGGCGATGGTGATTACCTAGTCCAGATGAAGGTCTCGCAGCAAGCGCGTAAAAAGAACCCACTGTTGCCTGAGTACTGGCAAGTACGGGCGGTCACCTACGAGGTCGCCGGGAAAGAAAAAACCGTCTTCACCTCCCTGCCAGCCTCGCACTTTAGCGCTGAGCAGGTCGCCACCCTTTATCACGAGCGATGGGAAATCGAACTGGGTTTCAGGGATATCAAAAGCTCAATGCAAGACAATGCCTTGACCCTTCGCAGCAAGACTGTAGATCTGGTGTATCAAGAATTATGGGGGCTGTTACTGGCTTATAACGTAGTGCGTCGAGAAGCCAGTCAGGCGGCTGTAGCTCATAAGCGGGCTCCCAGCGAGGTGAGTTTCAAGTTTGCTTGTCAGCACATCGCCAGCCATCTGGTGGTCATGGCCGGAGCGGTCTCGCCCTCACACACGCCAAGACGCCTGGACGAGCTTCGCGGCAGCATTGGTGTGCTCTTCATAGTAAAACGCCCCAGGCCTGCGAGGCCTAGGGCGGTGAAGATGTCAAAAACCCGGTATCCGGTTAACCGCAAGGCTGCTCCGCTTAAGTGAACAGCATTGCCCGAGAAGGGACCCTTTTTGGGTGTATCGATCGCGTTAAAGCGAAGCGAGAAACTTATCGACCACTTGCGTGTCATTAGCCTTTTCAGTGGCGCCGTTTTCTTTGTCGGCCTGCGCCATTTTCATCTTGTCCTGGATGCGCTCGGCGATCTCTTTGCCAATGGCCAGTTGTTGCTCCGGCGGCATGGCTTTCAATTGATCTTCGGTAATGCCCAGCTCTTTCAGGATGCTGTCGCGCAGCCGCTGTTCCGGCGTTTTGCTCATGTAGTCCTTGAAGTCGGTCATGGCCGCGCTGTCGGTGGACTTGGTTTTGCTATCGTCCGGGACAGAGGCTTGCAGGGCCACGCGGGTTTTGGCGAACGCCTCATCGACGTTGTCGCTGATCCGGGTCGCTTCGCTGACCTGTTGCGTGGCGATTTGGGTGGCGGAGTCCTGGACCTGCTTAGTGGTCTGCGCGTTTTGCGCCTGCACATTGTTTTGCAGGGCTTGCGTCATGGCGGCTTGCAGGCCGCCCTGAAGTCCGGCGGCAGCGTCCGTGATCGGTTCGTCGCCGGGGCGCTTGGGGAGGGGCGCCACCAGGTTTTGTTTTGCACTGACCAACATGATGAATGAGACCTTGTAGGTATTTGCGGTGCAGTGCTTTCAGCAAATAGTGTGCCTAGTTAAAAATATTAATAAATTCAATTGGTTGTGTTTTTTCCTTCGCGCGAGTGACGGATGACTAGGCTCAACCTTTGCCGCCGGGCGGCAGAGGTCGACCGCACGGTGGGTCAGCGATGGGCGATGTTTTCCAGTGCCAGGTTGCGGGTTCGCGGGCCGATTTGTAGCGCGGGAACCGCTCAAGGCAAGCCGTTGCAGCCGTGTTTCAAAAATCCCGGGCGTTGTGCCAGCCGTTGGAAATACTCGTCAATGGCCGGGTAATCGGGGCGCTCCATCGGTGTCATCAGCCAGCGGTTGACTGACAGTCCGATGACGATGTCCGCCAGTGTGAAGTGCGGCCCGGCGACATACGCTTTGGTGGCCGCGAGCTGATGCTCGAGGATGCCCATTTTCTGATTCCAGCCGTGTACACCGGCGGCAATGTGATGCGGGTCCCGGAATTCCGGATCTTTGCGTACCAATGCCGTGAACGCATAGCTCCAGGAGGCATTGAGTTCGGTGGCTTGCCAATCCATCCACTGCTCTACCCGAGCGCGGGCCGCCGGTTCGTGGGGTAGCAGATCGGTGTTGTGGTGTTTACCGGCCAGATAGCGGCAGATGGTGTTGGACTCCCACAGCACGCCGGCCTCATCGATGATCACGGGCACCAGTGCGTTGGGATTGAGCCTGAGAAACTCCGGCGTGTGGGTCGACGCATAACCGCCGCCCCAGTCTTCACGTTCGTAGGCAACACCCAGTTCCTCACAGGTCCACAGGACTTTTCTGACGTTGATGGACGAGGCTTTTCCCAGAATCTTCAGTGCATGTTCCATTGAGCTACTCCGTTAGCGATTTGACGCTTCAGGAATCTAACAGACATTCAGCGTTTTCAAACCGGATCTGGCAGCGCCGAAGTTGGCAAACCAAACGTGCGATCAAACAACCAGTTGAAGGCGAAGGTGTAGCACGGGATGAAAATGATCAGCGCCGCGTCCAGCAGAAAGGCTTGCACCAGGCTGATGTTCATCCACCAGGCGATCAACGGGATGAGGAACACTATCAAGGTTAGTTGAAAACCCACGGCATGGGCGATGCGCCGTTTAACGGTGCGGGTTCGCGAAGGCTGGCGGCTTTCCCAGCGCTCGAACAGCGTGGTGTAGATGAAATTCCAGGTCACCGCGATGGTGGTAATGATCACTGCCAACGGGCCAGTGCTGCCGGGCGAGGTGCCGGACAACAACGCCAGACCCAGGGCCGAGAAGGTCATGCCGATGACCTCGTAAAGCGACACGTAGAGCAGTTTTCGTTTAACGCCTTGCATGGGAATTTGCCTCTTTCTGCGAACTTGAAGCCAGGAGCACTGGCGAAGGCGGCGAAAGATAGCTTCAATAGGCGTGACAGAAAAAGTCGGTAGCTTTCAGTTTTATTGATAGGAAGAGGAATGAATTTCAACAGTGACAGCATCGAGTTGTTCCTCGCGGTGATCGAGCGCGGCTCGTTTTCCGCTGCCGCTCGGGCGCTGGGTAAAGTGCCGTCGGCGGTGAGCATGGGCATCGCCAACCTGGAAGCCGAACTCGGTTATCCCCTGTTTGATCGCAGCCATCGCGAGCCGGTGCCGACGGCGATGGCCAGCGCATTGGTGCCGCATGCGCGACTGATTGCCGAGCAGCTCAAACAGCTGCAAGTGCATGCGGTCGAGTTGTCGCTGGGGCTTGAAAGCAAGTTGTCAATCGGGGTCGTGGCGGACATCGACAAGGGCCGCGTGATGGCGGCGATCAAGGTCATCGCCGAGCGTCATCCTCTACTGGACATCGAAATGCTCAGCGCGCCGCAGGATGATGTGCTGGCGATGCTCCACAGTGGCCGGGTCAGCGTTTGCCTGGCGTTCGCCGGGCTGAGCATGAACGTGCTGGAGCGGTTCCAGTTCGTTGGCACCGAACGGATGATCGCCACACTGGCGGCGGACAATCCGCTGTTTCAAGGCCAGGATGTGTATCTCGAAGATTTGGTCCACGTACGGCAAATCATCGTCGCCAGTCGCGACCTGCCGATCAGTGAAACCCGGCCGCTGGTGGCCGAGTCTTACTGGCGTACCGACACCTTGGCCATGGCGCTGGAAATGGTCGAGGCCGGATTGGGCTGGGGTAATTTTCCACTGTCGGTGGTCCAGCCGTTGCTCGATGCCGGAAGGCACAAGCGCCTGAGCTTCCGCAACATTGAGAACGGACTGGTGCTGCCGGTGCATGCGGTGTGGCTCAAGAGCCAGCCATTGCAGAAAGGGGCGTTGGCATTTGTGGAGTTGATGGGGCGTTGATGCTCGGACAGGGTGACTTTTGTTCGAATAGTCACTAAGTTGCTGGCCACTTGTCTGTTTTGGACAGGGCTATCAAAGGAGTGACGGCGCGTGAACAAGGGAATGTTCAAATGGGGTTATGTGGCGGGTTTGTTGGCGCCGATTTGGCTGCTGGTCGGTGTGGTGACTACCGGCAGGCTTTATCCCGGTTACAGCCATCTCAATCAGGCGATGAGTGAGCTGGGTGCAATCGGGGCACCGACTCATGGGGTGTCGCCGCTGATCAATAATTTTCCGTTGGGTGTGTTGTTTATCGTCTTCGGTCTGGCCGCGTTCGCGACCCTCCATACCTCGAAACTCGCTCGACTGAGCGCCGTGCTGATCGTGCTGCACGGTGTTGCCAGTTTCGGTACCGGGTATTTTTCCTGCGATATCGGCTGTGGTCTGGCAAATCCCTCCGACAGTCAGAAGCTGCATAACCTTTCGGGTCTGGTGATGTTTCTGACGCTGTTGATCGCCAATGCGCTATGGATCTATCTAGCGTCGCGAGTACTGGGCTTGAAGTGGTTCGCCTGGTTCTCCCTGGTGTGCACCCTTGGAGCGTTGTCGGTGCTGCCTTTGATGGGACAGGCCGTTGAGGCGGGGCAGGGGTTCGGTTTGTATCAGCGGATCAACTATGGCGTGTCGATCCTTTGGGTTGGCGTGTTTGCCGGGGTGCTGATAAGCCGTCGCGCTTAGTAACCGATCGTTCCCACGCAGCGTGGGAACGATCAAAGCGTCAGGTACTCTCGCGCACCTTCAACTCAAACCCCATGTCCTGCACCGGTTTTGCAACCGTATTACCAGCCATCAACGTCAACATCTGCTCCGCCGCGCGCCGGCCGATGGCTTCTCGCGGGGTGCTGATGCTGCTCAGGCGCGGCACCATGTGCGCCGAGGCCGGCAGGTCGTTGAAGCCGAGGATCGCCACTTGTTCGGGGATTTTGATCCCGCAGCGCATGGCTTCGAGCAGTGCGCCCTGGGCCAGGTCGTCGTTGCCGAAGAAGATCGCATCGACATCGGGATGACTGGCGAGCAGTTGCAGGAACAGTTCGCCACCGAGACCGACGGAGGAGGCGCGCGGGGTCAGCACTTCCAGATCCGGGTCATATAAACCGGCCTTTTGCAGGGCTTTGCGGAAACCTTCGCCGCGCAGCAAGGTGCGTTGATCGAGTTGCGCGCCGATGTAGGCCAGACGCTTACGACCGCGTGACAGCAAATGCCCGGCCGCTGTCTCGCCGGCCGCGAGTTGCGAAAAGCCCACGCAATTGAGCCCGGCGGCGCTGTCCAGTTCCATCATGTACACGCACGGAATGTTGCTGGCCTCGATCATCCGGCGCGAGCTTTCGGTGCGGTCGAAACCGGTCAGCAGCAAACCGCGAGGCTGATACGCCATGTAGTTGCGCAGCAGGTTTTCTTCTTCATCACGTGAGTAATGGAAGTTCCCGATCAGCACTTCGAAGCCTTTTGGGCGCAAAACCTGATGAATGGCTTCCAGCGTATCAATGAACAATAAGTTGGACAGCGACGGCACCAAAACCACCACCGAATGGCTCTGGGCCGAGGCTAACGCGCGGGCGGCGGGGTTGACCACGTAGTTGAGTTCAAGCGCCGCTTTCTGCACTTTTTCCACCAGTTCGGTGGCCACCGTGCTGACCCCGCGCAGGGCGCGAGAGGCGGTGATCGGGCTGACACCGGCCAGGCGTGCGACTTCGTTCAAAGTGGGGCGGCCAGTGGTGCGCGTATTTTTATCGTTTTTAGGGGAGATCATCGGACGGCTTGCCAAACAAAATTCGAGGCACTAAGGTAGCGCTGTCTCGACGCCGCTGCAAATGCGTGAGCGGGGTTTGCCTGATCCCCGTTTTTTGGCGTCGGGAACGAACATGCTGCAACCCACAAAAATGACAAGAAGGCGTCGGCAACTTCTGCTTTTTCTAGTGTCATAACTGGCAAAGGTAGCGCTGTCTGCGCGCTGAGGTGTTACATGAATCATCCCATCACCGCCCTGGTCATCATGGGCGTTGCCGGTTGCGGCAAGACTTGCGTCAGCGAGGCCTTGTGCCAACTCAGCGGCGCGACCGCCATTGAAGGCGACACTTTCCACCCTGCCGCCAATATCGAAAAGATGAGCGCAGGTATCCCCCTGAACGACGACGACCGTGCCGGCTGGCTCGACAGCCTGTGCGATGAATTGCGCCGCATTGACGCCAAGGGCGAACGTCCGGTGCTGACCTGCTCGGCCCTCAAACACATATACCGCGAACGTCTGCGCAGTGCCTTGCCAGGCCTGGGCTTCGTGTTCCTTGAGCTGACCCCTGAAGTTGCCGCCGATCGTGTCTCCCATCGACCGGGCCACTTTATGCCGTCGACGTTGATCGACAGCCAGTTCGCCACCCTTGAATCGCCTGTTGGCGAGCCCCTGACCCTGGCTCTGGACGCTTCGAACCACAGCGTCGACCAATTGGCGAAGCAAGCTCATGACTGGTGGCAGGCTCATGGCCTGAAACACACCGTATGAGTTTTGCCAGAAGAGATAGCGCTGTCCTGATGGCTTGTGAATTCCCCGCTTTAATAACAACAACAACCAGGAGACACCCCTAATGTTTGGCATGTCCCACGAGACGTTCCTGCTGCTAGACGCAGTGGTCACGGTGATCGGGCTTATCGTCCTGATCACCAAGTTCAAGTTTCACCCGTTCATTGCCCTGATCATCGCCGCAGCCTTTCTCGGACTGACTTCCGGCATGCCAATCGGCACCATCATCAAGGCGTTCCAGGACGGCTTCGGTGGGGTGCTCGGGTTCGTCGGGATCATCCTCGCGCTGGGCACGATGCTCGGCAAAATGATGGCCGAGTCGGGCGGGGCGGATCAGATTGCCCAAACCCTGATTCGCGCGTTCGGCAAGGACAAGGTGCAGTGGGCGATGATGTTCGCGGCCTTTCTGGTCGGTATTCCGCTGTTCTTCGAAATCGGCTTCGTGCTACTGATTCCGCTGGTGTTCATCGTGGCCCGGCGTACCGGCGTGTCGATCATCAAGATCGGTATCCCGCTGCTGGCCGGTCTGTCCGCCGTGCACGGTCTGGTTCCTCCGCACCCGGGCCCGTTGCTGGCCATCGGCGTGTTCGGTGCCGACATTGGTAAAACCATTCTCTACGGCCTGATCGTTGCGCTGCCGACGGCCATCATCGCCGGCCCGATCTACGGCACGTTCATTGCCAAGTACATTCCGGGTCATCCTAACCAGGAACTGGTCGATCAACTGGCGCGTGATAACGATTCTGCCGATCTCCCGAGCTTCGCCATCACCTTGATCACCGTGCTGTCGCCGGTGTTCCTGATGCTGCTTAAGACCTTTGCCGATGTGGTGCTGCCGGACGGCAACTTCTTCCGCACTTTCATGGACCTGATCGGTCACCCGATCTCGGCACTCCTGCTGGCGTTGCTGTTGTCGCTGTACACCTTCGGCTACAAGCAGGGCGTAGGTTCCAGCCAGATTCTCAAATGGCTGGACGCGAGCCTTGCGCCAACCGCCGCAATCATCCTGATCATCGGTGCCGGTGGTGGCTTCAAGCAGATGCTGGTGACCAGCGGCGTTGGTAATGTCATCGGCAACATGGCGGTGGAAGCGCAGATCTCGCCAATCCTTCTGGCGTGGCTGGTGGCGGCGGTGATCCGTATCGCGACCGGTTCAGCCACCGTGGCGACCATTACCGGCGCCGGCATTGTGGTGCCGGTGGTGGGGATGATTCCGGGTGTGAACCGTGAGTTGCTGGTGCTGGCCACCGGTGCCGGTTCGCTGATCCTGTCTCACGTCAACGACGCCGGTTTCTGGTTGGTGAAGCAATACTTCAACATGACCGTGGCGGAAACCTTCAAGACCTGGACGGCGATGGAAACCATCCTGTCCATCGTTGCGCTGGGCTTTATCCTGCTGTTGTCGCTGTTCGTTTAAACACCGCAAAACCAAATGTGGGAGCGAGCCTACTCGCGAATGCGGTGTGTCAATCAACATCAACGTTGACTGACACGCCCCCTTCGCGAGCAGGCTCGCTCCCACAGTGTTATGTGTCAGGCGTTGGTTTTGCTGATCAGCCCATCCGCCCGGAACATCCCGCGAATCCCGCGTATGGCCTGGCGAATCCGGTCCTGGTTTTCGATCAGCGCGAAGCGCACGTGATCATCCCCATACTCACCAAACCCTACGCCCGGCGAGACGCAAACCTTGGCCTCGGCCAGCAGTTTCTTGGCGAACTCCAGCGAGCCCATGTGCGCATAAGCCTCGGGAATCTTCGCCCAGACATACATCGACGCTTTCGGATTCTCGACCATCCAGCCCAGTTCATGCAGGCCTTTGACCAGCACGTTGCGACGCTGACGATACTGCTCGGCAATGTCTTTGACGCACTGCTGATCACCTTCCAGCGCCGCAATCGCCGCGACTTGCAGCGGGGTGAACGTGCCGTAGTCGTGATAACTCTTGATCCGCGCCAGGGCATTGACCAGTTCGGCATTACCGACCATGAAACCGATGCGCCAGCCCGCCATGTTGTAGCTCTTGGACAGGGTGAAAAACTCCACCGCGATGTCCTTGGCGCCTGGCACTTGCATGATCGACGGGGCTTTCCAGCCGTCGTAGACGATGTCGGCGTAAGCCAGGTCATGCACCACCAAAACGTCGTACTGCTTGGCGAGGGCGATCACCCGCTCGAAGAAATCCAGTTCCACGCACTGGGCGGTGGGGTTGGACGGGAAGCCGAGGATCATCATTTTCGGTTTTGGAATCGAGCCGCGAATGGCGCTTTCCAGTTCGGCGAAGAAGTCCACGCCCGGAATCAACGGCACCGAACGCACCTGAGCGCCGGCAATCACCGCGCCGTAGATGTGAATCGGGTAGCTCGGGTTCGGCACCAAAACGGTGTCGCCCTGGTCGAGGGTGGCCAGCATCAAATGCGCCAGGCCTTCCTTGGAACCGATGGTGACGATGGCTTCGCTTTCCGGGTCGATGTCGACCTCGTAGCGATCCTTGTACCAATTGGAAATCGCCCGGCGCAGACGCGGAATGCCCTTGGACGTCGAGTAGCCGTGAGTGTCTTCGCGCTGGGCGACGGTGACGAGTTTTTCGACGATGTGCGGCGGTGTCGGGCCGTCGGGGTTGCCCATGCTGAAGTCGATGATGTCTTCGCCACGACGACGGGCGGCCATCTTCAGCTCGGCAGTGATGTTGAATACGTAAGGGGGGAGTCGATCTATGCGCGCAAAGCGGCGCGGCGAACCTTGGTTAGCCATTGTTGCCTCGGGTAACGTGAGCGCCCGGAACCGTCCGAGCGACGCTGGTCACTGCGGTGACCTGTGGCGGAATGTAAGTGCTGATGTGGCAAACTGTCCAGCGACTATGTAAACAAATTTGTCCGAAGGAAATCGGTTGATGGAATTTACCAGTGGCTTCTTGCTGAGCCTTTCGTTGTGCCTGGACATCGGCGTGGCCAACATCGCGATGATCACGTTGGCGATGCAGCGTGGCTATTTTCAAGGCTTCGCGCTGGGTTTGGGGACGTGTGTCGGCGACCTGATCTACGCCGTGCTGGCCTTGGCCGGGATGACCGTTTTGCTGCAATACGAAACCGTGCGCTGGGTGCTGTGGATCGGAGGGTCGGCGCTGTTGTTGTACTTCGCGGCGAAGATGATCTATTCGGCGATTCACCATGAGGCGGTATTGGCGCAGGCCGAAGACGTGGGTCAGAACTCTCATCGGCGCGAGTTTTTCCGCGGGATCTTCCTCGCCATGTCGTCTCCCAGCGCCATTCTCTGGTTCGCGGCGGTGGGCGGCACATTGATCGCTCGTTCCGGTGGCGGTGGCACGCTCAGTTCGGCGTTGTTTCTCGGCGGATTTCTGTGCGCCGGGTTGCTCTGGTGTGTCGCCTTGTGCTTCGCAGCGAGTCACGGCGGCAAGTTACTGGGTGACAAACTGCTGCGTTACTCCTATTTGGCATCGGCAGCGATCTTCTGCTATTTCGCGGTCTACGTGATCCTATCGGGGTATAACGAGTTCGTCGGCTCGGGTGCCGTCGAACAGTTGCATGCACTGTAACTGGGCGAATTCGGTTTGGGTTCTATACTCCCAGCCGAACCCACTTTTTTGTTCCAGGAGTTGAGTCATGGATGAGCAAACAGGCGTCGAAGCCGCCAAGCCACGCTTCGAGCACGGGCACTTCCTGCTCATTGCAGGGCTTGGTGGACGATTTACCGCAGACACGACTAAAGGCATTCCCGATCTCTGGGAGAAATTCATTCCCGAGATGGGCAAAATTCCCGGTCAAAAAAACGAAGTGACCTACGGCATCTGTTGCAATCCGGATGGCAAGGGCGGCTTCGAATACATCGCCGGCGTTGAAATCAGCAAGCTCGACGACCTGCCCGAAAAGTACCGCTGGGTTGAGGTTCAACCTCAGCATTACGCGGTGTTCGAGCACAAGGGCTCTCTCGATCAGTTGCCCCAGACCTTCCAGTACATCTGGAAAACCTGGCTGCCGCAGTCCGGTTATCAGGCGGCGGACGCGCCGGAATTCGAACGCTACAGCGAAGACTTCAACCCGACGCTCAACACCGGTGTGCTGGAAATCTGGCTGCCGCTCAAATCGTAATGAGCCTAGCCCGGGACGGGCACTTCACAGTGCCCGTTCGTGACTGTCGTTGGCCCCTCGCATCACCTCCCGCATACCGCTCGTTTCGCTCGTTCTATACGCCGTCTTAATACCGCTGCCCCCAATCAGTGTCCGTCCTTGATACCCCCTCACTTACCCTGCAAGGCGCAGATGAGAGCGTGAATTCAGTGCGTTTTTTGTACTGACGCTCTCAGCCGGTACCCGATTGCGGGTGTCCTTTCGTTTTGTCAGGGGGAGCTGTCTTGTTAACACTCGAGTTCATTTACATCGCCAGCGGCCTGTGTGCCGCCTTGTTGTTTGCCTACCTGGGTTACGCCCTTATCCGTGCAGAGAAGTTTTGATGGCCGCAGTCATTGCGGCACAGGCTTTTTTATCAGCCCGCCAGGGCGGTCTTGAGAAAGGAAATCGGCAATGTACGACCTGATTTTTATGGGGGTTAGCGTGGTTTTTTTTGCTGCGACAGCCATGGTCATCGTCGCCATGGGCAAGCTTTGAACGGAGCATCGACATGTTGAGCACTATGCTGGAATTTGCGGTGATTCTCGGGTTGATGACCGGACTCGCCGTGTTGATGGGTAAGTGGCTGACGCTGGTATTTACCGGGCGTAAACATGCCTTGGCGGAGCGCGCTACTTATCGTCTGCTGGGGATCGATACGGCCGAAACGATGGGCTGGGCACGTTATGGCTCGGCCCTGCTGCTATCTAATGCGGCGATGATGTTGCTGGGATACATCGTGTTGCGCCTGCAAGTTTTCATGCCGCTCAACCCCTTGGGGCTGAACGCGCAAACCCCTGATCTTGCGTTCAACACCGCAGCGTCTTTTATCACCAACACCAACTGGCAGGCTTATTCAGGTGAAACCAGCCTATCCAACTTCAGCCAGATGGCGGTCATCACCTTCCTGATGTTCGTCGGCGCAACGTCCGGCGTTGTGGCAGCGGCGGGTTTCATTCGCGGCCTTAGTCGGTCGAACTCCGCTGATATCGGCAACTACTGGGTGGACTTCACTCGCACGCTGTACCGGGTGATGCTGCCACTGTGTTTTGGCATGGCGCTGGTTTATGTCTGGCAAGGCATGCCGCAAACCCTGAATTCCCAGGCACTGGCCACCACTCTGGAAGGTGCACAGCAGCAATTGATCGTCGGCGCGGTGGCGAGTTTCGAGTCGATCAAACACATCGGCACCAACGGCGGCGGCTTCTTCAGCATGAACGCCGCACACCCGTTCGAGAACCCGACTCCGCTGACCAACATGCTGCATATCCTCAGCATGCTACTGATCCCGTCGGCGCTGACGTACACCTTCGGCAGCATGCTGATGCGTCGGCGTCAGGGTTGGGTGTTCTTCGGCACGTTCCTGGTGATGTTCGTCGGCTTTCTGAGCATCGTTTACACGGCTGAACAAAGTGGCAACCCGCTGCTGACCCGGGTGGGCGCGGACCAAGTACTGTCGGCCACCCAGAGTGGCGGCAACATGGAAGGCAAGGAACTGCGCTTCGGGATTGCCGACACCAGCCTGTTCGTGACCACCACCACTGGCGCAACCACCGGCTCGGTGAACGCCATGCATGACTCGCTGACGCCCATGGGCGGCTTCGTACCGTTGGCGCAGATGATGCTCAATTGCGTGTTCGGTGGCGACGGTGTGGGCTTTATCAACCTGATCCAGTACGCGTTGCTGACGGTGTTTCTGGTGGGGATGATGATCGGTCGCAGCCCCGAGTTCCTCGGCAAGAAGATCGAGGCACGGGAGATCAAGCTGGTGATGCTGTCAGTGCTGGCGCACCCCATTTGTATTCTTGGCTTCACGGCCCTGGCGGCACTCTGGCCAGACACCATGAACAGCCTCAACAACCAGGGGCCCCATGGCTTCAGCGAGGTGCTTTATGCCTACACCTCGGGCACTGCCAACAACGGTTCGGCGTTCGCCGGATTGAACGCCAATACGCCGTTCTTCAACACCACAATCGGTCTTGCCATGTTGCTCGGACGCTTCTTCACCATGCTGCCGATGCTCGCCGTCGCAGGTTCCTTGGCGATGAAAAAGAACATCCCGGCCGGTGCCGGCACCATTCCGACCGCCACACCACTGTTCATGTTCCTGGTGGTGTTCGTGGTGCTGGTGGTGGGCGGCCTGACTTTCCTGCCGGCGCTCGCGCTCGGCCCGCTGGTCGAGCAACTGCAGTTGCTGTCTGGCCAGACCTACAAGTAAGGGGGCTGTGATGACTCAAGTACAAACACAAACCAAGATGCAATTTCTGTTTGTCGGCCTGTTGCGCCCGGTGCTGATTTCGGCGGCGTTTTTCATGCTGCTGACCGGGCTGGCGTATCCGTTGTTCACCACACTGGTGGCCAACGTGCTGTTCCCGTTTCAGGCCCAGGGCAGCCTGGTTGAACGGGATGGGTTAGTGATCGGTTCGGCGGTGATCGGCCAGCATTTCACCCGGCCCGAGTATTTCCAGGGGCGTGCGAGCATGACCCTCGGCGCAGATCCACTGGATCCGAGCAAAAGCGTGGCGCAGCCGTATAACGCAGGTTCCAGTGGCGCCAGCAACCTTGGCCCTACCAGCCAGAAGTTGATCGATGCTGTGGCCGTGCGGGTCGAAGCCTACCGCCGGCAGAACGGCCTGGCGGCAGATGCGCAGGTGCCGGTGGATGCGGTCACCTCGTCGGCTTCAGGCCTGGATCCGCACATTTCGGTGGCCAACGCACAGATTCAGGCGGCGCGCGTCGCACGTCTGCGCCACCTGCCGCCAGCCGATCTGTTGAAGCTGGTGAATACCCACACCGAACAACGCACCTTCGGCCTGCTCGGCGAACCCCGAGTCAATGTGCTGCAACTCAACCTCGCGCTGGATGCTCTGGCGCCTGCGCATCAGCCACCCCTTGCGGCCAGTGAGTAAGAGAAACAACCATGAGTAAGCAAGCTCGTTTGCCTTTGTTCGACCGTGGGTTGTTGCTCACGGCGTGCCTGGATGCCTTCAAGAAATTGCTGCCCCAGGCGCAGTGGAAGAACCCGGTGATGTTTGTGGTGTACCTGGGCAGCATTCTCACCACGCTGTTGTGGTTTCAATCACTGGGCGGCAAGGGTGAAGCCTCCAGTGGCTTCATTCTCAGCATCACGTTGTGGCTGTGGTTCACCGTGCTGTTCGCCAACTTCGCCGAAGCCCTGGCCGAGGGGCGCAGTCGGGCCCAGGCGGCCAGCTTGCGCGGGATGAAGCGCCAGACCCTGGCCAAGCTGTTGAAGCAACCCCGGCATGGCTCCGCCTGGATGCCGATGCCTTCCGGCGAACTGCTCAAGGACAATGTGGTGTTGATCGAGGCTGGCGATCTGGTGCCCCTCGATGGCGTGGTGATCGAAGGCGTGGCGTCGGTTGATGAAAGCGCGATTACCGGAGAATCGGCACCGGTGATTCGCGAGGCGGGCGGCGACTTTTCATCGGTAACCGGTGGGACAAAAGTGCTGTCGGACTGGCTGGTGGTGCGCATCAGTGTCAACCCGGGCGAGTCATTTCTGGATCGCATGATTTCCATGGTCGAATCCGCGAAACGCCAGAAGACTCCCAACGAGGTGGCGCTGAACATTCTGCTGGTGGGCCTGACATTTTTGTTTCTGCTGGTGATCGTGACCCTGGGCCCGTACTCGATGTTCGCGGTGGGCATGAGCGGAGGTGACGTGGTCAGCGCAACAGTACTGGTGGCGCTACTGGTTTGCCTGATCCCCACGACCATTGGCGGTCTGTTGTCGGCGATCGGTGTGGCGGGCATGAGCCGGATGATGTCGGCCAACGTCATTGCCACCTCCGGGCGAGCCGTGGAAGCGGCTGGCGACATTGACGTCCTGCTGCTGGACAAGACCGGCACCATCACGCTGGGTAACCGCCAGGCCAGCAGTTTCCTGCCGGCGCCCGGGGTTAAGGAGTCGGAACTGGCCGACGCTGCGCAACTGGCCTCGCTGGCCGACGAAACGCCGGAGGGGCGCAGTATCGTGGTGCTTGCCAAGCAGAAGTTCGACCTGCGGGCGCGGGACCTCAATGCCCTGGGTGCGAGCTTCGTGCATTTCACCGCGCAAACCCGCATGAGCGGCGTCGATCTGGCCGGTGGCCGGAGCATCCGCAAGGGTGCGGCAGATGCCATTCGCCTGCACATCGAGGCGCTGGGCGGCAGCTTCCCGTCCGCGTTGCAGGCCAGGGTCGATGAAGTCTCCCGTCGTGGCAGCACACCGCTGGTCGTGTGTGATGGCCAACAGGCATTGGGCGTGGTGGAACTCAAGGACGTGGTCAAGGGGGGGATCAAGGAGCGCTTTGCCGAACTGCGGCGCATGGGGATCAAGACAGTCATGATCACCGGCGACAACCGCCTGACGGCGGCAGCGATTGCCGTGGAAGCCGGGGTTGACGATTTTCTCGCCGAGGCTCGGCCGGAAGACAAGCTGCAACTGATCCGCGACTACCAGGCCCAGGGCAAGCTGGTGGCCATGACCGGAGACGGCACCAACGATGCGCCGGCACTGGCTCAGGCAGACGTGGCGGTGGCCATGAACAGTGGTACTCAGGCCGCCAAGGAAGCGGGCAACATGGTCGATCTGGACAGCAACCCGACCAAGCTGATCGAGGTGGTGGAAGTCGGCAAACAGATGCTCATGACGCGCGGCGCGTTGACCACCTTCAGCGTGGCCAACGATGTGGCCAAGTATTTTGCTATCGTACCGGCCGCATTCGTCGCGACCTACCCGCAACTGGGCGCACTGAACGTGATGCACCTGAGCAGCCCGAACTCGGCGATTCTCAGCGCGGTGATCTTCAATGCCCTGATCATCGTGTTTCTGATCCCGCTGGCGCTCAAGGGCGTGACTTACCGAGCCATCGGCGCGGCGGCGTTGCTCAATCGCAACCTGCTGATCTATGGCCTGGGTGGCGTGCTGGTACCGTTCGCGGGGATCAAGGTGATCGACATGCTGTTGACCGGGCTCGGCCTGGTTTGAAAGGACTGACTGCACGGCGCCGTGTATGGCGCCGTGCAGTTCAAAAGGATTGCCATGCCCGTTATTGATACGTTCACCGCTTCACGAGACGGCCGCCCTGATCCCGACACGCTGTTGGAGAAGCTGAAACAGGACGAACAGGCCGCCCTGCGTGGGAAACTGCGCATCTATTTCGGTTCCAACGCCGGGGTGGGGAAAACCTGCGCGATGCTCACCGCGGCCCAACGCGAAGTGACCCAGGGCCGTGACCTGGTGGCTGGCGTGATAGAAACCCATGGCCGCCGGGAAACCGCCGAACTGCTCGCTGGCCTGGAATTGCTGCCGCGTTATAACGTGATGCATCGCGAGTGTGCCCTCAGCGAGTTCGATCTGGATGCCGCGCTGGCGCGGCGTCCGGCGGTGCTGCTGGTGGATGAACTGGCCCACAGCAATGTTCCCGGTTCGCGTCACCCCAAGCGCTGGCAGGATGTCGAAGAACTGCTGCGCGCCGGCATCGACGTCTGGACCACCCTCAATGTCCAGCACCTGGAAAGTCTCAACGATATCGTCAGCGGGATCATCGGCATCCGGGTGCGCGAGACCGTGCCCGACCATCTGTTCGACGGTGCCCATGAAGTGGTGGTGATCGACCTGCCACCCGATGACCTGCTGCGCCGTCTCAAGGAAGGCAAGGTCTACCTGCCGCCCCAGGCCGAGCGCGCGTCCCGGCATTTCTTTCGCAAGGGCAACCTGCTGGCCTTGCGCGAGCTGGCGTTGCGGCGTACCGCTGATCGCGTCGATGCACAGATGCGCGACTATCGCCGCGAGCGATCCATCAATTCCCTTTGGCCCGCGCGCGAGCGTTTACTGGTTGGCGTGGCAGGGCACCCTTCGGATGAACGTCTGGTTCGTGAAGCGGCGCGTCTGGCACAAAAACTTGAGGCGGACTGGATTGTCGTTCATGTGCCTTCGGTGCAGCGACGTGGCGCGGGTGCGCACCGCTATGCCGCCGCCATGAAGACCTTGGCACTGGCCGCCGAATTCGGTGCCGACACTGCCACGCTCTCGGGCATGGACGTGGCCGAGGCTTTGGTGGCGTTTGCTCGTGAGCACAACGCCAACCGGCTGGTGCTCGGGCATTACCCGCGCAAGGTCTGGCAGTTTTGGCACCAGTCGGTCAGTGACCGCATCAGCCGTCGCCATCCCGAGATCGATCAGATTGTCATCGCCCATGGCCCACTGCCTATCGTGGTTGCGGTGGCGGTGAATACAGATACAGCGCTTCCGCCCAGCAGGGTTCCGGCTTATCTGTGGGCCAGCCTGGCCTGTTTTGCCGCCACGGCGGTGGCCGCGTTGCTGTTGCAGGTGTTTGACCTGGCCAACGTGGTCATGCTGTTTTTGCTCACGGTGGTGCTGGTCGCCCTGCGCTTTGGGCGAGGGCCGGGTGTCTGGGCGGCGATGCTGGCGGTGCTGTGTTTTGATTTCTTCTTCGTCCAGCCACGCTGGTCGTTTACGGTCAACGACACCCAGTACTTCTTTACCTTCGCCCTGATGCTGGGTATTGCGTTGATCACCGGGCAGCTCACGGCACGCTTGCGTCACGAAGCCCGCACCGCTGCCAGCCGTGAACGGCGCGCGACTTCGTTGGCCAGGTTGGCTCGCGACTTGTCGGCGGCACTGACGGTGGAGCAGATCACGGAGGTGGCGCTGCGCACCTTCAGCGGCGTATTTGAAGCGCGGGTCGGGCTGACACTGCCGGACGCCGCCGACAGTGTCCACGCTTGTGGCGCGGGTGCATTTGCGATCGATGAAAACATTGCTCAATGGGTTTACGACCATGGCCAACCCGCCGGCCAGGGCACCGATACGCTGGCCGCCGCTCAGGGCCGGTATTTGCCGTTGAAGGCGCCAATGCGCGTGCGCGGAGTGTTGGTGCTCGCGCTGGCTGAGCCCGAGCGGTTGAACGGGCCTGAAGAGCAGCGCTTGCTCGAGGCCTGCATGAGCCAACTGGCGATAGCGCTGGAACGGGTGCATTTCGTCGAAGTGGCGCAAAGCACCCTGGTGCAGATGGAGGGCGAGCGCATGCGCAATACCCTGCTGGCTGCGATCTCTCATGACCTGCGCACGCCGCTGACCACCATAATCGGCGCGGCAGACGCAGCAGCGCCCCATGCGCCGCCCGGACCGCTGACCCAGTTGCTGGGCGGTATTCGCGATCAGGCCAGCTCCATGCAGCGGTTGATCGAAAACCTGTTGGACATGGCCCGAATGCAGGAACGCGGTGTGCGCCTCAACCGGCAATGGCACTCACTGGAGGAAATTGTCGGCAGTGCTTTGCGTCAACTGCGCGAGCCATTGGCGCGGCATGTGGTGCGCACCGCCCTGTCGCCACTGTTGCCGTTGGTGGAAGTCGATGCGCTGTTGATCGAGCGCGTGCTGGTCAACCTGCTGGACAACGCCGCCAAGTACACCCCGGCCGGAACGCTGGTACAGGTTGTGGCCCGGCAAGAGGAGGACAGCATTGTGTTGGAGGTGATCGACGCCGGTCCCGGTTGTCCTCAGGGCAGCACGCCTCAGAGTTTGTTCGAACCGTTCACCCGGGGTCAGCAGGAGTCGGCCGTTGCCGGCATCGGCCTTGGGCTGGCGTTGGCAAAACGGATTGTCCAGGCCCATGGCGCAACGATCGAGGCTCAGCCTCAGGCCATCTCGGGCATCCGCTTTGTCATCACTTTACCGGCGGGTCATCCGCCTTCCATGGAATCGCTATGACGACCAGTGCACGCATCCTCATTGTCGAGGACGAGGCCAACATCCGCCGTTTCATCGGTATCGCGCTGCAGGACGAAGGTTTTCAGGTGTTCGAGGCCGACAACGTCAAACGCGCCCTGATCCACGCCGCCAGCCGTCAACCGGATCTGGTGATTGTCGATCTGGGCTTGCCCGACGGTGACGGCAAACAATTGATCAGTGAGTTGCGGGGCTGGATGACGGTGCCGATTCTGGTGCTGTCGGCCCGTGATCGTGAAGAGGAAAAAGTGGCGGCACTGGATGCGGGGGCGGACGATTATCTGGTCAAGCCCTTCGGCGTGCCCGAGTTACTCGCGCGTATCCGCGCCCAGTTGCGTCGGCATGTGCAAAACGGCACCGCCGCGGTCACCAGCAAGGTGACATTCGGCATGATCGAGGTGGACATGGCCACGCACGAGGTCCGGCGCGAAAACCAACCGGTCCATCTAACTCCCATCGAGTATCGCTTGCTTTGCGCGCTGATTCGCGGACAAAGCCGGGTCATGACCCATCGCCAGCTACTGTTGGAAGTGTGGGGCCTGGATTACGTCGATCGTGCTCACTATCTGCGGGTGCACATGGCGCACTTGCGGCAAAAACTGGAGGCCGATGCGGCCCAGCCGCAGCATTTCATCACCGAATTGCAGGTGGGATATCGCTTGGTGGGGCTGTAAAGCACGGCGAACGCTGGTCGCAGCGCCTGGCCGTGTGTCGCTCACTTGTCTTTCTTGATCCGGCGTTCGTGCAGGAAATCGATGTACAGCGTGATGAAACCGAACGAGGTAATGCTGAACAACACGAGTAGGCCGATTTGAGTCGAGCTCATGATCAAAGTCCTGGGGGGGGGATGAGGAGCGCTCAACCTGCCGTGGCTGGGCGTCATCAATCGTCGAGACACAGATAGATAATACGAACCCGGGGCCTTGGGTAGCGGTTATATGAAAGCTTTACGGCGCCGTCCTTGAACCCTATGCACTTCATACGAGGGGTGGGTATCGGGCGTTCGAGGGCAAGCAAGTATTGCTAGAATCGGCGAGCGTTATCCTGTCATCTCACTTGCCCCAAGGTCTGCGCTGCGCCATGAACTCGTCGAACCCTGTCATCCGAAACGCCCTGCCTACTGATCTGGACAGCTGTTACGCCATCGAAACCGTTGCCTACGAAGGCGACGAAGCCGCCACCCGCGAAAAAATCGCCACGCGCATTGCCACTTGGCCCGAAGGTTTCATCGTGGCCGAAGTCGATGGCGTTGTAGCCGGTTTCATCAATTCCGGTGCGGCGTTTCAGGTAGAAATGTCGGACGAGGCGTTCAAGGAACTGATCGGCCACGACCCGGCCGGCCCGCACGTGGTCATCATGTCGGTGGTGGTGCACCCGGATTTTCAGGGGCAGGGGCTGGCGAAACGGTTGATGGGCGAATTCATCGAGCGGATGCGCGCGTTGGGCAAGACCAGCATCCATCTGATGTGCAAGGAGCGGCACATTCCGCTGTATGCCGGGTTCGGGTTTGCCTACATCAAGCCTTCAGCGTCTGACCATGGCGGGATGGCGTGGCATGAGATGGTGTTGGAGTTGGGAAAAGAGCAAATGAATTCTTGAGATAAGTTTTTTAATGGCCTAAATTCAGACCTTGTTGCATTGGCCATCCTGTTCGGGTGGTGAGCAGAGGAATGAATGATGCGAGTTGAAACTATCAGTTTTGTTAAAAAGAATGCGGCAGCGCTGGATCTTTCTGAGCCGATGCTCGTCACTCAGAATGGCGTTCCGGCTTATGTGATCGAATCCTACGAGGAGCGTAAGCGGCGAGACGAGGCCATCGCGCTGATCAAACTTCTATCGTTCTCCTCTCGCGACAAAGAGCAGGGGAAACTGATTTCTGCCGACACTTTGCTGGCCAGACTGGAGCAGCGGCGTCAATTGCAGCAAGACGATAACGATGCCTGAGGCCTTCAGGGTAGAGTTTGCGACGGCTGCGGAGCATGGGGTTATTTCGCTGGAGCACCATCTCACGCAGCAATGCGGTCGAAAAAAAGCGGCAGAGATGGTTGATCAGTTGGTGATGCAGATCGTTACAGTTCTGAGCAGTCAGGCCCATGTTTACGGTGTTTGTCAGGAAGCAGCGTCGCTTGGGGTCACTCATTTTCGTGAGTACTTGCCCATGGGGCAGCGGGTCTTGTATGAGGTGTTCCCGAGTGAAAACCTTGTAGTGGTCGCTTTGGTTATCGGCCAGCGTCAAAGTATCGAGAAACAGTTGCTCGATTACTGTCTTCTCCTCTAACAGCTAGCCAAATCCCAAAAGGGTTGCCTCCAGGCAACCCTTTTTTCGTGTTTGATCAGTAGAGGCTATCGCGCACCCTGACCGGCGCTTCCCGGTCATACGTCTCGGCATCGAACTGCCCATCGTTCAACCGCTTGTGAAAGGCACCCGCCGTCGGCAGCGCCGAGCGTTCGAGGTGCTTTTGCGGGTTCCATAAATCCGAACGAACGATGGCTTTGGAGCAGTGGAAGTACGCCGCTTCGACCGTCACCAGCATCACCGTGCGCGCCGGTTTGCCATTGACCGCAAAGCTCTCCAGCAACCCAGGTTCGGCGCTGATCTTTGCCGTGCCGTTAACCCGCAACGTTTCGCCAATCCCGGGAATGATGAACAGCAGCGATACCCGCGAGTCGAGTACGACGTTACGCAGCGTGTCGATGCGGTTGTTGCCCGGCCGATCCGGGATCGCCAGGGTGCGTTCATCAATGATCCGCACGAAACCCGGCGTGTCGCCCCGCGGCGAACCGTCCATCCCGTCAGGCCCCACCGAGCTGACGATCACCAGCGGCGAGGCGCGGACCATCGCCTGATAATCCTCGTTCAAAAAAGGGATTTGCTTGCGCACGGCGCGATCGTGGGGCTGGCCGTAGAGGGCTTCCAGTTCTTCGATGCTGTTGAGCATAACCACCTCACAAAATCAGACCCATGCGCCGTTCGTAACCGATCCGGCCCCTGTAGGCTTCGCCGCTGTCGACCCAGCCGAATTTTGCGTAAAGCGCGATGGCCGATGCGTTATCCGCATCCACTGACAATTCCAGCCCCTTTATCTCCGGAAACGCCTGACGGGCCACGTCGGGCAGGGCTTGCAGACAGGCCTTGCCATAGCCTTTGCCCTGAGCCCGTTGATCGACTTGCAGTGCGTGAAGGGTCGCGCTGTGTTCATTGGCCCACGCCGGCAGCACGGGCGGGCGCTTGAGCAGCAGAAAGGCCACGGGAACCTCCTCGACCAGTAGCGCAAATCCTTTGACGCCGGGGCCGGGTTTGGACAGCAAGGTGTGCAACGCACCGTGAATGTCGCCGGAGAACCTGATTTGTTCTTTGTGAACTTCAATGGCCTCGACCTGCTGGCGCTGAAGCGCGTTCAGGCTGTCGTAAGGCACGAGTCGGGCTGTCACTGGAGTGTCCTTTTTCCAACAAAATGTGTTTCGGATTCTAACGAGTTTGCGTCCATGGATTATTTTTATTTGGACTGTCGATTTGGCTTTTCACCAGACGACTAAGGGTGTCTTCACAACAAAAACCACGGAGAAACACCATGAACGCTACCCACGAAATCCAGACCCTGATCGATACCTATCGTCAGGCGGTCATCGCCAAGGATGTCGAGAAACTCATGCCCCTGTATGCCGAGGACATCGTCTCCTACGACGCGGTCAAGGCCCTGCAATTTCGGGGCAAGGCTGCCTACCGCGCGCATTGGCAGGAATGCATGGAAATGTGCCAGGGCGCGCACAAGTTCGACTTCGACCATATGAACATCGTGGCAGACGAGCACATCGCCTTCGCCCATTGGCTGGCCCATTGCGGCGGCACCAACGAGAAGGGCGAGACCCAGGCCTGCTGGATGCGCGTGACCGCCTGCTATCGGCGCGACGATGGGCAATGGCGCATCGTCCACGAACACTGGTCGGCCCCGTTCGACATGATGAGCGGCACGGTGCTGTTCAACCTGGAACCCTGAACGTCAGGCCGATTCGTCGGGAATGTCGCGTAAGCGTCAATCAGCAGCCATAGTTGATCCGTTCGATTCAGGAGAGCCCCATGAAGTATTTATGCCTGGTCTACAGCAACGAGCACGAGTTGCACTCGCTGCCCGAAAGCCCGAATGACGCTGAATGCATGGCCTATGCTGAGGCGATCCAGGGCAGCGGCCGAATGGTCGCCGCCGAGGCGCTGGAATCGGTGCAGACCGCGACCACGGTGCGGATGCGCAACGGGAAGATGTCGATCACCGACGGCCCGTTCGCCGAAACCAAGGAGCAATTGGCTGGCTTTTACCTGATCGATGCCAAAGACCTCAATGAAGCCATCCAGGTCGCCGGCAACATCCCGGCGGCCCGGGTCGGCTGTGTCGAGGTGCGTCCCGTTCGCCAGTTGAATTCCGGCGCCTGATGTCTGTCGAGTCGGTACGGGCGCAGGTCGAGCAGGTTTATCGCGAAGAGTCACGGCGGATTCTGGCGACCCTGATCCGTTTGCTCGGCGATTTCGACCTCGCCGAAGAAGCCTTGCACGAGGCGTTTTTCGTCGCGGTCGAGCGCTGGCAGCGTGACGGCGTGCCGGACAATCCGCGTACCTGGCTCGTGTCCACGGGGCGCTTCAAGGCCATTGATGTGTTGCGGCGGCGCGCACGCTTCATCGCGTCGCAACCGATGTTGATCGCTCAACTGGAGTCGCTGGAGCAGGCCGACTGGAGTGATGAAGACGTGGAAGACGATCGCCTGCGCCTGATCTTCACCTGTTGCCACCCGGCACTTGCGGCGGACGCCCAGGTGCCGTTGACGCTTCGGGAAGTCTGCGACCTGACCACGGAAGAAATCGCCCGGGCGTTCCTGTCGTCGCCAGCGACTATCGCCCAGCGCATCGTACGTGCGAAGGCGAAAATCCGTGACGCGAAAATTCCTTATCAGGTGCCGACCCTGGCGGAGTTGCCCGAGCGCCTGGACAGCGTGCTGCGGGTGATTTACCTGGTGTTCAACGAAGGCTATTCCGCATCCATGGGCGCGGAACTGACCCGTGAGGATTTGACCCGCGAGGCGATTCGGCTCGGTCGTTTGTTGATGGAACTGCTGCCCGAACCCGAGGTGATGGGGCTGCTGGCGCTGATGCTGTTGCACGAGTCCCGACGCCCGGCCCGGACGTCGGCGAGCGGAGAGTTGATCGTGCTGGATGAGCAGGACCGTTCGTTGTGGGACGCCGAGATGATTGCTGAAGGTTGCGCACTGGTGGAGCGTGCACTGACAACCCGGCGCTTCGGGCCTTACTGCCTGCAAGCGGCGATTGCGGCGTCGCATGCCGAAGCGCCCACGGCGGCGGAAACGGACTGGCTGGAGATTGTGGGTCTGTATGACGTGCTGTTGCGGGCGGCGCCTTCGCCAGTGATCGAACTGAACCGTGCGGCGGCGATCTCCAAGCGGGATGGACCGCTGGCGGGGCTGAAGTTGATTGAAGGGATTCTGGCGCGGGGTGAGTTGCTGGATTACCACTTGGCGCACGCGGCGCGGGCGGAGTTTTGTCGACAGTTGGGAAGGGTTGAGGAGGCGCGGACGGCTTATGAGCGGGCGTTGGAGTTGACGCAGCAAGTGCCGGAGCGGCGGTTTATCGAGGCCCGGTTGCGGGAGTTGGATCGACCCCTCACCCTAACCCTCTCCCCAGAGGGGCGAGGGAACTGACCGAGTCGATATTTAGATATTCTGCGACCGGGGAAATTGAGTTGAACTCAGAATTTGAAAAGCACCGAGATCTGCTCCCTTTCCCCCCTCTCCCCCGTGGGGAGAGGGCTGGGGTGAGGGGTGGCCCTCAAGCGCCGCTATTCCAGCATTTTGCCTAACAACCAACTCCCCGCCGGCCCTGGCGGATGCAGCCGCGACCACAGTGCATCGACGAACACCGGTTTTGGCCAGCCGCGCACGTCCAGTTCCTGCAACGTCCCTGGCCCGAACCGCTCCACCAGCCACCGCGGCAACGGCGCCCAGCCGAATCCGCCCTGGGCCATTTCCAGCAGCATCAGATAACTCGGCGCCGACCAGACGCGTCCCTTCGCACGGCTTTCATACGGATTGACGATCGTCGCCAGACGCAGCTCCCGGTGTTGTTGCAACACGTCTTGATCGATGTGGTTCAGCGCCGCCAACGGATGCTCGCGGGACACGAACAGGGCAATCTCGGTCCGTTCTTCCACGGTCGAACTGACCAGGTCCGGCGGGTAACTGTCTTGTTTTTCGGCGAAGGCCACATGCGCCCGACCCCGTTGTACCAATGCCACCAAGTCATCGCATTCGGCGATCAGGCATTCAAGTTCCAGGTCCGGATAACGCTGCTCGAAGGCGCTGAGCGCCGCTTCGAATCGGTCGGACTGATACGTGTCGGAAATCGCCACGGTCAGTTTTGGCTCGACCCCTTGGGACAGTTGGCTGGCGGTCATTTCCAGTCGGCTGGTGGCGGCCAGGATTTCCTCGGCCCGTTGCAGCATCACGTGCCCGGCCGGGGTCAGGCTCGGTTTGCGGCTGCTGCGGTCGAACAGTGTCAGGTTCAAGTCGATTTCAAGGCTGGCCACGGCGGCGCTGATGGTCGACTGACTGCGGCCCAATTTGCGCGCCGCGGCGGAAAACGAGCCTTGAGTCGCTGCCTGAACGAAGGCCTGCAACACTTCTTGAGAGGCCATGAACTATCGCCTTGATCGATGGTTATTGGTTATGAAGTATCGGTGTGAAGAAGGATCATGGCAACCACAGTCACTCAGAGGAGTCTGGCCATGAGCGCCAACAAATCCATCACTGAACGTATTTTCCAGGCCGTCGGTTTCGAATTGCTGGCCATCCTGATCTGTACCCCGTTGCTGGCCTGGATCATGGACAAGCCGATGCTCGATATGGGCGTCGTGACCATGGCTATCGCGGCACTTGCCCTGGCCTGGAACGTGGTCTTCAACGGATTGTTCGACCGTGCGCTCAAACACTACAACCTCGTGCACAACGCGTGGGTACGTGTTGTCCATGCGCTGTTGTTCGAAGGCGGTCTGGTCGCGGTGGGTGTGCCGTTGATTGCCTGGTGGCTGAAGGTCAGCCTGTGGCAAGCGTTCGTGCTGGATATCGGCGTGTTGCTGTTTTTCCTGCCGTACACCTACGTCTACCACTGGGCGTATGACGTGGTACGGGAGCGGTTTGTCATGCGTCAGTCTTACGAAGCTTAAAAGCAAAGATCGCAGCCTCGTTTCACTCGACAGCTCCTACAGGGATCGCATTCCAATGTAGGAGCTGTCGAGTGAAACGAGGTTGCGATCTTTTGATCTTAATAATCCTGGCGCTTGCGAAACGCCCAACGCCCGGCGATCACGGTAAACGTCGCGACCAACGCCACCAGAATCCAGAACCCTTCCGGGTCGCCGGAAAGCGGCACCCCTCCGACGTTCATGCCAAAGAACCCGGCGATGATGTTGATCGGTAACGCCAGCACCGTCACCACGGTCAGGGTGAACAGCGTGCGGTTGCTCTGTTCGTTGAGGTTGGCGGCGATTTCTTCCTGCAACAGTTTGATCCGCTCGCCCAAAGCCGTGAGGTCGTTGATGATCAGCGCGAACTCCTCGGTGGACTTGCGCAGCTCCTTGACGTCTTCCTTCTGCAACCATTGCGGTGGGCGATTGAGCAGGCGCAGCAATGAGCCCGGTTCCAGCGCCAACAAGCGTTGCAGACGCACCAGCACTCGACGATTGGCACCCAGCTCAGCCCGGTTGGTCGACAGCCGCGAGGAAAGCAACTCATCTTCGATCTGATCGACGCTGAGGCTGGTCTTGCGCACGATCTGGGTCAGCACTTCGCCCTGATCGCGCAGTAGATGCACCAGCAATTCCAGCGGCGAGCGAAAATATTCACCGGCCTTCACCGAGGAACGCAGCTTGTCCACCGAGTGCAGCGGTTGCAGGCGTGCGCTGATGATCAGACGACTGCGGGCGCAGACCCACAGCGTCGAGACATCCGAGGAAACCATGCTGCTGAGGTTGAACACCACGTCGTTGACCACCGCCAGCAACGCCGAATCCACATGCTCGATGCGCGTCGAACGTGAACCCTCATGCAGCGCTTCGAAAAACTCGTCCGGCAACTCCAGATGGCTCTTCATCCAGCGCTCGCAGGCGGCGTGGGCGAGGTTCAGGTGCAACCAGAGAAATTCGTCGCTGTCGCCGGGCTGTTGCAGGCATTGCAACGCCTTGGCCGAATCGAGCTCGCGGCCGCGCTCGCCGGGGCGAAAACTGAAACCGTACAGCAGACCGAACAGGTCCGTGTCGCGATGACTTTGGTCGATGCTGTGGTTCATGAGGTCTCACTGTGAGGAGGCGCCTGTCGCGGGTTTCACAGGTTCACTTGAGCCGCATCATTGCAAGGATTTTTGACCGCCTTGTGACAGTCTAGTGGCGCTGAAAATTCACTCTACCGGTGGTCGGAAGCGTTAAAGAAAGGCTCTGGCACGCCGATGATGTTGATGTTGAACTTCGCGGTGCGGTCTTGGGCCAGCGTCGCTGACAGGGATGTCCGGACACCTTGCACGCCTGCCGGGCGTGCCTTATCCCTGTCATGAGATCACTCGATGTTTTTGCAAAAATCCCTGAGAGCACAAATCCTTGCCTTGTTGAGCGGCAGCCTGTTGGCCATGTTGCTGATTGCCCTGGCCTGCTTTCACTTTCTGTCCAGCGGTGTTCAGAACTACGCGAATCTGATCGAAGGCCCGCTGCATACCTCGCAATTGATCGATGAAGCCAACCTGCAATTCAAGGTTCAGGTTCAGGAGTGGAAAAACGTCCTGCTACGCGGCAAGCAGCCTGCGGATCTGGACAAATACTGGAAGCAATTCGAAGACCGTCAGCGCGATGTGCAGGGCATCCTCGGTGAACTGGCCGGGCAGAAGGGTATCCAGCCGTCACTCAAGACTCGCATCGAACGCCTGAGGGACGAACATCGCCTGTTGGGCGCGGCCTATCAGAAGGGCCGTGACGCCTACGTGGCGGCAGGCGCCAACCCAACGGTTGGCGACACGGCGGTCAAAGGTGTGGACCGCGCGACCAGCGATCAGATGAGTGAGTTGGTCAGCGAATTGCGCAAGCAGGGTGCCGAGCAATCGAGGCTGATCAGCGCCGACGCTGACCGCACCGTGTTGCTGGGGATCATTGTGATGCTCGCCTCGGGTCTATTGATCGGGTTATTTAGCCTGTGGCTGGTCAACCGCAACCTGGTGGAACCGATTCGCAAACTGATCGAGTACGTGGCGCAACTCAGTCAGGGTCGTTTCGCCGAACGCGTGGCCAGTTCCCGTCAGGACGAACTGGGCAAACTGGCGATGGCCGCCAATACCCTGCGCGATTTTCTTGCCGAAACCTTCAACCGTTTGCAGCGCAGCGCCTCGGATCTGGACAGCGCCAGCGGTGAGCTGAATTCCATCGCCACCCTGATGGCCAGCGGCACTAACGAGCAGTTCAACCGCACCGATCAGGTGGCCACGGCGATGACCGAAATGTCCGCTACCGCGCAAGAAGTCGCACGCCACGCTGCCGATGCGGCACGTGCCGCCGACGATGCCGACCAGTCCGCCCAGCAGGGCGAAAAGGTCATGCAGGGCACCATTCACACCATCACCCAAATGCGCAGCGAAATTGCCAATACCGCCACGGTCATCCGTCGTCTGGAAACTGACAGCGGGCGCATCGGCAAGGTGCTGGAAGTGATTCGCGGCATCGCCGAGCAGACCAATCTGCTGGCGCTCAACGCAGCCATTGAAGCGGCCCGTGCCGGCGAAGCAGGGCGCGGTTTCGCCGTGGTGGCCGATGAAGTCCGCAGCCTGGCTCAGCGCACGGCGGCGTCGATCATCGAGATCAACCAGATCATTCAAACGGTGCAGACCGGTGCGGTGAACGCCGCTCAGGCAATTGAAAGCGGTCAGTCGCGCAGTGAGGAAAGTGTCGAGCAAGTGACTCAGGCCGGCGCCATGCTGGAGCGCATCACCCTTGCCGTGGAAGCCATCCGCGACATGAACCGCCAGATCGCCACCGCCGCCGAAGAGCAGACCTCGGTGGCCGAAGACATCTCGCGCAACCTCACCGAAATCACCAGCATCGCCAGCACCAATCTGGACAATGTGCAGCGCACGGAAGCGGCCAGCCACAACCTGCACGGGTTGTCGGGGCAGTTGAATGAAGTGACGGCGCGCTTAAGCGCGTAACGGGAAGGGCTGTGTACCGGTTTGCTTACCGAGTCGGTACACAGTCGATCTCAAGTCCGCAGTGTCGATGTCGATGACCACGGTAATCTACTTTCGGTTCCTTGGTCAGTACGACCGCTTAACTCCGTGCTGGAAGACTGAAGGTAAACGTCGTGCCCTGTTGCTCGGTCGATACCACGTCCAGTTTCCCCCCATGGGACTGCGCAATCTGACTGGCAATGTACAACCCCAACCCGAGGCCGGCCTGCGGTGTTCCGCTGGCCGGTCGCGAGTAGGGCCGGAACAGATGGGGCAGCGCATCCTCGGCAATCAGCCCCTGATTTTTCACGCTCAGCACAAACTGTCCTTCATTGATCTGCGCGCTGATATCGATCGAGCCGTCGGGATCGCCATGAGCAACCGCGTTCGCCACCAGATTGGAGAGTAACTGCGCGACCCGCTCGCGATCGCAATGAACGCTGCGCAGGTCACCGATGGACGATTGAATGGTGCGGTCGGGATGGACGCTCTGAACCTCTGAAATCACATGCCGCAATGCATCCTCGAGATCCGGGCACGGTTCAATGTTCACGGGAATGCCACGGCCCAAAGAGCCGCGAGCGAAATCCAGAACGTCATCGACCAGTTTGGTCGCACGACCGGCGCTGGTGAGGATGTGCCGGGCCCGTTGCTGATTCGCCGGATCGGGTAGTTTGCGCAGGAGCATTTCGGCGCCGGC
This sequence comes from Pseudomonas svalbardensis, assembly GCF_030053115.1. Lineage (NCBI taxonomy): Bacteria > Pseudomonadati > Pseudomonadota > Gammaproteobacteria > Pseudomonadales > Pseudomonadaceae > Pseudomonas > Pseudomonas svalbardensis. Next base: position 4,825,606 of record NZ_CP125619.1, on the reverse strand, counting down.
GCTAATGGCGAACAAGGGGTTGCGCAGATCATGTCCGAGCACGGCAATGAACTGCTCGCGTAGTTTGGCGGTTTCCCGTTCCTGCCTCAGCGCTGCTTCGGTCTTTTGCAGATTTTCTTCGGCCTCGATCTGCAGCGCCAGCATCCGGGCGAAGGATTCCATGGTGCTCTGGATCGTGCTGGATTTGAGGGGGGCAGGATTGGGGTCAAGGGCGCAGATGGTGCCGAAAAAGCGTCCGTCGGTGCGGAAAATCGGCACGGCGATATAGCTTTCGAACTGATAGAGGCGAGGGGTGTGGTGATCGCGGTAAAGCGGGTCTTCACTGGCCTTGTCGATGACCACCGAATGATGCGCCTGACGAATTTCGTGGCACAGGGTCGTGACAAGGTCCAGCTCACCGCCGACCTGCAAACCGAAATTCAGCTGGTCGAGCACCGCACACGCTGTCCACGACTCTTCGGTGACCCGAGCTACGGCGGCAAAGCGCAGGCCTGTCAGTTCACGGATCACTTGAAGAATCGCCGGCACCGCACTGATCCGAGCGATCGTGGCGATGTCTGCTGCCGCTGCTTGCCCCATTTCAATCCATCTCTGCATGAACAGTGTGGTGGGATTCTAGCGGGCTGATGCTGCGTTGGTGCGATTTGATTGCTTGAATTTGACGTGCAAAAAAGCCGCACGATCCGAAGATCGTGCGGCTTGGTGTTTGTGCATCAGGTGTCTTGCTTGTCGCTCAGGACTTTACCGGTGGCGGCATCAAAATCCACGTCCCACTCTTTTCCGTCAGCGGTTTTCAGTTCGACTTCGTATTCATAGTTGTTGAAATGGTTATCCAGATCCGTGTCGGTGATGGTCGCACCTGGATGCAACTTCAGAGCAGCCTGGTTCATTTCTTCCAATGGCTTGATCTTGCCGCTTTTGACCAGCTCAGGGATCTGGTCGACGCGAACATCGGCCTGGGCCAGGCCAGCGGTGAGGGTCAGGGCAGCGGCAGTGAACAGGGCAGTCAGGGTTTTCATGAGGTTCTATCCTTGGGTGATCTGTTTAAGTGGGATCAGGTTAACCGGCGCAACTTAATCCACCCTTAATTCTCCGAACGCGACTGAGTGAAGATCGTTCCCTCGTTCATCAGTACCCGTTGTTCTGCAACAACTGCGCAACACTGGCCGCCGCCGGGCGCTTGTAGAACTTGAGCAGTTCGCTGGCGCGGTTGGTGAAGATGCCGTCGACGCCGGCGTCCATGACTTTCTGGTAATCCACGGCATCGTCGATGGTGTACACGTGCACCAACAAGCCCTGATCGTGGGTGTATTGGTTCATCCAGGGTTGCACCAGGTCCGAGTAACTCTGATCACCACCCTTGGTCAGCGCGGCAGAAGGGCCGGTGCCGATCGCGCCCTGGGCTTTGGCGTACTCGACCCATTGCTGGAATTCGGCTTTGTCTTTCGGTTGCTGTTTGGCGTAGTAAGTGGCTTTGTCCTTGTCGCCGGACTCGGCAAACGTCACCTTGGATTTCGGTTCAATACTGCCTTCACCGACCCACAGCAGGAGGATTTTCGGCACTTTCGGCATTTCCTTCTCGAGCAGTTCGAGGCTGCTCTTCTCGAAGGTTTGCAGCACGACTTTACCTTTGCCCTGGCCAACCGCCAGATCGCTCTTCGCCAGTTTCGAGCCGGCCGGGCTCAACCAACCGCGATCCTGGAGTTTTTCCTTGAGGTCGCGCTCGATCCCGGGAAACTGCTTCGGTTCTTTGGTTTCGATGTACAGACCGGGCTTGTGCAGCGGATTGCCTTGGGCAATGTCGATGATTTCGTCGAGGGTCAGAACTTTCAGACCGACGTACGCAGGACGCGCGCGATCCGGGTAGGCAGCGTTGAACCAGCTCCCGGCATCGAGGGTTTTCAGCTCGGCGATAGTGAACTCGTTGGCCGGGCGGTCCTTGCGCTCAGGGAATTTACTGGCGACGTCGGTGGTGCGTTGCAGGTTGTCATCGTGCAGGGCGAACAGCACGCCATCCTTGCTGCGTTGCACGTCCATTTCCAGGTAGTCGGCACCCAGATCGCGGGCCAGTTTGTAGGCGGCGGCGGTGGATTCCGGTGCATCGAACGACGCGCCACGGTGGGCGATCACGGCCGGATGCGGGATGCCCGTGCGGGTTGCCAGTGCGGTGGGGCTTGGCTCGCTGGCGGCCTGTGCCTGGCCGAGGCCCAGCATCAGACTCAGCAACAGGGCGCTCTTGGTGAAGGTAACAGGCATGGTCGAGGTCCTTTCGCAGATTTTCAAAGACGTATCTTTTAACAACTGAGCGCCGCTTGCGCTATCGCCAGACCGACATAAACGTGTTTAAAGCAGATTTTTTCAGCGCTTTTGTGCGCTTCTTTGCAGTACTCTTGGCCCCGGCAGTTACCCCGACAGAGGGAACGCCCATTCGCTTGCCCTGCGTGTAAACCATCGATCACCGGTCCTTTGCGACCTTCTGTGAGGTTTATCATGCGCATCACTTCCGAGCTCATCTGCCAGGCCGCCGACCAACTCAAAGGCTTCGTCGGCCTCAATCGCAAGACCGGCCAGTACATTGTTCGTTTCAGCGAAGACTCTTTCGGCATGGACGTGGCTGACGACGGCATTATTCCCACCAGCGAATTCGTCTGGGCCTCAGGTACCGCGCAGGCCATGACGCTCAAGCGTGAGTTGATTCAGTTGCTGCTGGATCAGAACATCGATGATCGGATCAACATCACCGAGCCGTTGCGGGTGTACATGAATCGGCGGGAAGTGCCGGAGATTTCGGCGGTTCGCAGTCTCGTGCAGAGCTGAGTTTTGCGGTGACTGCGTCGGCGTTCTTCAGAGCGCCAAATGGTCACTGATCAAACCGATACGCCCGCTCAACCTTGCACACCCGCGTATGAAAAGACGAATACCAGGTCGAGCGCCCGCGTTCGCGAATCTCACTGTGCTCGGGATGATGTTTCCACGCCAGAATCGCCGCTTCGCTGGCCCAGTAGGAGACCGTAATCCCGAGCCCGTCCTCACCCCGAGCCGATTCCACACCCAGGAAACCGGGTTGCTCACGGGCCAGTTCGACCATGCGCGTGGCGGCCTGCTCGTAACCGTGATCACCGTCAGTGCGCAGGGAGGTAAAAATCACCGCGTAGTAGGGCGCTGGCGGAGTCTTGACGATCATGACTTCTGCCTCTTGCAGGCTGCGATCAATGCACGGACCAGCGGCGGCAGCTTGCCCTTGAGTGCTGCGCGTTCAGGTTGGAACAGCGTCGCGACGAAGAACGGATGACCTTTGAGTTCCACCGCCCGCAAGTCGCCGGTTGAATCGTGTCCAACGGCGCACAGCTGTTGGGTCAATAACTCACGTTCGAATGCTGGATTAACGCCGTAGCGGCAGCGATATCCCTCGACAATCTCAGTGCTTTCGTACGCCTGCGCGATCAACGAGCCTTCAACCAGATGAATGCTGTCGACGGCCTCCACCAGCGAACAGGTCAGTGGCGTGATCAGCGCTCGCGCCGCATCCGGCGATGTTTCACCATGTTCGGCATCGTCCCAGCCCAGAACATTTCGGGCGTATTCGAGTACGGCGTGTTGAAAACCGCCACAGGTGCCAAGGAAGGGTCGCTGCTGTTCACGGGCAAAACGAATCGCCCGCAACGCACCGTCCCTATCGCGGTAAGGGCTGGCGGGCACGCACCAGAAACCGTCGAAGCCCGCCAATGGCGCATCGGCGCTGATGCGGTCGGTGGCCAACCATTGGAACTGCACGTCTGTGTTCGCATGTTCAGCGGCCATGCCGAGAGCGATGGGGATGGCCTGGTGAGCGGTGACTTGCGGATCGTAATCGCCGATCAGGGCGATGCGGATTGGGCGGGTTTCCATGAGTGCGCTCCACGCTTGTTGATTCCTGGCACCCACTATAGATTGGCGTTCACGCACTCAATATTGGCGGTATCCCAATTGATCAATGCATCAACGCACTATCGACTGGACTACCCCGACCTGTCCCTGATCCTCGCACTGGTGCGCGGCGGCTCTCTGGCCCGGGCGTCGACGCTGTTGAAGGTCGACGTCTCGACAGTATTTCGCGCCGTGCGCCGACTGGAAGCCGCGCTGGGCCAGCAACTGTTCGAAAAAAGCCGCGCCGGCTACTTGCCCACCACCTTGGCGCAAACCCTGGCCGAGCAGGCTGAACGGGCTGAACGGGCCGAACAGGCGCTGGAGGCGGCGCGCATTGGCGTGGAGCAGGGCGGTGAAGTCATCAGCGGTACGGTGCGCCTGACCTGCACCGATTCGGTCTTGCAAGGCTTGCTGCTGCCGGCGTTGGCGAAGTTCATGCCCGGTTACCCGGCGCTGACCATCGAGTTGAGTACCTCCAACGACTTCGCCAACCTCAGCCGCCGGGATGCGGATATCGCCTTGCGCCTGACCCGCACACCGCCCGAGCACTTGGTTGGCCGGCGATTGGCGGAGGTGTCGTATCGAGTTTGTGCCAGTGAGGCATATCTGAAATCGGTCGACTCCGAAGACTTGGCTTCGCTGACCTGGATTGCGCCGGACGATTTCCTCCCCGATCACCCCACCGTCGTGTGGCGCCGTCAGCAGTTGCCCGGCGTCACACCGGGTTATCGCTGCAACAGCATGTTGTCGGTGACTGAACTGGTACGGGCCGGGCTCGGTGTCGCGGCATTACCGGACTTCCTCATCGGTGAAGGGCTGCAACCGTTGAGCGAGCCGCTACACGGTTACGACACGGCGCTCTGGTTGCTGACCCGCCCGGACTGCCGCGCCTTGCGCTCGGTGGTGACGTTGTTCGATGAGTTGGGGCGGGCGCTTCGATTGCCGTGAGCGAGCGCTAAACCTTCGGCTGATCTTGCGCACGAAGTGCTGATGCATTTCCGAGGTCAGGCTTTCGATGCGTTCGGTGGGCCTTGGTCATTTTCCGCGCTACCGATCACTGCTAAAGCGGCGGACATTGTCATTTATTGCAGCTGATAGCAGGCCAGAAACATGTCCAGCGCCGACTCCACCACCGTGGTCTGCATCTCGGCTGACAGGCCGGGCAGGCCCATGGAAATCTGTGGCCAGAACGCAAAGGATTTGAGCATTCCCTGAATCTGTTGTGCAGCGAATTCGGGGGCGACCGGTTTCAATCGGCCATCGGCCTGAGCGGCGCGGATCCACACGGTCAGGCCTTCTTCGCGCTCACCCATTCGGGCGACCATATTCTGGGCGCGCTCGGGGGAATGGATGGTGGCGGCGATGGCCACTCGCGCCAGGTCGAGAAAATTGTCATCGCCCAGCATCTGCAATTTCGCCATCAGCATCCGGCGCATCTGATCGCGCAGCGGCAGGTCAGGGTGGTAGGGCGTTTCCTGTTCTGATGTCACCCGCGCCCATAATTGATTGAGGATTTCGGCGAACAATTCTTCCTTGCTGGGGAAGTGGTTGTACACCGTGCGCTTCGATACGCCGGCGATGGCAGCGATCTTGTCCATGCTGGTGATGTCGAACCCGTTGGCACGGAATTCGGCAATCGCCGCTTGAATGATGGCTTCGCGTTTTCGGTCGGTGAGGCGCTGTGGAGCTGTCATAAGTACGCTTCGGCAGGAAGAAGTGAGAACTACACTTGGCAGTTTACTTGTGATCGGGTTTGATGCAACCTAGAAACTACACTGTGCAGTGTAATGTTTTGTGAATCCTGCGCAGTGAACAATAGAATCTGCGGCTGATGCGTGCGTGCCTTGGCCATTATCGTCCCAAGCGGAGAACCGCGAATCATGTGGTTTTCCTGGAGTCATTCAGTCATGGCCACATCAACTTCCCCATCGGATAACGCCTCTACTCCTGAAGCTTCCCGTCAGGTAGAAGGGCTCTTTCGAAACCATGCACAGGTAAAGCGCGAAGGCTTTCGCAAAACCTTGCGCATCATGTGGAACATGATCTTCCACAAACCGCGTAACACCCGCCCGACCGCATCCGTCCCGGTGAAAACCCTGACTCAGGCAGCGTTGATCGCCGCACCCAACCACAGCGTTTACCGCCTCGGTCATTCCACGGTACTGCTGAAACTGCGGGACAAATTCTGGATCACTGACCCGGTCTTCGCCGAGCGCGCCTCACCGGTGCAATGGGCCGGCCCCAAGCGCTTCCACCAGCCGCCGATCAGCCTCGAAGAGTTGCCGCCGATCGAAGCGGTGATCCTGTCCCACGATCACTACGACCACCTCGATTATCAAGCCGTGCTCAAACTGGCGGACAAGGCCAAGTACTTTCTGACGCCGCTGGGTGTGGGCGACACCCTGATCAAGTGGGGCGTCGACGCCAGCAAAGTGCGCCAACTGGACTGGTGGCAGGGCACAGAAGTTGACGGCATCCAGTTCATCGCCACGCCATCGCAACACTTTTCCGGTCGCGGTCTGTTCGATAGCAACAGCACATTGTGGGCCTCGTGGGTGATGATCGACGGCGACACGCGGATCTTCTTCAGCGGCGACAGCGGCTACTTCGACGGCTTCAAACGCATCGGCGAACAGTACGGCCCTTTCGACCTCACGCTCATGGAAACCGGTGCCTACAACGTCGAATGGCCGCATGTTCACATGCAGCCGGAGCAAACCCTGCAAGCGCACATTGACCTCAAAGGTCGCTGGTTACTGCCGATTCACAACGGCACCTTCGATTTGTCGATGCACGCCTGGTACGAACCTTTCGACCGGATTCTGGCATTGGCCTGGGAGCGCAATATGTCGATTACCACACCGCAAATGGGCGAGGCGTTCAACGTCATGTATCCGCAGCGTGGTAGTGCTTGGTGGGTAGGGTTGGAAAATGTAGGCGATCAGGTCGCGACTCAGAACGCTTGATGATGTGTTGCCGGGCCGACTCACGTGAGCGGCCCGAGTTTCACCACTAAACTACCTGCGTTCATCCTCTAGCAGGTTTAGATATTCCGAGATCTTTGCCACGGTCAAATCGCGAAATTCTCCACGGAGCATTTCATTCCACTCCTCCTGAGACAGCCCGAGCTTTTGCGCCGCCTCCGTCTTACTTAGCCGACCGGTTTCGAGGAGTATGCCAATCTTCATAACGTACTCAGATTTGGCCCGCATCTGACCCGCATGGGGATAGTTCAGCGCCTCGTAAAAACAGCTGTCGTTTCCATCGACTTCACTCATTCGCTGACACCTCACTCAACCATCGCATAATCCCCTCGCCCCACCGGATTCGGCGTAGACCCCTTCACATTCATCCCTCTCCCCGGCGCGAACCCCGGAAAGAAAACCAAACCCTCCGATTCAAACCGGTAAGCCAACGCAAGCCGGGTCACATCCCGCACATCACGCTCCGCCTCGAAACGCTGAATAGCGTCAACCGAAACCCCGGATTCCCGAGACAGCTCCTCCACACTCCAACCCAGCATCGCTCGGGCCTGAGCGCAATGCGCGGGGGTGAATTGGAAAAGGGCGATACGTTCCAGGGTGATTTTCATCGCAAGAGAGGCCATGGTGTTCTCCGGGCTCGAGAGTGCTGATTCAAAATATACTGTGTTTTTGTACAGTTGTTTTGCGCCCGGATCAAACTCATTTTTTGATCGGTTATGTTTTTTCTCTCTGGCAGGAGCGTCGGAGCGACTACGCTATTTCTATGCGGGATCCTGAAAACTCAGTGGCTTTCAGCCCCCGTCAGCAGCAATGTTTGAACGTCAGCTTCTGATTTTCAACACAAGGAAAGGTGGCGTTTCAAAAGCAAGCAGGTGGTATGCGTCACAGGGAAGGCAATCATGAAAAGATTACGTCTGCTGTGTGCCCTGATCGGTTTTACAAGTCTGCCGGTCCTGGCCGATATGGAATCGTCTAACAAAGATGCCTTTGTCACCCACCTGATAAATCAGATGACCCAGGAGGAAAAGATCGGCCAACTGCGGCTGATCGCTATTGATGAAAAGATGACTCCCGAAAGGATGCGCCAAGAGATCACCGCCGGGCGAATCGGAGGTACGTACGGCTCTGTGAGCCGTTCCGTAAACAGACCCATGCAGGACGCGGCTCAACAAAGCCGCCTGAAAATACCGATGTTTTTCGGCTGGGACGTGATACACGGCCATCGAACCATTTTTCCCATTGGCCTGGCGCTGGCCTCCAGCTGGGACATGGACGCCATTGAGTTGAGCGGTCGAACGGCGGCGAAAGAAGCCAGTGCGGACGGTATCGATTTGACCTTTGCACCGATGATAGATGTCGCCCGTGATCCTCGCTGGGGGCGTACATCCGAAGGCTTCGGTGAAGACACCTATCTGGTTTCGCGCATTGCCAAAGTGATGGTTCAGGCCTACCAGGGCAAAAGCCTGAAAGCACCCGACAGCATCATGGCCAGCGCCAAACACTTCGCGTTGTATGGTGCTGTCGAGGGTGGACGCGACTACAACAGCGTCGACATGGGCCTGGCCAGAATGCACCAGGACTACCTGCCACCTTATCGTTCGGCGATTGAGGGTGGCGCGGGAGCGGTGATGGTGGCGCTTAACTCGATAAATGGCGTGCCAGCCGCTTCCAATGCATGGTTGATGCAAGACCTGCTTCGCAAAGCATGGGGCTTCAAGGGGTTGGTCATCAGCGACCACAATGGGATAAACGATCTGGTTCAGCATGGTGTTGCGAAGAATCACCGCGAAGCGGCCAGGCTCGCGATCAGGGCCGGTGTTGATATGAGCATGAACGACTTCTCCTATGGTCCGGAGCTACCCGGGCTGCTTGAGTCTGGCGCTGTTTCCCAGAGCAATATCGATAACGCAGTGCGGGAAGTCCTGGGGGCCAAGTATGACATGGGGCTGTTCGAAGACCCTTACCGGCGCATCGGCGTTGCCAGTGAAGACCCCGCTGATAACAATGCCGAAAACCGTCTGCACAGAGCGCCGGCTCGTGAGGTGGCACGCAAGACATTGGTGCTGCTGAAGAATGAAAACGGGCTCTTGCCGCTAAAAAAAGAGGGTGTGATCGCGCTCATAGGCCCGTTGGCAAAAAGTACCGTCGACATCATGGGCAGTTGGTCCGCAAGCGGCGTGCCCTCGCAATCGGTGACGATCTACGACGGGTTGAAAAGCGCTATGGATAAGGGCTCGCTGATCTATGCCCGAGGCGTCAATCTCACGGAGGATCAAGAGGTTATTAAATACCTGGGAGCGTCTGAAATCGAGAACGACGCTCGTCCGGCAGCAGAAATGATTGACGAAGCGGTCAAGGCTGCACAACAAGCCGATGTTGTGATTGCAGTAGTGGGTGAGCCCCGCAGTATGTCTCATGAAGCGGCCAGTCGAACCAGCCTCGATCTGCCAGGACGCCAGAGTGAATTGATCACCGCCCTGAAAGCCACCGGCAAGCCGCTGGTACTGGTATTGATGAACGGCCGGCCCCTTTCCATCGGCAAGGAGCACAAACAGGCCGATGCGATTCTGGAAACCTGGTACAGCGGCTCTGAGGGAGGCAACGCCGTTGCCGATGTATTGTTCGGTGACTACAACCCCTCCGGCAAGTTACCCATCACCTTTCCACGCTCCGTGGGGCAGATCCCGAATTACTACAGCCATTTGAACACCGGCCGCCCCTACCTGCCGGGTGGGCCTCGCAACTACACGTCTCAATATTTCGATCAATCCCATGGTCCGCTTTATCCCTTCGGCTATGGGCTGAGTTATACCGATTTCAGCTTGACCGACATGGCCCTGTCTTCGACCACACTGAACAAGACCGACAAGCTCGTCGCCAGCGTCATGGTGAAGAATATCGGCCAGCGCGACGGCGAAACAGTGGTTCAGCTGTATATCCGCGATGTCGTTGGCTCCCTCAGCCGTCCGGTCAAAGAACTGAAGAACTTTAAAAAAATCATGCTCAAGGCCGGAGAAGAGACAGCGGTCCACTTCAGCATTGATGAGAACGACTTGAAGTTCTTCAACGCTCAGTTGGAGTACGCCGCCGAGCCGGGCGAGTTCCAGGTGCAGATCGGTCTGGATTCTCAGGATGTGAAGGCGCAGAGTTTTGAGTTGCTGTAAGAGTGAAGGCGCGTCAGACACAAGACCTGTGGCGAGGGGGCTTGCCCTAATTCCAGTCAGTCAAGCGCAATCCATGTGGGAGCGGCGGTGCGGCGATCCGACTTGCTCGCGAAGACGGCGGCACAGTCAACATTGATGTCGCCTGACACACCGCTTTCGCGAGCCCGCTCCCACAGGTTTCGCAAACTAACTGGCAATTAGCGGCAATGGCCTCTCTATTTCACCCCCTCCAACCAAACGGTCGGCGCCTGCCCCAGTATGCGGCGGAACATTGTCGAGAACGCCGCCGGGCTGTCATAGCCAAAATCCAGGGCAATGCGCGTTACCGGTTCGCCCACCACCAGCCGCGCCAGAGCCAGCACCACGCAGGCCCGCTGCCGCCATTGGCTGAAACTCAGGCCAGTCTGATGGCGGAACAGGCGATTGAAAGTACGCAGGCTTACGTGCAAATGAACGGCCCATTGCTGGGGCGACTGATGAGCGTCGGGCCGCTGCACAAAGCCCTGGCACAACGCGAGCAGCCGCGCATCGACGGGCAGCGGAATGTGCAACGGCAGGTGAGTGCTGCGCCCAAGTTCATGCAGCAGCAAGCCGATCAACGTACCGTCGCGCCCGCGCTCGTCATACTCCAGCGGGATTTCTACCGCCTCCATCAGCAAATGCCGCATCAACGGCGAAACGCTGATCACCTGACAGCGATCCCCCAGATCCACCACCGCCGGTTCGATATACACACTGCGCGTGCTCACCCCCAGCATCAGCACCTCATGCGCCACCCCCGACGGAATCCACACCGCCCGTTGTGGCGGCACCACCCAGCTGCCGTCGTGCGTGCTGACCTGCATCAACCCGGTGGCGCCGTACAACAATTGCGCCCGCCGATGCGTATGACGAGGTAACAAATGCCCGTGAGAATAATCCGTGCCGATGGCCACCACTGGCCGTGGCGTGTGGTCCAGCAGATCAATCGAAACATTGCGCATCGAACAGCCTCAGCGGTTGGCGTAAACGAAAACATTATTGGCTAACTTGCTGAAGCAGGCCAAGGCGCATTGCCCTAACGTCGACCGCTCTCACCAATGGACGACACGCAATGCTCTATCTCCTGCTGGCACTCTTCGGCTGCATGACCGGCATCACCGCGGTGCTGTTCGGCTTCGGCGGCGGCTTCGTCGTCGTGCCATTGCTGTACCGCATGCTCATGGCCAGCCACGGCACAGACGACCCCGTCGGCCAATCGGCAATGCACATTGCTGTGGCAACCTCGACCTGCGTCATGATCGTCAACGCAACGATCGCCACCGGAAAACACCGTCGCGCCGGAAACCTCATTCGCCATTACCTGTGGCCGTTGGGCGGGTTCATCGGCTTGGGCGCGATCGTCGGTGCCGTCTCGGCGATGTGGGTGAGTGGCGAAGTGATTCGCTATGCCTTCATCGCGTACCTGGGAGTGACCATCGCGGATTGCCTGTTACGACGCGGCTTTCTTACAGCGTCCGACACCGCAGTCCCACGGCGATTGGGAAGGGCAGAAGTGTCTGGCGGGGGCGTAGGAATCGGCACCATCGCCACGTTTCTCGGCGTAGGCGGCAGCGTCATGACCGTGCCGTTGTTGCGGCGTTGCGGGCTGAGCATGTCCCAGGCGACGTCCATGGCCAATCCGCTCAGTTTGCCCGTGGCGCTGGCCGGGACGCTGACTTACATGGCGATGGCTGGGTTCACCAAGTTTGATCTGGGGCCGTGGTTTATCGGTTATGTGGATGTGCTGGCGTTTGCGATTTTGACGGTCGGGTCGCTGGTTGGGATTCGGTTGGCTGCGCCGTGGATTGGGCGGATACCGGATCGAACCCATGCGCGGGTCTATATCGGTTTGCTGATGTTTGTGATGCTGAGTATGTGGGGCAACTAAATCACCCCTCTATTTAGGGGTTGGTATTGGTAGGTTTTTTCGCAAGAATGAGTCTTTGCGCTGAGCACAATTCTTCGCGGGAGGATGTCATGTCCATCATCGAAAGTGACTGGAAGAAATTCAAGGAACTGCACAAACTTGCGCTCGATCGTTTCTGCCAGGGTGTGCTGGCTGATGCCAAGACAATTGCCCAGCATGACGCGCTCTCGGCTCATGCCAGGTATCGAATGCTTTATCGCCTGATGCATGATCGGGACAAGGACATCGTCCGAACTTTCGACCCCTACAGTCGTTCCAGTGCACCCATAGCTTTGCGATGGATGGTCAAGCACGACTTGCTGACCGATGCAGAGCTGTCGGCTCTTAGCGAAGCAATGTTAGAAGAGGTCGCTGACGTTGTTCGTCAACCCTATAAGCTTGAATGGGCTGAAGAGATCGTGCGAGAGGACTGAAAACGGTTATCAACCAGCCCTTTATAAGAGAACGATGGATGTGGATCTTCAATTGTACCGACGCTGCAAGTAACTTCTTCAGCCGCGTGCACAAGGGTAAAAAAATCAGCCCGGTGCACAAACCGCCAACGTCCGTCATTGAAGATGACGTGTCTGATGAGTCAACCGAACAGTGGCTGGTTCACGCCGTCACTGTTCAACGCAAGCATGTGTTGTACGTCATTCACGTAAAAACTCGTTATTGCATGATTTTTGCGGACGCGAAAAAAGCGGATGTCGAAGGTTTCGTTCAACGTTTTTCCGAGCGTTGGATAAACGGCGTGATTCAGCATGCGGGGCAACACGACATACTTCGTTGGTTCAACGACGAACTGATAGCGGAGCGATTCCAAGAGAGTTGTCGCGAGTACGTGTTTTACAAACGCGGACATCGCGGTGCGCAGAAACACATCAATGACATCGCCTGGGTGTTTGAGGGATGTGCTGCCGAACGAGGTTCTTTACCCCCTGACGAGTTCTCGGCAGGCCGCTTCGATACCGACATGAACAACTACCTGAGAGGCGGTAAAGAACACAAGGATTACTTCTACCCGGATGAGGAAATGATCGTTCACTGGTTAAGCCGTTACGGCGGCCTTGATGAGCCTGGCATTCAAGCAGCACGTGAGCGGCACAAGGAAGCGAAACGGGAGATTAGGGAGGCCGTAAGGCAGCTTAATCTCGAAGCGCAATGAGTCGTCGTAATAACGCCGTGACCCGGTTCTTTAACCTTTGAGCCCCGGCGCCTCACGAATAATGAAGTGATCCAGGTTCTCAATATTCGCACTGAACACCCCGAACATTTGCTCGGGGTTTTTCTTGCTCGGCACCTGCTTCAACCCCGGCGTCACACCATAGAAAAAGCAAAACAACTCTTTTTCACTCTCGATTGCGTGCTTGATCTCTTCCAGAAACGCTTTGCGCTTGCGGTAGTTGTCGATCAGCTTTTTGCTCAGGTAAACATTGACTGAATAAGGCTTCTTCTTCGCCTCGTCCGGTTGCTTGAACCAGACCTTCTGTTCGAAGTCGATGCGAAAACTTGCGCTGTGGTAATCCTCGATCTTCTTGATCTTGCCCCAGTAAATCAGCCCCTTGTGGTCCTGCAGATACTCGATCTTCTTGAAGAACGACCCATAAGGCGCCGTGTGCTCGCCAATCTTCAGCGGCATGCGCTTGAGCAACTCCTTGTCCTCGAAGTTCGACACAAAACACTCCACCGGGTGGGCGAAGACACTGGTCTTGTCTGGTGCTGATTCGCGGCTTGGGTGATCGACGTCACTGGCCGCTGAAGAGGGTTTCGGATCGTCCCGCATCACGTCAGCCGCCACCGCCGGGTTCGACGGTTTACGCACATACTCACGCCGCGTCAGCAACAACTCCGACGGGAAATGCTCCTCGCGACTGTCATCCGTTTCCGCACCGTCCGCGTCCACACCTGACGCCGACGTCTTGAGACTGACATAAGGACAATCCGCAACATGCCGAGTGCTGGGCGTGTTCTTGAAGTGCGGGGTGCGCACGTAATTCACGTTTTTGGCGTTGAACGTCGTCAACACATTCGCCGCATCAAACGCCGCCCGGCAGGCATCGATGGGGCACTGGAAGTGTTCCTTGGCGGAATCGAAATCCATCGTCTCGTCGAAATTCAAATCGCGCACGTCATAGATCGACAGCTTGTCGTCGAGGCTGAGGCAGTAGGCGAGGTCGAATTTCATGGTGGGCTCGGGTCCTTGCAGGCGCGAGCTTGCTCGCGATGGTTGCTAACGATAACGCATAAAACCTGATACCTCGCGGCGTTCTCAGGCTTTCGTCGCAACGCCGCCCGGAGCAAGCTCGCACCTACACCCATCAGCGCAATCCAATCCTGCCCACCGGTGCTCAACCCTGGCGGATATCCACCAACCGGGGCTTGGCAATCGACAGGTAATCCTGCGTATCGAGCACCATTGATGCATCCAGCCGACCGGCGTTGAAGGCGATTTCGCCGTAGCCCGTGATCAGGGACGGGTCGACGATCAATTGAATCCTCTCATCGAAGGTAAACGGAGGGATGGCGCCGATCCTGCACCCGGTCAGTTGCATGGCAGTTTGCGCGTTCACCAGCTCGGCTTTTTTTCCTCCCAGGGCCGCTCCGACTTTCTTCATGTCGAGCCTCTGGTCCCCTGGCAGTATCACCAGGGCATAGGGTTCGGCCTGACCCTTTAGCGCGCAGAGCATGGCTTTCGCGCCTTGGCCGGGTTCGGTGCCACGGAGTTCGGCGACCCGCGCCGACTGGCCCTCGGCATCGTGCATCAACACCCGATAGGCGGCGGCGTGGGCATCGAGTAGCGCCACCAGGCGATCAAACATGGGCTGCATGGGCTTTCCTCAGGTTTTCAGCAACAGGTCGTAGGACAGTTTGCTGATCAGAATCACCAGCAACACCAGAAACAGCGCCCGGACAAAGGGCACGCCTTTACGCACCGCCAGCCAGGTGCCGGTCAACGCGCCCAGGATGTTGAAGGCCGCCATGGGGAGGGCGATCAGGTACAGCACGTTCCCTGTCGGGATGAAGAATATCAGCGCCGCCACGTTGGTCGCGATGTTCACCAGCTTGGCCGACGCCGAGGCGTGCAGGAAGTCGAAGGCGAAGCAGCGGATAAACAGGAAGATCAGGAAGGAACCGGTGCCAGGGCCGAACAGCCCGTCGTAGAAACCGATGGCGCCGCCGATGACGACCGCCAGCCACTTCTGCCGGATACCGATGTGCGTGGGGGCGTGCAGGGCGCCGAAGTCCTTTTTCCAGAAGGTGTAGATCGCCATGAGCACGATCAATACCAGCACCGCCGGGCGCATGACTGACTGGGGCACGAACGATACCGTGGCCGCGCCGAAGAAGGCCATGACAAAGGCGGCGCAGGCGGCTGGAATCACCAGGCCCCAGTCGATCACCACCTTGCGCACGAAGGACCGGGCCGCGAACGCGGTGCCGAACGCGGCCGCGACCTTGTTGGTCCCCAGCAGTGCTGCCGGTGGTGCGGCGGGTAGCACGTTGAACAACGCGGGTATCTGGATCAGGCCGCCGCCGCCCACCGCCGCATCGATCAGGCCGGCGGCGAAGGCGAACACACAAAGAATGACAATATCGACCATGAACATCAGGCTCTTGCGATGAAGGGTTGTTGGGGGTTCAGCGCCAGCACGCGGGCCGGGTCGTTGACCCCGAAAACGCGCAGCAGCCAGCGGTCGCGCCCGTCGTAGCGCGGGGTAAAACCTTCCCTGGCATGCAGGGTTTGCTGGTTCTTGAAGATCAGCATGTCCCCCGGTTGCAGCAGGATGGGGCGTGCGACATCGGGGTGATTGGCGGCGGCTTCAAACAGCTGCAGGGCCAACTTCGCGATGGCGCAGGTGGCTGTGACACTGGCCTTGTTGTAACGGCAAAACAGTTCGCCGGTTGCGCTTTTGTACAGCAGGGGCACGTGTTCCAGCACATTGCCTGGCTTGCCGAAGGACACCGGTCGGTGAATGGCGAACTGCGGTTGTGACAAGGCTGTTTCAACCCAGGCGGGCAACATGGCCAGCACCTCGCTAATGGCAACGATGCGGGTCGGCACATCCGGCTCGCAGCGCAGACCGGTCAGGCACAGGTACTCCGGACAGGCCGACAACGTTGAGACAGGTTCGCAGGTCAAGGGCAGGTGCGGGTTGTCGACGTGCATGCACAGGTCCATGCGCGACCCATAGGAGCTTTTTTCGGCTTCACGCTGGTGCTTGGGCGACACGTGGCGGAACACCGTGTCGTCGTTTTCACCCTCGTAGGCCACCGGATTAGTTTGCAGGGTCTGCAGCACCGCAAGGATAGCGCCGGCCACTACCGGCAGTTGCTCGATACCCGGCGTCATATCGTAGGGGGTGGCGGGCAGGTGCGAGTCCAGGGGCAGCCCCCTGACGATCATTGCCGTCTCGGGAGCCTTGGGGAAGTTGCGCAAGCGATCGATTTTTTCACCGCGCAGGATGCTCTCAAGCAGTTGCCCCAAGGCCGGCATGCGACGGATACCCGAGGCGCTGTCGGTCACGGCCAGGGAAGCCAGGCCGGCGTGAAGCGCGTGCTGCTCTTCGAACGAGACATGAATCTGCGGTATCGCCTGTCGGGTTGAACTCGCTGAGTGACTGCGCTGCCAGTCACGAATATGTTCACCCTCAGTGGGCGTTGATGTCCCGATTATTTCTTCCAGCTTTGCCACGTCCATTTGCTCCGGTTTGCCTACATCCCTGTAAATTGAGCGCGAAGGTTAACGGAAGGGCCTTTTTTGTGTTGCAATGCCACGTTGCGATAAATGCAATGAGGTGTTCAATGGCTCTGGATAAGTTATGGGCGCTTGAAGCCTTCGCGACCGTAGCGCGCAAGCGCAGCTTCGTCGCGGCGGCACGCACGCTGGGGCGCTCTCCCAGTGCGTTGACCCGCGCCGTTCAAGGCCTGGAGGAAAGTGCCGGGGTCAAGTTGTTTAATCGCTCCTCCAGCGCCGTAAGCTTGACGGAGGCGGGTGAACGCTTGCTGCCCCACGCCTGCAAAATGCTGGAATTGCAACGTGAGGCGGATGAAGACCTGGCCGGTCTCAGCGGCATGGCGAGCGGGTGGGTGCGTTTTTCCGCCCCCGAGTCCCTCGCTCACGGTGTTTTGCCGCAACTGATCGCGCAGTACGCCGAGGGTTATCCAGACGTGAACGTCGACGTGATCTTCACCGATGAGACCCTCGACCCGGTCAAGAGCAAGCTGGACTTCTCGATTCGCGGCGCGTTTGCGCAATCCAGTGACCTGATCGGCTATCCACTCTGGAGTTACTCGCGTCATCTGTACGCCAGCCCCGGCTACCTGCAGCGGCGCGGGACGCCTGAGGCCATTGAAGCGCTGGGGGACCACTCGCTGATCCTGCACACGGCGCCGCGCATCCTCAAGGAATGGAATTTCCGCAGTGAGCAGCAGGCCATCAGCGTTCGGGTCCATCCAGGGTTTCGGTTCAGCTCGGGTGTGGCGGTGTTCCAGGCCGCCCTGGCGGGCATCGGCATCGCCCGCCTGGCGGACTGGCTGGCGGAGCCCGAAGTGCAAGCGGGGCGCCTGCACCGGGTCTGCCCCGATTACCGGCTCACCTCCAGCAACGGCGACAGCCCGCAGATGCACGCGGTGTACCCGGCCGGGAACTTGCCGCTGCGGGTGAAGGCACTGCTGGAGGTGATTCGCGGGTTTGGTCACAGCCTTGAGCGCAAGCACGGACCTTAAACCGCGAATTTTGAAGGAGCACAATCGGGTCCTTGAATGGGGAAGAGTATTAATAGCGGGAGGCGGGGCGGGTTGCACTGACTGTTTTCAATACACCGCAAAATCTGCGGCAACACACCAAACCTGTGGGAGCCTGCTCGCGATTCCCAAGATCAACACCGCAACCAAGCCAGGCACGAACCTGTGGTGAGGGGATTTATCCCCGTTCGGCTGCTGAGCAGCCCTAAAACTCAGCATATGCGGTGAATCAGACATACCAAGTTGTTTGCTTGGCGACTGCTCCGCAGCCGAACGGGAGCAAGCTCCCTCGCTACAAATCTTGTTCAGTCCAATTGTTCACGCTTCAATCGTTCTACCTTCTGATAAAGCGTGGCAGTGAATTCGTCTTTGTCGTTGGCGTGATGGCACCGCTTATGGCAATTAGGACAAAGCGCGACCGCGTTACTCCGGCGATCCGATCCGCGGTTTGCTAAATGCTTTACGTGGTGAACCTCAAGAAAGCGAGTGCCATCAGCTTGTTCGAAAGGACCTGGCTGATCGCAACCTTCGCAAATCCCTTTTGCATTGTCCAAAATCCAGGCTTTGATCCGAGGGGAACGAGCGTACGAGGTGGTGGTGACAGTTACCTTTTTTGGCTTCTCTATACCTTCTGGCACGCCTAGGAGTTTTTTTCCTCGAAGCTTTTCAGTGCGACGGTTGAGCGTCTCTTCGTCCGCAGTTGGTAAATAGTCGTCAAGGTCGATCACGCCTTTCGAGGCAAGAATTATTTCGACGCGTGCTGCAACCCCTGACCCGATATTCGCCATTAAGGGGTAACTATTAGGCTTCAGGCCTAACTCAACAAACAGGAACGACAGGTTCTGTAGGCGGAAATCAACGGCTTTGGTGGTGCGGTTGATTAATGCCCCTTCTTGCAGAATTCGTTGTTCAAGAGGTTTGTCGACTGTCTGACCATCCTCTTCGAGAGCGAGAATTTTAAGATAGGTATCGACCGACGCCGCTAGCTCTTCGTCAGTCCATCTAGATTGCTTCTTTTCCGTGTCCATACAATCGCCGAGGGTTGAAAACCCTCGGACGATACTGAGTGGCCATTACGACTGTCTACGAAAATTCCTACACAAAAGAGCGACGAGTCGTTCAATTCATCCTACAAAGGAGCAGCCGCGCTAACCCACCGAATGCTTCGAAGACTGAAACACCTCCGCAACCTTCCGCCACCAAGGCTTAACCACCGGCACTCGCCGTCGCGTGCGATTGAGTAACAAATAAGGCATATCCCGCAGCCGAATCCAGCCTTCATCCTGCCAATGCAACAGACTCAACGACATCTCCGGCCAATCCAACAAACTCAACATCGGGCGATCCGTGTTCTTCGACTGCCCCGCATCGCGCAAGGCGGGCACTACTTGATGAGTCAACCACTCACGCAACAATCGATGCCCCGGCGCGTAATGGTAGACCAGCAGCGCATACGCACCGGACTCGCTGAGCATCAACCGCTTCTCCGGTTGCCCGTGGTACTCAATCAACAATGTTTGTCGCTGGTCCTCGTCCAGTTTGTTGACCACACGATCACTCAGATGGAAACCCATTAAACGACCCAGATCGCGGGCGCAGAACCATGGCTGGTTTTCTAGAAGAAGGGCATGGAGGGCAAGGTTGTGGCGAGTGAAGACTTTTACAGAAAAGGGATCAGTCATGACTGATCTCCAGAACGGCGAGAGTGCGGAGTAAATCGTGTTCAGGCATATCCATTACCTCTACGTATAGATTTAGGAGGGCCTGGGCCCAACGCAGAGTGGACTTAAAAAAATCCCAACGAGCAAAGCCTTCGCACATCCGAACGACAAATCACCATAGGATGAATTGCGTGTCTGTGTGATTGACCAAGCTTCTACGTTGGGCGTTTCTTAGGCACCTGCAATGGAGCTTAGAGGTGCTTTGAAAGAGCATCAATGCGGACGGAGCTGTAAGTGCTGTAGGAGTTTTAGCGTCGTAGCGTAGGGTTGGAAAAAAGTATTTTCATTCCCCAATAAAAAGGCCCCGATCAGATCGGGGCTTTTGCTTTTTCGATTCTTCGATTCAGATTGCAATCGTCAAATCGCGGCTAGCTAGGGAATCAATCCCAGCTCAACGCCCCACCAGTCTGATACTCAATAACCCGAGTCTCAAAGAAGTTCTTCTCTTTCTTCAAGTCCATAATCTCGCTCATCCAAGGGAACGGGTTAGTCGTCCCTGGGTACTCTTCTTTCAAACCGATCTGCGACAGGCGACGGTTAGCGATGAACTTCAGGTAGTCCTCCATCATCGCCGCGTTCATGCCCAACACGCCGCGAGGCATGGTATCCCGCGCATATTCGATCTCAAGCTGAGTCCCCTGCAGAATCATCTGGCTCGCTTCTTCCTTCATTTCAGCATCCCACAAGTGCGGGTTTTCGATTTTGATCTGGTTGATCACGTCGATGCCGAAGTTCAGGTGCATGGATTCGTCGCGCAGGATGTATTGGAACTGCTCGGCGACGCCGGTCATTTTGTTGCGGCGGCCCATGGAGAGGATCTGGGTGAAGCCGCAGTAGAAGAAGATGCCTTCCAGAACGCAGTAGTAGGCGATCAGGTTGCGCAGCAACTCTTTGTCGGTGTCGACGGTGCCGGTTTCGAACTTCGGATCGGAGATCGAACGGGTGTATTTCAGGCCCCAAGTGGCTTTTTTCGCGACCGATGGGATCTCGTGGTACATGTTGAAGATCTCGCCTTCATCCATGGCCAACGATTCGATGCAGTACTGGTAGGCGTGGGTGTGGATCGCCTCTTCGAACGCCTGGCGCAGGATGTACTGGCGGCATTCCGGGTTGGTGATCAGGCGGTACACGGCCAGTACCAGGTTGTTGGCAACCAGGGAGTCCGCGGTGGAGAAGAAGCCGAGGTTGCGCATGACGATGCGGCGTTCGTCGTCGGTCAGACCTTCCGGGTCTTTCCAGAGGGCGATGTCGGCGGTCATGTTGACTTCTTGCGGCATCCAGTGGTTTGCGCAGCCGTCCAGGTACTTCTGCCAGGCCCAGTCGTACTTGAACGGGACGAGTTGGTTGAGGTCGGCGCGGCAGTTGATCATGCGCTTTTCGTCGACAGCCACACGGGCGGAGGCACCTTCGAGTTCGGCGAGGCCTTCGGCGATGTCGAGGTTGTCCAGGGCAGCTTTTGCACGGGCGATTGCGGCGGAGTCGGACGCGGTTACAGCGCGGGCTTCTTGCGCAGCGACGCCGCCAGCGGTGTCGAGGCGGTCCATGTTGGCTTCAGTGGCGTGCCCAGCGTTGGCGCCTTTTACAACGGTTTCGCCGCTGTCTTCTTTGTCGAATTCGTCCCAGCTCAGCATGACGTGTCGTCTCCTGCGTGAGGGCCAGATGCCCGTGTGAAAACTGATAGGTTGGTTTTTCACACGGCCTTACTGGCCGCATTGGATCTAAAGGAAATCGTTTTTTGCAGCAGTACAACGCAGGCAATAAACAGAATTTTGTACGGGTGTTCTGAGGCCACTGACGGGCGCAGAAAATGTGAACAGCTTCTGCGTGGGCTTCAGACTGGCGTGTTCCCTGTAAGGGAATATTGCAGGCCCGATTTACGCCGCATTATAGGGAAATTTTCGGCCGCGTGGTGCGACGAAGTGGCACTGCGAGGGGGCGGCAGGACATGTTTTTAGGTCGGAGCGAGGGTTTACAGGGCTTTGGCTGGATGTCGCGAGTGAAGATTTTTTTCCATAAATTTTGGCTAGCCATTTTTTTGTTCAAAAAACAGCCAAAAAATCACGTTTTTCACTACATGTTGTGTTTTAAGTCGCTTTTCGAAGGCCCCAGACACAACTAAGCCCGACCGAAGTCGGGCTTTAACGTCACGCTTGATGATCAGCTGAGGCGGGCGGCACCCACGTGATCTGCACCATCGGCAGCCACTTTGGCAGCGCCGGTGCGATCAAAACCGTCAGAAGCGAGTTTGGCAGCGCCAGTGTGATCGGAGCCATCGGAGGCGAAAGACGCCGAGCCGGTATGGTCGTAACCGTCAGAAGCGACAGCCGCTTGCGTGTTGTAAGCAGCCGAGCCAGTGCGGTCGTAGCCGTCAGCGGCGAAGGTGTTAGCGGCCAGGACGGAGAGGGTCAGGGCGAGGATCAGTTTGGTTTTCATGGTAGCGGCTCCAGGTTCGTTGGCGTTTTGTGCCTTGGGTGTGGAATTGATACTACGCCAGATAATTTGATTAAAAAGCGCAATTAAACGCTTATATCAATCGTATAAATCGATATATAAGGTTCGGCGCTTTCATCTGCCTTATGTAGCGGGCGAGTGGGTCGAACCTTGGAGGGGTGAGAGCGGGTGATTAGCCGTTAGAACAGCCGTTACCCATGACGCTGTAACGAAGAATGTGGCGTTGGCCTTTGGAGTCGTCGTATTCCATTTTCGCCGGAACAACTTCACACACATTCGGGATTTCGCTCATGGAGACAACTTTGGCGATGTCCAGGTGAGTGGAGTAGGTGTATTCCTCAACGGCGGGTTGCTGCTGTGCGACATCAGTCGGGACCTCGTCTGCCATGGCGGTTGCGCACAGGCTGCTGAGGGCCAGAACTAATAAAGCTTTCATTTCAGATTTACCTTTTGGAGGTCGAATGGGGTCACGCAACCTTTTTGAGGTTGCGTGTAGAACTTAAGTACTGGTTTTGGATTAACTGCCTTCGTGGGGGCTGCAACTTGGTTAATCGCCTGGTTGGCGAGGCCGATTTTAGGCGTGGGGTTTACATTCATATAGGCGTGCTTTTGATAAACACTATTGGCAGATCCTGTAACAATCCTCGAAAAGCGACCTTTGGCTCGCTGATTAAGCCAATTTCATAAATGCCCAAAGCCCCTGAAATCACCGCTCTTGAGCGCCTTGACGAGGTATAGCCACATTTTGTAGGGGCTTGTTACTACCATCGTCGAATGGTTCTATAGGCCCGGCCCGGCTACAACTGGGTCATACAAAAACAACTATTCCACCGAGGTAACAAAGATGAGTGCGGCTTCTCTGTATCCCGTTCGTCCCGAGGTTGCGGCCAACACGCTGACTGATGAGGCGACCTACAAGGCCATGTACCAGCAGTCCGTCGTTAACCCGGACGGCTTCTGGCGCGAGCAAGCCAAGCGCCTCGACTGGATCAAGCCTTTCACCACGGTGAAACAGACTTCCTTCGACGATCACCATGTCGACATCAAATGGTTCGCCGACGGCACCCTGAACGTTTCCTACAACTGCCTCGACCGTCATCTGGCCGAGCGCGGCGATCAAATCGCGATCATTTGGGAAGGGGATGACCCTGCCGAAAGCCGCAACATCACTTACCGCGAGCTTCACGAACAAGTCTGCAAATTCGCCAACGCCCTGCGTGGCCAGGATGTGCACCGCGGCGACGTGGTGACTATCTATATGCCGATGATCCCCGAAGCCGTGGTCGCCATGCTGGCGTGTACCCGGATCGGCGCGATTCACTCGGTGGTGTTCGGTGGTTTCTCGCCGGAAGCCCTGGCTGGCCGGATCATCGACTGCAAATCCAAAGTGGTGATCACTGCTGATGAAGGCATTCGTGCCGGTAAGAAGATCCCGCTCAAGTCCAACGTCGACGACGCGCTGACCAACCCGGAAACCAGCAGCATTCAGAAAGTTATCGTGTGCAAGCGCACCGGTGGCGACATCAAGTGGAACCAGCATCGCGACATCTGGTACGAAGACCTGATGAAAGTGGCAGGCACTGTGTGCGCGCCGAAAGAAATGGGCGCGGAAGAAGCGCTGTTCATCCTTTATACCTCCGGTTCGACCGGTAAGCCGAAGGGCGTGCAACACACCACCGGCGGCTATCTGTTGTACGCGGCGATGACCCACGAGCGCGTGTTCGACTACCGTCCGGGCGAAGTCTACTGGTGCACCGCCGACGTCGGTTGGGTCACTGGCCACACCTATATTGTCTATGGCCCGCTAGCCAATGGCGCGACCACCTTGCTGTTCGAAGGCGTACCGAACTACCCGGACATCACCCGTGTGGCGAAAATCGTCGACAAGCATAAGGTCAACATTCTCTACACCGCCCCCACCGCTATCCGCGCGATGATGGCGTCGGGTAAGGCTGCCGTTGAAGGCGCCGATGGCAGCAGCCTGCGTCTGTTGGGTTCGGTCGGTGAGCCGATCAACCCGGAAGCGTGGGATTGGTACTACAAGAACGTCGGTCAATCCCGTTGCCCGATCGTCGACACTTGGTGGCAGACCGAAACCGGCGCGACCCTGATGAGCCCGCTGCCGGGTGCTCACGCGCTCAAGCCGGGTTCTGCTGCACGACCATTCTTCGGCGTGGTACCCGCGTTGGTGGATAACCTGGGTAACATCATCGAAGGCGTCGCCGAGGGCAACCTGGTGATTCTCGATTCGTGGCCAGGCCAGGCGCGCACGCTGTATGGCGACCATGACCGCTTCGTCGATACCTACTTCAAGACGTTCCGCGGCATGTACTTCACCGGTGACGGTGCGCGTCGTGACGAAGACGGTTACTACTGGATCACCGGTCGCGTGGATGACGTGCTCAACGTGTCCGGCCACCGCATGGGCACCGCCGAGATCGAAAGCGCGATGGTCGCCCACCCGAAAGTCGCCGAAGCGGCCGTGGTCGGTGTGCCGCATGACATCAAAGGGCAGGGCATCTATGTCTACGTCACTCTGATCGGTGGCGAAGAGCCGAGCGAGCAACTGCGACTTGAGCTGAAAAACTGGGTCCGTAAAGAGATCGGCCCGATTGCCTCACCGGATGTCATCCAGTGGGCGCCGGGCCTGCCGAAAACCCGTTCGGGCAAAATCATGCGCCGTATTCTGCGCAAGATTGCTACGGCCGAATACGATGGGCTGGGGGATATCTCGACCCTGGCGGATCCGGGTGTGGTGCAGCATTTGATTGATACGCACAAGACCATGAACGTCGCCTAACCCGCCGCTCCTGAGTCATCGAAGCCCCGCCGGCATTGCGCCGAGCGGGGCTTTTTACTGCCTGATGTTTTTGTGTCGGCAGACCGGGCCTCTTCGCGAGCAAGCCCGCTCCCACATTGAATCTGAGTCGGTCACAAATTCAGTGTTCACTGGAGATCAAATGTGGGCGGGCTTGCTCGCGAAGGCGTCCTGTCAGACACCACATCAACAACGGCCAATAATTATCGGCTTCACCTGTAGGTGATTTCCCACTGTTACCCGCCACTATTCAAGTTACTGAATGTGTAACCGCGCGCACGGATGCGGGGCATTGGGAAACGCAAAGCCCCATCATCGGGCTTCTCCAGCCCCCATAAAAAATAAGACACAACGCTGCGCTTGCCGGATTAGAAGGGTTTGCCAATAATAGGCCCGCAATTTGCAGTATAAATCGGTTCACTGTCTTTTGCTCTTGCATGAATTTGCAAGGCTGTCAACGCGCCCAAGCGGCTTTCTCGGTGCTTCTGTAATTAGTTGTCGCATTGAAGAAATATCGGCTTCGGGCCTGTCGTTAGAATGCCGATCACTTGCTCGTTGTTGCTCGCGCTGAAAAAAGCGCGCGATTCCTACAACGCAGCACCGCTTTGCGGTTCCACTCATTCGCATATTGGGCTGTCGCTCACTCTGCCGTTTTAGCCCTTTACCGATGGAGTCCCAAGATGAAGAAACTCGTGCTGCTTGGCGCCCTGGCACTGTCCGTGCTGTCCCTGACGACTTTCGCCGATGAAAAGCCTCTGAAAATTGGTATCGAAGCGGCTTACCCTCCGTTCGCTTCCAAAGCGCCGGACGGCAGCATCGTTGGTTTCGACTACGACATCGGCAACGCTCTGTGCGAAGAGTTGAAGGTCAAGTGCGTTTGGGTCGAGCAAGAGTTCGACGGTCTGATCCCGGCACTCAAAGTGCGCAAGATCGACGCGATCCTGTCGTCCATGTCGATCACTGAAGACCGCAAGAAGTCCGTGGACTTCACCAACAAGTATTACAACACTCCGGCTCGCCTGGTCATGAAGGCCGGCACTCCAGTCAGCGACAGCCTGGCTGAGCTCAAGGGCAAGAACATCGGCGTGCAACGTGGTTCGATCCACGAGCGTTTCGCCCGCGAAGTTCTGGCTCCGCTGGGTGCCGAGATCAAGCCTTACGGTTCGCAAAACGAAATTTACCTCGACGTCGCCGCTGGCCGCCTCGACGGCACCGTGGCAGACGCTACGCTGCTGGATGACGGTTTCCTGAAAACCGACGCTGGCAAAGGTTTCGCCTTCGTTGGCCCGGCCTTCACCGACGTCAAATACTTCGGCGACGGCGTGGGTATCGCGGTTCGCAAGGGTGACGCGCTGAAAGACAAGATCAACACCGCGATCACCGCCATTCGCGAGAACGGCAAGTACAAGCAAATCCAGGACAAATACTTCGCCTTCGATATCTACGGCAAGTAACACGTCCCGGCGACAAGTCTGAAATGGCGCAAGCAACAGAATCTCTGAGGTTTGCGCCATTTTTTCATCCTAACTTTCGAGGACCTGAATCATGTTGAAAGGCTACGGGGCTGTCATCCTCGATGGCGCATGGCTGACGCTTCAGCTCGCCTTGTCGTCCATGGTCTTGGCCGTTGTTCTGGGTCTGATCGGCGTTGCGCTGCGTCTGTCCCCGATTCGCTGGCTGGCCTGGCTGGGCGACCTGTATTCCACGGTGATCCGCGGTATTCCCGATCTGGTGCTGATCCTGCTGATTTTCTACGGTGGTCAGGACCTGCTCAACCGCGTCGCGCCGATGCTCGGTTTTGACGACTACATCGACCTGAACCCGTTGGCCGCCGGTATCGGCACCCTGGGCTTCATCTTCGGTGCGTACCTGTCGGAAACCTTCCGTGGTGCCTTCATGGCGATCCCGAAGGGTCAGGCAGAAGCTGGCATGGCGTACGGTATGAGCAGTTTTCAGGTGTTCTTCCGGGTGTTGGTGCCGCAAATGATTCGCCTGGCAATTCCGGGTTTCACCAACAACTGGCTGGTCCTGACCAAGGCCACCGCGCTGATTTCGGTGGTAGGTCTGCAAGACATGATGTTCAAGGCCAAGCAGGCGGCAGATGCCACCCGCGAGCCTTTCACCTTCTTCCTCGCAGTGGCGGCGATGTACCTGGTAATCACCAGTGTCTCGTTGCTGGCATTGCGTCACCTTGAGAAGCGCTACTCGGTAGGCGTAAGGGCGGCTGATCTATGATCTTCGACTACAACGTCATTTGGGAGGCCCTGCCGCTGTACTTCGGCGGCCTGGTGACCACCCTGAAATTGCTCGCGCTGTCGCTGTTTTTCGGCCTGCTGGCGGCCTTGCCGCTGGGGCTGATGCGCGTCTCGAAGAATGCCGTCGTCAACATGTCGGCCTGGCTGTTCACCTACGTGATCCGCGGCACGCCGATGCTGGTGCAGCTGTTTTTGATCTACTACGGTTTGGCGCAGTTCGAAGCCGTACGTGAAAGCTTCCTCTGGCCGTGGCTGTCCAGCGCCACGTTCTGTGCTTGCCTGGCGTTCGCGATCAACACTAGTGCCTACACCGCTGAAATCATCGCCGGCAGCCTGCGGGCCACGCCGAATGGTGAGATCGAAGCGGCCAAGGCGATGGGCATGTCGCGCTACAAAATGTACAAGCGGATCCTGCTGCCGTCGGCCCTGCGCCGGGCGCTGCCGCAGTACAGCAACGAAGTGATCATGATGCTGCAGACCACCAGTCTGGCGTCCATCGTGACCTTGATCGACATCACCGGTGCCGCGCGCACGGTCAACGCTCAGTTCTACTTGCCGTTCGAGGCATACATCACGGCGGGTGTGTTCTACCTGTGCCTGACCTTCATTCTGGTGAAGCTGTTCAAACTGGCCGAGCGCCGCTGGCTGGGCTATCTGGCCCCGCGGAAGCACTGATATGGAACGCATCGATCATGCATTGCCGTGGAACCACCTGGGTAGCGAACGCCAGATTTCGGTGTTCTGTTTCGGTAATGGGGAGCGCAGTGGCGGGCGCAAGGCCTACATTCAGGCCAGCCTGCACGCCGATGAATTGCCGGGCATGCGTACGGCTTGGGAGCTGAAAAAGCGCCTGACCGAACTTGAAGCTCAAGGCTTGCTCAACGGTGTGATCGAACTGGTGCCGGTGGCCAATCCACTTGGCCTCGGCCAACTGCTTCAGGGCAATCATCAAGGGCGTTTTGAGGCGGGCAGCGGCAAGAACTTCAACCGGGATTTCGTCGAGCTGAGCGCGCCAGTGGCCGCCGAGCTGGAAGGGCACCTGGGCGATGATCCGCACGCCAATATTCAGCTGATCCGTCAGGCCATGAGCGATGTGCTGGCCGCATTGCCGCCAGCCGCTAGTCAGTTGCAAGGCATGCAACGCATTTTGCTCAGCCATGCCTGCACCGCTGACGTGGTGCTGGATCTGCATTGCGATGCCGAAGCGGCGCTGCACATGTACGCCTTGCCGCAACACTGGCCGCAATGGCGTTCGTTGGCCGCGCACCTGGACGTGAAGGTGGGTTTGTTGGCGGAAGATTCCGGCGGCAGCTCCTTTGACGAAGCCTGTTCGCTGCCGTGGTTGCGTCTGTCGCGTCTGTTTCCTGATGCGCAGATTCCCCTGGCCTGCCTGGCGACTACCATTGAATTAGGTGGTCAGGCCGATACCTGTCGCGCTGAAGCCTGCGCTTACGCTGAAGGCATTCTGGCGTTTCTGGCCGAACAAGGCCTGATCAGCGGCGAATGGCCAAAACCTGCGCAAGACGCTTGCGAAGGCATGCCGTTCGAAGGCACTGAATTACTGTTCGCGCCACACCCTGGCGTGATCAGTTTCTTGCGTAAACCCGGTGAGTGGATTGAAGCCGGCGATGAGATTTTCGAAGTGATCGATCCGTTATCGGATCGGGTCAGCACGGTGTGTGCTGGTACGTCCGGGGTGCTGTTTGCCATTGAACGGCTGCGTTATGCCCAACCCGGTTTCTGGCTGGCCAAGGTGGCGGGGCGCGAAGCGCTGCGTCACGGGCGCTTGCTCAACGACTGACTGACTGTTTTTGTGAGAACCGACCGCATGTACAAACTTGAAGTCCAAGACCTGCATAAACGCTATGGCAGTCACGAAGTGCTCAAGGGCGTGTCCCTGAAAGCGGCGGCTGGCGATGTGATCAGCATCATCGGCTCCAGTGGCTCCGGCAAAAGTACCTTCCTGCGCTGCATCAACCTGCTGGAGCAGCCGCACGCGGGCAAGATTCTGCTCAACAACGAAGAGCTGAAACTGGTCGCCAACAAGGACGGCGCGCTGAAAGCCGCCGACCCGAAACAGCTGCAACGCATGCGTTCGCGCCTGTCGATGGTGTTCCAGCATTTCAACCTGTGGTCGCACATGACCGCGCTGGAAAACATCATGGAAGCGCCGGTCCACGTGCTCGGCATGTCCAAGGCCGAAGCCCGCGAGAAGGCCGAGCACTACCTGAACAAGGTCGGTGTCGCCCATCGCAAAGACGCTTACCCGGGTCACATGTCCGGCGGCGAGCAGCAGCGTGTGGCGATTGCCCGTGCGCTGGCGATGGAGCCTGAGGTGATGTTGTTCGACGAACCGACGTCAGCGCTCGACCCGGAACTGGTCGGCGACGTGCTGAAAGTCATGCAGGCCCTGGCGCTGGAAGGCCGGACCATGGTGGTGGTGACGCACGAAATGGGCTTCGCCCGTGAAGTGTCGAACCAGCTGGTGTTCCTGCACAAAGGTGTCGTCGAAGAAAGCGGCAACCCGCGTGAGGTGCTGGTCAATCCACAGTCCGAACGTTTGCAACAATTCCTCTCGGGCAGCCTCAAGTAATCGCTCCCGTTACGCACCAAATTAGGTCATGCTGCGCACCGCGCGCCAGATGGTCTAATTTGGTTGCAGCCGCTTTCGGCTTCTAACAGTGTTTTCGTTTCGGATTGCCCGCCATGACTGCCCATCGAATTGGTTTCCTGATTTGGCCCAGCACTAAAGCACTGACGCTTGCGCTGGCTGAGGAGGCCTTGCGTGTTGCCCAGCGTGTGCATCCGGACGTTGTCTACGAACTGTCGTTTTTGCAGGCCGAACCGCCGACCGAAGGCGCCTGGCAATTGCCGGGTGAGCCGTGGGCCGGGAAGCTCGAAAACTTCCAGAAATTGTTTCTGCTCGCCGATGAGCCACCGACCTCACTCGCGCCGGCACTCAGCAGTGCGCTGAAACAACTGGTGCGTGCTGGCTGTGTGATTGGCGGTTTGTCCGCCGGTGTTTACCCGCTGGCCCAACTGGGTTTGCTCGACGGTTATCGCGCTGCCGTGCATTGGCGCTGGCAGGACGATTTCACCGAACGTTTCCCGAAAGTCATCGCCACCAGTCATCTGTTCGACTGGGATCGCGATCGTCTGACCGCGTGCGGCGGCCTGTCGGTACTCGACTTGTTGCTGGCCGTGCTGGCCCGTGATCACGGCGCAGAACTGGCTGGTGCGGTGTCGGAAGAATTGGTGGTGGAGCGCATCCGCGAGGGTGGCGAGCGTCAGCGCATTCCGCTGCAGAACCGTCTCGGTTCCAGCCATCCGAAGCTCACCCAAGCGGTGTTGCTGATGGAAGCCAACATCGAAGAGCCGCTGACCACCGACGAAATCGCCCAGCATGTGTGCGTGTCCCGTCGGCAGCTGGAGCGGATCTTCAAGCAATACCTCAACCGTGTGCCGAGCCAGTACTACCTGGAACTGCGCCTGAACAAGGCCCGGCAGATGTTGATGCAAACCAGCAAGTCGATCATCCAGATCGGCCTGTCGTGTGGCTTCTCCTCGGGGCCGCATTTCTCCAGCGCCTACCGCAACTTCTTCGGTGCCACGCCGCGGGAAGATCGCAACCAGCGGCGCAGCAGCAGTCCGTTCGAATTGTCGTCGGTGCCCTCGGAGCGTGGGTGACAGAGCAACCACGCCACCTGCTGAAGGCTGATTTACTCCTCCATGTCGGAGCCTTCAGAAGTCGAGATATCCATCTCTCCTCGATTGATCAACTCGTCCACGCCAAAGTCCATGCCCGTCCGTTCGAAGTAACCGATCAGTCGTAGCAGGCTCTCCCCGGAAAACCGATTATCTCGAAAACTGATGTTTTCAGCGATTTCCACCGGTAGTTCCAGCACGTCGCTGGGGACTTCGGTGATGGCGTTGCCACTGAGGTCGGCCCAGTCCAGCTCTGTCATTTGCAGCAGGCCGTGCGGTATTTCGGTGATACCGGTGTCATTCAGCAGTACGGTAGCGAGCTCCATCATCTGACTCAGGTCAGGCGTTTGCCCCAGGGGGTTGTGGGCCAGATCGAGATAATCGAGCTGTTCCATTCCCGCCAGCGCACTTGCCGATTCCGCTGACAGTCTGACGCGGCATTCAGGGAGCGACAGCGACCGCAGTTGACCCATCTTGAACACAGCATCGGGAATGTTGCCCAGATTACAGTCGCGCAGTCTGAGGCTTTTGAGGTTGGGGAAAGACTCCAGAAAACGCCCGGCGCGGGTCACTCCGTCGGCGCTGCGTAACTCCAGCGATGTCACATGACTGAAGTCGGCGTTCAGGGTAGGCAGGTCGTCGTTGGTGTGGGATTCGAAAACGAGTTCATAGGTGGGCTCCAGCGCCTCATTGAAATCATCCTGTTCGCTTTCATGCCGCCAGCACTGCTCCAGTGTCTGTTTGAACTGGTCGCGGTTCATGTGCTCGACAAGCTGTTGTTGGGCGGTGAACGGTTCGCCCGTCAACGGGTGTTGGGCCGGAAGGTCGGCTGTCCATACCGCCAGGTCGTTGCTCAGCTGTGCCAACTCCGCTTCAAGGTTTGTCAGCTCGATCCGGCCGTCTGCCAGTGTGCCTGCCAGTTCATAGACAAACTCGCTCGCCTGTTCGACCTCCAGGTTCGGGTACAGCGCCCTGACTCGGTTGATGTCCGCCTCTGGGGCATAGATACCCAAATCGTATGAGCTGTCGAAGTAGTGATGCTTGATCAGTTGTCGGGCGTTATCCGAAAGTGGGTTGTGCGTCAGGTGTATTGCGCGTTTGGTGTACACCGGGCTTTCGAATAATTGCGAAGGCAGCTCACTGATCCGGTTGTGTAGCAGCTTGGCGGTATCAAGTTTGGGGTGGCGAACTACGCTGTCGGGAATGTCGGTCAGGCCGGTACGACTCAGGTCCAGGTGAACAAGCTCAGGCATAGATTCGACACTGGGCACCATAGTGAACGGGTTCTGGTACAGATCCAGCATGACCAGCTTGTTCAATGAAGACAGTTTCGCCCAGTTGGCTGCATCGAACCTGATTCCGCAATCGCTTAACACCAGCGCATCAAGGTCCGTCATTCGAGGAATGGCCTCGGGGAGGGACGTCAGGGAAAAGCGTTTTAAATCGAGGCGGCGCAAGCTGGTGAAGCGCTGAAGAAACTCGGGAACACCCTGCACAGCATGACTCCCTTCAAGGGACAGCAATGACACATGGGGGAAATCGGCCGTCAGCGTCGGTAGATCGCCAAGAATCGGCTCGGCAAATCTGAGTGCGTAGCGCGGTGTGTCATCCGGGCCATCGAAGTCCCGCTCTGATTGTCGGCGCCAGCTGCGCTGGATTTCCTGGGCCAGCAGCCTGCGATTGTGTTGAGCAGCCTGTCGTTCCAATTCGTTCAAGGGGGCTCGGGTTTGCGGATGAACAGTGGGCGAGTCATTTATCCAGGTGTTCAGGTCCTGATGAAGTCGCGAGAGCTCGCTGGACAGGCGTGAGAGCTCCATGCGCGCGCCATCGGGATGCGTTTGTAACTGGAGAACAACAGACTGGAGTTCCTCCTCGGAAAGGCTGGGGTAAACCTCGCGAACACGGTCGTTGAGGGATGGCGTCGGGGAGGGGCTGCGCTGGTATCCATTTGAGCCGCCAGGCAAGCGCATGGTCGTCGGATCGTAGAACGGTTTTCGATTGGGATTTTTTGCGAACAGCTTGCGTAGTGCCGGTTGGTCCAGTGCATGTTCGGTGATGCGTAGTTTGAGTGTCTGAGCATCAGTGATCGATGGGCTCAATGCATTACGCTGTGCTTGCGGCAACGCTTGAAAGAGTCCCTGATAAAAATCACCGGGCACCGATTCGCTGTCTTGATAAACCTGGTAAGTGCCGTCTTCGGCGCGCACCAGTGTTTTCAGGATTGGCGCATCGGCCTGGCCAATGCTGTCGCGCACAAGTCCGTCATGGGTGTAATCCCTCACTTCAATACGCAGTTCGGCGGGAAAGCCGGGCAGCGAACTCAGGCTATGCAAGGCCAATCGGTGGGTGTTGGTGTTGTCCAAAACGTCGGCATAAAGGCCTTCACAGGCTCGGGTTGCGCGTACGGCCTCCATGGCTTTTAGTGCTGCTTCCTTGAGCCGTTGGGGCGCGCGACCGTTGTGCAGCTGGCGTAACTCGGTCCCGGTTGCATTGCTCACCAGCTCTTGCGCGACATCGGTCGGCAATCCATGCACGTCGTCGAGCAGCCGCTGGACCTGCACGTTGTCGGTTTTCTCCTGCGCGCGATAGCGTGTCTCGAACAGCGATTTTTGATGCTTCAGGGCAAGTTCGGCCGTTTGTTTTCTGAAGGCTTGTGTTTGGGTTTCCGGTGCCGGCATTGGCGTGTCGACAGGCCAATCGTCGTAGCTGGTCAGTAATTGATGTTGCAGGATCAGATCAGCCTTGCGATAGCGCTCGGGCTGGTCGCTGCCGATCTGTTCGATAAAAGTTTCAATGTCCCGGTTGATCCTGAAGCGCTTGATCGTGTCTGTCAGCAGCGAAGGCGGACGATAATGTTCGACATGCATTTCGCGCACTACGTTGTCGTGGTAACCGCTGACCCGCAGGATCTGTTCGCGCTCGGCGTTGGTGAACGACTCGACGCTATGGCCGAGGCGGCGCATGACCTTTTCCCGGTCCCAGTTCAGCGGTTGCTCCAGCTCTGTGTGCCAGGCGCCGTGGTTGTTATGCAGCAGAGGCGGCTGATAGGCATCAGTTCGTTTCGGATGCTCAATCTGAAATGTGCCTGGCACACGGTCGGGCTTCACGGCATACAGTTTTCCCTCCAATGGCAGCAGCGTCTTGCCCTCGTTTTGATAGAGACCGAGATGATCCGGTTTTACTCCTTCCGGCAAAATGAGTGCCTGTTCGTAAGGCTTGAGATTCGGCTTCCAGTAGCGGGTTTTTCCTTTGGGCGTTGTGACGGGTTTGAGTGGGTCGACAAGCGCAATAGCTTCACGAGAGAGCAGACGGCTGAGGGTTCGGGCTGCGATGGCGCCGCCCACCGCAAATGTTCCCACCTGAACCACCGTTTCGACGAACGTCATCAGATGCCTGAACGCTTCTGTTTTCAGCCCTTCAGCCAGGTCCACTATGCCTTCGAAGGTTTCGTCGAGTAACTGGTAGGCCATGTAGCCGAGCATCAATTCGCCGAGAAACGGGACGAAAGGCAGCGCAACGAACGTCGCGATTTCAAGGATTGTCGAGGCCACTTTGCTGAAGGCATTCCACAATACCCATCGCGCGTTGCTGTCGGCAGTGGCGGTGGAGACGGCGAGCGTGCTTGCATCGTTGAGGATCTTGTTCAGCTGTCGCTGATAGAGATGGTTCCACAGGTCCGCTCTGAACGGGATCGCCGAAAACCGCAAATCAGGCTTGTCGATGGGCGTTTCGCGCCAGCTCGGCAGTGGGTCGCCATGTCGGTGTTGATGCCAGGTCACGCGCTGGAGGCGACGATTGAGGTCAGCGAAAAAATGTCCTCTTTCCTTGTGGTCGACGAAGCGACTGAAGAACGTTTGATAAGCGGGCGAGCGCAGTTTGCGGGTCAGCTCGGCCATGAACGCCAATGTGTTCGGGTATTCCTTGAGAGGATGCTCTGGATCATCGGGAATGTAGGCAATGATCCGTGTTGCCGTGCGTGCGCGCTCCAGGCTCGCCGCGAAAATAACAATGCCGGTCAGCGAGGAGGACATCATTGTCAGGTCGTGACCCTGCAGCGGCTGCCCATCCAGTCGAGCACCCCAACGCCCTTCCAGAATGCGCTGGATCGAGAGATGGGCATCCGCTGAAATATCCTTTCGGACTTGCGCCATCTGCAGCGCAGATTTGAGTGCTGTTTTGTGCGAGCCGATCACCTTCGATTTCAACACCGCACCGGCCACCGGGTTGGACAGCCCCAGATTGTCTTTGAGGTAAGCGTTGTACCGGGCGCCGATATCCAGTTCCCGGCATAACCGGGCAAAGGCCGGGATGGTGAGCTTTTGCTTGACCGCTGGCAGCGTATCGAACTGCCCTGTGGGCGAAGGTTTGGTGATGAACGTCGAGGCTGACTCGTAAGCCCCTGCCGCTGTTTCCGATTCCTGAAAGTTATGCAGGGCGGCGTCGAGCATCGACACGGTCCAGGTGCGCGCGGCGCCAGTCTTGATTCCGAAAAGCGGCACGGTTTGAGGGATGTACAGGCGCAGGAAGGTGGTTTTGACGTCCAGATCCAGGTCAAACCGGGTTTTCAGGGCGTCGCTCAGCAGCGGTTCGGCAAAGGCTTGTGCGCTTCGCAGCTTCGACAGCATTGAGTCCAGACGATTTCGATGGGTCCAGTGTTCCTGACTGATCTTTTTCAGCGACTGGTGCTGCAGCGGTGTTGCGGTGCCATGCCAGTCCGGCGTCATAAGCGTGGCGTTCTTGAGAGCTCGGTGTGTACTGGACGATGCTTCTAATACCCAGACGGGCAGATTGTTGAACAGATGATGGTAGTGATCGTCCGGTTGCGTAGCGGATTGACTGCCTCCAGTAGTGGAAAGGCGATCGTTCTCGTATCGGCTCATGCGCTATTCCCTTAGCGTTTTGAATGAGCCGCCAGCAAAACAGACGATGATCGGTTCCGTGCGGTACATATTTACCGCACCGCTCGACAACCCTGCCTATAACCTGTGTCGGCAGTTTAAACTGCGCCTTTGCGACGCTATATGTCGCATTGCCGTAAACCCGGCTGAAACCGGGGTTTGCGCTATAAGAAGTTGTCGCTTGGCGGCAAGGCCGGGCTGAAAACTGTCCTTACAATCCTCACCAAGCTCGCCAGTTTCAGGCGAGTGTTCCTCATCAGGAGACTCCGATGTCCGTTGAGCACGCTGCGGTACAACGCGCCGATTTCGACCAGGTAATGGTTCCTAACTACGCGCCTGCCGCATTCATCCCTGTGCGTGGCGCCGGTTCCCGCGTCTGGGACCAGTCTGGCCGCGAGCTGATCGACTTCGCCGGCGGGATTGCCGTTAACGTATTGGGCCATGCGCACCCGGCGCTGGTCAGTGCCTTGACCGAGCAGGCGAACAAACTGTGGCACGTGTCCAACGTCTTCACCAATGAGCCGGCCTTGCGCCTGGCGCATAAGCTGATCGACGCTACGTTTGCCGATCGCGCGTTCTTCTGCAACTCCGGCGCCGAAGCCAACGAGGCCGCCTTCAAGCTGGCCCGTCGCGTCGGTTTCGATCGTTTCGGCAGCGAGAAGTACGAAATCATCGCCGCGCTCAACAGCTTCCACGGCCGTACCCTGTTCACCGTGAACGTCGGTGGTCAGTCGAAGTATTCCGATGGCTTCGGTCCGAAGATCACCGGCATCACCCACGTGCCGTTCAACGATCTGGCTGCGCTGAAAGCCGCCATCTCTGACAAGACTTGCGCTGTGGTCCTGGAACCAATCCAGGGCGAGAGCGGTGTGATCCCGGCCGAACTCGAGTACCTGCAAGGCGCCCGTGAACTGTGCACCGCGCACAACGCGCTGCTGATTTTCGACGAAGTGCAAACCGGCATGGGCCGCAGCGGCAAGCTGTTCGCCTACCAGCATTACGGCGTGACGCCGGACATCCTGACCAGCGCCAAGAGCCTGGGCGGTGGTTTCCCGATCGCCGCGATGCTGACCACTGAAGACCTGGCCAAACACCTGGTCGTCGGCACTCACGGCACCACCTACGGCGGTAATCCGCTGGCATGCGCTGTCGCTGAAGCTGTGATCGACGTGGTTAATACCCCTGAAGTGCTGGCCGGCGTCAACGCCAAGCACGACAAGTTCAAGGCTCGCCTGGAGCAGATCGGCGAGAAATACGGCCTGTTTACCCAGGTCCGTGGTATGGGCCTGTTGATCGGTTGCGTGCTGAACGATGCCTGGAAAGGCAAGGCCAAGGACATCTTCAACGCCGCTGAAAAAGAAGGCCTGATGATTCTGCAAGCCGGCCCGGACGTGGTTCGTTTCGCGCCAAGCCTGGTGGTTGAAGACGCCGATATCGATGCCGGTCTGGACCGTTTCGAGCGCGCCGCGGCGAAACTGACTCAAGCCTGATAGTTATTTCGACGCCTGACATTTCAGGCGTCGAACCCATTTTTATGCCGTACCCGCTCTCTGTACGAGCGAAGCTTGCTCGCGAATGGGTCGTGTCAGCCACCGTCATCAACGGCTGACACACCGCCTTCGCGAGCAAGCTTCGCTCCTACAAGGGTTCGGCTTATTTCCCCCAAAAGAGTTTTTCGAGAAAGGAGTGACACCATGCTGGTGATGCGCCCCGCGCAAATGGCTGATCTGGGCGAGGTACAGCGTCTGGCTGCGGACAGCCCGATTGGTGTCACTTCCTTGCCGGATGACGTTGAACGCCTGAGCGACAAGATCGCAGCAAGCGAAGCCTCGTTCGCCGCCGAAGTCAGCTTCAACGGTGAAGAGAGCTATTTCTTCGTCCTCGAAGACACCGCCACCGGCAAACTGGTGGGTTGCTCGGCCATTGTTGCGTCGGCCGGCTATTCCGAGCCGTTCTACAGCTTCCGTAATGAAACCTTTGTGCACGCCTCTCGCGAGCTGAAGATTCACAACAAGATCCACGTGCTCTCCCAGTGCCACGACCTGACCGGCAACAGTTTGCTGACCAGTTTCTACGTGCTGCCGGAGCTGGTGGGGTCGGCTTGGTCGGAACTCAACTCCCGGGGTCGCTTGCTGTTCGTGGCCAGCCATCCGGAGCGTTTCGCCGATTCTGTGGTGACCGAGATCGTCGGTTATAGCGATGAAAACGGTGATTCGCCGTTCTGGGATGCAATTGGCCGTAATTTCTTCGACCTCAACTACGCCGCTGCCGAGCGTCTGTGCGGTCTGAAGAGCCGGACGTTCCTGGCCGAGTTGATGCCGCATTACCCGATCTATGTGCCGTTGCTGCCGGACTCCGCTCAAGAGGCGATGGGTCAGGTGCACCCGCGCGCGCAGATCACCTTCGACATACTGATGCGCGAAGGCTTCGAGACCGATCACTACATCGACATTTTCGACGGCGGCCCGACCCTGCATGCCCGTGTCTCGGGGATCCGTTCGATCGCTCAGAGCCGTGTAGTCCCGGTGAAAATCGGCGAGCCGGTCAAAGGCGCCGGTCGTCAGTACCTGGTGGCCAACGCTCAGTTGCAGGATTACCGCGCCGTTTTGCTTGAGCTCGATTACGCGCCGGGCAAACCCGTGACCCTGGATCTTGAAGCGGCCGAAGCCTTGGGCGTAGGCGAAGGTGCCAGCGTGCGCCTGGTGGCGGTTTAACACCTGCTGCTACGCCTGGAAAGATTGCTTGGAAAGAATGCCTAAAAAGCAGCGAGTTTCACGGGTGGCGCAAGCGGCCCGTTTGAGGAGATAGCATGATCGTTCGTCCCGTACGCAGCAGCGATTTACCCGCTCTGATCGACCTGGCCCGCAGCACCGGCACCGGCCTGACCACCTTGCCGGCCAACGAAGAACGTCTGGCCCATCGGGTCGGCTGGGCCGAGAAGACCTTCCGCGGCGAAGCCGGGCGGGGCGATGCGGACTACCTGTTCGTGCTCGAAGACGATGACGGCCGTGTGGTGGGTATTTCCGCCATTGCCGGTGCCGTCGGTCTGCGTGAGCCTTGGTACAACTTCCGGGTTGGCTTGACCGTCAGCGCTTCGCAAGAGTTGAACATCTATCGCGAAATTCCAACGCTGTTCCTGGCCAATGACCTGACCGGTAACTCCGAGCTGTGCTCGCTGTTCCTGCACGCCGACTATCGCACCGGCCTCAACGGTCGCATGCTGGCCAAGGCGCGGATGCTGTTCATCGCCGAGTTCCCGCAGCTGTTCGGCAACAAGATCATCGCCGAGATGCGCGGCATGTCCGACGAAGCCGGGCGTTCGCCGTTCTGGGAAAGTCTGGGGCGTCACTTCTTCAAGATGGAATTCAGCCAGGCTGACTACCTGACAGGCGTGGGCAACAAGGCGTTCATCGCCGAACTGATGCCGAAATTCCCGTTGTACACCTGCTTCCTGTCGGAAGATGCACGCAACGTGATCGGCCAGGTTCATCCGGACACCGAGCCGGCGCTGGCCATGCTTAAAAGCGAAGGCTTCAGCTATCAGGGCTACGTCGACATCTTCGACGCCGGTCCTGCGGTGGAGTGCGAAACCGGCAAGATCCGCGCAATTCGCGACAGCCAGGCGCTGGTGCTGGCCATCGGCACGCCGGGTGACGACGCCACACCGTTCCTGATTCATAACCGCAAACGCGATGACTGCCGGATCACTGCTGCTCCTGCACGTTTCGCCGCCGGCACGCTGGTGGTCGATCCGCTGACCGCCAAACGTCTTCAACTCAACGCCGGCGATCAAGTGCGCGCCGTTCCGTTGTCCGCTGCCAGGGAGTCGAAATAATGAATTCGCTATACATCGCAGGTGAATGGTTGGCCGGCCAGGGTGAAGCCTTTCAGTCGCTGAACCCGGTAACCCAGCAAGTGCTGTGGGCCGGCGAAGGCGCTACCCCTGCTCAGGTTGAATCGGCCGTGCAAGCCGCGCGCCAGGCATTCCCGAGCTGGGCCCGACGTACCCTGGAAGAGCGCATCACCGTGCTGGAGGCCTTTGCCGCCGCGCTGAAGAACAATGCTGACGAACTGGCTCGCACTATCGGTGAGGAAACCGGCAAACCTTTGTGGGAAGCGGCGACCGAAGTCACCAGCATGGTCAACAAGATTGCGATCTCGGTGCAGAGCTACCGCGAACGTACCGGCGAGAAGAGCGGCCCGTTGGGCGACGCCACCGCCGTGTTGCGCCATAAGCCACACGGTGTGGTCGCGGTGTTCGGGCCTTACAACTTCCCTGGTCACTTGCCGAACGGTCACATCGTGCCGGCGCTGCTGGCCGGTAATAGCGTGCTGTTCAAACCCAGCGAGCTGACGCCGAAAGTCGCCGAGCTGACGGTCAAGTGCTGGATCGAAGCCGGTCTGCCGGCAGGCGTGTTGAACCTGCTGCAGGGCGCTCGCGAAACCGGTATCGCCCTGGCGGCGAATCCGGGGATCGATGGCTTGTTCTTCACCGGCTCCAGCCGCACCGGCAATCACCTGCATCAACAGTTTGCCGGTCGTCCGGACAAGATCCTCGCGCTGGAAATGGGCGGTAACAACCCGCTGGTCGTTGATCAGGTCGCAGACCTCGATGCTGCCGTTTACACCATCATCCAGTCTGCGTTCATTTCCGCTGGTCAGCGTTGCACCTGTGCCCGCCGCTTGCTGGTGCCGCAGGGCGCCTGGGGCGACACACTGCTGGCGCGTCTGGTGGCGGTCAGCCGTACGATTGAAGTCGGCGCGTTTGATCAGCAACCGGCACCGTTCATGGGCTCGGTGATTTCTCTCGGCGCTGCGAAAGCACTGATGGATGCGCAAGAGCATCTGCTCGGCAACGGCGCAGTCGCGCTGCTGGAAATGACTCAGCCACAAGCTCAAGCTGCCTTGCTGACCCCAGGCATTCTGGACGTAACGGCAGTGGCTGATCGCCCTGATGAAGAGCTGTTCGGCCCGCTGCTGCAAGT
This sequence comes from Pseudomonas svalbardensis, assembly GCF_030053115.1. Lineage (NCBI taxonomy): Bacteria > Pseudomonadati > Pseudomonadota > Gammaproteobacteria > Pseudomonadales > Pseudomonadaceae > Pseudomonas > Pseudomonas svalbardensis. The sequence continues at coordinate 4,785,044 of NZ_CP125619.1, read as the reverse complement.
GATCCGCTACGCTGATTTTGAGGCGGCGATCGCTGAAGCCAACGACACCGACTATGGCCTGGCGGCCGGTCTGCTGTCGGATTCCGAAGCGCGTTATCAGCAGTTCTGGCTGGAAAGCCGTGCTGGCATCGTCAACTGGAACAAACAGCTGACCGGTGCTGCAAGCAGCGCGCCATTCGGCGGTGTCGGCGCCTCGGGCAACCACCGCGCCAGCGCCTACTATGCGGCAGATTACTGCGCGTACCCGGTCGCTTCGCTGGAAACCCCGAGCCTGACCTTGCCAGCCGCGCTAACCCCGGGTGTGCGGATGTCGTAAGACCGCCATCGCGAGCAGCTCGCTCCTGTAGGAGCGAGGCTTGCCCGCGAAGGCCGCGACTCGGTCTTACTGAATTGTTACCTGATGCCTATAACAACAGATTCTCGTGGAGCCTCGCTGATGAAATCCTATGAAGTCAATTTTGACGGTCTAGTGGGGCCGACCCATAACTACGGCGGTTTGTCCTACGGCAACGTCGCGTCCCAGAGCAACAGCCAGCAGTCTTCGAACCCGAAGGAAGCCGCGCTGCAAGGCCTGGCGAAAATGAAATCGCTGATGGAAATGGGCTTTCAACAGGGCGTGCTGGCACCACAGGAACGCCCGGACGTGGCAGCCCTGCGTCGTTTGGGTTTCAGCGGCACCGACGCTCAGGTGATTGAGCAGGCGGCTAAAGATGCAATGCCGTTGCTGGTGGCCAGTTGCTCGGCGTCGAGCATGTGGGTGGCCAACGCCGCCACCGTCAGCCCGAGCGCCGACACCGCGGATGGCCGTGTGCATTTCACCGCGGCCAACCTGAACTGCAAATATCACCGCAGCATCGAACACCCGACCACCAGTCGCGTGCTGGGGGCAATGTTCGCTGACCAGAAACACTTCGCTCACCACGCTGCATTGCCAGCCGTGGCGCAGTTCGGGGACGAGGGCGCAGCCAACCACACCCGTTTCTGCCGTGAATACGGCGAAGCAGGCGTCGAGTTCTTCGTGTTCGGTCGCAGCGCGTTCGACACCCGTTACCCTGCACCGCAGAAATACCCGGCCCGCCAGACCCTCGAAGCCTCCCAGGCGGTTGCCCGCCTGCACGGCTTGAGCGATGACGGCGTGGTCTACGCTCAGCAGAACCCTTCGGTGATCGATCAGGGCGTGTTCCACAACGATGTGATCGCGGTGGGTAACGGCGAAGTTTTGTTCTATCACGAGGACGCGTTCCTCGACACCGACAAAATGCTGGCTGAATTGCAAAGCAAGCTCGCCAAAGTCGGTGGGAAATTTCAGTCGATCTGCGTACCTCGTTCAGCGGTAACCGTGGAAGACGCCGTTCGTTCCTACCTGTTCAATAGCCAACTGCTGTCGCGTCCTGACGGCTCGATGCTGTTGATCGTGCCGGAAGAATGCCGTGGCAACGCGCGTGTCTGGCAGTACCTGCAAGGTTTGACCAGCTCCGGCGGCCTGATCCGCGAAGTGAAAGTGTTCGATTTGAAGCAGAGCATGCAGAACGGCGGCGGCCCGGCTTGCCTGCGACTGCGCGTCGCGCTCAACGAAACCGAACTGGCGGCCGTCAACCCAGGGGTTATCATGACGGCACCGTTGTACGGCACGCTGACCGAATGGGTCGACAAGCACTACCGCGACCGCATGACCGAAAACGATCTCGCGGACCCGCAATTGCTGCTTGAGTGCCGGACGGCACTGGATGAACTGACGCAAATCCTTAAACTGGGCGCGGTTTATCCATTCCAGATCAATTGAACGTCGAGAGCGTAAAAAACATGAGCGATACCCTGCAGCTGATCCTTGAAGACACCGACGGCACGCAACTGGAAACTTCCTGCACCCGCGTCGCGGTCATGTGGCAAGGCAAAGAGCTGTGGATTCAGCAGGACGGCCGCGGCCAATTGCTGATCGGCGTGGACGTCGAGGAAGGTGACGCTGAATACGCAAACCTGCTGCTGCGCCCATTGGCGACTAATCTGGTAAGTCTGCAACTGGAAATGGAACCGGCTGAAGTCGGTGACGAAGACCACGTGCACGGCCCGGATTGCGCACACGACCACTAAGGAAACCGCTCTATGCTCGCCCTCGGCAAACTGCTTGAACTGACCCTCGCCGGCCGCGAACCGGCGGAGAAGACTCAACTGACTGTCGAAGGCGTGCGCATGCGCTGGTTGAGCGAAGGTGCGCTGGAAGTCCGGCCACCTGAAGCTCGCGACAACGGCCTGGACCTGCTGCTGTCGGCCGGCATCCATGGCAACGAAACAGCGCCGATCGAGTTGCTTGATCGCCTGTTGCATGACCTCGCCCGCGGTGATTTGAAACCGCGCGCACGTATCCTGTTCCTGTTCGGCAACCCGGAAGCGATTCGCAAAGGCGAGCGTTTCATCGAGCAGGACGTCAACCGGCTGTTCAACGGCCGTCACGAACAAAGCAGTGGCTCCGAAGCCCTGCGCGCCTGTGAACTGGAGCGGCTGGCGGCGAGTTTCTTCAGCCTGCCGGATCGCAACCGTCTGCACTACGACCTGCACACGGCCATTCGCGGTTCGAAAATCGAGCAGTTCGCGCTGTATCCCTGGAAAGAAGGCCGTCAGCATTCACGCCTGGAACTGGCGCGTCTGCGTGCCGCCGGCATGGAAGCGGTGCTGCTGCAAAACAAGCCGTCCATCGTTTTCAGCTCCTATACCTACGACAAGCTCGGTGCGGAGTCCTTTACCCTCGAGTTGGGCAAGGCGCGGCCATTCGGGCAGAACGATGGGGTCAACGTCGATCTGCTGGAAACTCGCCTCAAACAGATCATCGAAGGCAACGAGCCGGCCCAGACCGAAGAGGCGCTGGACGGTTTGCAGCTGTATAGCGTGGCGCGAGAAATCATCAAGCACAGCGATAGCTTCCGCCTGAACCTGCCAGCGGACATCGAGAACTTTTCGGAGTTGGAAGTGGGTTACTTGCTGGCCGAAGACATCGCCCAGACCCGGTGGATCATTGAGGAGGAGGGTGCCCGGATCATCTTCCCGAACCCCAAGGTCAAGAACGGCCTGCGCGCCGGCATCCTGATTGTGCCGACTACCGACGAAAACCTCGCTTAACTGATCGTTCCCACGCAGAGCGTGGGAACGATCATTCAACTAGACGGCTACCGCGCGAGGCTCGCTACGACGCAGCGCTCGCATCTTGTGCAACGTATCCGCGCACGTCTTCGCCGCTTCCTGGCCTTTATGCACAAAGTGCTCGAAGAAGAACTTCTGATGTTCTTCGCCTGCATGGAAGTGGTGCGGGGTCAGGACCACCGAGAACACCGGCACTTCGGTTTCCAGCTGAACCTGCATCAAGCCGCTGATCACCGACTGGGCGACGAATTCGTGGCGGTAGATCCCGCCGTCGACCACCAGGCCCGCCGCGACAATACCGGCATAACGACCGGACTTGGCCAGCAGCTTGGCGTGCAGCGGTATTTCAAAGGCACCGCCGACTTCGAAGAAATCGATCTCCGATTCCTGATAACCCTGAGCAATCATTTCGGCCACAAAGCCCTTACGGCTCTGATCGACGATTTCCTTGTGCCAGCAGGCCTGGATGAACGCAACGCGCTCGCCTTGATGGTTTTTGCTTTTGCTATCGATTGCGGTGGGTTGCATGTTCTGACTCCTGTTTATGTAAAAAACAGGGCATATGAATCGAATGGGATTTAAGGGTACGCACGCTCGCACGAATGCCTGCGGACGGCCCTTTGGCGCCAATCCCGTTCTCTCTTCATCCGGACTATGACCGTCGGCCCCGGGATCACACCGGGTCTGCTGACCTTGCCGCCATCACAGCCATTGCCGTGCCTGTCGCCAAGCGCTCGCGGGCTATGCGCATTGCGCGCAATTACCGCCGGTGGGGAGTTGCACCCCGCCCTGAGAACGTTTTGCCGCCAGATTGTTTGGCGGCGAAGCGTTTTTAACACATATTTCTCACCTGTGCATTGCTGCTATCTGATGATTGCTATCGACTTTTTCGTCGTTTCAGGAAGCCTTTTCCTGCCCAAGGGTTGATTATTCGTCTGCATGACCGCAGTAACTCCTGACTGAAAGGGATTTTCCCTGCTTACCGAGGCCAGATTCATGAGCGTTATTGATCTTCGCAGCGACACCGTCACCCAACCGACCGCAGGGATGCTCGACGCGATGGCCAGCGCGGCCACGGGTGACGACGTTTACGGCGAAGATCCGACGGTCAATCGTCTGGAAGCCGAACTGGCAAAACGGTTGGGTTTTGCTGCGGCGCTGTTTGTCCCGACGGGCACCATGAGCAATCTGCTGGGCTTGATGGCCCACTGTGAGCGCGGTGACGAGTACATCGTTGGCCAGCAGGCTCACACCTATAAGTACGAAGGCGGCGGTGCGGCGGTGCTGGGTTCGATCCAGCCACAACCGCTGGAAGTGCAGGCCGACGGCTCGCTGGACCTGGCGCACGCCGCGGCCGCGATTAAACCGGATGACTTCCACTTCGCCCGCACCCGTTTGCTCGCGCTGGAAAACACCATGCAGGGCAAGGTTTTGCCGCTGGAGTATCTGGCGCAGGCTCGAAGCTTTACCCGTGAACATGGGTTGCAGCTGCACCTGGACGGCGCGCGGCTGTACAACGCGGCGGTCAAATTGGGTGTCGATGCCCGTGAAATTACTCAGCACTTTGATTCCGTCTCGGTCTGCCTGTCCAAAGGCCTGGGCGCGCCGATCGGTTCGGTGCTGTGCGGCTCGGTCGAGTTGATCGGCAAGGCGCGGCGTCTGCGCAAGATGGTCGGCGGCGGCATGCGCCAGGCCGGGATCCTGGCGGCGGCGGGTTTGTACGCGCTGGATAATAATGTTCAGCGTCTGGCTGACGACCACGCCAATGCGCAGTTGCTGGCCGAAGGCTTGCGAGCCGCGGGTTACGAGGTCGAGCCGGTGCAGACCAATATGGTTTACGTGCAGATGGGCGACAAGGCCGAGGCCATCAAGGCGTTTGCCGCCGAACGCGGGATCAAGCTGAGCGCTGCCGGACGTCTGCGCATGGTCACGCACATGGACGTCAGTCGCGCTCAAATCGAGCAGGTCGTCGCGACATTCGTCGAGTTTTCGCGCAACTGATAGCGTTAGCGGTCCAATTGACCGTTTCTATCGTATAAACACGCTGTACCCCGCGCGCAGGGCCGATATAATGCGGCCCTTTGCCGTCGCTTCGTCTGTTGACGTTTCGCACAGGCCTTTGGCCGCAGCCTCCGTGGAAGAACCTAATGAAAAGCGCAGAAATCCGTGAAGCCTTCCTTCGCTTCTTCGAAGAGCAAGGCCACACCCGTGTAGCCTCCAGCTCTTTGATTCCGGGCAACGACCCAACCCTGCTGTTCACTAACGCGGGGATGAACCAGTTCAAGGACTGCTTCCTGGGCCAGGAAAAGCGCGCGTACACCCGCGCGGTCAGCAGCCAGAAATGCGTGCGCGCGGGCGGCAAGCACAACGACCTGGAAAACGTCGGTTATACCGCCCGTCACCACACGTTCTTCGAAATGCTGGGTAACTTCAGCTTCGGTGATTATTTCAAGCGTGACGCCATCACCTACGCCTGGAACTTCCTGACGTCCGACAAGTGGCTGAACCTGCCGAAAGAAAAGCTCTGGGTCACCGTCTACGCCAGCGATGACGAGGCGTACGACATCTGGACCAAAGAAATCGGCGTTCCGGCCGAACGCATGGTTCGTATCGGCGACAACAAAGGCGCGCCGTACGCGTCCGATAACTTCTGGACCATGGGCGATACCGGCCCGTGCGGTCCTTGCACCGAGATTTTCTACGATCACGGCGCCGACATCTGGGGCGGCCCTCCGGGCTCGCCGGAAGAAGATGGCGACCGTTACATTGAAATCTGGAACAACGTGTTCATGCAGTTCAACCGCACCGCCGATGGCGTGTTGCACCCGCTGCCAGCGCCGTCGGTCGATACAGGCATGGGCCTGGAGCGGATCAGTGCCGTGCTGCAGCACGTTCACTCGAACTATGAAGTCGACCTGTTCCAGAGCCTGCTGATTGCATCGGCCAAGGCCATCGGCTGCACCAACGACAATCAGGCTTCCCTGAAAGTCGTCGCCGACCACATTCGCTCGTGCGGTTTCCTGATTGCCGACGGCGTGCTGCCGTCCAACGAAGGCCGCGGCTACGTGCTGCGCCGGATCATTCGTCGCGCCTGTCGTCACGGCAACAAGCTGGGCGCAAAGGGCAGCTTCTTCTACCAGATCGTTGCGGCACTGGTCGCCGAGATGGGCGAAGCCTTCCCAGAGCTGAAATCCCAGCAAGCGCACATCGAGCGCGTACTGAAAGCTGAAGAAGAGCAATTCGCCAAGACCCTGGAGCAGGGCCTGAAAATCCTCGAGCAGGATCTGGCCGAGCTCAAAGGCGACGTGGTGCCGGGCGACGTAGTGTTCAAACTCTACGACACCTACGGTTTCCCGATGGACCTGACCGGCGACATCGCTCGCGAACGCAGCCTGACCATCGACGAAGAAGGCTTCGAGCGCGAGATGGAAGCCCAGCGCGTCCGTGCCCGTTCCGCCAGCTCCTTCGGCATGGACTACAACAGCCTGGTCAAGGTTGATGTGGCCACCGAATTCACCGGCTATGAAGCGACTAAAGGTTCGGCGAAAGTCGTTGGTCTGTATAAAGATGGCCAGTCGGTGGACGTACTCAGCGAAGGCGAAGAGGGTGTGGTCGTACTGAACCAGACGCCGTTTTACGCTGAATCCGGCGGTCAGATTGGCGACTGCGGTTTCCTTCAGGTCGGCAATGCGCGCTTTGACGTACGCGACACCACCAAAACCGGTGGCGCCTTCTTGCATCACGGCGTGCTGGCCTCGGGCAGCCTGACCATTGGTGCGCCGGTAGAGACTCATGTTGATGCCGAAGTGCGTCACGCGACTTCGTTGAACCACTCGGCGACTCACTTGCTGCACGCGGCATTGCGCCAGGTGCTGGGCGACCACGTTCAGCAGAAAGGCTCGTTGGTCGACAGTCAGCGCCTGCGCTTTGACTTCAGCCACTTCGAAGCCATCAAACCTGAGCAGTTGAAGGCGCTGGAAGACATCGTCAACGCCGAGATTCGCAAGAACTCTGAAGTTGAAACCGAAGAAACCGATATCGAAACCGCCAAGCAGAAGGGCGCCATGGCGCTGTTCGGCGAGAAGTACGGCGACAATGTGCGCGTGCTCAGCATGGGTGGTAGTTTCTCCGTCGAGCTGTGCGGCGGTATCCACGCCAACCGGACTGGCGACATCGGCCTGCTGAAGATTATCAGCGAAGGCGGTGTGGCTTCCGGCGTGCGTCGTATCGAAGCGGTCACTGGCGCCGCGGCGCTGGCATACTTGAGCGCTGCTGAAGAACAACTCAAGGAAGCGGCCAGCCTGGTCAAGGGTAGCCGCGACAACCTGATCGACAAGCTGTCGGCTGTGCTGGAGCGCAACCGTCTGCTGGAGAAGCAACTCGAGCAGTTGCAGGCCAAGGCTGCCAGCGCGGCGGGCGACGATCTGTCGGCTTCTGCCGTGGATGTCAAAGGCGTGAAAGTGTTGGCCGTGCGTCTGGACGGTCAGGACGGCAAGGCGCTGCTGGCGCTGGTCGATCAACTGAAAAACAAACTCGGCCGCGCAGTGATCCTGCTCGGCAGTGTCCATGAGGAAAAGGTCGTTCTGGTTGCAGGCGTAACCAAAGACCTGACTGGCCAACTCAAAGCCGGTGATTTGATGAAGCAAGCCGCAGCGGCAGTGGGCGGGAAGGGCGGTGGTCGTCCAGACATGGCGCAGGGCGGTGGTACTGACGCTGGCGCACTGGATGCGGCATTGGCCCTGACTGTTCCATTTGTAGAGCAGGGTTTATAAGGCGGTGTGTCCGGCCCGCAGTCTAGTGGCGGGCCGGAACGCTGTTTGAGTGATTATTTGGGCGCCCTTCATGGGCAGAGGCGGCTTTGAAATGGCTTTGATCGTACAGAAATTTGGAGGCACCTCGGTCGGCACTGTCGAGAGAATCGAGCAGGTCGCCGACAAGGTTAAGAAATTCCGCGATGCCGGCGATGACCTGGTGGTTGTGCTGTCTGCAATGAGCGGCGAAACCAACCGTCTGATCGATCTGGCCAAGCAAATCAGTGGCGACGGCCAACCGGTTCCTCGTGAGCTGGACGTGATCGTCTCCACCGGTGAGCAGGTGACGATTGCACTGTTGGCCATGGCGCTGATCAAGCGCGGCGTGCCAGCAGTGTCCTACACCGGCAATCAGGTGCGGATTCTGACGGACAGTGCGCACAATAAAGCGCGTATCTTGCAGATTGATGACCAGAAGATTCGTGGCGATCTGAAGGCTGGTCGTGTGGTTGTTGTCGCCGGCTTCCAGGGCGTCGACGAGCACGGCAACATCACCACCCTCGGTCGTGGTGGTTCCGACACCACCGGCGTGGCGCTGGCGGCAGCCTTGAAGGCTGACGAATGCCAGATCTACACCGACGTCGACGGCGTCTATACCACCGACCCGCGTGTGGTGTCCGTGGCTCAGCGCCTGGACAAGATTACCTTCGAAGAGATGCTGGAAATGGCCAGTCTCGGTTCCAAGGTATTGCAGATCCGTGCGGTGGAATTCGCCGGCAAGTACAACGTTCCGCTGCGCGTACTGCACAGCTTCAAGGAGGGTCCGGGCACCCTCATTACTATTGATGAAGAGGAAACCATGGAACAGCCGATCATTTCCGGCATCGCTTTCAACCGCGATGAAGCCAAGCTGACCATCCGTGGCGTGCCAGACACCCCGGGCGTTGCATTCAAGATTCTCGGCCCTATCAGCGCCGCGAACATCGAAGTCGACATGATCGTGCAGAACGTCGCGCACGATAACACCACCGACTTCACCTTCACCGTGCACCGCAATGATTTCCAGGCCGCGCAAACCGTGCTGGAAAACACCGCTCGCGAGATAGGTGCCCGTGAAGTCGTTGGCGATATCAAGATTGCCAAGGTGTCGATCGTCGGTGTCGGCATGCGTTCCCACGCAGGCGTGGCCAGCCGCATGTTCGAATCCCTGGCCAAGGAAAGCATCAACATCCAGATGATCTCGACCTCGGAAATCAAAGTCTCCGTAGTGATCGAAGAGAAGTACCTGGAACTGGCTGTGCGCGCGCTGCACACAGCTTTCGAACTGGACGCACCGGCCCGACAGGGCGAGTGATGCGTTTGCCGAAGGGGCGGTCTGACCGCGCCCTTTGTTTTTTTGAATGGTGCGACCTGAGGCTGTTCTTTTGCTCGCGCTAGTCAATACTCAGGCATGTAGGGCTGCGATCGCTCCGGTTGTAGGTCGAGTGCCTTTTTTTTGCAGACTGTTGTCCCTGAAATGAAATGCGTGAGGAGAAAGGTATGCTGATTCTGACTCGTCGGTGCGCAGAAAGCCTGATTATTGGTGATGGCGAAATCACCGTGACCGTGCTCGGCGTCAAAGGAAATCAAGTGCGTATCGGTGTCAACGCCCCGAAAGAGGTTGCGGTCCACCGTGAGGAAATTTACCTGCGTATAAAGAAAGAGAAGGACGAAGAACCAAGCCATTAATTTTTATCGTTTTTTATGTTTGCAAACGGGGAAGAAGCTGGTTAATATACGCCCCGTGTTGCGGAGAGCTGGCCGAGTGGCCGAAGGCGCTCCCCTGCTAAGGGAGTACACCTCAAAAGGGTGTCGGGGGTTCGAATCCCCCGTTCTCCGCCATTATTTGCGTAGTACGTTGTAATCTAGCTTCTTCGGTAAGTGTTTGAAATTACTAGAAAAAGTGCTTTACATAGAGATTAAACGGCCTATAATGCGCGGCAACAAATGCACTCGTAGCTCAGCTGGATAGAGTACTCGGCTACGAACCGAGCGGTCACAGGTTCGAATCCTGTCGAGTGCACCATTTAAGAGTTGTTTGCAGTAATGTGAATGACTTGGCTTCAACCAGTTGTGATCTGGTATAAAAACACAAATGCACTCGTAGCTCAGCTGGATAGAGTACTCGGCTACGAACCGAGCGGTCACAGGTTCGAATCCTGTCGAGTGCACCAAACACCAAAAAGCCCGCGTTTAACGCGGGCTTTTTGCCGTCTGGGATTTGGCTTTTCCTTTGGTGCATCCTCTCTCATCGAACTCGACGTGGGCGCTACGACCTCGCTGGGTGTCGTAACGGTAGCTCGTGGCTGAATTGCGAATACTGATCTTGTCTGGTTTGCCAAGGGCGCTCTCGACGTCCTGCTGACTCATGCCGGCGACAATCCGCTGATTGATGATGGCTTCGCGGCGCTCTTTGGCGCTAATGAGGTTTCCACATTTGTCCTCGGTCTTGCCGACGACAGTCGGATCTCTCCTTTTGATTTTCATACCTGATGTTTCGCGATTCTCGGCTTCTGGCATGAGAGCGGTTGTGCTGCCCGGTGTGAGGGTGCGGACATCCTGTAGCGAAAGGCTGTCTCCGGCCGTACAGCTCAACGTAGTAAAGGTAATGCGCCCGTCGGCCGCCTCGCAGCGGTGAACGGTCGTGGCAAGCGCCCAGGGCGACGGGCAGAGCAGGGTAATCAATAAAAAATAATGTGCATTCGATTGCATTAAACGTCCTCCATGACGGTCCATCTCAAGGGTAGTCGTTACATTTTTCGGCTGTGGTGTGTTTTCTTTTCAGGATGAGTCGTCGCAGTTTCATGGATCAGGACGGTGCTCAGGTTTGTCTTGCAAGCGCTTGTTTCAGCCACGATTTTTTAACGTTTAAAACCGTCGGGCGGTGTATAATTGCGCCCGTCAGCCCCGCCGGGGCTTGTGGAATACCTCCATGGACTTACCCAGTAGTTACTCAGTACCCCATTTTTCCAATCATGAATTGACTGATTGATCCTTCCGGCGTGCCCCGCTGCTGGGAGTGGAGTTCGCCTATGTCTGAAGTTGAAGTAAAGAAAACGCAGGAAAGCTTGCAGGACCGCCTCGCTCAAGTTGTTGAGCTGCTGCAGCGTCAGCGGGTGGTCGAAGACCTGACTCATCGTCAGGAAGGTCCGCATCACGACCGGGTCGAGAACCTGGTTCACCGGCAAAACCTCGTCGAGCTGCAACGCAAGCTCGATGATCTGCACTCCGCCGACGTCGCCTACATCCTTGAAGCCTTGCCGCTGGGCGATCGTCTGACGCTCTGGCAATTGGTCAAGGCCGATCGCGACGGCGACATTCTGCTCGAAGTATCTGATTCGGTTCGTGAAACGCTGATCGCCGACATGGACGATCACGAGCTGCTGGCTGCGGCCAAGGATATGGACGCCGACGAACTTGCCGACCTGGCCTCCGAGCTGCCGCGAGACGTCGTCCACGAGCTGATGGAAACCCTCGATGGTCAGCAGCGTGAGCGCGTTCGCTCCGCGTTGTCCTATGACGAGGAGCAGGTCGGTGCGCTGATGGACTTCGAGATGGTGACGATCCGTGAGGACGTCAGTCTCGAAGTGGTGTTGCGTTACCTGCGTCGGCTCAAGGAGCTACCGGGTCATACCGACAAACTGTTTGTGGTCGATTACGACGGCGTGCTCAAGGGCGTGCTGCCGATCAAGCGTTTGCTGGTCAACGATCCGGAAAAACAGGTTTCGGAAGTCATGGCCAGCGACCCGGTGAGTTTTCACCCGGACGAAGACGCCTATGACGCTGCTCAGGCGTTCGAACGTTACGACTTGATCTCGGCGCCTGTGGTCGACAAGAACGGCAAGCTGATCGGCCGTCTGACCATCGATGAAATGGTCGACCTGATTCGTGAAGAGAGCGAAAACGAAGTTCTCAACATGGCGGGTCTGCGTGAAGAGGAAGATATTTTTGCGTCAGTCTGGAAGTCCCTGCGTAACCGTTGGGCCTGGCTGGCGGTGAACCTGATTACGGCATTCATTGCTTCTCGCGTGATTGGCCTGTTCGAAGGTTCGATCGAGAAGCTGGTGGCGCTCGCGGCATTGATGCCGATCGTGGCGGGCATCGGTGGCAACTCGGGTAACCAGACCATCACCATGATCGTTCGCGCCATGGCGCTGGACCAGGTGAGTACCGGTAATACCTCACGTCTGATGCGCAAGGAGCTGGCCGTCGGTTTGATCAACGGTTTGGTGTGGGGTGGGGTGATTGGTGCGGTGGCCTACCTGCTTTACGGTAGTTGGTCCCTTGGCGTGGTGATGACCGCCGCCATGACGCTCAATCTGTTGCTCGCGGCGTTGATGGGCGTGCTGATCCCCATGACGCTGGCGCGCCTCGGACGCGATCCGGCGATGGGCGCCAGTGTAATGATCACCGCCATGACGGACAGCGGCGGGTTTTTCATCTTTCTCGGGTTGGCGACGATCTTCCTGCTCTGACTTATCGACATTAGAAACCCGCCAATCAATCGGCGGGTTTTTTTTTGCCCGAATTTCAGGCAAAAAAAAGCCAGCGATTAAGCTGGCTTGAGCTTTCGGATGAAATCAGGAAGCGTCTGCGGCCATTTCGGCATCATGCGCAATCAGCGAAACAAGAGCGTTCTGCTGACGGTGGGAGAGTTGACGGAAGCGTTGCAGCAGTTCACGTTCGTGCAATGACAGCTCCGGGCTGTCCAGGCGCATGCTCAATTCTTCGCCCAACGCGCCTTCCTGAATAAGGCTCTGTTCAAGGCGCGCGATGATTTCGGAGTTCATGCTGCGATGATGATTGCGAGCCACCTCGGCAATGCGTTCACGCATTCCGTCTGGCAGACGTACGACGAACTTGTCAGCCGTACGGCTGGAATAAATTGCCTGTTTCAATGGGCGCATATATTTAACCGGTTAGTTCAGGGGAGCGGTTCTCGGGATTGGCCGCAGGATGTCTGATAGGACAAGCGGTCTGGCCAAATGTTCAACCTGAATTGATAGAGGCTCGCATCATGCCTCAAAGTAGCCAGTTCATTGGCGTCAATTCTGTGACAAATATTGAACTGGATAAAGGCGTTATGCCAGCACCAATTATCAGAAATGCGGACTGGTTTGAAAAGTTTGCCCTGGTCCGTATTACTGACCGCCTCCTCTTGCCCGACAGGTGATGTCCTGGGACGCCTGAAGGCGCATGCTGTGCAGATTCGATCAGTGTTCCTTACTTGTACAGGATAGTGGCAATTGGCCGATTTACTAGGGGAAGACGTGCAGTGGGAGGTGATTTCAGGATGGATGGCAGGCTGATTTACTTGATGGGACCTTCTGGGTCCGGCAAGGACAGCCTCATCGAAGCCGCTCGAGAGCCGTTGCAGGCGCTCAATTGTGAAGTGGTGCGTCGGGTCATCACGCGTTCGGCCGAATCAGTGGGCGAGGATGCGATTGGCGTTTCCCGGGAAGAGTTCGAGCAACACAGGGTCGAGGGCGATTTCGCGCTGTGCTGGAACGCCAATGGCCTGGATTACGGTATTCCGATCGAAATAGATCATTGGCTCAATGAAGGTCGACATGTCTTGGTCAACGGCTCTCGTGGCCATCTGGCTGAAGCGCTGCACCGGTATCCAACGCTGTTGCCGGTTCTTTTGACGGTCAATGATGAAGTCCTGCGTGAGCGTCTGCTGCACCGTGGTCGCGAGAGTTTTACGGAAATTGAAGCAAGGCTGCATCGCAATGGGTTATTCACGGCAGAGGGTTCAATCGGTGACACGCAGATTCATCGACTGGACAATTCAGGCGAACTGTTCACCACAGTTGCCAATCTGCAGGATCTGTTGAAGATTAACGCAGTACCGGATCGAACTTGATTTTGCGTCCGGCAATCAGCGCCAGCACAAACAGCGCACCGAACACGCCGCTGGCAATCAAAGGCAGGGTGAGGGCCGTATCCTGGACCACTGACAGATGAAGAATGCCGCTCAGTAAAGCGAGGATGAAAAACCCTGCGGCGGATTTGGACATGCGGTGCTCCTGATGGGGTGATTCAAAATACCAAACGTTCTGAAGACTGAGCCGGCAGCAGAATGCCCTCTTGGCTCACCTCTTGGCTGACAAAGCTGCGCTGGTCGCTCATAACCGCCAGTTGAGGCGCTCTTTGCACCTGAAGGTAATGAGGCATGCGTTGAGTAACCGGCTCAGCACCGCTCTCGGGGATAAAATGAAAGCCCAACAGAACCGTCAGAGCGATCGCGTTCGAGAGTAAAAGGGTGCTGTTCATGAGGCTGGCCTCCGTTGTTCTTCGAGAACAGCTAAAGCAGCCCGCATGCCAAGAGTTTAACGGTAATTAAATCCTTTAAAAACAATGAATTAAGATATTTGCCCGAAGTGCCTGCATTGCATTTTGCAATGATGGCTTTTTGCGGTGATGCAATTTGCACGGTAAACAAAGCCACGCTCCTGCGAGGCGACTGCCTACACTTAAAAAGCCCAACGGACGACATGACAAAAGCAGGCCTGCCCGTTAACATGCACGCCGTCCATCGCATCGCGTTTCTTCGTGGTCGATCTGTGTCTCAGTAGCTCAATTGGATAGAGCATCCCCCTCCTAAGGGGAAGGTTGGCAGTTCGAACCTGCCCTGGGACACCATATAACTCAAGGCCTCTAGAAATTCATGACCCCTCCGATAAACCCTTATGGGGCAGGGTGGGTGCAAGCGGATTGCTTCAGGCATAAAAAAGCCTCGCTCAGATAAATATCTGGCGGGGCTTTTTCATAACCGTTCCGTTCTATTAAGGAGAGGTATGGATACGCTGATGAGTTCGCTCTGGCCGCAATTGCGTCTGCCGGGGGCAGTGCTGTTCTATTGGTCGCCCTTGGAAAACACTAAACTACGAAGCGCCTGCTGAGCGATTTAGCCACTCAGTCGCATCGACCGGTTGAATCCACAACCCAAAGCTGACGCTCGCCAAGGTCTGAACTCGGCCAAAAACGAAAAAAGGGGTGCTTCAGTGACGATGTGGTCTGGGTTTCTGCTGCCCTGATGCTTTGTACGGAGCTTGGAAGTTTTCATAGTGGCAACCCAGGCTCATTGGTAAGGAAAAGAATTTTTAGACTGGGGTTGACCGCGTATTTTAATCCTGTATTATTTGCCTCCCGCTAACGAGCAGCTTGATGTTGTTCTTGGCCTAAGCAATTGATTTTATTAATAAAATCAGCTGTTTTTAAGGGTGCTACTTGAGGGCGTATGCTGTAGAATGCGCGCCTCGGTTGAGACGAAAGATCTTAACCAACCGCTCTTTAACAACTGAATCAAGCAATTCGTGTGGGTGCTTGTGGGGTCAGACTGATAGTCAACAAGATTATCAGCATCACAAGTTACTCCGCGAGAAATCAAAGATGTAACCAACGATTGCTGAGCCAAGTTTAGGGTTTCTTAAAAACCCAAAGATGTTTGAACTGAAGAGTTTGATCATGGCTCAGATTGAACGCTGGCGGCAGGCCTAACACATGCAAGTCGAGCGGCAGCACGGGTACTTGTACTTGGTGGCGAGCGGCGGACGGGTGAGTAATGCCTAGGAATCTGCCTGGTAGTGGGGGATAACGCTCGGAAACGGACGCTAATACCGCATACGTCCTACGGGAGAAAGCAGGGGACCTTCGGGCCTTGCGCTATCAGATGAGCCTAGGTCGGATTAGCTAGTTGGTGAGGTAATGGCTCACCAAGGCGACGATCCGTAACTGGTCTGAGAGGATGATCAGTCACACTGGAACTGAGACACGGTCCAGACTCCTACGGGAGGCAGCAGTGGGGAATATTGGACAATGGGCGAAAGCCTGATCCAGCCATGCCGCGTGTGTGAAGAAGGTCTTCGGATTGTAAAGCACTTTAAGTTGGGAGGAAGGGCATTTACCTAATACGTAAGTGTTTTGACGTTACCGACAGAATAAGCACCGGCTAACTCTGTGCCAGCAGCCGCGGTAATACAGAGGGTGCAAGCGTTAATCGGAATTACTGGGCGTAAAGCGCGCGTAGGTGGTTTGTTAAGTTGGATGTGAAATCCCCGGGCTCAACCTGGGAACTGCATTCAAAACTGACAAGCTAGAGTATGGTAGAGGGTGGTGGAATTTCCTGTGTAGCGGTGAAATGCGTAGATATAGGAAGGAACACCAGTGGCGAAGGCGACCACCTGGACTGATACTGACACTGAGGTGCGAAAGCGTGGGGAGCAAACAGGATTAGATACCCTGGTAGTCCACGCCGTAAACGATGTCAACTAGCCGTTGGGAGCCTTGAGCTCTTAGTGGCGCAGCTAACGCATTAAGTTGACCGCCTGGGGAGTACGGCCGCAAGGTTAAAACTCAAATGAATTGACGGGGGCCCGCACAAGCGGTGGAGCATGTGGTTTAATTCGAAGCAACGCGAAGAACCTTACCAGGCCTTGACATCCAATGAACTTCCCAGAGATGGGTTGGTGCCTTCGGGAACATTGAGACAGGTGCTGCATGGCTGTCGTCAGCTCGTGTCGTGAGATGTTGGGTTAAGTCCCGTAACGAGCGCAACCCTTGTCCTTAGTTACCAGCACGTAATGGTGGGCACTCTAAGGAGACTGCCGGTGACAAACCGGAGGAAGGTGGGGATGACGTCAAGTCATCATGGCCCTTACGGCCTGGGCTACACACGTGCTACAATGGTCGGTACAGAGGGTTGCCAAGCCGCGAGGTGGAGCTAATCCCAGAAAACCGATCGTAGTCCGGATCGCAGTCTGCAACTCGACTGCGTGAAGTCGGAATCGCTAGTAATCGCGAATCAGAATGTCGCGGTGAATACGTTCCCGGGCCTTGTACACACCGCCCGTCACACCATGGGAGTGGGTTGCACCAGAAGTAGCTAGTCTAACCTTCGGGAGGACGGTTACCACGGTGTGATTCATGACTGGGGTGAAGTCGTAACAAGGTAGCCGTAGGGGAACCTGCGGCTGGATCACCTCCTTAATCGACGACATCAGCTGCTCCATAAGTTCCCACACGAATTGCTTGATTCACTGTAGAGGCGATAGACATCCATAAGGTTGTCTTTTTCGTTAGAGTTTAGAAATGAATATTCCATTGTGAATATTGATTTCTAATCTTTGATTAGATCGTTCTTTAAAAATTTGGGTATGTGATAGAAAGATAGACTGGACGTTACTTTCACTGGTAACGGCTCAGGCTAAGGTAAAATTTGTGAGTTAAATTGCGAATTTTCGGCGAATGTCGTCTTCACAGTATAACCAGATTGCTTGGGGTTATATGGTCAAGTGAAGAAGCGCATACGGTGGATGCCTTGGCAGTCAGAGGCGATGAAAGACGTGGTAGCCTGCGAAAAGCTTCGGGGAGTCGGCAAACAGACTTTGATCCGGAGATGTCTGAATGGGGGAACCCAGCCATCATAAGATGGTTATCTTAAGCTGAATACATAGGCTTAAGAGGCGAACCAGGGGAACTGAAACATCTAAGTACCCTGAGGAAAAGAAATCAACCGAGATTCCCTTAGTAGTGGCGAGCGAACGGGGACTAGCCCTTAAGTGGCTTTGAGATTAGCGGAACGCTCTGGAAAGTGCGGCCATAGTGGGTGATAGCCCTGTACGCGAAAATCTCTTGGTCATGAAATCGAGTAGGACGGAGCACGAGAAACTTTGTCTGAATATGGGGGGACCATCCTCCAAGGCTAAATACTACTGACTGACCGATAGTGAACTAGTACCGTGAGGGAAAGGCGAAAAGAACCCCGGAGAGGGGAGTGAAATAGATCCTGAAACCGTATGCGTACAAGCAGTGGGAGCCCACTTTGTTGGGTGACTGCGTACCTTTTGTATAATGGGTCAGCGACTTATTTTCAGTGGCGAGCTTAACCGAATAGGGGAGGCGTAGCGAAAGCGAGTCTTAATAGGGCGTCTAGTCGCTGGGAATAGACCCGAAACCGGGCGATCTATCCATGGGCAGGTTGAAGGTTGGGTAACACTAACTGGAGGACCGAACCGACTACCGTTGAAAAGTTAGCGGATGACCTGTGGATCGGAGTGAAAGGCTAATCAAGCTCGGAGATAGCTGGTTCTCCTCGAAAGCTATTTAGGTAGCGCCTCATGTATCACTGTAGGGGGTAGAGCACTGTTTCGGCTAGGGGGTCATCCCGACTTACCAAACCGATGCAAACTCCGAATACCTACAAGTGCCGAGCATGGGAGACACACGGCGGGTGCTAACGTCCGTCGTGAAAAGGGAAACAACCCAGACCGTCAGCTAAGGTCCCAAAGTTATGGTTAAGTGGGAAACGATGTGGGAAGGCTTAGACAGCTAGGAGGTTGGCTTAGAAGCAGCCACCCTTTAAAGAAAGCGTAATAGCTCACTAGTCGAGTCGGCCTGCGCGGAAGATGTAACGGGGCTCAAACCATACACCGAAGCTACGGGTATCACTTAGGTGATGCGGTAGAGGAGCGTTCTGTAAGCCTGTGAAGGTGAGTTGAGAAGCTTGCTGGAGGTATCAGAAGTGCGAATGCTGACATGAGTAACGACAATGGGTGTGAAAAACACCCACGCCGAAAGACCAAGGTTTCCTGCGCAACGTTAATCGACGCAGGGTTAGTCGGTCCCTAAGGCGAGGCTGAAAAGCGTAGTCGATGGAAAACAGGTTAATATTCCTGTACTTCTGGTTATTGCGATGGAGGGACGGAGAAGGCTAGGCCAGCTTGGCGTTGGTTGTCCAAGTTTAAGGTGGTAGGCTGGAATCTTAGGTAAATCCGGGATTCTAAGGCCGAGAGCTGATGACGAGTTACCCTTTGGGTGACGAAGTGGTTGATGCCATGCTTCCAAGAAAAGCTTCTAAGCTTCAGGTAACCAGGAACCGTACCCCAAACCGACACAGGTGGTTGGGTAGAGAATACCAAGGCGCTTGAGAGAACTCGGGTGAAGGAACTAGGCAAAATGGCACCGTAACTTCGGGAGAAGGTGCGCCGGTGAGGGTGAAGCATTTACTGCGTAAGCCCATGCCGGTCGAAGATACCAGGCCGCTGCGACTGTTTATTAAAAACACAGCACTCTGCAAACACGAAAGTGGACGTATAGGGTGTGACGCCTGCCCGGTGCCGGAAGGTTAATTGATGGGGTTAGCTAACGCGAAGCTCTTGATCGAAGCCCCGGTAAACGGCGGCCGTAACTATAACGGTCCTAAGGTAGCGAAATTCCTTGTCGGGTAAGTTCCGACCTGCACGAATGGCGTAACGATGGCGGCGCTGTCTCCACCCGAGACTCAGTGAAATTGAAATCGCTGTGAAGATGCAGTGTATCCGCGGCTAGACGGAAAGACCCCGTGAACCTTTACTATAGCTTTGCACTGGACTTTGAATTTGCTTGTGTAGGATAGGTGGGAGGCTTTGAAGCGTGGACGCCAGTTCGCGTGGAGCCAACCTTGAAATACCACCCTGGCAACTTTGAGGTTCTAACTCAGGTCCGTTATCCGGATCGAGGACAGTGTATGGTGGGTAGTTTGACTGGGGCGGTCTCCTCCTAAAGAGTAACGGAGGAGTACGAAGGTGCGCTCAGACCGGTCGGAAATCGGTCGTAGAGTATAAAGGCAAAAGCGCGCTTGACTGCGAGACAGACACGTCGAGCAGGTACGAAAGTAGGTCTTAGTGATCCGGTGGTTCTGTATGGAAGGGCCATCGCTCAACGGATAAAAGGTACTCCGGGGATAACAGGCTGATACCGCCCAAGAGTTCATATCGACGGCGGTGTTTGGCACCTCGATGTCGGCTCATCACATCCTGGGGCTGAAGCCGGTCCCAAGGGTATGGCTGTTCGCCATTTAAAGTGGTACGCGAGCTGGGTTTAGAACGTCGTGAGACAGTTCGGTCCCTATCTGCCGTGGACGTTTGAGATTTGAGAGGGGCTGCTCCTAGTACGAGAGGACCGGAGTGGACGAACCTCTGGTGTTCCGGTTGTCACGCCAGTGGCATTGCCGGGTAGCTATGTTCGGAATAGATAACCGCTGAAAGCATCTAAGCGGGAAACTAGCCTCAAGATGAGATCTCACTGGGACCTTGAGTCCCCTGAAGGGCCGTCGAAGACTACGACGTTGATAGGTTGGGTGTGTAAGCGCTGTGAGGCGTTGAGCTAACCAATACTAATTGCCCGTGAGGCTTGACCATATAACACCCAAGCAATTTGCTGACCTGAAGAGGCACCAGATTGCGGTGTGTGAAGACGACACAAGTCGAAAATTCGCAACGCAACACACAAATCTATCACCTGCCCATTCGCTGGAGCGTGATCCGCAAGGAGAACGACCTGGCTACCGAATTTCTTGACGACCATAGAGCATTGGAACCACCTGATCCCATCCCGAACTCAGCAGTGAAACGATGCATCGCCGATGGTAGTGTGGGGTTTCCCCATGTGAGAGTAGGTCATCGTCAAGATTAAATTCCGAAACCCCTATCTGCGTATGCAGGTAGGGGTTTTGTTTTGTCCGCAGGAAAGTAACCGTCCGGTAAGGGGCCGGCGAACACACCTTCCGAGCCAGACCGATAAGGCCTTCGCCGGTGGATGCCGCTTCACCGCGATCAGCAAGCAGTCGCGCTGCCAGCTTTCATTCCTCTGAAAGTAGAACCAAAAAAATAGAGGCCGAAGCGTTGGTGATCATTGAATGTTTGTAGTGGGGCGCTCAGCGGGCGAGGGAGATTGTCGCGGATACCCAGGAGTTCGTCGCGCCGCATCGGGTGCAGTTGGCCTTGAGTCCAGTGATTACCGATAAGCCGGAACTGGCCCTGCGGCGGATGGAAATGACCGAGCGCGAGTCTTTGAAACTCAGGTCCGACGATGCCTGGTCGGAGTACCTGGGTGCCAAGGCAGCCATGCTGGTGCTGATGCGCTCAACCAAAGTCGAACCCAGGGTCTGGGCTGATCACAAGGAGCGGCTCAGGCAGGCCATCGATCGACGAGCCTGCGTACAGCGTGCCTACCTGCGCTGACTCTGTCTCAGATCTGGGAGCGTCGCAGATTCTCAATGGTTTCGATCAAATCCTCGTAGGACACCGGTTTTCCAATGTGCTGGTCAAAACCCGATTGCCGTGATTTTTGAATGTCGCTGTGGGCGCCATAGCCCGTCAGTGCAATGGCCGGCACATCCTTGACCAGCGGCAACTGACGCAATGCGCTCATCAGCTCGTGGCCGTTCATGACCGGCATGCCCAAGTCAGAAATGATCAGGTCGAAGCGCGTGCTTTTTGCGGCATCCAAAGCCGCCACCGGACGGTCGAACGCAATCACTTGCGCGTCTTCCATTTCCAGCAACATTTTCAAGGTTTCCAGTACATCGGCATCGGCGTAGTCGTCGACCAGCAGGATCGTCAAACCACTCAGCCTGCCAGAGGATTCTTCGACCTGAGTCGGGGATTGCGGCTCACCTTTGGTGTGGGCCAAGGGCAGGTAAACCGTGAAGGTACAACCTGTTCCCGCCCCGGCAGAGTTCACCTCAACCGTTCCCCGTTGGGCCTCGGTCAACTGGCGGACCAGGGACAAACCGATCCCCAGGCCTTCACGGTTGTGGCTGACGTGCTGCTTTTCAGCCTGGCCGTACAGGTCGAACACGTGATCGAGGTTCTCGGGAGCGATGCCGGCACCGTTGTCTTTGGCGTCCAGCCGCGCCATGTTTCCAACTTGGCTGGCGATCAATTGCACGTGGCCGTTGGAGGGCGTGAATTTCAGCGCGTTATTCACCAGGTTCCAGATAATTTGCTCCAGGCGCGTCGGGTCGGCATGGACCATCAATGCGCCTGAAAGCAGGTGCAGCTCTTTGTTGATCGCCTGCATTTCTTCGTTGGAAGCCTTGAGCTCTGCGCTGGAGACTTCCGAGTGTTCGATGGAGTCCTCCAGGTGCAACTTGGTGCGTTGCAGTTCGCGCTCAAAGTTCGACAGCACCTGACTTTCGATCTGAAGCACGGTGGTGGCCGCTCGTTCGGCAGGGTCGACCTCGACTTCCTCGAAAATCACCAGGACGTATTCGCCGTCCGATTCTTCATCCTTGTAGCTTCGAAAGCCTCCCTGTCACGGGAGAAATTGGTCACGCCGATCAACATGTCGCCCAGCAGTGCCTTGGTTTCTTCGGGGTTGTTCTGCAGATACTGGTAATAGGCACTCAGGTCCGGCTGGCCGGTGACCTGCATCCGGCGTTCGATCCGGCGCAACACGGTGGCGCATATTTAGCGCGTACTAAACGGTATGACTTCTCAAGGGAACGCCCCTACTGGCCGATAACCCGAACAGTCATGGTCTTCTTCTTAAATTGCCTGGAAATCTTCGATGCTGTCGTATCACCAAAAGCGTTTTTTGATCGTCGATGATTTCTCGGATTTCCGCAGTTCCGTCAGGTCCATGCTGCGCGAGCTGGGTGTGAAGGATGTCGACACCGCCGACTCCGGTGAACAGGCGCTGCGTATGTGTTCGCAGAAGGCCTACGATTTCATCCTGCAGGACTTTCACCTGGGCGATGGCAAGAAGAACGGTCAGCAGGTGCTTGAAGACCTGATGATCGAAAAGCTGATCAGCCATGAGGCCGTGTTCGTCATGGTCACCGCCGAGACCAGTCAGGCGATGGTGCTCAGTGCGTTGGAGCACGAACCTGATGCGTACCTGACCAAACCGTTCAACCGTTCCGGCCTGTCTCAACGCCTGGAGCGGCTGGAGCAACGCAAGACCTTGCTCAAGCCGATTCTGCAGGCCCTTGACCGGGGCAAACCGGTTGAAGTGCTCAATGCCTGCATCGCATTGTGCAAACAAGACATCCGCTACTCGCCGTTGTGCCTGCGCTACCGCGCTGATGCCTTGCGCGACCTGAATCAGAACGAGGCGCTGGAGCGTCTCTATGACAGCATCATTGCTGATCGGCCTTTGCCATGGGCGTTCGCCGGGTTGGGCAAGTTGCTGTTCAAACGTGGCCAGGTCGGTCAGGCCAAAGGCGTGTATGAAAAAGCCCTGAAAGTGTTCCCGATGATGCCGGCGCTCTACGACGGCATGGCTGATGTGCTGGTCGCCGAAGGCGACACCAAGGCGGCCCAGAATGTGCTGGAAGAGGCGATCCGTTTGTCGCCGCTGGCGGTGCGCCGGCAAGCGCTGCTCGGCAAGTTGGCGATGGCCAACGAAGATTTTGAAACCGCCTCCAAAGCCTATCGTCAGGCCGTGGCGCAGGGCGCGCAGTCACGTTTCAAGGATGCGGAGAGCAACCTTGGCCTGGCCCATGCCTTGATCAGTAAAGGCAGCGAAAAAGGTCTGGATACCCGGACTCGACTGGAAATCAACACGACGCTGAGTGCGGTGGCCAAGGAAAACCCTTCCGACCCGGGTTTGCAGATTCGTGCGCGATTGATGAAAGCCACCAGTCTGCTGCTCAACGATGCCGAAACCGCCGAGAAGCTCACCGAGCAGGCGATGATGCGCCTCGATGGCATGGAACAGTTCATGAGCGCCGAAGCGGCGCTGCTGGTGGCCAAGCAACTGCAGATGCTCGGCCAGGCCAGCGCCGGTGCCTCGATGTTGAAAAACTGCGCGGAAATCTACGGCGACGACCCGACGGTGATGAAGGGCATCGCCAAGTTGACCGACGATCCGACCATTCTCAACTCCGGCAACGCCGCTGCGGAACTCAACCGTCAGGGCGTGCGGGTGTACAAGACCGGCAACCTGGTGGAGGCGCGGCAGGTGTTTCGCAAAGCCCTGGCGCTGCAACCCAAGAACATCAGTATCGCGCTGAACATGGCGCAGTCGCTGCTGCACGGCACCGACACCAGTGTGCCTTCGGCGGAGCTGGAGGAATGTCGGGCCTGCCTGAAAATGGTCGGCCTGATGCCTGACACCGATGCGCGTTATTCCCGTTATCAGAAGCTGCGAAGCAAGGCGTTTGGCGAATGAACGACAGCGAACAGGCACTCGATTTTTCCACGGTGATTGCCTCCACCGTGCACGACATGAAGAACTCCCTGGCGATGCTGATGCAGGCCCACAGCCAATGGCTGACGCGCTTGCCGGATCCGCAGCAGCACACCCCGGAGCAGGGCGTCATCGACTTCGAGTTCGCGCATCTCAATGGCATGCTGGTGCAGTTGCTGGGGCTGTACAAACTCGGCGTCAACCAGATGCCATTGCAGCCGGCCTACCATGAGCTGGATGACTTCATCGAAGCGCAATTGGCAGCGCACCAAGAAGTGTTCGCCAGTCGCGGCATTATGGCGACCTATGAAGTGGACCCGTTGAGCCCGCTGGGCTTCTTCGACCGGGAGCTGATTGCGTCGGTGCTGGCCAACAGCATCAACAACGCCATTCGTTACGCCCGCCACGCGGTGTTGATCAGCGTCAGCGATGAAGCCGGGCAATTGGTGCTGACCGTCAACGACGATGGCGAGGGTTATCCTCCCGAGATGATCGAGCGTCAGGCCGATTACGTGCAGGGCATCAACCACAGCAGCGGAAGCACTGGCCTGGGCCTGTACTTTGCCGGGCGGATTGCCGCACTTCATCAGCGCAATGGCGTGGGCGGGCGCACCGAAATCAGCAATGGCGGCCCGCTGGGTGGCGCAGTGTTCAACCTCTATCTGCCCTGACCGGTTCTTTTTGTTGGCCGCTGCTTGATATTCCGAACAGGCGGAGCCTATTTTGTACGGGTCGCCGTTCGCGGCTCGCACAACAACAAAGGATTGCGTCATGACAACCGATGGCCATCGCTCACTCGCACAGCGATTGACGGGCATTGATGAGATTGAATGTGTCACGCCGGACTTGAATGGCATACCGCGCGGCAAGGTAATGACCGCCGAAGGCTTTCTCGAAGGGCGGCGTTTGCAGATGGCACGGGGGGTGCTGCTGCAGTGCATCATGGGCGGATATCCGCCAGCGCGCTTTTATGGAAGCGATGATGGCGACCTGGCGCTGGTGCCCGATCCCGCACAGATCCATCGCTTACCCTGGAGCACACAGCCGCGAGCTTTCGCTATTTGCGATGCGGACGAACTGACTGGCGAAAGCTCGTCTCTGTCCACCCGTGGTCAACTCAAGGCCGTGATCGCGCGTTACGCGGCCCTCGGCCTGGCGCCGGTAGTAGCGACCGAGCTGGAATTCTTTGTGTTTGCGCCCAACACCGACCCCACTCAACCGTTCCAGCCGCCGCTGGGCCTGGACGGTCGTCGCGAGGACGGTCAATCGGCGTTCAGTATCAGTTCCAATAATGGTTTGCGGCCGTTCTTCAGTGAAGTCTATGTATGCATGGCGGCCCTGGGCTTGCCGCGCGATACCTTCATGCATGAAATGGGCGTCAGCCAGTTTGAGATCAACCTGCTGCACGGCGACCCGCTGCTGCTGGCCGACCAGACACTCCTGTTCAAACATCTGCTTAAAGAAGTCGCGCTCAAGCATGGCCTGACCGTGGTTTGCATGGCCAAGCCGCTGGCGCACACGGCGGGCAGTTCGATGCATATTCACCAGAGCATCATCGAGATCGGCAGCGGGCGTAACGTGTTCAGTGACAAGGCCGGTGAGCCGACCGCGACCTTCCGTCATTTCATCGCGGGTCAGCAGGCCGGCATGGCGGATTTCACGGCGTTGTTCGCACCGAACGTGAACTCGTATCAGCGCTTGTGCCATCCCTTCGCATCACCGAATAATGCCTGCTGGTCCCACGACAACCGTGCGGCCGGATTGCGTATTCCTGCGAGTTCGCCCGCCGCTCGTCGGGTCGAGAACCGCTTGCCGGGGGCTGATGTAAATCCTTACCTGGCGATCGCCGCCAGCCTTGCCGCAGGGTTGTATGGCATTGAACACAAACTGGAGCCGAGCGAGCCGATCCAGGGTGAATTCGAAGTGCCGGACAATCTTTCGTTGCCGTGTACCTTGCATGCTGCTCTTGAGCGTCTGAAACGTAGCCAATTGGCGAAGGAACTGTTTGGCAAGGAATTCATCGAAGGCTACATCGCCTCGAAGACCATGGAGTTGACCAGCTTCTTTGATGAAATTACTCCCTGGGAGCGCCGTGTCCTGGCAGCCCAGGCCTGACGATCCATCGTCTTCGGGCTATCTTTTCGGGTAGCCCGATTCTCACTGCAAGGAGCCGCTCGGAACGCCGATGCGCCAAATCTGGAAACCCTTTCGAGCGCTTTATTTTGCCTCGCTGATGATGTTGATCGGCTCTGGCCTGTTGAGTACTTACCTGGCCTTGCGCCTGGCCGCCGACCACGTCGACAGCCTGTGGGTCGGTGCGTTGATGGCGGCCAACTATTTCGGCCTGGTGCTGGGTGGCAAGATCGGCCATCGGCTGATTGCCCGGGTCGGGCATATTCGCGCCTATTCAGCCTGCGCCGGGATTGTCGGCGCGGCGGTGCTGGGCCATGGCCTGGTGGACTGGTTGCCTGCCTGGATATTCCTGCGGGTCATCGTCGGCCTCGGCATGATGTGCCAGTACATGGTCATCGAAAGCTGGCTCAATGAGCAGGCCGAAGCCTCGCAGCGCGGAACGGTGTTCAGCGGCTACATGATCGCCTCGTACCTGGGGTTGGTGCTGGGTCAGTTGATTCTGGTCATGCACCCGAGCCTGGGCCTTGAACTGCTGATGCTGGTCGCCTTGTGCTTCGCGCTGTGCCTGGTGCCGGTGGCCCTGACCCGGCGGATTCACCCGGCACCGTTGCACCCGGCACCGATGGAGCCGCGGTTCTTCATCAAGCGCGTGCCGCAGTCGTTGAGCACGGTGCTGGGGGCGGGGCTGATCATCGGTTCGTTCTACGGTCTGGCACCGCTGTATGCCTCGCAGCAGGGGTTGTCCACGGAGCAGGTCGGTCTGTTCATGGGTAGCTGTATTTTTGCGGGCTTGCTGGTGCAATGGCCGTTAGGCTGGCTGTCCGACCGTTATGACCGGGCGCTGTTGATCCGCTGTTTTGCGCTGGCCCTGGCGCTTACCGCGTTGCCGCTGGCAATCATGCAACAGGTACCGCTGGAGATTTTGTTTATCACCGGGTTCTGCTGTTCGCTGGTGATGTTCTGCCTGTATCCGCTGGCGGTGGCATTCTCCAACGACCACGTCGAGGGTGATCGCCGGGTGTCCCTGACAGCGATGCTGTTGGTGACCTACGGTGTCGGCGCCAGTATCGGGCCGCTGGTGGCGGGGGTGCTCATGAAGCTGTTCGGCAGCCACATGCTCTATGCCTTCTTCAGTTTCTTCGCGTTGGTGCTGGTGTGGCGGATTCGCCCGAAAGCGGTGACCAACCTGCATCAGGTCGACGATGCGCCGCTGCATCACGTCGCCATGCCGGACAGTATGTCGAGTTCGCCGTTGGTCGCTTGCCTTGACCCGCGTGTCGATGAGCAGGTGGTGCAAGACCAGATGCAGAACCCGATCAACCCTGAGCCGGAACCTGAATCAGAGCCCGAAACCGATCCGTCGCCCGAAGACCCTGATGCACCTCGCGAGCAAAGTTTTACCGAGGCCAGGCCTTAAATTCCATGCATAAAAAAACGGGCAGTCACCGCAAGGGACTGCCCGTTTTCTATTGAAGCGTCGTATTACATGTCGTCTTTGTCGAAGCGCCGCGCTTCGCGCTGAAGCTGATAGACGAACCGCTCGACCTGTCGCTGCACCAGTCCGCTCATGTTGTGAAAGCGTACGCCGGCGAAGGTGGTGGAGATCCTTTCTTCGAAGTGCAGGTAACGCAGCTCGACGGGTGCCGTCATATTGCCAAAGGGCAGGGCGGCGATGAAGCGGTCATAGACCTGGCCCAGTTGCAGGCTGCCCGTGATGTCGCCTTCGAAGCGCAACTTGCAGCCGGTGGCGGAGATGTCCAATAGCTTGCCGCTGATCGGCGACTTGAGTTTTTCACCACCCAGATCGACATTGACCAGTTGTGCCAGCTTCAATGCTGCGCGGAATGCATTACGACGCTGGTGGTAAACCACCTCGGCGGGCAGGGCGCCACGGTAGCAGCGACCGTCACCGGATTCGTCGATGGTCAACGGGCCGTTGCTTTCCCAGGCAATACGCACGCCGTCATGAAAGCCTTCGACCTTGAACGGTTCGCCGGCGAGCAGGAAGCGCTCACCATCGCGGGGAATCATTTCGTCCAGGGCCATCATGTTGCTGTCACGGTCAATGTCCACCAGATAACTCTGGAAGCGCTGGCTGCGCTCATGGAACGTGATGATCAGCGGATCATGGCTGTCTTGCAGCTGGCGCAGGTTGCCGGAGATCTCCAACGGCGTGGTGAGCACCTTGGGTGGCTGCGGAGCATCTTCCGCGCTTAAGGCATTGAACACGGTTCATCAATCTCCAGACAAAATATGACTACGACTGGCCAGCATATTGCCAGCATGTTACGCGTCTTGATAGTGCGCGCTTCTCAGCAGGTTCAAGCCTGACTGAGCGGGCGTGGCTTCGCAAGCATGGAGGTTGATCCGCGTGCATCATAGAGCGCTGGCGGCTCGCCGCCGTTGAGGATTTTCAGCTGATTGGCCGTCGCGGCCTGTTGCACCAGGATCGACTGGCCATTCTTGACGTTGGCCGCCTGGCACTGAGCCAGAAGATCGGTCAATACATCGCTCTGCTCCAACAGCTGATCGCCAATGCTCGAATGGCTGGCAAGTTGCTCCAGACCGTTGCGATTGGTCGGCAGGTTGAGGCTGGCGAGGATTTCACTGCGCTTGCGGCCATGCTGATCGAGCAAAATGATCAATGCCTGTTTCTGCGCCAGAATCTCTTCGAGCAGTGGCATGTCGCGACCGTGCAAGGCGAGGGACTCGGTTTGCAGTAACTCCAGCAAGTGCTGTGCTGGAGCGAAATCGTCGGTGATCAGTTGCAGTAAATTAGTGTCGTGCATGGCTGGCCTTGGGTTTTAAGCGTCCAAAAGCCTGGCGCAGGCCTTGGCCTAGCGCTGGGCTTCGAAGTTGAGCAGTTTGCTGGCTACACGGTTGCTGTCGACTTTGTAGCTGCCATCGGCAATCGCTGCTTTCAACTCGGCCACGCGGGCGTTGTCGACGGCAGGCTGATCGCGCAGCTTGTCAGTGACCTTCTGCAACTGTTGAGCCTCATTGCTGAGATGTACCGATTCCCCGCTTTTGACGGTACTGGCCTGTTCGGCCGGGGTATCCAGCGGCGCGGATTTGCCGGTTTCGGCGGTTTCCTTCGCGGTGCTGGTACGTGTGCTACCGGTAAGTGACGAGGAACTGTTCAAACGGCTGAAATCGATGACCATGACAAAAAACCTCTGGGTATTTGGACGCTTGCCATGTTTTCGGCCATACCCGGAAAAACTTTAGGCCCATTTATCAATGAGCTTGCGCGCGTCAGCGCTTGCCCTGCATAGGGCACAGTCTAGGGAACAGTCGAGCGGCGCGCCAGTGTTCTACATGGCCACTTCCACCTGGCCGGGCGCGGTGACTTGCGCCTTGATGACCCGCTGGGAGTTGAGGTTTTTCACCCGAATCTGTTCGCGCAAGCCGCCGTTGGACAGCGCTTCACCCGGCATGCGCACGCTGAGCGTTCCACTGCGGGCGGTAATCACCACCTGGTCGCCCTTGCTGATGACTTCTGCCTGTTCCATGTGCACCAAGGTCATGACCTGGTCGGCGACCATTGGTCGGGTAAGTTTCTGCCCGATCGCCTGGTCGACGGAAGTCAGGTAACCCTGGTTGATCAGACTGATGTCACGCTCGCGCAGGGTCACATCCTGGGGCTCGACGATACCGGCGCGTCGCAGCGGGCGGGTGGTGGTTACAATGTCGCGAAACAGCCGCACTTGAGCGGGTACGAAGACCGTCCAGGGCGACGCGCCCTCGCAGCGCACCTTGACCGTAACGCGCCCCAGCGGCGTGGCCGGGCTCTCCAGGGACGCTGTCAATTCCTTGTCGCACATGGGCATGCGCAGCCGCGGATCGAGCTGCTTGACCTCGATCTCGTAGCGGCCTTCCGTTTGACTGGTCGCCAGATAGTCTTCTACGGTGAATTCAAGAAAGCCCTGAGTGACGCCGATAAGCATGTCAGGCAAGGTAACCGCGTCAGCAAGGGCAGGGCAGCCAGCGTTGAACAGGCAGACGGCCGACACCGCGCAAAGCAATTTGCGTGCGTTTGATGTCAGGCGTCGGAAAAATGTCGGTTCTGTGTTCATAAGAGTTAAAAAGCAAGCGCCGTGCCGTTTAGTGATGAACGCGCGTCGCAACACACTTAAGCGTTGGTGTAGGAGTCTGTGCATGGCTGGGGTAATGGATGCGGTAAACCAGCGCACGCAACTGGTAGGGCAGAATCGCCTTGAGCTGTTGTTGTTCCGTCTCGACGGCCAGCAGCTGTATGGGATCAACGTGTTCAAGGTTCGGGAGGTGCTGCAATGCCCCAAACTGACGCTGATGCCAAAATCCAGTCCTGTCGTGTGCGGTGTGGCGAGTATTCGGGGGGCGACCATTCCGATTCTTGATCTGGCGATGGCGACCGGTTCCGGTGCGCTGAAAGATCAAAGCAATCCCTTCGTGATCATCACGGAGTACAACACCAAGACCCAGGGTTTCCTGGTGCGGTCAGTGGAACGCATCGTCAACATGAATTGGGAGGAGATTCATCCGCCACCCAAGGGCACGGGACGCGATCATTACCTGACGGCTGTGACTCGGGTCGACAATCAGTTAGTCGAAATCATCGACGTCGAGAAAGTGCTGGCAGAAGTGGCGCCGACCCCGGAAGCGATTTCCGTTGGCGTGGTGGATGTCGAAACCCAGCACAAGGCGCTGTCTTTGCGAGTACTGACGGTCGATGACTCGTCGGTGGCGCGCAAGCAGGTGACCCGTTGCCTGCAGACGGTCGGTGTCGAAGTGGTGGCGTTGAACGACGGTCGGCAAGCGCTGGATTACCTGCGCAAGCTGGTCGACGAGGGCAAGAAGCCGGAAGAAGAGTTCCTGATGATGATTTCCGACATCGAGATGCCGGAGATGGACGGGTACACCCTCACGGCCGCGATCCGCAGCGACCCTCGCATGCAAAAGCTTCACATCATCCTGCATACTTCGTTGTCGGGTGTATTCAATCAGGCGATGGTCAAGAAAGTCGGTGCCGATGACTTCCTTGCCAAATTCCGTCCTGATGACCTGGCATCCCGGGTAGTCAACCGGATCAAAGCAGCAGACATCAGCTAGGGGCCTTTTGCCCCTAACGGTTAATACGATTTAAGAGGCGGCATCTTTGTCTACGGGTAATTTGGATTTCGAACAGTTCCGGGTCTTCCTGGAAAAAGCCTGTGGCATTTTGCTCGGTGAAAACAAGCAGTACCTGGTCTCGAGCCGTCTCAACAAACTGATGGAACAGCAAGGCATCAAGTCTTTGGGTGAGCTGGTCCAGCGCATCCAGACTCAGCCGCGCAGCGGTTTGCGCGAGATGGTGGTGGATGCCATGACCACCAACGAAACCCTGTGGTTTCGTGACACCTATCCGTTTGAAGTCTTGAAGAACAAGGTGTTGCCGGCAGCGATCAAGGCCGCCCCTGGCCAGCGTCTGCGGATCTGGTCTGCGGCCTGTTCGTCGGGTCAGGAACCGTATTCGCTGTCGATGTCGATCGATGAGTTCGAGCGCGTGAACATGGGCCAGTTGAAGATGGGCGTGCAGATCGTTGCCACCGACCTGTCCGGCACCATGCTGACCAACTGCAAGACCGGCGAGTACGACAGCCTGGCCATCGGCCGTGGCCTGTCACCCGAGCGCCTTCAACGTTACTTCGACCCGAAAGGGCCGGGGCGCTGGGCAATCAAGGCACCGATCAAGAGCCGGGTGGAGTTTCGCTCGTTCAACCTGCTGGACAGCTACGCGAGCCTCGGCAAGTTCGACATCGTGTTCTGCCGCAACGTGCTGATCTACTTCTCCGCCGAGGTGAAGAAGGACATCCTGTTGCGCATTCACAGCACGTTGAAGCCAGGCGGTTATCTGTTCCTCGGTGCTTCCGAGGCGCTGAACGGTTTGCCGGATCATTACCAGATGGTCCAGTGCAGCCCGGGGATCATTTACCAGGCGAAGTGATTCGTTGGCGTGATCAAAAAAACGGGAGTCCTCAGGGGCTCCCGTTTTTTTATGCCTGCTCAATCCCACCGCCCATCCCCTGTGGGAGCGAGCTTGCTCGCTCCCACAGGGTCAGGTGGTGTGCTCCAGATCGTGTGAAGCGGCAGAAAAGCGGCAGGCGGCGGAAATCGGTTGCCGCTTTTCTGGCATTGCCACGTTGCCACTGCCCGCAAAGCCCCGGTTTACGGGATTTTTTCAATTGGCACGACGCTTGCTATGTCCATGTTACGAAAAATCAGGTCACCCGAAGGTTTCCGACATGAGCATCAGCTTCGATAAAGCGCTCGGTATCCACGAACAAGCCCTGGGCTTCCGCGCTCAGCGTGCCGAAGTCCTGGCCAACAACATCGCCAACGCCGACACCCCAAACTACAAGGCTCGGGATCTGGACTTCTCGAAAGTGCTCGCCGCACAGAACGAGAAGACCAAGAGCGGATCTTTCGCCTTGAACATGACCAACAGCCGTCATATCGAAGCCGAAGGCCTGGGTAATGGCGACGAGTCGCTGCTGTATCGCACGCCGATGCAACCGTCGATCGACCAGAACACCGTGGACGCTCAGCTGGAACAGTCGAACTACGCGGAAAACGCGGTCAACTTCCAGGCCAGCTTCACCCTGCTCAACAGCAAATTCAAAGGGCTGGTGTCAGCCCTTCGTGGAGAGTAAGTCATGTCTCTAGCCAGTGTTTTCAACATTGCCGGTAGCGGCATGAGTGCCCAGACCACTCGCTTGAACACCGTCGCCAGTAACATCGCCAACGCCGAGACCGTCTCGTCGAGCATCGACCAGACCTACCGTGCACGGCACCCGGTGTTCGCCACCATGTTCCAGGGCGGCCAGAGCGGCGGCAGCGACTCGCTGTTTCAGAACCAGGATGCGGCCGGTCAAGGCGTGCAAGTGCTGGGCGTGGTCGAAGACCAGAGCAACCTTGACGCGCGCTACGAGCCGAACCATCCGGCGGCCGACGCCAAGGGCTACGTCTACTACCCGAACGTCAACGTGGTGGAAGAAATGGCTGACATGATTTCCGCGAGCCGTTCGTTCCAGACCAACGCCGAAATGATGAACACCGCCAAAACCATGATGCAGAAGGTCCTGACCCTCGGTCAGTGATAAGGGGCGACTCAGATGAGTGTTACCGATACCACCAGTGGCATTAGCCTCAAGGACATCCTGGCCAACTCCTCGATCAAGACCAACACCAGTGCCGACGGCCTGGCGGCGGCAACGAACAGCGCCACCGGCAAAAAGGCCCTGGGCAAGGATGCGTTCATGCAGTTGCTGGTAACGCAGCTGAAAAACCAGAATCCGCTGGAACCGCAGGACAACGGCGAGTTCGTCGCCCAGTTGGCCCAGTTCAGTAGCCTGGAAGGCATCACCACGCTCAACGACACCGTCAGTGGCCTGGCGAGTAATTACAACTCGTCCCAGGCGTTGCAGGCGTCGTCGCTGGTCGGGCGCTCGGTTATTGCACCGGCCGACAAGTCGGTGGTCGATACCTCCAAGAGTTTCACCGGCACCATGGCCGTACCGGCGTCGGTGGACCCGGTCAAGGTCAAGATCACCGATGCCGATGGCAAGGTTGTCCGCACCATCGATCTGGGCAGCCAGAAAGCCGGTACTTCCACTTTCATCTGGGACGGCAAAAACGACGCAGGCGAAGTGGCCAAGGCGGGTACCTATACCTTCGGCGCTACGGCGACCTACGACGGCAAGGCGACCTCGCTGGTGACGTACCTGCCGGCAACGGTCAACAGCGTGACCATCAGCCAGACCGGCGGTGAGTTGATGCTCAACCTGGCCGGGCTGGGCAGCATCGCCCTGTCCAAAGTGCAAACCATTGGTATGTAGAGCCGACTAACACGGCACAAAGGAGTGGAATATGTCTTTCAATATCGGCCTTAGCGGTCTCTATGCAGCCAACAAACAACTGGACGTGACCGGCAACAACATCGCCAACGTCGCGACCACCGGTTTCAAATCGTCCCGTGCGGAATTCGAAGACGTGTACTCGGCTACCAAGCTGGGTTCCGGCAGCAAAACCATCGGTAACGGCGTGCGCCTGGCCAACGTTTCCCAGCAGTTCACCCAGGGCGACGTCAACAACACCGGCAACGTGCTGGACATGGGCATCAACGGTTCCGGCTTCTTCGTGCTGAGCGAGAATGGTTCGATGTCCTACACCCGTGCCGGTACGTTCAAGGTCGACAAGGACGGTTACGTCACCAATAGCGATGGCTCTGCGCGTCTGCAGGGTTATGGCGTGGATGCCAATGGCAAGATCCTCAATGGCGTGTTGACTGACCTGCGCGTCGATACTTCGAACCTGGCGCCAAAAAACACCTCCACGGTTTCGTCGACGATCAACCTGAACTCCACAGCTCCCATCATCAACCAGACTACCAATCCGTTTGACCCGTCCAAGGAAGCGTCCTTCACCAAGCAGTTCAGTACCCCCATTTACGATACCCAGGGTAACAAGCACGTCATGGACCAATACATGGTCAAGACGGGTGACAACACCTGGAAGACCTACACCCTGATCGAGGGTCGCAACCCGGATGGCAGCGATCCTACTCTTGCCGCTTCCCTTCCGGTCGCTTCGACCATGGCGTTCGATTCGTCAGGCAAACTGGTTTCCGTCACCACTCCTGCCACCCCTACGCCGATTGTCAGTCCTGACCTGAAGGTTACGGGCTGGATTCCGGGTACCGTGACCAATGGCGTGTGGACAGCCAACGGCGCTGCCTCCGGCGTCGTTACGGTCTCCATGGACAAAACCACGCAGTACAACGCTGACACCGCGCGTTCGATTCCTTCGCAGAACGGCTACGCCACCGGCCAGATCACCAACCTGACCATCGACACCAGCGGTATCATGCTGGCCAACTTCAGCAACAGCCAGACCAAGGCCATCGGCCAGATCTCGCTCGCCAGCTTCACCAACGAACAAGGTTTGCAACCGGTAGGCGGCACCAGTTGGAAAGAAACCTATTCGTCGGGTATCCCGGGCTACGATGCGCCGAACACCGGTACCTTGGGCGAGATCCACTCCAACTCTCTGGAAGAGTCCAACGTCAACCTGACCAATGAACTGGTCGACCTGATCAAGGCGCAGAGCAACTACCAGGCGAACGCCAAGACCATTTCCACCCAAAGCACCATCATGCAGACCATCATTCAGATGACCTGATGCGGGTTAGCTGAAAGCGCTGCACAAAGAGCCCCTCAATCGAGCAATGCTGTTCACTTAAGCGGAGCAGCCTTGCGGTTAACCGGATACCGGGTTTTTGACATCTTCACCGCCCTAGGCCTCGCAGGCCTGGGGCGTTTTGCTATGAAGAGCACACCAATGCTGCCGCGAAGCTCGTCCAGGCGTCTTGGCGTGTGTGAGGGCGAGACCGCTCCGGCCATGACCACCAGATGGCTGGCGATGTGCTGACAGGCAAACTTGAAACTCACCTCGCTGGGAGCCCGCTTATGAGCTACAGCCGCCTGACTGGCTTCTCGACGCACTACGTTATAAGCCAGTAACAGCCCCCATAATTCTTGATACACCAGGTCTACAGTCTTGCTGCGAAGGGTCAAGGCATTGTCTTGCATTGAGCTTTTGATATCCCTGAAACCCAGTTCGATTTCCCATCGCTCGTGATAAAGGGTGGCGACCTGCTCAGCGCTAAAGTGCGAGGCTGGCAGGGAGGTGAAGACGGTTTTTTCTTTCCCGGCGACCTCGTAGGTGACCGCCCGTACTTGCCAGTACTCAGGCAACAGTGGGTTCTTTTTACGCGCTTGCTGCGAGACCTTCATCTGGACTAGGTAATCACCATCGCCGTAGTGTTCAATTTCCGTGCGAACAGTACCCTTACGCTCCGGGATCATCCAATGCCGGTTTTTTTCAGTACTTTGGATACTCAACAATAGGTCCGCACTGAAAAACCCTTTGTCCAGCAGGGTCACTGAGTGGTTGGGTATGCTCTCGATGAAGTCCTTGGCCAGCGGGATCTCCCCTTTGCGGTAAGGGCTGATGGCCGCGTTGGCGATGATATGAGAACGGGCGTTCATCAACGCAACAAGGCGCAGCACCGGATAAGGGGTTTGACGATCGGAGGAGGTATTGCCGGAGCCAAAATGGTCCCGCAATGACGACGTTTCCGGGGTTCGAAACAAGGCACCGTCGACGGCAAAGACTTGAAGACCGTGCCAGTCATCTTGCGGGTAGCGCTCGTATCCCCAGACATTGGCGCACTGTTGAAATAACCAAGCGACAGGCTGATTCCCCAGACGCTGGCGCGCCTGCGACAACCCGCTTTTGGCTAACAGCACCTCATTAGCAAGACCGTCGGCACAAATATTCAGTCGGCGAGCGACCTCGACTATTGGCTCACCTCTGAAAAGTGCCATCCCGACTACCAGCCAAAGGACTATGTCCGAAGGCAAGCGCCGACGTCGGATCGTGGCTTTATCCGCCAGAGCGGCCGCTGCGGTGATCCAATCATGAGGAATATGATCGGTGAACACCTCAAGGCGAGAGAGCGGTTGCTTAGCAAAATCCAAAACCGCGCTTAAATCCTGAGCAACAGACATAAAAAATCCGGAATCCTTATCAGATTCCGGATTTTCCGGCTGCCTGAGGATTAGTCAACAATCCTTAAGTGAACAGCATTGCCCTCAATCGAGGGGCTTTTTTGTGGGCGGGATAAAGATCAAAAGATCGCTGCCTCGTTTCACTCGACAGCTCCTACAGGTGAACGCGGTTTTATGTAGGAGCTGTCGAGTGAAACGAGGCAGCGATCTTTTGACCTTAAAGGCAGGCAAAAGAAAACCCCCGACAAACCAGAGGCCTGTCGGGGGTTTTGAGTAAGCGCCTTGCGGCGCCTACCGGCTCAGCTTATTGGCAAGCTTCGCAATCCGGCTCGTCGATGGCGCAAGCCTTCGGCACTGGAGCAGGACCTGCTGGAGCTGCCAGGACCGAATCTTCACCGTGGTTGCCGCCGCTGGAAACAGCGTTCAGCTTGCCGGTGTTGATGGTCGACTTCTCGGTGCTGGTCGCGGCCAGGGCACGGAGGTAGTAAGTGGTTTTCAGACCACGGTACCAGGCCATGCGGTAGGTCACGTCCAGCTTCTTGCCCGATGCGCCAGCGATGTACAGGTTCAGCGATTGAGCCTGGTCGATCCACTTCTGACGACGGCTTGCCGCGTCAACGATCCACTTGGTGTCCACTTCGAAGGCGGTCGCGTAGAGCTCTTTGAGTTCTTGCGGGATGCGCTCGATCTGTTGCACCGAACCGTCGTAGTACTTCAGGTCGTTGATCATGACCGAGTCCCACAGGCCGCGAGCCTTCAGGTCGCGAACCAGGTACGGGTTGATCACGGTGAATTCGCCCGACAGGTTCGATTTCACGTAGAGGTTCTGGTAGGTCGGTTCGATCGACTGCGAGACGCCAGTGATGTTGGCGATGGTCGCGGTCGGTGCGATGGCCATGATGTTGGAGTTACGAATGCCTTTTTGTACACGGGCACGAACCGGTGCCCAGTCCAGGGATTCGTTCAGGTCAACGTCGATGTACTTCTGGCCGCGTTGCTCGATCAGGATCTGTTGCGAATCCAGCGGCAGGATGCCTTTGGACCACAACGAACCCTGGAACGTCTCGTAGGCACCGCGCTCATCGGCCAGGTCGCAGGAGGCCTGGATCGCGTAGTAGCTGACCGCTTCCATCGACTTGTCGGCGAACTCGACGGCAGCATCGGAACCGTAAGGAATGTGCTGCAGGTACAAAGCATCCTGGAAGCCCATGATGCCCAGACCGACCGGACGGTGCTTGAAGTTGGAGTTCTTCGCTTGTGGCACCGAGTAGTAGTTGATGTCGATAACGTTATCGAGCATGCGAACGGCGGTGTTCACGGTGCGCTCCAGCTTGGCGGTATCGAGCTTGCCGTTGGTGATGTGGTTCGGCAGGTTGATCGAGCCCAAGTTGCAAACGGCGATCTCGTCCTTGTTGGTGTTCAAGGTGATCTCGGTGCACAGGTTCGAGCTGTGAACCACGCCGACGTGCTGCTGCGGGCTGCGCAGGTTGCACGGGTCTTTGAAGGTCAGCCATGGGTGGCCGGTTTCAAACAGCATGGACAGCATTTTGCGCCACAGGTCTTTGGCCTGGATGGTCTTGAACAGCTTGATCTTGCCTGGGTACTGGGACAGGGCTTCGTAGTACTCGTAACGCTCTTCGAAGGCCTTGCCGGTCAGGTCGTGCAGATCTGGAACTTCGGACGGCGAGAACAGCGTCCACGGGCCGTCATCGAAGACGCGCTTCATGAACAGGTCAGGGATCCAGTTGGCGGTGTTCATGTCGTGGGTACGACGACGATCATCACCGGTGTTCTTGCGCAGCTCGATGAACTCTTCAATGTCCATGTGCCAGGTTTCCAGGTAGGCACAGACAGCGCCTTTGCGCTTGCCACCCTGGTTAACGGCAACGGCAGTGTCGTTCACCACTTTCAGGAACGGAACAACGCCCTGGGATTTGCCGTTGGTGCCCTTGATG
This sequence comes from Pseudomonas svalbardensis, assembly GCF_030053115.1. Taxonomy (NCBI): domain Bacteria; kingdom Pseudomonadati; phylum Pseudomonadota; class Gammaproteobacteria; order Pseudomonadales; family Pseudomonadaceae; genus Pseudomonas; species Pseudomonas svalbardensis. The sequence continues at coordinate 4,746,485 of NZ_CP125619.1, read as the reverse complement.
TACGAACCGAGCGCGCGAACCGGCGTCCAGTCGTTGCCCAGGCCGCCTGCGAATTTCGACAACATGGCGTTGTCGTGGATCGCGTGGTAGATGCCCGACAGGTCATCCGGCACGGTGGTCAGGTAGCAGCTCGACAGCTGTGGACGCAGGGTGCCGGCGTTGAACAGGGTCGGGGTCGACGACATGTAGTCGAAGGACGACAACAGGTTGTAGAACTCGATGGCGCGGTCTTCTTTGTGCTTCTCTTCGATCGCCAGGCCCATGGCCACGCGCATGAAGAAGATTTGCGGCAGTTCGAAGCGGATACCGTCCTTGTGGATGAAGTAACGGTCGTACAGGGTTTGCAGGCCCAGGTACGTGAACTGCTGATCGCGCTCGTGGTTGATCGCCTTGCCGAGTTTTTCCAGGTCGAAAGTGGCCAGGATCGGGTTCAGCAATTCGAATTGGATACCCTTGGCGATGTACGAAGGCAGCGCCTTGGCGTACAGGTCGACCATTTCGTGGTGGGTCGCGCTTTCGGCAACTTCCAGGAAGCTCAAGCCTTCGGCACGCAGGGTGTCCATCAACAGGCGAGCGGTCACGAACGAGTAGTTCGGCTCACGCTCGACCAGGGTACGGGCGGTCATCACCAACGCGGTGTTGACGTCGGTCAGTGCCACGCCGTCGTACAGGTTTTTCAGGGTTTCGCGCTGGATCAGGTCGCCGTCGACTTCTGCAAGGCCTTCGCACGCTTCGGTGACGATGGTGTTCAGGCGGCCCATGTCCAGAGGCGCAAAGGTGCCGTCGGCGCGGGTGATGCGGATCGACGGGTGAGCGTTGACCGCTTCCTCGGCCGGCGCGTGGGCGGCGCGTTCTTTCGAACGACCGTCGCGGTAGATCACGTAGTCGCGCGCCACTTTCTGCTCGCCGGCACGCATCAGGGCCAGTTCGACCTGGTCCTGGATTTCTTCGATGTGGATCGTGCCGCCCGATGGCATGCGACGCTTGAAGGTCGCGGTGACTTGTTCGGTCAGACGGGCAACGGTGTCGTGGATTCGCGACGAAGCGGCAGCGGTGCCGCCCTCAACTGCAAGAAACGCTTTGGTGATGGCGACGGTAATCTTGTCATCGGTGTAAGGAACGACAGTGCCGTTACGCTTGATCACGCGCAGTTGGCCAGGCGCGGTGGCGGACAGATCCGAAGTCGAATCTGCGGCCTGCGGCAAGGCGCCCTGCGGGTTCTCGCGAGTTGTGTCGGTTTGCATGGGGGGTTGTCTCCACATTCTCTATGTTTGTTTGGGCACCATCACGGTGCCCACCGTTCCGTCCTGAAGCACTACAACCGGCGAGGGGCCGGGCATACCAACTTCGGGACAGATCAGGAAGGGGCAATTGGGGCGCCGCTTCCATGCCGAAGTCTTTGGTCCCAGGCCTTGAACCTGAAACCGGGATCCTTTTGGGTGACAGTAATTGACTGCAACACCCGTACCGTTAACGCCGTTTTCGGCTCAAAAACAGTAGCCATCCGCACGCGCGGTTTGGTCTTTCAAAAATACGTTTGGTTCAACCGGAAAGAGGCAATAAAAGCGCTTGAAATCGGTGTCCGGTTTGTGTTTGGTTTTTGGCGTAAAACCCTACATGTAGGGTTTTTTTCGCGACGAGGTACAAGATAATGCGTTTTGGAGGGTGTTGCAACGTACTACCTGTGGATAAACCTGTGCGTAAATTGTGTGTGAAACGTAGAACGAGCGTGTAGGCCGCGACCTAGCTGGAGCGGACCGTTTTTCACTGATTTTCAATGATTGAAAACGGTCATTTGGATTTTTAAGGGCGCGAACCCTATCACAAAAAGCCGCGTTGTCCGAACGCATTTACCGGCTTGTGTTCTTGGCGAGCGGCGTTTATACAATCGGCCAGTGCGTACGCATTCTTATCCTCCCCAATCATTACAAAAAGACGGGCGGATCCTTCCTTATTAAGTGTTGTTGGCAAGCAGAGGTCATCGTGGAGCAAGAAGCCTGGCAGGTATTGATTGTCGAGGACGACCAGCGTCTGGCCGAACTGACCCGCGACTACCTGGAAGCCAATGGTCTGCGCGTATCGATCGAGGGCAACGGCGCCTTGGCCGCGGCACGGATCATCAAGGAGAAACCGGACCTGGTGATCCTCGACCTGATGTTGCCGGGCGAAGATGGCCTGAGCATCTGCCGCAAGGTCCGCGACAAGTATGACGGCCCGATCCTGATGCTCACCGCCCGCACCGACGACACCGATCAGATTCTTGGCCTGGACCTGGGTGCTGACGACTACGTGTGCAAACCGGTTCGCCCACGTCTGCTGCTGGCGCGTATCCAGGCCTTGTTGCGACGCAGTGAAACGCCTGAAGTGGCGCCGGAAAAACAACGGCGCCTGCAGTTCGGTCCGTTGGTGGTCGACAACGCATTGCGCGAAGCCTGGCTGAACGACAACGGCATCGAGTTGACCAGCGCCGAGTTCGACCTGCTCTGGCTACTGGTGGCCAACGCCGGGCGCATCCTGTCCCGGGAAGAGATTTTCACCGCGCTGCGCGGTATTGGTTATGACGGCCAGGACCGTTCCATCGACGTGCGCATCTCGCGCATTCGCCCCAAAATCGGCGATGACCCGGAGCATCCGCGGCTGATCAAGACCATCCGCAGCAAAGGTTATCTGTTCGTTCCGGAAGCCTGCACGCTGTGAACTCTATCTTCCTGCGCATCTATGGCGGCATGTGCGCGGCGCTGATTCTGGTGGCGGTACTCGGCGTGCTGGCCTTGCACCTGCTTAACCAGGTGCGCGGCGAGCAATACCGCGAACGCCTGGCCCACGGCACGTTCTCGCTGATGGCCGACAACCTGAACCCGATGAACGAGACCGAGCGCCACCGTGCCTTGCTGGTGTGGGAGCGTTTGCTCGGGATTCCGTTGGCACTGAAGACCTTTGCCCAGACCGACCTCGACCTCACCCAGCGCACCCGCGTGCTGCGCGGTCAGGCGCTGGTGGAACAGACCGGCCCGCATGCGGCGAAGGTTTACCGGTTGGTCAGCGACAAGGAGCAGTTGGTGCTGACTGGCGAAGTCCAGCAGATCAGCGAGCAACTGGCCCGGGCGACTATTTACCTGCTGGCCGATGAACTGGTGCGTTACCCGGTGGCCGAGCAACCCGAGCGCCTGGCGCAGTTGAAGCGTGACAAAGGGTTTGGTTTCGACTTGAGGCTGGTGACGATCGAACAGGCGGACATGGACGAGGACCAGCGTCGCCGGGTGTCCGAGGGCGACACCGTGATGGCGCTGGGCAAGGGCGGCGATTCGATCCGGGTGTTTGCCGGCATGGTCGGTACACCGTGGGTGCTTGAAATTGGCCCGTTGTATCAGATGAATCCTTATCCGCCGGAGTGGCTGGTGCTGATCGCCGCCCTTGGTTTGAGCCTGATCGGTTTGATCGTCTATCTGCTGGTGCGGCAACTTGAGCGCCGTTTGCGTGGCCTTGAAGCGGCCGCCACGCGCATCGCCAAGGGCAGCCTGGAAACCCGCGTGCCGGCACGCGGCGCGGATTCGGTGGGACGGCTGGCTTCGGCGTTCAACGGCATGGCCGAGCACTTGCAGCAACTGTTGGCGATTCAGCGTGAGCTGGTGCGCGCCGTGTCTCATGAGCTGCGTACACCCGTGGCGCGGTTGCGTTTTGGTCTGGAAATGATCGGCTCGGCCACCACGCCGCAGGCGTTGGAAAAATACTGTGAAGGCATGGACCACGACATCGAGGATCTCGATCGCCTGGTGGACGAGATGCTCACCTACGCACGACTGGAGCAGGGTTCACCGGCGCTGAATTTTCAGCGGATCGATCTGGATGCGTTGGTCAATCAGGTGATCGAAGAACTGGCGCCGTTACGCGCCGAGGTCACGGTGCAGCGCGGTTTGTGTCTGTCTGCCGCTGACAACGACGACGCGTGGGTCGAGGCCGAGCCGCGTTACCTGCACCGGGCGTTGCAGAACCTGGTGAGCAACGCCATGCGCCACGCTCAATCACGGGTGACCGTCAGCTATCAGGTCGGGCAGCAGCGCTGTCGAGTGGATGTCGAGGATGACGGGCCGGGCGTGCCGGAAACGGCCTGGGAGAAGATTTTTACACCATTCCTGCGCCTCGATGACAGTCGCACCCGCGCCTCCGGTGGGCATGGGTTGGGGTTGTCCATCGTGCGGCGAATCATCCATTGGCATGATGGCCGGGCGTTGATCAGCAAGAGCAAAAGCCTGGGCGGGGCGTGTTTTAGCCTGAGCTGGCCGAGGAATCAGGAGAAGCGTTGAGATTGGCGCAGGACCTGTAGCAGCTGGCGAAGCCTGCGTTCGGCTGCGCAGCAGTCGTTAAACATACAACTCGGTGCTTCAGATAAACCGCGTGCGCATGCATTTACGACTGCTGCGTCCGATCGCGGCCCGAGCCGAACGCAGGCTTCGCCGGCTGCTACAGGATCGCGTTCTCAGGCCTTGATGCTGACCAGACTCAACAACTGCCCATCCACCACCCCGAACTGCGCATCCAGCTCAGTGCCATTGCGCCACTCGCTGGACAGATCTGTCAGCAACCGCAGCCGCACTTCACCGCTCTCGGCCCACTCCAGAACTTCGGCATGTTCAAAATAAAAGCGCTGCTGAACGATCGGATACAGCGCTTTGAACAGGCTTTCCTTCACCGAAAACGTCAGGGTCACCAGCATCGCCAACTGATCGCAAGGGCCAGCGGTCATGCGTTGCAACTCGGGCGGGGTGAGGATTTCCCCGGCCAGTCGCTCGGCCCGTTCAGGGTTGAGCAGGTTTTCCAGGTCCATCCCCAAGCCGCGCCAGTGGGTTTTCTTCGCGACAATCGCCGAGGCCCGGCCGGTGCTGTGGGTGATCGAGCCCGTGATGTGCGTCGGCCACACCGGAGCCCGGTCCTCGCCGATGGCCGGGATAAAGTTCAGCCCTTCCAACTGTTGCAACGCCGCCCGAGCGCAAACTCGCCCGGCGAGGAACTCAGCCTGACGCTTGGCGACCGAACGCTGGATGGTGGGCGGCGGCTCGATGGCGCTGCGCTGGAAATCATCGCTGGCCAGTTGCGAGGTATCGAAGTGAGTGCTCAACAGCACCGTATCGGGCAGCGCAAACGGCAGCGGCCAATGGGCATCGAGTGGAGTGCAGCAGACGGGTAGGGCGGGTGCGCGATTCATGTGGGGCATTTTGCCGGGTTGCTCTCAGGCTGGGTAGCCCCACAGTGATCGTTCCCACAGGGACCGTGGGAACGATCACTGTGTCAGGCAAAGATTTTTTTGAAGAACGCCTGCATGTCCGCCCAGTGATTCAGCTCAGGTTCAGAGTGCGTTCAGGGGGAGTTCAGGGCCGGGTGAGTAACCTTGCCCCGTACCCAAATAGCACATAGCGCATAAGGAACTCCCCTATGACTGGTTTCAAAAAACTGCTTCTGGCTTTCACCGTCCTGAGCGCGAGTACCGCGGCTTTCGCTTCCGACGACAATTTCGCCAGCCTTACTTTTGGACAGACCAGCGACAAGGTCAAAAAGTCCCACGCCCTCAACGACAACCTCAACAGCCCGAACGCCGATGGCGTGATCGGCAAGGACAACACCTGGGGTGTGCGTCTGGGCCAGCAAAACAGCCAGGGCCGCTACTACGCCACTTACGACAACGTGTCGGGCTCGCACAATGGCATTAAGTTGCGTCAGGAAAACCTCTTGGGCAGTTACGATCTGTTCTACCCGGTGGGCGGCAGTACCAAATTGTTCGGCGGCGCCACGGCCGGTTTGACCAAAATGACTCAGGATTCCCCAGGCTTCAGCCGCGACAGCGACATCGGTTACGCCATCGGCGGCCAGGTGGGTGTCCTGCAACAGGTTTCGCAAAACACCTCGGTGGAACTGGGTTACCGTTATCTGCGCAGCAACGCCAGCACCGAGATGAGCGAACGCGGTGGCAGCAAACAGGGTTCGCTGGACCTGACCAGCAGCGCCCAGACCTACCTGTCGGCGAACTACGCTTTCTAAACTGGTCGCGGGCAAGTGGCAATGCCCGTCAGGTAAGCAAAAAAAACCTGTGGGAGCGAGACCGGCTTGCCGGCGAAGACGGAGTATCAGTCGACATCATCGTTGCCTGAAACACCGCTTTCGCGAGCAGGCTCGCTCCCACAGGGATCTCGCTTGACTGACGGGCGTCGCCCTGTCAGGCATCGCGGTTCGAAACGGTGCTGCTGGAGATAACGATTTGCGTAGGAGAGCGTTATGAAACTGCTGGTCGTCGAAGATGAAGCGCTGTTGCGCCATCACCTGCAAACCCGCCTGACGGACAGCGGCCATGTGGTCGAGTCCGTGGCCAATGCCGAAGAGGCGCTGTACCAGACCGAGCAGTACAACCATGACCTTGCGGTGATCGACCTCGGCCTGCCGGGCATGGGCGGGCTCGACCTGATTCGTCAACTGCGCTCGCGCGGCAAGACTTTCCCGATCCTGATCCTCACCGCTCGCGGCAACTGGCAGGACAAGGTCGAAGGCCTCGCCGCCGGCGGCGACGATTACGTGGTCAAGCCGTTCCAGTTCGAAGAACTTGATGCCCGGCTGAACGCGTTGTTGCGCCGCTCCAGCGGTTTCACCCAATCGACCATCGTCGCCGGGCCGTTGCTGCTGGACCTCAATCGCAAACAGGCGTCCCTCGATGAACAACCGCTGGCGCTGACGGCGTACGAGTACCGGATTCTTGAGTACCTGATGCGACATCACCAGCAAGTGGTGGCCAAGGACCGCTTGATGGAACAACTCTACCCGGACGACGACGAGCGCGATCCGAACGTGATCGAAGTGCTGGTCGGCCGTCTGCGCCGCAAACTTGAAGGCCCGGCCGGCTTCAAACCGATCGATACCGTGCGTGGCCTCGGCTACCTGTTCAATGAGCGCTGCACTTGATTCGTTCCCTTCGCGTCCGTTTGATGCTCGCTGCCACGATCCTGGCGGTGTTGTTCATGCTGGCGTTGCTACCGGCGATGCAGGGCGCGTTCAGCCTGGCGTTGCAGGACTCGATCGAACAGCGCCTGGCGTCAGACGTCACCACGCTGATCTCCGCCGCCCGGGTGGAGAACAACCGCTTGCAGATGCCGGCGCAGTTGCCCGATGAGCGTTTCAACCTGACTGACGGCCGTTTGCTCGGCTACATCTATGACCGCGAAGGGCATCTGGTCTGGCGCTCGAAGGGCACCCAGGAAGAGCACATCAACTACAAACCGCGTTACGACGGACGCGGTAACGAGTTCGCGAGGATCAGCGAAGCCAACGGCCAGGAATTCTTCGTCTATGACGTCGAGGTCAAACTGCTCGGCGGCAAGAGCGCGGCGTTCAGCATCGTCGCGCTGCAACCGGTGCGTGAGTACGAAGCCACCCTCGAAGGCTTGCGGGAAAACCTCTACCTCGGATTCGGTGCCGCCTTGCTGGTGTTGCTTGGACTGCTGTGGATCGGCCTGACCTGGGGCTTGCAGGCATTGCGCCGGCTCAGTCAGGAACTGGACGAAATCGAAAGCGGCACCCGCGAAAGCCTCAGCGAACAACACCCGCGCGAACTGCTTCGCTTAACCGGCTCCCTCAACCGCTTGCTGCACAGCGAGCGCGAACAACGCAGCCGCTATCGCGACTCCCTCGATGACCTGGCCCACAGCCTGAAAACGCCTTTGACCGTGCTGCAAGGCGTCAGCGAAGACATGGCCCAGCGCCCGGCCGATCGTGATCAGGCCTGGGTGCTGCAAACCCAGATCGAACGCATGAGCCAACAGATCAGCTATCAACTGCAACGCGCCAGCCTGCGCAAAAGCGGTCTGGTGCGCCATCAAGTGCGTCTGCGGCCGGTGCTGCAAAGCCTCTGCGACACCCTGGACAAGGTCTACCGCGACAAACGCGTGCGGGTGGTCTTCGATCTGCCGGAGCAGTGTTACGTGCCGATCGAACAGGGCGCCTTGCTGGAAATGATGGGCAACCTGCTGGAAAACGCCTATCGCCTGTGCCTCGGTGAAGTACGCATTAGCGTGCGCGAAAGCCTTGGCGGGATTGAATTGTGTGTTGAGGATGACGGGCCGGGCGTGCCACCGGATCAGCGAGCGCGGATTCTGCAGCGGGGAGAGCGGCTGGATCGGCAGCATCCGGGACAGGGGATTGGGCTCGCGGTGGTGAAGGACATTATTGAAAGCTACAACGCGAAGCTGACGCTGGGGGATTCGCCGATGGGCGGGGCGGCGTTTCGGATTCATTTTTCGGTGGTTTAGTGATTGGCTGGGCTGGCCTCATCGCGAGCAGGCTCGCCCCCACGTTGGATTTGTGGCGTTCACAAATACCCTATTCACAGCCAATCCCTGTGGGAGCGAGCCTGCTCGCGATGAGGCAGGTTCAGCCACCACAAGGCTCATGTCAGACCGCTAAACAAGCACTGTTTAAACGACACTTCCAGATACTCTCCCAGGCTACACATCCTTGCGCCGCTGCCTACGACTACGCCAGAATCCGCCGGCTTGTGCGCCTTGGGTCTGGGGCTCTATCGTTTCCCTGTCGCTGACCATCAGCGATCGGGTTTAGCAGCTCGGGTCATCTCTAGACGTACAGCGTCCGCCGTTGATGTTATGGCGGCTTTGCGTGGGGCACTTCGGTGCGCCGGGTTCTAGAGTCCTGGTCTGCTAACCCGCGTACGGCCGCCACCCCTTTTTCGTTTAGCAGCGATGCGTAGCGGCTCCATCACTCTAGGAGCTTCAGATGTTCAAGATCACCCCAAATCCGCCAGAAGCCGACGACGTTTCCCCGCACGAAACCCCCGATTCCAAAAAACTCAACGAAGCCGCCGACCGCGCCCTCGATCATTACCTCAACCCGGCCGTCCACATCAAAGCCACCCCGCGCACACCCGGCACCATGTTCATCGTCAACCCGGAACTCGATACCGAAACCCTGCTGGCCCACGCGTGTGAGTCGTTGGCCTCGGCCAATGTCATGACCATGGATCTGGCGGATCATATGGAGGGGCCGAGTCGCAATTCGCAGTTGGGGATTGCGCAGATCATCATGCTGGGCGAGCTGGCGGTGAATCGGGCGCTGGATAATATCGATCCGCAAGACTAGCGAAGGTCTGGTGGTGAGTGGGTAAGTGTGGTGCCTGACAAGAGTCGCCTGGTTTGAGATCCAGCCCTCACCCTAACCCTCTCCCGGAGGGAGAGGGAACTGATCGGGGGATGTCCAGCCTATCCTGCGACCTGAAAGTCCTGCATCGAATCCATAATCAACGGGGTCTTTCAGGTCGCAGAATTTCTTAAAACAACTCGGTCAGTCCCCTCTCCCTCCGGGAGAGGGTTAGGGTGAGGGCTGCTCCTGCGCCCGATAAGCCCCCGGCGTCAACCCGGTCCACTTCTTGAACGCCCGGTGAAACGCCGAAGGCTCTGAAAACCCCAGTTGCTCGGCAATCTGTTGCAACGACAGGTCCGCACGCCCCAGGTGATAAATCGCAATGTCCCGCCGCAGCTGATCCTTCAACTCCTGAAAACTCGACCCTTCCTCCCGCAAATGCCGACGCAAGGTTTGCGGACTGATGTGCAGGTGTGCGGCCACCGATTCCAGATCTGGCCAGTGTGAACTGTCGCGGCTGAGCAATCGGCGCAACTGGCTGCTCAAACTGTCGCCATCATCCGGGCGCGACAACAGGTCGGCGGGGGAGCGTTCGAGGAAATGTTTGAGTGTCCGTTCGTCCTGCAACAGCGGCATGTTCAGGTAGCGACTGTGAAACAGCAGGCTGCTCTGCTCGGTGGAAAACTCCATCGGGCAGGGGAACAGCAAATCGTATTCGGCGCCGTGCTCGGGTTTCGGGTAGCTGAATGTCGCCTGTTCCAGCCGAATGCGCTGGCCGATCAGCCAGCTGCCGAGTCGATGCCACACCATCAGCTGGCTCTCGATGAGGAAGTGGTCCGGGTCGCGGAACTGCGAATCGTCGAGGCTGAGGCGGATCATGTCGTCTTCGCGGGTCAGGGTCAGACGCGGGCTGTCGGGGAATAAGCTGTAAAACAATAGGCCGCGGTGGAGTGCTTTCTCCAGATTGCGGCAGTGGATCACCGCATGGCACATCATCGCGAAGCTGCCGGGTTTGCTCGGCGCCTGTCCGAAGCCCAGGTATTCGTCGTCCAGGACCAGCCACAGCCCCTGGATCAATCGAGCGAACTGCTCGGGTGCGATTCGGGCGCGCGGCTCCTCAAGCAACTCGGGGCTGATCCCCAGTTGCTGCAACAGACTTGAATAGTCGTAGCCACGCCGACGCGCGCCACCGAGGGCGGCGCGGGCGAAATGGCTGGCGATGGTGCGTTCGCGCATAGAGGGCAGGTCCGTCCACTGAGCAATGGATGGTAGCGGTGCCCGTCGAGGATGAACAAGGCGGATATCCGCCAAATTGCAGGACGAGGTTTGGCGGGTGGGCGGAAATCCGCCACATCGTTGTAGCGGGTGAGTGACTCAAAAAAACCTGTAACCCTTGATGTCACAAGGCTGGCAGGCTTTTTTTCGAAGGTGGCACGGGGCTTGCGATACAAGCCGCAGAGGTCTGCCATCGTGCAGCTCGACAAAACAAATCCCTCCAGTGCAGGAGGGTTCGCAATTGAGGTGTCAGGGACAACAGATGGATGTTGTTACTGAGGCACTCTTGAGGAACTTTGCAATGACGACTCGTCAGCCACTGTATAAATCCCTGTACTTCCAGGTGATCGTTGCCATCGCTATCGGCATCCTGCTCGGTCACTTCTACCCGCAGACCGGTGTAGCCCTCAAGCCGCTGGGTGACGGGTTCATCAAACTGATCAAAATGGTCATCGCGCCGATCATCTTCTGTACCGTCGTCAGTGGTATCGCCGGCATGCAGAACATGAAATCGGTCGGCAAGACCGGCGGCTATGCGCTGCTGTACTTCGAAATCGTTTCCACCATTGCCTTGCTGATCGGTCTGGTCGTGGTCAACGTCGTGCAACCGGGCGCCGGCATGCACATCGACGTAACCACTCTGGATACCAGCAAAATCGCTGGCTTCATCTCGGCCGGTAAAGACCAGAGCATCATCGCTTTTGTCCTCAACGTGATCCCGAACACCATCGTCGGCGCCTTCGCCAACGGCGACATCCTGCAAGTGCTGATGTTCTCGGTGATCTTCGGCTTCGCCCTGCATCGCCTGGGTGCCTACGGCAAACCGGTGCTGGACTTCATCGATCGCTTTGCTCACGTGATGTTCAACATCATCAACATGATCATGAAGCTCGCTCCAGTCGGCGCGTTCGGTGCGATGGCCTTCACCATCGGTGCCTACGGTGTCGGTTCGCTGGTGCAACTCGGTCAGCTGATGATCTGCTTCTACATCACCTGCATCCTGTTTGTGGTTCTGGTACTGGGCGCCATCTGCCGCGCGCACGGTTTCAGCGTACTCAAGCTGATCCGCTACATCCGTGAAGAACTGCTGATCGTGCTGGGCACTTCCTCTTCGGAATCCGCGCTGCCACGCATGCTGATCAAGATGGAACGCCTGGGTGCGGATAAATCGGTAGTGGGTCTGGTGATCCCGACTGGCTACTCGTTCAACCTCGACGGTACTTCGATCTACCTGACCATGGCGGCTGTGTTTATCGCTCAGGCGACTGATACGCCGATGGACCTCACTCACCAGATCACCTTGCTGCTGGTGCTGCTGTTGTCCTCCAAAGGTGCGGCAGGTGTGACCGGTAGTGGTTTCATCGTGCTGGCAGCCACTCTGTCGGCCGTGGGTACTCTGCCGGTGGCCGGCCTGGCGCTGATCCTCGGTATCGACCGCTTCATGTCCGAAGCCCGTGCGCTGACCAACCTTGTTGGTAATGCTGTTGCGACCCTGGTCGTGGCCAAGTGGGTGAAAGAGCTGGACGAAGACAAGCTGCAAGTCGAGCTGGCTTCCGGCGGTCGCGGTATCTCCGACGAGCGTGAAGTAGACGACCTGGGCGTGGCTGAAGGCCCAACCCCGTCCAGCGTCAAGTAAGTACTCTGGCAGCATGAGAAACCCGCTTCGGCGGGTTTTTTCATGCTTGCGATTTGAGCGCAACGGTCAGCGCATCTGACGCATAAGGTGATTGCTGCAAGGGCGTTGGCTGCCTAGTCTGGAGGCATCGTTTACGGAGAACTCCCATGCTCGGTCCACTGGCATCACTCAAGGTTCTGGATTTCTCGACACTGCTGCCGGGGCCGTTCGCCTCGTTGTTGCTGGCTGACATGGGCGCCGAGGTGTTGCGCATCGAATCGCCAACGCGCATGGACCTGCTGCGGGTCTTGCCGCCTCACGATCAGGGCGTCTCCGCCAGTCACGCTTACCTCAATCGCAACAAGCGCAGCCTGGCGCTGGACCTCAAGCAGCCTCAGGCGCTGGAGGTGATCAAGCAGTTGCTGCAGGACTACGACATCGTGCTGGAGCAGTTCCGCCCCGGCGTGATGGAACGATTGGGCCTGGGTTATGAAGCCTTGAAGGCGATCAATCCGAAACTGATCTACGTGTCGATCACCGGTTACGGCCAGACCGGCCCCTACAAGGACCGCGCCGGCCACGACATCAACTACCTGGCGCTGGCGGGGCTGGCGAGCTACACCGGCCGCGCCGACAGCGGGCCGCTGCCGTTGGGCATGCAAGTGGCGGATATTGCCGGTGGCTCGTTGCACGGTGTGATCGGGCTGCTGGCGGCGGTCATCGCCCGGCAACAAACCGGGCAGGGGCAGCATCTGGATGTGAGCATGACCGACTGTGTGTTCAGCCTGAACGCCATGGCCGGCGCCGGGTATCTGGCCTGTGGCGTGGAGCCGGGAAGGGAGGATCAGATGCTCAACGGTGGCAGTTTCTACGACTATTACCGTTCCCGCGATGGGCGCTGGTTCTCGGTGGGCAGTCTGGAGCCCGCGTTCATGAAACAACTGTGTGCGGCACTGGGGCTGGAGGCGCTGGAAACCTTGGGGTTGTCGCCGGAACCGGCCTTGCAAAAGGCGCTGAAGAACGCGCTGAGGATTGAGTTCGAGACCCACGATTTCGCCGAGTTGTGCGCACTGTTTGCCACGTTGGATGCGTGTGTCGAGCCGGTGTTGAGCCTGGGCGAAGCGGTGCGGCATCCGCAGTTGAAGGCGCGGGCGCTGGTGACCGAAGTGCCGCGTGGTGACGGGACGACCCAGGCGCAGATGGCGTGTCCGTTGAAGTTTTCGCAAGGGTTGCCTGAGCCGCGGCATATCGGCGCGGCCATAGGGCAGCATACGGATCAGGTGTTGGGGGAGTTGGGGTATAGCGCTGAGCGGATCGAAGAACTGCGGCGCATCAAGGTGATTTTGTAGCGCCTGGTTAGACGCCATCGTCGGAACGCACACCACAAATCCCGCTATTCGACCCGCATCTCCCCACTAAACACCAACGTGCTCCGGCACCGCCGACACAAATAACGCCGCCCTTGCCGCACCAAACCATGGCGCTGGGCGGAAAACGGAAAGTCACTGTCCGCACACGGGCATTTGTAGATGTAGCGGGTCACGCTGCGGCGTTTGACGTCGTAGGTGTGGCATCGATTGGGCGGCAGCTCGTACACGCCGCGCATGATCAGTTGCCATTCTTCGCCATGGGGCTGGATGCGGTCGCCGAACAGTTGATGGGCGATCAGGTGCGCAACCTCGTGGGCCACGGTTTGTTTGAGGAAGTCTTCGCTGTTTTCCCGGTACAACTGAGGATTGAAGCGCAGCAGGTTCTCGTGCAAATGCGCGACACCGGCTTTTTGCCCGCGCAGCTTGAGGCTCACCACGGGGCGTTTGAAAGGTCGTTTGAAAAAGGATTCGGCTAGTTGGTAACAGTCTTCGACGCGGGTATTGAGTTGCTCGGGCATGCTTGATGGATCTCCAGAGGCGTCGAGTATGCCGCAACCCTCGGGACTTGCGAATCGCCGAGGCGCCGAATGGTCGTCACCGTTTTCCATCCTTGAGCATTAGAAGGCCGCCTTGCGGCGGCCTGTGTTGGCAGATCTTGTTTTTGGGTGATGTGTTGCTAATTGGTGTAGACCGGCCCCACGCCGAGTCCCCAGACAATTACAGTGAACGCCATGATGGCCACCAGCACCACCAGGCCTACCGCAAGCACCGAACTTGAAAACAGAAATCCCTCGTCTGATGGAATGTTCATAAAAGTGGGTAGCCCCACATACAGCAGGTACACCGTGTAGCAGATGGCCGCGGTGCCGACGATCATCCCAAGCCACATGTGTGGGTACAGCGCCGCCAGACCGCCGATAAACAGCGGTGTCGCGGTGTAGGTCGCAAAGGCAACGCAGCGTGCCAGGCTCGGGTTGGCGTCATAGGTACGAGCCATCCAGTGGATGAACGCGCCCATTACCGCCACACCGCCGAGCATCGCCAGGTACGACATGACCGTCATCCATATCGCGCTTTCCACCGTCAGCATCACCGGTGCGCGACTGCCAATGACCCAGCCGACCTGAGTGGTGCCAATAAACGCCGACACCGCGGGGATCGCCGCCAGAATCAGGGTATGAGTGAGATACATGTGGCTGATGCTTTCCTCCTGGTCGCCACGGATCTCTTTCCATTCTTGGTCAGGGTGGGTGAAGAGCCCCACTACGTGATGGATCATGCCAGTCACTCCTCTTGTATTTACCGTCGCCCCCCAGTGGAGCGCCTACGGGCCAAAGTGGCCGAGTAAGGAAAGGTCTGGATATGTGTGCGACCTTATGTCGCAGTATAGAAAGGTCTTAACGGTGCAGGTTGCAGGGCTTTAGAGCAAATTGCGCTGTAAACGGTCCTGTTAATCGCCGTAGGGTCTGTCATCAACCCAATCCCTTGTGGACTCTTCGCCGACGACGCGTTTTTGCGTAAAATGCCGGCCTTTCGTCACACCTCACGGATTTCGCGTCATGGGCACTCTTACGGTCAACCAGAACAAACTGCAAAAGCGCCTTCGCCGCCAGGCCGGTGAGGCTGTTGCCGATTTCAACATGATTGAAGACGGCGACAAGGTCATGGTCTGCCTGTCCGGTGGCAAGGACAGCTACACCATGCTCGACGTGCTGTTGCACTTGCAGAAGGTCGCCCCGATCAAGTTCGAGATCGTGGCCGTGAACATGGACCAGAAGCAGCCGGGTTTTCCTGAGCATGTGCTGCCGGCCTACCTCAAAGAACTGGGCATCGAGTACCACATCGTCGAGAAAGACACCTATTCGGTGGTCAAGGAGTTGATCCCGGAAGGCAAGACCACCTGTTCGCTGTGCTCACGCCTGCGTCGCGGCACGCTCTACACCTTCGCCGACGAAATCGGCGCGACCAAGATGGCCCTCGGTCATCACCGCGACGATATCGTCGAGACCTTTTTCCTGAACATGTTCTTCAACGGTTCGCTCAAAGCCATGCCGCCGAAGCTGCGCGCCGACGATGGCCGCAACGTGGTGATCCGTCCGCTGGCCTACTGCAACGAAAAAGACATTCAGGCCTACTCGGACTTCAAGCAATTCCCGATCATCCCGTGCAACCTCTGCGGTTCCCAGGAAAACCTGCAACGCCAGGTGGTCAAGGACATGCTTCAGGAATGGGAACGCAAGACGCCAGGCCGCACCGAAAGCATTTTTCGCAGCTTGCAGAACGTGATCCCGTCGCAGCTGGCGGACCGCAACCTGTTCGACTTCACCAACCTGCGTATCGATGAAACCGCCGCGTCGCGGTTCGTCAACGTAGTAAACCTCTGACACAAATTGTGTGGGAGCGGGCTTGCTCGCGAAGGCGGTGTTTCAGGCAACTAAGTTGTCGACTGACACTCCCTCTTCGCGAGCAAGCCCGCTCCCACAGGTTTTTCGATTACCTCAGGAGAGGGCATGCGCGATTACAAGTGGCTGCACGAATACTGTCTGAACCGCTTCGGTTCGGCAGCTGAACTGGAAGCCCATCTGCCCATTCCGAAAACCCCGGCGCAATTGCGCAAGATCAGCGACGACCGCTACCTCTCGACCATGGCGCTGCGCGTCTTCCGCGCCGGGCTCAAGCACAGTTTGGTGGACGCCAAATGGCCGACGTTCGAAGAGGTGTTCTTCAGGTTTGACCCGGAAAAAGTCGTGCTGATGAGCGCCGAACACCTTGAGCGTTTGATGCAGGACGCGCGGATCATTCGTCACCTGGGAAAACTCAAGAGCGTGCCGCGCAACGCGCAGTTCATTCTGGATGTGGCGCATGAGAAGGGCAGCTTCGGCGCGTTGATCGCCGATTGGCCGGTCACGGATATCGTTGGGTTGTGGACCTACCTGAAAAAGCGCGGTCATCAATTGGGCGGGTTGTCGGCACCGCGGTTCTTGCGGATGGTGGGCAAGGATACGTTTGTGCCGAGCTACGACGTGGTCGCGGCGTTGAATGCGCAGAAGATCGTCGACAAGGTGCCGACCAGTCTGCGGGATCTGGCCACGGTGCAGGGCGTGTTCAACCAGTGGCATGAAGAAAGTGGTGGGCGGCCGATGAGCCAGATATCGATGATGCTCGCCTACACCGTCAATCATTGAGACCGAGTCGATCCCTTCGCGAGCAGGCTCGCTCCCACAGGGTTCACGCTGCCTTGTGGGAGCGAGCCGGCTCCGGGCGGCGTTCCGACGAAAGCGGTGTATCAATTGGCGCTAATCTCGCCTTCGCCTGCAAGCTTGCGGTTCAACTGAAACCGCCACCGCACATACAACAGCGCCGAGCAGAACACCGCCAGGCTCGCGCCCATTTCCAGCAAACCAAACAGCTGCCGGTTCGGGTCATATGCCGCCAGTGCGCCCTTGATGAAATACAGGTTCACCACAAAACACATCCATGAATGCCCGCGCGCGCTGCCGATAATCATCCCCGGCGCCAGCAACAGCAGCGGCACCAGTTCGATCAGCAGAATCACCCACGGCCGTGCGCCGTGCAGGTCGGCGACCACCAGGTAGTAGGCGCACAGCAAACCCACCAAACCGAAGTAGCACAGCAGGCTGATGACGCGCATCGCCCGAACCCGCGGTTCGAGCCATTCGATGGAGGGCAAAATTTTCGGCTTTTTGGCCACGTCAGTTCCCCAGTTTCTGTGCAGTCTTCGCCAAGCGCAGGCCCAAGGCCCGACACAGCGCGACTTCATGTTCATTCAAGCCGCTTTTGCCATCGGCCCCGGCGTGATGGCTGGCGCCGTAAGGCGTGCCGCCACCACGGGTTTCCAGCAAGGCAGATTCGCTGTACGGCAGGCCGGTGATCAGCATGCCGTGGTGCAGCAACGGCAACATCATCGACAGCAGCGTGGTTTCCTGGCCGCCGTGCAGGCTCGCGGTGGAGGTGAAAACGCCAGCCGGTTTGCCCACCAGCGCACCGGTCAGCCAAAGGTTGCTGGTGCCGTCGAGGAAGTACTTGAGCGGCGCCGCCATGTTGCCGAACCGGGTCGGGCTGCCCATGGCCAGGCCCGCGCAGTTCTTCAAATCGTCGAGGCTGGCGTACAGCGCGCCTTCGTCCGGGATGTCCGGCGACACGGCTTCGCACTCGGTGGAAATCGGCGGCACCGTGCGCAGGCGCGCTTCCATCCCGGACTGCTCGACACCCCGGGCGATCTGCCGGGCCATTTCATTGGTCGAGCCGCTGCGGCTGTAATACAGGACCAGAATGTACGGCGCACTCACGGCAGCAACTCCAGCACATTCTCCGGCGGACGGCCGATGATGGCTTTGTCGCCGACTTCGAGAATCGGTCGCTCCATGAGTTTCGGGTTGGCGGCGATGGCGGCGATCAATTGCGCCTCGCTGAGGCTGTTGTCGGCCAGGTTGAGGGTTTTGTATTCGTCCTCACCGGTGCGCAGCAGTTGCCGGGCGCTGATGCGGAGCTTGGTCAGCAGGCTCTGGATTTGCGCAGCGTCCAGCGGGGTGTCCAGGTAGCGGACCACCGTCGGGGTCAGGCCACGGGCTTCGAGCAGTTCGAGCGCACCGCGGGATTTCGAGCAGCGCGGGTTGTGATAAAGCGTCAGATCGGTCATGTGCGGTTCGCATCTTGCGTAAGGTGACGGCTATTCTAACTGTGCAGCGCGTAATCCAGAACCTTGGGAGGCGATGGGTCGCAGGCGCATTCAATTTTGAACAAGGAATACGACATGACTAGGCGACTGGCAGCGGCATTGGCGATCATCGGTACGTTATTGCTGGGGGGCTGTGGTAACGACTATGGCATCGACCAGAGCGGCCAGAAAGTTGCCGCCGAACGTCTGGACAAACAATGGCTGGTGCTCAATTACTGGGCTGAATGGTGCGGGCCTTGCCGGACCGAGATCCCGGAATTGAACACCTTGGCCGATCAGCTCAAGGACAAGAAGATTGGTGTGTTCGGGGTCAACTTCGACAATGTGCAGGGTGAAGAGCTGAAAAGCGCCAGCGAGAAACTGGGCATCAAGTTCACCGTGCTGGCCGCGGATCCGGCTGAGCTTTTTGAATTGCCGCGCAGTGAGGCGTTGCCGGTGACCTACATCATCGATAACAAAGGCAAGGTAAGGGAGCAGCTGATGGGTGAGCAGACGGCGGCGGGGGTGATGGCTAAGCTGGAGGCGTTGCAGGCGAAGAATTGAAGGTGGGGAGGGGATCTGAATTCTGTGTTGGGCTTTAGAACCATCCCTCACCCCAGCCCTCTCCCCAATGGGGAGAGGGGGAGAGGGGGAAAGGGGGCCGATCGGGGCTTTTCAGTACCTGAGTTCGACTCGATTTTCCCGGTCGCAGAATATTTGAAAGCCAACTCGATCAGTCCCCTCTACCTCTGGGAGAGGGTTAGGGTGAGGGCTGGCGATCTAACTGCTCAACCCTCTTCAAGCCACCAACGCAACGGCTTCCCTTGCGCCGGCCAGAAACGCATCTGCGCCATCGGCGAGACGTCCCAACGCTGAACGTTTTCCAACGCCTGGAGGAAACGCTTTTCCTGCTCCATCAACGCCGGCGCACACAGTTTGCGGGTGCTGCCAACCTTGCCGAAGCTCAGCTTGTCGTCTTCCAGGGTGTACGGCGCGAACCAGTGGTTGCAGCCGCCGTTGCCGTAGGCTCGACCGTCTTCACCGAGGGTGACGGTCAGGTGGCTGTAGTCCATCAACGGACGTTCGCCGATCCACTCCAGAATGTAGCTGCGGTTCTGTTGCAATTGCACCGGCTCGGCGGCGCAGCCCAGCAGGCTGGCGCCAACCATAGCGGTCAGAGCGAAGCGTTTCATCACGCGGGCTCCTGGCATTTCGGGCACAGGTGCTTCTCGCCGACCGTGGTCCAGCCCAGCTCGGCAATCCGTGCAGTGGCAGCAGGCTTTTCAGCCTTGTTGCCCAGCTTGGCGTCGACCGCGAACTCGAAGTTCAGCTCTTTGGCGCAGCTGTCGCAGTTGACTTTCCAGGTGTGGATCGCCAGTTCGCCGAACACCGGACCACTGGCCACCGCGACCCATTGGCCTGGCGGATTGATCAAGTGGCGAACCGTTTCGACGGTCAGGCGCATGGACAAGTCCTTGGCGCCTTTGAGGGTCACTACCAGCACGTCGTTGTTACGAATCGAGCCGCCGTTGCCGGTGACTTGATAACGCCCCGGCACAAGGGCGCGGCATTCGGTGAGGGTGTGTTGCGGGTTCATCAGGCTATAGCGGAAATCGTGTTCGACCATGGGTCCTCCAAATATGCGCGGCATGCTAGCACGGACATCAGCGCAGCATGGCGCGGGCGTATGACCTTCGATCTGGTTCAGTCACCCTTTACCAGATTCGCAGGCGCGCCCGCCGCCCAGGCGGCGATGTTCAGCAAGGTGGTCGCGGCAATCGCGCCCAGGGCTTCGCGGGTCAGGAAGGCCTGGTGAGCGGTGATGATCACGTTCGGAAAGGTCAGCAGCCGCGCCAGCACATCGTCCTGCAGCGGCAGGTCGGAACGGTCCTCGAAGAACAGCTGTGCCTCCTCTTCATAAACATCCAGCCCCAGATAACCCAGTTGACCGTCCTTTAACGCGTCGATCAGCGCCGGTGTGTCCACCAGACCACCGCGGCCGGTGTTGATCAGCATCGCACCCGCTTGCATGTGCGACAGTGACTCGCGATTGATCAAGTGTTTGCTTTGTTCGTTGAGCGGGCAGTGCAGGCTGATGATCTGCGACTCGGCCAGCAGTTGCGGCAGGCTCAGGTAACGGGCGCCGAGGGCTTCGACTTGCGGGTTGGGGAAGGGGTCATACGCCAGCAATTGGCAGCCAAAGCCGTTCATGATTTTCGCGAAGGTCGCGCCGATCTGCCCGGTGCCGACCACGCCGACGGTCTTGCCCACCAGGTCGAAGCCGGTCAGCCCGTGCAGGCTGAAATCCCCTTCGCGCGTACGGTTGTAAGCCCGGTGCAGGCGTCGGTTGAGCGCCAGGATCAGCGCCACCGCATGTTCCGCCACCGCGTGGGGCGAGTAGGCCGGGACGCGCGCAATCGCCAGCCCCAGACGCTTTGCCACTGCCAGATCGACATGGTTGTAACCGGCCGAGCGCAGGGC
Source organism: Pseudomonas svalbardensis (assembly GCF_030053115.1). Taxonomy (NCBI): domain Bacteria; kingdom Pseudomonadati; phylum Pseudomonadota; class Gammaproteobacteria; order Pseudomonadales; family Pseudomonadaceae; genus Pseudomonas; species Pseudomonas svalbardensis. The sequence goes on along the minus strand of NZ_CP125619.1, from coordinate 4,725,934 downwards.
GATCAGGCGCGTGCCGCCCGCGGCCAGGCGTTCGAGCACCGGCGCGCTGAGGTCATCATTAATGAAGGCACAGACCACCTCGTGATGCTCCGCCAGCGCCACCGTATCAAGGCTCAGTCGCGCCGATTGAAAGTGCAGTTCAATGCCGGCCGGTAGCTCGGCACTGAGAAAACTGTCGCGGTCGTAGGTCTGGTTGCTGAAAAGAATCGTGCGCATGCGGTCCTCCTGGAATGTACATCAGGCATTTATACGGGCATGGGCGGCCAGGCGATTGATGGCCCGGTCGAGGTCTTCCAGTGCGCTGGGGGCTTTCGAGTCCTGTTGCTTGAGCAGGGTTTCGCTGCGCTGGCAGGCGGCGCGCAGTTGCGGGACACCGCAATAACGGGTCGCGCCGTGCAGGCGATGGACGCGCTCGATCAGGGCGTTCTGGTCGTTGGTTTCCCGGGCGAAGCGAATCGCCTCGCGGTCGGCTTCCAGAGATGCCAGCAGCATTGCCAGCATGTCCGCCGCCAGATCAGCCTTGCCAGCGGCCAGGCGCAAACCTTCTTCGTGATCGAGCACCTGCAACTCATGACTGCCACCGTGGCTTTCGCTGGAGCGCTCCGGCCCATGATTGCGCAGCGCCAGGCCAGTCCACTTCAGAACCACTTGGGCCAGTTGCCGTTCGCTGATCGGTTTGGTCAGGTAGTCGTCCATGCCGCTTTGCAGCAGCGCGCGCTTTTCGTTGGCCATGGCGTGAGCGGTGAGGGCAACGATCGGCAGCGGCGTGCAATGCCGTTCACTTTCCCACTGGCGAATCGCTTCAGTGCTTTGCCGCCCATCCATGCCGGGCATCTGAACGTCCATCAGCACCAGGTCGAAGGTTTCGGTCTGCACCGCCTTGACCGCCGCGTAACCGCTTTCCACCGCGAGGACTTTGGCGCCCATGTCTTCGAGCAGGGTTTGCACCAGCAGCAGGTTGGCCGGGTTGTCGTCGACGCAAAGCACTTTTGGCGCACGGCTGGACACCGGTTCGCCGGGTTCGCTGCGTTGCTGACGCGGATTGACCAGGTCGGACAAGGCCCGCCGCAGCTTGCGGGTGCAGGCCGGTTTGGCCTGGAGCTGGCTGTGCGGATTGGGCACCGAGAGGTGGAACAGCGTCTGTTCGGTGGTCGGGCACAACACCAGCACCTTGCAGCCCAGGTGTTCTAGGTCCCAGATGTGCTGGTTGAGGCGCTCTGGTGGCATGTCGTTGCTGGTGATGCCGAGCACCGCCAGGTCGATCGCCTGATCGGTCTGATGCGCGCCGGTCACGCCATTGGTCAGGCTTTCCAATGTATTGAACGGGGTGACTTCGAGGCCACAGTCTTCCAGTTGATGCTGCAATGCCTGACGGGCCAGTTCGTGGTTTTCCAGCACTGCCACCCGACGTCCGAGCAACGGCGGACCGGGCAGGTCTTCGGCATCGTCGCGGGTTTTGGGCAGGCTCAGGCTGATCCAGAATTCCGAGCCTTCGCCGGGGGTACTGTCGACACCGATCTCGCCACCCATCTGTTCGATTAGTCGTTTGGAAATCACCAGCCCCAGACCGGTGCCGCCCGGTTGCCGGGACAGCGAATTGTCAGCCTGGCTGAAAGCCTGGAACAAGGCGCGCACGTCCTGGTTCGACAGCCCGATGCCGGTGTCCTGAATGCTGATGCGCAGTTGCACGCTGTCTTCGTGCTCTTCCTCGAGCATGGCCCGGGCGACGATGGTGCCTTCGCGGGTGAACTTGATCGCATTGCTGACCAGGTTGGTGAGGATCTGCTTGAGCCGCAGCGGGTCACCCACCAGCGACAGCGGCGTATCGCGATAAACCAGGCTCACCAGCTCCAGCTGCTTGGCGTGGGCGGCCGGAGCGAGGATGGTCAACGTGTCCTGGAGCAGGTCGCGCAAGTTGAACGGAATATTGTCGAGCACCAGTTTGCCGGCCTCGATTTTCGAGAAGTCGAGAATCTCGTTGATGATCCCCAGCAGGCTGTCGGCGGACTTTTCGATGGTGCCCAGATAGTCGAGCTGGCGCGGGGTCAGCTCGCTTTTTTGCAGCAGATGCGTGAAGCCGAGAATGCCGTTGAGCGGCGTGCGGATTTCATGGCTCATGTTGGCCAGGAACTCGGATTTGATCCGGCTGGCTTCAAGGGCTTCCTTGCGCGCCAGGTCCAGTTCGATGTTCTGGATTTCGATGGTTTCCAGGTTCTGGCGCACGTCTTCGGTGGCCTGGTCGATGCTGTGTTGCAATTCCTCCTGCGCGTTCTGCAGGGTGCCGGCCATACGGTTAATGCCGGACGCCAGCGTGTCCAGCTCCTGGCTGCCAAGGGGCGGCAGACGGGTTTCCAGATGACCGTCCTTGAGTTGCGCCACCGCTTGCTTGATCTGACTCAGCGGCCGATTGATGCTCCGACCCATGCGCAACGCCAGCAACGCCGCACCGGCCAGGCCTGCGCCGATCAGCAGCAGGCTGGCGAACAAGCTGCGATAACCGCGCAGCAGCATGCCGTTGTGGGACAGTTCAAGTTCGACCCAGCCCAACAGGCGGTCGGCTTCGTCGGGAATCAAGTCACCGGCCAGATTGCGGTGCTTGCCGAACACCGGCAGCAAGTAACGCGTCGCGTCATTACCGCTGCGGCGCAGCATCTGCGAACTGTTGCCGATCGGGGCCTGATTGAGCATGGTCGGGCCGGCATGGGCCAACAGGGAGCGGTCGGGCGCGAGGAACGTTACGGCGCGCACGTCCGGTTGTTCGAGGGATTGGGTGGCAATGCGTTCCAGCAGCTCGGTGTTCTTGTGGCCCATGGCCGGGGCCACCAAGGGCGCCAGTTGTTCGGCGATCATCTCGCCACGCTGCATGAGCTGGGTTTGCAGGTCGGATTGCTGCATCCAGGTGAAATAGCCGCCCAGAACCAAGGCCATCAGGCTGGTCGGCAACAGGGTCAGCAATAGCACGCGGCCTTTAATTCCCAGTTTCTTGAGCACGCATCTCTCCTGCATCCAGCGATTTAATGACCTGCACGTACGTCCAGCACGCGCCACCTGCGCAGTGTAGCGATTTGCAGGCGGGCAATCTTCGTAAAATTGATGTCGGCATTCGTCGGCTGGATCGCCACTTTTACCTCACGGGCAAACCTTGTGTTGCCCGCAGCGAGGCAATCTTGAATAATCGCCAACTGAGAATTATTTGCAGATAGTCATGACTCCCATCACCGCTGGCCATCCTCGTATCCTGTCTATAGAAGACGACCTCGTGCTCGGTGCTTATGTTCATGAGCACCTGGGGCGCTGCGGTTTTCAGGTGACCTGGTGCCAGAATGGTCTGGAAGGCTTGACCATCGCCCGCCAGCAAGCCTTCGATGTGGTGCTGATGGATATTCTGCTGCCGGGCCTGGACGGGCTGAACGTACTGACGCAATTACGCCAGAGCCATTCCACCCCGGTGGTGCTGATGTCGGCGCTCGGTGCCGAGGCGGATCGCATCAGTGGTTTTCGGCTGGGCGCCGATGATTACCTGCCCAAACCCTTCAGCATGGTCGAGTTGCGGGTGCGCATCGAAGCGATCCTGCGACGGGTCGCGCTCGACCGCCGGCCAGCGCCGGCACCGATTGCCCCTTCGGCGGACAGCCTGCGTTTCGACGATGAATGCTGTGATGTCTTTTATGGCGAACACGCTGCCGGCCTGACCCGCAGTGAGTACCGGTTGCTGGAAACGTTGAATCGCAATGACGATGAAGTCCTGAGCAAAGCCTTCCTTTACCAGCATGTGCTGCAGCGCGGTTACGCGCCCCATGACCGCAGCCTCGACATGCATATCAGTCAGATCCGCCGCAAGCTCAAGGCCATCGGTTACCTCGAGCGCGAAGTGCGCACGGTGTGGGGCAAGGGCTACGTATTGAGTGCTGTCGATGAAGTGGAGTGACCTGCCGGGCAGGCATTCGCTGTTCTGGAAACTGGCGTGTTTGTTGGTGGCGTTCTGTCTGCTGATGATCTGGCTCAGTTGGTCCTGGGGGCGCTACATGGAAAAGAAAAACCTGTTCCTGTCCGACGAGGCACGGGGCACGCTGATGCGCTACGCCGCCGAGGCCGAGCAGGCGTGGAATAAGCGCCAGAGTGCAGGCGTCGATGCCTGGTTGCAGAGCGTCGGCCATCGCGAGTCGACATGGGTCGGCGTGATTGGCGGCGATTTGCAGTCATTGAGCAGTTACCCGCTGACGGAAAAAGAAACCCATCGCCTGACCTTTTTACGCAGTCTGGATTCGCCGACGAGTCGCCATACCAAAGGCCTGCCGTGGTTGAGGGTGCCTTTTCCCAACGATCCGTCCGCCGGCAGTCTGGTGATCGAACTGCCCCGGCGTTTCGTGCCCGGGCACTACCGGGTGTTCTGGCGGGTGATCACCAACGGGGTGATTCCCGGACTGTTCACCTTGCTGCTGTGCGTCGGTCTGTATCGGTTGCTGGTCGTGCCTTTGAACAGTCTGCGCGAACAGGCCAATGCCTGGCGGGCCGACCAGTTGAACGTGCGGTTGTCGAGCCGCATCACCACTCGCCCTGATGAGCTGGGTGAACTGGGCCGGGCCTTTGATCACATGTCCGAGCGCCTGCAAGGCACGGTGGCCCTGCAACAACAACTGCTGCGCGACCTGTCCCACGAATTGCGCACGCCACTGAGTCGCCTGCGGGTGGCCAGCGAAAGCGAGCAGGGGTTGACGCAATTGCGCGAGCGCATTGGCCGTGAGGTCGATGGCATGCAGCGTCTGGTGGAAGACACCCTGCAACTGGCCTGGCTCGACACCGAACGCACTCGATTGCCCGACGAATCGATCCAGGTTCAGGCGCTGTGGGACATGCTCACGGAAAATGCCTGCTACGAAAGTGGCTGGCCGGCGAGCCAGTTGCAGTGCGCGGTGGATTCGTCCTGCTGGGTGCGCGGCCATCTCAATACGTTGGCTCAGGCGCTGGAAAACATCCTGCGCAATGCCATTCGTCATTCACCGCAGGGCGGCGTTGTGCGTCTGGGTGGGCAGCGCGATGGCGACTTCTGGCGTGTGTGGCTGGAGGATGAGGGTGGCGGGGTGGCTGAGGTGGATCTTGAGCGGATCTTCTGTCCGTTCATTCGGCTCGATGGCTCGCGGCCGGGGAATGGTGGATTTGGCTTGGGGTTGAGCATTGCGAGGAATGCGGTGCAGCGTCAGGGCGGGAGTCTTTGGGCTGAGAACACCGGGGCGGGTTTGCGGTTGAATATGCGGTTGGTGGCAAATGTTGGTGGCGCCAGTGCTGACGCCATGGCGAGCAAGCTCGCTCCCACAGTGGTTCTCTGCCGGCCACAAATCGTGTGATCAACTCCGCACCCTGTGGGAGCGGGCTTGCCCGCGAAGAGGCCCGTCGGGTCACCATTACGAAAAAGTCTCACCGCTGGTGAGACAGTTTTCTTGGGCCCAACAACCATCGGATCTACAAGGGCTGTCACGCTGAGGTGAAAGTCGCACCACCGGTGCGACAATTCTCTGGTCGAACAACCTGATCATTTTCTCCCAGTGCAAACCTTGTTTAAAGCTGCACTGTGCGTACGCAGCGACGTCCAGCCGGCAAAAGTGTCAGCGCTGCTGACACAAACCCGCCCCTCGGTGTGTGAGGGTTGTTCAGTTTTTGAGCAGCTGCCCAGGTCTATTCCGCGCAAACAGCTTAATACGGAAACTGCCCCTTATTCCCATAAACCATAAGCACCATACTTTGCGTGATATGGCCTGCGAAGGTTTGTCGGTATGATAGGCGCCCCCGCAGTCTGGATTGCGAATTACGCCATGACCTTGCAGTACCCAACCATCGCCGATTGCGTCGGCAACACTCCGCTGGTCCGTTTGCAGCGCCTGCCTGGCGCCACCAGCAATACCCTTTTGCTCAAGCTCGAAGGGAATAACCCGGCGGGTTCGGTCAAGGACCGTCCGGCGCTGTCGATGATCACCCGCGCCGAGTTGCGCGGGCAGATCCACGCCGGCGATACGCTGATCGAAGCGACCTCGGGTAACACCGGGATCGCCCTGGCGATGGCCGCCGCGATCAAGGGTTACAAGATGATCCTGATCATGCCGGACAACTCCAGTGCCGAACGTAAAGCCGCCATGACGGCGTATGGTGCCGAGCTGATTCTGGTCACTCAGGAAGAGGGCATGGAAGGCGCCCGCGACCTCGCCCAGCGAATGGAAGCCGAAGGCCACGGCAAGGTGCTGGATCAGTTTGCCAACGGGGACAACCCCGAAGCGCACTACACCACCACCGGCCCGGAAATCTGGCGTCAGACCGAAGGCACCATCACTCATTTCGTCAGCTCCATGGGCACCACCGGTACCATCATGGGCGTTTCGCGCTACTTGAAAGAGCAGAACGAGAGCGTGCAGATCATCGGTCTGCAACCGATGGAAGGCTCGGCGATTCCGGGCATCCGTCGCTGGCCGCAGGAATACCTGCCGAAGATCTACCAGGCCGAGCGCGTGGACCGGATCGTCGACATGGCACAAAGCGAAGCCGAAGACGTGACCCGTCGTCTGGCCCGCGAAGAAGGCATCTTCTGCGGCGTGTCCTCGGGCGGTGCGGTGGCAGCGATGCTGCGTCTGTCCAAAGAAGTTGAAAACGCGGTGATCGTCGCGATCATCTGCGACCGTGGCGACCGTTACTTGTCGACCGGCATTTTCGACGCGCCTAACTGATGGCCAAGCAAGAGAGAGGCCTGCGCTTCCAGCCCACCGGCGGCAGCAAGGCCCCGCAAATTCCGACCGGCAAAAAGCAGCGTTTGAGTATTGAGCGCCTGGCCAATGACGGTCGCGGTATCGCGTTTTTTGAAGGTCGCACCTGGTTCGTCCTCGGCGCATTGGCCGGTGAAGAAGTCGAAGCGCGCGTGTTGGGCGCCCACGGCAAAGTGGTCGAGGCGCGCACCGAACGGGTGTTCCAGGCCAGCGAACTGCGCCGCCCTGCACCGTGTCCGCATGCCGGTCGCTGTGGCGGTTGCAGCGTGCAACATCTGCCGCACAACGAACAACTCGCCCTGAAACAGCGCATGCTCGCCGAGCAATTGTCGAAGGTCGCCGGTGTCGAACCCGAAGAATGGGCCGCGCCGCTGAGCGGTCCGGAATTCGGTTACCGGCGTCGCGCCCGAGTGGCGGTGCGCTGGGACATGAAGGCGAAAAAACTCGAAGTCGGTTTCCGCGCCGCTGGCAGTCAGGACATCGTTGCGATCAACGAATGCACGGTGCTGGTACAACCCTTGCAGTCGATCATGACCCGCTTGCCGGAAATGCTTCGGCGCTTGAGCAAACCTCAGGCTCTGGGGCATGTGGAATTGTTCAGCGGTTCGTCGTTGGCGGTGTTGCTGCGGCACATGGCGCCGCTGTCCGACGCCGACATGACGATCCTCAAGGATTTCTGCGCCTTCCATGAAGCCCAATTGTGGCTGCACGGTGACGGCGAACCGCAACCGGTCGAGGCTGACCAGTCGTTGGGTTATCGGCTTGAGCAGTGGGCTTTGAACCTGGCGTACCGTCCGGGGGATTTCATCCAGGTCAACGCCGGGGTCAACGAAGCGATGATCGCCCAGGCGTTGGACTGGCTGAAGCCGACGGCGGAGGAACGAGTTCTCGATCTATTCTGTGGTTTGGGTAACTTTGCCTTGCCGTTGGCCAAGGTCGTTCGCGAAGTGGTGGCGGTGGAGGGTGTGCAGGCGATGGTCGAGCGGGCAGCTGCAAACGCTGCTAGCAATAATCTTCATAATGCGAAGTTTTTTCAGGCCGATTTATCCCAGCCTTTGGCCGATGCCGAATGGGCGCGCGAAGGCTTTTGTGCGGTACTCTTGGACCCACCGCGTGACGGTGCTTTCGAAGCAGTGCGCAAGCTGGCGTCTCTGGGCGCCAAACGGTTGGTGTATGTATCGTGCAATCCGGCAACGCTGGCGCGCGATACGGTCGAATTGATCAAGCAGGGCTACCGGTTAAAACGTGCCGGGATTCTCGATATGTTTCCTCAGACGGCACATGTCGAGGCCATGGCGTTATTTGAAGCGAGCTAGGACGGCTCGTCTGGTCCGACTGGCCTGCCCGTGCCGCGCTCGCATTAGCCCCGCGAGCGTTCACGGGTAACGAAAGGTCAGCGATTTGACGCATTGAATCTGCGTCGTAGGGAAGGTAAGCAAGATGGTACAGGTGAGAGCACACCAGCCGATCAACACCGACGGCAGTATCAATCTCGAGGCTTGGCTCGATCACGCGGCCAGTGTCGATCCGGCACTGGATCGCGAAGCCTTGAAGGAAGCGTGCGAGTTCGCTCGTGCGTCTGAACAACAGGCCAATGCAGCGAAAAATCTATGGTCCGAAGGGACCTCGAGTTTCCGCACGGGCCTTGAGATCGCCGAGATTCTCGCCGACCTCAAACTCGATCAGGATTCGTTGGTTGCCGCGATCCTGTATCGCGGCGTGCGCGAAGGCCAGATTGAGTTGCCGGCGGTCAGCCAGCGCTTCGGTCCGGTGGTCGCCAAACTCATCGACGGCGTGTTGCGCATGGCGGCGATCAGCGCCAGCCTCAGCCCCCGTCAATCCCTGGTGCTGGGCACGCAGGGCCAGGTCGAAAACCTGCGCAAAATGCTGGTCGCCATGGTCGACGACGTTCGCGTCGCGCTGATCAAACTGGCCGAACGCACCTGCGCGATCCGTGCGGTGAAAACCGCCGATGACGAAAAACGCAACCGCGTCGCCCGTGAAGTCTTCGACATCTACGCGCCTTTGGCTCACCGTCTCGGTATCGGTCACATCAAGTGGGAGCTGGAGGACTTGTCCTTCCGTTACCTTGAGCCCGACCAGTACAAGCAGATCGCCAAGTTGCTCCACGAGCGGCGACTGGATCGCGAGCGTTTCATCGCCGATGTGATGAGCCAGCTCAAGAACGAATTGCAGGCCACCGGCGTCGATGCCGACATCAGCGGCCGGGCCAAACACATCTATTCGATCTGGCGCAAAATGCAGCGCAAGGGTCTGGAATTCAGCCAGATCTACGACGTGCGCGCGGTTCGCGTGCTGGTGCCGGAAATGCGCGACTGCTACACCGCGCTCGGTATCGTCCACACCCTGTGGCGGCACATCCCGAAAGAATTCGACGACTACATCGCCAACCCTAAAGAGAACGGCTACCGCTCGCTGCACACCGCGGTGATCGGCCCCGAGGGCAAGGTGCTGGAAGTGCAGATCCGCACCCACGCCATGCACGAAGAAGCCGAGCTGGGCGTTTGCGCACACTGGCGCTACAAGGGCACCGACGTCAAATCCGGCTCCAACCACTACGAAGAGAAAATTTCCTGGCTGCGTCAGGTCCTCGAGTGGCATGAAGAGCTGGGTGACATCGGCGGCCTGGCTGAGCAACTGCGGGTCGATATCGAACCGGACCGGGTCTACATCTTCACCCCGGACGGTCATGCCATCGACTTGCCGAAGGGCGCGACGCCGCTGGACTTCGCCTACCGAGTGCACACCGAAATCGGTCACAACTGCCGTGGCGCGAAGATCAACGGGCGCATCGTGCCGCTCAACTACAGCCTGCAAACCGGTGAGCAAGTCGAGATCATCACCAGCAAGCACGGCACCCCGAGCCGCGACTGGCTGAACCCGAACCTGGGTTACATCACCACCTCGCGGGCACGGGCGAAGATCGTTCACTGGTTCAAATTGCAGGCGCGCGATCAGAACGTCGCCGCCGGTAAAACCTTGCTGGAGCGCGAACTCAACCGCCTCGGTCTGCCAGCGGTAGATTTCGACAAGCTGGCCGAAAAGGCCAACATGAAAATGGCCGAAGACATGTTCGCCGCGTTGGGCGCAGGCGATTTGCGTCTGGCACAACTGGTGAACCTGGCGCAGCAACTGGTCGAACCGGAGCGCGGCAACGAACAGCTGGAACTGATTCCACGCAAGGCCACCGGTTACAAACCGGGCAAGCGCGGCGACATCCAGATCCAGGGCGTCGGCAACCTGATGACCCAGATGGCCGGCTGCTGCCAGCCGCTGCCGGGGGATGCGATCGTCGGTTACATCACCGTGGGCCGCGGCGTGAGTATTCACCGTCAGGACTGCGCCTCGGTGCTGCAACTGGGTGGGCGCGAGCCCGAGCGGATCATCCAGGTCAGCTGGGGCCCGGTGCCGGTGCTCACCTATCCGGTGGACATCATCATCCGTGCCTACGACCGGTCCGGTCTGCTGCGTGACGTTTCGCAAGTACTGCTCAACGAGCGGATCAACGTGCTGGCGGTCAACACCCGCTCGAACAAAGAGGACAACACGGCGTTGATGTCCCTGACCATCGAGATTCCGGGGCTGGATGCACTGGGTCGGTTGCTGGGGCGGATTTCCCAGTTGCCAAACATCATCGAAACCCGCCGTAACCGGACTCCGTGAAATTGATGTACAGCCTTGAAGACTTGCTGCACCTGATGAGCCGTCTGCGCGACCCGCAGTTCGGCTGCCCGTGGGACATCAAGCAAACCTACGAAACCATCGTCCCGCACACCCTTGAGGAAGCCTACGAAGTCGCCGACGCCATCGAGCGCGGTGACTTCGATCACTTGCAGGGAGAGTTGGGGGATTTGCTGTTCCAGGTGGTTTATTACAGCCAGTTGGCCCGGGAAGAAGGGCGCTTCGAATTCGCCGGCGTCATCGACAGCATCACCCGCAAATTGATTCGCCGTCATCCGCATGTGTTTCCTACCGGTGATCTGTATGCGCCGCTGGATGTTCCGCGTCTTAATGAAGATCAGGTCAAACAGCGCTGGGAAGAGATCAAGGCTGAAGAACGGGCGGAGAAATCTTCGGCGCCCGAACAACTGTCCTTGCTCGACGACGTACCCGCAGCACTGCCGGCATTGTCCCGTTCGGCGAAGTTGCAGAAGCGCGCGGGGCAGGTCGGTTTCGACTGGCCTGACGCCTTGCCGGTGCTCGACAAAGTGCGCGAAGAGCTCGATGAAGTGCTCGAAGCCATGGCCGACAATGACTCGGCAGCGATTGCCGATGAGGTCGGTGATCTGTTGTTTTCCGTGGTCAATCTGGCGCGTCATCTCAAGGTCGATCCCGAAACTGCACTGCGTGGAGCCAACAGCAAGTTCGAAAGACGCTTCCGTTTTATCGAACAGGCATTGCGCGACACCCACCGTCCCATAGAAGATTGCACCCTCGAAGAGTTGGACGCCTTGTGGGGCGAAGCCAAACGTCAGGAAAAGAATTTGCCCAGCTGCGGTTGAGCAGTTGCCTAAGTGAGTAATAAGCACCATGAGCATTTCCCTTCGCGACCAGTTGCTCAAAGCAGGGCTGGTCAACCAGAAGCAGGCCAAACAGGTCGGCAAAGAGAAGCAGAAACAGCAGCGTCTGGCCCACAAAGGTCAGATCGAACTTGATGACTCGCAGCAGCGGGCGGCTCAGGAAGCCATGGCCGAGAAGGCCAAGCGCGACCAGGAGCTGAACCGTCAGCAGCAGGAGAAGGCCGAGGCCAAGGCTCGCGCTGCTCAGGTCAAACAGTTGATCGAAGTCTCGCGTCTGCCGAAGCTGACGACCGAGGACTACTACAACTTCGTCGACGACAAGAAGGTCAAGCGCATCTGCGTCAACACGCTGATGCGCAACAAGCTCAGCAGCGGTTCGCTGGCTATCGTGCACCACGCCGGCGGTTATGAAGTGATCCCCCGTGAGGCGGCCCTGAAGATCCAGGAGCGCGATCCACAGCGTATCGTGCAGATGAACGTGAAGACCGAAGAAGTCGCTGCCGAAGACGATCCGTACGCCGCCTATCAGATCCCGGACGATCTGATGTGGTAAGCCGTTAAAGACTGCAACAACGACAAACCCCGCTCATGGCGCAATGCTGTTCACTTAAGCGGAGCAGCCTTGCGGTTAACCGGATACCGGGTTTTTGACATCTTCACCGCCCTAGGCCTCGCAGGCCTGGGGCGTTTTGCTATGAAGAGCACACCAATGCTGCCGCGAAGCTCGTCCAGGCGTCTTGGCGTGTGTGAGGGCGAGACCGCTCCGGCCATGACCACCAGATGGCTGGCGATGTGCTGACAGGCAAACTTGAAACTCACCTCGCTGGGAGCCCGCTTATGAGCTACAGCCGCCTGACTGGCTTCTCGACGCACTACGTTATAAGCCAGTAACAGCCCCCATAATTCTTGATACACCAGGTCTACAGTCTTGCTGCGAAGGGTCAAGGCATTGTCTTGCATTGAGCTTTTGATATCCCTGAAACCCAGTTCGATTTCCCATCGCTCGTGATAAAGGGTGGCGACCTGCTCAGCGCTAAAGTGCGAGGCTGGCAGGGAGGTGAAGACGGTTTTTTCTTTCCCGGCGACCTCGTAGGTGACCGCCCGTACTTGCCAGTACTCAGGCAACAGTGGGTTCTTTTTACGCGCTTGCTGCGAGACCTTCATCTGGACTAGGTAATCACCATCGCCGTAGTGTTCAATTTCCGTGCGAACAGTACCCTTACGCTCCGGGATCATCCAATGCCGGTTTTTTTCAGTACTTTGGATACTCAACAATAGGTCCGCACTGAAAAACCCTTTGTCCAGCAGGGTCACTGAGTGGTTGGGTATGCTCTCGATGAAGTCCTTGGCCAGCGGGATCTCCCCTTTGCGGTAAGGGCTGATGGCCGCGTTGGCGATGATATGAGAACGGGCGTTCATCAACGCAACAAGGCGCAGCACCGGATAAGGGGTTTGACGATCGGAGGAGGTATTGCCGGAGCCAAAATGGTCCCGCAATGACGACGTTTCCGGGGTTCGAAACAAGGCACCGTCGACGGCAAAGACTTGAAGACCGTGCCAGTCATCTTGCGGGTAGCGCTCGTATCCCCAGACATTGGCGCACTGTTGAAATAACCAAGCGACAGGCTGATTCCCCAGACGCTGGCGCGCCTGCGACAACCCGCTTTTGGCTAACAGCACCTCATTAGCAAGACCGTCGGCACAAATATTCAGTCGGCGAGCGACCTCGACTATTGGCTCACCTCTGAAAAGTGCCATCCCGACTACCAGCCAAAGGACTATGTCCGAAGGCAAGCGCCGACGTCGGATCGTGGCTTTATCCGCCAGAGCGGCCGCTGCGGTGATCCAATCATGAGGAATATGATCGGTGAACACCTCAAGGCGAGAGAGCGGTTGCTTAGCAAAATCCAAAACCGCGCTTAAATCCTGAGCAACAGACATAAAAAATCCGGAATCCTTATCAGATTCCGGATTTTCCGGCTGCCTGAGGATTAGTCAACAATCCTTAAGTGAACAGCATTGCGCTCATGGCGGGGTTTGTCGTTTTCAATGCTGTCATTGCTTAGGCGGATTGGAGCTCTCGTTGCTGCTCCAGTTTTTCCAGTTCGGCCTTGTAGCTGTGGGCATCGGTTTCGGAGTGGAACATCCCCACCAGCATGTCTTGTTGGTGCACGTCCCAGATCCGGATACCGGCGGCTACGCCTTCGTGGGACTTATGTGAATCGTCGCGTTCAGTTACTTTTACAGTCATCTGCTAGCTCCAATCTCTGTTATCTGCAGCAAGGCGTGTGCAGGACTCCGTTATATGTTTGGTTAGCCTGCTAAGTAAACGACTGAGTTTGGTAACGGACTTTTGCAAAATCAGAGAAAATCCTGCAGCCCTTGAAACACGCGGCATTTGGTCGCAAGCCGCTGAGTTTCATGACAAAAGCTTCATGTTTGCGACGATGAAAACGGCGGATTCAAACCGGTACCTGTAGGAGCCAGGCTTGCCGGCGAAGGCGTCCTTGGGTGCGCCTTCGCCGGCAAGCCTGGCTCCTACAAAAGCAAAAGCAAAGGCACAAAAAAAACGCCCCGAACCAGTCGGGGCGTTTTTATGTGCGGCGTACGCGGGGTATTACTTACCCTGCCAGCGCTTCAGTACCAGCGTGGCATTGGTGCCACCGAAGCCGAAACTGTTGCTCATCACGGTGTTGATGGTGGCGTCTTCACGAGTCTTGGTCAGGATCGGCATGTCAGCCACTTCCGGGTCCAGTTCGTCGATGTTGGCGGAACCCGCCATGAAGTTGCCTTCCATCATCAGCATGCAGTAGATCGCTTCGTGAACGCCGGCGGCGCCCAGGGAGTGACCCGACAGGCTCTTGGTGGAGCTGATGGCCGGAGCCTTGTCGCCGAACACTTCACGCACACCTTTCATTTCCATGACGTCGCCGACCGGAGTCGACGTGCCGTGGGTATTCAGGTAGTCGATCGGAGCGTCAACGGTGGACATGGCCATCTGCATGCAGCGGATGGCGCCTTCGCCGCTTGGGGCGACCATGTCGTAGCCGTCGGAGGTCGCGCCGTAGCCAACGATTTCCGCGTAGATCTTCGCGCCGCGGGCCAGAGCATGTTCCAGCTCTTCGACCACGACCATGCCGCCACCGCCGGCGATGACGAAACCGTCACGCTTGGCGTCGTAGGCACGGGAAGCTTTTTCCGGGGTTTCGTTGTACTGGCTGGACAGTGCGCCCATGGCGTCGAACAGGAACGATTGGCTCCAGTGTTCTTCTTCACCGCCGCCGGCGAACACGATGTCCTGCTTGCCCATCTGGATCTGTTCCATGGCGGTACCGATGCAGTGAGCACTGGTGGCGCAGGCAGACGCGATGGAGTAGTTCAGGCCCTTGATCTTGAACGGCGTGGCCAGGCAAGCGGAAACGGTGCTGCTCATGGTCCGCGTGACGCGGTATGGGCCAACGCGTTTCACGCCTTTCTCGCGCAGGATGTCCAGCGCTTCCATCTGGTTCAGCGTGGAGGCGCCACCGGAGCCGGCGATCAAACCGGTACGCGGGTTGGAGACTTGCTCATCGGTCAGACCGGAGTCGGCGATGGCGTCTTTCATGGCCAGGTAGGCGTAAGCCGCCGCGTGGCCGACGAAGCGAAAGATCTTGCGATCGATCAGCTCTTCGAGGGGAAGGTCAATGGAGCCGGAAACCTGGCTACGCAGACCCATTTCGGCATATTCCGGGTTGAACCGGATGCCAGGGCGGCTTGCACGCAGGTTAGCGGAGACGGTCTCTTTGTCATTGCCCAGGCACGAAACGATGCCCAGACCAGTGATAACGACGCGGCGCATGCGGATAACCCTTAGAAGTTGTCAGTGGAGGTGAAAACGCCGACCCGAAGGCCTTCGGCGGTGTAGATCTCGCGGCCGTCGACGCTGACCGAACCATCGGCGATGGCCAGGTTCAGCTTGCCCTTCAGTACGCGCTTGATCTGAATGTTATAGGTTACTTTCTTGGCGGTCGGCAGAACCTGACCGAAGAATTTCACTTCGCCCGAACCCAGGGCGCGACCACGGCCCGGCAGACCTTGCCAGCCGAGGAAGAAGCCGACCAGTTGCCACATGGCGTCGAGGCCCAAGCAGCCTGGCATCACCGGATCACCTTCGAAGTGGCAGGCGAAGAACCACAGGTCCGGAGTGATATCCAGCTCGGCGACCAATTCACCCTTGCCGTACTTGCCACCCTCGGCGCTGATATGGGTGATGCGATCCACCATCAACATGTTCGGGGCGGGCAGTTGTGCGTTACCTGGGCCGAACAGCTCACCGCGACTGCAGCGCAGCAGGTCTTCCCGAGTAAAGGCGTTTTGTTGGGTCATGCGAGCTCCTCAATAGTCCCATGCGGCAGGTGGGGCAAATCTTCCCGGCCGATCGAAGCGTTTATGCCTCGAGTCAGCAGCCTACTCATAGACTATTGCGTTGTGGTGAAAGTCACAGCACCAAGGACATGAATGTACACTTGTGCACTGAAATTATTATTCAAGCCCCTTTTCGGGCCTGTTCGGGTGCCTAAGACTGCCGCACTTTCGCCTTTCACGCCAGTCGCAGATAGCCGAAAGGCCTGCACTACTGCACCCAGCGCTGCAGAATTTGCTGCAAATCTGTGCGTTTGAAGGGCTTGGCCAGGTAATCGTTCATTCCCGCCGATAAACAGGCTTCGCGGTCACCCTGCAAGGCGTTGGCAGTCAGTGCGATGATCGGCAAGTCTGTGCAGCCGGGTAATTGGCGAATCTGTCGGGTGGCCTCATAGCCGTCGATGATCGGTAGCCGGCAGTCCATCAAAATGGCTTCAAAAATCAGACTCTCCGCACTGCGCACTGCCTGGGCGCCATCGGTGACGACGCTGACAGTAAAGCCCAGACTGCGCAACATTGCTTCGATGACCGTCTGATTGACCGGATTGTCTTCCACCAGCAACACGTTGCGCCCTTCTCCATCACCGCTGCCGGTCGGTATGCGCGGCGCCAGCACGGGCAGCGTCTGTTTATAGAGCGCCAGCGGGATTTCCAGGGTGAACACCGAGCCGCGACCTTCCTCGCTCTGGGCGCGCAACGTGCCGCCCATGCGTTCAGCCAGTGTGCGAGCAATCGGCAGGCCCAGCCCGGTGCCACCGTATCGCCTCGAAATAGAACTGTCGGCCTGCTGGAAGGCGTTGAACATTAATTCCAGGCGTTCAGCCGAGATACCAATCCCGCTGTCGCGCACGGTGCAGGTGAACCACAGCAATTCGTGATCCAGCGACTGCCATTGCGGTTCGATGCTGACGCGGCCCTGTTCGGTGAATTTCAGCGCATTGCCGATCAGGTTGACCAGGATCTGCCGGATTCGCGTCGGGTCGCCCTGCACCTGCAACGCGCGCATGTCGTCCGGAATCGACAGCGCCAGGTCGAGCCCGCGTTGCACGGCGCTGTGCGAGAACGACTGGGCGCAACTGCCGATCAGGTCTGCGAGGTTGAATGGAATGTGCTCCAGCTCCAGTTCCGAACGCTCGATGCGCGAGAAATCGAGAATGTCGTTGATGACTTTGAGCAGGTGTTCCGTGGACTCCGAGGCAAGCGCCGCGTATTCGACCTGCTCCTCGGTCATCTCGGTGGTTTCCAGCAGTTGCAGCATGCCCAGCACGCCATTCATCGGCGTGCGCAATTCGTGGCTCATCATCGCAAGGAAATCGGATTTGGCGTTGTTGGCCTTTTCCGCTTCCTCGCGAGTCTGAATCAACTGCGCCATCGCTTGATGCTGTTCGCGACTGGCTTGTTCGAGCCCGTTGGCGAGGTTGTTGATGTGTTGCGACAGCGCGCCCAGTTCAGTGTCGTCGACGATCGGCAGCGGGGTTTTGTAGTCGCCGTCCTGAATGGCCTTGACCGCGTTGCCGATGTCGCGAATCGGTTGCGAAAGGCTGCCGGCCAGGCGCCGGGCGACCAGAAAAGTAAACAGCAGGGCGAACAGCGCCAGGATCCCGGCCTTGAGCAGGATTTCCTGCTGACGCTGGCTGAAGGCGTCATTGGACAGGCCGACGATCACCCGACCCAGATAATCCTCGGAGGACGCCGTGTTGGCGACGCGGCTTCCCTGCAGGAAATCATTGTGCAGCTGGATGCGTTGCAGCCGCACCGGGGCCTGGAACACTTCGACCTGGTGCGAGCGGTTGTGGGTTTCCGACGGTTGCTCGACGTACACCAGAATCCGGTTGGCACTGTCCTGGACTTCCAGAAAGCGCACATTGGGCGTGGCCAGGGTGGCCTTGAGCAAACTGTCTAGCACCTCGTTGTTGCCCGAGATCACCCCGTATTCGGTGGCCGGTGCCAGTTGGTTGGCGATCAGCTGCCCAGTGTGATTGAGCTCCTGACGCAGGTCCTGGATCCGCACGAAGGTAAAGAAACTGATCAACAGCAACGTCAGCAACAGGGCAGGGCCGAGGCTGATAATCTGCGTGCGGGTGTTGATGTCCCAACGGCGACGAAAGGTCATGGGCGGCTTTCTCCTTCGGCCAACTGTGTTGCGACAGACGCTTCATTCATCTGTTCAATCCCTAATGAACGAGCCACTTGCGGGTTGCTTAAGACTTTGAAGCGTTGCGGGTAGTGCGTGCGTGGCCACGTGGCCGGTGGCCGGTCGAGCAGTTCGTCGAGTATCGCCAGCCAATCGCTCTGATCGCTGTAGGTGCTGGCCAGGCTCCCGGCCCTGACGAACCCGGCGTTAGGGCCGATCAGCGCCAATTGCCGTGCATAGCTGCTGAGCAACAGGTTTTTAGCGGTTTTCGGGTTGTACAGATCGGGGTCGTCGAGGCCCAGCAACACGTCGCTGTTTTTCAGTAACGCCTGCAACGGCCGGCTGTCGTTCGTGTTATCCCAGCGCTCGGTGACTACTTCAAGACCCAAGGAGTGGGCGGCCTGATGCAGTTCTTTCAAGAGGAATTCGCTGTGGCTGTCGAAGAGCACGCCGACCCGTTTGGCCTGAGGCAGCAGCAATCGGGTCAGGCGCAATTGTCGGTCCAGGGGCGGGTCGCTCCAGAGCAGGCTGAGACGCGGGGGCAGGGTGGCCCCCAGATGCTGACGGGCTTGCAGGCGGCTGATGCGCAGCACCAGCGTCGCCGGGCCCTGGGTGTCTTGCAGGCGCCAGTCGAGGCTCGGCAGGTCGAGCAGAATCAAACGGGTGCCGGCGGGCAGTTTGCCTGGCGCCGGCAGACTGGCCAGCGGCTGGAAGTGCACGTTATCGGCAGGCCGCAAAGCGCTCAAGGCCTGAGTGAAGGATTGCATGCCCGGGCTGTCCTCGGCGCCGGTCAGCAAAATGTCCGCGGCGGTGGCCGCCAGGCTGCTCAGCAGTCCGGCAAGCACCAGGCACAACCCGGCCAGCAGGCGGCCAAGGATTGGCGTCTTGCGTGACGGGCTATAGAGCATCTTAGAACGCCAGCTCTGCGCTGAAGTAAAGCACCCGGCGCTCGTCGTAGTTGTTGTCGACGAAGGTAGTGGGCTGGCTGTCGAGGCGTTGCTGGAGCACACCGGCCAACTCCAGGCTGGCCTTGCCCAGGCCGATGCGTTTGGCGATGCGCGTATCGACCCGTTCGAAGCGATAGCCGTTCAGGGCATCGTCACCATAGTAGAAGAGCGCGCTGTTCCAGCCGTGGCCCCAGTTGCGCAGCCAACCGACGGACCCGCTGTTTCGAGCCGTCTGTTGTGCATCCTGCGGGTTGCTCGCCTCGGCATCGACGTAGGCATAGGTCAGACGCAGGCGATCGGCGCTGCTGATTCTCCAGTCGAGCTGGGTTTCTGCCCCGGAGAAGCGCGCGCTGTTTGAGTTGCTGGCGATGTACTGATTGTTGCGCAGCGGTTCGCTGATCATCCCGGTGATTTCGTCGTAGAACAGCTTCACATCGACCGCCAGCCCCACTTTGGCAAAGTAGCCGTTGTAGCCCAGTTCCCGGGAACGCATGTGTTCCTGTTCGAGGTCGCCGGGGCCACGGGTCTTGACGAAATAACGGGCACTGGACTGGCCATAGGCACTGGGTCGCAGGTTCTTTACCTGATAACTCCAGTTGACGTTGTTCTCAAACATGTCCGGCGAGCGGATGGCTTCCGAGTACACCGCCCGCAGGCCATGGCGCGGGTTGATCAGGTAGTTGACCGCCACCCGCGGGGTGAGCGAACTGCCAATCAAGTGCGTGTCTTCGAACATCGCACCGCCCTGCAGCAACCAATGCTCGGTGGCGCGCCACTCGAGTTGGCCGAACGCCCGCCAGGTGGTGTCGTCGAGGGTGCCATTGAAGTAGGTCTTGGAATCTGCCCGGTCGTAACGATAGTTCATGCCGCTGACCAGCCGCAGACTGTCGGACAGGCTGAGGGTGTCCTGCACTTCGAGGTCGTAGCGCGACTCCCGGGCGCTTTGGTCGATATCACCGCAGAGGGTTTGTCGGGCGCCGTTTCGCCATTGGTCCAGCACTTGATTGGCCAGTGCGCGCTGGGTCGGGTCACCTGCGGGCGCGCCGGGGCCGGTGTAGCGCTCCATGTTGCGCGCCAGGCGTTCGGTGTAATTCGGGTTGAGCTGCCAGAGCTCGGTCAGCTGCGGGCTGAACGAAACCTCGGCATCGCAGGCACGCCAGGTCTGCTGACGATCCCAGTGTTGCGCCGAGCCCTGGATGTAAAGGCTGTGATCGGGATTGATGTCGAGGTTCCAGCGCAGCGAGCCGGCGTAGTCCTTGGCGATGACGTCGGAATTGTTCCCTGCAGCGGTAATCCCCGAGAAGACCGGGCGGTAGGTATACGGACGCTGGTTGCTCCCGTCCTTGGCATTCAATTGCCAGTCGATGCTCTGGTTTTCAGTGAGCGTTTGGCTGACGGCGAGGTTGAAACGGTTCAAGCGGCGGCTGTCGCGGTAGTCGGCGCCGTTACGGTCCGAATCGAAGCCGTCGTCTTGCTGGCCGGACAGTGACAGGCGCAGGCCGCCGCCGTCCCAGCCCACGCCCTGGCTGGCGTAAAAGTCGTCGATGCCGCGCTGCCCACGGGTGACTTTCAGCCGCGTGCCGTGGCTGTCGGCCGGGTTGCGCGTGATGATGTTGACCACCGCCATCAGCGCATTGGCGCCATAGCTGACAGTGTTCGGGCCGCGGAAAACTTCGATGCGTTCGATGTCTTCCAGGGCCACCGGAATGTCACTCCAGTCCACGGTGGCCAGGCCTGCGCGATACACCGAGCGGCCATCGATCAACACTTGCATGCGTCGCGCTTCGGTCGCGTTGGTGCCGTGATAGTTCACCGCCGCCTGGTTACCGCTGATGTTGCCGACCATCATCCCCGGCACCAGTCGCAGCAACTCACTGATGTCCCGGGCGCCACTGGCGTTGATCAGTTCGCTGTCGATCACCGTCATGCTCCCCGGTACCGCGGCCGGCGACTGCTTGAGCCGCGTCGCGGTCAATACTTGCGGCAGCGGCTCGCTGTCGAGGAACAAGTCGTCGGCAAGCAATGGCGAGCTGAAAATCAGCACCAGTACCAGTGGCGAGCGAGGTGATGGAGAGCCAAACGACACAACACATCCTTGATAGCGAACAATTGGCGCGCATGTTAACCGAGCGCAACGACTTTTCCAGTCACGTTGTGGGCATTTTCGTCGGTTTTCTTGGTCTTCTTCCTACAAGTGCCGGTAATTGATACGGGGACTGGCCGCCACTGGGCCGCTCCGTATAATGCCGTCATCGCCACTGGTATGGATTAACGGATTGCATATGACTGAACAGCGCCCAATTGCGGTCCTGGGAGGCGGAAGTTTTGGTACCGCCGTGGCTAATCTGCTGGCCGAGAACGGGCATCAGGTCCGGCTGTGGATGCGTGACCCCGAGCAGGCCGAGGCCATTCGGGTCAATCGCGAGAACCCGCGTTACCTCAAAGGCATCAAGATTCTGCCGGCCGTGGAAGCGGTCACCGACCTGCTGGCCACTCTGCAAGCCTGCGACTTGTGCTTCGTCGCACTGCCGTCCAGCGCGCTGCGCTCGGTATTGATGCCGCACGCCGAACGTTTGAGCGGCAAATTGCTGGTGAGCCTGACCAAAGGCATCGAAGCCCACACCTTCAAACTGATGAGCGAAATCCTCGAAGAGATCGCCCCGCAAGCGCGCATCGGCGTGCTGTCCGGGCCGAACCTGGCCCGTGAAATCGCCGAACACGCGCTGACTGCCACGGTGGTCGCCAGCGAAGACGAAGAACTCTGCCAGCGGGTCCAGGAAGCGTTGCATGGCCGGACCTTTCGCGTGTACGCCAGCGCCGACCGCTTCGGCGTGGAGCTGGGCGGCGCGTTGAAAAACGTTTACGCGATCATCGCCGGCATGGCGGTGGCGCTGGGCATGGGCGAAAACACCAAGAGCATGCTGATCACCCGGGCGCTGGCAGAAATGACCCGCTTTGCGGTGAATCAGGGCGCCAACCCGATGACCTTCCTCGGTTTGGCGGGCGTCGGCGATTTGATCGTCACCTGCTCGTCGCCGAAAAGCCGTAATTACCAGGTCGGATTCGCCCTCGGCCAGGGCTTGAGCCTGGAAGATGCAGTGACGCGCCTGGGCGAAGTCGCTGAAGGCGTGAACACCCTCAAGGTGCTCAAGGCCAAGGCTCAGGAGGTGGGCGTGTACATGCCGCTGGTCGCCGGGCTGCACGCCATTCTGTTCGAAGGGCGCACGCTGGAGCAGGTGATCGGTCTATTGATGCGTGCCGAGCCGAAAACCGACGTCGACTTTATTTCCACCAGTGGTTTCAACTGAGCACTCAATTGACAGGGGCAGGGAGCGAGACATGAACGATCCGAAAACAGAAGCCAAGTACGAATCCATCCTGCTGCGCGTGTTGTGGATGATCGTCTACGTGCTGGTATGGCAAGTGGCGCAATTCATCCTCGGCGCCGTGGTGTTGGTTCAACTGATCTATCGTTTGATCTATGGCGCCCCAAGCGCCAGCCTGATGAACTTCGGCGACAGCCTGAGCCAGTTCCTGGCGCAGATCGGTCGATTCGGCAGTTTCCACAGTGACCAGAAGCCCTGGCCGTTCGCCGACTGGCCGACGCCGCGTACACCGGAAGGTGAAGCGCCGCACGCTGTGGCGCCGGCACCACACCCGGTCCGAGATGAGGAGCCCAAGCTATGAAACTCTGGATACTGCGTCATGGTGAAGCCGAGCCACACGGCAAGCGTCCTGATTCGGAACGGGCACTGACTGCCCATGGTCGTGAAGAAGTGCTGCGCACTGCCGCCGAACTGGCCGGCAAGCCGCTGACCGCGATCTATGCCAGTCCTTACCTGCGAGCGCAGGAGACCGCAGAAATTGTGCGTACCGCGCTGAATTTCGCGCCGGAGATTCGCACCGTCGACTGGCTGACCCCCGACAACCGCCCGCAAGCGGTGGCGGAACAGTTGGTGTCTGTGGATCATGCGCTACTGGTCAGCCATAACCCACTGGTGGGTAACCTGTTGGGTTACTTGCAGCACGGCCATGTGCAGGCCCCGGAGGCGGTGAAAACTGCCGGCCTTGCAGAACTTGAAGGCGAAGGCCCGCTGGCCGGAGCGATGAAGCTCACCGGCATTAAGCACCCGTAAAATAGTCAACCGAGCAACTGCTTGGTTGACTACGCTTGCTCCAGACCAAAAATAAAGGAGCGAGTCGCATGCCTGCTGCTTTCCGTTTGCCGCTGGACGTTTTCTACGAGCGTGAAGCGCGCCATCCCCACCAGCGCTTTTTGGTCCAGCCCATCGGCGGCGGGCAAGTCGAGACGCTGACCTGGGCCGACGTCGGTCATCAGGCGCGTTGCGCCGCGCATTGGTTGCGCGCGCGCGAATTGCCCCAAGGCAGCCACATCGCCCTGATCTCGAAAAACTGCGCGCACTGGATCATCGCCGACCTGGCGATCTGGATGGCCGGTCATGTGTCGGTGCCGCTCTACCCGAACCTCACCGCCGAGACCGTGGCCCAGGTCCTTGAACATTCCGAAGCGGCGCTGGTGTTCATCGGCAAACTCGATGACTGGCCAGGCATGTCTCGCGGGATCAGCCCCGATCTGCCGACGATCAGCCTGCCGTTGCATCCAACCGGCACGTTCGATTTCAGCTGGGTCGACCTGCAAAAGAGTTCACCGATCCAGGACGATCCCAAGCCGTCCGCCGACCAGTTGGCGACCATCATTTACACCTCCGGCACCACCGGCATGCCCAAAGGCGTGATGCACAGTTTCGCCAATCTGGGGTTTGCCACCACACGCGGCACGCAGTTATTCGGCCTGAATGAGTCAGATCGGTTGCTGTCCTACCTGCCGCTGTGCCATGTCGCCGAGCGGATGTTCGTCGAGCTGGCGTCGATCTACACCGGGCAAACGGTATTTTTTGCCGAGAGCCTCGACACCTTCCTGACCGATTTGCGCCGCGCACGTCCTACCGCGTTGTTCGGCGTGCCAAGGATCTGGACCAAATTCCAGATGGGCGTGTACAGCAAGATCCCGGCAAAACGCCTCGACTTCCTGCTGGGTCTGCCGATCATCGGCAAGCGGGTCGGCCACAAAGTCCTTGCCGGGCTCGGGCTGGATGCCTTGCGCATCGCCTTGTCCGGCGCCGCGCCAGTGCCGCTGACCTTGCTGCTGTGGTACCGCAAACTGGGGCTGGATGTGCTGGAGGTCTACGGCATGACCGAAAGCTGCGGCTATTCGCACGTTTGCCGGCCGGGCCAGAACAAACCCGGCTGGATCGGCAAGCCCTGCCCGGAGGTCGAGGTGCGGATCGCCGAGTCGGGCGAGGTCATGGTGCGCAGCGGCGCGACCATGCTCGGGTATTTCAAGGAGCCTGAGAAAACCGCCGAAACCATCACCGAGGACGGCTTCCTGCGCACCGGCGACAAGGGCGAGGAGGACGCCGAAGGCAACTTGCGCCTGACCGGGCGACTGAAGGAAATATTCAAGACCAGCAAAGGCAAATACGTCGCCCCGGCACCGATCGAAAATCGTCTGGCGGAGCATTCGCGCATCGAGCAGGTTTGCGTGGTGGGCGATGGCCTGAGCGCGCCGCTGGGTTTGTGCGTGCTCTCGGCGGTCGGTCAGCAGGACGCCAGCGGAACGGCGAGGGCGGGCCTGCATTCAAGCCTCGAAAAACTTCTGGAGGAGGTCAACGGCGTCCTCGACAAACATGAGCGCTTGCGTCGACTGGTGGTGGTCAAGGACAGTTGGGCGGTGGAAAACGGCTTCCTGACGCCGACCCTGAAGATCAAGCGCAACGTGATCGAAGCCACCTACGGTGCCCGCTTCGAAGAATGGAGCGAGCGCAGCGAAGCGGTGCTGTGGCAGGATTGAGTCACGAATAAAACCAACAAAGGATGTCAGCAATGAGCTTGTGGCGTACCCATCCCAACATTGAACAGTTGAACGCAATCCAGAAAAACACCATCGGCGACGTGCTGGATATTCGCTTCGAAGCCTTCGACGACGAGTCCCTGACTGCGAGCATGGTCATCGACCATCGCACTCACCAGCCTTACGGCTTGCTGCACGGCGGCGCCTCGGTGGTGCTGGCCGAAACGGTCGGCTCGATGGCCAGTTACCTGTGCATCGACGCCAGCAAGTTTTACTGCGTGGGCCTGGAAATCAACGCCAACCATTTGCGCGGCTTGCGCAGTGGGCGGGTCACGGCGGTAGCCAAGCCGATTCACATTGGCCGCACGACACATGTTTGGGATATCCGGTTGAGCAGCGATGAGGGGAAGGCTAGCTGTGTGTCGCGGTTGACCATGGCGGTAGTGCCATTGGGTGAGAATCCACCGGCGCGTTGAGAGTGTGTTTCTTCAATTGAGGCCGCCCCTCACCCTAACCCTCTCCCGGAGGGAGAGGGGACTGACCGAGGTGTGCTTTCGAGTTACATCGACCTGAGATATTGAGTCGAACTCAGGTCTAGAAGCCAGTGCAGATCTGCTCCCTTTACCCCTCTCCCCCTTGGGGAGAGGGCTGGGGTGAGGGGTGGATTCATCTGACACGCCATTCCCATGACCGGACTGTCATCATTCCTGGCACTTACGGTCATTGCTGCAGGACGTCGTCTTACGGACAATCAACCCTTGTTTTCGTTGATGGATCACCGGTATGTCGCAACAGATATTTTTCGCCCACGCCAACGGCTTCCCCTCGGGCACCTACGGCAAGTTGTTCGCGGCGCTGGCGCCCGAGTATCAGGTGACGCATCTGCAGCAGCACGCCCACGACCCGCGTTTTCCGGCGGACGACAACTGGTACAACCTGGTCGATGAGCTGATCCATCACCTCAAACAGCAACCGGAACCGGTGTGGGGCGTCGGCCATTCCTTCGGTGGCGTGCTGCATCTGCACGCAGCGTTGCGGTGTCCCGAGCTCTATCGCGGCGTGGTGATGCTTGATTCGCCGGTGCTGACCCGCGCTGATCAATGGGTGATTCGCGCCGCCAAACGTTTCGGTTTCATCGATCGCCTGACCCCGGCCGGCCGTACATTGGGACGGCGCGAAGAGTTCGCTGATCTGGAAGCGGCCCGACTCTACTTCGCTGGCAAAACCCTGTTTCGCAGTTTCGACCCGGAGTGCTTCGACGCTTACCTGCAACACGGCTTGCACAAGGTGGGCGACAAGCTGCGCCTGCGCTTCGACCCGGCCACGGAAATCAGTATCTACCGTGGCGTGCCGCACACCAGTCCCGGCCGCACACGGCAACTGAAAGTGCCGCTGGCGGTGGTTCGCGGGCACAAGAGTCGGGTGGTGATGCGCCATCACGCAAGCCTCGTGGGGCGCTTGCCGCTGGGCGAGTCCCTGACCATGCCGGGCGGCCACATGTTTCCCCTCGAACGTCCCCAGGACACGGCCACGCTGTTGAAGAACCTGTTCAGCCGTTGGGACGGTCGCCGCCAACAGGATTACGCATGAGCAACGTCGTTGAAGAAGTTCGCCTGAGCCTGCCGCACATCGAGTTGGCAGCGCACTTGTTCGGCCCCGAAGACGGCATGCCGGTGATCGCCTTGCATGGTTGGCTGGACAACGCCAACAGCTTCGCCCGGCTGGCGCCGAAGCTCAAAGGCTTGCGCATTATCGCGCTGGACATGGCTGGTCACGGTCATTCCGGGCATCGGCCGACCGGGGCCGGTTACGCACTGTGGGACTACGCCCATGACGTGCTGCAAGTGGCCGAGCAATTGGGCTGGAAGCGCTTTGGCCTGCTGGGGCATTCCATGGGCGCGATCGTTTCGCTGGTGCTGGCCGGTTCGTTGCCGGAGCGCGTGACCCATCTGGCGTTGATCGACGGCATCATTCCTCCTACAGACAAAGGCGAAAACGCTGCCGAACGGATGGGCATGGCCCTGCAAGCGCAGCTGGATTTGCGGGAGAAGCGCAAACCGGTCTACAACACCCTCGACCGGGCCATCGAGGCGCGCATGAAAGGCTTGGTCGCTGTCAGTCGCGAAGCCGCAGAACTGCTGGCCCAACGTGGATTGATGCCGGTGCCGGGCGGTTATACCTGGCGCACCGATAACCGCCTGACGTTACCGTCGCCGCTGCGTCTGACTCCTGAACAGGCGATGGCCTTCGTCCAGCGGGTCAGTTGTCCTGCAAAACTGGTGGTGGCTGCCGACGGCATGCTCGCCAAACATCCCGAGTTGCTGGAACGTCTACCCTTTAGCCGTGAACAGCTGCCTGGAGGTCATCATTTGCACCTGAATGACGAACCCGGCGCCGACCTTGTCGCAGACTGTTTCAATCGGTTTTTCGCCGTTCCTTGACTTGCGCCGGGCAACTGTCGAGGCTGGGCGGGTTGAAATGGGAGACAACCATGATAGATCTCTACACCGCTGCGACCCCGAATGGCCACAAGGTCTCTATCGTGCTCGAGGAACTCGGCCTGCCCTACACGGTGCACGCCTTGAGTTTCGACAAAAAGGAACAGAAGTCCGAGGGCTTCCTCAAGATCAATCCCAATGGCCGGATTCCGGCGATTGTCGACCGCGCCAACGGCGATTTCGCCGTGTTTGAATCCGGCGCGATCCTGATTTACCTGGCTGAACTGAGCGGCAAACTGCTGCCAAAAGACCCCAAGGGGCGTTCAGTGGTCCTGCAATGGCTGATGTTCCAGATGGGTGGAATCGGCCCGATGCAGGGTCAGGCCAACGTGTTTTTCCGTTATTTCCCGGAGAAGCTCCAGGGCGCCATCGACCGCTATCAACATGAAACCCGCCGCCTCTATGAAGTGCTCGACACGCGCCTGCAAGCCGTGGAGTTTCTGGCCGGTGAATACAGCATTGCCGACATCGCCACTTATCCGTGGGTCCGTGGCCATGAGTGGTCGGGTGTCGAGGTCGACGGTTTGCCGGCCCTGCAGCGCTGGATGGCAACCATGGAGGCGCGTCCGGCGGTACAGCGCGGTTTGCTGGTGCCTGAGCGCATCGATGACGCCAGTATCATCAAGGGTGCCCAGGCCATGCTGATCCGATGAGTCTATCCATGCGTTCACTCAGTCTGCTGGCGCTGTGTTGCTTCAGTCCGTTGTTATTTGCCGCCGATATTCCGGGCAGTCAGGACCTGCCGATCGTGCCGCGTATGGCCGATGCGCAGATCGTTGACTATCGTCCGGTCGCCGAACTTGAGCGGATCTATCCACTGGGCTCGATCCGCAAAATCAGCGGCCAGTTGCGCTTTGACGGCCAGGTCGCTGCCCGAGGGCAAACCACTTCGGTGACCTACGAGTTGCCACCGGAGCATTCCTCCACCGAGGCCTTCACCGCCGCTCGTGAAGCCTTGCAGAAGCAGGACGCCCAGTTGCTGTTCTGGTGCCAGGCCCGTGATTGCGGCGAAAGCAGCCTGTGGGCCAATGATGTCTTTGGCAATGCCAAGCTTTATGGCGCTGATGATCAGCAAGCGTACTTGCTGTTGCGCCTGGCGGCCCCACAGGACAACACGCTGGTGGCGCTTTACAGCATCACGCGCGGCAATCGCAAAGCGTATCTGCACGTCGAACAGTTCAACGCCGCTGCGCCACTGGGTGATTTGCTGCCGACTTCCGCAACCTTGCTTCGAGAGCTCAAAAGTACCGGTGAACTCGATTTCCCCAAATTGACCGGCGATCCTGACGAAACCTGGCTGCGCCTGATCTCTCGTGGGCTGAATCTGGATACCACGTTGCGGGTCAGTGTTTCGGGGCCGAAGGCCGAAGCCTGGCGTCAGGCACTGATCGGGCAGGGTGTGCGTACCGCCAGGATGGAAGCCGGCAGTGTCGACGGCGCTGGCTTGCACATCGAACTGTTGCGGTAAGCTTTATCAGGCGAACGCAGACACTGCGTTCGCCTACTCTTTGGCGGACTGACTTTTTTCGAGATTTAGATGATCAATAACGATCGGCTATTGGTGCAGATCCTGCTCCTGGTGCTGTTTGGCGCGAGCTTCTGGGTGATGGCGCCGTTCTGGTCGGCGCTGTTCTGGGGCGCGGTGCTGGCGTTTGCCAGCTGGCCGCTGATGCGTTTGCTGACGCGTTTGCTTAATGGTCGCGAATCTCTGGCGGCCGCAGTGCTGACGCTGGGCTGGATGTTGCTGGTGGCGTTGCCGTTGGTTTGGCTGGGGTTCAACCTCGCGGACCATGTGCGCGATGCCACGGCGTTCATCAAGGATGTGCAGGTCGACGGACTGCCGGAAGCGCCGACCTGGCTGGGCAGTATTCCCTTGGTGGGTGAGCGGTTGGTCGGGGTCTGGAACAGTATCGATCAGCAGGGCGCAGCGATGATGCTGGCGGTCAAACCTTACCTGGGCCAAGTCGGCAATTGGCTGCTGGCGCGCAGTGCGCAGATTGGCGGCGGGATACTTGAGCTGACGTTGAGTATCGTCTTCGTGTTCTTTTTCTACCGTGACGGGCCGCGTCTGGCGGCGTTTGTTCACGGGTTGCTGGAACGTCTGATTGGTGACCGTGCCGGGTATTACATTGAATTGGTGGCGGGCACGGTGCAGCGGGTGGTGAACGGCGTGATAGGGACGGCGGCGGCCCAGGCGGTTCTGGCGTTGATCGGGTTTTTGATTGCCGGGGTGCCCGGGGCGCTGGTGCTGGGGATCGTCACGTTTTTGTTGAGCCTGATTCCGATGGGGCCGCCGCTGGTGTGGATTCCGGCCACGGCCTGGCTGGCCTGGAAGGGTGAGTACGGGATGGCGGTGTTCCTCGGAATTTGGGGGATGTTCATCATCAGTGGCGTCGACAACGTGCTCAAACCGTACCTGATCAGCCGGGGCGGGAACTTGCCGTTGGTGATTGTCCTGCTCGGGGTGTTTGGCGGGCTGATTGCCTTCGGGTTTATTGGCTTGTTTATCGGCCCGACGTTGTTGGCGGTGGCTTACAGCCTGCTGAACGACTGGAGCAAGAGTCAGGCTCGGGTTGAGGATCGCCGGCCCTGAGATTTTTGGTTGAAGCTTAGGGCCCCTTCGTCGGAACGCCGCCCGGAGCAGGCTCGCTCCCACATTGATTTTGTATCGATAACAAATTATGTGATCAATGCAGATCAACAGTGGGAGCGAGCCTGCTCGCGATGCTTTTGACTCAGGTTGCGACGTTCAGGTACTTACCCACGGTCGCCACGTTGTCGAGCGAATACTGCTTGCTCAGGTTGGCGATCATTTTGTTCAGGGCTTCGGTCACGTTCGACTGATCGGTG
Source organism: Pseudomonas svalbardensis (assembly GCF_030053115.1). Classification (NCBI taxonomy): domain Bacteria; kingdom Pseudomonadati; phylum Pseudomonadota; class Gammaproteobacteria; order Pseudomonadales; family Pseudomonadaceae; genus Pseudomonas; species Pseudomonas svalbardensis. The sequence goes on along the minus strand of NZ_CP125619.1, from coordinate 4,695,942 downwards.
GAGCTGTCGGTGTTTCGCTCGTGGCCGGCTTGCAACGCCGCGTTCAACTCGTCGCTGCTAACGCCGCCACTGCTGTCGCTATCCAGCACTTTGAGCAACGCGGCGCTGGTGTCGGTGCTGGTCGATGAGGTGCTGCTGGTCTGCAACGCGCTGGTCAGTTCGGTGGCGCTGACACTGCCGTCGCTGTCCGCATCGAGCTGGCTGAACAGTTCTTCGCTGGACACTTGTTGAGGGGGCGGCGGAGGCGGGGCGAGGCTGGCGGCGAGTTCGTCCTGGCTGACAGTGCCGTCTTCGTTCTTGTCCAGAGATGAGAAGATTTCTGTGCTGTTGGCGCTGCTGCCGGCGTTTGCCAGGCCGTTGCTCAGTTCATCGCTGCTGATGGCGCCGTCACCGTCGGCGTCCAGGGCGCTGATCAGCGCGTCAGCCAGTTCGGTGTTCGGTGCCTGGTCCCGTGGCGGTGGCGGCGGAGGGGCCATCGCGGCCATCTCTTTACTGCTCAGGCTGCCGCTGTCGTCGCTGTCCAGGTCGGCGAAATTCTTGCTCAGGCTGACCAGCAGACCGTCGTCGGTTTTCTGCGACAGGGCGCTCTTGAGTTCATCCTGATCCACCGCGCCGTCGCTGTTGCTGTCGAGTTTGGCGAGCAATTCTTTCTGAAATTGCTGGTTGCGGGCGGTGCTGGTCGTGGTGCTGCTGGTGCTGGTATAGCTCGTGTAACTGCTGACGCTACCGATCATTGCGCTCACTCCTTGGAATGGATAGCCGGTGGGTGCACCGGCTTATGCAGCCTCAAGGGGCAAGATGTCGTGGGTATGTGAGGTTTGTACCAAGCGGTACACAGAGCACGACAGATCCGTGTAGCAGCTGGCGAAGCCTGCGTTCGGCTGCGAAGCAGTCGTAAATCCTGCCACATCAATCGCCCTGAAACACCGCGATGGCTGGTCTAGCGACTGCTGCGCAGCCGAACGCAGGCTTCGCCAGCTACAAGGATCGAGGCAAGCGGATAACGGCGGTCAATCCACCACCGGGCGTTTCTTCCAGGCTCAACTGCCCACCCAGGCGTTCGGCCGCTTCGCGGGCGATGGTCATGCCCAGTCCGACGCCACCGGAGTTGCGGTTGCGCGATCCTTCCAGACGAAAGAACGGCTCGAACACGGCTTCACGTTTATCCGCCGCAATACCCGGCCCATGGTCGATGACCCGGATCACCAGGGTTTCGCGCGTGTCTTCAAGCGTAATCATGGCCTGCCCGGCATAACGCAGGGCATTGTCCAGCAGGTTGTTGATGCACGAACGCAAGGCCATCGGCTGCACTTGCAGCGGCGCGCAGTGGCCGCTGGTCAGAACATCGGCGCCCTGGTCCTGGGCGTTTTCACTCAGGGATTCAACCAGCGCCTGCACATCCATCCATTGCACAATTTCACTGGTCCGCTGTTCATGCAGGTAAGTGAGGGTGGCGTCGAGCATGCCAATCATGTCGTCCAGATCCTGGCGCATCTGGCCTTGCAGTTTGTTGTCGTCGATCTGCTCCAGTCGCAGCTTGAGCCGCGACAGCGGCGTGCGCAGGTCGTGGGAGACGGCGCCAAGCATCCGCGAGCGTTGCTGTACCTGTTCCCGAATGCGTTGCTGCATCTTGTTGAAGGTGTGCGCCGCTTGCCGTGCTTCCCGTGGGCCGGACTCATCCAGCGGCGGGCTGTCGAGGTTTTCGCTCAGTCGCTCGGCGGCATCGCTCAGGCGCTGGATCGGTCGGCTCAGCAGTTTGGCTCCGTACCAGGCGGCGATGATCAGCGAGACCAGTTGAAAGGTCAGCGGTACCAACGGGCCGCCGAACCACGGCCGCGGTGGCCGATTTCCGAAGCGCGGGTCCATTGGCGGGCGCTGTCCGTCGAAGTTTTCGGAAAACCCCGGCGGCGGAGGGGGGGGCGGCGGGCCGTAATAGTGAAACCAGAAAAACGCCAACAAGTGCGCCAGGATGATCGCCACCAGCAGCATGCCAAACAGGCGGCCGAAGAGCGTATCGAAGCGCACACGCATCAGCCGATGTCTCGGGCGTCGAACAGGTAACCCTCACCGCGAACGGTTTTGATCAGTTGCGGGGCTTTCGGGTCATCACCGAGTTTCTGGCGCAGGCGCGAGACCAGCAAGTCGATGCTGCGATCAAAGGCTTCGATCGAGCGACCGCGAGCGGCATCCAGCAGTTGTTCGCGGCTGAGTACCCGGCGCGGACGTTCGATGAACACCCAGAGCAAACGGAACTCGGCGTTGGACAGCGGCACCACCAGGCCATCAGCGGCGATCAATTGGCGCAGCACGCTGTTCAGGCGCCAGTTGTCGAAACGGATGTTGGCCCGTTGCTCAGTGCGATCGTCGCGTACCCGGCGCAGGATCGTCTGGATGCGCGCCACCAACTCTCGCGGTTCGAACGGCTTGGCCATGTAGTCGTCGGCACCCAGCTCCAGGCCGATGATCCGGTCGGTGGGTTCGCAGCGGGCGGTGAGCATCAGAATCGGGATGTCCGATTCGGCGCGTAGCCAGCGGCACAGCGACAAACCGTCTTCGCCGGGCAGCATCAAGTCGAGCACCACCACGTCGAAATGCTCTGCTTGCAGCGCCAGGCGCATCGCGGCGCCTTCGGTGACGCCGCTGGCGTGAATGTTGAACCGGGCCAGATAGTCGATCATCAGTTCGCGGATCGGGACGTCATCGTCGACGATCAGGGCGCGAATGCTCCAGCGTTTGTCATCGCCGGGCGCTTTTTGATCGTCGTTCACAGGTGCGTGGAGGTTGTGCATGTGTGCGTTCATCTGCCAGGTAGGCTGCCAACCACAAAGATGGGCTGCGAGGTTGTGGTTTCAGCATAGGCGTCCGGCCCGGAGGCGGGAAGTGCTGTAGGACGTGTTGCGGCTGCCGAAGGTAACGTTGAAGGGTGTTGCAGGCGTGTCATGTGTGTATCTGACTCGACACAATGGGTGTAAGGGCTAGTCTTGCTTGAGCCGCCTCGACGAATTACCGATCATCGGGTCCCGCAGAGGCGCTGGTTCCGCTACAATGCGCGCCGATTTCGACCTGCCTGAGAGCCCACTCATGTCCGCCTGCCAGACTCCTATCATCGTCGCCCTGGATTTCCCCACCCGTGACGCCGCACTGAAGCTGGCCGATCAGTTGGACCCGAAGCTGTGCCGGGTCAAAGTCGGTAAAGAATTGTTCACCAGCTGCGCTTCGGAAATCGTTGGCACCCTGCGTGACAAGGGTTTCGAAGTGTTCCTGGACCTCAAGTTCCATGACATCCCGAACACCACCGCCATGGCCGTCAAGGCGGCTGCGGAAATGGGCGTGTGGATGGTCAATGTGCACTGCTCCGGTGGTTTGCGCATGATGGCCGCGTGCCGCGAAGTGCTCGACCAGCGCACCGGTCCGAAACCACTGCTGATCGGCGTGACCGTGCTGACCAGCATGGAGCGTGAAGACCTGGCGGGTATCGGTCTGGATATCGAGCCGCAGGAGCAAGTGTTGCGCCTGGCCGCGTTGGCGGAAAAAGCCGGGATGGACGGTCTGGTTTGTTCGGCTATGGAAGCTCAGGCCCTGAAGTCGGCGCACCCGTCGTTGCAACTGGTGACCCCGGGGATTCGTCCGGCGGGCAGCGCCCAGGACGATCAGCGCCGCATTCTGACCCCGCGTCAGGCGCTGGATGCCGGTTCGGATTATCTGGTGATCGGCCGTCCGATCAGCCAGGCCGCGGATCCGGCCAAGGCGCTCGCCGCTGTGGTAGCCGAACTGGCCTAAACGCCGCTAAACCTGTGGGAGCGAGCCTGCTCGCGAAAGCGGTGTATCAGTCAACATTGATGTCGACTGACACTCCGCTTTCGCGAGCAGGCTCGCTCCCACATTGGTTTTGTGGCGACTATAAATGTCGGGTTAAACCTTCAGAACCAACTTCCCGAAATTCTCGCCGCTGAACAACTTCATCAGCGTCTCCGGGAACGTCTCCAGTCCTTCAACAATATCTTCCTTGCTCTTGAGTTGCCCCTTGGCCATCCAGCCGGCCATTTCCTGTCCGGCGGCGGCGAACTGCGTGGCATAGTCCATCACCACAAAACCTTCCATCCGCGCGCGGTTGACCAGCAGCGACAGGTAGTTGGCCGGACCTTTGACCGCTTCCTTGTTGTTGTACTGGCTGATGGCGCCACAGATCACCACCCGCGCCTTCATGTTCAGACGACTCAACACCGCGTCGAGAATGTCGCCGCCGACGTTATCGAAATACACATCGACGCCTTTCGGACATTCGCGCTTGAGGCCGGCGTGGACGTCTTCGTTTTTGTAATCGATGGCGCCGTCAAAACCCAGTTCGTCGATCAGGAACTGGCACTTGTCCGCGCCCCCGGCAATGCCGACTACCCTGCAACCTTTGATCTTGGCGATCTGCCCGGCAATGCTGCCCACCGCACCGGCCGCGCCCGACAGCACCACGGTGTCGCCAGCCTTTGGCGCGCCGACATCGAGCAGGGCGAAATATGCGGTCATCCCGGTCATGCCCAGTGCAGACAGATAGCGCGGCAGAGGCGCCAGTTTCGGATCGACCTTGTAGAAACCTCGTGGCTCGCCGAGGAAGTAATCCTGCACGCCCAAGGCACCGTTGACGTAGTCCCCGACCGCGAAGCCCGGATTATTCGAGGCAACGACTTTACCTACGCCCAATGCGCGCATCACTTCGCCGATACCGACCGGCGGGATGTAGGACTTGCCCTCGTTCATCCAGCCTCGCATGGCCGGGTCCAGGGACAGGTATTCGTTTTTGACCAGGATCTGACCCGCAACCGGTTCGCCGACCGGTACTTCTTGATAGGTGAAGGTCTCGCGGGTCGCCGCGCCCACCGGACGTTTGGCGAGCAGGAACTGGCGATTGGTCTGGGTAGTCATGACAGGCACTCAAGATGAATGAAGACTTGTTGATAGACCTTCATGAACGATGCCGCAAGTTTGGCTGATGCGGCGAATGCACATCGATCCAGTGCAGTGATAGTCGAACCGACGGTTTTATCACTGTCACTCATGGGCACCCAACCGGCCTTCTGATAGTGCTGCCGCGCCGCAGGCCCTTGTGGCTAGATTGAGAACACGCGATCCCCTGCATCTTCTCTTCGAGGACATATCAATGAGCATGACGTTTTCTGGCCAGGTCGCCGTTGTAACGGGCGCCGCCAATGGCATTGGCCGCGCGACCGCCCAGGCGTTCGCCGCTGAAGGCTTGAAAGTGGTAGTGGCTGACCTGGACGCAACGGGTGGTGAGGACACGGTGGCGCTGATTCGTGCCGCTGGCGGTGAAGCCACCTTCGTGCGCTGCAACGTCACGCTGGAAAGCGATGTAAAAAATCTGATGGACGAGGTGGTCAATACCTACGGCCGTCTCGACTATGCCTTCAACAACGCTGGCATCGAGATCGAGAAAGGCAAGTTAGCCGAAGGCACGGTCGATGAGTTCGACGCGATCATGGGCGTCAACGTCAAAGGCGTCTGGTTGTGCATGAAGTACCAGTTGCCATTGCTGTTGGCCCAGGGCGGCGGTGCAATCGTCAACACCGCATCGGTAGCTGGCCTCGGGGCTGCGCCGAAGATGAGTATTTACGCGGCGTCGAAACATGCGGTGATCGGCTTGACCAAATCGGCGGCCATCGAATACGCCAAGAAAAAGATTCGCGTGAACGCGGTGTGTCCGGCAGTGATCGACACCGACATGTTCCGCCGTGCCTATGAAGCCGACCCGAAGAAAGGTGAGTTCGCCAATGCCATGCACCCCGTCGGGCGCATCGGTAAGGTCGAGGAAATCGCCAGTGCGGTGTTGTACCTGTGCAGCGACGGCGCAGCGTTCACCACGGGGCACTCGCTGGCGGTAGACGGTGGCGTCACGGCATTCTGACCAAGCACTGCAGCGTAGGAAAAAACCCGCATTTGTGCGGGTTTTTTTTCGGTTCCTTAACGGGGCTGGGCAATGTGTTTCAAATGGTTAGAACCGACGGTTTTAGCGGCGTTGTCGCACAGCTGATCGACCAATCCTGTGATTAACTGTTTCCCGCAAAACGGACAGGAGTTTGCTTGCTCATGGAGTTGAGAATCGATCGACAGGCAATGGTGCCGGTCGTACAGCAAATCGTCGACGCACTAGCCTGCTGGCTTCGCCGTGGCGAGGTGCCGCCGGGGACGCGTTTGCCTTCCGTGCGGCAAATCGCCCGGATCAATTTGCTCAGTCAGTCCAGCGTCGTTGAGGCCTGTGAGCGTCTGGTGGCTCAAGGAGTGCTGGCGTCGCGTCATGGCGCCGGTTTCATTGTCGCCATGCCAGCGCCGGCCGCTCAAGGGCAACAGGACTGCCCCTGGTTCGAGGGGGTAGAAACGAAGCAGGGCGGCACTTCGGGCGAACTCAAACTGGGGTGTGGCGGACTGCCCGAGAGCTGGCGCGAAACTGACGACTTGAGCTACGCGATCCGTCAGGTCAGTCGCACCGACATGGCCGGCCTGTTCAACTACAGCACGCCGCTGGGCCTGCCAGCCTTGCGCCAGCAGATCCACAAACGCCTGAAACAGCTGGATATCGTGGTGGAGGAAAGCCGGATCCTGACAACGGCGGGGGCCAGTCAGGGGCTGGACCTGATCGTGCGGACCTTGTTCAAGCCGGGTGATTGCGTGGTGGTGGAGAGTCCCGGTTATTCCTTGCTGTTCGATTTGCTCAGGCTGCACGGTGTCAGCATGATCGAGGTGCCACGAACCCCGCACGGACCGGACATTGAAGTGCTTGAGGCACTGCTGGTTAAGTACAGGCCCTGCGGGATCTTTATCAATAGCTTCTATCACAATCCCACTGGCAGCAGCCTGGCGCCGGCGGTGGCGCAGCGGGTTCTGCAATTAGCCAAAACTTATGGCCTTCTGGTGATCGAAGACGACGTCTATGCGGATTTGCACAGCGGCCCCGGTACGCGCCTCGCTGCGTTGGGTATCGATGACAACGTGATCTACGTCGGCAGCTACTCCAAAACCCTCAGCAGTTCGTTGCGGGTCGGTTTTGTAGTGGCCGGCGCCGGGGTTATTTCGCGGCTGGCCGAGGTCAAGATGATCAGCAGCATGGGCGCTTCACGGTTTTGCGAGTCGGTGCTGGCAAGCCTTTTAGCCAGCGGTGCCTACCGCAAATTGGTCCAGCGCCAGCGCCAGCGTTTGAGCAATGACAGGGAGGCTGCGTTGCAAGTGCTTGAAGACGCCGAATGGGAGGTTTTCGGCAAGCCGGTTGGAGGCCTGTTCATCTGGGCGCGATCGCGGATGTCCGACTACGCTCAGGTGCGCAAACAAGCCCAGCGCTTCGGTGTCCTGTTGTCTTCAGCGACGGCATTCAGTCCCACCGCAGAGGCCAGTGGCTGGCAGCGTATCAATGTGGCCTATGCCTGTGATCCGCGAGCCCGGGCGTTTTTTCAGGCCACCGCTCGGGATCGACCTCAAGCGTTCTGAAAACGACGTAGGCGTAGCTATTTGCCATTATTCCGACGCCGGAGACTTGTGTTGATACAGGCCCGTTGCGAATCTGCGTCAACAGACTATGTCAGGGGACTAAGTGCAATGATTTCGGCCGTGCAAGGACGTTTTGCCAACCTCGGTATGGCGAAAAAACTGGGTGTCGGGTTTGTACTGGTGCTGCTGTTGACCGCCTTGGTGGCGGCCATCGGCGTATGGTCCTTGCAAACCATCAGCCAGCGCTTCGATGGGCTCAAGCAGATGTCGTCGCTCAACAGCGGTTTGCTCAAGGTGAGACTGCTCGAGCAGGAATACGCCTTGCACGGCAACCCGAAAACCGCCGATGCGCTGCGCGAGGGCGTTGACGGCCTGATCGCCCTGGCGACCCAACTGAAAGCGGCGTCTGCGGCCAACGTGCCGGTGATGAATGACGTCGAGCAGTCTTTGGGGGCTTACCGAAAGGCCTTTGACGAGTTCGTCTCGCTCAGCCAGGCCAAGGACCTGGCACTGGAGATGGCCAGTTGGTCGGTGTCCAGCGTGGCCAATAACCTCGACGTGCTGCAGGCCGGGCTGGCCGATGACGGCGCTTATACCTTGAAGGAATCCGAAGGCAAGGACGGTGGTCAGTTCATCGAACAGGCCAATCAGGTCAGCCAGGTGTCGCGGTTGATGTTGCAAGCCATGAACGAAGCGCGTGTGCGCCTGGACCTGAGCCGCAAGGGCGACGACAGCGCAGGGCAGGGCAAGATCGAACAGGCCGACCAGGCACTGACCCAGGCCGAGCAGCTGAAAACCACGGTCAAGGATGAGGGTTACCAGACTGTCCTCAATGAAGTGGTCGGACACATTGGCGGATTCAGCGAAAAACTCGCCGAGTACACCGGTCTGCTGGCCCAGGAAAAAACCGTCTATGAGCAACTCCATCAGCGCGCCGCTCAGGTGGTGGAGCGGGTGGATCAGGCCTATGTCGCCGAAGACCAGTCGATGCAGACGGAGCTGAAAAAGAACTCGCTGCTGATCATCGGTTCCTCGGCGCTGGCACTGCTGGTCGGGCTGATTGCGGCCTGGGTGATTACCCGGTTGATCGTGGCACCGCTGCGCAGTGTGATCCGTGTTGCTCAACAGATTGCCTCTGGCGATTTGAGTGCGACGGTTGAAGTGACCCGTCGTGATGAGATCGGGCAGCTGATGCAGGCCATGCAGCAGATGGGCGCAGGGCTTAGCAGTATTGTCAGCGGTTTGCAGGCGGGTATCGAACAGTTGGCCAGTTCAGCGCAGTCGTTGTCGGCGGTGACCGAGCAGACCAATCTTGAAGTCAGCAGCCAGAAGGAAGAAACCGAACAGGTCGCTACCGCGATGAACCAGATGACCGCCACCGTGCACGACGTTGCGCGTAACGCGGAGGAGGCCGCTCAGGCGGCGCAGACGGCGGACGGCAAGGTTGAAAGTGGTCAGCAGGTGGTGCGCCAGAGCATGGCGCGGATCGAACAGTTGGCGGATTCAGCTACCTCGGCCAGTTCGAGCATCGAAAGTTTGAGTGCGGAAATCCAGAACATCGGTACGGTACTGAGCGTCATCAAGAGTGTGGCCGAACAGACCAATCTGTTGGCCCTCAACGCCGCTATCGAGGCGGCTCGAGCTGGCGAGCAGGGCAGGGGCTTTGCGGTGGTGGCCGATGAAGTGCGGGCCCTGGCCAAGCGTACTCAGCAGTCTACCGAGGAGATTGAGCGACTGGTGAGTGCCTTGCGTTCGGCGGCTCAGTCTTCTGTTCAGCAGATTCAGAACAGTGGCGAGCTGGTGAAGCTGGCGGTGAGTGATGCGTTGCAGACTGAGAGTGCGCTGGGGAGTATCGCAGCGGCAGTGTCTTTGATTCAGCAGATGAACCAGCAGATTGCAGCGGCTGCCGAGGAGCAGAGTTCAGTGGCTGAGGAGATTAATCGCAGTGTCACGAGTATCCGGGCGAGTGCAGATCAGTCTTCGTTGGCGATGCAGGGGAATGCGGCTTCCAGTATTGAGTTGGCGCAGTTGGGGGTTGAGTTGAAGGGGATGGTGGGGCACTTTCGGCTCTGAGGCGTATACCTATCAACTGTGGGAGCCGGGCTTGTCGGGTCGCCGCATCGCCGCGATGGCGGCCTGACGGCTGACCTGTTTTTTTAGGGGGGGGGGCACGCCAAACTCAACGCAAAAAAAAAGCCACCTGTTTAGGTGGCTTCTCTGTTTTTTGTGATCAGTCGTAGATCACTTTTTTCTTCCAGTCCGCATCGGCCTCGACGTCTTTGAGGCCTTCGGTCAGCTGGTTCACTTCGCCTTCTGCCGGGGCGATGTTGTCCATGACTTGTGCGTTGGCGCGAGCCAGGAGTTTTTCCAGGTATTCCAGCTGTTCGGCGTAGACCTGGGGTTCCTGTTGTTTGCGCAGGTATTGCACGCCGCGCTCGAATGCCAGGCGGGCCTGGCCGGGCTGGTTCTGTTGCAGGGCGTGCTGGCCGAGGTTGTTGAAGAATTCGATGTGCAGCAGGACCAGGAGGTGGCGAACTTCGCGGATCCAGCGTTTGGCTTCGTTGGTTGGCAGGAAGCCGTCCTGTGCGGCGCGGGTGATTTGGCCGTGCATGGCTTCGAGCAGGAAGCGTACGTCTTTAGCTTTGGCTTCGGTCTGAATCGGTGCCGGCGGGTTGTTGACCGGGATCGATTCGCCATGGCCGACCAAGGCGCTCAGTTCGCCAATCCGTGCCTTGAGGTTGGAGCTGGTTTTTTCCAGATTGAGCAGGCGTTGGCAGACGTTCAATTCCAGACGGGTCAACAGCAGCTTGAGTGCCGGTGTCATCAACTGGCCGGGAAAGGTCTCGGTGATTTCGCCGCAACGACGCAGACGATCGTTGAGCTCAACCTTGGCGCGGGCCTTTTCCAGCTTATTGTTTTCCACCACATGGTTCATGTAGCCAATGGCGATCAATAGTGCGATCCCGGCTATGACTAGCAGGGTGATCATGAGTGGTGTCACCGGTAAGACCTCTTTATGGGGTTCGCGTGCGAGTGTAGTGGCTTGGCATTGGGACGCATAGCGCCACTCAGCGAGTTGAATCGGCTACTGCACTGCCTGTATCGGCCGCGTTCCTGCTTATATAAGTAATAGCGTGCGCGGTGCACAATGCCATCATCTTTGGCGTAGGTGGACTATAACGTCTTGGCGGGTGTCAGAATATAGGCGTCAAACCCCGGGCGACGGAAAAGCCCGATTAGTGTCTCAAAGCAGGGCGAAGTCATTGATTTAAATAAATTTATATCTGGGGGTTGACGACCCCTCAATCCATCCATAGAATGCGCGCCACTTACAGCGTAAAGCACACAGCGAAACGCGGTAGGGAGTGAATGTTGTACGTGTGTCCCCTTCGTCTAGTGGCCTAGGACACCGCCCTTTCACGGCGGTAACAGGGGTTCGAGTCCCCTAGGGGACGCCATATGCGGGAATAGCTCAGTTGGTAGAGCACGACCTTGCCAAGGTCGGGGTCGCGAGTTCGAGTCTCGTTTCCCGCTCCAATTTTAAACAGCGTTGCTTTCGGGCAGGGCTGAGTGAAACCAGAACCAGCATCTTCGGATGCGGATTTGGGCACTGAAATACACACCATGTGTTTCAGTTAGCGTGTCCCCTTCGTCTAGTGGCCTAGGACACCGCCCTTTCACGGCGGTAACAGGGGTTCGAGTCCCCTAGGGGACGCCATTTGCGGGAATAGCTCAGTTGGTAGAGCACGACCTTGCCAAGGTCGGGGTCGCGAGTTCGAGTCTCGTTTCCCGCTCCATATTTAACGAAAACGCCGCTCAGCAATGAGCGGCGTTTTTGTTTGCGCGTCTTTTATGGCGCAACAGAAAACAACCTTCTTCGGGAAATGCCGATCAGGTAAGCCAAGTCGCACCTTGTAGCAGCTGGCGAAGCCTGCGTTCGGCTGCGCAGCAGTCGTAAAACTGAGCGCGAGGTAGTCCTGAAGGACCGCATTGCCTGATTTCACGACTGCTGCGCAGCCGAACGCAGGCTTCGCCAGCTGCTACAGGGTATGCGTTGCTACGATCAAAGCAGTGGACCCGCCAAAATAGCGGGTCCGAAAGGGAATCAGAGCTTCGGCAACTGCCCAATACGCCCCATCATCTCGGTCACGATCTGCAGGTCCAGCAAGAACTGGTCGACGGTCTTGAACTCGTTGTCAGTGTGGCCGGTGTACTTGATCTCGGGCCTGGCCAGGCCGAATTGCACGCCATTGGGCAGTTCATGGACCGAGGTGGCGCCGGCGGAAGTACTGAACGTGTGTTCCATGCCAAGGTTTTCGCTGGCCACAGCCAGCAGGGCCTTGACCCATTCACCCTCGGGGTTGCGGTACATCGGCTCGGCGATCGAATAGTCGAAGGCCACCGCAACGTGGGTCTTCTTGCTCCAGGCGCCAAGCTTTTCGGCGATTTCGGCTTTGAGCACTTCGGGGGATTTGCCCTTCGGCACCCGCAGGTTGACCGCGAGCTTGAAGGCTTTCTCATCCATCCCGACATAGGTCAGGGAAGTGGTCAACGGTCCCATGAAGGCATCGGAAAAGCCGACCGCCAATTTGCCACCCAGGTAATCCAGCCCCCAGTTGTCGGCGGCGTAGCGAGCAGCATCGGTAATGTGGTTGTGCTTGAGCGCGACTTTTCCGTCAAGGCTGTTGATGAAATCCAGCATCCTGGCCACCGGGTTAACACCTGACTCGGGCTCGGAGGAGTGGGCCGAAACGCCGGTGACCGTCAGCTTGATGTCCTTGCCGACGACCTTGGCGGTTACCTCGAAGTTGCCGCCATTGCGCTTGGCATAATCGCTACCTGCCTTCTGCAGGCTGGCGGCCAACTCAGCAGGCTTGTCACTCAAAAGGGTGGCGACCGACGTCGACGGAATTTGGTTGGTGGCCATGCCGCCCGTCATCGAGATGATTTCAGCACCCTTGCCCTCTGCCTTGCGCTTGGCAAAGTTCGCCATGACGGTGCCGTAGCCTTTCTCGGCAATCACCACCGGGTAGCCGCCATCCAGCGCCAGGTTGTAGTTGGGTGTCGGGTTGTTTTCGAAGTAATAGGGGATGGCGTCGCCGGTAGTTTCTTCGGTGGTGTCGACCAGCAGCTTGAAATTCCTGGCCAGCGGCAGCTTCTCTTCCTTGATGACCTTCATGGCATAGAGCGACACCACGATGCCGTTCTTGTCATCCTCGGTGCCCCGGCCATACAGGCGGTCGCCGATCAAAGTGACCTTGAACGGATCAAGTTGGGTGCCGTCTTTCAGGACCCAGTTCTCCGGCGTCACGGGCACCACGTCGGCATGCGCGTGAATGCCCACGACTTCATCCCCACTGCCTTCCAGGGAGATCTCATAGACGCGATTGTCGATGTTGCGAAAGTTCAGGTTGAAGGCCTGGGCAAGGCTTTTGATCTTGTCGGCGATCTTGATGAATTCGGGATTGTCGTGCTGGGCAACGCCATCCACACGGAAGGTCGGGATGGCCACCAACTCGCGCAGGGTCTCAGTGGCGGCGCTGCCGTACTTCACGCGTGCATAGAGGCCGAGCAGGCGATGGATCTCGTTCTGCTGTTCTGAAGAAAGGGTCTTGTTGTCGAGAAAGGCACTGATGGCCGGGCCGAGGTCGTCGGTTTTGCCAAGGTCGCTTTTGGCCAGGCCTCCCAGGAACTGCCTGAAATCCGTTACCGATGCGTCGCTGAAGGTCTTGAGGATAGCCGCGCTCTGTTGCGGGGTGATGTTAGCGTGCGCTGTCAGGGTGAACGACGAAAGGCTGACCAGTATCAGAGTCGACGCGGCCAGGTGCTTGAGTGAGAAATTCATTGCTGGGGGCATTCCTTTGCAGGCGTTTGTGAGAAGTTGCTGATCGATGGGACAAGAAAACGTTCCCAAACTAACACCACGAGTGAGCAGTCCGGGAGTCCCTGAAGTGAGATCTGTCGCACAGAAATGCAAAAGCGACGCAGAAACGGAAAAGGCCCGCCAGTCGACTGAGCGGGCCTTTTGCATGGCCGCAGATTTTACATCGACAGAATCAGGCGCCCGGCGAACAGGATCAGAATCACCCCCATGGTGCGTTCGAACCAGTGCCCCATGCGCATAAACAGCAGCCGTACCCGGGCACTGGAAAAGAACAGCGCGACGATCACAAACCACAGCGCATTCACAAAACACATCCAGATTCCGTAAAGCGCCTGGATCTTCAGTGGCGTTGTGGTGCTGATGATGGTGGTGAAGATCGCCAGGAAAAACAGTGTGGCTTTCGGGTTGGTCGCGTTGGTCAGGAAGCCGGTGGTAAATGCCTTCAGCAAAGTTTGTTCTGCGACCGGTTCGTCAGGTTTGTCGCCTTCCAGTACGGTCTTGGGCTTGCTGCGCAGCAGGCTGACACCGAGGTACAAAATGTAAGCGCCACCCACAACCTTGGCCACCGTCAGCAGCCAAGGCGTCGTGTGCATCAGCGCGCCGACCCCGAGCAAGGTGTAAAGCACGTGCACGGAAATGCCCGCACCGATGCCCAGCGCCGTGCAAATCCCGACCAGTCGACCGAAGCGCACGCTCTGGCGGATGGTCACTGCGAAGTCCGGTCCGGGTGCAACCACGGCCAGAAAGTGGATAGTTGCCAGCGCCAGAAACTCGCCCAGGTAATTCGAAAGCATTTCAACTCCAGAAAGTAAGGGGTGAAGCATTGCCGCGATAGCCGACAAAGAACGAAAGGCTCAAGCGCGGATCAGCCACACCCGGTGTCACCGAGTGCATGCAGCGCGAATTGAACATGATGAAATCACCCGGCTCGGGAAGAATCTCCAGGGTCGGAGTCCCGAGCAGAGCCGGATCGATTCCGTAACTGTCGCCACGCATTTCGTCAAACTGGTCCGGGGAGATGTCGTGGTCCCACATCTGCAGTGCACCGCCCTCGGCGGGCATGTTCAGGTAAACATTGCAGGCGAACTGCGCTTCCAGGCTTTTAGCCTGGTAACTGTCCGGGGCGTCCTTGGCGAAAATGTCGTGGTGGGCCAGAAAACAGATCCCGGGTTTTACCACCCGGGACAGCCCGACATACATCTTGCGACCGTAGAGATTTTCCAGGTGCGCACCCGCCGGCCAGGACTCGTCGAGCATGCAGCGCAGGGTGTCGACGGGGGACGAATAGGGCGCACACCGGTTGCGCAATTCCGCAATGTTGCGGGTGGCACGTTCGAAATAATCTTCGATCAGCAGCGGCTGGTTTTCCGCTTCATAAAACGCCATGCCGATGCGACCGATGCTCGGCGCATTGATATAGCCTTCAAAGCCCGGGGCGAGGATCTTGTCGCCAATCTGAATCGCCAGCGGCTTGGGCAACAAGCCTTTGACGCGGACGGCGAGGACTTCTTCGTTGGCCAGTTTTTTTATGCACGTCTCATCGAGACGCTCGACGTCAAGCATCATGTCTTAGGTCCATCTATCAGATAGTCAACAGAACCCGCGACCGCAGGTTCCCCCGGCGTCAGGCGATGACAGGAACGGTATCGCCCAAATGCTCAATCCACGCTGTAGTGGACTGATAGCGTTCCCTTCTTCAGTGAAAGGGAAGTGATCGTGACCGTGCCCAAATCCTTCAGGCTGCGTACATGGGTGCCGCCGCAGCCGTAGGCGGGCAGTTCACCGAAACCGATTTCCCGGGCGCCTTCACGCATCGATGTCAGGCGCGGAAAATCATGGGCGATCCACTGCTCGATGCCGTGCTGAACCATCTCGGCATCAACCTCTTTTGCCGACTCTGCCGGTTTGAATTGCACGCGTCCTTCGCCCGGCCAGTGATGAGCCTTGATCGGCATCCAGCCCATGGCCTGGACGAAGTGGCCGATCAGGTGGCCGGCGGAATGCATGCGTGAGTTGAACTGGCGGCGTTGTTCGTCGACCCGAATCTGAGTCATGCCCGGTTTTACCGGATGGTCGACGAAATGAATGATCCGCTCTGGATCCTGAACAACCCGCAGGACCTGGCTTTCGCCGATCCAACCGGTGTCAAAGGGCTGTCCTCCGCCTTGGGGATGAAACAACGTGGCGCGCAGCACCACGGCAAATTCGTTCTCATGGGGCGTGCAATCCAGGACTTCCACATTGGCCTTGAGGTCATCACTATGGAAAAAGAGGCGAAGCGTCATATTCCATGCCCTTATTAACAATTCTATTTTTTATTATATGGAGCGTGGAATTGCGTGATAATCCGTTCAAACATCAAAGGACTGTTGCGCTGTGAGCATAAATCTTCCACTGCCATTGCTCGGTGAAATGGCGATCTTCGTCAAGGTTGTCGAGACTGGCAGCTTCTCCGAGGCTGCTCGACAGTTGGGTTCTTCACCCTCGGCGGTCAGTCGCAGCATTTCGCGCTTGGAGAAGGCGCTTGCCACCCGTTTGCTGCAGAGAACCACGCGCAAGTTGCGCTTGAGCGACGGTGGCGAAGAGGTGTTCAAGCGCTGCCAGGAGATGGTCAGCGCAGCCAAATCGGTGATGGAAATCAGCGGCCAGTTCACCCATGAAGCGGAAGGACTGGTGCGCGTCAGTGTGCCGAAGGCGGTGGGGCGTTTCGTGATTCATCCGCATATGCCGGAATTTTTGCGTCGCTATCCCAAAGTGGACGTGGAGTTGTTGCTCGAGGACCGCCAGGTGGATTTGATCGACGACAACGTTGATCTGGCGATTCGTATTACAGATCGGCCACCTGCTGGACTGGTCGGGCGGCAATTGCTGACCATCGATCATATGCTCTGTGCAACGCCGCAATACCTGGCCGAACACGGCACACCGACCCATCCCCACGACTTGCTCAACCACAGCTGCATCTATCTGGGCGAAACGCCGAGCGATGCACGCTGGAAATTCAAGAAAGGCACCAAGGCTGTAACCGTTGGCGTGCGCGGACGTTATGCGGCCAATCACACCGGCGTGCGGTTGGGCGCAGTGTTGCAGCACATCGGGATTGGCAGCCTGCCGTATTTCACCGCACGTTATGCGCTGGAGCAGGGACTGATCGTGCAGGTGTTGCCGGACTGGACCTTTCTGGCGTCTTACCACGGCGGTGCCTGGCTGCTGCATTCGCCGACCCGTTATTTGCCACCGAAGTTACGGGTGCTGATCGACTATCTGGTGGAGTGCCTGGAAAAGGAACCGACCCTGAGCAAGCCTGGCAAGTTGAGTGGCTCGGGTAAGGTCGCGGTAGAGTATGAGTTGCCGGAGAGTGATGGATTGCTCTGAAGCGAAGATCAAAAAAAGGCCCGCATGTTCAACCATGCGGGCCTTTTGTATTTCTGACCGGGGATCAGTGTTTGCTGTCGTCTTTCGACATCGCCAGCAGCTGTTTTTCCTGGTTCCAGTCGAACGGTTCGTCGTTTTGTTCGGCTTCGAAACGACGTTCTTCCAGCGCCTGGTACACGTCGATTTCATCGTCGGGCATGTAATGCAGGCAGTCACCGGCGAAGTACCACAGCAGGTCGCGCGGGACCAGGTGAGCGATTTGCGGGTAGCGGGTGATCACCTGGCACAGAATGTCCTGGCCCAGGTATTGGCTTTCGATCGGGTCGACCGGCAGCAACGCACGCAGTTCGTCGAAGCGCTCCAGGAACAAGGCATGGCTTTCTTCGGGAACCTGTTCGGCCTCACCTACGGCGACCAGGATGCTGCGCAGGTGGTCGAGCAAGACAAGATGATCGGCAACGACATTGGACACGAGATAAGTCCTCAAGAGCAAAACGGGCGCGGGAGTATAAAGCCCCTGCGCCCGTTTTTACATGGTGGAGAGTACAACATGGATCAGCGGACCTTTCCGTCTGCCAGCGCCAGCTCCTCTTTGTCGAAATCATCGACATCAATCACCTTGCGCCGCGCCGCTTCGGCGTCACGCAAGGTCTGCGCTTCCCCGGGCTGCAACACGCCAGCCTCAAGCGCTGCATCGATGACGTGTTCCCCGGCGACCGGTTTGACCTGGCCGCTTTTGAGCGCGACATGAAGCTTTTTGCGCAGCGGTTGCGCGGCACTCAGCAGGTTACATGCATGTTGCAGGGCGCCGACCGGGTCATCAGTGGATTGCGGCCGGTAGCAACCGCCGAGCAACTCTTCCAGGGTCGGATCGCCCTTGGCGCGACCGATCACCGCCGCCACTTCGGCGCCGAGTTTGTCCGATGGCCCTTTGTGACGACGCCCGAACGGGAACACGATCACCCGCAACAGGCAACCCAACACCTTGTTCGGGAAGTTGCTCAGCAGTTCATCCAGCGCTCGTTCCGACTGACCCAGGCTTTCTTCCATGGCCCAGGTAAACAGCGGTGCCATGTGCTCCGGTGAATCGAGGTCGTGGTAACGCTTGAGTGCGGCGGAGGCGAGGTACATGTTGCTGAGTACATCCCCCAGACGCGCCGACAGGCGTTCGCGTCGTTTCAGTTCGCCGCCCAGCAACATCATGCTCAGGTCAGCCAGCATGGCGAACGCGGCAGCCTGACGGTTGAGCGCACGGAAATAACTCTGGCTGAGCTTGTCTCCCGGAGCGTGTTCGAAGTGACCGAAGCCGAGGTTCAGCACCAGCGTGCTGGCAGCATTGCTCACGGCAAAACCGATGTGTTTGAGTAGCAAGCCGTCGAATTCTATGAGTGCCTGATCCTTGTCTTCACGGCCGGCGAGGGCCATTTCTTTCAGTACGAAGGGATGGCAGCGAATTGCTCCCTGACCGAAGATCATCAGGTTGCGCGATAGAATGTTCGCGCCTTCCACGGTGATGAAAATCGGCGCGCCATTCCAGCTGCGACCGAGGTAGTTGTTCGGCCCCATGATGATTGCCTTGCCGCCATGAACATCCATGGCGTGGCTGATGCACTCGCGGCCGCGTTCAGTGAGGTGGTACTTGAGAATCGCCGACAGCACCGATGGCTTCTCGCCCAAATCCACTGCATTGGCGGTGAGCATCCGCGCGGCGTCCATCATCCAGGCGTTGCCGCCGATACGGGCCATCGCTTCCTGAATACCTTCGAAGGCCGACAGTGGAACATTGAATTGTTCACGGACCTGAGCGTACTGGCCGGTCACCAGACTGGTGAACTTGGCGGCGCCGGTGCCGACCGCTGGCAACGAAATCGAACGCCCGACCGACAGGCAGTTCATCAGCATCATCCAGCCTTTGCCGAGCATTTCCTGGCCGCCGATGAGGAACTCCAACGGTACGAAGACATCTTTGCCGGAGTTCGGGCCGTTCATGAATGCAGCGCCCAACGGCAGATGGCGGCGGCCGATTTCAACCCCGGCGGTATCAGTTGGGATCAGCGCGAGGCTGATGCCTAAATCGACTTCGTCGCCCAACAAGTGATCCGGGTCGTAGGCCTTGAAGGCCAGGCCGAGGAGGGTGGCGACCGGGCCGAGCGTGATGTAACGCTTTTCCCAGTTCAAGCGCAGACCGAGGGTTTCCTTGCCTTCCCATTCACCTTTGCAGATCACCCCGGTGTCGGGCATGGCGCCGGCATCAGAGCCGGCCAGTGGACCGGTCAATGCGAAACACGGGATGTCATCGCCACGCGCCAGTCGTGGCAGGTAATGGTTGCGTTGTTCGTCGGTGCCGTAATGCAGCAGCAATTCCGCGGGGCCGAGGGAGTTGGGGACCATCACGGTGGACGCGAGGTCGCCGCTGCGGGTTGCCAGTTTCATCGCCACCTGGGAGTGGGCATAGGCGGAGAAACCCTTGCCGCCGAACTCCTTGGGAATGATCAGGGCGAAGAAGCCGTTTTCCTTGATGTGGGTCCAGGCTTCGGCCGGCAGGTCCATGGTTTGACCGATCTGCCAGTCGCTGACCATGGCGCAGAGTTCTTCGGTCGGGCCGTCGATAAAGGCCTGTTCCTCTTCGCTCAGCTGTGCTTTTGGATAGGACAGCAGTTTGTTCCAGTCCGGGCGACCGCTGAACAGTTCGCCGTCCCACCACACGGTGCCGGCATCGATCGCATCGCGTTCGGTTTCCGACATCGGCGGCAGGGTTTTCTGGAACCAGCTGAACAGCGGCGCACTGAAATACTTACGGCGCAGGTCGGGGAGCAACAAGGGCGCTGCGACAGCCGCGATCAACACCCAGAGAACCAGCAGCAACCAGCCGGGCGCGCGGCTGAAAGCGCCCATCGCCACCACGTAAACGGCAACGACACACAGGGCGGGCAGTGGGGCGATACGACGGTGGGCTAAATACGCAATCCCGACAACCAGAACCAGTATCCACAACAGCAGCATATTTAATCCTCCGTGAAACTAGGGCAAAACCAACTTTCAGAGCTTAGACGGCATCCGCAAAACAGGGTGGTCAGAGCGATGTGATTGAATTCGTGGGAAACCATGGATGAGTTTTGTAGGTCCGGTGGGCAACAGGCCAGGGAAATCGTTCGTTGGGCGGGCGGCAAAGCGTCCATGTTTGGCCGAAACGTCGTTATCTCTGTGCTGAACGTGTCGCTAGACTCGTGGCTTCCCCAGGAGATTGTTCTCATGCACGAGTATCTGAGTCCCGGCCGCTTCATCGATAGTGACCACCCGTCGGTGGTGGAGTTCGCCGAAAAACATCGCGGCAGCCGTCGCGATCCTCTAGAGCAGGCGATCAATCTCTATTACGCCGTGCGCGAAGCCGTGCGTTACAACCCTTACACCTTCAGTCGCGTCCCGGATACCTTGCGCGGCAGTTATGCGTTGGCAGCGGGGGAGAGTTATTGCGTGCCCAAAGCCACGCTGCTGGCCGGGTGCGCCCGACATTGCGCGATCCCTGCGCGTATCGGCCTGGCGGACGTGCGCAATCATTTATCGACGCCGCGGTTGCTCGAGTTGCTCAAGAGCGATGTGTTCGCCATGCACGGCTATACGGAGCTGTATCTGAACGGCCGCTGGGTAAAAGCCACGCCAGCGTTCAACCAAGGCTTGTGCGAACTGTTCAATGTCGCACCACTTGAATTCGACGGCATCAACGACAGCGTTTTCCATCCGTTCAATCGCGACGGCGAGCAATTGATGGAATACCTGATCGACCACGGCCAGTTCACCGACGTGCCTGAATCGTTCTTTTTCGAGCACCTCGAGAAGTGCTATCCGCATCTGTTCAGCGACACACTGCCCGCGCTGCTGGGTGACATGCAGAGCGATTTGAGTCGCGCCTGATCCGGCGTATGCTGCCTGCGCATTCATCCATAAAGAGGCGGTCATGCTGAAGATCTGGGGTCGGAAAAACTCGTCGAATGTCAGAAAGCCGTTGTGGGCCGCCGAGGAGCTGGGCCTGGCCTATGAAGCCATCGATGCGGGCGGCGCCTTTGGTGTAGTCGATACGCCGCAGTATCGCGCGATGAACCCCAATGGTCGCGTGCCGGTGATTGAAGACGAGGGTTTCGTGCTGTGGGAATCCAACGCCATCGTGCGTTACCTGATGGCTCGCCACGCCAACGGCACGGCCTGGTATCCAGAGGATCTGCAGGCCCGGGCTTCGGCCGACAAGTGGATGGACTGGACCACTTCAAGTTTTGCCGGCCCGTTCCGCACGGTGTTCTGGGGCGTGTTACGTACATCGGAAAGTCAACAGGACTGGCCCGCAATCAACGCCGCGATCAAGGAGTGCGATGGCCTGCTGTCGATGGCTGATCAGGCGCTGGCGACCCAACCATACCTGTCCGGCGATGAGATTGGCATGGGCGACATTTCTCTGGGCAGTTTCATTTATGCCTGGTTCGAGATGCCGATCGAGCGCGCGCCGCAGCCTCATTTGCAAGCCTGGTATGCACGGCTGAAACAGCGTCCGGCGTATCAGAAAGCCGTTATGACCGCGTTGACTTAATACTCACTATCGACACACTTGACTGTACTTGTGTGGCGGCGACAAGCACCATTGCGCTCGTGCGCCGCGGTTGTATCAGTCGCCGCCCGCCCTTATTTGTCCCTTTCTTCCCTTCTTGGTGCGTAAATCCGATATGAGTTCCGCTCTGTCCATCCGGCAGCTAACCAAAACCTACGGCAACGGTTTCCAGGCCCTGAGTGGTATCGATCTGGACGTCGCCGAAGGTGACTTTTTCGCATTGCTCGGCCCTAACGGCGCCGGAAAATCCACCACCATCGGCATCCTCTCGACCCTGGTGAACAAGACCAGCGGGACGGTGAATATCTTCGGTCACGACCTGGACAAGAATCCTGCGCAGCTCAAGCGCTCCATCGGCGTAGTACCTCAGGAATTCAACTTCAACCAGTTCGAAAAAACCTTCGATATCGTCGTGACCCAGGCCGGTTATTACGGCATCCCGCCGAAAATCGCCAAGGAACGCGCCGAGCAGTACCTGACCCAACTGGGCCTGTGGGACAAGCGCGATACGCCGTCGCGTTCACTGTCTGGCGGCATGAAGCGTCGACTGATGATCGCCCGTGCGCTGGTTCACGAACCGCGCTTGCTGATCCTCGACGAACCGACGGCGGGTGTGGACATCGAACTGCGTCGCTCGATGTGGACGTTCCTCACCGAGCTGAACAAGAAAGGCATCACCATCATCCTCACCACCCACTACCTGGAAGAGGCTGAGCAGTTGTGCCGCAACATCGGCATCATCGACCACGGCACCATCGTCGAGAACACCAGCATGAAACAGTTGCTCGGCCAACTGCATGTGGAAACGTTCCTGCTCGACCTCAAAAACACTTTGCAAACCGCGCCGCAGTTGCTCGGTTACCCGACCAAGCTGCTCGACAGCCACACCCTTGAAGTTCAGGTCGACAAGGCCATGGGCATCACCGCGCTGTTCACCCAATTGGCGCAGCAGAACATCGAAGTGTTGAGCCTGCGTAACAAAACCAATCGCCTCGAGGAGTTGTTCGTGTCCCTGGTGGAGAAAAATCTGTCGAAGGTGGCGGTATGAGTTCCGAGCTGCAACCCAACCTCGTTGCCCTCAACACCATCGTTTACCGAGAGGTCAAACGCTTTACCCGGATCTGGCCGCAGACGCTGCTGCCGCCGGCCATCACCATGGTTCTGTACTTCGTGATCTTCGGCAATCTGATCGGCCGGCAGATCGGTGACATGGGTGGCTTCACCTACATGGAGTACATCGTGCCGGGGCTGATCATGATGTCGGTGATCACCAACTCCTACGGCAACGTGGTCTCGAGTTTCTTCGGCAGCAAGTTCCAGCGTTCCATCGAAGAATTGATGGTGTCGCCCGTGTCGCCGCATACGATTCTGATCGGCTACACCCTGGGCGGCGTGCTGCGCGGCTTGATGGTCGGGCTCATCGTGACCCTGCTGTCGCTGTTCTTCACCGACTTGCAGGTGCATCACCTGGGCGTGACCATTCTGGTGGTGGTGCTGACGGCGACGATTTTCTCGCTGCTGGGCTTCATCAACGCCGTGTTTGCGCGCAACTTCGATGACATCTCGATCATCCCGACGTTTGTGCTGACACCGCTGACCTACCTGGGCGGGGTGTTCTACTCGATCTCCTTGCTGCCACCGTTCTGGCAGACCGTGTCCCTGGCCAACCCGGTGCTGCACATGGTCAACGCCTTCCGTTACGGCATTCTTGGCGTTTCGGACATTAGGATCAGCGTGGCGATCACCTTCATGCTGGTGGCGACCGTGGTGTTGTACATCGGTTGCGCACGGCTGCAGGTCAGTGGACGCGGGATGCGTACCTAAAAGGACGACCGCATCGCCTTCTTCGCGAGCAGGCTCGCTCCCACACTGGATCCCCTGTGGGAGCGAGCCTGCTCGCGATGGCGTCAGTCCAGACACCACAAAAAACAACGGCCTCCCACTGTGGAGGCCGT
This sequence comes from Pseudomonas svalbardensis, assembly GCF_030053115.1. Taxonomy (NCBI): domain Bacteria; kingdom Pseudomonadati; phylum Pseudomonadota; class Gammaproteobacteria; order Pseudomonadales; family Pseudomonadaceae; genus Pseudomonas; species Pseudomonas svalbardensis. The sequence continues at coordinate 4,672,643 of NZ_CP125619.1, read as the reverse complement.
TTTGCGTTTACTGCATTCGCTTTTTCTTGCGCCGCCGCCACTGCCGCCCCACCCACCAGCGCCAGTACATCATGGTCAGGCAATAGGCGAGCGCGCCGAGCACCAGTCCCGTCACCACCGAGCCGAGTAAAAACGGCTGCCAAAGAGTCGAGAGTTCGCCGCTGATCCATTCCCAGGTCAGCTCGTCCGGCAAATGGCGGGTGGGAACGTCCATCAGCCAGGCCCCCGTCTGGTAAGTGCAGAAGAACACCGCCGGCATGGTGATCGGGTTGGTCAGCCAGACCAGGCTGACCGCAATCGGCATGTTGCCGCGCACCATGATGGCGAGAATGGCGGCGAGCAGCATCTGCAATGGAATTGGCAGGAACGCCGCGAACAGACCCACAGCCATGGCCCGTGCGACGGAATGGCGGTTGAGGTGCCAGAGGTTCGGGTCATGCAGCAGGGTGCCGAGAAAGCGTAACGACTTGTGTTCCCTGATGATGATCGGGTCTGGCATGTAACGTTTGAATAAGCGCCGGGGCATAAGGCTTCTCGGTCGGTTAAGGCGGCAAGTATGTCTGGATTCTATGAACCGCCCATTCAGACTTTGTGACAATTAATAACGATGCCTGTGCGATTAGCCGGCTATGCCTAAGAGGGGACTCTCAAGGACGGGCGTATGCGCACAGGGATGATGGCGCTGGCGTTGGGTCTGTTGATCTTGCGTTTTTTACCGGTACTACCGCCGGTCTGGTTGTGGCTGTTGTTGCCAGTCATGGGATTGATGGCGCTGCCGTTCAGGACTTATCCGTTGGCGTTTTTCCTGTTCGGATTCAGTTGGGCGTGCGCGAATGCACAGTGGGCGCTGGATGATCGGCTGCCGATGAGCCTCGATAGCGAAACCCGTTGGGTCGAAGGTCGGGTGACGGGATTGCCGCAGATCAATGAGGCCGTCGTGCGTTTCGAGTTGGCGGACGCCCGGTCGCGACATGGGAAGGTGCCGAAACTTCTGCGCCTGGCCTGGTATGACGGGCCGCCGGTCAAGAGCGGCGAACATTGGCGACTGGCGGTCAAGTTGAAGCGTCCTGCGGGGCTGCTCAATCCCCATGCCTTCGATTACGACGCCTGGCTGTTGGCGCAACGCATCGGCGCTACCGGGACGGTCAAGGCTGGCGAGCGGCTCAAGGAAGCCCAATGGGCCTGGCGCGACGGCATCCGTCAGCGCTTGCAGTCCGTGGATGCCCAGGGACGAACGGGAGCGCTGACGGCGTTGGTGCTGGGGGATGGCGCCGGACTGAGTCGCGAAGACTGGCAGGTGCTGCAAGACACCGGCACCGTCCATCTGTTGGTGATTTCCGGACAACACATCGGGTTGTTGGCAGGGCTGGTGTATCTGTTGATTGCCGGGCTGACCCGTTATGGCCTGTGGCCGAAACGCTTGCCTTGGCTGCCGTGGGCCTGTGGACTCGCGTTCGCGGCCGCTCTCGGTTATGGGCTGCTGGCCGGTTTCGAGGTGCCGGTGCGGCGGGCCTGCGTGATGATCGGTCTGGTGCTGTTGTGGCGCCTGCGATTTCGTCACCTCGGCGCCTGGTGGCCGTTGTTGCTGGCGCTCGACGGTGTTTTGCTGCTGGATCCGCTGGCGAGTCTGCAACCGGGTTTCTGGCTGTCGTTCGCGGCGGTGGCGGTGTTGATCTTCACCTTCGGTGGTCGGCTGGGCCCATGGCGTTGGTGGCAAACGTGGACCCGTGCCCAATGGCTGATCGCGATTGGTCTGTGCCCGTTGCTGCTGGTGCTCGGGTTGCCGATCAGTCTCAGCGGGCCGGTGGCCAATTTGCTCGCGGTGCCGTGGATCAGCCTGGTCGTGCTGCCTCCGGCATTGCTGGGTACGTTGTTTTTACCCCTTCCTTACGTGGGCGAAGGGTTGCTGTGGTTGGCAGGAGGTTTGATCGACCTCTTGTTCAAGGGCCTGACGCTGATGGCCGGGTATTTACCCGCGTGGGTGCCGGTGGCCATCCCGTTGTGGATATGGGCACTCGGCACATTCGGTGCCTTTCTACTATTAATGCCTCGGGGTGTGCCGTTTCGCTCGTTGGGTTGGCCGATGCTGTTGTTGCTGGTTTTTCCACCCCGGCAGGTCTTGCCTGAAGGCATCGCCGAAGTTTGGCAGCTGGATGTCGGCCAGGGTTTGGCCATCCTGGTGCGCACCCGTCATCACACACTGTTGTATGACACCGGGCCACGTTTCGGCGATTTCGACCTGGGCGAGCGGGTGGTGCTGCCGACTTTACGCAAACTGGGCGTGAATGGACTCGATTTGATGTTGATCAGCCATGCTGACGCCGATCATGCGGGCGGCGCCCGGGCCGTTGCCAATGGCCTGCCGGTGAAACGGGTGGTCAGTGGCGATCCCCTGGCGCTGCCGGCCGAATTGCAGGCAGAAGGCTGCGAGAGCGGCAAGCAATGGGTCTGGGATGATGTGAGGTTCCAGCTCTGGCAGTGGTCTTCGGCCAGCGACAGCAATCAAAAATCCTGCGTCCTGCAGATAGAAGCCAACGGTGAGCGTCTGTTATTGACCGGTGATATAGACACCGTAGCCGAGCGGGCACTGCTCGACAGTCCACTCGCCGTCACCACCGATTGGTTGCAGGCACCGCACCACGGCAGTCGCAGCTCATCTTCCATGGCGCTGCTTACCGGGCTGCAACCCAAAGCAGTGCTGATCTCCCGCGGCCAGGGCAATTCATTCGGTCATCCCCATCCCACGATCATGGCGCGCTATCGAAAGCGTGGCATGTCGATCCATGACAGCGCCGAACAGGGTGCCATCCGTCTGCAACTGGGACGCTTCAAGCCGCCATGGACGATGCGTCAAGAACGGCGTTTCTGGCGCTCTGTGCAATAACCGGAGTGATTAAAGCCCGACCGGATGCGACATCGCGGTTTTCGGTGCGCCGACCCCCTATGTTAGAGTGGCGCACTTTTTCGAGGGGACTGTCACTGTGTGGGAATTGGTCAAATCCGGCGGATGGATGATGATACCGATCATTCTGAGTTCCATCGCAGCCATGGCGATCGTCGCCGAACGTCTCTGGACCCTGCGAGCCAGCCGTGTGACCCCGGAGCATTTGCTCGGGCAGGTCTGGGTCTGGATCAAGGACAAACAACTCAATAAGGACAAACTCAAGGAACTGCGCGCCAACTCGCCGCTGGGCGAAATCCTGGCTGCCGGCCTGGCCAACTCCAGGCATGGTCGCGAGATCATGAAAGAGTGCATAGAAGAAGCCGCCGCGCGAGTGGTTCACGAGCTCGAACGCTACATCAATGCGCTGGGCACCATCGCCGCCATGGCCCCGTTGCTGGGTCTGTTGGGGACGGTGTTGGGCATGATCGATATCTTCAGCGCATTCATGGGTTCGGGCATGACCACTAACGCTGCCGTGTTGGCCGGTGGTATCTCCAAGGCCCTGATTACTACGGCCGCAGGCCTGATGGTCGGCATCCCGGCGGTATTCTTCCACCGGTTCCTGCAACGCAGGATCGATGAACTGGTGGTGGGCATGGAGCAGGAAGCGATCAAGCTTGTCGAGGTGGTGCAGGGCGACCGTGATGTTGACCTGAATGGGAGCAAAGCGTGAAATTCCGCCGCAAGCAACGGGAGAATGTAGACATCAACCTCGCGTCGCTGATTGACGTGGTGTTTATCCTGCTGCTGTTTTTCGTTGTCACCACCACGTTTACCCGTGAAACCCAGTTGCGCGTTGATCTGCCGGAAGCGGTCAGCGGTTCGCCTGCCGAAGACCAGCAGGTCAAGCATCTGGACGTTGCCATCAGTGCCGAAGGCGCCTTCTCGGTGAATAATCAGGTATTGCCCAAGAACGACCTGGCGACCCTGATGGATGCGCTGCAGAAAGAATCCAGTGGCGACACCAACCTGCCGCTGTCCATCAGCGCCGACGGCAAGACTCAGCATCAGTCCGTCATCACCGCCATGGACGCCGCCGGTAAACTCGGTTTCAGCCACCTGCGCATGACCACTGTCGAGGCGGCGCCGCCCGCGCCCTGATGGCCATGTCCGATCGCTTGCTCGCCGCATGGTACCAAGGTCATCCGGCCTTGAAGCTGTTGCAGCCGCTGGAGTGGCTGTATCGGCGCGTGGTCATGAACAAACGCAAGCGTTTTCTGGCGGGTGAGGGCGAGATCTATCAACCGCCGGTGCCGCTGATCGTAGTCGGTAACATCACCGTCGGCGGCACCGGCAAGACGCCACTGATTCTATGGATGATCCAGCACTGCCAGCGCAGCGGTTTGCGGGTTGGCGTGGTCAGCCGAGGTTACGGCGCCAAACCGCCGCAACTGCCTTGGCGAGTCGAGGCGGATCAAAGCGCCGATATCGCAGGCGACGAACCGCTCTTGATCGTCCAGCGCACCGGCGTTCCGTTGATGATCGACCCGGACCGCAGCAGCGCCGTCAAAGCCCTGCTGGCGAGTGAACCGCTGGACCTGATCCTGTCCGACGACGGCATGCAGCATTACCGTCTGGCCCGCGACCTGGAGCTGGTACTGATCGACGCCGCCCGAGGTTTGGGCAACCAGCGCTGTCTGCCCGCCGGGCCGTTGCGTGAGCCGGCCGAGCGCCTGCAAAGCGTCGACGCGGTGCTGTACAACGGTGCCGATGACGATCGCGAAGGCGGTTTTGCCTTCCAGCTTCAACCCACCGAACTGGTCAATCTGCGAAGCGGCGAGCGGCGTCCCCTCGATCACTTTCCCGCAGGCCAGGCGCTGCACGCCGTGGCCGGGATCGGCAACCCGCAGCGTTTCTTCACAACCCTCGAAACGCTACACTGGCAACCAGTCCCGCATGCGTTTGCCGACCACGCCGAATACAGCGTGCAGGCCTTGAATTTCACACCGTCATTGCCGTTGGTGATGACCGAAAAGGACGCGGTGAAGTGCCGTGCCTTCGCCGCCGCCGATTGGTGGTACCTGGCGGTCGATGCTGCGCCATCGCCGGCCTTCGTGGCCTGGTTCGATACGCAGCTGATGCGCCTGTTGCCGGCTCGTCTTTTGCCTTAAATCCGTTTTTATCCAGGGAATGCTCATGGACACCAAATTGCTCGATATCCTCGCTTGCCCGGTCTGCAAAGGCCCGCTCAAGCTCAGTGCCGACAAAACCGAGCTGATCAGCAAGGGCGCAGGCCTGGCTTACCCGATTCGCGACGGCATCCCGGTGATGCTCGAAACCGAAGCCCGCACCCTGACCACCGACGAGCGTCTGGATAAATGACCACAGCCTTTACCGTTGTCATTCCATCGCGTTATGCCTCCACTCGTTTGCCGGGCAAACCGCTGCTCCTGATCGCCGGCAAGCCGATGATCCAGCACGTCTGGGAACAGGCGAGCAAAAGCAGTGCTCAGCGCGTGGTGGTTGCCACTGACGATGCGCGCATCGTCGAGGCCTGCAACGGGTTTGGCGCTGAAGTGGTGCTGACCCGCGAAGATCACAATTCCGGCACCGACCGTTTGGCCGAAGTCGCCGCGAAGCTGGGCCTGGCGCCCGACGCCATTGTGGTCAACGTCCAGGGTGACGAACCGTTGATCCCGCCGAGCGTGATCGATCAGGTTGCCGCCAACCTGGCCGCCCACACCGAAGCGCGCATGGCCACGTTGGCTGAGCCGATCGAAGACGTGGAAACCCTGTTTAACCCCAACGTGGTCAAGGTTGTCAGCGACCTTAATGGCCTGGCGCTGACCTTCAGTCGTGCCACGTTGCCGTGGGCCCGGGACGCGTTCGCCAAAAGCCGCGAGCAATTGCCGGAAGGCGTGCCGTATCGCCGGCACATTGGCATCTATGCCTACCGCGCCGGTTTCCTGCATGACTTCGTCAGCTGGGGCCCATGCTGGCTGGAAAATACCGAATCCCTGGAACAGCTGCGTGCCCTGTGGCACGGCGTGCGGATTCACGTCGCCGACGCGCTGATCGCACCGCCCACCGGCGTCGATACCGTTGAAGACCTTGAGCGCGTTCGTCGCCTGCTGGAGGCCTGATGCGGGTTTTGTTTGTCTGCCTGGGCAACATCTGCCGTTCGCCCACGGCAGAAGGCGTGTTGCGACACAAACTGCGCGAAGCGGGGCTGGCCGATCAAATCGAAGTCGCCTCCGCTGGCACCGGTGACTGGCACGTCGGCAAGTCCCCGGACAAGCGCAGCCAGGCTGCGGCGAAACTGCGCGGTTATGACCTGTCCGCCCAGCGCGCCCAGCAAGTGTCCCGCGCCGATTTCGCCACCTACGACCTGATTCTGGCGATGGACCACAGCAACCTGCGCAACCTCAAGGCCTTGCAACCGGCCAGGGGCAAGGCCGAGCTGGACCTGTTCCTGCGTCGCTACCAGTCAGACATCGATGAAGTGCCGGATCCGTACTACGACAGCGACCAAGGCTTCGAGCAGGTGCTGGACCTGATCGAGCGCGCCAGTGATTTGCTGGTGATCGAATTGAAGGGACGGTTATGAGTTTGCAGGTGCACGCCCAGGTTTCGCTCAAACCGTTCAACAGCTTTGGTGTCGACGTTAAGGCCAGGCTGTTTGCCGAAGCCCACAGCGATGCCGACGTGCGTGAAGCCCTGGCCTATGCGGAGGAACATGATGTGCCGCTGCTGGTGATTGGCGGTGGCAGCAACCTGCTGCTGACGGCCGATATCCAGTCGCTGGTGCTGCGCATGGCCACGCGCGGGATTCGCATCCTGAGCGATGACGGCAGCAAGGTCGTGATCGAAGCCGAGGCCGGCGAGCCTTGGCATCCGTTCGTGCAGCACACCTTGGCGCAGGGTTTGTCGGGCCTGGAAAACCTCAGTCTGATCCCCGGCACCGTCGGTGCGGCACCGATGCAGAACATCGGTGCTTATGGCGTGGAGATCAAGGATGTGTTCGCCGGCCTGACCGCGCTGGATCGTCAGACCGGCGACTTGCGGGATTTCACCCTGGAAGAATGCAACTTCGCCTACCGCGACAGCCTGTTCAAGCAGGAACCGGGGCGTTGGTTGATCCTGCGGGTTCGTTTCATCCTGGACCGCGCCGCGCACCTGCATCTGGAGTACGGCCCGGTGCGCCAGCGCCTGACCGAGCAAGGTATCGATCATCCGACAGCCACTGATGTCAGTCAGGCGATTTGCAGCATCCGCAACGAAAAGCTCCCGGACCCGGCGGTGCTTGGCAATGCCGGCAGCTTCTTCAAGAATCCTTTGGTGCCAGCGGCGCTTGTCGCGCAACTCAAAGGTGAATATCCGGATCTGGTGGCCTACGCGCAACCCGACGGGCAAATGAAACTGGCAGCGGGGTGGCTGATCGAGCGGGCCGGCTGGAAAGGTTTCCGTGACGCCGATGTCGGCGTGCATAAATTGCAGGCGTTGGTGCTGGTCAACTACGGCAACGCGACCGGTCTGCAATTGCTGAACCTGGCGCAACGCATTCAGAAAGACATTTCGGAACGTTTCCATGTCGACCTGGAAATGGAGCCCAATCGGTATTGAAGCTACGCTTTCAAGACTGATTTCAAAGCCCTGCACACGTTTAACGGTGCAGGGCTTTTTTGTTAATGCTGGGTTAACTTAGCCACCTAACGATGCAAACGTTTGCTCCATCAAAGGCCCGATGCAGACGCTATCGTCCGCATAAGAGAGCCTCATTAGCCTGAGCCGATCTGCGTGATGCCAACCGCCAACACCAGGCGGCAGATTGCTCGACCCCATAACCAATAACTATGCGGGCGTGCCCATGAATACCCTGAAGCTTAACGGTCAATACTACAAAATGGATGTGTCGGACGAGATGCCGCTGCTGTGGGCTATTCGCGATGTAGCGGGCGGCCATCCAGGCACGAAATTCGGCTGCGGCATGGGGCTGTGCGGTGCCTGTACGATTCATATCGACGGTCAGCCTGCGCGGGCGTGCATCACGCCGATCAGTTCCGTGAACGGGCAGAATGTCACCACCATCGACGAGTTGCACAACGACCCGATCGGGCAAGTCGTCCAGCAAGCCTGGCTCGACACCGCCGTGGCCCAGTGCGGTTTCTGTCAGGGCGGGCAGATCATGTCCGCCACGGCGCTGCTCAAGACCAACCCGAACCCCAGCGACGAACAGATCGAAGAGGCAATGGTCGGCAATATTTGCCGCTGCGGCACTTACAACCGCATCAAGACCGCCATCCGCCAGGCATCCACTCACCTGAAGGAGGCCAAGGCATGAGCCAGCTACCGAATGATTTCGCGCTGAGCAACCTCAGTCGTCGCGGTTTCCTCAAAGGCGTTAGCGCCACCAGTGCGCTGGTACTGGTTGCGAGCTGGGGCTGGCAAGACGCTTTCGCTGCCGAGAAAGAGAAGACATTCGGCGCCGATGGCATGCCCAACGGCTGGATCGACGATCCCAAGGTGTACGTCAGCATTGCCGCCGACGGCATGGTGACCGTGGTCTGCAACCGTTCGGAAATGGGCCAGGGTGTGCGCACCAGCCTGACGATGGTGGTGGCCGATGAGCTGGAAGCCGACTGGGCGATGATGAAGGTGCAACAGGCGCCGGGCGACGAAGTGCGCTTCGGCAACCAGGACACCGATGGCTCGCGCAGCATGCGCCACTGGTACGAGCCGATGCGTCGCTGCGGTGCTGCCGCGCGGACCATGCTTGAACAAGCGGCAGCCGAACAGTGGAAGGTGCCGGTCAGCGAATGCCGAGCGCAACTGCATAAAGTCATTCACCAACCGACCGGTCGTGAGCTGGGTTACGGCGCTTTGGCCGCCGCGGCCGGTGCGCTGGCGGTACCGGCGCGTGACAGCCTGCGGCTCAAGCAGCCGTCGGAATTCCGCTATATCGGCAAGGAAGGCACCAAGGCTATCGACGGTGCCGACATCGTCAATGGCCGCGCTATTTACGGTGCAGATGTACATTTCGACGGCATGCTCTACGCCACCATTGCACGTCCTGCGGTGTACGGCGGCAAGGTTAAGTCCGTCGACTCCAGCGCCGCGATGAAAGTCCCGGGCGTGATCAAGGTCATTCAGATCGAAGATCGTCCACTGCCGTTGGAGTTTCAACCGCTGGGCGGCGTGGCCGTGGTGGCCAGCAATACCTGGGCGGCGATCAAGGGCCGCGAAGCGCTGAAAATCGAGTGGGACGATGGCCCCAACGCCAGTTACGACTCGATCGCCTACCGCAAGGAAATTGAGGCAGCATCCCTCAAATCCGGCAAAGTGGTGCGCAATACCGGCAACATCGATGACGCGATGGGCAGCGCCGACAGCACACTCGAAGCATCCTATTACCTGCCGCACCTGACGCAGGCGCCAATGGAACCGATGGTCGCCATCGCCCGCTTCAAGGACGGTGTGTGCGAAGCCTGGGCTCCAAGCCAGGCACCCCAAGTCACTCGCGAACGAATTGGCGAGCGCCTCGGTATTCCGTTCGATAACGTCACCTTCAACGTCACCTTGCTCGGTGGTGGTTTCGGTCGTAAATCCAAACCGGACTTCATCATTGAAGCCGCAATCCTTGCCAAGGAATTCCCCGGCAAGGCACTGCGGGTGCAATGGACCCGTGAAGACGACATCCACTGCTCCTATTTCCACACGGTGTCGGCCGAGTACCTGAAAGCCAGCCTGAACAAGGACGGCCTGCCGTCCGGCTGGTTGCACCGCACCGTGGCGCCAAGCATCACTGCGTTGTTTGCGCCGGGCATGAATCATGAGGCGGCCTTCGAGCTGGGCATGGGCTTTACCAACATGGCTTACGCGATTCCTAACGTGCGCCTGGAAAACCCGGAAGCGACGGTCCATACCCGGGTCGGCTGGTATCGCTCGGTGTCGAACATTCCTCACGGTTTTGCGATTCAGAGCTTTGTCGATGAACTGGCGCACAAGGCCGGCCAGGATCCGCTCAAGTACCAGATCAAATTGCTCGGCCCGGACCGGCAGATCGATCCGCGCACCTTGAGTGAAGAGTGGAACTACGGCGAATCGCCCGAGCGTTATCCGATCGACACCGCACGTCTGCGCACGGTACTGGAAACCGCCGCCAAAGCTTCCGGTTGGGGCCGCGAGTTGCCCAAGGGCCGAGGTCTGGGTCTGGCGGTGCATTACAGTTTCGTGACCTATGTGGCAGCGGTGATTGAGGTTGAAGTCAAAGACGACGGCACGCTGATCGTGCACAAGGCCGACATCGCGGTGGATTGCGGACCGCAGATCAACCCCGAGCGGATTCGTGCGCAGTTCGAAGGCGCCTGTGTCATGGGCCTGGGCAACGCGGTGCTGGGGGAAATCAGCTTCAAGGACGGCAAGGTCCAGCAGGACAACTTCCACATGTATGAAGTGGCGCGCATGTCCCTGGCGCCGAAGGAAGTCGCGGTTCATCTGGTCACGCCGCCAGGCAACGTGCCATTGGGCGGTGTCGGTGAACCGGGCGTGCCACCGATTGCGCCAGCGCTGTGCAACGCAATCTTTGCCGCCACCGGCAAACGCATCCGCAACTTGCCGGTTCGCTATCAGCTGCAAGGTTGGCAGAAGGCGCAGGCCTGATGGACAGCGTCGATCTGAATGTCCTGCGCAGCGTGCTCGAATGGCGCCGCGCCGGTCAGCGGGTGGTGTTGTACAGCGTGGTCCAGACCTGGGGCACTGCGCCGCGAGCACCTGGCGCCATGCTGGCCTTGCGTGAAGATGGCGTGGTGATTGGCTCGGTGTCCGGTGGTTGTGTCGAAGACGATTTGATTGCCCGGCTGCACGACGGTCGTATTCCCGCCGATGGGCCGCCGGTGCAATTGATCACTTACGGCGTCACCCGTGAAGAGGCGGCACGCTTCGGTTTGCCGTGCGGCGGCACCTTGCGCCTGACCGAGGAGCGGGTCAGCGATCCGGCTTGGGTCGCCGAGTTGCTGGCGCGCTGCGAGGCGCATGAAATCGTGGCTCGCTCACTCAGTGTCGAGACGGGTGAAGTCATGCTGCAACCGGCTGACAAGACGGATGTGCTGATGTTCGATGGCAAGACATTGCGCGCCATCTACGGCCCGCGTTGGCGGCTTTTGCTGATCGGCGCCGGGCAGTTGTCCCGTTATGTCGCCGAGATGGCGCGGCTGCTGGATTTCGAAGTGCTGATCTGCGATCCACGTACCGAGTTCGTTTACGGCTGGGAAGAGCAGCACGGGCGATTTGTTTCGGGCATGCCCGATGACGCGGTGCTCAGCATCCAGACTGACGAGCGTACGGCCATCGTCGCGCTGACCCACGATCCTCGACTCGATGACATGGCGCTGCTCACGGCCCTGGATTCCAGGGCGTTTTATGTCGGTGCGCTGGGCTCCCGGGTCAACAGCCTCAAACGCCGGGAAAATCTCGCTCAGCTAGGCTTGTCACAAGAGGCTATCTCTCGGCTGCATGGCCCGATCGGTTTGCACATAGGCAGCCACACACCGGCGGAAATCGCCTTGTCGCTGCTGGCCGAAATCGTGGCGATCAAGAACGGCGTCGAACTGAAGCAGAAGAAGCTGTTGCAGGAGGTGGTATGAGCGAGCCCATCGGCGTCATCGTGTTGGCAGCGGGGCAGGGCAGTCGGTTTCGACAGGAGGCCGGTGCCGAGAGGGACAAGCTGGTGGCGGATTGTACGGGGCGCGAGGGTGCTGTTCATTCGATGATCGAGCAAGTGCTGGTGAATTTGCCGGCCTCTCTTGAGAAGCGCGTCCTGGTGACCACTGTGGATCGACCACAAGTGATCCGCATGGCCAAGGCCTATGGCTGCGAGATTGTGCTGATCGAATCGACCGGCATGGGTGACAGCATCGCGGCCGGGGTGGCGGCGTGTCCGCAGCTCGGCGGCTGGCTGATTGTGCTGGGGGATATGCCGTTTATCTTGCCGTCGAGTATTGAGCGGGTGGTGGCGGAGATTGCTGATGACGCCGTCAGTGTTCCGGTGCATCAAGGTGAGTATGGGCATCCGGTGGGATTTGGGCGCAGTTTTGGTTCGGCGTTGATGGCGTTGTCCGGTGATCGAGGTGCCAAGGCGTTGTTTGCGCAGGCGAGAGTCGTCGAGGTGGCAGTGGGCGATCCCGGGGTGTTGTGGGATGTGGATGTGCCAGAGAAATTGATCTACCCGCAATGACAGAACCGCAGACATAAAAAAGCCCCGCCTGGATCACCAGGCGGGGCTTTTTAGTGGCCGATGGAATCAGACGAGAGGTTTAGGCTCGTGTTCTTTTTCCAGGGCTTGCTCGTGTTGCTCTACCGCTTCCTGAACGGAGCGCGGTGCTTCGTCGATCACCGATTCAGCGGGTTCGGCAGCAGCGACTTCAGCAGCCGGGGCAGGTGCTGCCTCGACGACTTCAGCGGCAACCGTTGCTGGTTCGACAGCAGCCGGAGCAGCAGTGGCAGCCAGTTCGGCTTCCTTCTGCAGACGCTCGGCTTCACGCTTGCGGCGACGCACTTCACGTGGGTCGTTCGGCGCACGGCCACTTGGCGTCAGGGCGCTGACAGGGGCGGCTTCGACTTCCGGTGCGGCCACTTCGGCAACAACCGGCGCTTCAACCACCGGAGCAGGCTCGGCAGCAGCAACCACTGGCTCGGACACCATGGCCTCGGCTTCTGGCGCTTCGGCGGCGGTTGGCTCGGCAACCCAGTTGAACGCGGTTTGCTCTTCGCGAACTTCACGGACAGCTTCAGTCACTGTTTCGCTGGCTGTTTCGAAAACCGGTTCTGCGGCAACCACTGGCTCAGCGGCAGCTTCAAATACAGGCTGTGCTTCACGAACCGAGGCCACTTCGATTTCCGGAGCAGCGGTGGCTTCGACCGGAGTCGTTGCTTCAACCACTGGCGCTTCCACTGGAGCAGTTTCCAGGGTAGCGGCAGTCGCGCGTTCGGCTTGCTCGTTAGCCTGTGCTTCGGCTGGAGCGCTGATCACGGTGCTGGCAACGGCTGCGGTAACAGCCAGGCCTGCGGCCAGATCGGCAGCGCTTGGCGCTTCGTTGGTTTCGGCAGCTTCGTTACCTTCGGCGGACTCGGATTCTTCCGAACCTTCGATCACATTACCGTTGGCATCGCGCTGACGCTCACGACGGTTGCTGCGACGACGCTGGCCACGGGAGCGGCGGCGTGGACGATCGCCTTCGGCGCCTTCCTGACCGTCTTCCTGCAATTCTTCGTTGGTAACCAGCTCTTCTTCAGCTACTGCGGCAGCGGCTTGCTCTACACGTGGCTGACGATCTTCACGCGGTGGGCGTGGAGCACGTTCTTCGCGTGGCTGGCGAGTTGGACGCTCTTCAGCAGTAGCAGTAGCAGCAGCGGCCGGAGCAGCATCAAGAGGCTCGCGCAGTTCACGAACCGGACGCTCTTCACGATCGCCACGTGGCTTGCGATCTTCGCGAGGAGCGCGCGGTGCACGTTCTTCACGAGGGGCGCGTGGTGCGCGCTCTTCACGTGGAGCGCGTTCTTCGCGGGCGACTGCCGGAGTTTCTTCGCGGGCTTCGCGTGGCTCACGTGGTGCGCGCTCTTCACGCGGTGCACGTTCCTCACGAGGCTTGCGTTCTTCATCGCGGCGACCGTTACGGTTGCGGCTCTGCTGACGACCGTTGCGACGCTCTTCGTTGCGGGCTGGACGCTCGGCGGCCGGTTTTTCAACCACAACCGGAGTTGCAGGCTCTTCCTTGGTCGCGAACAGGCTGACCAGCGACTTCACCAGGCCTTTGAACAGGCTTGGCTCTGGCGCGGCGGCCGGTGCGGCAACAGGTGCGGCAGCGACGACTTCGGTTGGAACCGGCGCATTGGCGCGGGCCGGAGCAGTCTTGACCGCGGCTTCCTGGCGAACCAGGGTGCGGGTCGCAGCGGCTGGCTGGACTTCTTCGACTTCGGCAGCGGCAGCAGCGATTTCGTAGCTGGACTGGTTGATGCTGGCTTCCGGGCTGTCATCACGCAGACGCTGAACTTCGAAGTGCGGCGTTTCGAGGTGATCGTTCGGCAGAATGACGATGCGGGCACGGGTGCGCAGTTCGATCTTGGTGATCGAGTTGCGTTTTTCGTTGAGCAGGAACGCAGCGACCGGGATCGGCACTTGTGCGCGAACTTCGGCAGTGCGGTCTTTCAGGGCTTCTTCTTCGATCAGGCGCAGGATCGCCAGCGACAGTGATTCAACGTCACGGATGATGCCGGTGCCGTTGCAACGCGGGCAAACGATGCCGCTGCTTTCGCCCAGTGATGGACGCAGGCGCTGACGGGACATTTCCAGCAGGCCGAAGCGCGAGATGCGACCGACTTGCACGCGAGCGCGGTCGGCTTCCAGGCATTCGCGGACTTTCTCTTCCACGGCGCGCTGGTTCTTGGCAGGGGTCATGTCGATGAAGTCGATGACGATCAGGCCGCCGATGTCGCGCAGGCGCAACTGACGGGCGATTTCTTCGGCGGCTTCAAGGTTGGTCTGCAGAGCGGTTTCTTCGATGTCGCTGCCTTTGGTGGCGCGCGCCGAGTTGATGTCGATGGACACCAGGGCTTCGGTCGGATCGATCACGATGGAGCCGCCGGAAGGCAGTTCAACGACGCGCTGGAAAGCGGTCTCGATCTGGCTTTCGATCTGGAAACGGTTGAACAGCGGAACGCTGTCTTCGTACAGCTTGATCTTGCTGGCGTACTGCGGCATCACCTGGCGGATGAAGGTCAGGGCTTCGTCCTGGGCTTCAACGCTATCGATCAGCACTTCGCCGATGTCCTGGCGCAGGTAATCACGGATGGCGCGGATGATCACGTTGCTTTCCTGGTAGATCAGGAACGGCGCGGAGCGATCCAGCGAGGCTTCTTTGATGGCGGTCCAGAGTTGCAGCAGGTAGTCGAGGTCCCACTGCATTTCTTCGCTGCTGCGGCCCAGGCCGGCAGTGCGAACAATCAGACCCATGTCGGCTGGGGCAACCAAGCCGTTCAGGGCTTCACGCAGTTCGTTGCGCTCTTCACCTTCGATGCGACGGGAAATACCGCCGGCACGCGGGTTGTTCGGCATCAGAACCAGGTAACGACCGGCCAGGCTGATGAAGGTGGTCAGGGCTGCGCCCTTGTTGCCACGTTCTTCTTTTTCGACCTGAACGATGACTTCCTGGCCTTCGCTCAGGACGTCCTTGATGTTGACGCGGCCTTCGGGGGCTTTCTTGAAGTATTCGCGGGAGATTTCTTTGAGGGGCAGGAAGCCGTGGCGCTCAGAGCCGAAATCGACAAAGGCAGCCTCAAGGCTTGGTTCGATGCGAGTAATCCGGCCTTTATAGATGTTGGCCTTTTTCTGCTCGCGTGCACCGGATTCGATGTCCAGGTCGTAGAGGCGTTGGCCATCTACCAGTGCAACACGCAACTCTTCGGGTTGAGTTGCGTTAATCAGCATTCTTTTCATGTAGTACCGTCGGTTTCCGGGCTGCCGGAAACGGCGTTCGGCACACACGACTTCTCATGGTCGGTGTCAGGTGCGTCAGGAGTGGTTGGACACTCCAGTGTCTAGCGAACCCCGACCAATTGGGCCGGCGTCGCGACGTACGCGTCCTGCTTGCTGTGGCTACTTAAGCACTCAGTCAGGAGGAGGAATCAACCAGCGGCTGTGGACGAGATGAAGCGTCTTGATAAAGCCTATTGCTACACAGTCCAGCGGTTGTGCATCTCCACCCTACACGTATCCCTGATAATTCGGGTGCTGCCGCGCGCAGAATCCGCAGCGGGTTGGCATTTACCGTGAGCTCCGAAAGGGGAGGTCACGCATCATGGCTAATTTAGGCGTTGTTTCCGAAGCGTTCGCTCGGGGTTGTTCGTAGCTGACTGCACTTTGTGAACTGGCCGTGAATATTTGCTCGCAAGGCGAGTGAAAACTCTGCTTTGCGGCATGCTTCAGGCCTCATGTCACCTGCGCTCGTTACAACTGCAAACTCTACCGTTTCGTAGCGAAAGCCCCGTAGGACGGCCTCTCGTCCTCGTGAATTGCGTTGGTCAGGGCCGGTTTTTGACCGTTAGTCCGCTGTCCAGGCCACTTTTGGCGGCGTTCGCGACTATAGCAGCAATGATTAAGTGCTTCAATTCCATAAAAAATTGTTATCATCCGCGCCATGACGACTACTGCCCCTTCGACCCCAGCCGTACAACTGCTGGAGGTCTCGCCGGAATATGCCGGCCAACGTATTGATAACTTCCTTCTCGCTCGGCTCAAAGGCGTGCCCAAGACTTTGATTTACCGCATTTTGCGCAAAGGCGAAGTGCGAGTGAACAAAGGTCGGATCAAGCCCGAATACAAGCTGCAGGCGGGCGATATCGTGCGCGTGCCGCCGGTTCGCGTGCCTGAGCGCGACGAGCCGGTGCCGCTGGCCCAAGGCCTGCTCCAGCGCCTCGAAGCCTCGATTGTCTTCGAGGACAAGGCGTTGATCGTGATCAACAAGCCTTGCGGCATCGCGGTTCACGGTGGCAGCGGCCTGACTTACGGGGTGATCGAAGCCTTTCGTCAGTTGCGTCCCGATTGCAAGGAGCTCGAACTGGTTCACCGTCTCGACCGTGACACCTCCGGCCTGCTGATGATCGCCAAGAAGCGCAGCATGCTGCGTCACTTGCACACGGCATTGCGCGGCGATGGCGTCGATAAGCGCTACATGGCGCTGGTTCGCGGCAACTGGGCGGCCTCGATCAAGCAAGTCCGAGC
Organism: Pseudomonas svalbardensis; assembly: GCF_030053115.1. Taxonomy (NCBI): domain Bacteria; kingdom Pseudomonadati; phylum Pseudomonadota; class Gammaproteobacteria; order Pseudomonadales; family Pseudomonadaceae; genus Pseudomonas; species Pseudomonas svalbardensis. The sequence goes on along the minus strand of NZ_CP125619.1, from coordinate 4,655,985 downwards.
GTCGCTCGGCAAGAGCAATCTGCGCTCCGGCGAGCGTATGGTCGAGGTCGACGAGGATGAGGGGAAGGAGTCCGTGACCGTGTTCAAGGTCCTGCGTCGTTTTGGCGACTTTGCCACCCTGATCGAAGCCAAACCGATCACCGGCCGGACTCACCAGATCCGCGTCCACACCTTGCACGCCGGACATTGCATTGCCGGTGACACCAAGTACGGCGATGAAGGCTTCAGCAAAGAGATTCGTGACCTGGGCGGAAAGCGCCTGTTCCTGCACGCCTACATGCTGACCGTACCGCTGCCGGATGGTGGTGAGCTGAAGTTGCAGGCACCGGTCGACGAGATGTGGGCCAAAACCGTGGAGCGCCTGAGTGCACCCATCTGATTACAAGCTGCTGATTTTCGATTGGGACGGCACGCTGGCTGATTCCATTGGTCGGATTGTCGAGTCGATGCATGTCGCGGCCGAGCGATCCGGATTCCAGTTGCGCGATGATTTTGCCGTCAAGGGCATCATCGGTCTGGGCTTGCCGGAAGCGATTCGCACGTTGTATCCGGAAATCGGCGACGAAGAATTGGTAGCCTTCCGTCAGCACTATGCTGATCACTACATCGCCTCGGAAGCTGTGCCTTCGCCGTTGTTCGAAGGTGTGGTCGAGTCGATGGAAGCGTTTCGTGCCGAGGGTTATCACTTGGCGGTTGCGACCGGCAAGGCTCGTCGCGGGCTGGATCGGGTGCTGAAGTCTCACGGCTGGGAAGATTATTTCGATATCACCCGCGCGGCCGACGAAACCGCCAGCAAGCCCCATCCGCTGATGCTCGAGCAGATCCTCGCTCACTGCGAGGTTCGCCCGGAGCAGGCGCTGATGGTGGGCGATTCGTCCTTTGATTTGCAGATGGCGCGCAACGCCGGCATGGATTCGGTGGCCGTCAGCTATGGCGCGCAATCGATCGAAGCGTTGAAGTTGTTCGAGCCGGCACTGGCCATTGATTGTTTTTCAGAATTGCATGCCTGGCTGAGTCAGCGGGCTTAATAGGTTTTTGCTGGGGTAGATGTCATGACCGACGAATGGAAAGCGCCCGCCAAGGCAAGCGCAGAGAGCGGTGACGAGAAAAGCTGGAAGCTGCTGGAAAAGACCCTGCTGGCCAGCGTGCAGGAGCAGCGCCGGTCCCGTCGCTGGGGGATTTTCTTCAAGCTGCTGACCTTTGTGTACCTGTTTGGCGCGTTGATCCTGTTCACGCCGCTGATGGACATGGAAAAAGCTGCCACCCTTAGTGGTAACTACACCGCGCTGATCGACGTGACCGGCATGATCGCCGACAAGGAGCCAGCCAGCGCTGACAATATCGTCGGCAGCCTGCGTGCAGCGTTCGAGGACAAGAAGGTCAAAGGTGTCATCCTGCGAATCAACAGTCCGGGCGGCAGTCCGGTGCAGTCGGGTTACGTCTATGACGAGATCCGCCGTTTGCGCGGCCTGCATCCGGACACCAAGCTTTACGCGGTGATCTCTGATTTGGGCGCTTCCGGTGCTTATTACATCGCCAGTGCGGCGGATCAGATCTACGCCGACAAGGCGAGCCTGGTGGGTTCCATTGGTGTGACGGCGGCCGGTTATGGCTTTGTCGGGACGATGGAGAAGTTGGGTGTCGAGCGTCGCACTTACACCTCCGGCGAGCACAAATCGTTCCTCGATCCGTTCCAGCCGCAAAAACCTGAGGAGACTCAGTTCTGGCAGGGCGTGCTCGATACCACTCATCAGCAATTCATCAGCAGCGTCAAGAAAGGTCGTGGCGACCGCCTCAAGGACAAGGAGCATCCGGAGTTGTTCTCCGGGTTGGTCTGGTCTGGCGAGCAGGCGCTGCCGCTGGGCCTGATCGATGGTCTGGGGAATGCCAGTTCGGTGGCGCGGGACGTGATCGGCGAGAAAGAGCTGGTGGACTTCACTGTTCAGGAATCGCCGTTCGATCGCTTCTCGAAAAAACTCGGTGCCAGCGTGGCTGAGCATCTGGCGATGTGGATGGGCTTCCAGGGGCCTTCGTTGCGCTGATCTCCTTCGGCATAAAAAAACCGGCCCAAGTGGCTAATGCCGATCAGTTAAGCCCTCTCGCTTGACCTTTGGCCGCAAGAAATCAAAATCCGATGCCTGTACTGGCATCGGATTTTTTTATGCGTCTCGCTCGGGTCCTGGAACTGGCCCACAACATCGCCTCCACTCCGAATTCAATCGAGGGATTGGATTCCTTGCTCGATCCTTCTTTGGTCGAACAGGCACTGGAGCAGGCAGGCGTAGCGACCCTGCGCAAGCGGCGTTTGCCGCTGGAAATGATGCTTTGGTGCGTGATCTCCATGGCGTTCTTTCGACGCATGTCGGCCTGGGATGTGGTCAGCCGCATGATCATCATGCTGCCGGGACAACGTCCGCTGGTGGCGCCCAGCGCCGTAGTCCAGGCCCGTCAGCGATTAGGCAGCGAAGCTGTACGACAGGTCTTCGATCTGACTCAGAAAAGTTGGCATGAGGCGGTCGGTCATCCGACTTGGGCCGGTTTGCGCTTACTGGGTGTCGACGGCGTCGTCTGGCGAACACCCGATACCCCCGAAAACCGTGCGCGTTACGACTCCGCCAGCAACCAGCATGGCGACACTGGTTTTCCTCAGGTGCGCATGGTCTGCCAAATGGAGTGACCAGCCACTTGCTGATCGGCAGTGCGTTTGACGGCTACCGCAGCAGCGAAATGAAGCTGGCGGAACAACTGATCGAAACCACGCCCGATCACTCGTTGACCCTGTTCGATCGCGGCTTTTATTCCCTGGGTTTGCTGCACCAATGGCAGCAAGCCGGCACCGAGCGCCATTGGCTGATGCCACTGCGCAAAGGTGCGCAGTACGAAGTGGTTCAGCGCTTGGGTCGCCAGGATGCGATGGTTTCGTTAAGCACTTCGCCACAGGCCCGCAAGCAATGGCCGGGGCTGCCGGAGCGCCTGACCGCGCGACTCCTGAGCAAAACCGTCAAAGGCAAGGTGTGTCAGATCCTGACCTCGATGGCCGACCCGCTGCGCTTTCCATCCGACGAGATCGTCGATCTGTACAGCCAGCGATGGGAGATCGAACTAGGGTTTCGGGAGATGAAACAGGCGCTGCTCAACAGCAGTTATACGCTGCGCAGCAAGACGCCCGAGATGATCGAGCAAGAGTTGTGGGGCGTGTTGCTGGGCTACAACTTGTTGCGCTATCAGATGGTGGAAATGAGCCGTCGTTGTCCGGGTATTAACCCATGTGAAATGAGTTTTACCGCGTGTACCTGGGCGATCCTCGGGTTTATCAACAGCGTCTCGGCCGACCGTTCCGGGAACATCCCCAAATACCTGGCCGAGCTTCATGCTTCAGCCATGCATTATGTCCTGCCTCATCGACGGGAGGAGCGCGTTTACCCCCGGGCCATCAGGCTTAAATCCCCGAAGTATCCGATCAAAAATAAAAATGCCAGTCAGCTTAACTGACTGGCATTAGCCCAAGTGGCCGGTTTTTTAATGTCTGCGCGGTCTCTGCAGCTGGCGAAGCCTGCGTTCGAGTGCGCAGCGCTCGCAAATCCGGATTGCGCGGTTTATCTGAAAGGTTGCGGCGTATGGTTTGGCGAGCGCTGCGCACTCGAACGCAGGCTTCGCCAGCTACTACAGGACTGTGGTGTTCAGGGGATTTCAATCCCTTCAACCAGCAACATGTCCACCAGGCGAATCAATGGCAGGCCGATCAGGCTGGTGGCGTCAGGGCCTTCGGTGCTTTGAAACAGGCTCACCCCCAAGCCTTCGGCTTTGAAGCTGCCAGCGCAGTCGTAGGGCTGTTCGGCGCGCAGGTAGCGTTCGATGCGCGCCGGATCGAGGGTGCGCATGTGTACGGTGAAGGGCACGCAATCGACCTGGCAGTCGCCAGTCTGGCTGTTGAGCAGCGCCAGGCCGGTGAGGAAGGTCACGCTGGCACCGCTCGAAGCCAGCAATTGTTCGCGGGCCTTTTCGACGGTGTGGGGTTTGCCGATGATCCGATCGCCAAGTACGGCGACCTGATCGGAGCCGATGATCAGGTGAGCGCGGTGGCTGCTGGCTAGCGTGCGTGCTTTTTCCTCGGCGAGGCGCTTGACCAGCTCGATTGCGGATTCGCCCGGACGATGGCTTTCGTCGATATCTGGCGAGCTGCAGGTAAACGGCAGCTGCAAGCGGGCCAGCAGTTCCCGGCGATAAACCGAGCTTGAAGCGAGTAATAAAGGCAGCATGCGCATCTCCAGAAGACAGGCGCGAATTCTAGCGGAGGCTTGCAAGTGACGGACAGGGCTGAATTTCCTTTGACATGGCTGGGGGCATCCCTATAATGCTGCGCCTATGTTGAATGACCCGATTCCACCTCACGTTGACCCGCGCAAATTGGCTGATCGTGGCACCACCCTTCAAGGTGAACTGCTGCTGGCCGATTTGGAGAGACTCTGCGACCCGCTTTCCGACACTGTCGGTACGGTGCAGGCTAAATTCGTTTTTGAACGAGATGAACGTAAGTCTGTGGTAATCCACAGCTTTATCGACACCGAAGTCAAAATGGTTTGCCAGCGTTGTCTTGAGCTGGTCACCCTGCCGATCCATAGCGAATGCAGTTATGCTGTGGTGAAGGAGGGTGCGAATACCCAGTCGTTGCCGAAAGGTTATGACGTGCTGGAACTGGGCGAAGATCCTTTGGATCTGCAGTCACTGATCGAGGAGGAGCTTCTGCTCGCCTTGCCCATTGTGCCTGCTCATCATCCGGAAGAATGCCAGCAGCCGGCGGGTCTCGATGAGCCCGAACCGAGCGAGGACGAGGTAACGCGGTCCAACCCGTTCAGTGTATTGGCGCAGTTAAAGCGTGACCCAAACGTTTAGGAGTTAATCAATTATGGCTGTTCAGCAGAACAAAAAATCCCGCTCTGCCCGTGACATGCGTCGTTCGCACGACGCCCTGACGGCAAGCACTCTGTCTGTAGAAAAAACCACTGGTGAAATTCACCTGCGTCACCACGTATCGCCAGAAGGCGTATACCGTGGCCGTAAAGTGATCGACAAGGGCGCTGACGAGTAATCACTTGTCTGCTCAAGTCATCGCGATTGACGCAATGGGCGGGGACTTCGGTCCCCGCAGCATTGTTCAGGCCAGCCTTGCTTGTCTGTCTGCTACGCCCTCGCTGCACCTGACCCTCGTCGGTCAACCCTCCCTTCTTGAAGAATTGCTCTCTGGCCAATCGGCTGTGGATCGCTCGCGTCTGTCGATTGCTCCGGCGTCCGAAGTCATCACCATGGACGAAAAACCTGCACAGGCCCTGCGCGGCAAGCCCGACTCGTCGATGCGCGTGGCGCTGGAGTTGCTGCGCGATGGCAAGGTCCAGGCCTGCGTCAGTGCCGGTAATACCGGTGCGCTAATGGCGTTGTCGCGGTTTGTGCTCAAGACCTTGCCGGGCATTGATCGGCCGGCGATGGTGGCGGCGATTCCGACGCAGAAGGGTTATTGCCAGTTGCTCGACCTGGGCGCCAATGTCGATTGCAGTGCCGAGCATCTGTTGCAGTTTGCGGTGATGGGGTCGGTGGCAGCGGAAACCCTGGGCATCGTTCGTCCGCGAGTGGCGCTGCTGAACATCGGTACTGAAGACATCAAGGGCAATCAGCAGGTCAAGCTCGCTGCAACATTGTTGCAAAGTGCCCGTGGTATCAACTACATCGGTTTTGTCGAAGGTGACGGTGTGTACCGTGGCGAGGCGGATGTGGTGGTATGTGACGGTTTTGTCGGCAATATCCTGCTCAAGTCCAGCGAAGGGCTGGCGACCATGATTGCCGGGCGCATCGAGGCCTTGTTCAAGAGAAACCTTGCGTCGAAAGTGGTCGGTGCTCTGGCATTGCCGCTGATGAAGCGCTTGCAAGCTGATCTGGCGCCTGCGCGGCATAACGGCGCAAGCTTCCTCGGGTTGCAGGGGATTGTGGTCAAAAGCCATGGCTCGGCGGGGGTTCAGGGCTTCCAGAGTGCGATTCAGCGCGCCTTGATCGAGATCCAGGAAAATCTGCCGGAACGCATTCACGGTCGCCTGGAGGATTTGTTGCTTTAGGCGTTTTCGTCGGACAATGCTTAAATGTGACCGCTCAGTTCAATTTGCCATCCAACTGTCAGTTTCTTGCGTCCCCCAAGCGGGACGTCAATTCTCCGACGACAAGATCATTAGGGGCTTGTTACATGTCTGCTTCCCTCGCATTCGTCTTTCCGGGACAGGGTTCGCAGTCCCTCGGCATGCTGGCCGAGTTGGGCGCGCAACATCCGGTTGTCCTCGAAACATTCAAAGAAGCTTCCGATGCTCTGGGTTACGACCTGTGGGCACTGACCCAGCAAGGGCCGGAAGAACAACTCAATCAAACCGATAAAACCCAGCCGGCCATTCTGACCGCCTCGATTGCCTTGTGGCGTCTGTGGCTGGCTGAAGGCGGCGCGCGTCCGGCTTACGTTGCCGGTCACAGCCTGGGCGAATACAGCGCTCTGGTTGCTGCGGGCAGTCTTAGCCTGGGTGACGCGGTGAAGCTGGTTGAACGCCGTGGTCAGTTGATGCAGGAAGCCGTTCCGGCCGGGCAAGGTGGCATGGCCGCCATTCTCGGTCTGGACGATGCTGATGTGCTGGCAGCCTGTGCCGAAGCGGCGCAAGGCGAAGTGGTCAGTGCGGTCAACTTCAACTCCCCTGGCCAGGTTGTCATCGCCGGTGCCAAGGCTGCGGTCGAGCGTGCCATCGAAGGCTGCAAGGCTCGTGGTGCCAAACGCGCCATGCCGTTGCCGGTCAGCGTGCCGTCCCATTGCGCGCTGATGCGTCCGGCGGCCGAGCGTTTCGCCGAGTCGATCGCAGCGATCGACTGGCAGTCGCCGCAGATCCCGGTGGTGCAGAACGTCAGCGCCACTGTGCCGGCCGATCTGGAAACCCTCAAGCGCGATCTGCTTGAGCAGCTTTACAAGCCTGTACGCTGGGTCGAATCGGTTCAGGCGCTGGCCGCCAAAGGTGCTACCCAGTTGGTCGAATGCGGCCCGGGTAAAGTGCTGGCTGGCCTGAACAAGCGTTGCGCCGAAGGCGTGTCGACATCCAACCTCAATACCCCCGACGCCTTCGCTGCCGCTCGCGCAGCGTTGGCCTGAATCAGGAGAAGCCTGCATGAGTCTGCAAGGTAAAGTTGCACTGGTCACTGGCGCGAGCCGCGGTATCGGCCAGGCTATCGCCCTGGAACTGGGTCGTCAGGGCGCCATCGTTATTGGCACCGCGACGTCTGCCTCGGGTGCCGAGCGCATTGCCGCAACCCTGAAGGAAAACGGTATTCAAGGCACGGGCCTGGAGCTCAATGTCACCAGCGACGAATCCGTTGCGGCAGTGCTGGCGAGCATTCAGGAGCAGTTCGGTGCGCCGGCGATCCTGGTCAACAATGCCGGTATCACCCGCGATAATCTGATGATGCGCATGAAAAATGACGAATGGCATGACGTCGTCGATACCAACCTGAACAGTCTGTTCCGCCTGTCCAAGGGCGTTTTGCGCGGTATGACCAAAGCCCGTTGGGGACGAATTATCAGTATTGGCTCGGTTGTGGGTGCCATGGGCAACGCAGGCCAAGTAAACTACGCAGCCGCCAAGGCCGGTCTGGAAGGTTTCAGCCGTTCACTGGCGCGTGAAGTCGGTTCGCGTTCGATTACGGTAAACTCGGTGGCCCCTGGGTTCATCGACACCGATATGACCCGCGAACTGCCGGAGGCACAGCGTGAAGCCTTGCAGACGCAGATTCCGCTGGGCCGTCTGGGGCAAGCTCAAGAGATCGCGTCTGTGGTCGCTTTTCTTGCATCCGACGGTGCGGCTTACGTTACTGGGGCTACAATCCCGGTGAACGGCGGGATGTACATGAGTTAAATGTGACGGATTGCTTCAAAAAAATGTCATACGAGCTGTCTAAAATCCGTTATAAAGCTGCAATCTATTTATAGGCAGAGGGTCGTCGGGTTTGAGGAGTGAAGCTTTCAGTTGAAAAACTGAAAAGTCTTTCTATACACTTACCCACTGGCCAGCTGCCTGAATTTGTCCATTAGGAGTGAAAACAAGGTATGAGCACCATCGAAGAGCGCGTCAAGAAAATCGTTGCTGAGCAACTGGGCGTTAAAGAAGAAGAAGTGGTCAACACTGCTTCCTTCGTTGAAGACCTGGGTGCCGACTCCCTTGACACCGTTGAGCTGGTGATGGCTCTGGAAGAGGAATTCGAGACCGAAATCCCTGACGAAGAAGCTGAGAAGATCACTACTGTACAAGCCGCAATCGATTACGTTACTAACCACCAGGCTTAATAGCTTGTAATCGTTGCTTGCTGTCATGGAAAAACCGCACTGCCATCACGGCGTGCGGTTTTTTCTTTAGGCCTGATGCAAAGTCGTCATTTGAAAAAGGAGAGTGCTGTGTCGCGTAGACGCGTCGTAGTCACCGGTATGGGTATGTTGTCGCCACTGGGCACGGATGTGCCGAGCAGTTGGCAGGGCATTCTGGCTGGCCGCAGTGGCATTGGTCTGATCGAACACACCGACCTTTCTGCCTATTCCACCCGTTTTGGCGGCTCGGTAAAGGGCTTCAATGTCGAGGAATACCTGTCGGTCAAGGAAGCTCGCAAGCTCGACCTGTTCATTCAATACGGTCTGGCCGCAGGTTTTCAGGCAGTTCGTAACGCCGGTCTGGAAGTCACCGACGCCAACCGTGAGCGCATCGGCGTGGCCATGGGGTCGGGTATTGGCGGATTGACCAATATCGAAGAAACCAGCCGCACGCTGCATGATTCCGGCCCACGACGGATCTCTCCGTTTTTCGTGCCTGGCTCGATCATCAATATGATTTCCGGTTTCCTGTCCATCCATCTGGGCGCACAGGGACCTAACTACGCCATCGCCACTGCGTGTACCACCGGTACGCACTGCATCGGCATGGCGGCACGCAACATCATGTACGACGAAGCCGACGTGATGATTGCCGGCGGCGCTGAAATGGCAGCTTGCGGTCTGGGCATGGGCGGCTTCGGTGCCTCCCGCGCACTGTCGACCCGCAACGACGAACCGACCCGCGCCAGCCGTCCATGGGACAAGGGCCGTGATGGCTTCGTGCTGTCCGACGGTGCCGGCGCTCTGGTTCTGGAAGAACTGGAGCACGCCAAGGCCCGCGGCGCGACGATCTACGCCGAGCTGATCGGCTTCGGCACCAGTGGCGATGCCTACCACATGACTTCGCCACCGGCTGATGGTGCAGGCGCTGCACGTTGCATCACCAATGCGCTGCGCGATGCCAAGATCAATGGCGATCAAGTTCAGTACGTCAACGCCCACGGCACCTCGACGTCGGCGGGCGACCTTGCCGAAGCCTGTGCGATCAAGTCGGTATTCGGCGATCACGCTTACAAGCTGGCGGTCAGTTCGACCAAGTCCATGACCGGTCACCTGTTGGGTGCGGCGGGCGCGGTCGAGGCGATCTTCAGTGTGCTGGCGATCAACAGTCAGGTAGCGCCGCCGACCATCAACCTTGATGAGCCGGACGAAGGTTGCGACCTCGATTTCGTACCGCATACCGCGCGCAACATGGAAATCGATGTGGTGTTGTCCAACTCCTTCGGGTTTGGCGGTACCAACGGCTCGCTGGTGTTCCGCCGGTTCGCTGACTGATGGACAGCTGGGTCGACGGTCAGCCGGCTGACGCTTTGTCGCTGAAGGATCGCGGCCTGGCTTACGGTGATGGTTTGTTCGAGACCATTGCCGTGCGTGGCGGGCAACCGTTGCTGCTGGACCGACATCTGGCGCGTCTGGCCGATGGCTGTTCACGCCTGGCGATCACTGCCGATCATGAGTTGATCCGCAGTGAGCTGCTGGCCTATGCCAGCGCACTGGGTGAGGGCGTGCTCAAGCTCATCATCACCCGCGGCGACAGTCTGCGCGGTTATGCCTCCGATCCCTCGGCTCAGGCCCGACGTATTCTGCAAGGCAATCCACCTGCTGCTTATCCTGCCGTTCATGGCGAGCAGGGCGTTCGCCTGTTCCCTTGTGCGACACGACTGTCCAGGCAGCCACTGCTTGCCGGCCTCAAACACCTTAACCGTCTGGAACAAGTGATCGCCCGCGCCGAATGGCAAGATACGGAGCACGCCGAAGGCTTGATGCTCGATCAGGCGGGTCGCGTGATCGAAGGCGTGTTCAGCAATCTGTTCCTGATTCGCGATGGCGTGCTGATCACGGCTGATTTGAAGCGCTGTGGCGTGGCCGGCGTGATGCGTGCCGAATTATTGTTTCAAGCCGAGTCATTGGGGATCCCCACAAAAATCACCGATATCACCCTCGATCAGCTGCAATGGGCTGATGAAGTCTTTGTCTGCAACAGCGTGTATGGCGTTTGGCCGGTGCGCGCCTATGCCGCACTGAGCTGGCCGGTTGGTCCGCTCACCCGTAAACTCCAAACCATTGCCCGCGCGCTACTGGATGTTTGATACGTGAGACGTAAATTCTTGCTGCTGCTGGAAACCGGATTGGTTCTGGCAGGGCTGTGTCTGGGCGCTTCCGCCTGGAAAATCCATTCGGCGCTGGAACAGCCGCTGAACATCACTCAGGAAGAGCTGCTGGAAGTGCCCAAAGGCACGACACCGACCCGCACCTTCTATCGACTCGAAGCCGATGGCGTTATCAAGGACGCTTTCTGGCTGCGGGTGTATTGGCGCTTCAATCTCGCCAAACAACCGTTGCACAAGGGCGAGTACCGCATGCAGCCGGGCATGACCGTCGAAGGACTGATTGACCTGTGGAAACGCGGGGAAATGGTTCAGTACAGCCTGACGCTGGTCGAGGGCTGGAATTTCCATCAGGTCCGCGCTGCTCTGGCCAAGGATGAAAAACTCGAAAAGACCCTCGACGGTTTGAGTGATAGCGAGGTTATGGACAAACTCGGCCACACCGGGATTTTTCCGGAAGGGCGGTTCTTCCCTGACACCTATCGCTTCGTGCGCGGCATGACCGATGTCGAGCTGCTGAAAAAAGCCTACGACCGCCTCGACGAAGTCCTGGCCAAGGAATGGAGCCAGCGCGCCGCTGACGTGCCGTACACCGAACCCTATCAGGCGCTGATCATGGCCTCGCTGGTGGAGAAGGAAACCGGCGTGCCGCAGGAGCGCGGGCAAATCGCTGGCGTGTTTGTACGGCGCATGGAAATGGGCATGTTGTTGCAGACGGATCCGACCGTGATCTACGGCCTCGGTGATCGTTACAACGGCAAATTGACTCGCGCCCATCTCAAGGAAGCGACGCCGTACAACACCTACATGATTTCGGGACTGCCGCCGACCCCGATCGCCATGGTCGGCCGCGAAGCGATTCATGCAGCGCTGAACCCGGTGGCTGGCAATAGCCTCTATTTCGTGGCTCGTGGTGATGGCAGCCACGTGTTCTCCGATGATCTGGACGCGCACAATAACGCTGTGCGTGAGTTCCAGATCAAGCGCCGTGCCGACTACCGCTCCAGCCCCGCGCCGACCACGGCGCCAGAGGCGACGGATGAGCAGGCACCGATTCCGGCTGCATCGCCTGACACAGCCCCCGAGGCTTTGCCGCAAGTGCCGCCGCAAGAGCCTGCTCAGGCGGCGCCACCAGAGCCGCAAGCGCCTGACCCGTCGCCTTCACCGGAGCCGGCGCAAGAACCCGCTCAAGAACCCGCAGCCGCACCCGCGCCCGAACCGGATGCAACCGCGCCGCAAAGCCCGCAATGACTCTGACTAAGGACTGCCTGTGACTGGCTTGTTTATTACCCTGGAAGGCCCGGAAGGGGCCGGCAAGAGCACCAATCGCGAATACCTGGCCGAGCGCCTGCGCGCCGCGGGTATCGAGGTCGTGCTGACTCGCGAACCAGGCGGCACGCCGTTGGCCGAGCGGATCCGCGAAGTGTTGCTGGCGCCGGTTGACGAAGTCATGAACCCCGACACCGAGTTGCTGTTGGTGTTCGCTGCACGAGCCCAGCATCTGGCCGAGGTGATTCGCCCGGCACTGGCCCGCGGTGCGGTGGTCCTGTGTGATCGTTTTACCGATTCGCTGTTTTCCTCGCCCCATCAACGTAAACCAATTCGGTTCATCGCTTGATTAGATGCTAAAGCCTGCCTTTTTTCCTGAAAGCCCCAAGTGGCAGAGGCTTCAGAGCAGATCATCAGTAACGAGTCATCCCAGTATACCATTCGTCGTTCTAAAAAAGTAAACCTATCATTTTTCAGTGCATTTTTTTAAGAAACGTAAACCGGTTTTCACTCTCTCGGCTTTTCTCCAGTCACCTCGAAACCAAAATCCCCCAGAAACCCCCGTAAACACTAGCTCTCCAGGGTTTACGTTTCAGAAAAAACCCCGATTTTCTAACCCGGCCCCAGCCCAGCCCAGTCCAGTCCAGTCCAGCCTCCCAGCCTCAACCCAAGCCACATGCTCATCAACACCGCCCCACATCACTTATTGATGCTTTGATGCCAAAGGCGGCGAAGAGTCGAATCGGGAATATCTAGTCTTTTGGCGGCTTCCGATTGGCTGAGGCCTTCGCGCTTCAGTTCCTGGACGGCCACCCATTTCTTTCTGGCTTCTTCTACTCGTGAGGAGACAAGGTTTCGCGGGGCGGTCGGGAGCACCGCGTCGGCCAATCCCAGCTCATCAATTTCTTCGAGCGCAGCGAGCAACATTTCCCGAGCGGGGCGCTGTTCGTGAGAGGCCAGAATCAATGCGAAAAACGCGGCGGGGTGCATCTTGAGTGCGACTGCGAGTTCGTAAGTTACATCGACGGTCGCGGTGGTTTTAGCACTCTCGAGATGGCTGACGTGTGACTGTACGACTTTGCCTGAGATCTCTTGCTGTGAAAGACCTTTGTGGGTGCGAAGCAGCTGGAGCACTGCTGCATAAGAGTTGCGCAGCGACATTTAGCATTCTCTCAAAATGAGACGGTATGCCGTGTTTGCGCGCCACCACACAAATCTATATATTAATCGTGTGGCGGATCAAGATTCCGATAGCGTTGGTGACAGCCGAGTAAGAGGGTGACTCTAGCAGCGTTGCCGCTGCCGGATCATTTGAGGTTGTGCGTGACAATTAATCCGAATGTGAAAGAGCTGGTAGAGGGCCAGGCAAGGTCTGTGACAGGCACTTGCTTCTCCTCAACAGATGCTAAGCGAGCTGTGACGGAGCGGTATCCAAATAAAGCCTTTTGTCTCGTAGAGCAGTGGACGGTTTTTCAAGCAGCCGTAACTGAGAGCGATCTCATAAAGATTCGCCTAGCCGGGCATCTCCCGTTATTTGTTTTTGCCCACAAGGTCATTGAAGACAGTAGGGGGAGATTTCAGGAGGGGGACTGGGTGCGTTCGAGTATGTGCATTTCTTACCAGGACGGACTGATGTTTGAGACAAAAAATACGATTTACGTGCTCATCGGGGATGGACAAGAGATGAAGGCCAGCCTAAAAACAATATTCTCTTTTTTTTAGGCTAAGTATTGTTGTAAAAAAGGTGCGATTCAGACTAACGCCACGATTGTCATTTCGCAGTAGCAGCAGATTTTAATAACGTCGAAGCTGGCAGTTAAGCAGGCTTCGAGGCACCACTTCGTCTGAGTTTTACTATCAGGGTCTTGGGTCAACTCATCAAATGCTTAAAATGAAACATGGGAGTTTCTGTGCTCAATTTTGATTGTGTAAAGGTAGCGGGCAAGGTCGACTACGTAAAAGTCAACTCAGATCATGGTGATAGCTATAAGGCTATCGTCAGTCTCGATGGTCAAGTTATTCCAAACCTCACCTTGCCTAAGAAAATGTATGAGGAAATTGATTCAGGCGAGACCGTTACTCTTTACGGTTTTTTCAAGAATTCTTCGAATAAAGAAAAGAACACTGGAATTGTCTACGGTCTGTTGAAAGAAAATGGTGCAAAGACATTTGCAACTAACATTAGATTCACTGTTCCGCTTCTCATGGTTTTTTATGCAGTTCTTGCCTTTTGCATAGTTTTTCCTGTGGGATGGCTAGTGTCTATCGTCCCGATGATGAACTTTATCGGCGGTCAGCATCCAATGATTATGGAATACACAAGCATCATCGCACTGGTAGAAGCTGCCTTGGCCGCTCTGTTTTTTCTATGGGCCGGGTGGAATGTGCTTAATAAGACATCTGACCCCGAAGGGTGGAAAGCAGTAGCTGCACAAGAGTTATCAAACCGTTTTAGCAAACTTCATAAGTAGCATAGGATGCATGGCATTGAGTTGGCGACCAGAAAGCTTCCCCAGAAAAAGATGGCATTAATCCGAGGCAAATATGTTCAGAACTCAAGATGTTGATTTAGCCGGGCTGCCAGGAATGTTCGGGGAAGGGCTGGCTCACTGGCATGGAGTGTCTCGAAGTCTTGCCACGCACTGGTATCACATCAGCATTAAGCAGCGTTACGAGGATAGATTTGTATCTCAAGTGGAGATGCTTAATGATGAGACTAAACTTGTTGAACTCATCTCGGCGCAAAGCGAAGACCTCGTCATAGATGAGCTCCAGGTCGTCACGCCGCCGTGGATCAATAAAGGCAAGAGCTGGCGGATGGAAAAGTTAACGTCAATGTCTGTCGGCTATGACAAAAACGAGGTTCCCGTTTGTTTGCTGGAGGTTGAGAGCGGCGCTGTGTATACCGACGTTCACGACCCCTCCTTCGACGCTTCCACGCTGATAAACCTTCGGAAGATTTACTGAGCAAACGCAGATACTCCCAAGGTGTAACGCGATTTTTCCAATGTAACATTGCCAATGTTACTTTTCAAAAAGCGCGTTACGCCTCAGCAAATACGCCTCAGGAGCCAAAAATGCCGAGCACGATCAACGTAGATCTTCACGGTAAACGTTTGACAGATTTTCATCTTAAACGCATTGCCCAAGCCGACGCTCAATTATTCCACGAACCGATCACTGCGTACCTAAGCGATGTTTTTGTATCTGCCTGCTCAGCTGTCGGTATCGTGTTTGGCCACCAGAGAAAAGATCAGTTCGGGCGCTACACCGATGGACACCTTATACGTACATCTGACATTCGCTTTGTCCGAAAGGAGGGCAGATTTTGGGTGCTGACCACTATGACTTCGAGGTATGTGGTCACCTCTTTCACAAGGGATATCGGTAGGAATAGCTTAAAAAGCTTTCTGCAGACGGCCCAAGGACGCTATGTTTTCACACCACCAGTTTTGCAGTAGCGATTATCCCAGGGCGAACGGATTCGCTAGTTTAGCTGGTTGTCGTAATTGGTGAATCGCGACGACCAGTGTCTTGATCTGGACGATTTATGAATAAATCGGAAAAGGATCGATGCGAAGGACTTTAAACTTAGCATGCGGCGAATCCACGTGGTCATCATGGGTTCGGTAATTGCGATATCGCTCAAACGTTGCTTCAAGTTCACGAATGCTCCTGCAATGCTTGTAGAGCGAATCTTCTGAAGTATTTACAGTTTCCACGTAAAGTGCCCCGATATTTTGCTGGTCGCTTAATGACTCCGCGTCAACAGTGGTGTCAATAATCGCAAACCATATATTGTATTTCACGTGCGTTTTTGCCTTAGCTGATTGACGGGGTCGGAACCTCAATTCGGCAATTCTCAGCTGACGAAATGAGAAAATCAAGGCGCAGAGCGAGAGATTAATTCATTGAAGCGCAGTCGATAAGAGGTCTGTGCTAGTGTTTTACTGTATGTACATGCGGTTAATTCAATATAACTGTGGTGTGCAAGGCAGGGAGTTGACGAAAAGTCAATTTAACGCACCGCGAAAATTATTTTATTTCCCGGCTAAGCGCGCGGCAAAAAACGAAGAAGAGTACGAACTCAATGACGAAAATCGCGATGCGGTCAGGAAAGTCTTTGTTGCCCTCGCAGCAGCGGTAAATTCATCTATGGGCGTCTGGTTCAAGGAAGTCGCAGTGTAAGTGACTATCTGTTCATAAGCGCCAACATCGTGGAAGCTTCTGCCCGTTTTTTACGACGCTAACCACGCAAGGTGTGTTGGGCAGACGCTTACACAGGACTTTGACCCCGATTCGTTGCAGAAGCACTATGGCTGCTTACCGAGAGGCGGGGAATGATGAGCTCGTTTTAGGATATTTCCTGGATACCTTTTGATTGTGGGCTTATCGCCAAGCTTCCTTGTCGGCAGATTTGCCTGGGAGCGATGGACGAAGTACACATTCGGGAGGAAGAGAAGACCTTCTAGGCGGGGCGTCGGGATCAGGGTAGAGGCCCTTCACAGGGGCTTTTTTATGTCTGGACATTGGAGGCCAGCTCTCGGTAACCGTCCGGCCAAGTCATCTACCCAGCCCCGCAAAGCCAAGACATGGTGTGCACTTAAATTTAAGTGGGCACCAGTTCTAGCCTTTTAAGCGGGTATTTCATGCAGCCAACACGCCGTTCCTATTCCAAGTCCTTCAAGGCCCAGGTCATTCAAGAGTGCGCCCAGCCCGGCGCTTCGATTGCCAGCATCGCGCTCAGCCATAGCCTCAACGCAAACCTCGTCCACAAATGAATTCGGGTGCAGGCACAGAGAAGCACCGTGCTGCAACCTGCATTTATTCCATTACCCATGCCGTTGGCCGGAGCAAGTTCGCTCGCAACGTCATCGAATATCTGCGTTGAGATCCAGCACCCACGCGGCACCGTTAAAGTAAACTGGCCAACTGAAAGTGCTGCTGTCTGCGCGACCTTTCTTCGAGACCTGTTGCGATGATCCGCATCGACGCCATCTGGCTGGCCACCGAGCCCATGGATATGCGTGCTGGTACCGAGACCGCGCTGGCCAGAGTCATTACGGTATTCGGTGCGGCGAAGCCGCACTGCGCTTATCTGTTTGCCAATCGACGGGCCAACCGAATGAAAGTGCTGGTGCATGACGGGATCGGCGTTTGGCTGGCGGCACGCCGGTTGAACCAGGGCAAGTTTCAATGGCCAGGCATTCGACAAGGTAGCGAGCTGGAACTGGATACCGAGCAACTTCAGGCCTTGGTACTTGGTCTGCCGTGGCAGCGCGTTGGCGCTGGCGGTGCAATCACGATCCTTTAAAAAGGCTGTAATTAGCGCTTGGGCCTGCTGCCGTAGGCGGTCTGCTTTGGTAAAATCCACGGCATGACTTCCTTGCCCAACCTCGACCAAATGACCCCCGACCAACTGCGCGCCCTCGCTGCGCAGTTGATGTCGAAGGTCGACACCATGGGCAGAAAGATCCACCGCGATCAAACCATCATCGAACAGCTGACCCACGAGATCGCGATCCTCAAGCGGCACAGGTTTGCCAAGCGCAGCGAGCAGATCAGTCCTGAGCAAGGCAACTTGCTCGACGACTTGCTCAATACGGATCTTGAGGCTATCGACGCCGAGCTGACGGTACTGCGTCCGGCTCCGGCTCCAGCAGAGGTGCGGCAAAAACCAAAGCGCGCACCGCTGCCGCCGCAGTTTCCACGCACCGTCATTCATCACGAACCAGAAAACACTCAGTGCACTTGCGGTTGCCAACTTCAGCGCATCGGCGAGGACGTCAGCGAGAAGCTCGATTACACGCCGGGCGTGTTCACCGTCGAGCAACATGTACGTGGAAAATGGGCCTGCCGTCAGTGTGAAACGCTGATCCAGGCACCGGTGCCAGCCCAAGTGATCGACAAGGGCATTCCGACCGCAGGTCTGCTGGCTCATGTGATGGTGGCGAAGTTTGCTGATCATTTGCCGCTGTATCGGCAGGAGAAAATCTTCGGGCGCGCCGGTTTAGCGATACCGCGCTCCACACTGGCTCAATGGGTTGGGCAAACCGGTGTACAGCTTCAGCCGCTGGTTGATGCCTTGCGAGAAGCCGTTCTGGCGCAGCGAGTTGTCCACGCCGATGAGACGCCGGTGCAGATGCTTGCGCCCGGACAGAAGAAAACGCATCGCGCTTATGTCTGGGCTTACTGCACCACACCGTTTTCGGCGCTTAAGGCAGTGGTTTATGACTTCAGTCCGAGCCGCGCCGGTGAGCATGCGCGTAACTTCCTCGGCTTGTGGAACGGCAAGCTGGTGTGCGATGACTTTGCTGGCTACAAAGCCGGATTCGAGAAGGGCATGACCGAAATCGGCTGCATGGCTCACGCCCGTCGCAAGTTTTTCGATCTGCACGTGGCAAATAAAAGCCAGTTGGCTGAACAGGCGCTGCACTCGATTGGCGGCTTGTACGAAGTTGAACGCCAAGCGCGAGACATGAGTGACGAGGATCGCTGCCGAATACGACAAGAAAAAGCAGCACCATTGGCGAAAGCACTGCACGACTGGATGTTGACCCAGCGTTATCTTGTGCCCAACGGATCAGCGACGGCAAAAGCCTTGGATTACAGCCTTAAACGCTGGGTAGCGCTGACGCGCTATCTGGAGGATGGGGCTGTGCCCATAGACAATAATCCGGTCGAGAATCAGATCCGGCCGTGGGCACTTGGACGTTCCAACTGGTTATTTGCCGGGTCGCTTCGCAGTGGGAAACGGGCTGCGGCGATCATGAGTTTGATCCAGTCAGCGCGCATGAATGGGCACGATCCGTATGCGTATCTCAAAGATGTGCTGACGCGGCTGCCGACGCAGCGGGCGAGTGAGATTGACCAGTTGTTGCCGCATCAGTGGGTATCTGCCTGAGTCACACAAGGTGACTTTGGCAGACGCTTACAGCTCTCGGCTTTAATGCAAGTGTTATTTGGTTTATTTGGTTTATTTGGTTTTTTACAGCGGTGTATTGTGTAATAGCCGGTGCGCGATGTAGTTGGTCTTCATAAGTGACAAAAAACAGCAGTCTTAGGAAGGAGTGTTATCATCAATTTTTAGACCTATGATTCCTTTCTCCAGCATCTCTTCGATGGTGGAGGAGGGAATCATAAGTTCTTCTTTCTCGACCTCATTCGCGAGGCCCAAGAACCAATCATACTTTGAGCTATGTTCAGGCCACTTGGATTTCATCTGTTCTACTCGATTTCGCGCGGATACAAACCAAAATTTGTTGAACGGGTTTACTACGTTTTGGCCGTCATGATGGAGCAGGGGCATATCAAACAGTCCATGTGCGAAGCGCGCGAACCAAATGGAAAGCGGTATGTCGATTTCAGGCGAGAGGGCTACGCAGGGGTGTTTGATGGTTGACTCAAGCCGCACAGCCCGTACCAGCGCGTCACTGACCACGAATAGGTTGCCATTGCTCCTGTCTTCCCAATATTTGCCATAGGCTATCCCACCCCGGATGAGCCAATCATTGTGGAGGGTCGCGAACCAGAGGCTTTGGACTGCATAAAGCAGGGGCGCAAGCTCATCGCAAACCAGCAAAATTGAGTCCGAGTACACGGAGACATTTACTTTCTCCGGAAATGGCCAATCGGTGAGACGTGCTTGATACGTCTTGTAGAGCAAGATGGTTGCGTCGAACTCGGTCTCTACAGCATGGGAAAAGCCAAGCACATCGCAGAAGGCTACGTATTTTAGTGGGACTGCATTTGTCTCGTCGATTTCGGGTGACATTCTTCACTCCTGACGGATCAATTTTGAAGTGGCCTAAGTGCAGTCAAGGCCGCGAAGAGCCTCTAGGATAAGCGTTGAGCAGGGCGCGAGCTAGGTCATTTTTCACCGAAGTGACAGCCAATGAGGGCCAATGAAGGACAACTGAATCCTCCGTCGCTATAGTGCCCGCTTCCGGAAAAGTCACAGGTGGAGCAGGGAATGTCAGCAACAGGTAGCATTACGGGTAGGTTGTATCAGGAAAGTGAAATCCTGGATAACAACGCATATCCCGCGATGCGAGCAGAAACGCTACTCAATGCTAATGATGAGCTCGTGGTACCCGTTAGAAATCAGGGGCGTCCTCATTTTCGAAGGATTGGTGCCTTATCGTTTGGCACTCGCGTTGGTCAAAGCGAAGCCGACCCTGCGCATAACAAATGTGTTGATGAAATACTTGGAAAGCTTACAGCGACCAATGGTGTTGAACTTTGTGTATATGTATTCGACGAGAATGGGGATCGACATACACAGGTAATTTTTTCTACCTTGCCAGGTAGTGATTATCGTTGGGTAAAGGAGGGTGGAGCCAGAGTCGCTTTTAGTGACGGGCGCTACATTCAGCCAGATATCGCCGGTAGGGATGTAACCAAATTTTTCCCAAGGTCGAGCTGCCCAAATATCATCATTGAGGTGATTCGCACTCATGAGCCAGATTTGGAAACGTTCAAGAGGCTTTACGAGCTATCCAAGGCCAGCACAGTCGTGGTTTTCTACTTCATCAATGATGATGCGTGGAAAACCAAATTAAATCATGTCCTCAACGACGCCAATCCGTTTCGTTTGCGCATATCCCGTTATATGATCAACGGCTCAGTCTATGTCGGGGACTCTGAAAAGTGCGAACGCCAGAAAGGTGAGCGGCTGGAAGACTGGCATTTACGTCTCACGAACTCTTATTTTAAGTTTTCCAAGGAGGCCGTGCGAGCCTAACTCAAGCTAAATTAGTTATAGACGAATCTAGAGGCCTATCGTATTTCATATATAACCAGCTAGTTTTGGTTGCAGTATACGCTGGGGCCTCTATTCCCTATACGGCTCCAATATCGACATGATGCGGTCGGCGAGGTAGGTGGTTTTTTTACGTGCGTCGGCTAAGCCACGCCAGTATCCGCGTCCCTCGGCGAGGAATATTGCAATCTTGAAGTCATTGTCCTGTAGCGCTGATTCGAGGGCCGTCTGAGCGAAATCTCCATGCTCGCTGAACAGCGCGCGCTCAGATGCGGTTATTGCTTCACTTTCAGTCTGATAGCTACCACGTCCAACGATACCGTCGATGGCGTAGCACCATTCATCGGTGTGAATTGAATCGTTGATTTCTTCGTGGCCTGACAGACTCTTGCCATGCTCCCAAACGGTAGGTGAGTCGAAGCTTGGCAAACGTATTTCGTAAGCGTCCGGCCATGTCACCTTCAAAACTCCAGCATTAAGGGCGATGGTGTCCGCGTATTTTTAAGCGGACGCGATCACCCTTAATCGCCAGGATTTCCATGCGCCAACGAAGCTCTTATCCCAAACCGTTCAAAGCCCAGGTCGTTCAGGAATGCCTTCAGCCCGGGGCCACCGTTTCAAGCGTTGCCATCGCTCACGGCATCAACGCCAACGTCATTCGTAAATGGCTGCCGCTTTACCGGCATACCTCAGTTGCCGCGTTGCCTGCGTTTGTCCCGTTGAAGGCTCCGCCTAAGCGGCCGTCGGAGGCATCGGCGATCATCGAGATACCCGTTGGCGAACAAGCCATCGCAGTGAAGTGGCCAGTTTCCGATCCTGATGGGTGCGCTCGATTTATTCGAGAGCTTGCCAAGTGATCCGCATAGACGCCATCTGGCTCGCCACCGAGCCCATGGATATGCGCGCGGGTACCGAGACTGCGCTGGCCAGAGTGATCGCAGTATTCGGTGCGGCGAAGCCGCACTGTGCTTATCTGTTTGCCAATCGCAGGGCTAACCGAATGAAAGTCCTGGTTCATGACGGAATTGGTGTTTGGCTGGCGGCACGGCGGTTGAACCAAGGCAAATTCCACTGGCCAGGCATTCGCCAAGGTTGCGAGATGGAGCTGGATGCCGAGCAACTTCGGGCGTTGGTGCTCGGTCTACCTTGGCAACGTGTTGGCGTTGGCGGCGTAATTACACTGCTTTAAAAGTTTTAATTTTGCTTCTTGGCCTACTGCCGTAGGCGGTCTGCTTTGGTAAAATCCACGGCATGACTTCCTTGCCCAACCTCGACCAAATGACCCCCGACCAACTGCGCGCCCTCGCTGCGCAGTTGATGTCGAAGGTCGACACCATGGGCAGAAAGATCCACCGCGATCAAACCATCATCGAACAGCTGACCCACGAGATCGCGATCCTCAAGCGGCACCGGTTTGCCAAACGCAGCGAGCAGATCAGTCCTGAACAAGGCAGCTTGCTCGACGATCTGCTCAACACCGACCTTGAGGCTATCGACGCCGAGCTGACGGCACTGCTTCCGGCTCCTGCTCCAGAAGAGGCGCGCCAAAAACCAAAGCGCGCGCCACTGCCGCCGCAGTTTCCACGCACCGTCATTCATCACGAACCAGAAAGCACTCAGTGCACTTGCGGCTGCCAACTCCAGCGCATCGGCGAGGACATCAGCGAGAAGCTCGATTACACGCCGGGCGTGTTCACTGTTGAACAGCATGTGCGTGGGAAGTGGGCCTGCCGTCAGTGCGAAACACTGATCCAGGCACCGGTACCGGCCCAAGTGATCGACAAGGGCATCCCAACTGCGGGCCTGATCGCGCATGTGTTGGTGGCGAAGTTCGCTGACCACTTGCCGCTGTATCGGCAGGAGAAAATCTTCGGGCGCGCTGGTTTAGCGATCCCGCGCTCCACACTAGCTCAATGGGTTGGACAAACAGGTGTACAGCTTCAGCCATTAGTTGATGCCTTGCGAGAAGCCGTCCTGGCGCAGCAAGTTGTCCACGCCGATGAGACGCCGGTGCAGATGCTTGCGCCCGGAGAGAAGAAAACTCACCGCGCTTATGTCTGGGCTTACTGCACCACGCCGTTTTCGGCGCTTAAGGCAGTGGTTTATGACTTCAGCCCGAGCCGCGCCGGTGAGCATGCGCGTAACTTCCTCGGCGCGTGGAATGGCAAGCTGGTGTGCGACGACTTTGCTGGTTACAAAGCTGGGTTTGAGAAAGGCATGATCGAAATCGGCTGCATGGCTCACGCCCGCCGCAAGTTTTTCGATCTGCATGTCGCGAATAAAAGTCAGTTGGCAGAACAGGCGCTGCACTCGATTGGCGGTTTGTACGAAGTTGAGCGGCAAGTGCGAGACATGAGTGATGGAGATCGCTGTCGAATACGGCAAGAAAAAGCGGCGCCGCTGGCCAAAGCACTGCACGACTGGATGTTGGCCCAGCGCGATCTTGTGCCCAATGGATCAGCAACGGCCAAAGCCTTGGATTACAGCCTTAAACGCTGGGTAGCGCTGACGCGCTACCTGGTCGATGGGGCGGTGCCCATAGACAACAATCCAGTCGAAAACCAGATCAGGCCGTGGGCACTTGGACGCTCGAACTGGTTGTTTGCTGGATCGCTTCGCAGCGGCAAACGGGCAGCGGCGATTATGAGTTTGATCCAGTCGGCACGTATGAATGGGCACGATCCGTATGCCTATCTCAAAGATGTGCTGACGCGGCTGCCGACGCAGCGGGCGAGTGAGATCGACCAACTGCTGCCGCATCAGTGGGTATCTGCCTGAGTCATGCAAGGTGACTTCGGCGGACGCTTACCGTATTTCTCCCGCAGAATATTTTCTTAGCGTGATATGAGGAAATATAGGGTGAATGTTTTTCATAAATGCTGGAGATCTCGTAGTTGCTAATCCTACTCTAGATTTAAATATAAATAGGAGGGGGTTTCTATACTTTGAAGGGGGATAGTCCTTTTACACAATATCTAATCTACTAACTTATTCACAACGAAGTTGCACTGATAATAAGTGTCTTCGATGTGGCAGTGAATGTTGAGCGAGTATTTAATTGTTTGTTAGGAGGTCAAGGCGTGCCCCTCCGGGGACGGCTGTCGTTGAACCAAGCCCCTACGTGTCTTGGCCCTGGCGGGCTTCCATCCTCACGTCTTCGGCCGGGCGGACTGCGCGCTCCGCTTGCCTAAAGCACAGGACTACGTTTCGATTTTTCATCGCAGCTTCGGATGGCTGCGGCGGAAGCTGTGGGCCGCGAAGGTCGACAAGCACCTGTAATGGCTTTGCGCGACTACGAGCTGAACTGCTGGTAGCATATGTCCAAATGTCAAACAAATACTGTATTTATATACAGTATTGGAATAACGGTTATCTACCCAACGCCGACGCCGGGCCGGTGCCCTGCGTTGATTTGCTGACGCGTATCAAGAAGCGATGCGTGTGCTCGGTCTGCTAAGCGAGTCGCTGGTCAGGGAAGCCATGCCCAACATTGGATTATGTATGGATACGACTCAACACCCGAATACGACGCTACCCGGTCACGCACCCTTGCCGTTCGATGCGACGCTCCTGTTCAAGGCGCTTCAGTACCAGCTGCTCGTTGCCGTGGAGCATTGCTATGACCTGGCACCTGACGAGTGCCTGTGGCTCGAAGTCCTAGGAGATGTCACGGTTCCTGGAAAAAGCCAGACAGAGGTCAAGCATTACACCGATAACCTCACGGATAGCCATGCCAATTTCTGGAACACCCTGAAAAACTGGCTACATGAAAACTTTGATCGCACCTCCTTCAAGAGCCTGGTGCTGCTGACGACGCAGGAGTTCGGAGCGCAAACCCTGCTCAAGGGATGGAACACGGCCACTCCCGCCGAGCGGCTTTCGATCATGGAGAGTATCGTTGCATCCTCTCAAGCCAGTGCCGGCAACAAGGCGAAGAAGGAGTCCGAGGCCGGGGAGGTCATTTCCAAGCCCTCGAAGTCCCAGTCGCTTCAACAGTACGTGATGACTCTTGACCGCCGTGGCGCATTGATGGAAGTGCTGGAGCGGATGCACATCACAACAGGCGCCGAGTCACTGGAGCAACGCCTCAAGACCTACGAGACCCGTCATCTCAAGCCCATTCGACCGTCCAAATACCAGCAGTTCATCTATGAGCTGTTGGGCTTCATGTGCAGCCCAGAGCTAGTGATCGAGGGGTGGAAGATCACCCATCAAGCTTTTACTGACAAATTGTCAGAGCTTACGCATCGGTACATGAAGCATCCGAAAACTTTTCCCCCAGTGGATATGGCGGCGCTCAAGAAGAGCGTCGATGTCGAAGAAATTCGGCCCATGCCGTTTGCTCAGAAAATCACAGAAATTGGCGGAGAGCAGTACCTGAAGCGGGCAGCTCTGCATCGAGTGGTTGCCCAGACGACGATCTCCGATCTGTACACGGATGGCGTGCTCTTCAAACCAATGGTGGATCTCTACCTCAGCAATCATCTTACACAGCACCAATACGGGCGTGATGCGGCGATGCTCGGCTGCACGGGGGTTACCTGTTCAACCCAGCTGAGTACCCGATCCATGATGTTCTTCCTTGAGCGTAATGGTTTGCCCCCTGAACCGTTCTGCGGCTTGGAACACACGATGCCCGAATTTCGCAATGGCATCTATCACATGCTCGCAGGAGAGAAGCCCGAGGATGAGGATGACGAATTTCACTGGAGGCTGTGGTGATGACCACTCAAGTCTCTGATCACCTGTATACCTTGCACAGAACACCTTTTGCGCTCGCGCCTGTTATCCAGAGCTTCTATCAGCACTGGGAGCCGGTCGAAAAGGATGTACTGCTCAGCTACCTGATCCTTCCCCTCGTCACCTACAAGCCGATGCATGCCTTCCTGCACAGGGCGCGACGGGACAGTTCACTTCGGACGATGGCCTCAGACTCGGAAAGGCTCATTGGGTTGGCCCTTCGTGTTGAGGAGTTCAAGCCGATCACCAACGCTTCCTTGCTTATCCTGGCCGCTGAAAAAAGTCTGGAAATCACGTCCGAGCTGTCCGTTCGATCGCTCCAGAAGCCGCAGTCGGTCAACTCGGATAAGTCGTTGCTGAGGTACAGCCAGAAACTGGCCATGGTGCTGTCTGGCGAAAACGTTGTTTCAATTTACAGGATGTTGGGGCTCAAATCGCTATGAAGTGTTACGTACAATACATCGGTGTCGTGGACAGTGATCATAACGTCCACCACGTCCCCTTTGAGCCTGGTCTCAATATTGTGACCGGCAAGTCCTCCAAAGGTAAAAGTGCGATCCTCGACATTTTTGATTACTGCCTGGGGAGCTCCGAGGACACGATCCCGGAGGGTATTATCACGGATCGTGCGAAGACATTTTTTACCGTGCTGCGTTTCCCGAGCATGGCGGTTGTCGCGGGGCGAGCGGTGGCCAGCAACCGGTGTTTTCTACGCGAGATTTCCGGGCAGGCGGTGGACAATGTGCTCCAGCTCATCGAAGACGTGGATACGTTCTTCACTTCTAATTTCTACCAACCCAAGGCCGACTTCCTTAAGAGCCTAGGGCGCTACTTCGGTGTCACGCTGGAGAACATCGACACAGATCCGCTGCAGCAGGAGATGACCGGCAAGTGGAGCGCCACACCTTCGGTGCGCAGCTTCCCGTCGTTTATGCTGCAGCATCAGAACCTGGTGGCCAACCGGCATGCGGTTTTCTACCGGTTCGAAGAGAAGCGCAAACGTGACCAGGCAATTGATCACTTCAAGATCTTCATGGATATCGTTGGGGAGGATTACTTCGATCTTGCGAAGCTCCGTACCGAGGCCCTGTATGAGCTCAAGCGTGCTAAGGCTCAGATACCAAAGCAGGACAAGATCAAGGAAGATTACCTTTCTGACTTCGCAACCTTGTTGAAGGAGTACGAAGCGTTCGCCGGTATGCCGCTGACAGAACTCACACCTGAGGAAATATTGGCGAAGCCCAAGCCAGCGTTGGAGCGCCTCACAGGTCTCTCTGTCAGAGTTGATGGCCAGTCCAGTGCTTTTGAAACCAGGCGGACTGAACTGCGCGAGCAGAAAGCCGTACTGATGGCCAGTATTCAGAAGGCGCTCAATACTCGCTATCTGCTGAAAGTATCTACTCAGCAGGCGTCGGGTTTCGCGGAATCAGTGACCGCGTTGCCCATCCCTACGACGACCAACCTTGAACACGCGGCCTGTCCCGTTTGCGCATCGCAATCGGATGTGGCTGAGGACGAAGCCAACAAATTGTCGGCAGCGATCCACTGGCTGAATGGTGAGCTCAAGGTCTCGACCTACGCGCGGGAAGGGTTCGGTGAGGAGAGCCGGGCGATTGATGAAGAGATCAAAAAGCTTCGCAAGGAACTCGCGCTCGTAGAGAAGGCGCTGAAGCCCCTAGACGATGAAGCGGATCGGCTGGAGAAATCAAAGTCTGCCGATGGCGCCGCTCAGAAGGCCAAAATCAAGCTCGAGCTCGCCATTGAAAAGCGCATCGCGAATCCCCCATCCGAGGCAACGGGTATGGCGGATTTCTGGCAAAAAGAAGTTGATAGGTTTGATGGGCTTATGTCCCAGTACGACGTTGAGTCAAAGCTGTGGGCACTTCAGAACGATATCAACAAAAAAATGAAAACCTTCGGAAAGGACTTCGACTTCGAGGAAACCTATAAAACGGGCTCTTTAAAATTTGACGTAGAAACCTTCGATCTTTGGCATGAGCGGCCCATCGCTGGTGGCCACTTCAAAAAGGTATTCCTGCGCTCGATGGGCAGCGGAGCCAACTGGTTGTATTCGCATTTGACACTGTTCATGGCGCTGCACTATCAGTTTGCGGCTTATCCCAAATGTAAGGTGCCGCCGATCCTATTCCTTGATCAGCCGACACAGGTCTATTTTCCCTCAACAGATGATTCTGATGCATTCAAAGCAGATGATCTGCGTGGGGATAGAAAGACTGCCAAGACTGTCGACGAGGATGTAGACGCTGTTTCGAAGATGTTCACCAACCTGGCCAGATTCTGCGATGTGACGCTCAAAGAAACCGGCGTCATGCCGCAGATTATCGTGTGCGACCACGCCGATAAGTTGCCGCTGCAGGGCAACTATGTCTTTGAGAATTTCGTTCGCGCTCGGTGGAGAACCAAGGGCCTGATCGCGGAGTAACCTGAGACGTTGCCAGGGGAGGTCGCTCCCTTGGCCGGTATCGTGCGAATTGTAGCTGGGGCTGCGGTCAACTCGCTGGAGGGTTTGCGGCACTCAGTGAGAGATACCAGTCAGCATAGGGTGTATTGGCGACCTGACACTTATTGAAGTCAGGGCTTCCATCGTTCCACCAAACCGGCCCGCGCTCCCCGAGTGCTACCTTGGCCTTCTGCACCTTTGCCCTTAGCGCCGACAACTGCCCAGGATCGCCAGAAGCTTTCGCTTCCTTTACCTCACGACGCGCCGCCATCAAGTCGTTGACCAATTTCTGCCGCACATCCTCACTCAGCGATGGGTTACTGCAACGCCACAGCTGTCCTTTGATTACAAAGTAGCGACCGTCAGGTGTCGTGAGATTCATTTCGGAAGCTCCGTGCCGACTCAGTGCAGCGTTCTGGCTCGAAAAGCACCGCAACCGATGCACTCCCGATTTGGGCTTCTGACTTGGTATTAGAATGACGCTCAGCTAGATGCTGGCTCTGGGCATCGACGAGTCTCTCTGCCAAGAAACCTCACCGGGAGTTCTCTGGATGATTTGCGGGTGGTGTCGACGTGCGATTCGCAATACTCCCCACAGCATGGCAATCGCTACCGCCACCCAAGCAGCAAACATACTGAAAATGGTCATTGCTAGGCTCATACTTCTCTCCTTTGCGTAGTCGTCATCCTGCTCTCCTTGTCGATGATCATTTGCCACTAGCACATTCAGCAATTTTATGAGGCTATGGTTTTGAGCACCGGAACGCAATGTGGAAACCTTCTTTAGGCTGCAGATCGCTTTGAAACCGGTAGCTCGATCCAATAGTTTAGAGTTTCCAACGACGACTCAGCCGGTGCCTGCGAGCCAGCCCTCGTAGTTGAAACACTGGCGAAATAATCTGGCCGTATGATTCGCGTCATTGGAATCCTAGGTGCTAGAGATGAATCGGCCATCAAGAAGCATGCGCAAACTGCTCGACTCCGTCGCTACCAACAATGAGCGCGCTGCGCTGGATGTTATGCGTGCAACTGAGCAGCTCACGGACGAGGTGTTGCGGCAACGACTGCTCAACTTGGTTCACCGGCTCAATCAGGACGCCGATGACCTGCGATTGGCGCGCGACGACTTCCAGGGCGGCGCCATCAAATTCGCGTGACTGACCGCCCGCGACTTAGCGGACTGGTTGAACTCACCGTATGTTTGGCGCCGGTACGGATGGCAGCTCCGTCAATGTCGAGCCTCGGCTGTCCATGTGATTTCCTTTTGAGTACAAACAAAGGGCCCTTCGAGGGCCCTTTGTTGTATGCGCTTTCGCAATTGCCAGGCCGACTTAAGCTTGGCGCGCTGCTAATGCCGAGTAGCTGTTCATCAGGTTGCGATAGTTCGGAATGCGCTGGGACAGCAGGTTGCCCAGGCCTTCGATGTCGTTGCGCCAGTCGCCCTGCAACTCGCAGGCTACCGAGAACCAGTTCATCATTTGCGCACCGGCTTGCGTCATGCGGTTCCACGCCGCCTGTTGCACGGTGGTGTTGAAGGTGCCGGAAGAATCCGTGACCACGAACACTTCAAACCCTTCAGCCAGGGCCGACAGCGTCGGGAAGGTCACGCAAACGTCGGTCACCACGCCGGCGATGATCAGCTGTTTGCGACCGGTCGCCTTGATCGCCTTGACGAAGTCTTCGTTGTCCCAGGCGTTGATCTGCCCAGGACGGGCAATGTAAGGCGCATCTGGAAACATTTCCTTGAGCTCTGGTACCAGTGGGCCATTGGGGCCTTGTTCGAAGCTGGTGGTCAGGACGGTTGGCAGTTCGAAGAACTTGGCCACGTCAGCCAGGGCCAGCACGTTGTTTTTGAACTCGTTGGGCGAGAAGTCCTGCACCAGCGAGATCAGACCGGTCTGGTGGTCGATCATCAACACTACGGCGTCGTCTTTGTTCAGGCGGTTGTAAGTGGCGTTGCTCATGATGAAATCCTTTATCGAGAGGGGTAAGTGGCGTCGTTCAACATGGGCTTAGATTAATGATCTACGAAATGGGGAAAAAGAGGGTGAAAACGGTTTGACTGTCAACTCAGATGGGACAATAACTCAGAGCCTACGCATGTGAGCTGGCGGGCATTAGCGAAGAGAGGAGGGAGCGCGTGAAGGATCACGGCAGAGCAAACGTCTTCTTGGGGCAGACAGGAGCACTTAGGAATATCTCGGCACTAAAGCTTTAGAAATTTCGTTGCTCAAGGAGCGGTACCATTCGGTATAGGGAGTAATAGTCACTCGGCGCCTTTGAATTCGTCGACGAGGCGCTGCCGGGCGTGTCATGACTTGGCTCGTACTAGACCGCATCCGGTCACCAAAACGATTCTTAGCTGGCAGGCTATACAAGGCCTACAAACGACAGGATAACTAGGACGATCACCACTGCCCCAACGATGTAGATGATATTGTTCATGAAAACTTCCTCTCTAGCTGAACGGGATTTCGACACAAAGGTGTCTAATACAAACGACACCTCCGTTGGCAACTCCGTTCCGCAAACCAGATTCAGATGCTGCGCATCACACCAATGTTCCCTTTCGATATTACGAACCTTTCCTGGTCGCCAAATGTCTATTTACGGATGTTCGCTCAAGTGTGAACCCCGCAACGGATACGACCTAATGAGCAAAATAACCGCACTTACTTCATGCAAATCGGAGTTTGTGGTGTAACGTTAGAATAACAATCACGGAGAGATTTCCCATGTCCAAGCTCGCAGAGTTCCGCCAGCTCGAAAAACACCTAGCTGAACAGCTTGAAGCACTCGAAGCCCTGAAAGGTGACGCGGGCTTGAAGGCTGAAATCGAATTCGAAACAAAGCTCCATGCCTTATTGGCGAAGTACGGCTTCAGCTTAAAAGACATCGTCAACCTACTTGATCCAAAGGCAGGTCGTCGCGCACCCGCTGCTGAGTCGAAGAGCACCACTCGCAAGCCACGCCAGGTGAAGGTCTACAAGAATCCAGAATCTGGCGAAGTTGTAGAAACCAAAGGCGGCAACCATAAAACGTTGAAAGAGTGGAAAGCACAATTTGGTGCGGACACGGTCGAGTCTTGGCTGACCAAGTGAATTCGGTTTGAGTACAAAAGGGCGTTTATGCGCCCTTTTTGCTAACGCTTATCTAGGTCGGTTTTGAGCGTGAGCCTGGGTGTTGCCTCTGAATTTCTTACATATGGAGTACAAGTCATCCCGAGGGTTAGACATCTGTTCTGCGTGCATACAGCCATGGAGCTTGGGCAAACGCGTCGCCCCGATCAACCTCTTGCTGCTTTGACTCGGATGCATTTCAACGTACTAGGCCGTTAGAAATTCGCTAGCGGGTATGGCGACGCGTTGCCAGCCTTCGGAAGTGACCTCTGACCGGCAACCGCCATAGTGTTACTTCTCACCCGACCAATACCAAAGCGTATCGCCCCAGCTTGAGCCGCTGAAACTCGGCAGGATTTCTCCCTGAGTGAAATAACGTCGGGAGTCGGATTGAGCTGGACTGAACCAGTAACCTGCCACGCTGCATGGCTGACCGGCCTCAAGGCGTGCGGGAGCTTTTGATTGACTATCTTCTTGGTCGAAGCGAGCGTACCAGCGGGCTGTGCTGCCTTCTTCGAAGCAGTTTCCATAAGGGGAGTAGGTGTGCAGTTGATCTGGATTAGGGATGCGCAACGATTTTACGACTCGATTGACCGCCACATAGGCAGAGGGAAGCTGTTCATTTTCTGCGCCCAACTGGGGGAGGTCACCCGCACGGATGATCAGTCCGTTCTCGTATCTCAATACTTCTACATCGCCACGCCCACCAAAAGCATGACGTAGTCGGTCTTCGCCCCCGAGCCGCTCCACAAACTGCTTTCCAAGAACGGTGTACCAGTTCACCCCCTTAATGTGATCAAGTAGTTCTCGCTTAAAGTTGTGTACCATAGAATCTACTTCAAGTCCGGAGAACTGCTGAGCAAGCTGAAATTCCATAGGCATGTAGCTATCGAAGTCATAGGGTAGAACGCTGGACAGGCCGCCATAACCATGTTCAGCCCTAACCTGGTTACAAAGGTAAACCAGCCAGTTCTGATATCGAGCGGCACCGTCAGCTTCCTGCAGCAAAGCCCAAGGCAAAGTGATCTTCAAATACGAGCGCTTCTGGTCGCCATGGACTTCAAAAGAGTTCAATGCTGAAAGGCTGTATTCAGCGGCCTCACTTGCGGTCGGAGCGCTACTGATGTGCCACTCATATTGTTCGTTCGAATCAGTTCCAAGAATCTTCATAGTCGTTTTTTTGAAACTTTCGTTTGTCAGTTTCTTATAGCGACCATCAAATTGCCCTTTCAGGTGTTGGCCGAACTCTTCCTTGAAACGGTCGAAGCACTCCATGACTTTTTTCTTGTTTTCAAGCAAATAGCCTTCTTTGAAATACACAGTAGCGATCAGTCCAAGCCTTACGACTGGTGTGTTATCCGGCAATTCAAAGGCTAAATTTGGGGCTTGGTGAGTCAATTTTTCCAACGAATTCATAGTCGTCTCTTCTATCCGGCAGCAACTGCTGCAGTAACGGCGGCACCACCCAAAATGCTGGCTAACAAGGCCCATGAAAGCTGAGCCAGGCGCACAATAACCAATAAGCCGGCAACAATGGTTGCTGGAATACCCGCTGCTACAAAGGCGGCTCCAATGGCAAACGCGATTACTACCGTGGCTACAGCGATCCCCAAGTCGATCAAAACCTGTACCCAATCGATCTGCCGAAGCATATCGAGAGTTATGTCTGTATAGCGTTGGACTTCTTTCCAGATAGCTCTCAATTGCTCATCTGTCCAGCGAATGACCTGAGCCCCTGTCTCGCTGACCCACTCCCAAGCTTTTTGCGATTCGCGTCGCACCCATTCACCTTTGACTCCAAGCCATGTTGCGGCGTCTTCGAGATGTTGTTGTACTTCCTGAGAGAGCTTCCGAATACCTTGAGCTCCTTGTTCCAGAAGGCCATCTACAGCCTCTTGGACTTGTTGAGTCCAGCTTTCAACATGGGCAGGCCTGGACGTAGGTGCTGGGCCATACGCAGGGACTGGAAGAGGCGCGGGTCTTGGCGGTTCATCAGGATTTCGGGGAGGTAATAACACCGGCCATTGTAGAGGATTAAATTCTCCGGTTGGCTTGTGCTCTCTGTTGTACTGGCGATCTCGTTCGCGATCACCATCATCGCGGCAGTCGCTAATTTCCAAAACAGAGAACCGGTTCGGCCCTCCTGCGATGTCTAAGTAGGCCTCTCTCTGAGCCATTCCAAGCACGTCCCCTGGAAATTTCACTTCCACTAAACGTTCTAGATTATTCGGGTGAGCAATACCTTGATGATCAGGGCCGGCCTGTCCCGGCCAGCGAATACTCCGATTCTTTACGATGATGACGTCCGGGCGTCGCAGTAAGCCTTTGACCGAACCTTTGGGAAACGGAAATAAAGTATGGCGTCGCAATGGATCGGGTTTCTCATCTTCGCCGAACCACGAGGAGCTGAGAAATGGTTTGGGTGGAAGGGATGCCATGTCAAAGCAGACTTCCGCTTTATAGTCCCAGAGAAAATTCCAGCGATATTCGTCTGCTCGGATCAACCCACTCATGACAAGTTGTTTGAGCTCCAGAGCTGTGACACCACCGTCCTTTGCTTTCTTGATAGACAACTTCGGAAACCGCGAAGCGTAATTCGCTTTTTCCATCAGGTAAGGCTTGTTGTCCGGGTTGGGCAGTGGAGCCTGTTTGATCGTGCCTTCAATGCTGGTGTTAGTACAGCCCTGGGGCGTTTGAGGTGGTTGCATGACTGCCATGTATCAGCCCTCCGAGTTGGCGTTTTTGAAGTCCAGGGTCATTTCCTTTGGAGCACTTTCACCCGCCCTGATCAATGGCTCTTCAGGCTCCGGCTTACGAATTGGCGTCAACAGCTCCACTTCGGTCGGGTCGGTGCTATGGGCCAGAAAGGTCTTTCCTTCTTCGTTGGTGTAACCGGCAATACGCGTGCCGTCGGCCAGCTTCAATGTGTAAGGGCTTCCTACTAATGGTTCGCCTGTTTTTTCGTCCTGAAGCAGGTACCGTGCTTTGTGACTGCGTGGGGCATTTTCGAGCAGTTTCCCGAACTTGTCCTTATCAGCTAGACCAGGCAAAAGAGGCCCCAATATCCGAATGCCCGTACCAACTCCAGGCGAACCGCCCGAGTTGGTCTTGACCTCCGCACCGCTGATGGTCACGCCCCCGGCATCAATCTTCACAAAGCTACCGCCAGCTTTGGCCGTCAGCTCCATGCCACCTTCAAGCACGACCTTGTCGCCAGCGTGGTAGTGAATCTCTTGCCCCGCCTCGACAAACTGCGCCGCCCCGACCTTCAGATGCTGAGTCACGGCGACAGTGAGGTGATCATCCGCCCGCACTTCGGTCTTGCGGTCAAGGTGGGTGAGGCGATGCTCTTCCACCTTGAACTCGCTGAATACATTGGCTTCGACCGTGTCATGCCGTTCATTGCCGACACGAATTTTCTGGTCGTGCTCGATGTTTTCGTCCCAGTCGCGCTGGGCGTGCAGGTAGATCTGTTCCGCGCCTTTTTTGTCTTCGATGCGAAACTCGTTGTAGCCCTTGCCGCCCGGTGAACTCAGGGTTTTGAAGGTGCTGCGGGTTTTGTTCGCCGGCAGGTCGTAGGGGACGACGTTTTCCTTGTGGTACAGGCAACCGGTGATCAGCGGTTGGTCGGGGTCGCCTTCGAGGAAGCTCACGAGCACTTCCATACCCACGCGCGGGATGGCGATGCCGCCGTAGGCCCTTCCGGCCCAGCCA
Organism: Pseudomonas svalbardensis; assembly: GCF_030053115.1. Taxonomy (NCBI): domain Bacteria; kingdom Pseudomonadati; phylum Pseudomonadota; class Gammaproteobacteria; order Pseudomonadales; family Pseudomonadaceae; genus Pseudomonas; species Pseudomonas svalbardensis. Next base: position 4,621,379 of record NZ_CP125619.1, on the reverse strand, counting down.
GTGGCCACGCGCAGCCAGCAACTGGTGTTATCGTCGGACTGGCCGTCGCGATCCCAGAAAAACTGGACTTTGACCCGACCGTATTGGTCGCAGTGGATCTCTTCGCCCGGCGGGCCGGTGACGATGGCAGTCTGACTGCCCAGGGCCTTGGGTTTCGGATGTTCGAGCGCAGGGCGGTATGGCGCGTCCCACGGGGTGGCGAGGAAGCGGTTGCGGTAGCCCTGGTGGAAGTCGTCTTTGTTGTGAGTGACGTCGCTGGTGATGTTCTCACCCAGCACCTGCGGCTGTTTGCCTTCGTGGATCACCTCCAGCAGCAACCAAAGGTCATTCCATTCGGCACGCGGGTGTTCACTGAGGGCCAGGAAGTGCCCGCTGAGCAGGGTTGGTTCATCACCTTTGCCTTCAGCCAATTGGTAATCGCTACGGTGGCGTTCGAGGGCGCGGGTCGCCAGTTGCTTGCCGCGCGCGCGGTCGGTGAAGCGGCCAGGATAGTCGTAGTCTTCCAAGTCTGGAGCGAACGCGGTCTTGGCTGCACTTTCAGGCAGCAGGCGCGGTTTTTCGAAGTCGTAGTCGCGGCGGCTGACGCGGGTGGTGCGGGTTTCCAGGCGCAGGTTGAAGCGCTTGATCACCGGTTTTTCGGCGGCCATGCCTGAATCCTGCTGGTAGCTCACGGGCGCGAGTTTGCGGAACACCGTCTGATCATCGCCGAACACCAGTTTGTGGCCACTGGTGCTGTGCTGGAAGTGGAAGTGAATGCCTTCTTCTTCGCACAGGCGCTGGATGAAGTGCAGGTCGGATTCGTCGTACTGCACGCAGTACACGCGCTCGGGGTAGATCGCGCCGAGCTGGAAGCTGTAGGCGTCGGCCAGAATGCCCCGGGCCTCAAGCACCTGGGCGATGATCTTCGGCACGCTGAGGTGCTGGAAGATCTGCTGGTTATGGTTGTGCCGCAGGTAGGCTAGTTGCGGCACCAGACTGATGCTGTAGCGGGTCAGGCTCTTGCCGGAATCGCCTTGTTCGATGCGATACACCAGACCGTGGATGATGCCTTTGCCGGTGGCGCCGAAGGTCAGGCAGCCGGTCTTGTGCAACAGCTGTTCGAGCTTCAGATCGGGGCGGGCGCTGACCAGTTCAATGTCGAAACAGAACGGCTGATTGAGGGCTTCGCGACCGACAAAGCTGAGTACCTGAAGGTCAACGGATATGCCCTCCAACTTGAGGGAAATATGAGTTGCGTTTGCGTCCAGCATGCCTTGAGTTCCATCCATTGAACGATTCAGGAATGAAGGATGGTGCTGGATTTGCTTTACAACCTCAATGTAAAAATTGGTGCAGGGAGTCAGTGCAACTCGATCTGCTCAGTTTCTACAAGGTTAACGATAATCTCGATGTGGAAACCTGTTCGACCGTGACTACCCAACAGGCTTCTTTCGACATATGGATGAATTACTCCGGCGCCATCAACACCGCGAGGGTCAAGTTGATGAACTCTTCATTTGTTCTGATCGTGTCCAGCGCACCGCGCACGTTGCCTCCAAGGGAGCAGATCAGAGTTTGCATCGCGAATCCTCCATGGAAGAAGGAGAGCGTAGCAGTATGAGTGGATGGAAAGTACGGACACCGTCGAGTCCTGTCGGCTATTCAGGCTCACCTTTTCCAGCAGCTCGCTTAGCCTCCCGTAAGATGTCCTCGGCGTTCATTGCAGAGTCCAGTTCTGGCAACGGGTAGCCGGCCTCAGCATGGGCTTTGGCGCGCTCCTCAATCAGCAGGCTCTCAGGGTCACGAGCCTTTTGATAAGCCCGGCCAGCTACGTACCATTCTCGAGACATCGCTGCTTTCCATTGGTTTTGGCAGTGGTCAACAGGCTAGCATGACTATCCATTTTGTTTGTTTCAGATGCGGATTCGGACTCGCGCCGCCTGCTGGGCAAGAGGGGCGCTGTCATACGGCGAAGGTTGGCGGCTCATGGGGAATCGGCCAACCTAACGTGTAGTTAGTGCGGATATTGGGTGCCGGCGGGGAGTCAGCGGGCGGCTAGCACGCAACCTGAATTCTATCGAATGACCAATCTGCTAATCCTTCGCATCCCCCGGTTAGGTAATCGGCAGTAACAGCGACTGTAGGGTCTGCCATGACTGCCATCATGTCTGTGGCCTGCTTCTTCGCCGGTTCGGGCAACTCGTCCCACCAGGACATCCGGATGGCATGATTTTCACAGCAGGCCAGAGAAAAACGCAGCAGCATGTCTTCGAGCTTTAACCCTTGACGCACTTCTTCTACTAACGATTGCATGAGTCTAAGGCAGCTTTCGTCACTGGATTCATGCCATGCAAGTACGAGCGCCCAACCGCATTCAGTGGGGGCAGTAAAGAATGTAAGAAGATCCATCTGGTTGGTGCGCAGGCCAAGGTGTTGCAAAGGGCGACCCTTGAAGTCGAAGTCGGGAAAAATGAGCCCGGAGGCTTGAAGAGAGCAGCGTGAGGTCGATCCAAAAATCGTGAACTTAAACCCCGCGAAATCGCGGTGTGCGAGCGACGCATCATATATATCTTTGTGCCGCCTGAGGCGCTCGAAGCCGAGTAGGTGACCATCGACACCATCTTGAAGAAACTGCTGCTGAGCAGAACTCAACCCCGGGTAACTCCTCATTTCGCCCAGAGTGGTTACTGCATTCTCTTTGACGAAATACTCACGGCAAATGCTTCGATACGCATAGAGCGCGACCTGCTCGTGGTCATATGACAACAGTTTATTATCAATGGGTTCAAACAGCTTGTTGTCGTGATGCTTGCACATACCCACAAAGGTAGATGCCCGGTTCACGCCTATTTTTTTGGGGAGCGGTATCCCTCCAGATTCCTTGAGGGTTGAAATGTCCGAATTTAGCCGGTAGACGTGCCCAGACTCCGCAATCAACCTCAGTTGACCTTGCTTCTGAATGGAGTGCGCAGCGATTATTTCATTACACCGAGTGCCATCCTTGAAGTGTAAGCAACGGCCTTTTTTGCTCTGCTGTTTCATTGCCGCTTGATGGGCGTTCGAAAAAGACATGTCGGAAGCGCTCCTATGCTAAGTACCGCCATTTTGGCAGAAACGTAGATACGCCCCCACCGAGCTGTGTTGCTTTTCCGCACCCAATAGGCTGCCCGATGCGGTTTGGGGGTGTGCTTCCCACCCGTTTGCATTCGTCCTGACCAGCCATTTGCATCAGATTTGACCATCATGCTTAGTAACCATGGCCGGCAGAGAGCGACCCAATACTATCGGTGATGATTCGATGAGACTGGTCAGAACGGGAAATCTACAAAAAAGATCTGCCCTGAATGGCACTTACTTAACATGTTTTGCGTGCCCATTTTTCCTGACATCTGCCCTTGCTGACCGACGCGGTTTGGTCAGTAAGGGGTAGGCTTGAGGTCTTCGTTTTATGGCTCGCGGCTCGATACGACCAGGCCGATTCCCGACGCGCCTCTGAGCAATCAACATCAATAAATTCGACAGGCCATCCTCGTCTTCGGGGCTGCCATATTGTCGCAAAGCCAGCCATAGCTGAAGGCTGTGTTTGAAGCTCAGTTCGCGAGGCAAGCAATCCGCTAACAGAGCCGATTGCGCCATGAGCATTCGGATCAGATTGTGTGCCAACAGATAGACCCATAACTCCTTGACTGCCATGCCTGGGGTTTTGCAGCTTAACTTTCCAAGTCCTAGCGTAGCTTTGAGATTGCGCAGATCCAACTCGACATGCCATCGACCCTTGTACAGCGATTTGAGAGCTGTTTTGGGTGTCTGCTTCGGGCAATGCAACGTGGTGACCAAAGTCTTTCCACCCGCCTTCAGCTCTCGCACTGTCAGTCTTTCAGGCGCCTGTTCGTAATGCGTTTGACTCATCCACGGCGGTCTTCTTGCAGGCTTTTTCAATTCGATCAGGTGATCTTCCGAACCCAGACTTTGCCCTAGGCGAAAGTCCGTGCTGCGCCGTCGAGCACCGTATTGTTCGAACACGCCATCGACACCTCTTCGTTGCAACTCACACAGCAAGAAGTAGGTAGCGTAGTAAGCGTCGCCCAATAAAATGTCGCCTGTTTTCAGCGTGTCGAGCATTGATCTGAGCAGCGTTTGCTCATCGCCGCCTTTGCCTCGGAAGCGCCCAAGGGCGGCATCCAAGACGGCGCCGCTGGAAAGGCAAACGATGCCAACCACGCGACACAGGGGAAAACCAAGACCGACTTTCTGGCCGCGTGACTGCGGATAGGCACCCTGATTGGCCGCAGTGTCGGGCATGCTGACCGTCGTGCCGTCCACCAACCGTACAGGCCGTCCCATCCAGCGCCACGACGAGGGTGCGTTATCACTTATCGAAGCACCGGTGTGCCTGACCAGCGTAGAAACCATTTCCACAGGTAGGCGTTTTCTGGCTTTGCAGTAGGCGCCCGTGCGAGTGCTACTGGGCTTCATGCCGCCACATGACCGTTTAATCGACAAGTCGTTGACGGCGTTCTGGCAGGAACGGTCGGCACTCATTGCTTGAGCCAGAAACATGGACAGCGTTTCAGTCGGCGGAAACAGACGCTCCCGATATTCCGGCAGTGCAGACTCGACGCGCTGTAAGAGCTCGGGAGACGTGAGGAGATTGAAAAACGCATAGGCATCACAGTCCGAAGCGTGTCGATGAAAACGTTGCTGTTGATGCTGGAGAATTTCACGTCTACGATTCATTTGGGGCTGTGTCCTTGGTTCGTCGGGGTGTGTTCGCAACTATCACCGTAGACCAAGACCAGCCCTTCTTCATTTTTTGCTTTCAGCTCAAGTGGTTAGCAGCTAAGTAAGTGCCATTCAGATCTGCCCTATTTGTACTATTTGGTCAAAAAGTCAGTCGCCTTGCTGTGCCTCATAAATATTAACTAGCTGCTGATAATCTAAATTTTCTCCTGGCCATGAGGCATGGATCTCAATAAGGTCAAACTCTAGTTCATCAGCTTTTGCTAGCTCGATGATTTCTTCATCAGACATGGCAGCGTATTCGGGCCATTGATCAATGAGCCCTCTTGCACTCGCAACGGCCTCTTCGTTGGTTCTGCCAATGTACAACTCATCAATTTGAGTTAGTCCGTAGGTGATCATATAAAAAGACATTATCTATCCTGAGTTTCAGTGAGTCGTAGTGATGGAAGACAAAACGAGCAGCAAAAGAATTTATATTGGCCGCGTGGCTGTCTTCATTCTAGTAGCTGTAGCGCTGGTACTTCGGTTCAGCTAAGGAAAGCTTGTACTCGAACAGTTCTACGTTCTTCATGGCTGTCTAGGCTAGTCGTAGATCCCCTTATCGAACGCCCCCCTCATATCTTGGTAATCACGAACGATTGCACTCCGGATAGCGGCCCCACGTGCATACATACTCCCAGAGCAGTTTACGCTCGAGATGTTTGATGTAGGCTGTCGTGTAGGGATCACCCATATCCACCGGGCAAGCGGATACCCAGAGATGCTCAAGCGGGGGTCGTTTCAAGCAGTGTCAATCTGAAGGTGTTGCCGCCTGAGTGGCCTGGTCGCTCGCTAAATGCGGACGTATTGAACTGCCGGAGTCGGTCTGCGAGAGTCTGGCCGGTAGTCTCACCGACATAGATAATGAAATCATTGTTTATACGATGGTTGTCCGGCTTGCGCCTGCTTCGAGCGATGAAATAGACACCTGGAAAATTCTTCCCAGGGAGCTCACTGCGCTTTGACCACGGTTGCCATTCACAAAAACCTACTTCACCCTGCATAGCGCTTGACCCACCTGCGACTTTCCTTTGAAGGAGCCAATGAAATCATCCTTTGGCCCTGCTTCCTCAACGCTACACGTTACCGTTTTCTCGGTCTCATTGGCGACCGTTAAGCATTGCTGCCTAATGGATGTCACAAGTTTGCATCGTAAGCATCCATGGCCTCACTGACTGAATCGAACCACTCAAATTCGCCAGACGTAATGGAGCTAGCGACTCGGTGGTTGACCTTTGCAGCGAGCCCTTCGAAGAAGCTATCCAGAGGCTCCGAAAAGAGGTCAGCAGTGGCGACGGCATATTGCTTTGTTGTCAAAGATTCGAGACATACGTAGCGCGCGGAAGCGCCGGAGTTCAGGCGGCGCCAGGTCACGACTTCGACAAAATCATGCATCCCCGAAGCGCTTAGTGTCGAGCCACCTTGGTGGGCGGTCAGAGGAGCGGTCGTGAATTGGCGTGCGTGCGTTGTACGGTTCGGCGACGGTGGATTTACAAGGTGCTTCAGCTCTTCGCGACCGGTCATAACGCGCTCGCGAAGCTCTTCCGGATTCATGGACAATCCACCACGATCACTGACTGAGTAATTCTTGAGCTTATTGAATGCTTCGATGGCCTGGCGGTCTTGCGTTTGCTCCCAAACGGATCTTTTGTCTTTGAAGAGCCAGGCCCAGAACTGCATGAATAATCCCATTTTTCTTTCACCCTGCCTTGATCCATGAGGAGCATCTTCAGTGAAGCGGGGGGAAATGTCCTGATATTTTTTTGCTGGGCGCAGGACAATTTCGTGGGAGTGGTTTGCCGCCAAAGGCATTCCATCATGTACTGCCGAATACTCGGCTGCTAGTTCAAACGCGATAACGGGTAGCCATGGGCGAGAGCGCTATGTCGTACAGAACCCGTCTATAAATCTCCCTTGGCCAGATGCGTCGAGTTGGCATTCGACTGTCCATCTGCAGCCGTCAAACACGAGCTTATAACTCCAGCAATTTCTCATCGGTTCCCGAACATCGACGACCCGAAACTCACGCATCAAATCTTGCGAGCTAGTGTGGTCTCCATGTTTGATCCGCCAAGCAGCAGCTCTGATGAGTTGCCCATGGCTGAAAACTAGGATGTCCCGGGCATAGTGATCCGCAAGCTTGGCCAGCATCGCATCTGCCCGCCCGAGTAGATGATCGAACGACTCAGCGCCAGGCCCATCAATCATCGTCGCGTCACCGCTCTCCCAGTAGCTTTCCGCATGTGGCTTTCGGTCGGCCTGGGTGCTGCCGGAAAATCGGTCTGGGTTCAAATAAGTAAATTCTTCGACCGCCCACAGCTCGAATGGCGCATCGGGGTAGCGCTGCGCGGTCGGTAATGCCGTAGCCTCGGCGCGCACAAACGGCGAAGAGACGATCAGATCTGGCACTGAGCTAATCGACTGAGCAAGTTCCTGGGCTTGGCGCTTGCCCTTTTCAGTCAAAGGTATGGAGTCGGGGGCAGTCGTGGCCAAACCGACATTCGCGGCGCTCTCGGCGTGCCTGATCAACCTGACCTGCTTTGGCATTTACTTCCTACCTTAAAAAACGCATGTGTAGTCTGCCAATGTTGAATTGGGCTGGCCGTGACAGCAGCTCGTAGTCTTGCAGATTACCGGCATCACGCGTTTTCTTTGCGTTTACAAAAAGGGGCGCCCATCAATTTTTCCCCAGCAGTCTGCATTCAGTTACATGCCTAATTCGTTTTCAAGTTTCATGGTGCGAAGGCGCATCGGCAAAGCCCTGGCAGGCAACCATCGAAACGCTGCTTCAGTCATCGCATGCCAAATCAAAACCTGGATATAAAGAGCGTCGTCGGTGGTGCCAATTGCCCCGTGAGGCTTGAGAATCTGCTTGAGCAGTAGTGTCACTGCGCGAGGGTATCGACCTCGCCCTGTGCTGTCGGAAATCGGCACATAGGAAATGCAGTCAAAGGGGCGAGAGTAACCTCGGATCACGTTCTGTAATTTTGCGCGTAGCTCTTTCTTGCTCGACCGTGAGGCAGCGATCCACCAGATCAACTCTACGTCCTCCAGCTCCATTCCTATGGGGGGCTCATCACAAAAATTGTCGAACTGGTCGAAGGGTAGCGGACGATTTGGGCGAGGTCGTGGGCGACCGGGCATGCCGTGGTTCGATGGGCAGTTTGAGATGTTCATGTAAGGCCGAATCTGGAGAAGGTAGGGATATTAGCAGCGTCGATGGCATTTCAAAAAAGCTTCAGCGAAACTCCAATCCTCTGGTAAGTACGCGCACTGTCAATCGGGTCAGGTTCGAGCTGCTGACGCTTATCTTGCTAGAGGACGGCGCAATTGAACAAACGCCATGCGACCTGGAATCAATGTCTCGGCAGTCCCGCGATTCGTTCTGAGTAGCTCTCTATAAAAGGATTTTTGGAAAACGTATGTCATCTACAGAATTGGACGAGGTCGTCCCTGGTACCGTTGAAAAAACCGTGCAAGTGGTCGAGGAAATTGCTGACCCACTTGGCCACCTCTCTGCAGAGCAGGTGGAAAATATCTACCAACGGTATCTGGGAGGCGAGAAAACAAGCGACTTGATGAACGAGTTCGCGATCAATACCAACACTAATTCTCTACTGAAGCTCCTACCTCTCCTGGAGCGTACCGATCTCGCTTGTCCGCATTGCAGCGCTCACGGGACGCAGAGACGAGCAGCCCGAAACAAGCCCGCAAATCGGCCAGTTTGCACCGGGTGTGATCACATCTTCCCGACGTTTAGTGAGGACATCTGTGGGTGCAGTGGTTGTAAGGACGAGTACCTCAGTCAGATCAATGGCGAGGGCATGCGGCATAGAACTGCTTATGACCAGCTAACGCTTCGTGAAAAGATACTTCTGCTCGCCGCCCTGACAATGGCCGGCCCTGCTGATGTGACCTGTTTCTCTTTCGCCCAGCTTCAGCGATGGCATCGCCGGTTAGCACCAACGCCCGAGTATCAGAATCAATGCATAAGTGAGCTTTTCGGTAGGCATATCATTCTTGTATCAGCAGATACGTCATCCGACGCGCTGGATTTTTACCGCAGATACGACAGGCATGATTTTTTATGGTGGACTCCCAACGTAAGCGCTGCTGATTCCGATGACGTGGCACTTGATGTGCAGTCTCTCCAAATGCTGATTGTTTACGACCTGGAGCGAAACAAGGCAGAGCTTGAGTCTGTTTTGACAGAGCTCATTTATGAGCTTGCTGAAGAGGATCTTGTAGAGTATCTGCGCTACCGAGTCGAAAACGCTGCCGTCGTATTCAAAGCGGAGCGCGCTACCCGTGAGGTCTTGAGGCCATTGCTTGCCTCTAGCTCTGTCAGCAACATATTTAGCATTATTTGGAAGGCTGTTAAACAAGCGGATAAATCGCTTGAGAAAGGGGTTTTTAATGGGGCCACCCACGCCGGTAACTGGATCCCGTCTGCCATCGTGCGGATAGCTGAGGAGGAAAAGGAGTACGAATATGACCGATTGAAGGGATCTAAAATCTGTCAGATTTCTGAGGTCATTTACAGCCTGATCCTGGACGACCCCGATGGTAGCTTTAAGATACCTCTACCGCGTTACACCGCCGAGGTAATGCGACCTGTGCTCGAAGGTATCAGTAGCGCAAAAGACGCGAAACTCGCGTGATTCTGTCGGAAGTCAAAGTCAGCAGAGGGCGTGACTGTTCGGGGCCGTCCGCAATCCTCTGGCGCCTGCGGCGACGTGGCCTTCAGACCGGGAACATTCATACCTGCGAAGTCGTAGCCAAAGTAGGCAAAAGCCGGCGCGCGTAAGGGGAGAAGACCGAGGATCGGTAACCAGCACGTTTTCTTGCAGAACCTTCGTCATACAGGTTTGACAATCCTGCTGCTGCCCATGCAAGATATGGATATCCAACGAGTGTTCATGCTATTAGCTAGGTACGAACATTCGGCGCAGACAGCGTGACGCGATACACCATTACACCATTACGTCATTCGGAGCATGGGCCTAGTTTGCTGCGACTTACCCTTCTCTCGGTGCATCATGGGATGCAAAGCGCCTCGACCGAGGGTGACTGAAACGGGGCATTGCTCTTTCATCTGTTGGACACAGAGCTGATATTTTTGTCAGTAGGGCGCATGGAGGATATCTGACCTTCCTTGGCGAAGAAATCGGCTTCGTCACGCATAGATAATCCGACGAAATTCAATTTTTGACTCATCTCAAGCATATTTTTGCTTGAGATGAGACTCGTCAGGAAGAAATGTGGATAGCCATCGTCGTCTCACCTCAGCACAAATTCATAAACTTTACCAATCTCTCAATGCCAGCCTTCGCCATAGCGGGACTGAGATTCTCGGTTCTCAGCTCGGACAATTCGTCGCGAGAACCATAGCACCCAAAACCATCAAGTCCTTAGGTGGCATTCGAAGTATCGTCGATAGTGATCTGAGTGATGCTGTCGAGTTCATCGAACCACGTCAGTCTGATTTCCTGTTCCGAATAAAGCTAAAGGCAGTGGAGCCTCTCCAAGAGGTGATCGAGCAGGCAGCAGTCAGCGGCGCGGAGCTTTGGCGTTATTTCTCCAACCCTAATGTACGGTGCATCCTCGGTGTGGATGCTGCCCACAGGGTCATTGTCACTCCATCTGACCAGTCGTTCGCTTCGGACGTAAAGCTGCTCAAGAGAATGGATGCGGAAGAGTACAGGGCCTTGGCTCAGGCATACGCCCAGGAACAAAATGATGACGGTTTTCGGGCACAGCTTCTGGAGCTTGCGAACGATTCGTGGCTCTACGCCAAATGGATCGAATGCCTGCGTGCCAAGCGAACCAAGTCGATCAACTACCTCAAGTCTTGGGAAATCAAGCGTACCGAGTTGGTTGTGGGGCGGCTTCGTGAAGAGCTAGAGCTTGCCGGGATGGAACCTAGCCAAGCAACAGTGGTGGCGGATGGCATACGCCCGGCTATGAAGAAGAAACCAGTCGAGGAGCCCCACGTGTTCGTTCAGGTCGCTGAGTTGGGCGTTAATTCGTTTTCCGAGGATGGCGATGCGAAGGAGCTCAAGGATCTACGGGCCTTGCTCCGTCAAGCAGTGGATCACATGTCGCTTGCAGACCTGAAAGCAATACGGGTACCTGCCGGTGTTTGGCTTGAGCTGCTCAATAAGCCAATGGATTGATACTACATGCGGCCGTTGCTGATTCTGGCTGAGACCAGGCATACCCAGAGAATTCAAGAGATACTTCAGAAATATGGGCACCCGGCTGTCGTCAACAAATTCGTCCGCATCATCTATGCCGATCTGGGCTTAGAAATTGACAAGGGGCAGTTCCATTACGACGTGTTGGCTGCGTTGCAGGAGAAAAGACCTGACGGTGCCTCTCAAGGGTACACGGTCTGCTCAACCGTCGAGCTTGCGAGAGTTCTAGGGCTGAAGAAATTACTGCAGCTCCAAGACATCCCGCTGCAGTTTTTCAGTGGCAGCGTTCTCGCCAAACCTCTACGTGCCGATTCTACGGCTAAGCCGGAGTTGGCAAATATGCTGGGCTTGTGCGAGCTTTCGATCCATACCGCTGCCTCAGAGCTGCTCAGTGCCTGGAGTCACTCGCGTGTTGATGTGAATTCGCTTGCTGTTTGGAAAGGCCAATTTGGCCGGTTGGGGAAGTTTTCTTGGGTGGCTGATGCGATCCTGGCGAACACTGCACTGATCGCTCCCCAAGACCTGGTAGATCGTTTCCTCGAATCACCCATACCCCAATCCAACGCTGTCGTTTACAACAAAGATGGCAGAGGTACGATCAAGAGTGGTGAGGTCATCGCCAACCTGCTGACCAAACGCCTTCCCGACATGGACATCCTCGACTCCCTGACTGATGCCATCGAAAAGTACCCCAGTGGGAATATCGTAATGGTCGAAGATGGCCTTTGGACAGGGACTGAAGCTGTAGGTGTTTTCGAGAGTCTGCTTGGAAGGCGAGAGGGTCGAGAAAAAACCAAAGCGCTGACTGATCCGGCACTACTGGAGGATGTGACTCTTACACTGGTTTATGGGGTCGCCACCGACTACGGCGTCTCAATGGTCAACCGTTACCTTCGTGACAATAACCTGCCCAACGTCAGTATCTACGGAGCTGAAACCCTGAGCTTGACGTCGGAACGATTGCTTCAGAGCATTAATGACTCCACATACGACGTCTCTGAATTGCGAGGCCATGGGCCGGCTTCGGACGACATCACGCCGCATTTCTTCAACCATTTTGACGCGCATGCCGATAAAGCTGTGGCCATCGACTTCTGCAGAGTGGTGGGACAGCAGTTGTTCGACAATTATCTGGCGGAGAGGCAGTCTAAGGGTTGGGGGGCGTGGGAGGACGAAAAACGGCTGAAGTGCTGCTTCGGTATGAATGGTTTGGGGCTTACCCATGCATTCGGTCATTCGGTGCCCAAAGCAACTTTGCCCCTGCTGTGGTGCAAGGGCACGGTTGAATGGGCGGGTCATACCGTGGAGTGGGTACCGCTTTTTGAAAATGCCTGAGCAGGTTTCGCTTGGATATCGTTGCCGGCCCGGCAAGTTGCATGTAGCTGCCATGCTCGCCCCGCATCCCTTTGGTCAATCGAACTCGTCGATAAGCTCCTTCGCGATCGCTTTAACCTGATTCAGTTTTTTGGCATCTTTAGGAAGCTCCGGCGTTTGTGCTTCCTCCAAGAGATGCTCAATCTCGCCGTCCACGCCTCGGATGATCTCATTCTCTCTCGCATCTTCTTGAGCGTCGTAGATGTTTTTACGGTCTGGACGGCTGAGGCACGGCTGCGTCATCCACTACCGGCACTGCAGCCTCCAAAGCTTTTTGCTGCCGCTGCCATTCGTCAAATTCATCCTGCTGATCTTGCAGATGAAGGTCGCTGCCCATGAATACCTCAGGATCTCGGTTGATTCACTGGAGTGAAATCTCACGCAGCCTCATTTTAAGCGCTAAGGAGGCTTCTCACCAATGTCTCTCATCCGCTAGATTTTCCTTGATTTCTGGTACCAGGAACGCGAATAGCCGATTGTATTTGAGGTCTTGGCGGTATGCAGGATCTTTGTTTCGCAGAGCGTCTCGAATAATTTTACGGCGTTTTTCCCAAGTCTTTTTTGTGTCCTGGGAAGTCAACGTCTCCGCTTGCTGGAAAGCTTCCAGTGTCCAGCCGAAAGGCAACAGGTAGGCTTTGTAGTAGTCGAATGCGGTGTTCGTCACGTTGATCAGGCGGGGCAGACGGTAGCCAATGGGGCGACCATATCTTGCGCTGAGAACAATGGATACTGCGCCATGAAATCGGCCCTCATGGAATGAGCGAGGCAGCGAAATCTGCGGCATTGCGAGAGTCATACGTTCCCGCAGCTCGCTCCAGGCCAAGTCTGCCTCGGGTTCCTCGCTGGTACCGTGCTCTAGCCAAAAGTCGTGGAATTCTTGGCGAAGTCGGGCAGGAGCGATAGTTTCTTCCAGCTCTTTTCGATGAGTCGCATAGTCGTAGAAATAGACCAGTTGCTGTTCCGTATCGACAGTTAGCTGATCAAGAAACACCTCTTCTTCATGCCATTCGTTGAAGATAATCCGACCTTTGAGGTGTGGAACCGCGTACCAGCAGGTCAGCGCCATACGCTTGGCTTCTCGGGAGCGCTCCAACGTTCGTTCATTCACAACGAAGACGTTCAGGTTATTGAGGTAGAAAATATCCTGTTCGGCGGTACGGCTCTCTTGGGGATTGAAGCCCTCGAACACCCACACGATGGCACCACCGTTGACGCGGTAGAACTCTCTTCTGCCTACGATCTCCGTGAGAAAGGTAGTGGATAGCTGGACTTCAAACGCAAATCGCTGCTGCTCCCGGTAAACTTGAACATCCGGCTTGCGCCATGTTGCCCGGTCAGCGATAGGCATCCCACGCCATACCTTTTCAACTTCCGGTTCCGAGCAGGCCGCATCGGCATACAAGCTGTCTCGAATAATGCCCTTGAGTCGAAGGTGAGCCGCGCTTTCTTTCGCAGCGTTGTACTTCATCCGATTGATCTGATCGGTGCTGAATGCCCCCTTTGTCGAAATTGGACAGCCCCTGGTGCCTTCTTCATCCGGATGATGACGGAAGTGGAACCGTCTCTGTTGCGTAAGCACTAGCATTACCGCACCGCCGCAGATCCTGCATACCAGCCATGGCTGACTCGGGTCGCGAGCATAGCGGCCAGCGAGTTCGTTTCTATCCTGTATTACGACGACCAAATCTCGCCTTAGGAACGTGTCGACGTCCAATGGCTCCCCGTCATCGAGGTTTAGGATTTCGTTTAGCAGCATTTGATCCGTAGGCTGGGCTACGTCATAGGTGAACATCGATCACTCCCTGATTGGTCTTGCACCCAGGTTTGTAGGGTGAAGGGCAGCGTTCCTAATGATAGGTTGCTGAGCCACTATGGCGCCATCACGCCCGTTGAGTCAAAATCTCAGCCAGCAAATCGGCTATCAAACTGCCGTGCATTAACTTAGGTAGGATTCATGGGAAGGAAATGGCTCAAGCAGGAAAAACGGACAAAGGAACGTAAGCGTCCGGCCATGTCACCTTCAAAACTCCAGCATTAAGGGCGATGGTGTCCGCGTATTTTTAAGCGGACGCGATCACCCTTAATCGCCAGGATTTCCATGCGCCAACGAAGCTCTTATCCCAAACCGTTCAAAGCCCAGGTCGTTCAGGAATGCCTTCAGCCCGGGGCCACCGTTTCAAGCGTTGCCATCGCTCACGGCATCAACGCCAACGTCATTCGTAAATGGCTGCCGCTTTACCGGCATACCTCAGTTGCCGCGTTGCCTGCGTTTGTCCCGTTGAAGGCTCCGCCTAAGCGGCCGTCGGAGGCATCGGCGATCATCGAGATACCCGTTGGCGAACAAGCCATCGCAGTGAAGTGGCCAGTTTCCGATCCTGATGGGTGCGCTCGATTTATTCGAGAGCTTGCCAAGTGATCCGCATAGACGCCATCTGGCTCGCCACCGAGCCCATGGATATGCGCGCGGGTACCGAGACTGCGCTGGCCAGAGTGATCGCAGTATTCGGTGCGGCGAAGCCGCACTGTGCTTATCTGTTTGCCAATCGCAGGGCTAACCGAATGAAAGTCCTGGTTCATGACGGAATTGGTGTTTGGCTGGCGGCACGGCGGTTGAACCAAGGCAAATTCCACTGGCCAGGCATTCGCCAAGGTTGCGAGATGGAGCTGGATGCCGAGCAACTTCGGGCGTTGGTGCTCGGTCTACCTTGGCAACGTGTTGGCGTTGGCGGCGTAATTACACTGCTTTAAAAGTTTTAATTTTGCTTCTTGGCCTACTGCCGTAGGCGGTCTGCTTTGGTAAAATCCACGGCATGACTTCCTTGCCCAACCTCGACCAAATGACCCCCGACCAACTGCGCGCCCTCGCTGCGCAGTTGATGTCGAAGGTCGACACCATGGGCAGAAAGATCCACCGCGATCAAACCATCATCGAACAGCTGACCCACGAGATCGCGATCCTCAAGCGGCACCGGTTTGCCAAACGCAGCGAGCAGATCAGTCCTGAACAAGGCAGCTTGCTCGACGATCTGCTCAACACCGACCTTGAGGCTATCGACGCCGAGCTGACGGCACTGCTTCCGGCTCCTGCTCCAGAAGAGGCGCGCCAAAAACCAAAGCGCGCGCCACTGCCGCCGCAGTTTCCACGCACCGTCATTCATCACGAACCAGAAAGCACTCAGTGCACTTGCGGCTGCCAACTCCAGCGCATCGGCGAGGACATCAGCGAGAAGCTCGATTACACGCCGGGCGTGTTCACTGTTGAACAGCATGTGCGTGGGAAGTGGGCCTGCCGTCAGTGCGAAACACTGATCCAGGCACCGGTACCGGCCCAAGTGATCGACAAGGGCATCCCAACTGCGGGCCTGATCGCGCATGTGTTGGTGGCGAAGTTCGCTGACCACTTGCCGCTGTATCGGCAGGAGAAAATCTTCGGGCGCGCTGGTTTAGCGATCCCGCGCTCCACACTAGCTCAATGGGTTGGACAAACAGGTGTACAGCTTCAGCCATTAGTTGATGCCTTGCGAGAAGCCGTCCTGGCGCAGCAAGTTGTCCACGCCGATGAGACGCCGGTGCAGATGCTTGCGCCCGGAGAGAAGAAAACTCACCGCGCTTATGTCTGGGCTTACTGCACCACGCCGTTTTCGGCGCTTAAGGCAGTGGTTTATGACTTCAGCCCGAGCCGCGCCGGTGAGCATGCGCGTAACTTCCTCGGCGCGTGGAATGGCAAGCTGGTGTGCGACGACTTTGCTGGTTACAAAGCTGGGTTTGAGAAAGGCATGATCGAAATCGGCTGCATGGCTCACGCCCGCCGCAAGTTTTTCGATCTGCATGTCGCGAATAAAAGTCAGTTGGCAGAACAGGCGCTGCACTCGATTGGCGGTTTGTACGAAGTTGAGCGGCAAGTGCGAGACATGAGTGATGGAGATCGCTGTCGAATACGGCAAGAAAAAGCGGCGCCGCTGGCCAAAGCACTGCACGACTGGATGTTGGCCCAGCGCGATCTTGTGCCCAATGGATCAGCAACGGCCAAAGCCTTGGATTACAGCCTTAAACGCTGGGTAGCGCTGACGCGCTACCTGGTCGATGGGGCGGTGCCCATAGACAACAATCCAGTCGAAAACCAGATCAGGCCGTGGGCACTTGGACGCTCGAACTGGTTGTTTGCTGGATCGCTTCGCAGCGGCAAACGGGCAGCGGCGATTATGAGTTTGATCCAGTCGGCACGTATGAATGGGCACGATCCGTATGCCTATCTCAAAGATGTGCTGACGCGGCTGCCGACGCAGCGGGCGAGTGAGATCGACCAACTGCTGCCGCATCAGTGGGTATCTGCCTGAGTCATGCAAGGTGACTTCGGCGGACGCTTACAAAGGAACAGCTGTTCGATGCTTTGGTGAAGAATGCGCTGGGGTTCGTTGAGACGTCACTTGATCACGTTAAGGAGAGACCCAAGAACTCTATCGTCGACTTGTATACGGCCATTGAGCTCTTTCTCAAAGCTCGCCTGATGGCGGAACACTGGACGCTTATGCTGTCCAAGCCAGAGACTGCAGAGCTGCAAAATCTATACGTCGGGGACTTTCTTTCTGTTTATCTCGATGATGCCCTGAAGCGGATCAATTCGATTCTTGGAGAGAAAATTGACCTCGCCGCCTCCGATAACTTCAAGGCGCTAGGCGAGCACCGCAACCAGATCGTCCATTTCGCCCATTCAGGGCATGACGACCTAGCAGCAACTCAAGCGGGCGTTATCGTTGAGCAGTGGGCCTCATGGCACTACCTGTACGCCATGCTCACAGATACGTGGAAGGAAGTTTTCGAGCCTTACAAAATTGAGCTCCAGAAGCTTAATCACCGCATGATGAGGCAGCGCGATTTCCTTAGTTCCCGGTTCACGATTCTAAAGCCGAAAATTGAGATAGAGCTGAAAAGAGGTAAAACGATCATTGCATGCGAGCACTGCGAGCTGAAGTCAGCTGTGGTGAATAAAGTGCATCCTTGGGGAACGGATTACAGCTGCTTGGTCTGCGGCGTCAGTGACACGGCGGTGGTAAAAGCTGATATCAAATTACCCTGCCCTGGATGCAACGAAGACATTGAGTTCTTTGATGCAAAATTCACCGAATGTCCTACGTGCCACTTCGCCTTCGATACAGATGCTCTAATCGACCTGTGCACTGCTCACATCCACGAAGGGGATCAATGGTGGGAGGAGGGCGCCGAGCATATCGCTTCTTGCCATGAGTGCGAGTGTCCCCGACCTTCTGTTTTCTACATCGACGGGTTGTGGAGCTGCGTTTCGTGCTTCGATCGAGGATGGCAGGCAGTTGCCTGTGAGCGCTGCGAGGAATTTGTGACTGGCAGCATGGAGAGAATTAAGTATTTCGCCTGCCATAAATGTGAAGACCAAGTGCGGCAAGGTATAGAGGCTATGGTCGCAGCTGGTGCGGCGGCTGAGGAGAGTCAGGATGCAAAAGAGCAACCATGACCGGGGCAACGTTAACCCGCTGGCGGCTTAACCTGTCCCAGGAGGGAATGCTCTGGAAGGTTGCGTTAGCACATCTTGGAGCCTCCGGCCTTCATCAGGCAGTAGTGGATCTACTCCAAGGTTTTGGGCCCAAGCCTCCACGCAGCTCAATGGAGTACCTTCGTCGCGAGTGGGTAGGGGAGGAGGTTCTCCAGGTGCTGAGACGCGCGCGAAGCGAGGCCGGTATTGAGAGTCCAGCGCCTGATAGCCTACCCGAATATGTCGCGCTTCTTTCTTGCTATAGCCGACATCTTGCAGATGGCCTCCTACAGAAGTTACCGGTCGATAAGCTGCCGCCCGTCCTTAAAGGCTTTAAGCTTGAGCACGATTTAGGTATGTGAAGGAGATTGACTGGTGGATATTTAAACTCTTTCTTTCTTTCTCTCTCGCTCCAGCATTATATTTAAATACTAAGTGTCTTTATATTATCTTGTGCGATTAGAGATCGCTAGTCGCCGACCAATATGTGGGTGAGGTATGAAAAAATCTGATTTGAAATTTATGAACAGTGTGCTGAGGAAACAGTGTGGGTGGTATTTGGAAATCGGCGTTGTTCCCGATTGTGGGGATGAGTTTTTTCGGGTGTATGAGCGCCCATCCTCTAAACAGGTACCTAATAATTTTGTAGGGGTAATGCCTATATGCTCCACTCTCGGTGCTATTGTGAGTGCTGCCGCCCTGTGTAAATACTATCGTGATGCTGGGATGGAGGCGAGTAAAGCGCAGCGGTAAGGTGTTTTAAATAAAACTACTTACTTTTCGAAAAGGCAATATGAAAGTGCGAGATGCTCCTTGATTTTAAATTGAGAACCCATGACACTGATTTCTTTTGTGCCATGGACTCCACCGTGAAAGTAGCTCGACATCCCGTCACTCTTAAGCCGATCACTATAGCCCAATATAGATTTGAATTCGGGCCGCCTTATCAGGGGCAGATTAAGCTTCTGCGCCCGGAAGCAACCTGTCCAGCTTGCCACGAGGCGCTACTGATCCGAGGCGAGAAGGTTGAGGCTGATAGGATGACATTCAGTCATTATCCAGCGTCAGCCACTAAACCTTCAGTGTTCTGTCCAATCAAGGCAGCGGGTAAACATAAGTATGAAGTGCTCTGCCCAGTTGATGAGGATCCATTAAGAACGCGGCAACTGCGAGAGAGTTTTTTCGCTAACTGGAAACTGCATTGGAGACGATTTGCACAATACGTAGGCTATGCTGATATCGGTGACTTCATCAGTATGATTAAAGTGGCTGATAAGTCAAATGTATGGCGCTATCGCTCACTTCAGGAGCATGAGGTGATCATAGTGTTTATGTTGACTAGCGACTTCAAGCCCGTGCTTGGCAAAGGTACTGAGCCTCTACGGAAAAACTGGGTACGATTTTGGTTTGAGTCTCGGGCAACATCGTTCGAAGATTTCTGGAATCTTCAAACAAACCATAAAGTGATCATACGAACGGAATATAACGTCCCGGTAGGTAAGAGGGGATTAAAGCCTGACTACCTGGAGCAGTTCAAAGTTTTAGATATGAGCCACAACTATTTGGCTAACCGGAGGGAAGGTGATGATCATGTCCCCGACTACGTAGAGCGACGTATGATACAAGCGTTTAGGAATCTATTAGGTATATCGAGTGTGGTGACAGGGAGTCTGTCCCGTTCGATGCCCAAGCTCTGATGTAGGGCTAAGACATCATTGGATCTAGTGTCATGTGGGCTGCACATGTGCGCAGCCCTGTCGTAAGGATGCGAGGGTAGCATCAGCCGCTCTCACAACTACCTGCAAGATGATGGGGCTGATTAAAAGCATTAGGTTCGCTATTTCCTGTCGAACCTTATCTTGCGTAGTCTTGGTGGTTGCCCGGATAAGGTTGTTTGCCGCTATACCTTTACCACCTCCAAGGTCAGCATTCAGAAAAAATCCTCTTTGGCCGGAATCCCATGTGACGAACAAAAGGTAAGCCGGCGGGCCAACAAAGCGAGCTTGGTTCACCGCCAGATTTTGTCGATGTCGGCTAGCTTTTAGAACAGCCGGAAAGGATTGATGTACTTATTGACTTTACGCAGATATCTGGAAGCTAAACGCATCCCTGCTCCTATAAATTTCACCTTTTGAAGCGTCCCCTGCCGGTCGTGGACGAAGTGAAATTGGTCGTCCAGCTTTGAACGTTCGACCAGAAGCTGTTGGCGGCACTTGTCATCTAAATTGGGGGCAGAGAGCTCATCGTCGATTACTTGTTGGTAACCACGGTACTCTCGCTCCATTGCAGCAGCTCTCCAAGCTGATGTCACCGGCATAACCAGGCAGAGTAAAGCCGTCCCATCGAAGGCGGCTGCCACAGTGGTTGCGCTGAGCAAGCCATCGCGCCATAGCACTCCCATTATTAGAAAGGGAATGCTGACGACCAACGCCAGAAAAACTGGTTGGGTCGCGTAGGCTAACAGTGGGTGAGGGCGATACCGCAGTTTTCTCATAGAGCCTCCAAGGCTTTGATAGGTGATGAGATACTGGCAGTTCTGCCTACCCTTGTCTTGCCAAGTCAGTGCTCCGAAATTCAGCGTCAGGAGCGTCAGGAGCGTCAGGAGCGTCAGGTAGGCCGCATGGGTTACTCTTGATGATCCGTGCTCAGCTGAAACTCGTTGGGGTTCCGCAAGCGCTCAACCGTCCTTGGGGCTGCGCTCTGGTTTATCAGGCTTACTGCAGTTGAGCTATCGATTAGCAGCGCTGCTTCGCATGAGTCCCTTTGGCTAATCTTCAGCCGCTGGACGACATTAGTTTTCGTCATCCTCACCTTCGTCACTCGAAACGCTTACAGGCCTGTTTAGTAGTGCAGTAAAGTTCTGTACCGTATGTTTCGGATTGTTTATCAGATCAAGTGCAAGTCCTTTGTGCGTCGCCATCATTACCCTTGCCATGTCGATGTAGTGCTTGTAGGTGATCTCAATGTCATTGTGACCCAGTTGATTGGTGATGACTTGGGCTACAGCGAGTATAATGACATCTGTCGATTCCGTGAGGAGGCTCTCACCAAAGGTAACAATTAGATATTGAGTGGGCCACCAATGTCGAGTTTGATAAAAATCAATGTGACTTCTAAAGCTTGGCATCGACGCCATTGCTTTTACCTTGGCGCTATTAGTGCGCTTAGCAATTTTTATTGGGGTGACGGGGATGCCATTCTTATTTAGAAAAAGAATGCCGGGTGGGCAGTCATGTCCAAAGTGTTGCTTATATAATTTTCTTCGTTCCATGTAATACGGTTTAATATAATTCTCTTCAATAGCCCTGAGATCCTCCATATGGATGATGATGGTGCGGTCTTTGTGTCCTTTGCTGTCGTAAACAGTATATTCAGTGGTGACGTTAGAGCCGCTACCCATTTCGGAGAATGGCATGATGTGTTTATTGTCACGATCGCCCAAATAGGGGAATCGGTAGATATCCATGGGGCGCATACCTGTCCCCAGTGCAAAATTGAACAAGCACTGATACACCGGATCGACGTAAGCCCTTAGTAAAGCCTCTATCTCGGGCTTTGTGATAAGAAAGTCAAACTTCGTTTGCCTATTTCTTTTGTCCAAGACACGGATGTTTTCAGAATCAATCTTGGTCTTAGACATCGTCTGGATGTAACTCAGTACGCGTCTGCTCCTAAAATTGGCCTTCCATGATTTCAGCTTGACGCTAACGTTGGTCAGGAAGTTTTCCTGATTGAGCCAATGAAAGAAACCCAGTAGGAGCTTGGCATCCTCATAAATAGTCTCGGAGCAAGGGCGTGCGGATTGTTTTTCTAGTCGATCTAACTGCCGCTGTATCTGCCATCTCCGAATGTCTCTATTATCTGCAAGTAAATGATAAGACGAAATATCATGGCCCTGCATTTTTTCTTGCGTGGATAGAAAGCGATAGAACATAGAGATGATGCTGGCATACCGTTTGGACGTATGTTCGGATGACCTTGTTCGACTATAAAGAAACAAGTTTGGGTGAGAAAGTAAGATCTTTTTGTCTTCATACTCCGCAATCAATATGTAGTGCGTCACATTGATTGGTAGCTCGATCGTGTTATAAGTGACAAGTTTTCGACTGATATTGATCATGTATAATGATGTCCGTTATTTTGACTCAGTCGCCTTGGCGTATTTTAAAGACAACAACTTCATCGAATCCCCAGGTAATGCTCACAGAATCAGCATTGTCTGCCCCTTTGGCTTCCTGCGCTGGTAATTTCTGAAACATGAATTCCCGCTGAGCTTTTTTGTCACTGTCAGATGCGCAATAGGGAATGTAAATGCTCCTGCAAAAACCGGCTGGCAGATATTTTGTGAAGTTAAGAATTTCGCTGCGGCTGAAAAGAGGCAGTCTAACGATAAGCGCCGTCTCAGTCGGGTTACCTATATAGTTGTCCACGAATGTGCTAAAGCGCGATAAATAACGATCTGAAAAAATCACGACATGTACGTTCGGGACATCTGAGAATTTAATGAGCTTTTCCCTGATTTTGAAGATTTCATTGTCCTTTGCATCCTCAAATTTATTTATATCAAACTCCACGCCCACACGTGTGTATAGATTCTCGATATCGACATTGAAGGCAAGCTTGTTGGAATTGTTGCTGGCATTATCTGATCTACTCGATAAATGACCATCCGCAGCTAGGGCAAGCTTTAGCTCCAAGTTATCAATTTTCTTGCGCAGCTCTTCATTGTGTAGTGTTTGACGTTCAAGAGATGTCCTCACGGTATGGCTTTGAAGCACCACAAGGTCGTTGTTCATCAGTGTAGTGATATGACTGTCCAGGGCATGTTTCAAAGACTTGTCATGATCTTCGATAATTCTCTGAATTTGCGCTTTGTATTTTGTTTCTATTTGGGTGAGCGCTACCTGGGTATTAATCTGATTTTTTGTTTCAATACCCTCTACCAAGTCGGAGATATCTTTATCCCCGGCAATGTACGGTTTGAGATCGCCGTAATAACGATCGAGCGCCTGGCGGCTAATGCCGGCTTTGTCCGCTAACTCCTTCAGCTTAATCTTCTTGCCGGTCGCGAGTAGGTGATGCTCGACTATCAAATCTATCAGCCGCTGACGACGATCAGAGTTTGAGGCATTGGACTGTTCTTGCTTAGATGAAGTAGCAGCCGTGTGTGAGGCGTCAGCCTGCGGATCACGGTATGAATGTAAATCAGACATTGGCAACCTCAATGAAATTGTTTTCCGAATGACCCGTGGTGATGAGATTGTTCAAATGCGATTGTGTCGCTGAAATACGGCGTCTGAGTTCACGTTCTGCGGTGATTTGTAATTTGCCGCCCGCATTTTCCAGTACAGTAGAGTAGAAAGTGATGTTGTCAGACAGCGCCTGTTTAGCCGTTGCCAGAATAATTATTTTTTTACAATCAATTTGACAGTTGGACGGATCTGGAAGGATGTTATCCAAGTCAACTGTGCGACCTTTCAAGCAAGGTGGGATGTTGTCTGCTGTAAAGTGTTCGGCAGACATGCAATATGTTCCGACAGCTGTGCGACGAATAAATATTGGTTCGCCGGCGGTAAGCAAGTGAGAAATGTAGGACATGAGCGAGACTTTCAACTGCTTGCCCGTGAATTCGTCAGGACGCTTCTCAATTTGCGCGTAAATTCGTTTGGCAGCCTCGCCCGAATGGCCCCCGTACCTGATACCAGAAACTATTTCGTGGAATTCTCGCGTGTAGTTTTTCTCAATAGCAATCGCTACTGTTCTCACCATTAGCGGATTTCGCGCAATGTAATGAAGTGTCATTGAATAACTGCGATGCCCGAACAACGCTCTGATGATATCAATATTTCTTTCATCTCTATTGATAAGGATCTCAGCAATTGTTTTGCGAAAACGGTGGCAATGGAGCCGTTCGATTGGCAACTGTCTGCGGAGCTGATTAATAACGAATTCAATAAGTGCCGGTGTCGCATTATTCAGCACTTTTCTTGATTGGTTAGACTGAAATATCCATCCATCTTTGACAAAAGATTCGAGGTTGCGAAGGCTTTCAAGGGTGCGAATGGCGTCCCCAATAAACTTGGGAATGGGTAGTTCGTCTGGCTCACCTTTGGTAGGGTTCCTGGCAGTTTTCCATCGGGTGATACGTAACCAGTAGTCGCCGTTTGCATCAATAATGAGGTCTGAGAACTTCAAAGTGGCAAGCTCAGATTTTCGAGCCCCAGTCACTAATGCGACCAAGATAAATACCGAGTTCCTAACGTTGTCCAGCATAACGCCGTAGGGGTTGGCCCAAGAATATGAAAAATATGGGCGGCTGTCCTTGATGTGTTTGCGCACCGGTGGACACATTACGCTTTTATCGTTGACCGTAATGGTCATGAGGCGCTCAAGTTCTGGAATGCGCTCTGCTCGACTGACTATGCGATCAGCGAGACCTGCAAAACCCGAGTCTTTAAGATAATCGGCGAGCTTTTGCATTTCAGGTGCAACACCTTCAATCCAGAACAAGGTGTATTCCATGAGGATTTCAAGATCTTCCTCTGAATAGGAAACCCACGAGCTTACATTTCCTCTGAAATAGGTTTGAAACACGTCTGCACGATTTTCAGGGGTGTCGATTGAGCTAAGCCTTACATCAAGCCGTAGGTGCTCCGGTATTAATTTGTGTTCGGAAAGATTAATCCAGAGACGTATGAATTGAAATAGGTTCAGGAAGTGGCCTTTCGATTCACTTTTCTTGGCTCGAGCCAATGCGTTAAGTATCAGTGGAGTGGAAATAAGGCTGATATGATCCGGTCGAGCGGTTAAATGATTGTCCTGAAAAATATAATTTTCCATAACGCTGTAATTGAAACCGTACACGCGTGCGGTCGTATAGCTTCGAATGTGGTTAAACGGCGAGTATTCTTTAATCGTATGGTAGATCAACGCACGCTTCAATTCGTTGGAGCCTTCAATCTCCCTATTGAAGTGGATATTGTTTGGAGCGCCGTTGCCCCCGCGTGTCATCACCCAAAGGTTATCCAGGTAGTTGGATTCCGCTGTAACGGGAAAATTTCCACCCGTCTCTTTCAACTTCTTGGCAAGAGATAATGTTGGCGACGCAATCTCATCACTGAACTCTTCTTCAAAAGATTCAGCCTCTTCTAGCCTGGATTCATCATCATCAGCTTCTAGGTCGGCGAGCAGAAGCTCATCCTCGCTGACTTCGGAGTCTGCGTCCGCCTCGTCCTCCGATGTTTCGTTATTGTCTGATACCCCTTCCTTATCAATAATATCGTTGAACTCTTCCATGCCGATGACTCCGTGAACATCTTGCTCTGGCGTATTGGTCGATTCTTGACGGCTATTATTTCTGTTGTTGGTATCAGACATTGTGGTTTTCACTGTCAAATATGATTTCAAGTATTTTAAGGTCGCGGGGCAACAATGGTGCGTGACGGCGCCTATAACGAGCTGCTGCCGTTATGTCATCGTCGTCTCCCCATTTATCGAGAATGTATTGGATCGCCTCATATTCTTTACTGAATCGAGAATCGAACCCTACGTTTTCATCACCTCTTTCATTGATGATTTCCTCTAGGTGCGCCGCTCTTTCCATCAAAAAAGGTAATGTCTCTTGAAATACTCGCATTTGACTGCAAAAGATACATTCAGAAATGGCGAAGCATTTCTTGCCTGTCGAGGCGATAATGTCGGAACCTACCCAGTCAGGCTTTTCTTGATTAGAGCATGCCCAAAGTGGTCGATCATGTCCTGGGATATGAAAGATCTTGAGTTGGCCAGAGGCTTCGGCTTGAGCATGCTTACTAAGTAGGCCCTTAAACTGGCGAGTCCTCAAAAGGTGAATTACTGCATCCAGCTCAGTACGTAAGCGTGCCTTACGTTGTTGGCGAGCAACACCAGAGTCATCATAAAAAATGTCAGTCGTATCGCGATCCTTATGCCCCATGGTATGAGAAAGCATTGCAATCGAATGATGTTTCTTCTTGTGGAGAAACCAAGTTGGCCTGAGTCGGCGCGTCAGTTCCGAGGCACTCGTCAGGCGCTTCCCGTTGTCGATGACTTTATGAATCTTTAAAAGATTTTTGACGGCAATTGAGAATGTCGGTTTGTAAGCGATTGACGTATACCGACCCCCACGACGCCAATCCGCTTTTTTCCGAATGCAAAGGAACAGCGGATTCATATCCTCTCGGGAAAGAATAGTAGGCATTTGATCCAGCGGGTATTTGGCGAGCGGCTCTGAGAGACTCTTTGCTAGATAAACGAGATTGTAGAAACTGAACGGATCATCGTCTCGGGAGGGTAGATGGATTCGTTTCGGCTTCTCGAAGGGTTTGCCGTTTGCTTGGGAGCGGTTTTTTTCTGAGAAAACAATCTTAACCGCCGCTTCGATCACCCCAGTCAGTGTATGTTCGAAATTATCCTGATCCACTGCCAAGACAGTCTCTTTGTTCCAGCCTGACTGAAACATCATGAAAATCAAAAGCGCCGCCATGTCCTCCACACTGGGAAAATAAAGACCCATAATTCGGTCTATGTGGAGCGTGCGAACTTTTGATTTATCTATGTTTCCTGTTGAGACTCTGTAGAGGAGGATTTTAATAATATCGTTACAATCCTCTTCGATGCGGCCGAGTTGATCTTGGCCATAGGTCTCGACAACCATTTCTTGGTCTAGATCAAAAGGGTAGCCATTAACGATGAAGGTTTTAACGACACGCGCATAGTCCAGTGCCCAGCCTGAGATTCCGCCGGTTTCAAATGGATCATAGATACCGTCGTAAGTGATGCTGGAATATTCGTTCCGGTAAACTTCACGGAATTTTTTGATGCCGTTTTTATCATCCGCCAGCGCTTGGATTTCCGGATCTGGACACCTTCTGAAACGGGAGCGGTATGAATCGCGATGAGCATCTCGGTTCATGAGCTGCACGTGCTTTTCCCATTTGAGCAGTCGCTCCCTTGTAGGCTTAGGGCGCAGCTCTTCCATGACTTCGGCGGCTATGTAGGGTTCTGCTTTTTCAACTTCAGTACGGAAGGCCAGTTGGCGATATAGACCTTCAATTTGCGTAAAACAAGCACGTTCTAACGATTCAAAGCCATCTTTGTACAGAGGCTCTGTCTTCTTCGCGACGTCTACCGAGATCACAGGAAGCTTGATGAATGGGAGCTTTCCAGTTTCATCCGCTACTTTCTTAATGGCAGTTTTAAGCTTTATAGCAAGTGCATTAGGGCGGCCTTGGCTACTGATATAGTCTTGGTAGCCATTGAAAATTTCAGAGTTTATGTCTGTGTATCGTTTGACATGAAGGGCTTCTGGATTTCGAGCATTGTGAAGCGCCACGAAATCTAATAACTCTTCGATACTGCTTCGCAGTGTGTATCCATTGGTATGGTTGGCATCGCTAGAAAACAAAACAAAAAGCCAATGAAGGCATTCGCAAAGATTCGATGCAGCGTCAAAGTGCTCGCTCTCCATGTATCGGCACGCGATTCGCTTGCCATTCGAAGAGATAATCGAAGTGACTGCGAAGATGTCTTTGATCTCATCTACTTCGAGGAAGTCGAATTCCGCCTCAGTTGGTACATCTTGTGCGATTGAGTTCATGCTTCAGGGGCGCCCTGGAGTTTCGGGGCGTCAGGGGCACCTTGGGTAGCGGTAGTTGCGAGATCGTCAGTGCAGCGAGCAGGTAGGCCGTTCCACGCTTGCTGAATCAATTGGCTCAGGTGATCCAGGCTGCCATCGTTCAAAATCAAAACGTCTTCAGGCGCTTGCTCAATGCCTGCTTCGGATGAGTGCTCATTCACTTTCTGAAGGTCGGGCCGTTTGATGTGCCAAATCTTGCCGTTGTGGCTTCGCAGGAAGGCAGCCTCGTTCTCGAACCGGATGTCCTTGATGATGATGGTATGGGCTTCTTTGGGCAGCTCAATACGGCACTGCGGGACTACCACAGGCCTGTGCTGACGGCGGGTATCGAAGTCCGGGAACATCGCGTAGGTATGGCTCTTGAGAAGCTCGATGGCTTCTCGGGGTGAGAGGGCCCATTGGCTGTCGCACACATCTAGGCTGACTGGATTCCAAACCTGATCATCGGTGAAGTCAAAGAAGGCCTGGGCTGCTAGAGCGAACGGGGCCTCCGGTGAGGTCAGGTTGGCAGGGAAGGGGATGTCGGGTGTCTCAGGAGATCGATTGATCTCCCGCTCAGCTCTCATCAACCAATGCTCTGGGTTATGATGACGCATCCATTCTGTACCGACAGTTTGAAAGAACTCCCTTGGGGATTTGCTCCACAGATCTATCGGCTTTTCTTTGAGGTCGTCGTCCCAAGTCTCTTTGTTGGTCAGTCCAAACAAAGCCTGGCACCCGACCTTCAGGGGATCCGCAAGGGCAAAGGCAGCTACATTCGGGTACGTCAGAAGCATTGACGCTACGGTGTCTTTTCCTGATCTAGCTAGAGCTGCCAGGCCGATGATCGTTCTCACTGCTTGTCCTCGGTTCAGAGCTCAACCCCTCTAGTTCGGGGCTTAGAGCATCAGTTTACTTATTTTAAAAAGGAATATAGTACGTGCTGTTTACATCTACAGCAAAGGGAAAACAAGATTCGACCTACGCCTATCAGGGGGGCGGTCGCGGCCTGTCGCTGGAGCGCATCGCGACCCTGGAAGCCTTCGTCCAGGGCGATCTGCGCCCGGACCTGACGTTAATTTTCGATCTGCCGGTGGAAGTGGGCCTGGCCCGCGCCAGCGCTCGCGGTCGTCTGGATCGCTTCGAACTCGAAGGCCGAACCTTTTTTGATGCGGTGCGCAGTGCTTTCCTCAAGCGTGCCGAAGCGGATCCTGCGCGTTATGTCCTGGTTGATGCCGCCCAGCCGTTGGCGCAGGTTCAGCAGTCACTGGATGCCTTGTTGCCGCGCCTGCTGGAGTTGACCCGTGGCTGAAGCCTATCCGTGGCAGGACAGTCTCTGGCAGCAGTTGGCCGGTCGCAAGCAACATGCTCACGCCTATCTGTTGCATGGCCCGGCCGGAATCGGCAAGCGTGCACTGGCCGAGCGCTTGATGGCCAGTTTGTTGTGTCAGCGTCCGAGCGCCGCCCACGATGCTTGCGGCGAATGCAAATCCTGTTTGTTGCTCAAGGCCGGCAGTCACCCTGACAACTACATTCTGGAACCGGAAGAAGCCGATAAGGCGATCAAGGTTGATCAGGTTCGTGATCTGGTCAGCTTCGTGGTTCAGACCGCTCAGATGGGCGGTCGCAAAGTGGTGCTGATCGAGCCGGTCGAGTCGATGAACATCAACGCCGCCAACGCTTTGCTCAAAAGCCTTGAAGAACCTTCCGGCGATACCGTTTTGCTGTTGGTCAGCCACCAGACCAGTCGTTTGTTGCCGACCATCAAGAGCCGCTGTGTGCAGCAGGCCTGTCCACTACCGAGCGAAGCCATGAGTCTTGCGTGGCTGGCGAAGGCTTTGCCGGACTGCTTGGAAGAAGAGCGCATCGAGTTACTGACCCTGGCCGCCGGTTCGCCACTGGCCGCCGTCAACTTGCAGGCCCAGGGCGTGCGCGAGCAGCGGGCGCTGGTGGTCGATGGCGTGAAGAAGTTGCTCAAGCAGCAACAGTCACCGACACAACTGGCCGAAGGCTGGAATGCGATTCCGCTGTTGCTGTTGTTCGACTGGTTCTGCGACTGGTCGAGCCTGATCCTGCGCTATCAGCTGACTCAGGACGAAGAAGGCCTGGGACTGACGGACATGCGCAAGGTGATTCAGTATCTGGCGCAGAAAGCTGGCCAGGACAAAGTCCTGAATATTCAGGACTGGATCCTCGCCCAGCGCCAGAAAGTGATGAGCAAAGCCAACCTCAATCGGGTGTTGTTGCTGGAGGCGCTGTTGGTGCAATGGGTGGGTTTGCCTACCCAGAAGTGATCGTCTGTGCTTAGTATCCTGTGTCGCAAATACTGTTTGTGAGACGGGACACTAGACTCTGAGCATCAGCAACGGAGGTCAGCATGAATGAACTCGTCAATCCGGGGCCGCGCAACGGCATTTTGTCCCTGACGATCAAGGACAAGTCCGTGCTTTACGCGGCCTACATGCCGTTTATCAAGAACGGTGGCCTGTTTATCCCGACCAACAAGAGTTACAAGTTGGGCGATGAGGTGTTCATGCTGTTGAACCTGATGGACGAGCCGGAGAAGATTCCGGTCGCCGGCAAGGTCACCTGGATCACCCCCAAAGGTGCGCAGGGCAACCGGGCCGCCGGGGTCGGCGTACAATTCAACGATGGCGACAACACCGCGCGCAGTCGAATCGAAACCCATCTGGCCGGAGCCCTGAAGTCCGACCGTCCCACTCATACGATGTAAGTTGCAGCCCTTTTATGCTCGTAGATTCCCATTGCCACCTTGATCGCCTCGACCTCACCGCCCACGACGGCTCCCTGGATGCTGCACTTGATGCGGCCCGTCTGCGCGGGGTAGGGCACTTTCTGTGTATTGGCGTCAGCGTCGAGAATGCCGCCGACGTCAAAGCCCTGGCCGAACGTTACGACGACGTCGACTGTTCGGTGGGCGTGCATCCGCTGGACGTGCAGCCGGGCGCCGCGCCAGCACTTGATTGGCTGTTGCGTGAGCTCAACCACCCGCGTGTGGTGGCGATCGGTGAAACCGGTCTGGATTACCACTACGAGCCGGAAGCAGCGGAGTTGCAGCAGGAGTCGTTTCGCCTGCATCTGCAAGCGGCACAGCAGACGGGCAAACCGGTGATCATCCACACCCGTGGTGCCCGCGCCGATACGTTGAACCTCCTGCGTGAAGCGGCGCTGCCCCAGGCAGGCGTGCTGCACTGCTTCACCGAAGACTGGGACATGGCCAAAGCAGCATTGGACATGGGGTATTACATTTCCTTGTCCGGGATTGTCACTTTCCGCAATGCCGACGCTCTGCGTGACGTGGCCAGTAAAGTGCCGGCTGATCGATTGCTGGTGGAAACCGACTCGCCTTACCTGGCGCCGATCCCTCATCGCGGTAAGCCGAACCTGCCGCAGTACGTGCGCGACGTAGCGGAATTTCTGGCAATGTTGCGAGGTGAACCTTACGAGCGGTTTGCCGAGCAAACCACCGAGAATTTCAAGCGACTGTTTCCGCTGGCGCATGTGAAAGGTTAAATCGCAGGCAAAAAAAACCCGGGTTCTGGGGGGTGAATCCGGGTTAAGACCATTAGGAGTAAAACAAAGGCACGCGGTCCGTTGGTACCTATATCGGCGCAACACTTGGGGGAGATGTCCCGCCGACAGTTGAAGTATTGATCAGTATTGCGCCGAGTCCAGTTTGCCGGCCCCGGTTTTTAAACAAATTTGGAATACGGGCGCTTCGGTTGAGTTCTCACTAATCTGCGAGACTGCCGGAATTCATCAAGAAACACATATATGGTCGGATGATCCGTGCATTTTTGCGCAAGTTAGGCATAATACGCGGCTTCGAATTTTGACCCCTACAGACCTTTTCTTATGCATAAAGAACCTCGTAAGGTCCGTGAGTTTCGTCGCCGCGAGCAAGAAATTCTCGATACCGCGCTCAAGCTGTTCCTCGATCAAGGTGAAGACAGTGTCACCGTCGAGATGATTGCTGATGCCGTCGGTATCGGCAAAGGCACGATCTACAAGCACTTCAAATCCAAGGCCGAGATCTATCTGCGCCTGATGCTCGATTACGAGCGTGATTTGAACGAGCTGTTGCATTCGGCCGATGTCGACAAGGACAAGGAAGCCCTGTCCCGGGCCTACTTCGAATTCCGCATGCGCGATCCTCAACGCTATCGGTTGTTCGATCGCCTGGAGGAAAAGGTGGTCAAGGGCAATCAGGTGCCGGAGATGGTCGAGGAGCTGCACAAGATCCGTGCCTCGAACTTCGAACGCCTGACCCTGCTGATCAAGGGCCGGATCAGCGAAGGCAAACTTGAAGACGTACCGCCTTATTTCCATTACTGCGCATCCTGGGCGCTGGTGCACGGCGCCGTGGCGCTGTATCACTCGCCGTTCTGGAGCAATGTGCTGGAAGATCAGGAAGGCTTCTTCCAGTTCCTGATGGACATCGGCGTGCGCATGGGCAACAAACGCAAGCGTGATACCGACACCCCGAGCAGCTGAGTCCATACAGTTCGCCTTATTGCGCCATGATATTCACACCATGACGCAGTACCGCAGGAATATACTCAGGCATAGGACTTGCTAAAACTTGATTTGTGAGTCAAGTTTTAGCGGTCCGAATATTCTTCCGCCGGAGTAGTCCATGATCGTTGACCGTCAAGGCAGGCGTTTTCGCAATTTGCGAATCAGTCTGACTTCAGCCTGCAATTACGCTTGTACCTACTGCGTGCCCAACGGCAAGCGGTTGGTGGCTGCGCAGGATGAATTGTCGGCCGAGGCCATGGCGCGTGGCGTGGCCTATCTGATTGAAGCGGCGGGCATTGAGCGTTTGCGCATCACCGGCGGCGAACCTCTGGTCAGCCCGAAACTCGAAACTTTCATGGCTGCCGTCGGGCAGATGGGCCTGGCGGACATCAGCCTCACCACCAACGGTCAGCTGCTGGCGAAGAAGCTGCCACTGTTGGTGGATGCCGGCATTCGTCGCATTAACGTTTCCCTCGATACCCTGGATGCCAGCGCCTTTCGCAGCATTGCCCGTGGCGGCGATCTGGCGACTGTGCTCGACGGTATGGATCAGGCCAGCGCCGCCGGCCTGAAGATCAAGGTCAATATGGTGCCGCTGCGTGGGCAGAACCTCGATCAGGTGATGCCGCTACTTGATTACTGTCTGGAGCGCGGCTATGAGCTTCGCTTCATCGAGTTGATGCGCATGGGTCACCTGGCCAGCGACTCCAATGCTTTCCTGCAACAGTTTGTCAGCCTCCAGCAGTTGCTCAGTCTGATCGGCGAGCGCTACGAATACCTTCAGGCCGATGCGCCGGTAGACGCCACCGCCGTGCGTTACGAGATTCCGGGGCAGGGCTATTTCGGCGTTATCGCCAACGAAAGCGTTCCTTTCTGCCGCACTTGTTCGCGGCTGCGTCTGTCCTCCACGGGCTGGCTGCACGGCTGCCTGTCGTCGAGTAACCGCCACTATGTCGGCGACCTGCTGGACAAGCCCCGTCATCAAGCTTTGCCCGCCTTGCAGAGACTCTTGGTGAAAGCCTTGGGCGATAAGCAGGAAGTGGCATTTTCCGGTGGCGCGACCGTGATGAAAATCATCGGCGGCTAAACTCTGTTCCTGCCACACCGAGCTGGCGCGGAAGCTGCATTCCATGGCCATTCGCCGGTTTTCCGTCACCGGCCTCTGGAGGGTAGGATGCGTAGCCTGGTTTTGCTGCTGGCCGTTTTGGCGCTTGGTGGCTGCATGAATGTCAGCGATCTGGCTGAAGGGACTCGCTACCACATGAGCGACGCGGGGTTGCTCGACCATAGCGACAGCCGTCGTGTGAATAACCTGCGCATTCAACCGGACTCATTCGTCTATATCGCCCAGGGCGCCTTTGTGCCGCCAGGCAGTACTGTCTACCCACGACCTAACGTGATAGCCGAAGTCGCCTTCGATGGCTTTGTCGAATACTTCCCTATGGTCCGCCGCGCCCGTGCCCCGGAAGGCCTTGATCAAGCCATGGGCGAAGCCCGTGCCGCCGGTGCCCATTACCTGCTATATACCCGATTCGCCAAATCTGACGACCGTATCGGCAACTCGGACGAGTGGCTCGATCAGGAAGCCCTGGATCGCCTCGGTATCGACGGCGGCGTGATTCAAATCATGTTGATCGAGACCAGCACCCAGTATTTGATTGATACTGCACGCATCAAGAGTCGTGGCGGTTTACTGACGTTCCACGACAAAAAGCCAGAAGACCTGATGGGCCCGCCGCTGGAACAATACGCGCGCAGTCTGCTGGGGCTCAGCGACCAGTAATTCAAAAGGAGAACGCCATGAGTGGTCCGCAAAAAGCCAACGATCTGTTGGGGCAAATCCCCAAAACCAAAGGCTTACCGCCGGTCCACCTGTGGAACCCCGACTTCTGCGGCGACATCGACATGCGTATCGCCCGTGACGGCACCTGGTATTACCTGGGCACACCGATCGGGCGCAAGCCGATGGTCAAGCTGTTCTCCACCATCATTCGCCGCGATGGTGACGATTACTTCCTCATTACCCCGGTCGAGAAGGTTGGCATCAAGGTTGACGATGCGCCCTTCGTCGCGATTGCCGTGGATGTCGAAGGCGAAGGCGAAACCCAGGTCTTGCGCTTCACCACCAATGTTGACGAGACCGCCGAGGCCGGCACCGAACACCCCATGCGCGTGGAGATCGACCCGGTTACGCAGGAGCCTGCGCCCTACGTGCATGTGCGCACCAACCTCGAAGCCCTGATCCACCGCAACGTGTTCTACCAACTGGTGGAGCTGGCCGTCACCCGCGAGATCGACGGGCAACGTTGGTTAGGCGTGTGGAGCGGTGGCGAGTTCTTCCCCATTGGACTTGAGCCGTAACGCGCCGAGTTGCTGTGTTCTGGAAAATGGCCCGCTATCAAGTAGGCCATTTTTTTGCCTACAAACCTTTGTCCTTTAGCCGAGCAGCATGTTCAAGATAGAGGTGGACCGGGCTTACGTTCCAACTCGTGATCCCGGCCATTTGATTGACTGCGTCGAAATGGTCCATCGGGTAATCCGAACGAATGACTTTGCCCAGGTGCGAGCTGTACTGTCCGACTAGCCCATCGTTGGCGTGTTTCTCTTTATAAAATAACTTCGACAGCACGATACAGTTCAAGTGGGACGGATCGAGGGGTTGCAGACTTTGAAAGTTTTGCAGGATCCCGCTCCAGGAGTAGTAGTGCACGCCGTTTTCAATTTCGTTACCTTCCCCACCCCAATGCTCCGGTAGCCCTTGCGGGTACTTGAGATTGAAAGCGGCCATTCCTGCGCTGGTCAGAGATTCGAAAGCCGCTTGAGGGTCCTGAGGGTTTTCCGGATGGTCGCTGATCAACGAAATGAAGGTGCCGACTGCTTTGAATAGGGCGAGTACGAGCGTTTCGGGCAACTCCCCAGGCGTCAGCGCCTTATGCAGTTGGTCGGCAATCTCGGAGCCATGATTGGGGCAGCTGACAGACGTGACTGATGCGACCTTTTCCGGGTGTAGCGCCGCTACGTAGCGCGCAGCCAATGGACCTTGGCTGTGGCCGATCAGGTTGACCTTGGCAGCTCCCGTTTCCCGCAATATGCGATTGACGTGTTCGAGCAGTTTTTTACCGCGCTCCTCGTTTCCGTTCACGGCTGGAATGTTAACGGCAAACACCTTGGCCCCGGCGCGCTCCAGAGCTTCCTTGATCTCGAAGAAGTAGGGATAACCGGCAATTTTATCGAAGCCAAAAAGGCCGTGGACCAAAACAATCGGGTATTGCGTAGACGCATCCATGTTCATGCTTATACCTGTCGATAGCGGACTTTAGTGGAACAGATGCTATGGACTGCTTGATCTGTCGCGGCTAACCGTAGGTCACAAAGCGAGTTCGTTCAAATCGCCCCATCTGCCGTCAGACAGAAAAAAATCAAATTGACACTCAATCATATGATGATTAGCGTAGGCACCCATCGCAAACGGCTTTGTGCCGTCCCTGTATCGAGGTGTCCATGTCCAGCAGTTTTCATGCGTCGACGGTCGATTGGCTGGGTTGCTGGATCGCTACGGGGCAGGTCAAACCGGGTGAGACGCTCAAGGTCGAAGCCGACCTGGGCGAGCAACTCGGTGTCAGCCGCACCGTTATCCGCGAAGCCATCAAAACCCTGGTCGCCAAGGGCATGCTCGAAGTCGGTCCCAAGGTCGGCACGCGGGTGTTGCCGGTGCGCCGCTGGAACCTCTTCGATCCGCAAGTCGTAGGCTGGCTGTCGCGCAGTGGCTTGCCGGAAAACTTCGTCGACGACTTGCTCGACCTGCGCCGCACCATCGAACCAATGGCGGTACGCTGGGCTTGCGAGCGCGCTACCATCGAGCAGGTTCACGCCATCCTTCAGGCGTACAACGTATTGGAGCGGGCAGTGGACAGCGGCATCGATTACAACCGCGCCGACCAGTTCTTCCACGAGTGCATCCTCGCTGCCAGCCACAATCAATTCATCGAACAAATGGTCCCGGCCCTCGGCGCACTGCTGGCGGTGTCGTTCGAAGTGTCCGCCGCCGACCCGGACGAACTGCGCCGCACGCTACCGATTCACAAAGAAATGGCCGAGGCCATCGCCGCCCGGGATGCCGCGCGGGGTGTCTGGGCCTGCATGACCCTGATCGATAACGCCGACCTGGCCATCAAGCGCTTTTACCCGCAAGTCATGGCCGACAAGAAGCCCAACTGACAACCATAAAAAGCAGGAGGTTTCATGACGTGGACTGCGGTTACCGAACACCGGGCACGGCTGGGTGAAGGTCCGTTCTGGGACGCGCCGACCCAGGCGCTGTACTGGGTTGATATCGCCGGTCAACAGGCACTGCGGCTGATTGGCGCCAACGTGCAGATCTGGCAGATGCCCGAGCACGTGTCTGCCTTCATCCCCTGCGAAAGCGGCGATGCGCTGGTGACGTTGAACAGCGGCGTGTATCGACTCGATCTGGATTCCCCGGGCCTGGAACCTCGACTGACTTTGCTCTGCGTCGCCGATCCGCAACCCGGCAATCGCGCCAATGAAGCCCGCTGCGATGCTCAGGGTCGGCTCTGGCTCGGCACCATGCAGAACAACATCGGCGAGCAGGGCGAAGACGTGCCCATTGTTCGGCGTTCCGGTGGCCTGTTTCGCATCGATCGCGATGCTCGGGTCACGCCGTTACTTCGCGGGTTGGGCATCCCGAACACGTTGCTGTGGAGCGACGACGCGACCACCGTGTATTTCGCCGACACCCTCGACAACACGCTCTACCAGCATTTCATCCGCACCGACGGCAATCTCGACCCGGCCCACGTCTGGTTTGGCCCCCATGAACGCGGCGGGCCTGATGGTTCGGCGATGGATGCCGAAGGTTACATCTGGAACGCCCGTTGGAATGGCAGCTGTCTGCTCAGGCTGACCCCGGACGGGCAGGTTGATCGCGCGATCGAGCTGCCAATCAGCCGCCCCACCAGTTGCGTATTCGGCGGTGAAGACCTCCAAACGCTTTACATCACCAGCGCTGCGAGCCCACTCGACCATCCGCTGGACGGTGCGTTGCTGTCGATTCGAGTCGATGTGCCCGGAAAAACCTGTACTCGGTTTGCGGGATAAATCCCAAAATATGGGATGTAAAATTATATATTGAGATTATTTGGCGGTCGGCTTTATAGTCGACTCCATCAGTTACACACACTCACACTTAAAAAAACAAAACAGGTGAAGTGATGCAGCGATTTTCCAAAAAGCCTTTTGACCGGACATCGACAGATGCCCGGTTTTTGTCGTGCCTTCGAAAAGGAGTCTTGATCCATGGCTGAACCTCTTTCCTTGCCACCGGTGCCCGAACCGCCGAAGGGTGAGCGCCTGAAAAACAAGGTCGTGCTGCTGACCGGTGCCGCGCAGGGTATTGGCGAGGCGATTGTCGCAACGTTCGCTTCCCAGCAGGCCAAGCTGGTCATCAGCGATATCCAGGGGGAGAAAGTCGAAAAAGTCGCGGCGTACTGGCGGGACAAAGGCTTCGACGTTCAGGCAATCAAGGCTGACGTTTCCAACCAACAAGACCTGCACGACATGGCCAGACTGGCGATCGAGCTTCACGGACGGATCGACGTGCTGGTCAATTGCGCCGGGGTCAATGTGTTCCGCGATCCGCTGGAAATGACCGAGGAAGACTGGCGTCGCTGCTTCGCCATCGACCTGGACGGCGCCTGGTATGGCTGCAAAGCGGTGCTGCCGCAGATGATCGAGCAGGGCATCGGCAGCATCATCAACATCGCCTCGACCCATTCCACTCACATCATTCCCGGCTGCTTCCCGTACCCGGTGGCCAAACACGGTTTGCTCGGCCTGACCCGCGCCCTGGGTATCGAGTACGCGTCAAAAGGCATTCGCGTCAACGCCATTGCGCCGGGTTACATCGAAACCCAACTGAACGTTGATTACTGGAACGGTTTTGCCGACCCGCATGCCGAGCGTCAGCGCGCTTTCGATCTGCATCCGCCACGTCGCATCGGCCAGCCGATTGAAGTGGCCATGACGGCTGTTTTCCTGGCCAGCGATGAAGCGCCGTTCATCAATGCTTCGTGCATCACCATCGATGGCGGTCGCTCGGTCATGTACCACGACTGAGCCAAGCGGGTTTCAGGCGCGGAATTACGCCTGAAATCCAATCATCATACGATATGACTATTAGCTGCACAGTTTGATTGGCTTTCAAATAACGCTCAAAAAAAATAACAAGGAGTCAGCTTATGAATCGTCGTCGTGGGATCCGTTCCCTGTGCTGTGCCGCTTTGGCGGTCACCGCGGTCAGCCTGAGCAGTTCGTTGCTGGCGGCCGAGGAAGTGAAGATCGGTTTTCTGGTCAAGCAGGCGGAAGAGCCCTGGTTCCAGACCGAATGGGCATTTGCCGAAAAGGCCGGGAAAGAGAAGGGTTTCACCGTCATCAAGATCGCCGTGCCGGACGGCGAGAAAACCCTCTCGGCCATCGACAGCCTCGCCGCCAACGGTGCCAAGGGCTTTGTGATCTGCCCGCCAGACGTATCCCTGGGACCTGCGATCATGGCCAAGGCCAAGCTCAACGGTTTGAAAGTCATCGCCGTCGATGACCGCTTCGTCGATGCCAGCGGCAAGTTCATGGAAGACGTTCCTTACCTCGGCATGGCCGCGTTCGAAGTCGGCCAGAAACAAGGCAGCGCCATGGCCACCGAAGCGAAGAAACGTGGCTGGGACTGGAAAGACACCTACGCGGTGATCAACACCTTCAACGAACTCGACACTGGCAAGAAACGCACCGACGGTTCGGTCAAAGCGCTGGAAGACGCCGGCCTGCCGAAAGACCACATTTTGTTCTCGGCGCTGAAAACCCTCGACGTACCCGGCAGCATGGACGCCACCAACTCGGCGCTGGTGAAACTGCCGAGTGCAGCGAAAAACCTGATCATCGGCGGTATGAACGACAACACCGTGCTGGGCGGCGTGCGCGCCACCGAGAGCGCCGGTTTTGCCGCAGCCAATGTGATCGGCATCGGCATCAACGGCACCGACGCCATCGGCGAATTGAAAAAGGCCAACAGCGGCTTCTTCGGCTCGATGCTGCCGAGCCCGCACATCGAGGGCTACAACACCGCCAGCATGATGTACGAGTGGGTCACCACCGGCAAAGAACCGCCGAAGTACACCGCGATGGACGACGTAACGCTGATCACTCGCGAGAACTTCAAGCAGGAACTGGAAAAGATCGGCCTCTGGAACTGAGGCACGGTTGATTTCATCGGCGGCCCTGGCGACGGGGCTGCCTGATCTGTGTGAAGAGGTGGGTTATGCACGCGCAATCAAAAACACAACAACACAATGCTGGCGGCAGCTTGCGCTTCAACGGGATCGGCAAGACCTTTCCCGGGGTGAAGGCACTGGATGGCATCAGCTTCGTCGCCCACCCGGGGCAGGTTCACGCCTTGATGGGCGAGAACGGCGCCGGTAAATCGACCCTGCTGAAAATACTCGGGGGGGCTTACACCCCGAGCAGCGGCGACCTGCAGATCGGCGAGCAGAAGAGGGTCTTCAAGTCCACCGCCGACAGCATCGGCAGTGGCGTCGCCGTGATCCATCAAGAGCTGCACCTGGTCCCGGAAATGACCGTGGCAGAGAACCTGTTCCTCGGTCATCTGCCGGCCAGTTTCGGCCTGATCAATCGTGGCGCGTTGCGGCAACAGGCATTGGCCTGCCTCAAGGGCCTGGCCGATGAAATCGATCCGCAAGAGAAAGTCGGGCGCCTGTCCCTCGGTCAGCGGCAACTGGTGGAAATCGCCAAGGCCTTATCCCGTGGGGCGCATGTGATTGCATTTGACGAACCGACCAGCAGCCTGTCGGCGCGGGAGATTGATCGTTTGATGGCGATCATCGGTCGCCTGCGCGACGAAGGCAAAGTGGTGCTTTACGTCTCCCACCGCATGGAAGAAGTGTTCCGCATTTGCAACGCGGTGACGGTGTTCAAGGACGGTCGCTTTGTGCGCACTTTCGAGGACATGAGCGAGCTGACTCATGATCAGTTGGTGACCTGTATGGTCGGTCGCGACATTCAGGATATCTACGATTACCGCCACCGTCAGCGTGGCGCGGTGGCGCTCAAGGTCGACGGTTTGCTGGGGCCGGGTTTGCGTGAGCCGGTGAGTTTCGAGGTGCACAAAGGTGAAATTCTCGGGCTGTTCGGCTTGGTTGGCGCGGGGCGTACCGAGCTGTTCCGCATGCTCAGTGGCCTTGAGCGCAACACCGCTGGACGCCTGGAATTACGCGGTCATGAACTGAAGTTGCGTTCACCCCGCGATGCGATTGCCGCCGGGATTCTGCTGTGCCCCGAGGACCGCAAGA
Organism: Pseudomonas svalbardensis; assembly: GCF_030053115.1. NCBI lineage: Bacteria > Pseudomonadati > Pseudomonadota > Gammaproteobacteria > Pseudomonadales > Pseudomonadaceae > Pseudomonas > Pseudomonas svalbardensis. The sequence continues at coordinate 4,580,993 of NZ_CP125619.1, read as the reverse complement.
AAGAGGGCATCCTGCCGCTCGCCAGCGTCGCCGAGAACATCAACATCAGCGCCCGCGGCGCCCACTCGACCTTCGGCTGCCTGTTGCGTGGCCTGTGGGAAAAGGACAACGCCGACAAGCAGATCAAAGCGCTGAAAGTGAAGACGCCCAACGCGGCGCAGAAAATCATGTACCTGTCCGGCGGCAATCAACAGAAGGCCATTCTCGGCCGCTGGCTGTCGATGCCGATGAAAGTCCTGCTGCTCGACGAACCGACTCGCGGCATCGACATCGGCGCCAAAGCCGAGATCTACCAGATCATCCACAACCTGGCGGCCAGCGGCATCGCGGTGATCGTGGTCTCTAGCGACCTGATGGAAGTGATGGGGATTTCCGACCGCATCCTGGTGCTCTGCGAAGGCGCCATGCGCGGCGAGTTGTCTCGCGCAGAGGCCAATGAATCCAACCTGCTGCAACTGGCTTTGCCGCGCCAACGCGCTGACGGCGTAGCGAACTGAGAGGTGACTATGACAATCCAAAACAACGCTTTGCCCACCCAGCGCAAACCTCTGGACCTGCGGCGCTTTCTCGATGACTGGGTGATGCTGCTGGCGGCCGTCGGGATCTTCGTGCTCTGCACCGTGCTGATCGATAACTTCCTTTCGCCATTGAACATGCGCGGCCTGGGCCTGGCGATTTCGACGACGGGGATTGCCGCTTGCACCATGTTGTATTGCTTGGCGTCCGGGCACTTCGATTTGTCGGTGGGTTCGGTGATTGCCTGCGCCGGCGTGGTCGCCGCGGTGGTGATGCGCGACACCGACAGCGTGTTTCTCGGTGTGGTAGCGGCGCTGTTCATGGGGCTGATCGTCGGGTTGATCAACGGCATCGTGATCGCCAAGCTGCGGGTCAATGCGTTGATTACCACACTTGCGACCATGCAGATCGTTCGCGGCCTGGCTTACATCTTCGCCAACGGCAAAGCGGTCGGCGTGTCGCAAGAGCAGTTCTTCGTCTTCGGTAACGGCCAGTTGTTGGGTGTGCCGGTGCCGATTCTGATCACCATCGTTTGCTTCCTGTTTTTCGGCTGGCTGCTGAATTACACCACCTACGGGCGCAACACCATGGCCATTGGCGGTAATCAGGAAGCGGCATTGCTGGCCGGAGTGAACGTTGACCGGACCAAGATCATCATCTTCGCCGTGCACGGCGTGATCGGGGCGTTGGCCGGGGTGATTCTGGCGTCGCGCATGACCTCCGGTCAGCCGATGATTGGCCAGGGTTTTGAGCTGACGGTGATTTCTGCCTGCGTGTTGGGCGGGGTGTCGTTGAGCGGCGGGATCGGCATGATCCGGCATGTGATTGCCGGGGTTTTGATTCTGGCGATCATTGAGAATGCTATGAACCTGAAGAATATCGATACGTTTTACCAGTATGTGATTCGGGGTTCGATTTTGCTGTTGGCCGTTGTCATCGACCGACTAAAACAGCGTTGAGATTTGGGGGGATTCAAGAACCACCCCTCACCCCAGCCCTCTCCCCAGTGGGGAGAGGGGGAAAGGGGGCAGATCTTCAAGCCTTTCAAAACCTGAGTTCGACTTGGACTTCCAGGTCGCAATAAATTCAAAATTCCCCACGGTCAGCCCCCTCTACCCCTTGGGGCGGTCCGACGTTTCGGGAGGGTTGGGGTGAGGGGTGGATTCACCTGACACCACACACCTCCGAACATCCCACCTCCCGTCACTTCCCCTAAATATCCCTTGCCCGCCCAACCCCGTTTCGGTTATCACGTTGTACATGATTAGACAGGTACGATTTGACAAGAAACAACGGGTGGTCGACGAACTCATCCGGCGCATCGAAAGCGGCCTCATGGAGGACGGCTTACTGTTGCCGGGCGAGCATCAATTGGCTCAAGAATTCAAAGTCAGCCGCGGCACGCTGCGCGAAGCCCTGGCTGAGTTGAAACGGCGCAATTACATCGCGACGCAAAGCGGGGTGGGTTCCATCGTCACCTTCGACGGTGTGGTGCTCGATCAACGCAGCGGCTGGGCCCAGGCCCTGGCCGACAGCGGGGCGCTGATCAATACCGAAGTGCTGCGGCTGGAGGCGGTCACCCGTCCTGACCTGTTGCCGCGTTTCGGCACCGACCAATTCATCACCCTCGACCGTCGCCGCCGTTCCAACGAAGGCAAGCTGGTCTCCCTTGAACGCTCATTGATGCCCGCCACCGGAGGCCTGGAAAGCCTGCCGCGGGTCGGCCTTATCGACAATTCCCTGACCATCACCCTGGCCGCTTACGGCTATATCGGCGAGCGCGGCGATCAATGGATCGGCGCCGAACCGTTGAACGCCGAAGACGCCGAACTGCTCGGTCGTCCGCAAGGCACGGTTTTCCTCAAGGCCTTGCGCACCACCTACGACCGGCAAAACCGATTCATGGAGCAGGTCGAAAGCTTGCTCGACCCGGTGCATTTTCGCCTGCACCTGCAGTTTGGAGAGTCAAAATGACCGCGCTCAACCGTGCCCTCGGCGCGTTCTACGGACTGGCCCTGGGCGACGCGCTGGGCATGCCGACCCAATCCCTGAGCCGTGCCGAGATCAAGGTGCGCTTCGGCGAGATCACTGACCTGGAGGACGCGGGCCCCGATCAACCGATCGCCGCCAACATGCTCAAAGGCTCGATCACCGATGACACCGAACAGGCGATTCTGGTCGGCCAATTGCTGGTTGAAGGTGAGGGCCGGATCGAACCGTCGGTGCTCGCCCAACGGTTGATCGAATGGGAAGCCGCGATGCAGGCCAAGGGCTCGCAAGACTTGCTGGGCCCTTCGACCAAACGTGCCATCGAGATGATCCTCGCCGGCCACTCGCCGGAAGAAGCGGGGCGCTACGGCACCACCAATGGCGCGGCGATGCGCATCACGCCGGTGGGGATTGCGGCGGATGTCGCCAACCCTGAGCGTTTCATCAACGCTGTCGTGCAGGCTTGCCAGGTTACCCACAACACCACGCTGGGCATCTCCAGCGCGGCGGCGGTGGCGGCGGTGGTCTCGGCCGGTATCAACGGCATGGACCTGGGCGAAGCGTTGAACCTCGGCCAGCAAATCGCTCAACAAGCTGAAAGCCACGGTTACTGGGTGGCTGGCGGACGCATCGCCTCGCGCATCAGCTGGGCGCGGACCATCAGTGTCGACAGCGACAAGGCATTGCTGGCGGACTTGATGTACGACGTGATCGGCACTTCGGTGGCTTCACAGGAATCGGTGGTGGTCTCGTTTGCCCTGGCCCAGCAAGTGGCCATTGGTGAAATGAACGCGTTCGAAGCGCTGTGCATGGCGGCGAGCCTTGGCGGCGACACTGACACCATCGCGGCGATTCTCGGCGCCATGCTCGGGGCCTGCCTGGGCCTTGAGAGTTGGCCGACGGCGATGATCGACAAGGTCAAAACCGTTAACGATCTGGAGCTGGAACCGTTGGTGCAAGGGCTGTTGGCCTTGCGCTGACAGTACTGACGTCTTCGCGAGCTTGCTCGCGATAGGCGCGCCGCCTACTTGAATTTTTCATCCGCAATGGATCGCACTGACTTGGCCAGGACAGCCGGGATGTCGTTTTGTCTTCCGTCATTGCCCACAACCACAACAAAGGCAACAGGAGCATTTCACATGAGTTCATCGAACGCCGGGCCAAGCGCCGGGCAACTGGAAACCCGTGGCATCGAGCCCGTGCCGGAAGCGGAGTGCAACGGTCATCCGCTGCAGCTGTTCTGGGTCTGGTTTGCTGCCAACATCTCCATTCTCGGCCTGCCGCTGGGTGCGACCCTTGTAGCCTTTCGCGGCTTGGCGATCTGGCAGGCGATCATCGTCGCGATCCTGGGTGCCGCCGGTTCCTTCGCGGTGGTCGGGATCATCTCCATTGCCGGTCGCCGTGGTCGCGCACCGAGCCTGACGTTGTCGCGAGCGATCTTCGGTGTACGCGGCAACATCGGTCCGACCCTGGTCTCGCTGATGTCGCGTCTGGGCTGGGAAACCGTCAACACCACCACCGCCGCGTTCGTGCTGTTGTCGCTGTGCTCGATCCTGTTCGGCTCGCCGGTGGAAGCCAAAAGCGCACCCGTGCTGACGTTGATTTTCATTGCGATTTTCGTGCTGCTGACCCTGTCGGTGTCGGGCCTCGGTCACGCCACCTTGCTGGTGATCCAGAAGTGGGCAACCTACGTGTTCGGTGCGCTGAACATTCTGGTCGGCGGTTTCCTCTGCGCCACCATCGACTGGAGCGCGGTGTTCAATGCCACACCGGCACCGCTTAGCGCGATGATCATCGGCGTCGGCACCATGGCTGCCGGCACCGGGATTGGTTGGGCCAATGCCGGTGCCGACATGTCGCGCTACCAGCACCGCAGCGTCAAAGCCGCACGCCTGGTGGCGTCGGCAGCGTTCGGTGCGGGGATTCCGCTGGTGTTGCTGATCACCCTCGGCGGCCTGCTTTCAGTGGGCAACAATGACCTGGCCTCCGCCACCGACCCGATCATCGCGATCCGCGACATGCTGCCAACCTGGATGGCTGTGCCGTACCTGATCACCGCGTTCGGCGGGTTGCTGCTGTCGAACAACCTGTCGGTGTACTCCGCCGGTTTGACCACGCTGACCCTCGGCCTGAAGGTCAAACGCGTTTACGCGGTGGTGGTGGACATCGTCGCGATCTTCGCCGGTTCGATTTATTTCATGCTGATCGCCGACAGTTTCTACGGCCCGTTCATTACCTTCATTTCGCTGCTGGCGGTGCCGATCACCGCGTGGGTCGGGATCTTTGTCGTCGACCTGATCCATCGTCATTACTACAGCCCCAAAGACCTGCTGGACGTCAGCCCGAGCAGCGCTTACTGGTACAGCGGCGGTGTCGAGTGGCGCGCCTTCGGTGCGTGGGCGGTGGCGATCGTGCTGGGCTTCAGCTTCACCACCATCGGCACGACCGAACAAACCGTGTGGTTCCGAGGTTTCCTGTCCGACTCCTGGCTGGGCCATAACGGCCTCGGCTGGATCGTGACGTTCCTGGTGGCCGGCGGGATTTACTTTGTGCTGGGTGGCGCCAGGGATCGTCGCGCCGCGTTGGTCGAGAACGCTCATGCCTAGATTGCTGCACACCGGCCAGGTCATCATCGACCTGGTCATGGCCGTGGATAAACTGCCACATTCGGGCGGCGATGTGCTGGCGCAATCCGCCAGTTTTGAGGCTGGCGGCGGCTTCAATGTGATGGCTGCCGCCCAGCGCAATGGTTTGCCGGTGGTTTACCTCGGGCGCCACGGCACCGGGCGTTTCGGCGATCTGGCGCGCGAGGCGATGAAGGCTGAAGGCATTCGGATCGGCATCACTCACCGAGCCGAACGGGATACGGGATTGTGCGTCGCGTTGACCGAAGCCTCGGCCGAGCGCAGTTTCATTTCCTATATCGGTGCCGAAGGTGAGCTGACGGCCGAGGATTTGGCCAGCGTGCCGGCCGAGGTGGGTGACTATGTCTACGTCAGCGGCTACAGCCTGCTGCATGGCGGCAAAGCCCAGGCGCTGGTGGATTGGGTGCTGGATTTGCCGCGAGGAATCAACGTGGTTTTCGATCCGGGCCCGCTGGTGGATTCGCCGGATGAGCCGTTGATGCAAGCCTTGCTGGCGCGCATCGATCTGTGGACCAGCAACAGCGTCGAGGCGTTGAAGTTTACCGGTGCGGCGGACATTGCCGAGGCCTTGAACCGGTTGGCCGATCATCTGCCGGCCGACGTCTTGATGGTGGTTCGTGACGGCCCGCAAGGGTGCTGGATCAGCCAGCGTGGAGACCGCCAGCATGTGCCGGGTTTCAAGGTTGAGGCGGTGGACAGCAACGGCGCGGGGGATGCGCATGCCGGGGTATTTGTGGCCGGGTTGGCGCAAGGATTGTCGGCGAGTGAGGCGGCGCGGCGGGCTAATGCGGCGGCTGCGTTGGCGGTCACTCGGTGGGGGCCGGCGACTTCGCCGGGGACTGCTGAGGTGGATGCGTTAATCCGCAAGACCTTTGGTGGCTGATCTGACGTCTTCGTCGGATCGCCGCCCGGAGACAGGCTCGCTCCCACATTGAATCTGCAGCGTACGCAGATCCCTGTGGGAGCGAGCCTGCTCGCGAAAGGGTCCTCAGCTGTTTAAATATCCAGCTTGCGCGCCGCCTCCACCCCTGTGGCACTGAGTTTGATCGGCAAGTTCAACGAGTGCTCACCGGCCTCGTTGCAGATCACATGACCGTGCTGGATCAATCCACGATCCTGCAGCGTGGCGAGGGTGCTGGCCACGACTCTCTCCCCCCGGTAATTGTCCAGGACCTCTTTACCCAAACCGGTTGGGTGGGCATGCAGCAGACGGGTCAGGACTTCTTTCTCAAGGTTTTTATCGACGTTCATGGTTACCTCTTCATGGATGTGGATAGGTCCATTTAATTAGAATCCTTACCTGATGTTGGTCCGCCCCCGATTTGGATTGGTGCCTGATGAACGACGAACGGTCTAGGCCTGCTGCAGCGCTTTGCTGGTAACGCTTCGGCGCCAGACCAGCCGGCCGACGCTGATCAGCCAATTCAATACAGCAACCGCCAACACCGTGAGCAACAACGACGCCATCCCCTGTTTCACGATGATTTTTCCGGCCAGCAACGGAAAACCAAACACACCGATAAAGTAGGACAGGCTGAACAGCAGCAAGGATTGCGCGGTGGTGCCGTTCGGCGCCTCGTTGGCCGCCAGGCCATTGATCACCGAATAGGTCAGCCCGTAACCGACCCCGAGCATCACCGCCGCCAGCACGTAGCTGAACCCGTCATTGACCACAAAAGCGAACATCAGGATTGAGCCCATCATCAAGCCCGACAACAGGCAGGACGCCCGGAACGGGTCGCGCTTGACCACGAAACCGGCGATCAGCATGCGGCTGCTGATCGCTGCGCTCATGAAGCCGAGGAAGAACAATGAATAGTCGAGTGAACGCGCCGCCGCGTAGCTGGTTTGAAAACTCGACAGACCGCCGAAAACGCACCCGCCAAGCCCGACCATGATGATCGGAAACACCGCTCTGGACGACAGCACTTGCGCCGCTGCACGCCAGGAAATTCGCGACACCGCTGCCGAGTGGGCCGACGCTTTTTTCAGCTGCGAATCCAACCGCCAGAACAGCAATACGCCGATCAGGCTGGCCAGCGCCGCGAGGTAAAACGCCGCGGTGATCGGATAGCCGAGTGCACTGGCAGCGCGGCCTAACAAGGGACCGCTGCCGATCCCGGTCATCATGCTGCCCGACAGCAGCGCAAAGTATTTCGCGCGTTGGGCAGGCGTTACCAGACTCGCCACGATGATCGGCCCGAGGGTGTAGAACACGCCCCAACCCAGCCCCAGCAAGAGTCCGAAAAACAACAGCAGATTGCCGAAGCCTGGCGCCAGGGCGAAGCCCAGGCTGGCGGCCACCAGCAGAATGCCGAGCAGCGCAATCGAGCGCGCCGCGCCGAGCAAATCGGACAAGTGCCCGGAGACGATTACCGCTGCAAACGTACTGAGCATCGCCGCCGAAATCACACTGCCGGCATCGTGCTCGTTGCCGCCGCGGGAACCGATCAACAACGACAGCAAAAAGGTCGAGCCATAGGACAGCGACAGCAGATAGCTGGCCAGGCAAAACAGGCCGAACAACCTGCTGGAGACTTGGGGTGTTGCGCTAGGCATGACGCGGTTCCTTGACCCGATAGAAGAGAGCTTCATCTATCTATCACGCAAGGCGTCGATGTTAAGTCTGAGGTTTTCGATTTCAGGGTTAGCGCTGGCCGGAGTAATGCGTTTAGCAGACGCCTATTTCTTCCTTGAACAACACCATGAACCCCTTCAACCGTTCGTGGCGAGTCTGCGCCAGACGCTGGCCGGTGGTCGTCTGGAATCCATCCGCCAGGTGCAGCAGCTTGGTCTGGAAATGGTCGAGGCAAAAACGTTTGTCATCGTAGTCCCGGTCCTTCGCCTCGGGATCCTCTGGGTCGTACAACGCGCTGCCCATACGTCCGGCGATGTAAAAGGTGCGCGCCACGCCGAGCATGCCAAGGGAGTCGAGGCGGTCGGCGTCCTGCATGATTTTCGCTTCGAGCGTGGTCGGCGTGATGTTGGCGGAAAAACTGTGCGCTTCGATGGCGTGGGCAACCGCGCTGACTTTTGCGTCTGGCCAGGCCATGTCCACCAACAATTTCGATGCCTTCTCGGCGGCCAACCGCGACGCCTGAGAACGCAGCGGCGAGTTCTTCTCTACCGCCACGCAATCGTGCAACAGCACTGCCGCGAGCAACACTTCAAGATCACCATCTTCTTGCGCATGGAGTGTTTGCACGTTGTGCCAGACCCGCTGCAAGTGCGACAGATCGTGAGCGCCGTCCTCTGAGGGTTCCAGCGCGTGGGGCAGCAGTTGCGCAGCGAGGAGTTGCAGTGGTGCGAAAGCATCAGTGTTCATAAACATCCTGTTAAGTGAAAACGTCTTTTGCAGCGACATAGTCCTGTAGCAGCAGGCTTCGCCAGCGGCTACACATGCTCCATGGATCAGCTTTGAATTTCCAGTGTGACGAGCGTCGCTCGCCGACTTAGTATGGCGTTTTCAACTTTTGACGAAGGCACGTCCATGACGATCGAGATCCGCCCGGCGACCCCGAGCGATGCACCGCAAATCCTCGGGTTCATCACCGAACTGGCCGACTACGAACGTGCCCGCCACGAAGTCATCGCCAGCGTCGCCGACATCGAGCGCAGCCTGTTCAGCGAAGGCGCCACCGCCCACGGTCTGATCTGCCTGCGCGACGGCTCGCCGATCGGCTTCGCGGTGTTTTTCTTCAGCTATTCCACGTGGCTCGGCAGCAACTGCCTGTACCTCGAAGACCTCTACATCACCCCCGAACAACGCGGTGGCGGCGCGGGTAAAACCTTGCTGCGTCACTTGGCGAAAATCGCCTGCGCCAATGATTGCGGTCGATTTGAGTGGAGCGTGCTGGACTGGAACAAACCCGCGATCGAGTTCTACAAGTCATTGGGTGCGCAGCCGCAGGAAGAGTGGGTGCGGTATCGGATGGACGGGGCGGTGTTGCGGGAGTTTGCCGAGGGGCGGTGATCGCTGATGGCAATGGGCTGCTGAATCAGTTGTCGCCACCGCTCTAGTCCGGCATTCTGTTCGCCTTTGCGCGCTCACGGATGACACCTGCAATGCCTTTGGCATCTTCATCTCTCGACATTCGTCACGATCGCCATCGACTGTCCGATTTGGTTGAACGCTGTTGGTGCTTTTCTTTTGCACCGTAGATGTTTGCCACATCGCTTTAAAACTCAAAAGCAAGGAGCTTTGACTTGAGTGGAAAACCTGCTGCGCGCGTTACCGACCCTACGTCGTGCCCGTGACCAGGACATGGCACCAATCCGATTATTTCTGGATCGCCAGATGTTTTCCTCGATGGTCTGGCCGCTGCTCGCATGACGGACAAATCTGCCTGTGGCAGCCCAATTACCGGTGCTGTTTCGGGTACGGTATTCATCAATGGTCTCAACGCTGCAACCCTCGATAGCACGGGCGGGCACGGCAACGTAGTCATCGGCGGTTCCGGGACCGTTATCATCGGACAAAGCGGAGGCGGAGCAGCCTTTAGTGGGTTGCTTCCGATGCCGGTGCATTTTACCGACAGATTACAAGTGGTGAATGACGCGACCGGTGAGCCGATTCCTTATCACCCATACACCATTCAGCGTGGTGACGGCAGCGAAGAGCATGGCGTTACGGATGCGTCCGGTTTTACTCACACCGTCAGTTCTCATTTGGCCGAGACCATTAAATTGTTTGTGGAGTGATTGGCATGGCTGGTGAAGCTGCAGCGGTGAAACAAGAGTTGCCTGAAAGAGATGTAAAAAACCAAACGTTGACCTGTAAAACGGACCAGTCTGTTAAACAGGTATCTGTTATTTTGCGAGACTTGGTTATATTTTTTATTGGTGGTGCAGGCGATCAGGAAAGTTATTACGGTACTGGACCCAATAATAATATCGATTATGTGCGTCGGGTTGCTGTTGATGACGCAAAGCAGTTGGAGATTTTGAAGCGCTGTCCGTCGTGGGCGCTCAGTTATAATTCGTTTATTAGTAATGATGATCTTGAACGCAATGTGTTGAGTCGAATACCTAATTGCTCCACCGCGATTTACATCGTCGGCCACAGTCTCGGTGGTTGGAACGGTGCCCACCTTTCCAGTGTGCTGACAGACAAAGGCTTCAAAGTAAAAATGCTGATTACACTGGATCCAGTAGGAGAAGGGAAAATCGTCTACGGCATCTCAAGTATCTATAGACGGGAGCCAATACCCAAGGCTGAATACTGGGTTAATATTCGGGCTGCAGCGGTCGACTGGAATGTGTCGGACCTGGTCGCGGACTTTGGTGAACAGTGGCAAGTAACACAGGGACCTAATGTCATGGGGCGGGTGGACGTTAACCATGCCGATGCCGACAGGATGTTTGTGCAGACATTGCCTGGTGGCAAGTCTGCTCGGCAAATATTCAACGAGTCGATTTTGAGCTACTTTAGGGAGTGACTCTGGATGCATAAGGTTTTTTTGTTTTTAACAATCTTGATGAGTGCATCTTGTTCTCTCAATCATGGAAGACCTATCGCAACGCTTGAATACTCCAGTGTAAAGGAACTTCGTAATACTGGGCTTTACCAGATTTATTTCACTTCCGATGTGGAGCTTCTTCAGTTATTCAAGTCGCGAATAGGTGAGGGGCTTGTCTGTTCTTTAGAAGATGATCTGGATTTTACCGAAGCACACCATATAAAGCGTTCCGGTTTTGGCTTGGTAGGAAAAGTGATTGAGCCGGCGTCATTGCTCTATCGAGCGAATGTCGTTTTTAGTGAGTCAGAAAGCGGAAAAGGAGGAGAGGACTATTTGGAAGGAGAGGCCCTGATTCTGCTATTGAAGAAACGTGATTTTATTTCGTGCGTGTTTCGAGTTCATACCACCACATACAATACGTACTTCTCCAAGGTCATGCACGTGCCGACCGCGGAACTGTTGAAGGCTATTTCTAAACAGTAAAACAAGCCTAGGTGATGCGAGGTTGTTTACCGGGAAAAAGCAGCCTCTCACTCAGTCACTGGCTTCCCAATTACTATTGATCAATCCGTCGAGGACTTGTCGAACGGTAATCTTGAAAGCCCCGGCCTTCCCTTCGTCAAACGCCGCTTTCCACGCCGTATAACCCTGACTGAAATCCGGAACATCTGCGGTTTCCCCCACCCGGTGCGTGATGCTGCGTTCCAGGGCTTTTGCCTGGAAGGGCAGGTGAGGCATGTCGTTGAACTCATTGCCTGTCACCGGATTGATCATCCGAAAACCGTCCACCCTGATGTGAATGACCTTGCCCAGTTTCGGATAATTTTCGATTTTCAGGATCGTGAGTGTCGATCCATCCTCGCCCGGCCGGTTTTTGTAGGCCCAGATATCACCGACCTTCAAGTCTTTCGATGCGCTGAAGGCCGCCATGGACCAGAGCACGCCGCATAACAGCAGAGCCTTTGAAGCAATCTTCATTTTTCTTCCTTGATTGGGTGTACGGCTGCAATGGCCCGGCATTTTAAAGCGTCGTCGTAGAAAAACTTGTCACACTTGTAAATCCCATAATATGGGAGTGATATTTATATATTGAGATTTTTGTGCGTCCGGGTTTATAGTCCAGCTCACTCACTGCCAATAAACAAAACAGGTGAAGCGATGCTGGCGCAATTGATCGCGCTCGATTGGGGGACAACCTCATTACGTGCTTACAAACTCACCGCCGGTGGCCAGGTGCTCGAACAGCGTTCGCTGTCATCGGGGATCATGCAGCTGCCCAGGACGCCGCGAATGATTGCGGGTCAGGAATGTACCGACGGTTTTGAACTGGCCTTCGATGAGGCCTGCGGTGACTGGCTCGACGCGCAGCCCGATTTGCCGGTGATTGCTTGCGGCATGGTCGGCAGCGCACAAGGCTGGCGTGAAGCGGCTTACCGCGATACGCCGGCGAACGTCGCCAATCTCGGAATCTCCCTACAAACGGTTCGTAGTGTTCGCGGTGTCGACGTGCACATTGTGCCGGGCGTGATTCAGCGTTCTCGTTTGCCAAACGTGATGCGTGGCGAAGAAACCCAAGTGCTCGGCGTTCTGCACAATCTGACGGGCGAGGCGGGCAACGATCTGTTGATCGGTCTGCCGGGCAGTCATTCGAAATGGGTGGAAGTGGCCGACGGCTGCATCGTGCATTTCGATACCTTCATGACCGGCGAAGTCTTCGCCGTGCTCAGCGAGCACAGCATTCTCGGGCGCACTCAGCAAAAGGGTGCGTCCTTCGATGGCCAAGCCTTTGATCGTGGTGTGCAGGTGGCGCTGTCGGCGGATGGCGAGATCGGGCCGTTGTCGACATTGTTCAGTGCTCGCAGCCTCGGGTTGACTGGCGAACTCAGCGCCACCGCCCAACCGGATTACTTGTCCGGCTTGTTGATCGGCCATGAGCTTTCGGCGCTGGCCAATGTTCAGCGACGCCGACGCAACAGCGTTCATCTGCCTTCGATCATCCTCATCGGCAATTCCCAACTCTGTGCCCGCTACAGCCGGGCGCTCGACGCTTGTGGTTTTGCCCGGGTGACCCTGGCCGAACAGGCTACCGAACGCGGCTTGTGGCAGTTGGCGGTTGCTGCCGGACTGATCACACCCAACCCATCCCGTTCCTGACTGGAGGTCTGACATGCTCAAGCAAGCATTGGCGCAAAACGGTCTGATCGCGATTTTGCGTGGCCTGTGCCCGCAAGAAGCGGCAGCCATCGGCGAAGTCCTTTACGCCGCCGGATTTCGCGTCATCGAAGTGCCGCTCAATTCCCCTGAGCCGTACGAAAGTATCCGCATCCTGCGCAGTATTTTGCCCGCCGATTGCCTGATCGGTGCCGGCACGGTGTTGACGCCGGAGCAGGTCGAGCAAGTGAAAGCGGCGGGCGGCCAGGTGATCGTCATGCCGCACAGCGATGCCAAGGTGTTGCGCGCAGCGAAAGCGGCGGGGTTGTTCCTGTCGCCGGGTGTGGCGACGCCGACTGAGGCCTTTGCGGCATTGGCCGAAGGGGCGGATGTGCTGAAGATGTTCCCGGCCGAGCAGATGGGCCCGGCAGTCGTCAAAGCCTGGCTCGCAGTGCTGCCTGCGGGAACGATTCTGGCGCCGGTCGGCGGGATCACGCCGGACAACATGCAGGTTTTTATCGACGCGGGCGTCAAAGGTTTCGGCCTCGGTTCCGGGTTGTTCAAACCGGGCATGACACCTGAGGAAGTGGCGGTAAACGCCAAGGCATATGTCGCTGCATGGAACGCTCTGCGTTAAGACTTTTTGGCGCCGAGCGCTACATCTATAAGCGCTGCATTTATAAAAAGAGAGCACGAGATGAAAATCACCAAACTGACCACCTTCATCGTTCCGCCACGCTGGTGCTTCCTCAAGGTCGAAACCGACGAGGGCGTGACCGGCTGGGGCGAACCCGTGGTCGAAGGCCGCGCTCACACGGTCGCCGCTGCTGTTGAAGAATTGTCCGACTACCTGATCGGCAAAGACCCACGCAATATTGAAGACATCTGGACCGTGCTGTACCGCGGCGGCTTCTACCGGGGCGGCGCGATCCACATGAGCGCGCTGGCCGGCATCGACCAGGCGTTGTGGGACATCAAGGGCAAGGCTTTGGGTGTGTCGGTCAGCGACCTGCTCGGTGGGCAGGTGCGGGACAAGATTCGCGTTTATTCGTGGATCGGTGGTGATCGCCCGGCGGACACCGCTCGCGCTGCGAAAGAAGCGGTCGAGCGTGGTTTCACAGCAGTCAAAATGAATGGCACCGAAGAGCTGCAATTTCTCGACTCCTTCGAAAAAGTCGACCTGGCCCTGGCCAACGTCGCCGCCGTGCGCGATGCGGTGGGGCCGAACGTCGGCATCGGTGTGGACTTCCATGGCCGGGTGCACAAGCCCATGGCCAAGGTGCTGATGAAGGAACTCGATCCGTACAAACTGATGTTCATCGAAGAGCCGGTGCTCAGCGAAAACTACGAAGCGCTGAAAGAATTGGCGCCGATGACCAGCACCCCGATTGCCCTAGGTGAGCGGCTGTTCTCGCGCTGGGATTTCAAGCGTGTGCTCAGTGAAGGTTATGTCGACATCATTCAGCCGGACGCGTCTCACGCCGGCGGTATCACCGAAACCCGCAAGATTGCCAACATGGCTGAAGCCTACGACGTGGCGCTGGCGCTGCACTGCCCGCTGGGCCCGATTGCACTGGCGGCGTGTTTGCAGCTGGATGCGGTTTGCTACAACGCGTTCATCCAGGAACAGAGCCTGGGCATCCACTACAACGAGAGCAATGACCTGCTGGATTACGTCAAGGATCCGCGGGTGTTCGACTACGACAAAGGCTTCGTGAAAATCCCGAATGGCCCGGGCCTGGGGATCGAGATCAACGAGGAATACGTGATCGAACGCGCGGCCGTCGGCCACCGCTGGCGCAACCCGATCTGGCGCCATGCCGATGGCAGTTTTGCCGAGTGGTGAGTGATCACTGACCCACCGCAAATCCCTGTGGGAGCCAGCCTGCTGGCGATTTGGTCGGCACATCCAGCATTTTTGGTGACTGACCCACCGCGATCGCCAGCAGGCTGGCTCCCACAATTAGATCTCCATGGACAGGATGATTTACGGCAACCCCCCGATTTCACATCGACCTCAACAAACATAAGAAGAGGCATTCCCCATGCACCCGCAAACCCTCACCGGGCAGGCGTCGTTGGTGACGCCCAGTCGCAAGCGTTTTTTCATCATGGTGCTGCTGTTTATCACCGTGGTGATCAACTACCTGGACCGTAGCAACCTGTCCATCGCCGCCCCGGCACTCACCAGTGAACTGGGCATCGATCCGATCCACGTCGGGCTGATTTTCTCGGCATTCGGCTGGACTTACGCCGCCATGCAAATTCCCGGCGGCTGGCTGGTGGATCGGGTACCGCCGCGGATTCTTTATAGCGTCGCATTGCTGCTGTGGTCGATTGCCACGGTGATGCTCGGCTTCGCCGCCAGCTTCATCGCACTGTTCGTGTTGCGCATGGCAGTCGGTGCGCTGGAAGCGCCGGCGTACCCGATCAACAGCCGTGTGGTCACCACCTGGTTTCCTGAGCGTGAACGCGCCACAGCCATCGGTTTCTACACGTCCGGGCAATTCGTCGGTCTGGCGTTCCTGACGCCGGTGTTGGCCTGGCTGCAGCATCAATATGGCTGGCACATGGTGTTTGTCAGCACCGGTGCGGTGGGCATTCTCTGGGCGGTGATCTGGTACGCGGTGTATCGCGAGCCACGGGATTTCAAAGGCGCCAATGACGCCGAAATCGAGCTGATCCGCGAATGTGGCGGGCTGGTGGATATCCAGGCTGAACAAGCCAAAGTCAAAGCCAAACTCAGCTGGACCGACCTCGGCATCGTGCTGACCAAGCGCAAGTTGTGGGGCATTTATCTCGGCCAGTTCTGCCTCAACTCGACGTTGTGGTTTTTTCTGACGTGGTTCCCGACCTACCTGGTGAAATATCGCGGTATGGACTTCATCAAGTCCGGCCTGTTGGCGTCGCTGCCGTTTCTCGCCGCCTTCGTCGGTGTGCTCTGTTCCGGGTTCTTCTCCGACGGGCTGATCCGCCGCGGCTACACCGTGGGTTTTGCCCGCAAGTTGCCGATCATTGGCGGCCTGCTGATTTCCACTTCGATCATCGGCGCCAACTTCGTCGAGTCGACACCGCTGGTGATTGCCTTCCTCGCGTTGGCGTTCTTCGGTAACGGGCTGGCTTCGATCACCTGGTCGCTGGTTTCGACGTTGGCCCCGGCGCGATTGCTCGGGTTGACCGGTGGGGTGTTCAACTTCATCGGCAACCTGTCGGCGATTACCACGCCGATCGTCATCGGTTTCCTCGCGACCGGTGATTCGTTCGCTCCCGCGATCACCTATATCTCGGTTCTGGCGTTGATTGGCGCACTTTCCTACATCTTGCTGGTCGGCAAAGTCGAGCGTATCAAGTTGTAGTTGCGGCATTCGGGCGACCATAATGCCGCCCGTTCACTCGCTCAACGGTAAAGGCTGGATATGCAGGAAGACGCCCCAAAAATCGCCAAGGACGCCGCACCGACTGGCACCCAGACACTGCTTCGTGGATTGGGTGTGGTTCAGGCCGTGGCCAGTGGTGCCCGCGATCTCAAGGAGATCGCCCGGCTGATCGGTACCACGCGCAGCACCACCCATCGTCTGGCCAGTTGCCTGGTGGACGAGCGTTATCTGCGTGTGGTGCCGCAAGTCGGTTATCTGTTGGGGCCGAAGCTGATCGAACTGGGCTTCCAGGCGCGTGAAGAATTGCCGCTGGTCACATTGGCCGGGCCGTATCTGGATGAGTTGTCGGCGTTGACCGGCGACACCATTCATCTGGCGATTCGTGAAGGCGACGAGGTGCTGTACCTGCACAAGAATCCGGGGCGCAATGGTCCGGAAATGCGTTCGCGGGTCGGCCATCGCATGCCGTTGGCGCGTACCGGGATCGGCAAGGCACTGATGCTCGATGACACGCAGGAAGAGTGGCAACGGCTTTACGAAGTCAGCTTGCCGGCGGGTGGGAAAAACCAGTTCTGGCCGCAGCACCCGGAGCAGTCCTGGGAGCAGTTTCAGCAGCGCATGGTCGAGTATGTGGCGGGCGGTTATGCATTCGATCTGGAAGATAACGAACCGTCGATCCGCTGTGTGGCGGCGCCGATCCGTGATGCCAGCAAGCGCATCGTTGCCGGCATCAGCATCGCCAGCACCGTGCCGTATATGCCGCTGGAGAAAATGGCCGAGCTGATTCCCCTGATCAAAGGGGTCACAGCCCGGCTTTCGGCGGAGCTTGGCGCCAAGGTCTGATTAGACCTTCAGCGTGGCCATATCGATGACGAAGCGGTACTTCACGTCACCCGCGATCATGCGGGCGTAAGCCTCGTTTATCTGGCGGATGTCGAGCATTTCGATGTCGCAGGTGATGTTGTGCTCGGCGCAGAAATCCAGCACCTCCTGGGTTTCGGCGATGCCACCGATCAGCGAGCCGGCCAGCACACGACGGCCCAATACCAGTTTGGCGGCGTGGACCGGTGGATCGACCGGTTCGATCAAGCCCACCAGAATGTGCACGCCGTCGAAACGTAGCGTATCGAGGTAGGGATTGAGGTCGTGCTGCACCGGAATGGTGTCCAGCAGGAAGTCGAAATGTCCTGCGGCGGCCTTCATCTGTTCGGCATCGGTGGACACGATCACGTGGTCCGCACCCTGGCGACGACCTTCTTCAGCCTTGCTCGCCGAGCGAGTGAACAGCGTCACTTCAGCGCCCATTGCCTTGGCGAACTTGATGCCCATGTGGCCGAGGCCGCCCATGCCGAGAATCCCGACCTTGTCGCCCGCTTTCACCCCGTAGTGCTTGAGCGGCGAATAGGTGGTGATGCCGGCACACAGGATCGGCGCGGCGCTGGCCGGGTCGAGTTTCTCGGGGATGCGCACCACGAAGTGTTCGCTGACCACGATGCTGTCGGAATAGCCGCCCATGGTGTTGCTGCCGTCGACGCGGTCCGGGGTGGCGTAGGTCATGGTCGGACCTTCGAGGCAGTATTGCTCGAGGTTCGACTGGCAGGCTTCGCAACTGCGGCAGGAATCAACCATGCAGCCGACGCCAACCAGGTCGCCGACTTTGTGCTGGGTGACGTTCGCACCGATGGCGGTAACTTTGCCTACGATCTCGTGGCCAGGCATCAGCGGATAGACGGCAATGCCCCACTCGTTGCGTGCCTGATGGATGTCGGAATGGCAGACGCCGCAGTAGAGAATGTCGATCGCAACGTCGTCGGCCCGTGGGCTGCGGCGCTCGAACTTCACGGGGGCGAGGGGAGTGGTGGCCGACTGGGCGGCGTATCCGATGGCGGTGTACATGATGAACCTCGCAAAAGCTGTGACGGGTGAGGTGGCGCATTCTGGGCGCCGCACCGGCCACCGACCATGGCGATTCCTCCGGGTGTCATGCCTAATCCTCCGGCATCAGCCTTCAATGGGTCGCATTGGCCATCAGACCTGCGATGATGCTTTCATCCCTATTTTCGCGACTTTTTTGTGAAGAGCCCTCATGTTGTTGACCCGTCATCTGGATGCCAATGCCACCCTGGTTTCATTGATACAGCCGCTGACCACCCGCGACGGTTTTGCTCCCACGGCGTTGCCGGGTGTGCAGGTTTTGCGGGCCAGTTGTGATGTGGCTCGCGGCCCGCAGATTTACGAGCCGAGTCTGGTGATCATCGCCCAGGGCAGCAAGCTGGCGTATCTGGGGCCGCGTACGCTGGAGTACGGCGCCGGGCATTATCTGATTCAGGCACTGCCGGTGCCGTTCGAGTGCGAAACGTTTTCGGCGCCGGATGGGCCGATGCTCGGGGTGTCCATCGCCATCGACCGGGTGTTGCTCGGTGAGTTGGTCTTGGCCATGGGCCTAGCGCCGGGGCGTAGTATTGCGGCGCAAACGCCAGAGTCCATGACCTCGGCGGTGCTCGACGATGCGATGCGTGGTTGTGTTGAGCGGCTGCTGCGTTGCCTGCACGATCCGCTGGAATGCCAGGTGATGGGGCAGGCGCGGTTGCGCGAGTTGTTGTTCGTCGCCTTGCGCGGGCCGCAAGCCGATGTGTTGCGGGCGCTGGTCGAGCAACAGGGGCAATTCGCCCGGATCGCGGCATCGCTCAGCCATCTGCATGCGCATTACACCGAGCCGCTGAACGTCGAAACCCTAGCCAGTTGCGCGAACATGAGTGCGTCGACCTTTCACGAGCATTTCAAACGCAGCACGTTGTTGTCGCCAGTGCAGTACTTGAAGCGTTTGCGTTTGCTCAGGGCCCAGCAGTTACTGCTGGGCGAGGGGTTGGGCGTGGCTCAGGTGGCGCATCGGGTCGGGTATCAAAGCACGTCGCAGTTCAGTCGCGAGTACAAGCGCTACTTCGAGCGTAATCCTGGTGATGAGCGTGCTGCTTGATTCGCCGCTGATCCCCCACATTGGTTTGTGGTGTGGCTTGAATTGCAGGCAACAAAAAGGCCCCCGTTCGGGAGCCTTGATGTTCAGCCGTTCGACTTACATGTTCGGATAAGTCGGGCCGCCAGAGCCTTCCGGCGCCACCCAGGTGATGTTCTGTGCAGGATCCTTGATGTCGCAGGTCTTGCAGTGAACGCAGTTCTGGGCGTTGATCTGGAAGCGCTTCTCGCCGTCTTCCTTGGTTACCACTTCGTACACGCCGGCCGGGCAGTAACGCTGGGCAGGCTCATCGTAGAGCGGCAGGTTCTTGGCGATCGGGATGCTCGGATCGGTCAGCTTCAGGTGGCACGGCTGCTCTTCTTCATGGTTGGTACCGGAGATGAACACCGAGCTGAGTTTGTCGAAGCTGATCTTGCCGTCCGGTTTCGGGTAGTCGATTTTCTTGCAGTCGGCCGCAAGCTTGAGGCAAGCGTAGTCCGGCTTGGTGTCGTGCAAGGTGAACGGCAGTTTGCCGCCGAAGATGTTCTGGTCGAGCCAGTTGAAACCGCCGCCGACGATGGCGCCGAACTTGTGGATCGCCGGACCAAAGTTGCGGCTGGCGAACAGTTCGTCGTAGAGCCAGCTCTTCTTGAACGCGTCGACGTAAGTGGTCAGCTCTTCGGTGCCGTCCTTTTCAGCGTACAGCGCCTCGGCCACGGATTCAGCGGCGAGCATGCCGGACTTCATGGCGGTGTGGCTGCCTTTGATCTTGGCGAAGTTCAGGGTGCCGAGGTCGCAACCGATCAGCGCGCCGCCCTTGAAGACCATTTTCGGCAGGGAGTTCAGGCCACCTTTGCTGATGGCGCGAGCGCCGTAGCTGATGCGCTTGCCGCCTTCCAGGTACTGCTTGAGCACTGGGTGATGCTTGAGGCGCTGGAACTCGTCGAATGGCGACAGGTAGGTGTTGCTGTAGGAAAGATCGACGATCAGACCGACTACAACTTGGTTGTTTTCCAGGTGATAGAGGAACGAGCCACCGGTGTTCTCGGTGCCCATGATGTCCAGCGGCCAGCCGGCGGTGTGGACCACCAGACCTGGTTGATGCTTGGTCGGGTCGATTTCCCAGATTTCTTTCAGGCCGATGCCGTAGTGCTGGGCGTCGGCATCGCTGTCGAGGTTGAAGCGCTTGATCAGTTGCTTGCCGATATGGCCACGGCAACCTTCGGCGAACAGCGTGTACTTGCCACGCAGTTCCATGCCCGGGGTGTACAGGCCTTCTTTCGGATGGCCTTCGCGGTCAACGCCCAGATCACCGGTGATAATCCCGCGAACCACGCCGTTTTCGTCGAACAGCGCCTCCTGAGCGGCGAAGCCTGGGTAGATTTCCACGCCCAGGTTTTCGGCCTGCTGAGCCAGCCAGCGGCACAGGTTGCCCAGGGAGATGATGTAGTTGCCTTCGTTGTGCATGGTCTTGGGCACAAAGAGGTCAGGAATCTTTTGCGCGCTGTCGGCGTTCTTGAGAACGAAGATGTCATCGCGGGTGACTGGCGTATTCAGCGGGGCGCCGAGTTCTTTCCAGTCCGGGAACAATTCGTTCAGGGCGCGTGGTTCGAACACGGCACCGGACAGGATGTGAGCACCCACTTCGGAGCCTTTTTCGACCACGCAGACGCTGATTTCCTTACCGGCTTCGGCGGCCTTCTGCTTCAATCGGCAGGCGGCGGAAAGACCAGCGGGGCCGGCACCGACGATGACCACGTCGAATTCCATGTATTCGCGTTCCACAGGTTATCTCCTACTCAAGGCTCAACAGTTTTTTTTCTAATTGGAGGTTTGGTGTCGCATCCATGAATTCCTGCGTAATGCAGGAAGAGGACAATCGATGAGCCACCTTTCTCTCTAAGGTGGCGCATTATATCTACACCACTCCTAGCGTCCAATACAAACGTTTGTTTGAATCAGCTCAAAGCCAGAGAAATCAAAGTCACGCGGCTTATGACTGGCCATTTTGCCGTATTGACCGGAATAGGCGTTCCGGTCAAGATACGGTCGGTTTTGCGCTCGCCGTAGGCTGACTGTTGGTTTCAAGAGCACCTCTAAAGACAGGGCGATGGCAGTACAAGGTGTGCGCAGCGCAGGTTCTGGCGCGCAGTTTACACGCCGCGATAATGAATGACTCGTGAGTCACCACTGACCAACGGTCATCTTCATCGTGAGCGCTTGTCACTTGACACCTTTGCCAGCGTTTTTAGAGGTGCCCTTGCGCCGATGAGCATCAAACCGCCAGGTTCGCCTAGGCGACTTTCTTTTCACCGGAGAGTAACGAGGAATCCATGAAGGTTCTTGTAGCTGTCAAACGCGTTGTGGATTACAACGTCAAGGTTCGCGTCAAGGCGGACAATTCCGGCGTCGACCTCGCCAACGTCAAGATGTCGATGAACCCGTTCTGCGAAATCGCAGTGGAAGAAGCCGTACGCCTGAAAGAGAAAGGTGTTGCGACTGAAATCGTCGTCGTCTCCATCGGCCCGTCCACCGCTCAAGAGCAACTGCGCACCGCGCTGGCTCTGGGTGCCGACCGCGCCATCCTCGTCGAATCCGCTGAAGACCTGACTTCGCTGGCCGTTGCCAAGCTGCTCAAGGCTGTTGTCGACAAGGAACAGCCTCAGCTGGTGATCCTTGGCAAACAAGCCATCGACAGCGACAACAACCAGACCGGCCAGATGCTCGCGGCATTGAGCGGCTACGGTCAGGGCACGTTCGCGTCCAAAGTCGAAATCAGCGGCGACACGGTTGCCGTGACTCGCGAAGTCGACGGCGGCGCGCAGACGGTTTCCCTGAAACTGCCGGCCATCGTCACCACCGACCTGCGTTTGAACGAGCCGCGCTACGCGTCCCTGCCAAACATCATGAAAGCCAAGAAGAAGCCTCTCGAAGTGCTGACTCCGGACGCTTTGGGCGTTTCCACCGCCTCCACCAACAAGACCGTGAAAGTCGAAGCGCCAGCTGCACGCAGCGCGGGTATCAAGGTCAAGTCGGTGGCTGAACTGGTCGAGAAACTGAAAAACGAAGCGAAGGTAATCTAATCATGACTATCTTGGTAATCGCTGAGCACGACAACAAGGTTGTGGCTCCTGCCACCCTGAACACCGTTGCTGCTGCCGCCAAAATTGGTGGCGACATTCACGTTCTGGTCGCTGGCCAGAATGTGGGTGCTGTTGCTGAAGCCGCTGCGAAAATCGCTGGCGTGGCTAAAGTGCTGGTGGCCGACAACGCCGCCTACGCTCATCAACTGCCGGAAAACGTTGCGCCGCTGGTGGCCGAATTGGGCAAGGGCTACAGCCACATCCTGGCTGCCGCGACTTCCAACGGCAAAAACATCCTGCCGCGCGTTGCCGCTCAGCTGGACGTTGACCAGATCTCCGAGATCATCTCGGTCGAAAGCGCTGACACTTTCAAGCGCCCGATCTACGCCGGTAACGCCATTGCTACCGTTCAATCGAACGCCGCAGTAAAAGTGATCACCGTGCGTGCTACCGGTTTCGACCCGGTCGCTGCTGAAGGTGGTTCGGCGGCTGTTGAAGCCGTTGCGGCTGCTCACGATGCTGGTATTTCCAGCTTCGTCGGCGAAGAACTGGCCAAGTCCGATCGTCCGGAACTGACCGCTGCCAAGATCGTCGTTTCCGGCGGTCGCGGCATGCAGAACGGCGACAACTTCAAACACCTGTACGCCCTGGCCGACAAGCTGGGCGCTGCTGTCGGTGCTTCCCGCGCCGCGGTCGATGCAGGTTTTGTACCCAACGACATGCAGGTCGGTCAGACCGGCAAGATCGTTGCTCCACAGCTGTACATCGCCGTCGGTATCTCCGGCGCGATCCAGCACCTGGCCGGCATGAAAGACTCCAAAGTGATCGTTGCGATCAACAAGGACGAAGAAGCGCCGATCTTCCAGGTGGCCGATTACGGCCTGGTAGCGGACCTGTTCGAAGCCATCCCTGAGTTCGAGAAGCTGGTCTAATCCAGCGGCCTGACTTATAAAGAGCCCGACCTTTTGGTCGGGCTTTTTTTTGTTCCGGATTTTAGTGGGAGAGTGTTGTCATGGATCTGCGCCGCGTTTACGGCTGGTCATTGCTGCTGGGTCTGACGTTGTTGCCGGCGCTGTCCGTCGCCGCGGGCAAGTGCGAGCGCCTGGTGGTGACCGGCAGCCCGGACGCGCCGCCGTACCTGTGGCAAGACCCGCAAAACCCCAAGCACCTGATCGGCGCCAGCGCTGACCTGTTGCAGCAAGTGGCGGGGGAGCTGGGAATCAAGGTCGAACTGCTTTACGCCGGCAAACGCTCTCAGGCTCTGGACGAAGTGCGCAGTGGACGAATGGACATGCTGGCGGATGCGTCATTGACGGTCAGCGAACTGGGCACTCTGGATTACATTCATCCGCCGTTACTGGAAAACGATTACCTGGTCTGGACCCGCAAAGACTCGACGCTGGTCTACAACGAAGCGCAGGACCTTCACGGTCATCCCGGCGCGTTGTCGGAAAAGTCTCGTATGACCCCGGCATTTGGCGTGTTCGCCGAGCAGCAATTGACCCTCGCACGCACGCCTAACCTGACCCAGGCCTTTCAGAAGTTGCTGCTGGGCGAGGTGGAATTTGTCCTGGCCGGACGCTACTCGGGCATGGCGGCCGCGCAGACACTTAACCTAGCCAACGACCTGATCGCCCGTCCTCAACCGATCGACAAACCCGGCCTGTTCCTCGCGGTTTCCCACAACTCCGCCTGCAACGATCCGTGGTTGCGCGGACAGCTGGCCAAAAAGATGACAGAATTGCCCGCGTCCGGACTGACGGAAGCCGTGCTGCAACGCAATATCGAGCGCTGGAAGGCGCAGCTCTCACAACCGCAGCAACCACCTGTCAGTACCCCAAAACAGTAGGGATTTTTAGTGAGTATTCGACCTCTTTTCGCTGCCCTGGCCGTTCTGGCTCTGGCGGGTTGTGCAGCCGATCCGGCGCCGAATGAACAAATGCGCCTGACCGAACAGGCACTCGAACAGGCCAAGGCTGTAGGCGCCACCGCCGCCGACGTGCCGGAAATGAAACTGGCTGAAGACAAGTTCAACCGCGCCAAGGGCAGCATGAACGACCAATCCTTCAAGAACGCGCGCATGCGGGCCGAGCAGGCCGAACTGGACGCGCGTCTGGCCGAAGCCCGGGTTCTGACCCTCAAGAGCGAGGAGCAGTTGAACGTGCTTAATACCCGCATCACTCGTGTGCGCAAGCAACTGGGAGATGCCCAATGAGCCTCAAGACCAAAGCCCTGGGCGGTTTGATCCTGGCAGGCTGCGCCAGCCTCTATGGTTGTGCCGGTCAGCACAGCGAGGCCGCGTTGCAGCAGGCCAGTACTGACTTCCAGAAGGTCAAGGAAGATTCCAACGTGCTGCGAATCGCGCCCAAGGACGTGATTCGTGCTGGTGAGTCGCTGGCCCGCGCCGATCGTCTGTCCAGTTACTGGGGCAGTGGATCGGACGTGCTGCATTACGCTTACCTGAGTGAGCGCTATAGCGAAATCGCGCGCGAACACACCAATCAGGTGCTCAACGAAGAACGTGCGGCGAAGCTCGAACTGGAGCGTCAGCGCCTGCAGCTAGCCTTGCGCGAATCCAAACTGCTCAGCGTGCAGCAGCAGGGCAAGTGGCTCGAAGAACAGATTGTCGCGCTGGCGACCACCCAGACCGACCGTGGCCTGGTGATGACCTTGGGCGACGTGCTGTTCGACACGGGCGAAGCGGAGTTGAAAAACTCGGCGAACCGCGTGGTGTTGAAGATCGTGCAGTTCCTGCAGCTCAACCCCAAGCGCGTAGTGCGCATCGAAGGTTATGCCGACAGTACCGGCGGCAAGCAGGAAAACCTCAAGCTGTCCCGTGACCGTGCACAATCGGTGGCGGACGTGCTGATGGATTTGGGCATCGATGATAAACGTATTCAGGTCGAAGGTTACGGTGATGAATATCCGGTCGACGTGAACGCCTCCGAACGGGGACGTGCACAGAACCGTCGGGTAGAAATTGTGTTCTCTGACGAAAAAGGCCAGCTCGGCGCTGCCCGCTAAGGGCTGCGTCACTGGAAAACCCGGCCTGCACGTCAGCGCCGGGTTTTTTTACGCCTGCTAATCAACTCACAAAACAGTACAGTTTTTGCTGACACTGCACTGTACGGTCGACTATTGTGGCAACTGTCCCAGTACACTTCTAAACTGTTCCGGTATTGTTTCACACAAGAATAAAATGCCCGTGAAATCGAGTGCTGCGTCATGACCAATCTCTTGCTCTACCAACGTATTGCTCAACAACTGGCCGAAGACATCCGCCGTGGCGTCTATCAACCGGGGGAGCGCGTGCCTTCGGTGCGCAAGATGAGCTCGCAGCTCAACGTCAGCCATGCGACGGTGTTGCAGGCTTACGCCAACCTCGAGGATCAGGGGCTGATCCGCGCCCGGCCGCAGTCCGGTTACTACGTGCACCAGACCCCGGCCCTGACCGCGCCGACACCGGACATCGCCCGGGTCGAGCGTCCAGGTCTGGTCACTCGCAGCAGCATCATCCAACAAGTTCTGGTCGAATCCCGCCGCGAGGGTGTGTTTCCCTTGGGCGCGGCGGTACCGAGCGTTGATTATCTGCCGGTGCGGGCGCTGCATCAGCAACTGGCCAAAGTCACCCGTTTCCATAGCCCGCGGGCGTTCAGCTACATGTTCAGCCCGGGTTTCGAACCCTTGCGCCGACAAGTGGCGATCCGCATGCGCGATGCCGGCGTGGTGGTCGATCCGTCGGAAGTGGTGATTACCCACGGCTGCGTCGATGCGTTGCAGATGTCCCTGCGTGTGCTGACTCGCCCGGGCGACCTGATCGCCGCCGAATCGCCGACCTACTACGGTTTGCTGCAACTGGCTGACCTGCTGGGCCTCAAGGTCATCGAGATTCCGAGCGATCCGGCCACCGGTATGAGCCTCGAAGCTTTGCAGCTGGCGGCCAACCAGTGGTCGATCAAGGCGCTGGTGCTGACCACTCGTTTGAGCAATCCATTGGGCGGCACCATGCCCGAAGAGCGGCAGAAGCAACTGCTGCGTCTGGCCTCGGATTTCGATATCCAGATTGTGGAAGACGATATCTACGGCGAACTGATGTTCGAGCAGGGGCGCACCAAATCACTTAAAGCCTACGATCGGCTGGATCGAGTGATCTATTGCTCAAGCTTCTCCAAAACCCTGTCGCCGGGCGTGCGGATCGGCTGGATGATTGCCGGCAAGTACCAGCAGGAAATCCAGCGTTTGCAGACCTTCAGCACCCATTCAGCCTGCAGCGTCACGCAGATGGGCATTGCGGCGTACCTGGAGAACGGTGGTTACGACCGGCATTTGCGCTACATCCGTCAGGAGTACCGCAAGAACCTCAGCGCTTTCCAGCTGGCGGTTCAGCAATACTTCCCGGAAGGCACACAGATGACCCGGCCGACCGGCGGCTTCATTCTGTGGGTCAGCCTGCCGGGGCGGGTCAACACGCAGGAGCTGCACGTTCGTGCGTTGCAGCAGGGCATCAGCATCGCGCCGGGGCTGATTTTCAGTAACACCGAGCAGTTCAACCACTGCATTCGGCTGAACTGCGGCACACCCTGGAACCGTGAAGCCGAACGTGCATTGATGACCTTGGGCATGCTCGCCACTCAGCTCTGTCAGGAGATGGTCGGCGGCTTTTGAGGGGGCGGGCAGGATATTCCTGCCCGAGCTTGTCATGTCGCGTGCAACAGGCGAGCATAGGACTCCTGCCGTTTGTACCGTTGGTTCCATGAAGCCGATTTTTCCCGCCGTCTGGCTATCGATCTGCCTGCTGATGACCTTCCAGGCCGAAGGCGTATTGGCGGCTTCCGTTCAAGAAAAACCGGCAGCAAGCGCCACCGCGAAAAAACCGGCACCGGTCAAGAAAGCTGCGCCGGTCAAAAAGAAAGCGGCCAAGGTGAAAAAGCGACCGCCGATTGCCTCCAAGTCCAAATCCGCCAGTGAGATCGCGAAAACCGAGCTTCCTTCGGCCGACCTGGATTTAAGCCTGCCCCAAGACATGGCCGAGGAGCTGAAACCGCTCGGTACGGTAGCGTTGCCACGGCACGATGCACTATTGCCGCAAATGTTTGGTGACAAGGCTGGTCCGTTTCAGCTCAACGGGAGGCTGATCAGCAACGAAATGCAGTTGCAACTGCGCAACGAAGAGCGTCATGAAGTCGAAGGCGCAGCCCTGGAATTCGAGTTCAAACGATAATTTCTTCCCGTCCGTGACCCGCTGGCCAGACGCTTTGTCGGAGACTGGTCAGTCACGCTCGTTTAAGCGAAAAACCCGGGCCCAGACAATTTTAAACAAGCGTTTTAGCGGTTACTCTGTGCCACGTCCTTTAACACATCGCCCGTCGAGGAGCTCGTCGTCATGAAATGCCGTGAAGGCTGTGGCGCCTGTTGCATTGCCCCTTCCATCAGTTCACCGATTCCTGGCATGCCCAATGGCAAGCCCGCCGGAGAACGTTGCGTACAACTCTCTGTCGATAACCTGTGCGGCATTTTCGGCCAACCGGAACGTCCTGCAGTGTGTTTGGCGTTCGAAGCCGACATCGAAGTCTGCGGAAGCAGCAGTGACGAAGCGATCAAATTGTTGGGTTGGTGGGAGCAAATGACGGCGGCGTGATGTGTTCAACGAACGGATCTTCAACAATAAGGAATAAGACTATGGGTTCGCTGCAACGTATGGCTGTGCTGTGTGGTTTGACGGTAATGCTCGCCACCACGGCTGCTCAGGCCGAAGACTGGAAAGTCGCCAAGGAACAGGACGGCATCAAGATCTCCTTGAGCGAGGTGGCCGGCTCCGATTACAAGGCCTACCGTGGTGTCACGCTGATGAAGACCACCGTGGCCAAACTGCGAGCTTTGCAGGAAGACGTGCCGGGGGCCTGCGCCTGGATTCACGAATGCAAGACTCAGAAATTGCTCAAACATGAAGGTGATCAGAGCTGGAGCTACACTCAGTTCAATACTCCTTGGCCGGTTACCGCGCGTGATTCGGTGCTGCATGTGACCACTGTCGAGGGGGCTGATGGCAGCCTGACCCGCAAACTCGAAGGTGTGCCGAAGTACATTCCTGAAGAAAAAGGCTTTGTGCGGGTTACCAAGGTCGACGGTTTCTGGAAGTTCGTGCCCAAGGGCGATCAGATCGAAGTGACCTATCAGGTGCACACCGAGCCGGGCGGTAGCATACCGTCGATGGTCGCCAACAAGTTTGTGGTTGATGCGCCGTTCAATACCTTGAAAGCCCTGAAAGAACGCGCCGAGAAGTAACTGCGGCGCTCTTTTGATTGGGGTACATATCCGTTTCTGCGGTAACGGCTGCTTAGGGTTCCGCCCTTACGGCAGGTCACTTTGGAAAAGAACCCCAAAGTAACCAAAGGGTTCCTGCCCCTTTCGTTCGGTGCCTCGCCTAGGCTCGGCATGCCCTCACTCCGGTCCTGCTCCGTGGGCCCGCCGCCATCGGCCATCCATGGCCGGGGGCGGCTAACCCGGCATCCATGCCGGGTTGCCCACTGCGCAGAACCTGCGCTCGGCCTCCCGAGGGGGCGTGCACCGCAAACGCCTAAGCGAGGCGGCCTACCGGCCGGCCTGGCTTCAAGTGAACGCATTTCCCTGTAAATACCGTCTTGAACCTCACCGAGCAAGCGCAAGTTTGGCCCGACTTGAGCCGCCATCACCACAGAACCGAACATCCCCCCGAACTAAAGGACATCAGGAGCAGGGGCCTTTATTTTGTTTCCGGATATCGCGTTGCACGAAATTTTCACAAAGCCTCCAAGACAATTCGCCCGCGCCAAACATGCCGGGCAGTAATCAATGGCAATGCCGCGGGTGATCGTGCAACATTTGCGCACCGCGCAAGTCCCGGGGCCGAGTACTGGCCAACAGAGGGCAAGGCGCCGCTGTATTTTTGAAACTTCAACTTCCAATGGGTCCTAAAACGACATGGCAAACCCGGACGCCCTGAGTCAGCAGCGAGCTTCTAGTCGCCTGCTGCAACCGACCGTCAAATCGCATCTGGCCTACACACTGCTGTGTGCCCTGGTCATGATGGTCATGTTCAGCCTGCTGCGCGTTGCGCTGCTGGTTTACAACCGCGAGATGATCCTCGACACCCCGGCCTCGACCTTTCTCGAAGCGTTCGCTAACGGTCTGCGTTTCGACCTGCGCCTGGTGGTATACCTCTGCATTCCATTGCTGCTGGCGCTGTTCAGCGCCCGAGCCATGGCCGCACGCGGATTCTTCCGTTTCTGGCTGACCATTGCCTCGAGCATCGCGCTGTTCCTGGGCCTGATGGAGATGGACTTCTACCGCGAGTTCCACCAGCGCCTCAACGGCCTGGTCTTCCAATATGTAAAGGAAGACCCGAAAACCGTGATGAGCATGCTCTGGTACGGTTTCCCGGTGGTTCGCTACCTGCTGGCCTGGGCCGTGGGCACGTTGATCCTGACTCTGGCGTTCAAGGGCGCCGACCGCGCCACCCGGCCTCGTGGCCCCTTCAGCGGCGGCAGCATCGGCACGCGCCAAGTCGCCCCGTGGTACTCACGCATCGCGGTGTTTGTCGTCTGCCTGCTGGTCTGCGTGGTCGCCGCTCGTGGCACTCTGCGTCAGGGCCCGCCAATGCGCTGGGGTGACGTCTACACCACCGACTCGAACTTCGCCAACCAGTTGGGCCTCAACGGCACCTTGTCGCTGGTCGCCGCGGCCAAGAGCCGGATGTCCGAAAATCGCGACAACATATGGAAGGCCACCCTGCCACAGCCTGAAGCGCAGAAAATCGTGCGTGACATGCTGGTGATGGCGGACGACAAACTGGTGGATGCCGAAACCGCAGCCGTGCGTCGCGACTACACGCCGCCGGCTGACAAGACCCTGCCGATCAAGAACGTCGTCGTGATCCTAATGGAAAGCATGGCCGGTCACTCGGTGGGCGCCTTGGGTGCACCGGGTAACATCACGCCGTACCTCGACAAACTGTCGAAGGAAGGCCTGATGTTCGACCGCTTCTTCTCCAACGGGACCCATACCCACCAGGGTATGTTCGCCACCATGGCGTGCTTCCCGAACCTGCCAGGTTTCGAATACCTGATGCAGACGCCGGAAGGCAGCCACAAGTTGTCCGGCCTGCCGCAATTGCTCAGTGCCCGTGACTATGACGACGTGTACGTCTACAACGGCGACTTCGCTTGGGATAACCAGTCGGGTTTCTTCAGCAACCAGGGCATGACCAACTTCATTGGTCGTAACGACTTCGTGAACCCGGTGTTCTCCGATCCGACCTGGGGCGTGTCCGACCAGGACATGTTCGACCGTGGTCTGGTAGAGCTCAAGGCGCGGGAAAACGGCAAGCCGTTCTATGCGTTGCTGCAAACCCTGTCCAACCACACGCCATACGCCTTGCCGACACCATTGCCGGTTGAGCGCGTGACCGATCGCGGTAGTCTGAACGAGCATTTGACTGCCATGCGCTATGCGGACTGGGCGCTGGGCCAGTTCTTTGAAAAGGCCCGCAAGGAGCCGTATTTCAAGGAAACCCTGTTTGTGATCGTCGGCGACCACGGTTTTGGCAACGAGCGTCAGATCACCGAAATGGACCTGGGCCGCTTCAACGTGCCGATGCTGATGATCGCACCGGGCATCCAGGAAAAGTTCGGCGAGCGTGACCATACCGTGGGCACGCAGATCGACATAGTGCCGACCATCATGGGCCGTATTGGTGGCGAAGTGCGTCATCAGTGCTGGGGCCGCGATTTGCTCAACCTGCCTGAAGGCGACACCGGTTTTGGCGTGATCAAACCGTCGGGTAGCGAGCAGACCACCGCCATCATCACGGCTGATCAGATTCTGGTGCTGCCGAAGGAAAAGGAAATGGCGCCGAAGATGTACCAGTACGAACTGGGCGCGACACCTCACGCCGAGATCGTTGCGGATGCACCGCGTACCGCTGAGCTGAAGCTCAAGCTCGAAGCGTTCCTGCAAACGGCGACCAAGGGCCTGATCGACAACACCGCCGGTGTGGTTGACGGCAAGCCTGACTAAGTCTTGATGCAATAAAAAAGAGGCCCTTGAAAAGGGCCTCTTTTTTTTGCCTGTTAAACCTTTAAATCTTGCCGAGCAACAGCAGTATCAACAGCACCACCAACACGACGCCGATGATCCCCGACGGGCCATAACCCCAACTTCTGGAGTGCGGGAACACTGGCAAACCACCCACCAGTAACAGGATCAGGATTACGATAAGAATTGTGCCCATGTCTATTTCCTTGTTGGAAGTGTTCTGGAATTACCTGGCGTTTAATTGTCAGCCGGGAGGCTATAAAGCCGGGCTGCTTACAAAATCCGACTGTCGCGCATGAAAGAAAATTCCAAGTTTTTTTAATGTTTTTCGAAGAAAGGCTTATTTCGTTTTTAATGAGTCTAGTTGGTTCAGGCGCTGCCACGGTTTGCTCGGGCCATTCAGCAATCTGATGGAGCGTGGGTCGGGCATTGTCCTTCGCTACACTCGATGCATCTTCCCCGGAACAACAAGGCTGTTTGCTATGCAAAATCGCATGATGATCACTGGTGCGGGCTCGGGCTTAGGTCGCGAAATCGCGCTGCGCTGGGCGCGTGAAGGCTGGCAGCTGGCCTTGTCGGATGTCAGCGAACCCGGTCTGCAGGAAACCTTGAAACTGGTTCGCGAAGCCGGCGGCGACGGTTTTATCCAGCGTTGCGACGTGCGCGATTACAGCCAGCTGACCGCTTTCGCCCAAGCCTGCGACGAGAAACTTGGTGGCATCGATGTCATCGTCAACAACGCCGGCGTTGCCTCGGGCGGGTTCTTCAGTGAACTGTCCCTGGAAGACTGGGACTGGCAGATCGCGATCAACCTGATGGGCGTGGTCAAGGGCTGCAAGGCCTTCCTGCCGCTGCTGGAAAAAAGCAAAGGAAAAATCATCAACATCGCGTCGATGGCCGCCCTGATGCAAGGTCCGGCCATGAGCAACTACAACGTGGCTAAGGCTGGCGTGGTGGCGTTGTCCGAAAGCCTGCTGGTCGAGCTGGCGCAGCAGGAAATCGGCGTGCATGTGGTGTGCCCGTCCTTCTTCCAGACCAACCTGCTGGACTCGTTTCGTGGCCCGACGCCGGCCATGAAAGCCCAGGTCGGCAAGTTGCTGGAAAGTTCGCCGATCACCGCGGCCGACATTGCCGATTACATCTATCAGCACGTCGCCGCCGGCGAATTCATGATTCTGCCCCACGAACAGGGCCGCATGGCCTGGGCGCTCAAGCAGAAGAATCCGCAATTGCTCTACGACGAAATGACCGCCATGGCCGACAAAATGCGCGCCAAGGCCAAACAAACCGCAGGCTGAACTTGCCCGTACGCAACACCGTCGTTAGGGTGGCCGCCATCGGCCATCCTCGTGAGACGTTTGCATGCTCAATTACCTGTGGTTTTTTCTCGCCGCGCTGTTTGAAATCGCTGGCTGCTTTGCCTTCTGGATGTGGCTGCGCCAGGGTAAAAGCGCCTGGTGGGTCGTGCCGGCTCTGCTCAGTCTGACCTTGTTCGCGCTGCTGCTGACCCGCATCGAAGCGACTTACGCCGGCCGCGCCTATGCCGCGTACGGTGGCATCTACATCATCGCGTCGATCGGCTGGCTGGCGGTGGTCGAGCGGATTCGCCCGCTGGGTTCGGACTGGCTCGGCGTGGCGCTGTGTGTGATCGGGGCCAGCGTCATCCTTTTCGGGCCGCGTTTCTCCGCCTCCTGAAGGATCGGTCCTTCAATCAATGGATTTGTCAGACGTTTCCTTAGGAAGCGTTCGTCCTGCGCTGTAGGGTGGGCCTGATTGTCTGCCAGCGCATTGAAGAGCTGCTGCACGCAAGGCATCTTCAGGGTCCGATAACCCTGAAGGATGAATGTCATGCTTGTACTCAGTCGCGTTGTGGGCGAATTGATTTCCATCGGTGACGACATTTCCGTGCGCATTGTCGCGGTCAACGGCAACACTGTGCGCTTCGGTGTCGAAGCGCCGCAGAACGTCAGCGTGCACCGGGCGGAGGTCTACGACCGCATTCAGGCCAAACGGGCAAAAAACAAAGGGCGCTGAAGGCCTCAGTCGAACAGGTGCTTGGGCACATCGTGTTTGAGCATCAACTGGCATTGCTCGCTTTCCGGGTCGAAGACAATCAGCGCCTGGCCCTTGGTCAACGCCTGGCGGACACGCAGAACACGGGTTTCCAGCGGCGTGTCATCACCGTTGTCCGTACCGTCGCGGGTTACGAAATCCTCGATCAGGCGGGTGAGAGTGTCGACTTCAAGTTGGTCGTGGGGGATCAGCATGGGCACCTCGGCTAAACAATGGCGCGATGCTACGGCGAATGACCAACGACGGCTAGCCTGGGGTTCTGTGTTGTCTGATCTGGCGTATTCGCGAGCAGGCTCGCTCCCACAGGTGACCGCGTACTCCTGTGGGAGCGAGCCTGCTCGCGATGGCAATCTTTCAATCACAGCCTATCTCAAGCCAGACTCAGCTTTCAGACCGCTGCCCCACCAGACTATCCACCGACGGCACTCGCGTATCGCTTTCCATCTGCGTCTCATGTTCGATCTGATGACTGAACCGGTCCAGCGACCCCTTGGCCGGTTGTGCATCGCTGGCAAACACCGGCGCACTCAGAATATAGGCGCCGAGCAGGCGGCTGAGGGCGGCGAGGCTGTCGATGTGGGTGCGTTCGTAGCCGTGAGTGGCATCGCAGCCGAAGGCAAGCAGGGCGGTGCGAATGTCATGCCCGGCAGTGACCGCCGAATGGGCATCGCTGAAGTAATAGCGGAACAGGTCGCGACGCACCGGTAACTCGTTGTCACTGGCCAGGCGCAGCAGATGCCGCGACAGGTGATAGTCGTAAGGTCCGCCGGAATCCTGCATTGCCACGCTCACCGCGTGTTCGCTGGAATGCTGACCCGGCGCGACCGGGGCGATGTCGATGCCGACGAATTCGCTGACGTCCCACGGTAACGCCGCCGCCGCGCCACTGCCGGTTTCCTCGGTGATGGTGAACAGCGGATGACAGTCGATCATCAGCTCTTCGCCGCTGTCGACGATCGCTTTCAGCGCCGCCAGCAATGCGGCAACGCCGGCCTTGTCATCGAGATGACGGGCGCTGATGTGGCCGCTTTCGGTGAACTCCGGCAAAGGGTCGAAGGCGACAAAATCACCGACGCTGATCCCCAGCGAGTCGCAATCGGCACGGGTGGCGCAATAGGCGTCCAGGCGCAATTCGACGTGATCCCAACTGATTGGCATTTCATCCACGGCGGTATTGAACGCATGCCCGGAAGCCATCAGCGGCAGCACGCTGCCACGGATTACGCCGTTGTCGGTAAACAGGCTGACCCGACTGCCCTCGGCAAAACGGCTGGACCAGCAACCGACAGGCGCCAGGGTCAAACGACCGTTGTCCTTGATCGCGCGAACCGCCGCGCCGATGGTGTCGAGGTGAGCGGAGACCGCGCGGTCGGGACTGTTCTTCTTGCCCTTGAGGGTGGCGCGGATGGTGCCGCGGCGGGTCATCTCAAAGGGAATGCCCAGCTCTTCAAGCCGCTCGGCGACATAACGCACGATGGTGTCGGTGAACCCGGTCGGGCTGGGAATGGCGAGCATTTCCAGCAGGACTTTTTGCAGGTAGATCAGATCCGGTTCCGGAATGTTGCTGGTCATGGAAACTCCTGATGGGTTGAGAGCATCGATGGTTTCGATGAGGAAAAGAGAGTGTGTGATCTGTCAGGGCCCCATCGCGAGCAGGCTCGCTCCCACAGGGGAATGCGGTCAAATGTGCGAGCGAGCCTGCTCGCGATGGCGATGGAACAGGCGACAAATCAATGTCCGGCCGCCGGCTGACTGTGCGGAAACAACAAATCCACAAACCGCTCGGCCGTCGGCTGCGGTTCATGGTTGGCCAGGCCGGCGCGCTCATTGGCTTCGATAAACACGTACTCCGGTTGATCGGCAGCGGGCACCATCAGGTCGAGCCCGACCATCGGAATGTCCAGCGCCCGCGCCGCTCGCACAGCCGCATCCACCAGGGTCGGATGCAGAATCGCAGTGACATCCTCAAGAATGCCGCCGGTATGAAGATTCGCCGTACGCCGTACGAACAGATGCTCACCGGCCGGCAGAATGCTGCTGTAGTCATAACCCGCCGCTGCCAAGGTGCGCTCGGTCTCATGATCCAGCGGGATTTTGCTTTCACCGCTGGTCGCCGCCTGACGACGCCGGCTCTGGGCTTCGATTAACGCACCGATGGAATGCTGTCCATCACCGACCACTTCTGCCGGTTGGCGAATGGCCGCGGCGACCACCTCAAAACCGATCACCACAATCCGCAAGTCGAGGCCTTCGTGGAAGCTCTCCAGCAGCACGCGACTGTCGAACTGGCGGGCGGATTCGATGGCTTGCTGGACCTCTTCGATGGTCCGTAAATCAACCGCGACGCCCTGGCCCTGTTCGCCATCCAGCGGTTTGACCACCACCCGTTCGTGCTCGTCGAGAAACGCCAGATTGTCATCGGCGTTGCCGGCCAGTTGCTGTGACGGCAGGTTCAAACCGGCGGCCTTGAGCACTTTGTGCGTCAGGCTTTTGTCCTGGCACAACGTCATGCTGATGGCGCTGGTCAGATCGCTGAGGGATTCACGGCAACGTACGCGGCGACTGCCATGGATCAAGGTGAACAGGCCGGCATCGGCGTCATCGACTTGTACTTCGATGCCACGGCGGTGAGCTTCCTCGACGATGATCCGTGCATAAGGATTGAATTCGGCTTCGGGACCCGGGCCGAGAAACAATGGCTGATTGATGCAGTTTTTACGCTTGATGGCGAAGGTCGACAGGTTGCGAAACCCGAGCTTGGCGTAAAGACTTTTCGCCTGCCGGTTGTCGTGCAGCACTGACAGGTCCAGATAACTCAGCCCACGGCTCATGAAGTGCTCGATCAAATGCCGCACCAGCACTTCACCGACACCCGGTCGCGAACATTGTGGGTCGACCGCCAGGCACCACAGGCTGCTGCCGTTCTCTGGGTCGTTGAACGCCTTGTGGTGATTGAGGCCCATGACGCTGCCGATGATTGCGCCGCTGTCCTCATCTTCGGCCAGCCAATACACCGGGCCACCCTGATGGCGTGGGGTCAGCAAGTTGGCGTCGATCGGCAACATGCCACGCAAATGATACAGCTGATTGATCGCCTGCCAGTCCACGTCGCTCTGGGCCCGGCGGATGCGAAAGCCGCGAAACACCCGAGTGGATTGGCGGTAATCGCTGAACCACAGGCGCAGGGTGTCGGACGGGTCGAGAAACAACTGGGCGGGCTCCAGCCCCAGTACTTGCTGAGGCGCAGCCACGTACAGGGCGATGTCGCGTTCACCGGTGTGCTCATTGAGCAGCTCTTGGGCCAGGCTCGCCGCATCTGGAAAGGTGTGGCCGATCAGCAACCGGCCCCAGCCGCAGTGCACGGCAATCGGTGCGGCGCCCAATTCACTACCGTCTTCGGCCAGGCGTGCCTGCAAGCGTTCGTAAGAGGGCGCCTGACCGCGCAACAAGCGTTGGCTGTAGGCCGTGGCGTGGGGTTTCATCGATCAGATTCCTTGTTCACTGAGCCACAGGTTCAGGGCCGCCAATTGCCACAGCTTGGAGCCGCGCAACGGGGTCAACTGGCCTTGCGGATCGGTCAGCAGGCGATCGAGCATCTCTGGCTTGAACAGTCCGCGATCCTGACTCGGATCGAGCAGCAGTTCGCGCACCCAGTTCAGCGTATCGCCCTGCAAATGCTTCAGACCGGGGACCGGGAAATAACCTTTCTTGCGATCGATCACTTCACTCGGAATGACCAGGCGCGCGGCTTCTTTCAGGACTTGCTTGCCACCGTCCGGCAGTTTGAATTTACCCGGCACGCGCGCCGACAATTCCACCAGGCGGTAGTCGAGAAACGGTGTGCGCGCTTCCAGGCCCCAGGCCATGGTCATGTTGTCGACGCGTTTGACCGGGTCGTCCACCAGCATGATCGTGCTGTCCAGACGCAAGGCTTTGTCTACCGCTGCATCGGCGCCGGGCTGTGCGAAATGTTCTTTGACGAAGTCACCGGCCGCGTCATTGGCCGTCAGCCATTTCGGCTGCACGGTGGCGGCGTAGTCGTCGTAGCTGCGGTCGAAAAATGCATCGCGGTAGGCGGCGTACGGATCTTCGGCACCGTCGACTTGTGGGTACCAGTGATAACCGGCGAACAGTTCGTCGGCACCCTGGCCGCTCTGCACCACTTTGCAATACTTGGCCACTTCGCGGGACAGCAGATAGAAGGCGATGCAGTCATGGCTGACCATCGGCTCGCTCATGGCGCGGAACGCTGCGGGCAATTGCTCGATGATCTCTTTTTCGTCGATGCGCAATTGGTGATGCTGGGTACCGTAGTGTTTGGCGATCAGGTCCGAATACTGGAACTCGTCGCCGCGCTCGCCGCCGGCATCCTGGAAACCGATGGAGAAGGTCGACAGGTTTTCAACACCGACTTCACGCAACAGACCGACCAGCAGGCTCGAATCGACACCGCCCGAAAGCAGAACACCGACGTCGACCGCTGCACGTTGACGGATCGCCACCGCGTCGCGGGTGCTGTCGAGTACACGGTCGCGCCAGTCTTCGAGTGTCAGATTCATCTCGTCGGCGTGTGGGCCGTAGGGCAGGGTCCACCAGGTTTTCTGCTCGGTGGTGCCATCCGCTTCGATGCGCATCCAGGTCGCCGGTGGCAGTTTCTCGATGCCGGCCAGCAAGGTGCGCGGGGCCGGGACCACTGCGTGGAAATTCAGATAATGATTGAGTGCCACCGGATCGAGGATCGGGTTGATGTCGCCGCCCTTGAGCAGCGCCGGCAACGCCGAGGCAAAGCGCAGGCGCTGACCGGTGCGCGACAGGTACAGCGGCTTCACGCCGAGACGGTCGCGGGCGATGAACAGGCGTTGGGCGTCACGCTCCCAAATGGCAAAGGCGAACATGCCATTGAGTTTGGGCAGCAGCGCTTCGCCCCAGGCGTGATAACCCTTGAGCAGCACTTCGGTGTCACCACCGGAATAGAACGCGTAACCAAGGCTTTCAAGCTCGGTGCGCAGTTCAGGGAAGTTGTAGATCGCGCCGTTGAAGGCCAGGGACAAGCCCAATTGGTTGTCGACCATCGGCTGCGCCGAGCCGTCCGACAGGTCCATGATTTTCAGGCGACGATGGCCCAGGGCAATCGGCCCCTGGCTGTGGAAGCCCCATGCGTCAGGGCCGCGAGGGGCCAGGTGATGGGTGATTCGCTCAATGGCTGCAAGGTCTGCAGGTTGATGATCAAAACGTAACTCGCCAGCTAATCCGCACATAAATTCCTTACCGGTTTTTCCGTTGGGGAGGTCAATCGATACCGCGCCAAAAACGGCGGGTACTCAGAAACTGACCCGGCTGAATCCCCGGAGTTTTAGACCGATAAGTTATAAGGCGAGCCGTCAGACTTTTCCGCGGATCAATTGGCGCACGGCGAAACGGTTGGGATGGCAGGCCTCGGCGACTGCTCTGGGCAGGGGCAGCGGTTCGTTTTCGATCCATGCCGCGAGCAACTCACCCGACAGTGGCGCGGTGATCAGGCCGCGAGAACCGTGGCCGCTGTTGACGTAAAAACCCTCAAGCCAGGGGCAGGGAATGTCCGGCACTTGTCGGGCGTCCTTGCTCAGTACGGCGTAGGCATCGGCGAAGGCCGCTGGTTCGGCCAACGGGCCAACGATCGGCAGGTAGTCTGGACTGGTGCAGCGGAACGCGGCGCGTCCTTCAAGCTGTTGCGGGTCCAGTGCCTGAGCCTGCAGTCGCGTGGCGAGGTCGGGGGAGATTTCCTCAAGCAAGGCCAGGTTGCCGAGGTGTTCGGCGAGTGTCGGGGTCAGGTCATCGCTCTTGAAGTCGAAGCTGGCGCCGAGGGTGTGTTCGCCCATTCGAGCCGGCGCCACATAGCCTTCGGCGCAGACGACGGTGGCCAGGCTCTGGCTTTCAGGTGTTTGCGCCAGTCGGGTGATCTGGCCACGAATGCGTTTGAGGGGCAGCTCGGCGCTGTGTGGAAAACGCTTGATCTCGGCCGCGCCGGCCAGGATCACCACGGGGGCACTGGCCAGCAAATCATCACCGTCCCAGGCCTGCCACTGATCATCAACCTTGCGCAGTTCCAGGACATCGCGATGGGGCAGCCACTGGATGTTCGCCGAAGACGCCTGCCAATGGCACAACGCCGGCGGATGAACCCAGCCACCTTCCGGGAAGAATAATCCGCCGTGCTCCAGGGCGATCCCGGCCTGAGTCTGGGCTTGCGGTTGATCGAGCAAGTGCACCAGATCTGACGAAAAGGCGGCGGCCAATTGCGCCTGACGTTCGGCTTCCTTGGCGTTGAAGGCCAGTTGCAAGACCCCGCAATCGTCCCAGTCGACGCCCCGTTGCAAATGTTCGAGCAAACGCCGGGTGTGACCGAAACCACTGACGATCAACTGCGACAGCGCGGTGCCATGGGCCGAAAGCTTGAGGTACAAAACGCCCTGAGGATTGCCCGAGGCTTCCTGCGCCAGTGCATTGTGACGCTCCAGCAGACTGACTTGCCAGCCCCGCGCAGCCAGGCTGGCGGCCGTGGCGCATCCGGCCAGGCCGGCGCCGATCACCATCGCACGCCGCTCGCCGTTCAGTGGCGTCGGCCGCGCAAACCATGGTTTGGCCGCGGCGGGCACCGGGACTTCTTCAGGCCAGCCGAGAAACACGCCCCGCAGGATTTCCCATTTGTGGCCAATGCCGGGCGTGCGCTTCATCTTGAAGCCAGCCGCATTCAGCAGACGGCGCACCCAACCGGTGCTGGTGAAGGTGCTGATGGTCGAGCCGGGGGCCGCCAGACGCGCCAGTTCGGCGAACAGTTCGGCGGTCCACATGTCAGGGTTTTTCGCCGGGGCAAAACCGTCGAGAAACCAGGCATCGATCTGCGCGTCCAGTTGTGGCAATTGTTCCAGCGCATCGCCGATCAGCAGGGTCAGGGTCACGCGGCCGTTGTCCAGCACCAGGCATTGGAAGCCTGGGTGGATTGCGATGTATTGCGTCAGCAGTTGATCGGCAAACGGTTTGAGCTCCGGCCACAAGGCCAAGGCACGCTGCAGATCGGGCAGGCTCAGCGGGTACTTTTCGACACTGACAAAATGCAGCCGCGCCCCGGCCACCGCGTGCTGTTCGAACAACTGCCAGGCGCAAAGGAAATTCAGCCCGGTGCCGAAACCGGTCTCGCCAATCACCAGTCGACCGCCGGCTGGCAACGCAGCGAAGCGTTCACGCAAAGCGTTTTGTTCGAGGAACACGTAGCGGGTTTCGTCCAGCCCCGACAGATCGGAAAAATACACATCATTGAACACCCGCGAACGCGGGAGACCTTGGTCATCCCAGTCGAGCTGGGCGTGGGGCAATACAGGTTTCATGGCAGGCTCGGCAACGGCAAGGCGGCCATTCTAGCCGATCGCCGGAGCGGTGCTTGATCCATGGCAACGCGTGCGTTCGCAGATTCGCTGAAAATCTGTAGCAGCCTTCGGCAGCTGCTACACGAAACGATCGTTGCTGCGAAGTAAGGGATTTCTCCCGCGGAAAACAACTCAATCCGCTAGTCTTGCTCAATCTGGAAAGGGAGCCATCCATGTTCGAATCCGCCGAAATCGGTCACGCCATCGACAAAGAAACCTACGACGCCGAAGAACCGGCCCTGCGTGAAGCCTTGCTCGAAGCACAGTTCGAACTTCACCAGCAGCGCCGCTTTCCGGTGATCATTCTGATCAATGGCATCGAAGGCGCCGGCAAGGGCGAGACGGTCAAGTTGCTTAACGAATGGATGGACCCACGCTTGA
This sequence comes from Pseudomonas svalbardensis, assembly GCF_030053115.1. Taxonomy (NCBI): domain Bacteria; kingdom Pseudomonadati; phylum Pseudomonadota; class Gammaproteobacteria; order Pseudomonadales; family Pseudomonadaceae; genus Pseudomonas; species Pseudomonas svalbardensis. The sequence continues at coordinate 4,539,891 of NZ_CP125619.1, read as the reverse complement.
TCGAGGTCCGCACGTTCGATCAGCAGACCGACGAAGAGCTGGCGCGGCCGCCGGCCTGGCGCTACTGGCGGATGCTCCCGGCCAAGGGCCGCATGGGGATTTTCTTCGGCAACTGGTACAGCCAGATGCTGCAAGGCCGGGTTCATGGCTTGTTCAAGGACCCGGTGCTGGATCAGGCGATCAACCAGTCCGAGCGCTTTGAAAAAATGCTCTGCGACGAAGGCGCGCTGATCTTCAAGTTCTGGTTCCACCTCTCCAAAAAGCAAATGAAGGCGCGGCTCAAGGCCCTGGCGGATGACCCGCTGCACAGTTGGCGCATCAGTCCGCTGGACTGGCAACAATCGCAAACCTACGACAAGTTCGTGAAATACGGTGAACACGTGTTGCGCCGTACCAGTCGCGACTACGCGCCTTGGCACGTGATCGAAGGGGTGGACCCTCATTACCGCAGCCTGGCGGTGGGCAAGATCCTGCTCGAAGGCCTGCAAAGTGCCCTGAAGCGACACAAGGTCCATCCTTCCAAGGTTAATGCCGCGCCGTTGCCCATTCATGTCGATCAGTTGAATCTGCTCGACAGCCTGGATTTGACCCAGCGCCTGGACAAGGACGATTACGAAGAACAATTGATTACCGAACAGGCAAGATTCTCCGGCCTGATGCGCGACAAACGCATGCGTCGGCACGCCTTGATGGCGGTGTTCGAGGGCAATGATGCGGCAGGCAAGGGCGGGGCGATCCGCCGGGTCGCGGCGGCCCTTGATCCGCGGCAGTACAGCATCGTGCCGATTGCCGCGCCCACCGAAGAGGAACGTGCGCAGCCTTATCTGTGGCGGTTCTGGCGGCACATCCCGGCCAAGGGCACGTTCACGGTGTTCGATCGTTCGTGGTACGGGCGGGTGCTGGTGGAGCGCGTCGAAGGCTTCTGCCCGCCGGCGGACTGGTTGCGGGCCTACAGTGAAATCAATGATTTTGAAGAGCTGATCGCCGAGGCCGGGGTGATCGTGGTCAAGTTCTGGCTGGCCATCGACAAGCAGACGCAACTGGAGCGCTTCCAGGCGCGGGAAGAAATTCCCTTCAAGCGTTTCAAGATCACCGAAGATGACTGGCGCAATCGTGATAAATGGGAGGACTACCGCGCGGCGGTCGGTGACATGGTTGATCGCACCAGCACCGAGATATCGCCTTGGACGCTGGTGGAAGCCAATGACAAGCGCTGGGCGCGGGTCAAAGTCCTGCGCACCATCAATCTGGCGCTGGAAGAGGCTTTCGAAAAGTCCGACAAACACAACAGGAAAGTGAAACAGCACAAGAAGTGATCGATGTTTACGCATACGCGGGGTGAATGATTGTCGCGGTCGCTAATGCAGTGGATTTATGCTCGGTCCACTCTCAACCGACAACAACAATGAGGTATGCCATGCGTGAAGTGGTGATCGTCGACAGCGTGCGGACCGGCCTGGCCAAATCCTTTCGCGGCAAGTTCAACATGACCCGTCCGGACGACATGGCGGCGCATTGTGTCGACGCATTGTTGGCGCGCTCGGGCATCGATCCGGCCAGCGTCGAAGACTGCATCGTCGGTGCCGGTTCCAACGAAGGTGGCCAGGGCTTCAACATCGGTCGCAACATCGCGGTGCTGTCGCGCCTGGGCACCGGCACTGCCGGCATGACCCTCAACCGGTTTTGCTCGTCGGGCCTGCAGGCGATCGCCATTGCCGCCAACCAGATCGCTTCGGGTTGCAGTGACATCATCGTCGCCGGTGGCGTCGAGTCCATCAGCCTGACCATGAAAAGCATCAACACCGACAACCTGATCAATCCGCTGCTTAAAGAGCAGGTGCCCGGTATCTATTTCCCGATGGGCCAGACGGCCGAAATCGTCGCTCGTCGTTACAACGTCAGCCGCGAAGAACAGGATCTGTACGCGCTGCAAAGTCAGCAACGTACCGCTCAGGCTCAGGCCGCAGGATTGTTTGACGATGAAATCGTGCCGATGGCGGTGAAGTATCGGGTTGAAGACAAGGCCACCGGTCAGGTGCAGATCCTTGACGGTATCGTCGATCACGATGACTGCAATCGCCCGGATACCACCCTGGAAAGCCTGGCGGGATTGAAACCGGTGTTTGCCGAGGACGGTTCGGTGACGGCGGGCAATTCTTCGCAGCTGTCCGATGGTGCGTCGATGACGCTGGTGATGAGCCTGGAAAAAGCACTGCAACTGGGGTTGAAGCCCAAGGCGTTCTTCCGTGGTTTCACCGTGGCCGGTTGCGAGCCGGATGAAATGGGCATCGGCCCGGTCTTCTCGGTGCCGAAGCTGCTCAAGGCCAAGGGTTTGCAGATTGCCGACATTGATCTGTGGGAACTCAACGAAGCGTTCGCCTCGCAATGCCTGTACAGCCGCATTCGGTTGGAGATTGATAACGACAAGTACAACGTCAATGGCGGCTCGATTTCCATCGGCCATCCGTTCGGCATGACCGGTTCGCGTCAGGTCGGGCATCTCGTGCGTGAATTACAGCGCCGCAACGTGCGTTACGGCATCGTCACCATGTGTGTGGGTGGCGGGATGGGGGCGACCGGGTTGTTTGAAGCGGTGCGTTAAGACTGCAAGATTTGTATTGTCTGATTAACCGCTATCGCGAGCAGGCTCGCTCCCACATGGATCTGGAGTGCGACATAGATCTAATGTGGGAGCGAGCCTGCTCGCGAATGGAGGCGCCGCGGTTTACAGGTTCATACGCAAAAGCAGCATCCGCTCAATGTAAGCCTGTACCTCCCGCGCCAACTTCTCCGGGTTTTCAAACGGCCCCTCCAGGGTGTTTTCCCGGGTGCTGAAATACAACTCCCCATTCACGCGACACACCCGGTCACAGCGAAAGTGAGTGGCGGGGGCATTGTCCTGGGCGCGTTTGCCGTACATGGCGATCTCCTGAGGAATGTTCCTGTTGGCGAATCCCATGAGCTTATGCATGAACCACTTGCAACGCCTGGCCAACCGATCGACGGCATAGCGCCAATTTAATGGTGCGACCTGCACAGTTTCATTCGCGGCCAACGCCCAACTGTCCCTGTGTGCCGAACGGCGCTAAGCCTAGAATGACCTTTCTCGCCAATGGGCTTCGGGGTTCGCAATGCACATTTCATCGGGTCGCTGGGTTTACGGTCTGTTCCTGGCCTTGGTGACCGCGCTGCTGTGGGGAATCCTGCCGATCAAACTCAAGCAAGTGCTGCTGGTGATGGACCCGGTGACGGTGACGTGGTTTCGCCTGATCGTATCCGGCGGGTGCCTGTTCATTTATCTGGCGGCGACCAAACGCCTGCCGAGCCGCAAGGTGCTCGGGCCGCGTGGTGGCTGGTTGGTGTTGATGGCGGTGCTCGGCCTGGTGGGCAACTACGTGCTGTACCTGATGGGCCTGAACCTGCTTAGCCCCGGCACCGCGCAACTGGTGGTGCAGATGGGGCCGATCATGTTGCTGATCGCCAGTCTGTTTGTGTTCAAGGAACGGTTCAGCGTGGGGCAGGGGATTGGCCTGCTGGTGCTGTTGATCGGTTTTGCCCTGTTTTTCAATCAGCGGCTGGCCGAGTTGCTGACCTCGCTGACCGATTACACCGCCGGGGTGCTGTTGGTGTTGTTGGCGTCCACGGTCTGGACGTTCTACGCCTTGGGCCAGAAGCAATTGCTCACGGTGTGGAATTCGTTGCAGGTGATGATGGTGATCTACCTGTTCTGCGCGCTGTTGCTGACGCCGTGGGTGCATCCGCTGGAAGCGCTGCAACTGAGTCCGCTGCAAGGCTGGCTGTTGCTGGCGTGCTGTATGAATACGCTGATTGCTTATGGCGCGTTTGCCGAGGCACTGGCCCATTGGGAGGCATCGCGGGTCAGTGCGACGCTGGCGATTACGCCGTTGGTGACGTTTGCTGCGGTGGCAGTGGCTGCGTGGTTGTGGCCGGACTATGTGCATGCCGAGACGATCAATGGTTTGGGTTATGGCGGGGCGGTGCTGGTGGTGCTGGGGTCGGCGCTGGTGGCGTTGGGGCCGTCGTTGATTGCCGGGCTCAGGGCCCGAAAGGTGCGGATGGCCGCCAGTTAGACCGCGTCATCGTTCTTCGCGAGCAGGCTCGCTCCCACAGGAGAAATGCGATTACCTGTGGGAGCGAGCCTGCTCGCGAAAGCTGAGTGTCAGGCGCTACAAAACTCAGCCCTTGGCGCCAGCCTCCAGCATATTCTCCGGCTTTACCCACGCATCAAACTCTTCATCCGTCAGATACCCAAGTTGCAACGCCGCCTCACGCAAGGTCAGCCCTTCTGCGTAAGCCTTTTTGGCGATTTCCGCCGATTTGTCATAACCAATGTGCGGATTCAGCGCCGTCACCAACATCAATCCACGCTCCAGATGTTCAGCCATTTTATCTGCATCCGGTTCCAGACCGGCGATGCAATGCTGCTGGAAGTTGCTGCAGCCATCGCCGAGCAGGCGGATCGATTGCAGCAGGTTGTGGATGATCACCGGTTTGAACACGTTCAGCTGCAGGTGCCCCTGGCTCGCGGCAAACCCGATGGCGACGTCGTTGCCCAATACCTGACAAGCAAGCATCGATAGCGCTTCGCACTGAGTCGGATTGACCTTGCCCGGCATGATCGAGCTGCCCGGTTCGTTGGCCGGCAGTTTCACTTCGGCGAAGCCTGCTCGCGGCCCGGAGCCCAGCAGGCGCAGGTCGTTGGCGATTTTCATCAGGGTCACGGCGAGGGTTTTCAACGCGCCGGACAGTGTTGTCAGCGGTTCATGGCCAGCCAGGGCGGCGAATTTGTTCGGTGCGGTGACGAACGGCAGGCCGGAGAGGGCGGCCAGTTCGGCAGCGATGGCTTCGCCAAAACCGTGGGGCGAGTTCAGCCCGGTGCCGACCGCGGTGCCGCCCTGGGCCAGTTCACAGACGGCCGGCAGCGAGCTGCGGATCGCTCGTTCGGCGTAATCCAGTTGCGCGATGAACGCCGACAGTTCCTGACCGAAGGTAATCGGCGTTGCGTCCATCATATGGGTGCGACCGGTCTTGACCAGTTTCATGTGCCGCGCGGACAGTTCGGCCAATCCGCCCGACAGTTCGCTGATCGCCGGCAGCAATTGCTGTTGCACCGCCTGGGCTGCTGCGATGTGCATGGCAGTCGGGAAGCAGTCGTTGGAGCTCTGGGAGCGGTTGACGTGATCGTTAGGGTGAACTGGCGACTTGCCGCCGCGAGCATTACCGGCCAGTTCGTTGGCCCGACCGGCGATCACTTCGTTGACGTTCATGTTGCTCTGGGTGCCGCTGCCGGTCTGCCAGACCACCAGCGGGAACTGGTCGTCATGGCTGCCGTCGAGCACTTCGTCGGCGGCCTGTTCGATCAGCCGGGCGATGTCGGCGGGCAGGTCACCGTTGCGGTCATTGACCCGCGCCGCGGCTTTCTTGATCAGCGTCAGGGCGTGCAGCACCGCCAGTGGCATGCGTTCGTTGCCAATCGCGAAGTTAATCAGCGAGCGTTGCGTCTGAGCGCCCCAGTAGGCTTCATCCGGGACTTCCACCTGGCCGAGGCTGTCGGTTTCGATACGGCTCATCATGCACACTCCTGTAGGTCTGATAGCGCAGTTTAGGCCGTGATCGCCGGCCGTGGTTCCATCAGTCTGGAATTTGACCGTTCAACCCCTCTAAATCAGGCCCGACATGGCTTGGGGTTGAGCCACACAGTTTTTTAGGCGCAGAATGGTCGCCCTTGGGGTTTTACCTCGCCTGCTAGAAAAGGAAACTCGATGACTCGTCTTCGTGCCATCTGTACCGCGGTTGCACTGGTTTGCGCCAGCGGCCCTGTTTTTGCCGATACCGCCAGCCACAACGCCAGTGCCGAAGCTTTCCTGACCCTGGCGCACGCTGACAAATTGGGCACTCCGGTGTACATGCAAGTGCAGCAAATGTTCGCTCAGCGCTTTGAACAGACCAAGGCCCCTGAATCGAAAAAAGCCTTGCTGGAAACCTACCAGGCCAAAGCCAACGCCGCGCTGGACCAAGCCATTGGCTGGAACAAGCTGAAGCCGGACATGGTCAAGCTCTACACCACCAACTTCAGCGAATCCGAGCTGAAAGACCTGGTTGCGTTCTACAAGTCGCCACTGGGCAAGAAAGTCCTGGAAAAAATGCCGCAGCTGACTCAGCAATCGGCCCAGATGACTCAAGCCAAGCTGGAAAGCGCCGTGCCTGTGGTCAACAAACTGCTGGCTGACATGACGGCCGAGCTGGAGCCTAAAGGCGCCGCTGCTCCAGCCAAGAAAAAGCCTTAAGCGGAGTTCGGTATGACCATGCAACAACGCATCGAATCGACGCTGGGCCTGTTGCAGCCGCAGCATCTGCAAGTGCTGGATGAAAGCCACATGCACAGCCGTGGGTTGCAGACCCACTTCAAGGCCGTGGTGGTCAGCCAGCAGTTCGAAGGGCTCAACCGGGTCAAGCGTCACCAGAAAGTCTACGGCACGCTCGGCGAGCTGATGGGCGAGTTCCATGCGTTGGCGCTGCATACCTACACGCCAGAGGAATGGGCACAGATCGACGCGGCTCCGGCCTCGCCGACCTGTGCTGGCGGCAGCAAGCATTAAACCCACGTTTTTTGCTAGAATCCGCAACGCGCCGCTCACCCGGCGCGTTTTTTTTCGCATCCGGTTCACCCCTTACGAGGGTAGCCACCTGGAGAATCACCCATGACACAACAGATTGTCGTGGCGGCACTGTATAAGTTCGTCACTCTGGAAGATTACGTTGCCCTGCGCGAGCCACTGCTGCAAGCGATGGTCGACAACGGCATCAAAGGTACGCTGCTGATCGCCGAAGAAGGCATCAACGGCACCGTGTCCGGCAGCCGCGAAGGCATTGACGGGCTGATGGCCTGGCTCAAGAACGACCCACGCATGGACGACATCGACCACAAAGAGTCGTACTGCGACGACCAGCCGTTCTATCGCACCAAAGTCAAACTCAAGAAAGAAATCGTCACCCTCGGCGTCGAAGGCGTGGACCCGAACAAGAAGGTCGGCACCTACGTCGACCCAGAGAACTGGAACGCGTTGATCAGCGATCCGGAAGTGCTGTTGATCGACACCCGCAACGACTACGAAGTCTCGATCGGCACCTTCGAAGGCGCCATCGACCCGAAGACCACCAGTTTTCGCGAGTTCCCCGACTACATCAAAGCCAATTTCGACCCGGCCGTGCACAAGAAAGTCGCGATGTTCTGCACCGGCGGCATTCGTTGTGAAAAGGCGTCGAGCTATATGCTCAGCCAGGGCTTCGACGAGGTCTATCACCTCAAGGGCGGCATTCTGAAGTACCTCGAAGAGGTGCCGCAGGAAGAAACCAAATGGCAGGGCGACTGCTTCGTGTTCGATAACCGCGTGACCGTTCGTCACGACCTCAGCGAAGGCGACTACGATCAATGTCATGCCTGTCGTACACCGATCAGCGTCGAAGACCGCACATCCGAGCACTACGTGGCCGGCATCAGTTGCCCGCATTGCTGGGATAAGCTGAGCGAGAAGACCCGTCGCAGTGCCATCGACCGGCAAAAGCAGATCGAACTGGCCAAGGCTCGCAACCTGCCTCACCCGATCGGCTACAACTACAAGCAAACTCCTCCCGAGGCTTGAACCATGTCTGCGCAACGCCTGCTCTATGTGATGGACCCGATGTGTTCCTGGTGCTGGGGCTTTGCGCCAATCGCCAACGCGCTGGTCGAGCAGGCGCAAGCAGCGGGTGTGGACGTGCACCTGGTGGTGGGCGGTTTGCGTACCGGCAGCGGCTCCGCGCTGGAGCCGACCACCCGGCGCTACATCCTTGAGCATTGGCAGGCGGTCAACGAGGCGACTGGCCAACCGTTCAAGCTGGAAGGCGCGTTGCCCGACGGGTTTGTCTACGACACCGAACCTGCCTGTCGGGCGCTGGTGACCGCGCGCAGCCTGGCGCCGGATTGCGCGTGGAAACTGCTCGGGCTGATTCAGCATGCGTTTTACGCCGAAGGGCGCGACGTCACTCATGCCAGCGTTCTGGTGGAGTTGGCGGAACAGGCCGGTCTGCCGCGCATCGAGTTCGCCGCTGCGTTCGACCGTGCCGATATGCACGCCGCGACGGCTGCCGATTTCACCTGGGTCCAGGACCTGGGCATTGCCGGTTTCCCTACCTTACTGGCTGAGCGTGATGGTCAATTGGCGCTGTTGACCAATGGCTATCAGCCTCTCAGCGTATTGTCTCCGTTGCTCGGCCGCTGGCTGGAGCGCGCTGCCTGTGCATGATCTGCCCGACGACGCCCCAACCGCTACACGTGTCGACCGTCTGAGCTGGGCGGAAATCCGCCGCCTGGCCCTGCATCACAAGAAATCCCTGTGGATTGCCAACGGCGTGGCGGTGCTGGCAACCCTGTGCAGCGTGCCAATCCCCTTGCTCTTGCCGTTACTGGTCGACGAAGTGTTGCTGGGCCACGGTGACGCCGCGCTGAAGATCATGAACCACGCGTTGCCCGAAAACTGGCAGAAAGCCGCGGGTTACATCGGCCTTATGCTGCTGGTGACGCTGGGACTGCGTTGCGCTGCATTGCTGTTCAACGTGGTGCAGGCGCGGCTGTTCGCCGCGCTGGCCAAGGACATCGTCTACCGCATTCGCGTGCGGCTGATCGAACGGCTCAAGCGCATTTCGCTGGGTGAATACGAAAGCCTGGGCAGCGGCACGGTCACCACCCACCTGGTGACCGACCTGGACACGCTGGACAAATTCGTTGGCGAAACCCTCTGTCGTTTCCTTGTGGCCATGCTGACCCTGGTCGGCACCGCCTCCATCCTGATGTGGATGCACTGGAAGCTGGCGTTGCTGATCCTGCTGTTCAACCCGTTGGTGATCTATGCCACGGTGCAGTTGGGCAAGCGGGTCAAGCACCTGAAGAAACTCGAGAACGACAGCACCTCGCGCTTTACCCAGGCGCTGACCGAAACCCTCGATTCCATTCAGGAAGTGCGTGCCGGCAACCGTCAGGGCTTTTTCCTTGGGCGCCTGGGTCATCGCGCCCGGGAAGTGCGCGATTACGCGGTGAACTCGCAGTGGAAAACCGATGCCTCGAACCGTGCCAGCGGCTTGCTGTTCCAGTTCGGCATCGATATTTTCCGTGCGGCAGCGATGCTCACTGTGCTGTTTTCCGACCTGTCCATCGGCCAGATGCTCGCGGTGTTCAGCTACCTGTGGTTCATGATCGGTCCGGTGGAACAGCTGCTGAATCTGCAGTACGCCTATTACGCGGCCGGCGGCGCGCTGTCGCGGATCAACGAGTTGCTGGCCCGGGCCGATGAGCCTGAGTACCCGGGCGGTGTCGACCCGTTCAACGGTCGCGAAACCGTGGGCATCGAAGTCCAGGGATTGAGTTTCGGTTACGGCGACGAGCTGGTGTTGAACCAGATGAACCTGTCGATCGCCCCCGGCGAAAAAGTCGCGATTGTCGGCGCCAGCGGTGGCGGCAAAAGTACCTTGGTGCAGTTGCTGCTGGGCCTGTACACGCCGCTCGCCGGGACGATCCGCTTCGGCGGCTCGACCCAGCAAGAGATCGGCCTGGAAACCGTGCGGGAAAATGTCGCCGTGGTCCTGCAACATCCGGCGCTGTTCAACGACACCGTCCGCGCCAACCTGACGATGGGTCGTGAACGCAGTGACGAAGCCTGCTGGCAAGCGCTGGAAATCGCGCAATTGCACCAGACCGTTCGAGAGCTGCCCAACGGCCTGGACAGCATCGTCGGACGTTCCGGGGTGCGCTTGTCCGGCGGCCAGCGTCAACGCCTGGCGATTGCGCGGATGGTGTTGGCCGAGCCCAAGGTGGTGATCCTCGACGAAGCCACCTCAGCGCTGGATGCCGCCACCGAATACAACCTGCACCAGGCACTGGCGCGGTTCTTGAGCAACCGCACCACGCTGATCATTGCGCACCGGTTGTCCGCGGTGAAGCAGGCTGATCGGGTGCTGGTGTTTGATGGCGGGCAAATCGCCGAGGATGGCGACCACCAGCAGCTGATTGCCGAGGGTGGTTTGTACGCCAAGCTTTATGGGCATTTGCAGCAACATTAGATCAGTGCCACAGGACGTTCAGCGCATTTTCACTACCGTCGAAACCGAATTCCTTGATAGCAACCTAACAGGATTCGCAGGGTGGCATGGTGGTGGCGACGTTAACCGTTTCGATCGATCTGGGATCGGGGTATTTTTCGCGAATCACGCTGATCAACTTGCTTTCGCTGTCCAGTGACGTGGGCTTGAGAGTCAGTGCCGGGCGATAGCTTTCAATATCTTTTATTGTCGCTGGCACAGCGAGTAATTTGCAGCGGTTGCAATCGATCAAGGCCGAGAGTTCATCTCTGAAAAGGTTTCGTTCTACAGGTGACCCACAATCATGAAATCACCTATTACGAACTGATCCCGAGTGCTGGCGTCATTCGTTGCCGACCCCACTTGAGGTTTTCAACAGTCAACGGGGTTCGCACCACGTTTCCCTTGCACGCTTCAATTCCCGGACAAACATATACTGCTGAAATCGGCACTTCTCTGCTTCTCGATTGGTCAGCGCACTTAGAGGGCAAGCGGCCTGCTGACACGTACTGCATAGCGATCCTCGGCGTGGTAGGTGACGTGCCCGCAGCTGTATCGCCAAGCGCAGCCGTTAGCCATAGCGAAGGAACGGCGCGGGTATCCCCCCGTTTGAATGCAGTCGCCCACTGCTCTTTTGCTTTGTCCGTGTTCAGCATTCGCTGGAGGAATACAGAGGGCGTCGCGCGCAGCTGAACCATGGATGCGGAAGCCAGTACAGAGGCGCCGAGATGACCGATTAACGAACGCTTGCCGTTCAGGAAAGCCTCCACGATGTCGGTGATTTGAACATTGATGCGTTTTGACTTGTAACTGTCATGGTCATGTGTCGCGCGAGGTCGGTGGCCGCGCCTCCTTTGAAAGGGTTCCCGCAACGGATAGGGGGAGCCCGAAGTGCCCAGTAAACAGATCTCCAAACCGGCTTTGGCGGTATATATCTATATGGGGGGCACGTGTATGGCATTGAGCCCGATCCTCCGCTTGCCGGAACCGGGAACGCACCCTAGTCTAGCTGTAGCGATCACGTCGGGATGCTGATCTGGCAGTGCTAAAACAAGGGACCTCATGAATCAAGCGCGGACTCTCGGAACGCCACGGTTGTTGGGCATCGTCTGGCCATTTATTGCCGTCGTGTTATTTCAAGCCTTGCTGGGCGGTGTCAGCCTGTATGTTCTGTCGGCGGTTCGCGGCTACGTTGCCGGTGAAAGCCTGTGGTCCAAAGGCCAAAAAGACGCCATCTATTACCTCAATCTCTACGCCGACAGCCGCGACGAGACAATTTTCCTCAAATACCAGAACGCCACTGCCGTACCTCAGGGTGGCCACGAGTTGCGTGTGGCGCTGGATCATCGGCCACCTAATATCGAAGCGGCACGGGTGGCGATCCTCAAGGGGGGTAACCACCCGGATGACGTCTCCAGTGTGATCTGGCTTTACCTCAATTTCCGGCACTTCAGTTATCTCGAAAAAGCTATCGACCTTTGGACGGTGGGCGACGCGTACCTGGTGCAACTCGATGACGTTGCGAAGGAAATGCATCAGCTCATTCCTGTCAATCAGGCCGCCCAGGCTGACATCAAGCGCTGGAAAGACCAGATATTCACCATCAATGAGGGTGTGACACCGGCGGCGAAAGCGTTCAGCGATGCCTTGGGCGAAGGTTCACGGGTGATCCTGCGGCTGCTGCTGGTGACCAACCTCGCCACCGCCCTGGGCTTGATTGCGCTGGCCTTGATGCGCACCCACAAACTGCTCAAGCACCGCAATGCGTTCGCCGAGGCGCTGCAGTTGGAGAAGGACCGAGCGCAGATCACCCTGCAATCGATTGGCGATGGCGTGATCACCACGAATGTCGAAGGCGCAATCGCCTACATGAACCCGGCCGCCGAGGCGTTGACTCACTGGAAGGCCGAGCAGGCGACGGGTTTGCCGCTGGCGGCGCTGTTCAATCTGCTGGACGAGAACGCTCAGGCCGATGGCTTCACGTTGATCGAGCACATTTTGAGCGGACAGCTGAGCGGTGGCAGCGAACACTCAAAATTGATCCAGCGCCTGGATGGCAGCACGGTTTCGGTCACCTTGGTCGGTGCGCCGATCCGCAACGCCGGGAAGGTCAGCGGTACCGTGCTGGTATTGCACGACATGACCCAGGAGCGACAGTACATTGCCAATCTGTCCTGGCAGGCGACCCATGACGCCTTGACCGGGCTCGCCAACCGCCGCGAATTCGAATATCGCCTGGAACAGGCGCTGCACAACCTGACACGGCAGTCGGGGCGCCATGTCTTGATGTTCCTCGATCTGGATCAGTTCAAACTGGTCAACGATACCTGCGGCCATGCGGCGGGTGACGAGTTGCTGCGGCATATCTGCGCTCTGTTGCAATCCGGTTTGCGCGAAGGCGATACCCTGGCCCGCCTGGGTGGTGACGAGTTTGGCATCCTGCTGGAGAACTGCGCCCCGGAAGCCGCCGAAAAAATCGCCGAGGGCCTGCGTCAGACCGTGCAGAACCTGCACTTCGTCTGGAAAGGTCGACCATTCGTGACCACTGTGAGCATCGGACTGGTTCACGTCGCTCAGAATCCGACCACTCTTGAAGCTTCGCTGCGCGCTGCCGACATGGCCTGCTACATGGCCAAGGAAAAGGGCCGCAATCGGGTTCAGGTCTATCACGCGGACGATTCGGAACTGTCACTGCGCTTCGGTGAAATGGCTTGGGTGCAACGCTTGCACATGGCGCTGGAAGAAGACCGCTTCTGTCTATATGCACAGGAAATCGTCCCCCTTGGTCATGTCGAGAAGGGCGGTGGACATATCGAAATTCTGTTGCGCCTGCACGATGAAGCCGGACGCATGATTTTGCCCGACAGTTTTATTCCGGCTGCTGAACGGTATGGTCTGATGACGTCCCTAGACCGCTGGGTAGTGCAGAACGTTTTCAAGATCATTGCCCAATGCATAGCCGAACAGCACAAAGGACCATTGGCCATGTGTGCGATTAATCTGTCAGGCACAACTATCGGAGATGAGGCGTTTCTGCACTTCCTGCGTGAACAGTTTGTTACTTACTCCATACCGCCTGAAATGATTTGTTTTGAAATCACTGAAACCAGTGCTATTTCCAATCTCGGAAGTGCAATCAGATTTATTAATGAACTCAAAGGTTTAGGTTGCCACTTTTCACTGGATGACTTTTGTGCCGGAATGTCCTCATTCGCATACTTGAAACATTTACCTGTAGACTTCTTGAAGATCGACGGGAGTTTCGTAAAGGATATGCTGGACGACCCGATTAACCGCGCCATGGTCGAAGTGATCAATCACATCGGTCATGTTATGGGTAAACGTACGATTGCCGAGTTTGTTGAAACACCCCAGATCGAGCAGGCATTGCTGGAGATCGGGGTGGATTACGCTCAAGGGTATGTTATTGAACGCCCGCATTTGTTTACCTGCGACAGTTTACAAAGTCGTCCAGCCAGGCCTCAGCCTTTGTTGTTCAAGGCGCCTGGCACGTTCCGTTGAAATCTCTTGCTGATCCTTATAATCACAATCAAAAGGAGTTCGACAGTGATCGACACATTCAACCGAACCGGACCACTCATGGACGCTGCAAGTTATCCCGCCTGGGCTCAACGCCTGATCCAGGATTGCAGCGAGAGCAAACATCGGGTTGTCGAACACGAACTGTATAAGCGTCTGCGTGATAACAAACTCAGTGCAAAGACCATGCGTCAGTACCTGATTGGTGGCTGGCCGGTAGTCGAACAGTTCGCGTTATATATGGCACAGAACCTGACCAAGACTCGCTTTGCCCGCCATCCAGGTGAAGACATGGCGCGTCGCTGGCTAATGCGTAACATACGCGTCGAATTGAACCATGCCGATTACTGGGTGCACTGGAGCCGTGCTCACGGTGTCAGCCTGGAAGATCTGCAAGCGCAACAAGTTGCTCCCGAACTTCACGCCTTGAGCCACTGGTGCTGGCACACCAGTTCGTCGGATTCGCTGATCGTTGCCATTGCCGCCACCAACTACGCCATTGAAGGTGCGACCGGGGAGTGGTCGGCGCTGGTCTGTTCCAGTGGCGTCTACGCGGCATCATTCCCCGAGGAAGATCGCAAGCGGGCCATGAAGTGGTTAAAAATGCATGCCCAGTACGACGATGCCCATCCGTGGGAAGCCCTGGAAATCATCTGCACGCTGGCGGGAATGAACCCAAGCAAATCCCTGCAAGTGGAATTGCGTCAGGCGGTCTGCAAGAGCTACGACTACATGTTCCTGTTCCTGGAGCGCTGCATGCAACTTGAGCATGCGGGAAAGGCTTCTGTCGCGCGTGGACGCATGGAGCTGGCCGAGAGCTGATCGTTTAATACACGGCATTGAAAAAGCCCGCTCCCCCTGTCTGTATCGAAAGGGGGGCGGGCTTTTTTGTAATGGCAGCAAACAGTCAGGCGCTGATCTTAAGCCCAATCAGCCCGGAAATGATCAGCGCCACACTGGCGAGCCTGAACAACGCCATGGATTCACCGAACAGAATGATCCCGGCGATTACCGTCCCGACCGCACCGACACCCGTCCAGATCGCATAGGCCGTGCCCAGCGGCAATTCCTTCATGGCAAGGCCCAGCAAACCAAGGCTGATGGCCATGGCGGCAACGGTCAATGCGGTGGGGAGAGGGCGGCTGAAGCCATCGGTATATTTCAGGCCGACGGCCCAGCCAACTTCGAACAGGCCGGCGAAAAACAGAATGATCCAGGACATGAGAGACCTCCATCGATTGACGGGGTCGTCCCCAGATTAATGACTCGATCGAGCCGCGAGGTCGTCCTCGCGTTGTGCAATAGAGTGCCCATCATTAACCCGGGGATCAAGTTTGCGGATCAGTCGGTGGCTGGTTGAGCCGCCACCTCCCGATCTTCTTTCTCGCTCATCCGGCGGAAATACGTCGAGAGCAGCGCCCCGGAGATGTTGTGCCAGACGCTGAACAACGCACTCGGCACCGCCGCCAGCGGTGAGAAGTGCGCACTGGCCAGGGCCGCACCCAGCCCGGAGTTCTGCATGCCGACTTCCAGCGCCAGGGATTTACGCTGGGCCAGTGGCAACTTGAACAGCCTCCCGGTGAAGTAACCCAGTAGATAGCCGAAGCTGTTGTGCAGCATCACTACGGCCATGATCAGCAGGCCGGATTCGGCAATCTTCGCCTGGCTGGCGGCCACTACCGCTGTGACGATAATGACGATGCTCACCACCGAGATCAGCGGCAGAACCTCCACCGCGTGGCGAACCCGATCACCCAGCAGGCGCTGGGCAACCACGCCACACCGGGCATGATCACGAAATGCGCAACCACGCCCAGGGCCACGCGCCATGGATGGCGAGCGACTTCGGCGAAGTCTTCGAGTTTGAGGGTCAGGCCCATGCCGAACATCACCAGGCCCAACAGCGGCACGATCGCGCCTTTCAGGCCGATGAACCAGGTCGGCTGCAGGAACGCCACGACGGCGAAATCAGTACCCAGTAAGCGAAGGTGTTGCCGATAAAACGACTCAATTCAGCCAGTGCACGCATGGCCTGATCCTTGTTATCAAGTAACGCCATAAAACCAATGTGGGAGCGAGCCTGCTCGCGAAAGCGGTCTGTCATTCAACAATGATGCTGACTGATATGACGCCTTCGCGAGCAGGCTCGCTCCCACAGTGGGATATCACAAGCCTTTAGATCCCCTGCGGAGTCTCTTCGCCGCCCAACGCTTCAACCAGCGCCGGCAGGAAGTCGCCGAAGGTCAGCATCATCAGGGTGAAGCTGGCGTCCAGTTGGCCGAGGGCTTCTTCGCCACCGTCCTGTTCCGCCTGGTCTTGCAGCAGGTCTTCGAACTTCAGGCGCTTGACCACCATCTTGTCGTCAAGCACGAAAGACAGCTTGTCTTGCCAGGCCAGCGACAGCTGAGTGACCACTTTGCCGGTGCTCAGGTGCAGCTGGATTTCTTCGCTGGTCAGGTCCTGGCGCTTGCAACGCACGATGCCACCGTCTTCGTGGGTATCACGCAGCTCGCACTCGTCCAGCACGAAGAAATCGTCCGCGGCTTTCTGGGTGCTGACCCATTCAGTCATGGTCGCGGTCGGCGACATTTTCACGGTCAGCGGACGTACCGGCAGCGTGCCGATGACTTCACGCAGGGTGGACAACAGGTCTTCGGCACGTTTCGGGCTGGCCGAGTTGACCAGGATCAAGCCCTGTTTCGGCGCGATGGCAGCGAAAGTCGACGAACGACGAATAAAGGCGCGCGGCAGGAAGGCCTGGATGATTTCATCCTTGATCTGATCGCGTTCCTTTTTGTAGACCTTGCGCATTTGTTCGGCTTCGATCTCTTCGACCTTTTCCTTCACCGCGTCACGCACGACGCTGCCCGGCAGAATGCGTTCTTCTTTACGGGCGGCGATCAGCAGGAAGTCGCCACTGATGTGCGCCAGCGGAGCATCTTCGCCCTTTCCGAATGGCGCGACGAAACCGTAGGTGGTCAACTCCTGGCTTGCACATGGACGCGCCAGTTTGGTGGCCAGTGCAGTTTCCAACGCCTCGGCATCAAAAGGCAGATCTTGGGTCAGGCGATAGATAAGCAGGTTTTTGAACCACATGGGGCGAGTCTCTCCTTTATACAAAGGGGGGCATTATTCTCTTCGCAGCGCCATAGGCCAACCCTTCTCTAAGCCTTTGGAAGGCCTGAAAAAATTAATTAAAAAAGTGCTTGCCAGAGATGTGGTCGCTCCGTAGAATGCGCGCCACACCGAAAGTGAAGGGTGATTAGCTCAGCTGGGAGAGCGTCTGCCTTACAAGCAGAATGTCGGCGGTTCGATCCCGTCATCACCCACCATTCGCTTCCAGTGTTACGCGCAGCGGTAGTTCAGTCGGTTAGAATACCGGCCTGTCACGCCGGGGGTCGCGGGTTCGAGTCCCGTCCGCTGCGCCATATTCGGTTATCTGGTACGCTGAACGCCAGGTCACCACGGAAAAACCCGCTTAACGCGGGTTTTTTTCTGTCCAAAGTTTGTAAGTTGTTCCTGCAGGTCGCGTCGTTTATGGGTTTTCAGATTTTTTTGAAAATTTATTCAATTAAATCAACACTTTATGAAAATCTGTGGCACAATGCGCCCCGCAACGAAGGTAAAGGGTGATTAGCTCAGCTGGGAGAGCGTCTGCCTTACAAGCAGAATGTCGGCGGTTCGATCCCGTCATCACCCACCACTTACTTTCAACGCTACGCGCAGCGGTAGTTCAGTCGGTTAGAATACCGGCCTGTCACGCCGGGGGTCGCGGGTTCGAGTCCCGTCCGCTGCGCCATATTCGGTCACCTGGAACGCTGAACGCCAGGTCACCACAGAAAGCCCGCTTAATGCGGGCTTTCTGCTGTCTGGGGTTTGGCTTCTGCCGAGGCTCCACCGAGAAAGCGACCTTCGGGTCGCTTTCTCGGTGGAGCCTTCTTATTGTTCGGCGTTGCGGCTGTGTCGGTAGTCGCTCACGGCTTCATACACGGCTTTGCGCAACCGGTTGATGCCGCCAATGGGGCGGTGAGCCTCAAGGCCAAACCACGGGTTGAACGACTGGTTATCGCATTGCACGTTCAGCGCAGGCGTATCGAAGTCTTGGGCGGGTACGTTGATCCTCGCCACGGTCTCGAACAGGGCATCGCTTTGCTGCCACTCAATGCTCGTGTCTTCGATCGGCATGTACTTGGTCGGGTCCTGGCGCTGTATCTGCAGGACGAAGCAGGCCGGCATCCGGTCGGTTGACAGTTGCTGGTTCAGCGCATTGCGCAGGAAGTTCGGCAACTTCTGGTTTTGCGCTGGCAAGATATAGGTCGGGCAGCTTGTCGGATCGGGCATGACACGGAACTTGGCATTGGCTTCGCCGAATTTGTAGGGCGAAACCGAAAAGTAAGTCGTCTGGGTCGGGCTTTCCGGGGCGGGTGAAAGTGTCGACAGCGCGATAAACAGATGGCGAACCTGCCAGGTCCGTGGGTCCCAACCTGGAAAGAACGCCATCAGCTTCTTGCCGTCAGCCTGTGCAGCTACATTCTGACGGTACTCGGCGACATCGCTGACGAAGAAATTCGGATGGCTGAACATCACGAAGTCCTGTTCACCACGACTCTGTTGATCATGCAGCAGTTGTTTACCGGGCACATCGAGCAACTTGATTGCCATGCCTCGTGCATCGCGGATGCTGTCGAACTGCGGGTAGGCATTGCCGTTGGACAGCCGCATCGTCGCTTGCCAGGTTTTGCCGGGCTCGCTGAACACACCCTGACGCAGTTCACTCGTCAGATCCGGCAGCACCTGAATCTCGGCTTTCACACAGCCATGGGCCTTGGCATGGGCGTCGCGCAGGTAGCGGGTGCTTTCACGGTGCTGATCGACGATACGCACGGCCGTCTGGATGATGTCTTGGGTCATCGCTGATTCGCCATCCGGAATCAGTTCTTCTGCCGAAACCGGGACGCTGTGCTGCCAGGCAAACCAAGCAGTGGCCAGCGCCCAGCCGAGCAATCCAAGACCCAACGACCACAACAGGGTTTTGCCGAGAAAGGCGCCAAAGCGCATCCAGAGTCTACTCATGGCAATTGTGTCTCTAGCGGGCCGCCCAACACTTTCAGATACTCCAGCAGCGCCCAGCGCTCTTCTGGTTGCAGCAGGCGACCGATGACGCCGTTGCCGCGCTTGCCTGCCCGGAATTCGTGGCCGCTGTTGTGATTGCCGGTTATGCGTGTGTCGAACATAAAGCCATTGGTGAAGGCCTCGGTGCGATAACCCAGGTGCCTGGGGTCGTACTCGAAAGTGCCTTTGTAGAAGGTGCTTGCGCGTTCATCCTGGGGTGAGAGCAACTGATAAATGCTCGGCACAGAACCGTTATGCAGAAATGGTCCGGTGGCCCAGACTCCCGCCAATGGTCGCGCCTTGTAGGCGCGCAATTCGCGCACGCCAATCGGCAGGCCGAAGCCATCCATGTCCGGTCGTTCGGCCGTAGGAATGTTTGCTTCACGGAAGGCCCGGTTTCCGACGAAAGCGGTGACGTAGGCCAACCCTTTAGCCGATGAGAGCTTGCTCAAATCCAGCGATTCAGTGGGCGTCGGCTGCAATTGCACATCCAGTTGCGTCAGCTCTGCCGGGTCCCATTGCAAGGCTGTGAGGTCGAAGCGATGGTCGGCGATGTTATTGGCCGCGCCCGGGTCTGTGCCGATGAACTCCACGGGCAGCATTTTCAAATGTTGCACCCAGCGCCCGTCGCTCTGCACCGATCGAGGTACATGGCAGCCGGCGCAGTTCTCGGTGAATAATTCGCGACCTTTCGCTGCCTGGGTTTTGTCGATGGCGCCCAGCAGTTCCTCCGGCCAGGCTGGCGGTTTGAGCCGTTGCAGGGTTTGTTCGATCAGGTGCAGATCGCGCAAGCGGACACTGGACGGATAACGGGCCTCTCCTTTAAGCGGTTGGCCGTTAGCGTCGAAGAAATTCAGCGTCGCACCCACACCCAAGGCCTCACCGATGTTGCGGGCCATCGGTTGCTGCGCCGAACCGTTCCACTGCACCCAGTCGAAGGTCCACATGTCCCACAGTTGCGGATAGTCGACCGGGGCGTTGGCCACGCGGTAGTTGGCGGGGGAAATCGCATCGCCGAAACTGGCGTTGGCAATGCGCCCGAAAGCGTCGGTGCGGCCGGGGCCTTCTTCGGTGGGGTAGAGCCCGCGATGGGTGTCGTTCCAGGCCACCTTCAAGAAGATATCGAGAGAGACTTTGACGTCTTTGCGCAGTTGTTGATGCCGGGCATCGTAGTCCTGGCCCAATACGTTGCGTGCGAAACGTTCGAATTTCCACGGGTTGTAGTAAGTCGACGTCAGACTCGCTACCAGCGCTTGCCCGAAACTGCCGCCGCGCAACGTAGGAACGCTGGATGGCAGAACGTGCTGCGCCGAACCGCCATCGATGCGCACGGCCTGGCCGTTAAAACGCAGTTCGCCGGTGTGGCAGGCGGCGCAGGTGATGTCGAGGAACTCGTCCTGGCTTCCAGGGTTTTGATGACGGGCAAAACCCACGGGCAGATTGCCGGGGTTGTTCGGCGTGGGTTTCTGGCTGGGGTCGATCAGAAAACCGAAGCGGGCGAGGTATTCGGGAGCGGCGAATCGCTGTTGCGAGAGCGGTAATTCGAGGGCCTTGAACCAGTCATAGCGCAAGCCTTTGACCTGGGTACCCTGGGGTGTGAAGTAGTAAGTCTCGCGGTCGGCGACGCTCCATTGCTCCAGGTAATGCACCTGCTGCACGGGTGACCAGGCCGGTAGTTTCGGGTTGGCGACGTAGTACAGAACCACGGCGAGGCCCAGCCCCAGCAGGACTGCGAACAGAACCAGCAAGCGAAAGAGGAGGCGCAAGATAAACATCCTTGTCGATTTGAAGCTCCCTTATGCCTCAACACCTGAGGTGCGGCAAGTGGCCATTACGCCAGATGCTGGGGTTCTGCTATCAGTCTCTGTGAGCACAAGATGACAGAAGCTTCATCAGCCCATTCCCGAAATGCGTTAAAACACCTGAACTTATCAGAAGTTTCCTGCTCTCATGCCGGTAGCCATTGGTCGTGGCCGCCTGATAAGCTCGCGGCTTTATTCGATTGCCCTTTAGGCGCATGAACAAGGAAATAGCATGAAACAGCATCGGTTGGCGGCGGCGGTGGCCCTGGTTAGCCTGGTACTTGCGGGTTGTGATTCGCAGACCAGCGTAGAGCTGAAAACCCCGGCGCAAAAAGCTTCCTACGGGATTGGCCTGAACATGGGCAAGAGCCTGGCTCAGGAAGGCATGGATGATCTGGACTCCAAAGCCGTAGCCCAAGGCATCGAAGATGCCGTCGGCAAGAAAGAACAGAAGCTGAAGGATGACGAACTGGTCGAAGCCTTCGCAGCACTGCAAAAGCGTGCTGAAGAGCGTATGGCCAAAATGAGCGAAGAGTCGGCAGCTGCTGGCAAAAAATTCCTCGAAGACAACGCCAAGAAAGCCGGTGTAACCACCACCGCTTCGGGCCTGCAGTATGAAGTGGTCAAGAAAGCCGATGGCGCACAGCCTAAGCCGACCGACGTAGTGACCGTTCACTACACCGGCACCCTGACCAACGGCACCGTTTTCGACAGTTCCGTCGAGCGTGGCAGCCCGATCGATCTGCCGGTCAGCGGTGTGATTCCGGGTTGGGTCGAAGGCCTGCAACTGATGCACATTGGCGAGAAGTACAAACTGTACATCCCTAGCGAACTGGCTTACGGCGCCCAAAGCCCAAGCCCGGCGATTCCAGCCAACTCGGTGCTGGTATTCGACCTGGAACTGCTCGCAATCAAAGATCCAGCAAAACAAGACGCCGTTACCAAGTAATCAGCGTCTGCTCTAAAAACAACGCCTCGCTTATGCGGGGCGTTGTTGCATCTGGCGTTCAGCAAAGGTAAACAAAGCGAACGGATGCTGTAGGCTGGAGTCATAGCCATTGAGGACGCCCGTGCTAGCCGCGCCAGAGCGCCAAGTCAATGAAATCTTGGGTTTTTTTATGTGAGTAAAAAACGCCCGATCTGAGTGAGGCCCTTATGAAACGGGGCTTTCAGCCGTGAAAAGCAGCTCTGTTCACAAGGTTATCCACAATTTGTGTGGATAACATTTCAGTGGGAGGAAATGATGAAAACACCCTGGAATTTCGCACGTTTCCTGCCTCTGGCCGGACGCCTGCTCGCGCGTGGACGTTTGCCGACCTTGATCTTCGCGGTGGCCAGCAAAGGTGCCAGTCAGGGTAACCGGCTGGGCAAGCTCAAGGATGATCTACGCCTGTTGCAGGCACTCTGCCTGGCTTACTGGCGCGGTGAGTACCGGGCCATCAGCCCCAAAGCGTTGATATCGGTGGTGGCAGGCCTGATGTACTTCCTCAGTCCGCTGGATGCCATTCCGGACTTCATTCCAGTGTTCGGCATGCTCGATGACATCGCGGTGCTGGCTTGGCTGATGAAAGTTCTCGACGATGAGCTCAACGCCTTCCGCGCCTGGCGCAAGCGTCAGTTGCCGGAAAAGCTTGCGGTGGTCGAACGCCTGCCCGATACCCCGGAACAACTTCAACTTCAGGGACCAAAAAAAAACTGAACTAATTCAATCTCATCCACAGATTGATACCCCCGCGACCTTGGCCGCTGTTAGGATTACACTTCTAGGGAAAAGTGCCGACTCGCTAAGTGTTGTTGTCCTACGGGGTAGTCATGGATATTCAGATAATTACACGCGAAGGAGAGCCCGAGTATGCGGTTCTGCCATGGGCTCAGTATCAGGCTCTACTAAAAGCAGCAGGCATCAATGAACAACCGCCGCGTGTCGCCCCAGAGCGTCACGCGGCAACACCAGACCAGATTCTTCCGGGGCTGGATCAACTACGCAGTTTGCGCGAAGGGAAGGGCATCGCCATCGAGGCGCTGGCCCGCACGGTAGGCATCAGCCCGTCTTATCTGGCCTTGATCGAAAGTGGCGAGCGTCTACCCGACGCTGCGATTCGCCGCAGCCTGGCCTGGGAATTGACGGTGCCAGGGTGGAGGGATGAATCGTGAGCGTACGCATCAGTCGTCAACATTGGGACGGGTTGCTGGGCGAACTGGATCAGGCGCGCCGCCAGCGTCATCTTCTGACATACCGGGCGTTGCTTGAACGTTTGCAACTGCCCACACCGGCCATGCAAACCTTGACCGCCGCCCTTGAACATCTGGCCGCGCTGGACGCCAAGGCCGAGCAGCCACTGCGCAGTTCGCTGGTGATCAGCCAGGGCGCCAGTCGCCTGCCGCGTACCGGGTTCTTTGAGTGTGTCGAGCGTCTGGGGCGTTTCTCCGGGCCGTCCGATGGGGTGGCCGCAGCGTCCTGGCATGCCTCGGAAGTGGTGCGGGTGTTCGAATACGAGTACCCGGAATCGGCGGAGGCCTGAGTGTTTCTACGACTCAAGGCGAAGGCCAGTTACTGGCTGGCGCGTAGGCTGTTTCACTGGTCGTGGTTTGTGCGTCAGCCCCGTGGCTGGAGCTGGCTCGAAGGCCAGTTCGCACGCATGGCGAACCTGGGTGATGTTGGCGCCCAGAGCTTCTATGGCCACATCCTGACCTTTCGCGGCGTCGGCCTTGGCGCTCGCGAAGAGGGAGTGCGATTGTTGCGCCTGGCGGCGTTGGCAGGGGATGGCAAAGCGGCGTATCAGGTGGGCGTGATTAGTCTGGCGGGGACGCCGAGCAAGGCGCCGGATCCGAACGAAGCAGCTCGCTGGTGGGGTATGGCCGCGAAGGCCGGGCATCCACTGGCTGAGCTCAAATTGAAAGAGTTGGCGACCGGTCGCTCTTCGCAGTAATCCAATGATTGTCAGATAAACAAACGTGGCGTGAGGGAAACCTCCCGCCACGTTTGCGTTTCTGCCTGCTTGTCATTCGGTGATCGTTAATTAGGGATTAGTCCTACATCCATATCCTACTTCCCTGACTTCTTTCTTGATTGATCCCCCGCACAGTCTCGCGCGCCCATTTCTGCGCGAGGGATTGCTCATGTTTGACCCGATTTTTCACTCTACTTCATGCCGAATGGTGCGTTGATGGCGCACATCGCCAGCATCGAGCAGGAGCTCGACAGTTTTAAAGACACCCTGAGTGTGTATCGCCAACAACTCGGCGGCTTCCTGAGCAGGAATGCGGACAAGGTCAGCCGAGCTACGGACATGCCATCGCTGATGGGCATGGAGCGGCGGATCACACTGGGCAATACCAGCACGGCGGTGAGCAGTCGTGATGAGGACTTTTTCTCCAGTGTTGCGCAGTGTCCGAAGAGCGGGATTCTGGAGATCGAGAGCAAGTTCGAGTCGGTCTATGACATTCCGTTGGGGAATATTCAGGTCGATGTGATTGCTAAAGATGGTGGTGAAAAGACGTCGGTCACGCTCGATGAACATGGCAAAGGAAAGTTTAAGGGCATTCCCGGCAAGTTCTACCGCGTTCATGTCCAGAATGAAGTCACCCCGAAACAAATCGATGATCTTTTCTCCTCTTACGACGGCCTGACCAAAGAGTTGGAAGGCTGGCTGCGCAGTGAGTGGGAAGGATTCAAACCGCAGTGGTCGCAGCAGTCGGCATCCGCTTCGTTGGCGGCGGTGGGCAATGGCATGCTCGCGGGAAGTTGGGCGGCGGTCGAGGCTGTTTGGGATGGCATCGGTGAACTCGCCGACATCCTGAAGAACCCCAAGGCCTTTGCCGAGAAGCTGGGTGAAAGTGCCGGGCAGCTTGCCGAACTGGCGGTTTCCGCCCCCGACCTGATGGAAAAAGCCATGTTGCTGGCCAGCGACGAGGCAGCGCTGTGTTTGCTAATGCGCACCGCAGTGCTATGGCTGGATGCATTGCCACCTTCGCAGCTGGCCGGGTCCTCGGCTGAAGCCATTTCCAAAGTCGTGGTTGGTCTGGTTATCGATTTGTTGATTGGCCTGGTGCTGAGCGTGGTCGGGGTCGGAATTGCCTGGCTCACGGTGCGCTTGATGAAGTACAGCGCACAGATTTATGAGGCCGCGATGGGCTTCGTGAAGTCGATGGTCACGATCATCAACAACTTCATGACCTACGTCGATCGCTACAAAACAGTCGCTGCGCGCGGCGTCGCAGCCGGTCTGAAACAGGGTCGGATGCAGTTGCGCTGGAATGGCCGCAAGAACACCACGCTGAAAAAAGACGAACACCACGACGACGTCCCGGATCAAGCGAAAAACCCCAACGGCGACAGCGCCGACTCCGTCGATAAAACCGCCACCAACAAATGCCCGGTGTCGATGGTCACCGGCGAAGAACTGCTGACCCTCACCGACGGTTCGCTGGACGGCATCCTGCCGTTCGACTTCACCCGTCTCTATCGCACCAGCGCCGCCGAAATCGACGGCGGCCTTGGTTTCGGCTGGAGTCACAGCCTCGCCCATCGGCTGGAAATCGACGGCGACCACGTCATCTGGATCGACCACGAAAACCGTCGCACCACTTTCCCGCTACCCAACCGAGAACGCCCGGCGATCCACAACAGCCTGTCGCGTGCGGCGATTTATCTCGGCGATCAACCCGAAGAACTGATCCTCGCCCAGGCGGGTGACGACACGCGGTTCTATCACTTTCACAACGGTCGACTGACAACCATCAGCGACGCTTACGACAACCGCCTGCGCATCACCCGCGACCGCCTGGACCGGATCAAACGCCTCGACAACGGTGCCGGTCGCGCCTTGCTGTTGCGCTATGACCGCAGCCATTTGATCGCCGTCGACTACCAGCATTTTGTCCCGGCCCAGACCCTCGACGAGGCCTGGCAGACCGAGCAAACACTGGTCAGTTATTGCTACGACGAACGCGATCAACTGATCGAAGCCACCAACGCCGCGAACGAAAGCGAGCGCTACGACTACGACGATCAGCACGTCATCCAGCAGCGACAACTGGCCGGTGGAGCCAGTTTTTTCTGGGCGTGGGAAAGGTCCGGCAAGGCGGCCCGATGCATCCGCCACTGGGCGTCGTTTTCGCAGATGGACGCGCGGTATGTCTGGGATGAGCAGGGCAGTGTCACCGTTCAGAACATCGACGGCAGCGAAGAAGTTTACGTCCATGACGACCGCGCGCGGCTGGTGCGCAAGGTCGAACTGGATGGTGGCGAACACCTCAAGGCCTACGACGATAAAGGTCGGTTGATTGCCGAGCAGGATCCGCTCGGCGCCGTCACCGAATACCGTTACGACGAAGTCGGACGGCTTATTGCGCTGATTCCGCCGGAAGACGAACCGACGGCCTACGAGTACCGCAACGGTTTCCTGCACGCGCGGTACCGCGGTAAAGCGGTCTGGACTTCTCAGCGCAATGCTCAGGGCGCTATCACCGAAGCGACCGATCCCGACGGCCATGTCAGCCACTACCACTACGACAAAAAAGGCCAGCTGCTGTCGATCCGTTACCCGGACAACAGCCGGCATCTGTTCGTCTGGAGCGCCTTAGGCCAATTGCTCGAAGAGACCTTGCCGGACGGTGGCCAGCGGCGGTTTTCCCACGATGCGATGGGTCGGCAGATTACCCGTCAGGACGAACACGGCGCCGTCACCCAGTACCAATGGGATGCCGTTGGCCGACTGATTCAGACGACGCTTCCTACCGGTGCCAGCCGCGCGTTCAGCTACAACGCCTACGGCAAGATCACCGCCGAACGCGACGAACTGGGCCGCGTCACCCGTTACGAATACGTCGACGATCTGCACCTGGTCAGCCGCAGGATCAATCCCGACGGCACCCAGCTGAAGTATCGCTACGACAACGCGCAGCTGTTGCTCACCGAAATTGAAAACCAATCCGGCGAAAAATATCAGCTGGACTACACGGCCAACGGCCTGATCCGACAAGAAACAGGGTTCGACGGCCAGCGCACGGCGTACACCTACGACCTCAACGGCCAGTTGCTGGAGAAAACCGAGTTCGGCGAGGACGACTCGCAGCTGGTGACGGCTTATCAGCGGGACGCGGCAGGGCGGTTGCTGGTCAAAACCCTGCCCGACGGCATCAAGGTTCAATACCGCTACGACAGCCTCGGTCGCCTGATCAGCGTCGATGACGGCCACGACCATCCGCTGGAGTTCGAGTACGACCAGCAGGACCGCCTGATCACCGAACATCAAGGCTGGGGCACCTTGCGCTATGGCTACGACGCCTGCGGCCAGCTCAATCGCCTGCGCCTGCCGGACGGCAGCAAACTCGATTACCACCACGCCAAGGGCGGTGCGCTGACCGCCATCGACCTCAACGGTGCGCGACTCACCAGCCACCAATTCGCCTTCGGCCGCGAACAGCAACGCCAGCAAGGCCTGTTGCTCAGCGAATATGCCTACGACGATCAGGGACGCCTGAAGGCTCACGCCGTCAGCCAACAGCAACAAGCGCAGTACCGCCGCGACTATGCCTACAGCTCCAACGGCAACCTCGACAGCATCGCCGACACCCGCCACGGCCAGCGCTGCTATCAGTACGACCCACTCAATCGCCTGACCCGCGTCCGCCACACCCGCGACGATCCAGCGGAAACCTTCGCCCACGACCCGGCGGGCAACCTGCTGATGCAGGACCGCCCCGGCGCCGCGACCGTCAAAGGCAATCGCCTGCTCATGCAAGGCGATCGCCACTACGACTACGACGCCTTCGGCAACCTGATCCGCGAACGCCGCGGCACCGCGCAAAAACTCGTCACCGAGTACCGCTACGACTGCCAACACCGCTTGGTCGGCGTCACCACCCCGGACGGTCGTTGCTCAAGCTACCGCTACGACGCCTTCGGCCGCCGCATCGCCAAAACTGTCGACGGCCACACCACCGAGTTCTTCTGGCAGGGCGACAACCTCGTCGCCGAAAGCAGCCGCGAACATTACCGCAGCTACGTCTACGAACCGGGCAGCTTCCGCCCACTGGCCATGCTCGACGGCAAAGGCCCGCGCCAGGCATGCCCGTTTTACTACCAGCTCGATCACCTGGGTACGCCGCAGGAACTGACCGATTTTGGCGGCGAGATTGTTTGGTCGGCGAAGTACAGCGCCTATGGAAAAGTCACTCGCCTGGCGTTTGGCGGGGGAGAGCAGCTCGAGCAACCGTTGCGGTTTCAGGGGCAGTACTTCGACGCCGAGAGCTGCCTGCACTACAACCGGCATCGGTACTATGATCCTGAGGTGGGACGGTACCTGACGCCGGATCCGATCAAGTTGGCGGGGGGGCTGAACCAGTACCAGTACACCCCGAATCCGACGGGGTGGGTTGATCCGTTGGGGTTGAGCGGTAATTGCCCGCCGCCGAATAAGCCTGGGTGTAAGGCGCCGGATGATACGACTGGCGCTAAGGTTGATGAGGGTGAGCCGGCGCTACCAAACGCTTACACTCACTTTCCAAAGGATCCAAATGAGCTTACGAAGGCGCTAGGTGTAGAGCCAAAAATTTCGCAGACAAAACATGGAAGCCAAAGAATGGAGTGGCGACCTAATGCCGATACAAGCATCAGATTTGAAAGTCATCCTGGCGATGCGGGCCCCTTTAATGCGAGGCATCACGGTGAGCACTATCACCTTGAGCTTAAACCTAGTCACTTAAGTTGGAGTCAGGCGGATAAGAAAAAGGCTGTAGTAAAGGTCAAGCCTGACGGCTATCAGCTTGGTCACGGAACCGGCTTCACTGCCGGTGAAAAACATCCAGGTCCTTCAAAATGACAAAATTTCCGGTTTCAGACGGCACCATTGAAAAAATAACGTGCGAGCGCGAAAGCCTGTGCATAGAGTTCCTGGATTGGCAGGAGGAACTTTGGATTATTACTTTTGAAAACGTTTTAGGGTTCAAATCTGTTGGAGCGGTAGGTACGGAGCTGTCAGAGATGTTTGTGGAGAGTGCCACGTCTCTGTCACAGGAATTGGTCTTAATCAATGCCTCGGAAGTCGGGATTAATTATTGCTTCGCTTCTGCTCGCGACAATAGTGTTGTTTTGACGATAGTGGCTAGTGGTTATGTGGCTGAAAAAATTACCTGAGTATATGGACCGGATTGACGTGGCCTTCTGATGAGGTGCGAAATTTCCGGGCAAGGTCGTCGGAAGTTTCCTTCAAGTTGTAGTGGTTTCCATGAACTAGCGCGGTATGCGTTCAATCGATAGCCTTTGCTGGTCATTGAAATTCAGTGATGGGGTGTAGGAACCCGGTATTAGCATCGGTAACGCATTAGCGTTCGAAACCTGATTTGCGGCCGTCAATGTGCGTCCGTAAGATCTGTTGCGGCGGCTGTGCGCGGGCACGCTTCGGCGTGGTCGAGTTTCCGATGCTCGGTATTCCTACCCCGCGTATAGCTGCCACCCAAGCCTGTAGGAGGGCTTTTGGCAGCTCCTATTTTCATCGGAAGGTCTCAAATGCCAACACTTCATCCTGATCCACCCTACGTTAAGCCTGTTCCCCACCCCGAAAACCGATTCATGGCGCTCACCAGCAACTGCGACGACATGCCCACACTGTTCGTTGATACCCAAGCGCCGCTTGATGTTTTGTATGACGCTGCCAGCTACCGAATCCGCGCCGTCACTCAAGTGATGGAGAACCTGTCCATGCGTGGTTCGATTGAGTGTCAGTCCTTCATTCTAAGTGACTTTGCCTTGCTCTGCGCCATTCCGTTGCGGGATGGGTGTGATGTGCTGGATGTGCTTGGCCGGCGGTTGCGGGCTCGGCCTTCCTGACCAGTTTTCAGCATTGAAGAATTGTGTCGTTTGAACAGCCGCCTTCGCGGGCAAGGCACTCCCACACTTATGTTCTGATGTTCACAAATTTGTGTTCACCGTAGATCTAATGTGGGCTTACCCGCGAAGACGTTAGGGAAATCAGTGATGACCCAGGAGCAATTCATCTTCTTGTACGGGCACCGCCAAACTATCAATCACATGCACGCTATACCCCGGCACATTCTTCGCGTGGTGCTTGGCTTGCGAGGCCATCTCCGCCAATTGACTTGCATCGAGTTGTCCACAGGCCTGTGGATGTAAATGCACCACGCCAATGGATAGTGACAGCAACGCAAATTCCTGGCGCACACCCTGACGGTTTGGGGCGATGAAGCAGCCAGCTTCCAGGTGTTCGCTGCGATAAAAACGTCGGCACTGGCTCTGGAAGTCGTCCAGCAACTGGTTCAAACGTTTGCGCCAGTCTTCCGGGCCGAGTACCAGCAGGAAGTCATCGCCGCCGATATGGCCGACAAAGTCGCGGGAAGGGTCGACGCGATCATTCAGGCATTGCGCCAGGCACAGCAGGACTTCGTCCCCACGGCCGTAGCCGTAGATGTCGTTGAAGGGTTTGAAACTGTCGATGTCGACGTAGCAGATCACCGATTCCCGTTGCTGTTGCAGCAGTCGCGTCAGGCATTGTTGGATCGGCACGTTGCCCGGCAGCAGGGTCAGCGGGTTGGCGTAACGGGCTTGTTGGATCTTCAGTTCGGTAATCAGTTTAAGTACGTCGATCACTCGGCCCAGTCCCAGGTAACCGCCGTTGAGGGTGATGATGAAGTCTTCTTCGATGCGCTGCCGCGCGCGGCTGGTGATCAGGCGACTCACTTGTTGCAACGACTGGCTCATCTCAACGGCGAGGAAGTCATCACTCATTAAACGGCTGATCGGCTTGCGGGCGAACAGGTCGGTGGCAAAAGGCTTGAGCAGTGCATCGGAGAGCGAATGCCGGTGGACGATGCCGCAGGGCTGACCTTGCTCGTCGAGTACCGCCAGGGAGTTAAGGTTGGCCTGGCGGCGAAAGGCTTCCAGCACCGTGGCGGTCGGTGTATCGCGACCCACTGCCGGTTGGTCGTTGAGCAAAGCGCTAAGGTCGCTGACTTCATCATTTAACGCCACCGCTGTGCTTTCCCGTTTGGGCATCAGGGCTCGGGCATCACGAGGTGGATGTTCCTGGGGGCGGCAGAGCAGATAACCCTGAACCAGATCCACGCCCATCTCCGTCAACACCGCGAGCTCTTCCGGCAGCTCGATACCTTCGGCGATCACTTGTGCCCGTGAGGCCTTGGCAATTTGCAGGATCGAGCCGACGAATTCGCGCTTGAGGGCATCCTGGTGAATGCCATCGATGAAGTGTCGATCAATCTTCACGTAGTCCGGACGCAATTCGGACCAGAGCCGCAAGCTCGAGTAGCCTGCACCCAGATCATCCAGAGCAATGGAAAACCCCATCGCTCGATAGTGATGCAGCGCGGTTTGCAGCAGCTCGAAATCGTCGGTCGGGGTTTGTTCAGTCAGTTCGATCACCACCTGACTCGGCGGTATGCCGAAATCCTGCAGCAGTTGCAGGGTGCGACCGGGTTGGTGGGCGGCTTCGAGCAGGGATTCAGGGGAAACGTTGAGGAACAGCTTGCCGGGGAGTTGCTGATCATTGAAGCGTCGGCAGGCGCTTTGACGGCAAGCGATTTCCAGCTCGCTCAGGCGGCCGGCCTGACGGGCCACGGCAAACAGTGCGAGGGGGGAGTGCAGCGGACTGTTGGAGGGCCCGCGACTGAGGGCTTCGTAACCGACAATGCGTCGCTCAGAGAGGGAAATGATCGGCTGGAACAAGCTGTGCAAACCGCTTTGAGCCAGTATGGAACTCAAGGCACTCAGCTGTTCGGTAGTGGTCATGGCGATCTCTGGCGATAAAAAAAGGACTGGGAGCACACTCTTGGTTTAAAGAGGGCTCCCAGTCCTTTATTTCACGACAGAATGATGACTGTATGATGACGCTCCAGAGAGCGTCAGCATTAAATTGCCATCATCTTGCTTGTAACAACTTAGTGCTTGGCTACCGCGGTATTGAGTTTCAGGTAGTCCAACAGAATCCGCCCTGTCTCGCTCAGGTAGGCATCGTCTTCTGGTTTGGTCTTGTCTGGCTCGGCCGCGATCGCGTCTTCGTCTTCTTTCTTCAGCTCTTTGAGCGGCTCTTCACCCTTGGCCTTACGACGGATATTTTCCATTACAAGTTGCTTGGCTTCGATATCGGCGTGTTGTGCACGACGATCAGCTTCATTGAGGCTGACGGTTTTTTCTGTCATCAGTTTCTGCGCCAAGGCCAGCTTGTCGCGAATGAACACGAACTCCGCGTCTTTGGCCGAGCGTACCTCGTGCTCGGATTTAAGCTGCGAGATGTACGGCTTGAAGGGATCGACCGCAGGCTTGATGGCCGCTCGGATGGTGTCCCACGGCATGGCTTCAGGCAGTGCGCTTTCGCCGATTTCCTTGGTGTCGATGATCGACGGGTAATTGATGTCCGGCAGTACGCCCTGATGCTGGGTGCTCTGGCCGGAAACCCGGTAGAACTTGGCCAGGGTCAGTTTCAGTTCGCCATGGTTCAACGGCTGAATGGTCTGCACGGTGCCTTTACCGAAGGTCTGGCCGCCAATGATCAATGCGCGGTGGTAGTCCTGCATGGCGCCGGCAAAAATCTCCGAAGCCGAGGCGGACAAGCGGTTGACCAGCAACGCCATCGGGCCTTTGTAGAACGCACCCGGGTTTTCATCTTCCAGCACATCGACCCGGCCATCGGCATTACGCACGAGAACGGTCGGACCTTTGTCGATGAACAGACTGGTCAGCTCGGTGGCTTCCTGCAAGGAACCGCCGCCATTGTTACGCAGGTCGATGACTACGCCGTCAACTTTGTCTTTCTGCAACTCGGTCAGCAGTTTCTTGACGTCGCGAGTGGTGCTCTTGTAGTCCGGATCGCCAGCACGGAAGGCCTTGAAATCCAGGTAGAAGGCCGGGATCTCGATGACGCCGAGCTTGTAGTCCTTGCCGTCTTGTTTCAGGTTGAGGACCGACTTCTTCACAGCCTGGTCTTCAAGCTTCACTGCTTCGCGGGTGATCGGGACGATCTTGGTGGTCTGGTCGTTCGGCGCGTTGCTGGCCGGGATCACTTCCAGGCGCACCACGGTGCCCTTCGGCCCACGGATCAGCTTGACCACTTCGTCCAGACGCCAGCCGACCACATCGACCATTTCTTTGTTGCCCTGGGCAACGCCGATGATCTTGTCAGCCGGTGCGACTTGCTTGGTCTTGTCGGCCGGGCCTGCCGGCACCAGACGCACGACTTTCACCTGGTCGTTGTCACTCTGCAACACGGCGCCGATGCCCTCGAGGGACAGGCTCATGTTGATGTCGAAGTTCTCCGCGTTATCCGGCGACAGATAGTTGGTGTGCGGGTCGTAGGACATGGCGAAGGTATTGATGTACGCCTGGAAGATGTCTTCCGGACGGGTTTGGTCCAGGCGCGACAATTGATTCTTGTAACGCTTGGTCAGGGTTTCCTGAATCTGCTTGGGCTCTTTGCCAGCAATCCTCATCCGCAGCACTTCGTCCTTGACGCGTTTGCGCCACAGGTCGTCGAGTTCTGCTGTGGACTTGAGCCAAGGGGCGTCCTTACGATCGATCAGCAAGGATTCCTTGGTCGTGAAGTCGATCTTGTCGACGCCTTTGTTCAGCTCGGCAAGGGCGAAGTCCAGACGCGCTTTGACGCGGTCCAGGTAGCGCTTGTAGATGGTGAACCCGGCGTTCAGGTCGCCGCTTTTGAGGAAGTCGTCAAACTGGGTTTTCCATTTGTCGAATTCGGCAATGTCGCTGGCCATGAAGTAGCTGCGCGACGGGTCCAGCAGCTTGAGGTAGCTGTCATAGATGATCACCGAGCGCGCATCATCGAGAGGCGGTTTGCTGTAGTGATGGCGCTTTAGCAACTCGACGACATTCAGGCTGGCGATCACTTCGTCACGATCAGGCTGAAGCTTGTCCCAGCTATTGGCTGCAAACGAATTGGTCGACATCGGCAACAGGCCGATACCAATGAACAGGGCTAGGGCGGTGCTGGGGAAAAAATGCTTCATGCTGATTCGACGCGGGGACAATTGATCACGCATATTAGGCCGTCTTTGAAGTCGCCGGTTCCACAAAGGGCCGGTCAAAAATGCAAGAAAGCCCGGCGCTACAGCTACGGGCTCAGTCCAGACTCACTATGGAGGCACTGTGAAAGCATTGCAAGGCGTTGAAGGTCAAGTGGAGTGGGTGGAAGAGCCCAGTCCTACATGTGATGTAGGACAAGTTCGGATTCGAGTGGCGGCTGCGGGTCTCAATCGCGCCGATTTGTTACAGAAGGCGGGTCTTTATCCGCCACCGCCGGGAGCCAGTCAGGTACTGGGTCTTGAGTGTTCGGGGGTGATCAGCGAGGTGGGGCCGGGCTCGTCCTGGCAAGTCGGGGATCGAGTCTGCGCCTTGCTGGCCGGGGGCGGGATGGCCGAGGAGGTAGTTGTCGACGGACGGCACGTGTTGCCGGTTCCCGAAGGTTTGTCTCTGGCTGAGGCAGCAGCGCTGCCGGAAGTGTATGCGACCGTTTGGCTGAATTTGTTTCAACTGGCTGCGCTCAAGCCGGGTGAGAAAGTTCTGCTGCACGCCGGAGCAAGTGGAATCGGTTCAGCTGCCATTCAGCTGTGCAAGGCGTTTGGTAACCCGTGTTGGGTCAGTGTCGGCTCTGCCGAGCGTTTGGCTTACTGCGAAGCGCTGGGGGCCCAAGGTGGGGTCGTGCGCAACGGGGATCTGGGCAGCTTGAGCGACCTGGGCCCGTTCGATGTGATTCTCGACCCGGTGGGCGGCAACTACGCCGCGCTGAATCTGAAACTGATGGCGCGCGATGGTCGTTGGGTGCTGATCGGCCTGATGGGCGGTCGTGAGGCACAGCTGGATCTGGCGCAGGTACTGGCCAAGCGGGTGCAACTGTTGGGTTCGACTTTGCGCAGTCGCGACGAGCAGTTCAAGGCGGATCTGTTCAGTGATCTCAGCCAACATGTCTGGCCGCTGTTTGCCGAAGGGCGTTTGAGCCCGCAATTGGCCAAGACCTTTCCGATCAAGGACGCCGAAGCGGCGTTTGCGGAGTTGGCGACTAACAAGGTGTCGGGAAAGTTGGTGTTGATGATCGACGAAAGCCTGGTTTGACGACAGTGAACCTGTGGGAGCGAGCCTGCTCGCGATTCAGGCGACGCGGTTTACCTGCAAGACCGCGTTATCGTTCATCGCGAGCAGGCTCGCTCCCACAGGGGCCAAATTACTTCCAGATATGGATTGGCCAGCCGGCCTTTTCGGCGTGCTCAAGTAACACCGGATCCGGGTTCACCACATGCGGAAAATCAACCTTCAGCAACAGCGGCAAATCATTGCGTGAGTCGGAGTAGAAACTGGCGCCCTCAAGGTTTTCCTCTTCCGCATCCAGCCACTCCAGCAAACGCGTGATCTTGCCTTCGCGGTAGGTCAGCGTGCCAACGGTGTTGCCGCTATACACCCCATGTGCAACTTCCAGCTCGATGCCGAGAATCTCGTCAATGCCCAAGCGATCGGCAATCGGCCGCACCAGATGCGTGCCCGACGCCGAAATCACCAAAATCCGATCGCCGGCCTTGCGATGGGCCGCAATCGCTTTGGTGGCGTCACTGAAAATGATCGGCTCGATGAAGTCTTCCACCCAAGGCCCTACCAGATGGTCGACCTCTTCCGGTGTGCGCCCGATCATCGGCTCCAGGCTGAAGGTCATGTACTCCTCCATCCTTAGTTTGCCGTGGCTGTAGGCGTCCATCAGTTCATTGTTCTGACGCATGAACGACTCGGGATCGACCCAACCCAGGCGGCCCATTTGCTCGCTCCAGAGGGTGGCGCAGTCGCCGTGGATCAGGGTTTCGTCCAAATCAAAAATTGCCAGGGCCATCAGTGCGGTTCTCTCTTCAACATCAGCAAAGGCATCAGGCTACCTCACACAGGGCCGTCGGATCGATGGAAAGCGCCAGACGCTGACCATCGGGATGCAAATCGGCCGCCGAGCGGTTCAGCACATCCACCACCAATTCCACGCCCCGGGCTTCGACCCGGTAGCGAATCACGTTGCCCAACAGGCTGTGGCTGCGGATTTGTGCGTCGAGTTCGCCGTTCAGGCTCAGCTCGATGGCTTCCGGGCGAATCGCGATGCGGTGGGTAATCGGTCGCTGCAGCAGTTTTGTGGCGCTGTCGGCGTCCAGCAGGTTGTAGTTGCCGATGAAACCTGCGGCAAAGAAATCGATGGGTGCGGTGTAAAGGGTCTGGGCGTCGCCGCTTTGTACGATCTTTCCCTGATTCATCAAGAAAATTCGGTCGGACATCGTCAGGGCTTCTTCCTGATCGTGAGTGACGAAGATCGTGGTCAAGCCGAGTTCACGCTGGATCTGACGGATCTGTTCGCGCAAGTGCTTGCGAATCCGTGCATCGAGGGCCGACAGCGGTTCGTCCAGCAACAACAGACGAGGCCGGGTCACCAACGACCGGGCGAGAGCGACTCGCTGGCATTGGCCGCCGGACAGTTGATGCGGATAACGCGCGGCGAAATCGTTGAGCTCCACCAGTTTCAGCACTTCGGTAACACGCTTATGGCTATCGTCGGCGTTGACCTTCTGCATGCGTAGACCGAAGGCGACGTTCTGCTCCACGGTCATGTTGGGGAACAGCGCGTAGCTCTGGAACACCATGCCGATCCCGCGTTTCTGTGGGCTCAACGGAACGAGGTCCTGGCCATCGAGCAGGATTTTGCCGCCATCCACCGAGGTCAGCCCGGCGATGCAGCGTAGCAGTGTGGACTTGCCGCAACCGGACGGGCCGAGGAGGGTGACGAACTCACCCTTCTGGATTTCACAGTTGATGTCGCTGAACACCGTGGTGCCCGCGTAGCTTTTCAGTAGGTGTTGGACGCTGACGAAGCTCATTGGCTTTTGTCCTTGTTCAATATATTGGCAGCCCAGGTCAGAACCA
Source organism: Pseudomonas svalbardensis (assembly GCF_030053115.1). Lineage (NCBI taxonomy): Bacteria > Pseudomonadati > Pseudomonadota > Gammaproteobacteria > Pseudomonadales > Pseudomonadaceae > Pseudomonas > Pseudomonas svalbardensis. Next base: position 4,503,372 of record NZ_CP125619.1, on the reverse strand, counting down.
GCACAAAGAAGAAATAGGAAATCACCAGCGCACTGGTGAAGTGGCCGCTGCTGTTGCGCATGTTGTTGAGGTAGACCTGCAGGGTTTCGTAGCGGGTCCCGACGAGGATGTTGGCGAACACGAACTCACCGAACAGGAACGAGAACGACAGCAGCAACGCCACCATCAAACCTTTGCGCAAGTTTGGCAGCACCACCAGGAACGCCGCTTGCCAGGTGCTGGCACCGAGCAGTTGGGCGGAGTCCATCAGGTCTCGCAGGTTGATCGCTTGCAGGTTGTTGGTGATTGCCCGGTACATGAACGGCAGCGCCACGGTGAAATAGCAACCGATCAGAATCCACGGCGTCCCGACCATCGCAAACGGCCCGGAACCGTAGAGTTGCAGCAACCCCACCGACGACACCACCGGCGGCACCGCGAAGGGCAGCAGGATCAAGATGTTCATCAGCGCATCGAGTTTCGGGAAGTGGTAATGCACCACAAACAGCAGCGGCAGAATCAGCACCACGGACAGAATCAGCGAGCCGACGCAGACCAGCAGCGATTGGCCGAACGAATGGAGAAACCGCGGATCGCTCCACAGCTCCACGTACCATTTGACGGTGAAGCCGCTGGGCAGAATGGTCGCCGACCAACTGCTGGAGATCGAGTAGATCAGCGTCCCGAGCAACGGCAGCAAGAGTATGGCAAAGAGCAAATACACCACCACCCGGTGATAGACACCGACGGGACCCAGTTCAGCGCGAGACATGGTAGCTCCTCTTCAACAGCAGCTGATGCACGATGGTCACCAGAGTCATCAACGCCACCAGCACCACCGCCAGGGCACTGGCCAGGTTCGGGTCTAGCGAAATGTCGCCGGAAACCATCGCCGCGATGCGGATTGGTAGCACGTTGAAGTTACCGGTGGTCAGGGCATACACCGTGGCGTAGGCGCCCAGGGCGTTGGCCAGCAGGATCACAAACGTACCGAGCAGCGCCGGGGTCAGCACTGGCAAACCGATGTGCCGCCAGAACTGCCAGCCATTGGCGCCAAGCAGCGCGGCGGATTCACGCCAGTCTTCGCGCAGGGCATCAAAGGCCGGGTAGAGCAGCAACACGCCGAGCGGAATCTGGAAGTAGGTGTAGAGAATGATCAGCCCGGTTTTCGAATACAGGTTGAAGTCCTGAATGATCCCGGCCTGCTTGAGCATGATGGTGAAGCTGCCGTTGAAGCCCAGCAGAATGATGAACGCGAAGGCCAAAGGCACGCCGGCAAAGTTGCTGGTCATGTTGGCGAAGGCGTTGACGAAGTTGCGCAGCTTCGAGTCGACCCGGCGCAAGGAGTAGGCGCCGAGTACGGCGATGATGATGCCGAACACGCTGGACCAGAAACTGATCTCGAGGCTGAACTGGATCGCCTGCAGATAGAACTTCGAATTGAAGATCCTGGTGAAGTTGGCGATGCCCCAACCGAACTCTTCCGATTGCAGGCTATTTATCATCACCCAGGACAGCGGCGCGATCTGGAACACGATAAAGAACAGTGCAAAAGGCACCAGACACAAGGCTGCCAGCCATTTTCCGCGCGTCATGGTGTTCACTTGAGCAGCTCCCGGCACACAGGTTTGTCGTGGGCCACACCCAGCAGTTCGCAGACGGTGCCGCAGATTTCAGTCTGTTTCGGTGCGGCGTTGGCATTGAAGCTGAAAGCGTCTCCGAGGACGAACAGCGGTACTTCGCGTTCTTCCGGCAGCAGGCCGTTGTGGGAGCGGTCGTTGTTCATGCCATGGTCGGCGGTCACCAGCACCTGATAGCCGGCGTCGAGCCAGGTTTGCAGATAGTCGGCCAGAATAATGTCAGCCGAGCGGGCGCTATTACGGTATTGGGGGGTGTCGAGGCCGTGCTTGTGCCCGGCATCGTCGATGTTCATGGGGTGGACCAGTAAAAAGTTCGGCGCATGACGCAGGCGCAGGTTTTCGGCGTCGGCGAACAGGTGCGAGTCCGGGTAGTGATCGCTCCAGTAGAAATGACCGTGCTGGATTGGCAGGTCCGGGTCGTCGGTGTGACGATCCCGCGCGGCAATAAACGGCGAACGGTTATACAGCTCACTGACCCAGTGATAGGCCGCGGCGGCGGTTACAAGGCTGGCATCGCTGGCGTAGTGATAGATGCTGCGCTGGTTGGACAGGCGCGAGACATTGTTGTGAACAATGCCGCTGTCGATCGGAGTGACGCCGGTCAGGATGCACTCGTAAAGCGGACGGGACAGCGCCGGCAATTCGCATTCCAGTTTGTAGAGCGTTGCGCGTCCTGCGCCAACGTGAGCCTGTAGGTGCCCCATGGCGTGGCGCGCGACTTCGTAATTGAGGCCGTCGAGCACCACAAGGATGACGTTGTGCTTCATAGGGGCAAAACTCCGCGAAACAGTTAATTCAAGTACGCAACCAATCCCCCTGTGGGAGCGAGCCTGCTCGCGAAAGCGGTATGACATTCAACATCTTCGTCGAATGTTCAGCCGCATTCGCGAGCAGGCTCGCTCCCACATTGGATCTCCATTAGGTGTCCAATGTGGGATCTACAGCATTACTGCATGTTGATGATGACTTCTTCCTGCCACTTCTGAGGCAGCGCCTTGGAGGTCTTTTCCCACGCATCCGCGTCTTTGATCGGCGTGACCTTTTTGTACTGCTCGTTAGGCAGCAGTTGGGCCTTGACGTCATCCGGCAATTTGACGTGGTCGGCGCGGATCGGACGGGCGTTGCCGCGCGCCAGGTTGATCTGACCGGCATCGCTGAAGATGTATTCGCGGGTCAGCTTGGCGGCGTTCGGGTTTTTCGCGTATTTGTTGATGATGGTGGTGTAACCGGAAATCACCGAGCCATCGGATGGAATCAGCACCACGTAATCATCCGGATTCGCCATCTTGGCCTTGTAGCTCAGGCCGTTGAAGTCCCAGACCACGCCGACTTCGATTTCACCCTTTTCCATGGTGGCGATGGTCGGGTTGGCCATGGACAGGCGTCCTTGTTTGGCGATATCTGCGAACAGCAACAGCGCTGGTTGCAGGTTCTTTTCGTCGCCACCGTTTGCCAGTGCTGCGGCCAGTACACCGTTGGCGGCCTGGGCGGCGGTGCTCACGTCACCGATGGAAACCTTGTATTTACCGGTTTTCAGATCAGCCCACTTGGTCGGGGCTTCGGAACCGTGCAGCAGCTTCTTGTTGACGATAAACGCGATGGTGCCGGTATAGGCCAGCGCCCAGTTGCCGTCCTTGTCCTTGGCCCAATCTGGAATCTGATCCCAGGTAGAGGGTTTGTAAGGTTGCACCACATCTTGCTTGACCGCGATCGGGCCGAAGGCTGCACCGACGTCACCGATGTCAGCCGTGGCGTTGTCTTTTTCAGCTTTGAACTTGGCGATTTCCTGGGCCGAGCTCATGTCGGTGTCGATGTGTTTCAGGCCGTAGTTTTTGGCCAGGTCATCCCAGGTGCCTTTCCAGTTGGCCCAGTTGTCGGGCATGCCGACGCTGTTGACCTCACCTTCCGCTTTCGCCGCGGCTTCCAGGGTTTTCAAATCGCTATCAGCCGCCATCGCGGCGGTGCACATGGCAATGGTCGAGCCTAACAGTGAGGCCAGGAAAAGCTGTTTCATCCGAAGCTCCTTTGGGCGTTTTCAACGCTGCGATTGCGGTTGTGTTGGTCTAGGTCAGCAATACCTGAGCCAATTTAGGCGCCTCTGATGACATTTTGATGTCGACGACCGGTCGGCCTATATTTTTTGAGCTGCAATGCTCAGGCTTCGGAGTAAGCGTAGACCATGGCTAATAGGCTGATATAAAAGGACTTGGCCGTGAAATTGCAGGTGTCTGGATCAACCGTTCGGCGGCTTTGTCATCTGTCAGTCATGTGCAGTGCCTAGGCTTGTCGGGAGTTGAGGGAACCGATTTGAACTGCGGTTCCGCCCCGAAACAGTGCTGGTCTAGTCCAGATAGGTAACGTTGATGCGCATCGAGACAACCAAAGCGGTGACAGCCATCGGGCAGGTTCTGCAGGAACAGCTCGACCATGGCCTGTTGGCGCCCGGGAGCAAACTGCCGGCCGAGCGCAAGCTCAGTGAGTTGTTCGGGACCACGCGGATCACCGTGCGGGAAGCGTTGTTGCAGCTGGAAGCCCAGGGGCAGATTTATCGGGAAGAGCGCCGTGGCTGGTTCGTGTCGCCACCGCGCCTGGCCTACAACCTGATGCAGCGCAGTCACTTTCACGCGATGGTCAGTGCGCAGGGGCGGGTGCCGTCCACCGAGGTGATTTCGGCGCGGTTGCAACCGGCGTCGGCGGCGGTCTGTGCCTGGTTGCAGTTGCCGGCGTTGTCGAGCGTGATTCAGATTTGCCGGGCACGGCAGATTGATGAGCGGCTGGTGTTGTATGTGGAGCACTATTTGAATCCGCAGTTTTTTCCGGGGATTCTCGATTTCGATTTGACTCAGTCGATTACCGAGTTGTACGCGCGGCATTACGATTTGCACTACGGACGGGTGCGTTTCGAGATTGTGCCGACGGCGTTGTCGGTGGATGCGGCGGCGGCTTTACGGGTGTCGGTGGGGAGTCCGGGGTTGCGCATCGCTCGGGTCAATTACGATCAGCATGAGCGGTTGATTGATTGTGATCTGGAGTTTTGGCGGCACGACGCGATTCATGTCGGGGTCGATGTGGTCTGAGCCTGGCCGCCACAGGTTGAGCGCTTGTACTGCGACATTATCCGAAGCGGTAAATGTCCATGCCCAAGGCCCCCATGGTGAATCCCTTGTGAGTCACGCTGAAGTTTCCTCCGGCACCGCGGGCAAAATACAAAGGCAACAAATGTTCATCACTTGGATGGTTGCGCACGGCATTCGGTGCTTGCTGACGGTAATCGTGCAACGCGGTTTCGTCGTTGGCAGCGAGTTTTTCGATCATCCAGTCACGAAATGCCTGGGCCCAGGGTTCGACGCTTTCCGGGCCGGCGTGCCAGTCCAGTTCGCGCAGGTTGTGGGTGATGCTCCCGGAACCGATCAGCAGCACGCCGTGTTCGCGCAGGCTGGCCAGGGCATGACCGACTCGGGCCTGCAGGGCCGGGCCGCCGCGGGTGGGTAGCGAGACTTGCACCACGGGGATGTCGGCTTGTGGATACATCAAAGACAACGGCACCCAGACACCATGGTCGAATGGCCGTTCGGCGTCGATGCGTGCGGGCAGGCCATCGCTCTTCAGCAGTTCGACAACCTCTGCGGCCAATTGTGGATTGCCGGGCGCCGGGTATTGCACATCGAATAACGCCTGCGGAAAGCCGCCGAAGTCATGCCAGGTTTCAGGCTTGGGATTGCCGCTGACGAGCAACTCATTGCTTTCCCAGTGCGCAGAAACAATTACGATAGCTTTGGGTTTCGGCAATTCTGCGGCCAGGCGAGCGAGGGCGGGCCCGCTGGCGCCCGGTTCCAGTGCCAACATGGGCGAGCCATGGGATATGTACAGGCTGGGGAACATGAATGAGCTCCTGAGGGGTAAGATGGCATCATCTTCAGTCAGATCATTGATCTAAATCTAATATAAGTTTTAGGGTCTTTTGATCGAATTTTCGGGATTAATTATGCAGCCGGAGTTTTGGCACAAGCGGTGGACGTCGAATCAGATCGGCTTCCACCTGCCGGAAGTGAATCCATATCTGCAACGGTACTGGCCGCAGCTGGGCCTGGAGGAGGGTGCGCGCGTACTGGTGCCGCTATGTGGCAAAAGCCTGGATCTGCTGTGGCTGGCGAAATGCGGTCACGAGGTGTTGGGCGTCGAATTGTCGGAAAAAGCGGTGGAAGACTTTTTCCATGAGCATCAATTTGATCCGGACGTCAGCGACCAAGGCCCCTTTACTGTCTATCGGGCGGGCTCGATCGAGATCTGGTGTGGTGATTTCTTCGCATTGACGGCCGGCGATGTCGCCGATTGCAGTGCGCTGTACGACCGCGCTGCGTTGATCGCCTTGCCACCGAAGATGCGGGAGCAATACGCCGAGCATCTGAAGCGGATTGTGCCGAAGGATTCGCTGGGGCTGCTGATTACCCTGGATTACGACCAGGCACAAATGGAGGGGCCGCCCTTTGCAGTGCTGGATGACGAAGTGCAACGGTTGTTCGGGGTTTCGTGGGAGTTGAAGATTCTGGAGGACCAGGACGTTCTGGGCGAGAGCTGGAAGTTCCTGGAAAGCGGTGTTACGCGGCTTGAAGAGCGGATTTATCGCTTGATGAGTTGATGGAACAGCAAGGCACAAAAAAGGGGCGATCAGATGATCGCCCCTTTTTGCATCACCGCAGAGCTATCAGCCCCGACGACGCAACGCGTCGATGCGCTCTTCCAGCGGCGGGTGGCTCATGAACATGCGGGCGAACCCCTGTTTGATGCCACCGTTAATGCCGAAAGCCGTCAGGGTGTCCGGCATGTGCACCGGCAGCCCCTGTTCGGCACGCAGGCGTTGCAGGGCGCCGATCATTGCGGCGGTACCGGCCAGACGTGCACCGGCTTCGTCTGCACGGAATTCGCGTTTACGCGAGAACCACATGACGATGGCGCTGGCCAGAATGCCCAGAACCAGTTCGGCGAAGATGGTTGCCACGTAGTAGGCGATGCCCTGGCCTTCTTCGTTCTTGAAGATCACCTTGTCGACAAAGTTGCCGATGATCCGTGCGAAGAACATCACGAAGGTGTTCACCACGCCCTGGACCAATGCCAGGGTGACCATGTCGCCATTGGCTACGTGGCCGATTTCGTGGGCCAGAACGGCCTTCACTTCATCTGGCGAGAAACGCTCGAGCAGCCCTTGGCTGACCGCGACCAACGCGTCGTTCTTGTTCCAGCCGGTGGCAAAGGCGTTCGCCTCGTAGGCCGGGAAAATACCGACTTCGGGCATCTTGATCCCGGCTTCCCGGGACAATTGCTCGACGGTTTGCAGCAGCCATTGCTCGTGACGTGTGCGCGGCTGGCTGATGATTTGGGTACTGGTGCTCATCTTCGCCATCCACTTGGAGATGAACAGCGAGAACAGCGAACCGGCGAAACCAAAGACCGCACAGAAAATCAGCAGCTGATTGAGGTTGAGATCAACCCCGTTGGCCGCCATGAACCCGTTGAAGCCGAAAAGGCTCAGGGTGATGCTGGCAATCAGCACGACCGCCAGGTTAGTGGCCAAAAACAGCAGGATGCGCATCATGGTTGTAGAAATCTCCTCATGCTAAAGATGTAGCGTACTGCGGGGTATATAAGGTGCTGACCCAGGCTATTCAACCAAGTGACTATTTCAAACTGTGTCCTACGGCAACAGTCTAGCTGTTTGAAGGGCATTTCCGACGTCGATGCGGGAAGCGTTTGTCAGGCAATTAGCGTCATAAGCCCCGCCGTTGTTAGACGCGAGCACTCAACGGTCATCAGTTAGCGCTTGAAGCAGCGATGTTCGGCAGGGCGCAAAGAAATGTTGCTGAATCAATCACCGTGCGACTTGCGCAAGCGTCGCACGGTGACAGGCAGGTTACTGGCGATAGGACTTGAGGAAGTTGCCGATACGTCCGATGGCCATGTCCAGGTCGTCCACGCGCGGCAGGGTCACCACACGGAAGTGGTCCGGCCATGGCCAGTTGAAGGCGGTGCCTTGAACCACCAGCAGCTTCTCCGACAGTAGCAGGTCGAGCACGAATTTCTCGTCGTTATGGATCGGGCAGACTTTCGGGTCGATCCGTGGGAACGCATACAGCGCGCCCATTGGCTTGACGCAGCTCACGCCGGGAATGTCGTTGAGCAGTTCCCAGGTGCGATTGCGCTGTTCCAACAATCGTCCGTTGGGCAATACCAGATCATTGATGCTCTGGTAGCCGCCGAGGGCGGTCTGGATCGCATGCTGGCTCGGCACGTTGGCACACAGACGCATGTTGGCCAGCATGTCGATGCCTTCGATGTAGCTCTGGGCGTGGTGTTTCGGGCCTGAAATGGCGATCCAGCCGGAACGAAAACCCGCCACGCGATATGACTTTGACAGACCGTTGAACGTCAGGCACAGCAGATCTGGCGCCAGGGAAGCCGTGCAGATGTGCACGGCATCGTCGTACAGAATCTTGTCGTAGATCTCGTCGGAAAAAACCACCAGGTTGTGCTGACGGGCCAGTTCCAGCATGCCCAGCAGGACTTCTTTCGAATACACCGCGCCCGTCGGGTTGTTCGGGTTGATGATCACCAGTGCTTTGGTGTTCGGGGTGATCTTGGCCTTGATGTCGGCCAGATCCGGCCACCAGTTGGCTTGCTCGTCGCACAGGTAATGCACCGGGTTGCCGCCCGACAGGCTCACCGCGGCGGTCCACAGCGGGTAGTCCGGGGCCGGCACCAGCACTTCGTCGCCGTTGTTGAGCAGGGCCTGCATCGACATCACGATCAGCTCGGAAACGCCGTTACCCAAATAGATGTCTTCGATGCCGACGCCTTCTACCTGCTTTTGCTGGTAGTACTGCATCACGGCCTTGCGGGCGCTGAACAGACCTTTGGAATCGCTGTAGCCCTGAGCAGTCGGCAGGTTGCGGATGACGTCCTGAAGGATTTCATCCGGCGCTTCGAAACCAAAAGGCGCCGGGTTGCCGATGTTCAGCTTGAGGATGCGATGGCCTTCCTCTTCCAGGCGTTTGGCGTGCTTGAGCACTGGGCCGCGAATGTCGTAGCAGACGTTGGCGAGCTTGTTCGATTTGCTGACCTGCATGGCGATGTGTTCCCGAAAATGAACGATCCAGGCGGCGTATGAACGACCGTACTGGGAATCCTGCGTATTCACACAGGCCTGGCGCCTTGAGAGGCAGCACCCATAAATCCGTTTGAATGCGCGAGGTCTGGCTGCCAGACTGGCGTTTGACGAGGCGCAATCATACGTGCCGCCCGATCCGTGGAAAAGGTACAGATCGGGCTTTTTCAGCTGCTGAGGTGTGATGATGGAAAAGTTGGAAAAAACCCTGGAAGAATGGCGGGCGATGCTCGATCCGGAGCAGTACAACGTTTGCCGCCTCAAAGGCACTGAACGGCCGTTCTCCGGCAAATACAACGACAGCAAGGTCGATGGTGTTTACCACTGCATCTGCTGCAACGAGCTGCTGTTCGACTCCAAAACCAAATTCGACTCCGGCTGCGGCTGGCCGAGCTTCTATGCTCCGATCGGTGACAGCGCCATGGTCGAGATCCGTGACGTCAGCCACGGCATGATCCGCACCGAAGTGGTCTGTGCCAAATGCGATGCGCACCTTGGGCACGTGTTCCCGGATGGTCCGCCGCCGACCGGCCTGCGTTATTGCATCAACTCGGTGTGCCTGGACCTGGTACCCCGCGGGTAATAAGCCAATGGGCGATCCGATGATCGCCCTTCGGATATTTAAATTGCACGCAATTCAATTGCTCGCTATGTTTGTCTCGTCTTCCCTCATTTAGAGTCAGAACCATGAGCGACAACCTGCTAAGCATCCCTTGCACCACCATCAAGGGTGAGCAAAAGACCCTGGCGGATTTCGCCGGCAAGGCCGTGTTGGTGGTCAATACCGCGAGTAAATGCGGCTTCACTCCGCAATACAAAGGCCTTGAAGAGTTGTGGCAGACCTACAAGGATCAAGGTCTGGTGGTGCTGGGCTTTCCGTGCAATCAGTTCGGCAAGCAAGAGCCAGGCAACGAAGGGGCGATTTCCGAGTTCTGCGAGTTGAACTTCGGCGTCAGTTTTCCGCTGTTCAAAAAGATTGAAGTCAATGGCGCCGGCGCCCATCCGCTGTTCGTTCAACTGAAAAAGCGCGCGCCGGGTGTGCTGGGTTCCCAAGGCATCAAGTGGAACTTCACCAAGTTTCTGATCGGCAAGGATGGCCAGTTGGTCAAGCGCTTCGCCCCCGCGACCAAGCCGCAGGACCTGACCCGCGAGATCGAAGCCCTGCTCAAATGAACACCTTGTCAGTCGATTCCCTGAAGCTTGACAGTCAACTGTGCTTCAAGCTGTACGCCGCTTCCCGGGCGGTGATCCGCGCCTACAAGCCGATGCTCGATCAGCTCGGCCTGACCTACCCGCAATACCTGGCGATGCTGGTGTTGTGGGAATGGCAGGAGGCAGCCCCGGAGCAGCCGACGGTCAAGGCGTTGGGCGAACGTCTGGCGCTGGATTCCGGCACGCTGACGCCGTTGCTCAAGCGTCTTGAGCAACTGCAACTGGTTCAGCGTCAGCGCTCGGCGCGGGACGAGCGTGAAGTGCACTTGAGCCTGTCGCCAACCGGCAAGGCTTTGCGCGATCAGGTCGGGCCGCTCAAGGCCCGTCTGTTATGCGACAGCGGTGTGGATCTGGATCGCCTGAACGATCTCCGCGATGGTCTTGATCACCTTTTGGGGCAAATCAAAGCACTGTCGTAGTAGGGACCCACAAGTCCAGCAGGGCAGCCAACTCTTCCCGGCGGAAGGGTTTTGCCAGGTAATCGCTCATGCCTGCCGCACGACAGCGTTCGCGCTCTTCGGACATGGCGTTGGCGGTCAGGGCGACGATGGGCAGCTGTGGCCAACGTCCGCTGCGACGGATTTGCCTACTGGCCTCATAGCCGTCCATCACCGGCATGTTGCAGTCCATCAGCACCAGATCGAATTCGCTCTGCTCCAGCTGATCCAGCGCCTCGCCACCGTGACCGGCGACAATCACCTCGCAACCGAGTTTTCCGAGCATCCCCTTGGCTACCAATTGGTTGACCGGATTGTCCTCCACCAGCAGCACGCGTCCGCGTCGTTGTGGGGAGATAGTGTCGAGCCGGGCACCGTTGATCGTGTTGAGTTCCGGCTGCAGGGTTCGCCGCAGTGTCTGGTACAGCGCGTTGCGCGCCAGAGGCCGCGCCTGTTGCTGTAAGGGGGCGAGGGCGAGGGCTTCTTCGCTGGGCATGAAACTGCCGTAAGCGGTGACCAGCAGAATGGGCGCTGTACACGAAGGACGCAGGCCAAACAGGCATTCGGGGCAATCGGTAATCAGTACATCCGGGTTCAGGCCCAGCAACGAGTCATCGAGGGAACGCTGCTCATAGTCGAGCCCCCAGCCGGGCAACACACTTTTCAGCAGTTCTGCCAGACCGCTGCTGGCGGCGGTGATTGCGATGACCTTGCCCTGTAAAGAGGCCGGGGGAAGGGCGCGGGTGTGGCTGGGCAGCGGCAGATCCGCACAGAACTGGCTGCCGAAGCCTGCTTCCGAGCTGATGGTGAGGCGCCCTTGCATGGCTTCGCAGAGGTTGTAGGTCAGTGCCAGGCCCAATCCGGTCCCGCCGAATTGCCGAGTAATGCCGGCACCCGCCTGCGTGAAGGGCTGGAAGATCTTGACCTGGGCGTCCTGGGCGATGCCGATGCCGGTGTCGCAGACTTCGATTCTGACGCCGTCCCCGAACGTCGACAGGCGCACATCGACGCGACCGAAACGGGTGAACTTGAGGGCGTTGGACAACAGGTTGCTGACGATCTGTCGGACCCGGGTCGGATCCCCGAGCACCAGGGCCGGAAAGTGCGGGTCGATCAGGCAGCTCAGCTCGACACTCGGCGCAGCGTTTTGCGATAGCAGGTTGGCGGTGTCCTCGATCAGCGAACCGAGGTCGAACGGAATATGTTCGAGCTCCAGTTGGCCGGCATCGAACTTCGACAAATCGAGAATATCGTTGAGCAGTTCCACCAGTACTTTGCCCGAGTCATGGGCGATGGACAGCTGTTGCTGTTGCTCGGCATTGAGCGGGCCGTCCAGGGAAAGCGCGATCATCCCCAGCAGGCCATTGAGCGGCGTGCGGATCTCGTGGCTCATGTTGGCCAGGAACACCGAGCGCGCTTCGGCCATGTCCAGGGCGGTGCCGCGGGCGACTTCCAGTTCCTGATTGGATTGACTGAGCCGCGAATTGATCGCCTTGAGTTCCGCAGTGCGGGCCGAGACGATGTTCTCCAGTTGCCCGAGGTAGTCGGTCAGGCGGTTTTCGGCGTTGCGTCGCTGCTGGATTTCGGTGGCGATGTTTTCGAATTGTTGATTGGCAACTTTGACCAGTACACCGATTTCATCGTTTTCATGGGCCGTCGGACACTCCAGCGACGTTGACTCCGTGCTGCGCGGGTCGCGACTGCTGAGTTCACGGATGACCCGCACCAACGGCTTGGTCAGCATTACATAGAACAGCGCCAGCAGGATGCCAGTCAGCAGCAGGCTGCGAGCGAAGCCATTGAGCAGGGTCACCTCGGCCCGGCGCAGGAACCGGTTGCCGAATGAATAGGTGTCGACGTCCAGGCTCAGGGTGCCGAGGGATTCGGTCGGCAAGTGATCCAGGTAGAGACGGTCTTCGAACTGCCGGTTGGCGCCGAACAGGAAGTCGCTGATCACCCGATAACCGCTTTGCACGCCCGGGCGTTTGACGCTGGCCAGCACGGTATTGTTGTTGTCGGTCAATTGCGCACCGATGATCGCCGGCGAGCGCAACAGGCCCAGGGTCAGTTCCTGAGCGAGTTCGGCGTCGATGTTGTAGGCGATACGGGACGCGGGGTTGTGGCTGATTTCCAGCAAAGACAGGATTTCGCGGTTGATGGAGGCGTCTTCGCTGGCATAATCGATGCCTATTTGCAGCAGACTGAGCAGCGTGCCCAGAATGAAACCGACCAGCACAGTAAGCCTGGCTTGCTTGTAGGACAGCCGGTTGGTGAACTTGATATCCATGGGGTGTCGAACCACTTCCGTTTCCCTTCGCTGCTCAAGCATAGTCGATCATGCATGGATACCGATGTTCTCGCGAGCCCTTGTGCAAAGGGATGAACCGGACACCGAACGCTGTGTTTCGTCGCTGTATCGCCATCATTACTGTGAACGTGCCCGAGGAGAAGACGTGGATTCCCGATTAAATGCTTTTCTTGAACGCGCCGATGCCGTTTTGGCCCGTATCGAACCGCTGCTGCCCGCCCCTCGGCAAGTTATCGACTGGAATCATTGCCTTGCCGCGCGCTGGCAGCGCGAGGGGCGCAGCGGGTTTCTGTTGCCGCTGGAAGTCAGCCTCGACATGCGTTTGTCCGACCTGATCGGTGTCGACCGGCAACTGGAGCAACTGGGGCGAAATACCCAGCAGTTCCTCGATGGCATGCCGGCCAACCACGCATTGCTCTGGGGCGCGCGCGGCACCGGTAAATCGTCGCTGGTGCGCGCCTTGCTGGCCGAACACGCCAAGGCCGGTCTGCGGCTGATCGAGATCGAACGCGATCACCTGGCGGACTTGCCGCGAGTGGTCGAACAGATCGCCAGGCTGCCCCAGCGTTTCGTGCTGTTCTGCGATGACCTGTCGTTCGAGTCGGGAGAAGGCGATTACCGGGTGCTCAAGAGCGTGCTCGACGGCTCTCTCGAACAGGCGCCGGATAACGTTTTGCTGTACGCCACGTCCAACCGTCGCCACCTGGTGCCGGAAAAGGAAAGCGATAACGAAAACTGGAAACGCGTTGACGGCGAACTCCATCCCAGCGAGGCGGTGGAAGACAAGATTGCGCTGTCGGATCGGTTTGGATTGTGGCTGTCGTTCTATCCGTTTACCCAGGAGCACTTCCTCAACGTCGTCGAACACTGGATCGGTCAACTGGCCGACAAGGCGGGCCTTAAGTGGCAGCGAGACGAAGAACTGGACATCCTCGCGGTGCGCTGGGCCACGGGCCGGGGCAATCGCAACGGACGTTGCGCGTATCAATTTGCCCGCTATTGGGTCGGGCTGAAGCTGTTGGAGCACAAGGCATGATCGATTTACAAAAGAGCGGCCAGGGCCTCGAAGGCTACGGCATGCTGTGGGCGCAATTGGAGTCATTGCTGGCGGACGAGCGGGATTTCATCGCTAACGCCGCGCAGTTCTCGGCGTTCCTGTTCAACCAGCTCGATGACCTGAACTGGGCCGGTTTCTACCTCAATCGCAACGAAGAACTGGTACTTGGCCCTTTTCAAGGGCAGATCGCCTGCGTGCGGATTCCATTCGGTCGGGGCGTGTGCGGGGCTGCGGCGGCGACCTTGCAGACCCAGTTGGTCGAGGACGTGCACGCGTTCCCCGGGCACATCGCTTGCGACAGCGCGTCGAACAGCGAGCTGGTCGTGCCCCTGGTCAAGGGCGGTCGCCTGATCGGCGTGCTGGACCTCGATAGCCCGAAACTGGCGCGTTTTACCGCTGAAGATCAGGCCGGTATCGAGCAATTGGCGGCGATTTTCCTGCGCCTGACCGACTGCTGATCATGCCCGCAAGCCTGCCTTGACCAGCAGGCTTGTCGGATCAACCGCATCGATCTGTTGGGGATCGAGGAATCGATCGGCGTACTGCGAGTAGATTTGCGCGTTGATGAACAGCCCGAACACCTCAGGATCGATGTGGGCGTCCCGGCACATGGTGGCCATGATGCCCAGCGCTTCGCTCAACGACTTGGCTTTCTTGTAGGGGCGATCGGCGGCGGTCAGCGCTTCGAAAATATCGGCAATCGCCATCATCCGCGCCGGCAGGCTCATTTCTTCGCGCTTCAACTGTTTGGGATACCCGGTGCCGTCCATCTTCTCGTGGTGGCCGCCGGCGATCTCCGCGACGTTGGTGAGGTGGCCGGGGAAGGGCAGGTGGCTGAGCATCAGAATCGTCTGCACCATGTGGTGATTGATGATGTAACGCTCCTCGCGGGTCAGGGTGCCTCGGGCAACGCTCAGGTTGTAGAGTTCGCCCCGGTTGTACTTGTAGGGCGGCACATCGAGCTTGAACCCCCACGGATTATCCTCTGGAATCAGTTCGGCTTCGGGCCGTTCGAACAGGTGCTCGGGTTTGTCCGCCAGTAATGGTTCGCTGACCGGCAGTGCCGGTGCCGGGGTTCGCGCCTGGCGTCGGTTCTCTTCCCAGGAAACGCCCAGCCGGTCATCCAGTGTTCGGGTCCAGGTGCGCTGGGCCATGCTGTGCAGGCGTTGCAGGTCGGGCTCGGCCATCGCCTCGCCACCCAGGTTGCAGCGGGCAACGAACGCGAAGTCATCGTCCAGTCCCGCCAGAGTGGCGTTGCGCAGTTCGGCCAGGTGCTGCTCGTCACCGCCCAGGGCCATGGCTTGCCAATAGTTGATCCAGACATCGCGCTTGAGCACTTCGAAACGGGTGCGGATTTCGTGGATGCGGTCGTTAAGCGTTTCCAGTTTCGTGGCTTTATCGACCACGTATTCCGGAGTGGTGACCTTGCCGCAATCGTGCAGCCAGGCGGCGATGTGCAGCGCTTCCCATTCATCTTCGGTGGGTTGATAGCCACTGAAGGCCGGGTCCTGGCTGGCAGCGGCGGCTTGGGCGAGCATCAGGGTCAGCGCCGGCACTCGCTGGCAGTGACCGCCGGTGTAGGGGCTTTTGGCGTCAATCGCCCCCGCCAGCAGTTGAATGAAGGAATCCAGCAGTTGTTTTTGTTTGGCTTGCAGACGCTGACTTTCGATACTCACGGCGGCCGCGCCGGACACGGCCTGGAGGAACGCGATACGGTCCGGGCGAAGTTTTTCCAGATCGCTCTGGTTGCCGGTATCAGCCAACAGCAGGACCAGCAGGCCCACGGTTTCGTTATGACGATTGTGCAGCCGAATGCCGATCAGATGAACCCGGGGGCACTCCAGCGCAAGCAACACCTTCTGCAAATCCCCGGCCTGTTCAAAACCAAGCGTGGTGACGACGTTGTCCGCATTTGACAGCTGTTGTAGCCATGCAGGGCTTTGCGGAGCCTGGAGTTCGTGTCCTCGAAGATCAAATGACGGCAATGCCCGTGAGGTGCCGTTGACGACCAGACCATGGGGCTCCATGCGATCGCCATCGCTTTCGCCCAGGTAGATCAGACCGGCCTGGGCCTGGCCAATTTTCACGGTTTCAAACAACACCCGTTCGAGCAAGGGGGCGAAGCGAGTCTCGGCGCTCAGGCTGTCGGTGATCTGGAAAAAACTCGCCAGGGTGTCTTTCATGCGCGTCATCGACACGCTCAGTTGGTCGACTTCGAGCACGGGAGAGCGACGTGAGGCCGGAAAGTTGAAGTCGAAACTGCGAACCGCATCGGCCTCCCGTACCAGCGCGCGCAGGGGTTTAACCAGAATCCGCGAGGTCAGCCAGCCCAGCGGCAGGCACAGCAACAGCGTGGCCAGGGTAATCAGTGCGCCTTGCCAGCGCATGCGGTAGGCATCGACGAGTAATTCATCTTCCGGCACCAGCAGCGCCAGTTGCAGTCCTTGGGGGCCGCCTTCTTGCATGCGGCTGCGGGCAACGATCCATTGACGACCGGCGACATCCAGGCGATTACCTGCGGGGGGATTGTTGAGCAATGCGCCGAGGCTGGGGCTCAGGTCGGTGGCTTTGATCAGGCGGGCAGTCTGATCGTCGATGATCAGTTTGCTGCTGTCGGGATACGCGATGGCGTTCCCTTCAGCATCGAACAGCACTATTTCGGTACTGGGGGTCACAACATGTTTGGCCAGGGTCGCGGAGAGTTCCTCCAGGGTCAGATCGGCACCCATGATGGCCTGTTCGCCGCTGCGCCGGGCCAGGGTAGTGCCGACATTACGGGTGGAGAAAAAAATGTAGGGTTCGGTGGTGATCTGATCGTTGTCGCTGCGGGCGCTGGCATACCAGGCGCGGGTTCGCGGATCGTAGGTTTCGTCGGGATTGTCCTGGCGGCTGATGAGGGCCAGATCCTGATCGAAAAACAATGATTGGGAGCGGACCTGACCGCTGTTGCCTGTTCGCTCAATGCTCCACACCTGATAAGCCGCAGTATCCGGTGCCTTGAGGAGCGTTTTCAGGTTGGGGGTTCGCAAGGGCCGAACCATGAAGAAATCACCGTTGCCATAGCCCAGATACAACGAGGCCAGGTCGGGGTTGTCCTTGAGCGACTGGCTGAAGGGTTTGAGCAGCGCCAGGCGTTGCGCAAGGTCAGGTGCCTGGGTCGCCGGGTATTCCGCCAGCAGGGTCAGCAGATGGCGAATCGGCTCATAGGTAGAGTGCAGGTCGAGACGGACGTCCTGCTCGATACGGTTGAAGAGCTTTTCACTGCTGGAAAGAATGATCTGCGTGGTTTGCTGGTAGTTGAAAACGCCCAGCACCACGCCAGTCAGCAACAGCAGGAAAGTGAACATCACGCTGATATGGACGTGCAGGGGAAACCGCCGTTGATCCGGGCGCAGTGGGCTGGGCATTGCGGGTCTCTCCATGATGGTTAACACACTGCTCAGCGTCCAAGCATAGTTAAGGCTCTGTCATTCTGCTTTTGTCGTTTTGGCCGATCTGTTGCTGCAATGCTTGCTCCAATTCGAGCATGGCGCGCTCTATAGCCTTGCTGCAATCGGCCACTTCGTCGTGATGAAACACTTCATGGCAGGCCTTTTCCAGCGCCTCGCAGCTGTCGATCACCCGGGACGCCTGGACGATTCGGGCGGCGCCCTTGATTTTGTGGGCGATGTCGAGAAATGGCTGAGGCTCTTTGGAGGGGGACAGCGCCAGCAGTTCTTGTCGGTCCAGACGGTTGCTGTTCAACAGTTCGGTTAATAATCGTTGGTCCAATACCGGATCGCCCCCGGTTAAAAGACGCAGTCCTTGCAGGCTGAACGCGGGATCGCGGACGGTTGGCCTGATACCTTCAAACCACTGACTCAAGGCTATCAGGGTAAGGGGCTTGAACAGGCAGTCGTCCATCCCGGCTTGTTTGCAGCGTTGTATTTCTTCCGGTTGTGCGTTGGCGGTAAAGCCCAGCACGGTACAGGGCGGGCGGTGCGTTTTTTGTTCATGTCGGCGAATGGCGCGGGCCAGTTCGTATCCGTTCATGATCGGCATGTTGCAATCGACAATCACCAGATCGAACGGCTCGGCTTCCCATGCCTGAAATCCCGCCTGGCCGTCCGGTGCGACGCTGAATCGGTGGCCCAGAAACTCCAGTTGCTGGCACATGAGCAAGCGATTGGCGGGGTGATCGTCGACCACCAGAACATTCAAGGGGGTCGTCGTGGTGCGGATTTGCGCTTCAACAGTCTCTGGCTTCTGCTTGAGCGGCAGTGTTGCCAGGTGCAACGACACCTCGACTTGAGTGCCGACACCCGGCTGGCTGCTCAATTGCAGGCTGCCGCCCATCATTTCGCACAGGCTGCGGCTGATCACCAGTCCAAGCCCCGCACCGCCTCTGGCTGACTGCCCGGAGTGATCGGCCTGGGCGAAAGGTTCGAACAGCCGCCGCTGATCCTGTTCGTTGATCCCTATGCCGCTGTCGTGAACCTGCAACAGCATCCGGACCCGCTCAGGCTCGGCGGTCGGGTGCAAGTCGACAATGATCCTGACTTGGCCTTGCTCCGTAAACTTGATGGCATTGCTGACCAGATTGGACAAGACCTGCTTGAAGCGCATCGGGTCCAACAGGACATCAAACCCCGGATTGGCAGGGCGAAATTCCAGCAGCAGCCGGAGACTTTTCTGGCGCGCCAGTCCATCGAAGACCCGCACCACCGAGGCCACGATTTCACTTGGATTGACCCGTTCAGGGCTCAGGCTCAGCCGTCCGGATTCAATCCGTGCAATGTCGAGAATGTCCCCGATCAGCTCCAGCAGGTCCTTAGCCGAGTTGTACGCCACATCGATGGCCGGGCGATCCGGGTGCTCATGATCGATGCGTTTCAGCGTGAGTTCGAGCATGCCAATGACCGCATTCATCGGGGTGCGGATCTCATGGCTCATGGTCGCCAGAAAAGTGGTTTTGGCTCGGTTGGCTTCATCGGCACGCTCTTTGGCATAGCGCAGATCATCGAACAGTTGCCGCCGTTCGCTGATGTCGATCCAGCCGCCAATGATGCCTTGTACTTCACCGCTCGAATCACGGTAGGGAAGAATCCAGTGGTAAATCGTCAGTCTGCGGTCGCCGATATGCAGCGCGCGATCGAGAATCAGCGATTTGCCCTCGGCCACGACGCGCTGGTAATCGGCCTGATATTCCCGGGCTTCGAACGCATTGCTCATGTTGGCTTGCATGACGCCTTTGCCGATGACGTCTTCACGTCTCGTGCAGAAAGCTTCCAGGTAACTGTCGTTGCAGCTTTGCAGCAGTCCCTGGCGATCGCGGACGTAGATGGGATGAGGCGTCCCGTTGACCAGTGATCGCATGAATTCGAATTGATCGTTCAACGCGCGCTCGGCCGCCTGACGCTGCTTTATCTGGCGACGCATGTAAGCGTTCCAGGCAACGGATATCAGCAATAACACTCCGGCACCGATAACGACCTGATAGAACACTCGGTAAACGTTGCGCCAGGTACTTTGCGAGGACGCCGAATAGCCGCGCCAGCGGCTGTTGATGATGCCCAGTTCTTCCGGCGCAATGCTCAGCAGTGCCTTGTTGAGGATGGCGTTCAGTTCTTTGGAATCTCGGCCTGTGGCCAGGGAGAACGCGGCCTGTTGGGTACCGATGGTGGTACTGATTTGAAGTGTTTGCTCGAAGAGCTGCGATGAGATGAAGTAGTTGGCAATCACCAGTGAATTCACCGCACCTTCTGCCTTGCCCTCGGCCAGCAACTCCACGGCGCTGAACGTGTCAGGCGTTTCAATCAGCCTGATCCGCGGGAACTCGCTGCGCAGGTAATCCACCAGGGGATTGCCTTGGGCGATTGCCAGGCGTTTGTCCTGCAACTGCGCAAGGCTTGTCGGGCTGTCGGCGGCTTTGCGAGTCAACAGGACAAAGGAGTTTTGCAGATAGGGGCGGGTGAAGTTCAGCGTCGATTCACGTTGGGCGCTGGGGAGCAGGGCGGCGATCAAGTCGGCCTTATTGTCCCTGATCTGCTCGATCATCTCGTCATCACTGCGGCTGCGACGGACGTCGAAGCGCAAACCGGTGCGCAATCTGATCAGCTCGAGCAAGTCGGCGGTAACCCCACGAAAGTTGCCATCACTGTCGAAAAATGTCAGCGGCGCAAAAGCCTCATTGACCACCACCCGCACTACCGGGTGTTGTGCCAGCCAGCGTTCTTCGTTGTCGGTGAGTTGCAGTTTTTGATCGGTGAGAAGCATGTCACTGCCGGCACTCCAGCGTTTGGCGATGTTGTCTCGTTCGTTGGTGGGGATGGCCATGAGTATTGCGTTGATGATCCCGAGCAGTTGCGGGTTGGCCTTGTGCACCGCAAAGCTGAAACCGTGGGCTTCGTGTTTACCGAAGTTGGCCATGCGGATGTTGTTGAGATACCCCTTGTTGATCATGTAATGGGTGGAAATGGTGTCACCCAGAAAAACGTCGGCTTGATCGAAGGCAACGGCATTGATCGCATTCTGGTAGGACGGAAAGGACGTGATGATCGCCCCCGGATACATGGCCTTGACCTCCTTCAGCGGCAAATAGTGATACACCATGCTCAGCCGGAGACCGGACAGGCCATCGGTCAAGGATCTGGTTTCTCCTTCGCGTGTCACCAGAACCGGCTGGTCCACGGCGTAGGGGGTGGAAAGTACGATGTCAGCGTTGTGAGCTTCGAATCCATTGGCGGTCCCCAGCAAATCGATCTCGCCGTTTTCGAGTGCCTCGATCGCGTCCTCCCGGGACGCAAAGCGCAGAACCTTGATTGGCAAACCGGTGGTTTTGCCAAGGATACCTGCGTAATCGGCGGTAAAACCTTCGTAGTCGTGACCACTGATGGTCAGGTCGAAAGGGGGGTAGTCCGGGGCTGACGTGCCAAGGATCAGTTCTCGTTTACTCTCAATCCATTGTCGTTGTGATTTATCCAGTTGGACTTCCTGGTGTCCGGCCATCGAGCGACTCATCAGGGTGTAGTTCTCGCTGACGGTCTGCGCAGCGGCCACTGAGGTGTTCAGGCATAAACCTGCGGCCATGAGTGTCAGATAATCCTTTATACGACTGGGCATCCTGTCTCTCACACTAACGCGTTACGTTTTGCCATATCGATGAGTTCAACCAGGGATTTGGCTTTGAGTTTCTGCATGAGGCGTTTTTTATAAGTGCTGACAGTCTTGTTGCTCAGAAACATGCCTTTGGCAATTTCCTTGTTGGTGCGGCCTTGGGCAAAGAGTTGCAATACCATCAGTTCCCGGTCATTGACTGACTTGAACAGTTCCAGGTCGGCGAACCGCGCGTCATCACAGCGAACAGGATTCAATGCCTGACTTGGGAAATAGTTGTAACCTGACAATACGGCCTTTATAGCACTGACCAGTTCACTCAGGTCTTCCTGTTTACACACATATCCCGATGCGCCGGATTGCATGCAACGAATACCAAAAAGTGTCGGGCATTGTGCTGTTAATACCAATGTTTTCAGGCGGGTACTCATTGCGTTGAAACGGGCGAGAACCTCCAGTCCATCCAGTTTGGGAATGCTGATGTCGAGAATGACCAGATCAGGCATGCATTCGCGAACCATCTGCATGGCGTCGACCCCATTATCAGTTTCGCCGACGACTTTGTAACCTTCATGTTCAAGCAACATTCTGACGGCAAGGCGGATGACCGGGTGATCGTCGACAATAAAAACGGAGTTCATAATCAAATCCCATACGAGCTCTAATAAAGCGCGCACCTTAGCTCAGATAGTTGAGGCGACGCATGAGCTGACGGACCTGCAGCGGCAATATAGGAACAATCCTACAGCTGAAGAAGAATGGGACTACGTATCAACTAGGTTTTTTATGAAGAAGGGTAAAGGTTGTTGATCGTTAGTCGAGAGGTTGGAAGTATTTAATTGTAAGTTCTGAGTTGTGTTTGACCTGGATTTTTTAGTGCGTTTGGTGTGCGTTTTTTTACAATGAAGCCAAGGTCAACAAGTTTCTAAATTCGGATTGTTTCAGCGGTTTGATCAAGTACCCCAATAAGGGCAGTCCGTGTTCGTTGGCCTTTTTTTCAAGTTCATCCAGTTCAGCGGATGTCAGGCTACTTAACAGTATTGCCTGTCTAATCATCCCCCGGTGGCTGGCGAATTCGACCAGATCAAGACCGGAGAGGTCGGGCAGACATTGATCGCACAAAAGAATATCAAATGGCTGCACCGCCTTGAGCATTTGTTGCAAGGCGCCATCGGCACTGTCGGTGGTGGTCAATTGGGTGAAACCGTAACTCTCAAGCAGATATTGAGTCGCCCGGAGTTGGAAGGGATGATCTTCCACCAGCAAGATGCGCAGATCGTCTTTGAACATAGGAGTATTCACGCTTCTTCTGTCGAACTGAAGGAAGCGAGATTATTTCGCGAGGTTACCGAATAATCGATCAGTTAGCTCAGCGCGTGTTGTAGGGGGATTCGGCGAACGTTGAGTGCACTTGGATTTTGAGAGGCAAATCAACCATTGCAGGCTGCGTAATGGCTGATCACCCAGGTCTCATCAGTGGCTCGAACGACCGGTCATCTCCAGCGCCATTTCGCTTGCATAGCTGTCGGTCATGCCGGCGATGAAATCAATCATCCGTAGAAACGAGGCGTGCAATGAGCCGTGAGGATCGGGCGCATTGTTACCCAGCAGGTCGAGGACTCGGCGACTCTTGAAGGACGGCGTTCGCCCGTTGTGCTGTTCCAGTGCCGCGCCGCAGAAGGCGTTGAGCAGGATTTCCAGCGTGGTGTAGGCGCCGATTTCATGCAGGGTCTTGCGCTTGTCCTGGAAGATTTTTTTCCGCGCCATGTCCTTGGCATTCAGGACGCAACGCTTGGCAGGGCCGTGCATGTGCTCCACCAGATCACCGGGCAGCGTGCCGGCCAGCAACGCGTCCTGTTGCTCGACAAAGGCCCGGGCTGCGGCGTTGGTCAGGTGTTCAATGGCTTTGCCTCGCAGGATCGCCAGTTTGCGCCGGCGCGAATCCTGCGGGCCGAGCTGGCGATAGGTTTCCGGCAGATCGTCACCCACAAGGTCCAGCAACAGGGACTCGACTTCGGCGTATTCCAGCAACTCCATTTCCAGACCGTCTTCCAGATCGATCAGCGCGTAGCAGATGTCATCGGCAGCCTCCATCAGATACACCAGCGGATGGCGCGCCCAACGCTGTTCCTCGAGTTGCGGCAGGCCGAGTTTATGGGCGATTTGTTCCAGAAGCGGCAATTCGCTCTGATAGCAGCCGAACTTGTGTTTTTTGTAGCCCAGAGAATCCGCGTGTTTTGCCGTCCATGGGTACTTCAGATAAGTACCCAGCGTGGCGTAGGTCAACCGGGTGCCGCCGTCGAACTGGTGATATTCCAGCTGGGTGAGTACCCGGAAGCCTTGGGCATTGCCTTCGAAATTGAGGAAGTCATTGCGTTCGACTTCGCTCATTGCATCCAGCCAGCCACGGCCGGCGGCTTGTTGGAACCAGTGGCGAATCGCGTCTTCGCCGGAATGGCCGAAGGGCGGATTGCCGATGTCATGGGCCAGGCAAGCCGATTGCACCACCATGCCCAGGTCGCTGGGCTCGCACCAGTCAGGGAGGGCGCTACGGATGGTTTCGCCAACGCGCATGCCCAGCGAACGGCCGACGCAGCTGACTTCCAGCGAGTGGGTCAGGCGCGTGTGGATATGATCGTTGCTGGTGACTGGATGGACCTGGGTCTTGCGACCGAGGCGGCGAAACGCGCCCGAGAAAATGATCCGGTCGTGGTCTTTATGGAAAGGACTGCGGCCGAGTTCTTCCGGGCTGTGCAGAGGCTTTCCGAGGCGTTCGCGGGTAAGCAGGGTTTGCCAATCCAAGGCGGGTTCTCTCCGTCAGGTGTTTGATTGCTTAAGCTTCCGGGTTCGCGTCCGGACCTGCAAGCGGAACTACAGCCCGGCGGCGTCGATATCGATGAGCAGCAGTCGCTCGCCGTGGTCGAAAAATTGCCCGGCGGTGAGGCAGTACTGATTGCTGGTGGCATCGCGGTAAGTATTGGAGAGCGTCAGTCTTCGCTCATCCCAACCCTCTGCCAGCAGGTGATAGAAGTAGGGGCGCCATGACCAGTTGTGGCCCAGGTAGCGATTGTCGGCCTCCCAGCCGTTGTTGCGCCATTCAAGGTTGGGCGTCAGCTGCGTGCCGTGGCGGTCGCATTGGTAGAAGCGCAGCAGCCAGGGAAATGCATCCAGTTGTGGCAAGGCGCTGAGCGGCGCGTGGGCCTGAGCCCATGCTTGCAGGATGGTCATCAGCTCGCTGAGTTGCTGGCGCATGATCATCAGGCGACCGCGCTCATCCAGCTTCTGCTGAACATAGCGCTGACGCAGTTGCGCGAAGCGCTCGACAAAGGCGTCCGTGGCAAAGAAACCGGCTTGTGCCCGGGCAAACAGAAAACCTTGAACGTAGCGCGAACCGCACTCCAGGGCAAAACTCAGTTGAGTTTCGGTTTCCACCCCTTCGGCGATGATCCAGCAACCGGTTTTCTCCGCCATTTGCGCCAGAGCCTTGACCACGTCGCTGCTCGGTCCACCTAGCGCAGCGGCCTGGAACAAGCGCATGTCGAGTTTGAGAATGTCCGGTTGCAGCGCGAGTACGCGATCAAGTTGAGAGTATCCGGCACCGAAATCATCGATGGCGATCCTCGCGCCGGCCTGTCGGTAACGTGCCACGACTTCGGTCAGGCGCTGAATATCGCCCCCCAGTTCGGTGATCTCGAAGACAATGCGTTTCGGGTCGACGTTGTGCCTGCTCAATTGCTTGAGGCTCGGTAGAGCCTGGTCCTGTCGCAAGCGGTTGATCCAGCGTGGCGAAATGTTCAGGCTCAGAAACCAGTCCGAGGGCGCTTCATGCAGGCGGCTCAGCGCGTTATCGCGGATCTGGCGATCCAGGCGACGCAGGGCGATGGCGGGCGTTCGCGGGTCGGCGAACAGCGGCCCCACCGAGGCCAGTTGACCGTCGGCCAGGCGCAATCTTCCCAGTGCCTCGACACCAGCGATACGGCCGGTGGCGGTATCGATGAATGGTTGAAAACAGGCGAGCGGTTGCCCGTCGATCACGAGGCCTCCTTGGTCAGGTCTTGTTATTGGATAAAACCTGTTCACCGGGTAGGCACGCAGGATTGAACCCCTCGATAAAGAGGTCCAATCCCGATGTTGCAAGAATGCAGCCAGATAACGGCCTTAGTGGTTACGCGAAGAGCCTTGCATGACCAGCTTGATCAATGGCCCCAGCGTGGCGCCCAGACGAACCAGTCGAGTGAGGCTGCTGACGCCACCGCTCTTGGCGCCCCTACCCGTCAGAAAGCCCAGCAAGGTAACGGCTGCCACGCCCCAGAGTGGAGCGTGCTTGATGCCGAAGCCATCCTGCAGGTTTTGCGTCATCCCGCGCACGCGCTGCAAGGGTTGCAGCAGTTGCGCGGATTCGTGGCGGATTTCCTGGCGATGCATTTCCATGCGCAGGCGAATCAGCGCCTTGCGCATTTCGGTGCGTGAGCTGTTGTGAGGCAGTTCAGGCAGGCTCATGGCAGCAGGCGCTCCCGATCGTTGGCCAACTCTTCCAAGGTGCCGTGGAAGGGCGAGGATTCATCGAAAATCGCCGCGCTCAAGCGCATCGCACAGAAAATGGCCGCGAGTGTGTAGAAAACACAGAGCCCGATGATGGCCGCCAGGCGATAGGTGTCCCAAAACAGGATCAACACCAGCGTCGACAACCCCACCAGCAACAGCAAGGCAAAAACCAGCGCCAGGCCTGCGAATAGCAACAGGCTTACCGTGCGGGCTTTTTGTTCCTGCAATTCGATGCCGAACAGTTCGACATGGCTGTGCAACAGTCCAAGAAAAGCGGCACCCAGGCGCCGCGGTGAGGAGCTTGGGCCCGTCGCGGACGAGCCGGATTCGCCGATCGCCATATCAGCGCCGAGTGGCCAGCAAGCCAAGCAGGAAACCCACGCCGGCCGCGATCCCGACCGATTGCCATGGGTTGGCCTGGACGTAGTCTTCGGTGGCGGTAACGGCGGCC
This sequence comes from Pseudomonas svalbardensis, assembly GCF_030053115.1. Taxonomy (NCBI): domain Bacteria; kingdom Pseudomonadati; phylum Pseudomonadota; class Gammaproteobacteria; order Pseudomonadales; family Pseudomonadaceae; genus Pseudomonas; species Pseudomonas svalbardensis. The sequence goes on along the minus strand of NZ_CP125619.1, from coordinate 4,477,489 downwards.
TTGCTGCGTTCGCGCAGGGAGTCTTCGGTCAATTTCAAGGTTTCGCGGGCACGCAGCAGACTGTCGTGGATTTGCTCGCGCAACTCATCAGCCTGATCGCCGGCCAACGTTGCGGTGTGTTCCAGCAAGCGTTCGGTGTCGCTGACCAGAGTCTGAAAATCGTTCATCAGAATTTCTTGAGCAGTCTTTGCCTTGATACTGGCCATGGGTGGATCTCCGTAAGTGGCTTCTGAAACGTTCGAGTATGAGCCTTGCGCGAAGGTTCAGTACAAATGACTGGTACAACTTTTGCTACGTCGTGGTGCGCCTGCCTGCGCCGTTGCGCTGTTGCTGGGCAGGATTCGAGCAAAACCTTATCTCAAATAATGAAAACTCGCGCAAAGGTTCCAACCTTGTGCGCCAAAGCGGCTCACCGGGATCAATCTGCGGATCCCGGCAAGTCGCAACTTGGTGCATGAATTGTCTGCGCGAACTGCTTTGGTGCTTTTTTAGCCTTCAGGTCTGCCAACCCCATGGATAATCTGCAAAGCGCTGTGGACAGTCTGGTCCATAGCTCCAATACGTTGTTCATTTTGATCGGCGCGGTCATGGTGCTGGCGATGCACGCCGGTTTCGCCTTTCTTGAAGTCGGCACGGTTCGACAAAAGAACCAGGTCAATGCCTTGTCGAAGATCCTCAGCGATTTCGCCATTTCGACCCTGGCCTACTTCTTTATAGGCTATTGGATTTCCTATGGGGTGACCTTCATGCAACCGGCGGCCGTGATCAATGCGGATCATGGCTATGGGCTGGTGAAGTTTTTCTTCCTGCTGACGTTTGCTGCGGCGATACCCGCGATCATTTCCGGTGGCATCGCCGAGCGTGCCCGCTTCGTCCCGCAGTTGTGTGCAACGGCACTGATCGTGGCGTTCATCTATCCGTTCTTCGAGGGCATGATCTGGAACGGCAACTTTGGCCTGCAAGCCTGGTTGCTGGAGCGCTTTGGCGCCAGCTTCCATGATTTCGCCGGCTCGGTAGTGGTTCACGCCATGGGCGGTTGGCTGGCCCTGGGGGCGGTGTTGTTGCTCGGGCCGCGCAATGGTCGTTATCGCGAAGGGCGACTGGTGGCGTTCGCGCCCTCGAGTATTCCCTTTTTGGCGCTGGGGTCGTGGATCCTGATCGTTGGCTGGTTCGGTTTCAACGTGATGAGCGCGCAAACCCTGCAAGGTGTCAGCGGACTGGTGGCGGTGAACTCGCTGATGGCCATGGTCGGCGGTACCGTGTCGGCGCTGATCGTCGGGCGTAATGACCCGGGCTTTCTGCATAACGGCCCGCTGGCCGGACTGGTGGCGATCTGTGCCGGTTCCGATCTGATGCACCCGGTGGGCGCGCTGATCACTGGCGTCATCGCCGGCGCATTGTTTGTCTGGTGCTTCACTGCGGCTCAAGTCAAATGGCGCATCGACGATGTGCTGGGGGTTTGGCCGTTGCATGGTTTGTGTGGCGTCTGGGGCGGAATCGCCTGCGGCATTTTCGGCCAAAGCGCGTTGGGTGGGCTGGGCGGCGTGAGTCTGATCAGCCAGTTGATCGGCACTGCGTTGGGGGTGGTTGTGGCGCTGGCTGGTGGCTTTGCCGTGTATGGCACGATCAAGGCGTTCCATGGTCTGCGTCTGAGTCAGGAAGAAGAGTATTACGGCGCTGACTTGTCGGTGCACAAGATTGGGGCTGTGAGCCACGACTAGGTCTCTTCGTCGTCAGCGCCTGGATAGAAACCGTGCAGCAGACGATAGCGGTCGTGCCGTATCTGGTCAGCCCGCTCCTGCACTTGATGCGCAGGTAATCCCAGCATGATCAGCGCATGGGAGGCGAGCATCAGGCTCGACTCCAGCAGTTCAGGCACGACTTCGCTGGCGCCGGCTGCCTTCAACTCGGCCAACTGGCTGTCGTCGCGCGTGCGCACCAGAATCGGCACGGCCGCGTTGAGTCGCCGCGCTTCCTTGAGGATCAGCAACGCGATGTCGGCCTGATCCACGGCGATCACCAACAGCCTGGCGCGCTCCAGCCCTATCGCGACCAGCAGTTCACCGCGACGTGAGTCGCCATAATGCACACAGGTTTCACCAGCGGCGGCTTCGTGCACACGCACTGGATCAGTATCCAGTGCGATGTAGGGTTGCTGCGCGTTGCGTAGTGCGCGTCCGATTGACTGACCTACACGACCGTAGCCACATATAACGACATGGTTGTGTAACCCGGCATTGAGCGCGCTGATTTCTTCAAGTTTTGCTTCTTCGTTGGGTTTGCGATGCAGGCGTGTAGCGATGTGGGGGGCGGCGCGCAGCAACAACGGCGTAACGAGCATCGAAAAAAAGGTCGCCGCCAGCAACAGGCCGCCAAAATCCGCGGGCATCAGTTTGTTCTGCTGCATCTGTGCCATCAGCGCAAAGCAGAACTCGCCGCCCTGGGCCAATGCCAGGCCGCTGCGCCAGGCGGTTTCGCCATCGCTGCCACGCCATTTGACCAGCAGTGCAACGACGCTGCCCTTGAGCAGCAGCAACCCCAGGGTCAGGCCGAGAATCAGCAGGCCGTGGCTGACGAACAACTGCAAGTCGATCAGCATGCCGATACTGACGAAGAACAGCCCGAGCAGGATGTCGCGGAACGGGCGGATGTCGGCCTCGATCTGGTGCCGGTAATGGCTTTCCCCCAGCAGCATGCCGGCGAGAAACGCACCCAGGGCAGGGGAGAGACCGAGCAGGTGCGTCAGCCACGCCGTCAGCAGAACAATGACCAGCGCCAGTAGCACGAATAGTTCCGGGGAACGGGCAGCCGCCACTTCATGGAACAGCCGCGGCAGCAACCAGCGACTGGCCAGCAGCAGGCCGACGAACAATACGACGGTTTTACCCAGCGTCAGTGGCAGCGCCCAATACCAGGCCTGGTCGCTGCTGCCAGCGAACACCGGCACCAGGGTCAGCAGCAATACCGCCACGACGTCCTGGAACAGCAACACGGCGATGGCATTCTGGCCGTGGCTGCTGAAAATCTCGCCGAGACTGCTCAGCTCTTTACTGACAATGGCCGTGGAAGACAGCGACAGGCCGGCGCCGAGTAACAGCGCAGGCGTGATCGGCATACCGAGCAGTATCAGCAAACCACCTAGCAGCATCCCGGAGCACAGCACCTGCAGACTGCCAAGCCCAAACACCACTCGGCGCAACACGAGCATTTTCGACAGGGAAAATTCCAGTCCAAGGGAGAACAGCAGAAACACCACGCCCAACTCGGCGAGGTCCGGCAGCTCTTCGCTTTCATCCACCCAGTTGAATGCTGTCGGCCCGATCATCAGTCCCACGCACAGGTAACCCAGCACCGGTGGCAATCGCAGGCGCTGGAACAGTGCAATCATCACCAGGGAGGAGGCGAGGATGATCAGCAGGTTGGCGAACACAAAAAAACTCCGGTGATGGGCGCGGGCAATTCAAGCGTAGAGGCAAATAATCCGTGAGCATCGCGCAATGGGTATTGAAGACGAATGATGTGCGTCAGCGTATTGCCGCGATCCGTTGCCGTTATGGCTCAAGGGTAGAGTATTCAATGGCTCGACGGCTTTTCGGGGCAGGCCTAGAATGATGACTTAATTTTTTCGGTTGAGCGCTCATGCTTCCTGAATGTCAGCTGTTCGGCACCCTTGGGTGTCATCTCTGTGAAGTCGCCGAAGCCATGCTGATGGAATTTGTCGAGCGCGGTCTGCTGGTGGAACTGGTGGATATCGCGGACGACGAAACATGGTTCGAAGCTTACAGTCTGCGTATTCCGGTATTGCGGCGGGTCGATACTGGTGCTGAGCTGGGCTGGCCGTTCAGTGCCGATCAGGTAGTAGCGTTCCTGCGTTAAGCGGTTGTTGCGGTGGCGATGTTCCGCCTGTCGAACTTTGCGATGGATCCCCTTGGCTTTACCGGTGCTGATCGGATACTGTATGCGTATACAGTTATTCGTGATGCCTGCCTTGCTCCTCTGGTTCTCGGGTTTGGGCAGGCGGTCCGGGCGTGAGAGGGATGAATCGTGGTCAATGTCGAACAATTGAAGAACAGCGTGAACCGGATGTCGGCCGACGTGGTACGCGAGGCTGTCCTCGAATTGCGTCTGGATGGTCTGGTGACAGAAGGAAAAACTCCCTTCAATAAACTGCATTTCAATACCTGTTTCGCCGAAATCGAAGCCTTGTTCCAGCGTGCGGGCTATCACCGGCAGCTAGATGTCGTGGGCTATCAGGGTTTGTTGTATGCGCTTTATGACCCTGGTCGCTGGGAGGCAGTCGATGTGCTGCGCTGGCTCAAGGAGTTCACCGAAGCGGCAGCGCGCACGCAGATACCGGCTTGAGGATTCTCTTCTAGGTTCGTTCCGGCCGCTGTTGGATAATGCTGCCCTGTATTGAGGGTTAGAGCTTTCGTATGTCCACTTCATCTTTTTCTGCTGCACACAACCAGGCCAGCACGCTCTACTTGCCGCCTGGTCCGTGGCAGACCGTACTCGATTGTCTGTGCGAACACTTCAGCGCCATCGGTCGTGAACAATGGCTGGACAGAATCGCTCGCGGTCGTGTCCTCGACGGTCACGGCATGCCGATCGCCCTTGATCTGCCTTATAAGGAAGGCTTGCGGATTCATTATTTCCGTGAGGTGCCGGACGAAAAGCCGATCCCGGTGGTTGAGTCGATTCTGTACGCGGATGAGCATTTGGTCGTGGCGGATAAGCCGCATTTTCTGCCAGTGACTCCGGCGGGTGAATACGTGGAGCAGACCCTGTTGCGACGGCTGATCCGTCGACTCGATAACCCGCATCTGGTGCCTTTGCATCGCATTGACCGGCACACAGCGGGGCTGGTGCTGTTTTCCGCCAACCCTCAGAGCCGTTCTGCCTATCAGTCGTTGTTTCCTACGCGGCAGATCGAAAAGCGCTACGAAGCAATTGCCCGAGCGTTGCCTGAACTCTCTTTTCCATTGGTCCATAAGAGCCGGCTCATTGATGGTGAGCCTTTCTTCCGCATGCAGGAAGGTCCGGGCGTCAGCAATACCGAGACGGCAGTCGAGGTCAGGGAGAAGAACTGTGACCTCTGGCGTTATGCGCTTTACCCAGTGACGGGCAAGAAACATCAGTTGCGGGTGCACATGACCGCCTTGGGCGCCAGTATCTGCAACGATCCGTTTTATCCGCAGGTACTCAAGGATGTTGAGGATGACTACGCCAACCCTTTGAAACTGCTCGCTCAGGGGCTACGGTTTGTGGATCCGGTCACCGGCCAGGAAAGAGTATTCGAAAGTACCATTACTCTGCAGTGGTGATCTCGAGTTCAGCAAATCTGCTGATATTCAGCCACGAAAAAGCCCGCATAAAGCGGGCTTTTCCATATCCGGTTGTCACCGCAAAAATTACAGCTCTTTAACGGTACGAACCTGATCCTTGTTGATGCGGGTCTGCTTGCCATCCAGTTGTTCGAATTCGTAGAAACCCGAATCTTTATCGAACTGTGGTGCGTCGACAGCCTGGATTTCTCGACCGTCATTCAAGGTGATCACTGTAGGCGATGCGCAACCGGCGAGGGTAGCGAGGCCCAGTGCGAGCATGAAAGTGGCGAGGGTCCGTTGAGTCATGAGTGTGTCTCCGAATATGAATTCTTTTGGTTACTGAGCTTGAGACGTGTGCAGCGCGCGCAAGTTCCTTCTCCTGTCAGTCTGACACAGTGTTGTGTGCACTTAATAGTTCTGGTGTGTTGAGGTTGGCCAGGCGCGGGTCATTGTCGGGGCATTGCAGGGCAGTAGCGCCCAGTTTGCGCATGAGGCGACCCGGGCTGCGTTCGCCTTCGTTCCAGGCACTGTCGAAATCTGCCAAGAGTGCCACGGGGATAATGCACAACAAGGGTTCCCAGTGTTGACCATGGCGCAGCATCAACGGTAGGTCCGGGTGCTGGCTGGCTGCTTCGCGCATGTTATCGAGCAGCGCGGCATCGATGCGCGGTACATCACAAGGCAGCACCAGCAGATGCGTATGGCGGGCGGCTTTCAGGCCTGCGCGAATACCGGCCAGGGGGCCAGGAAAGTCGCCTTCATCGTCATGAACCAGCTGGTCGGCGTAGGGCGCGTATTTTTCCAGGTTTCTGTTGCAGGAGATGATCAGGTCATCGCTCAGTGAACGGGTCTTGCGGTGCAAGTGGGCAATCAATGGCTCGCCGTGCCATTCCAGCAGCCCTTTGTCCTGACCGCCCATGCGTTGGCCACGACCACCTGCCAGGAGCAGAATGGAGCAGGGCGGCAAATGTGTATTCGAGGTCATGGCAGGTCTCCATGGGGGCGGCGAAAAAATGAGGCGCTGTGATATAACACCGGGCTGTTTCTCCTACAACTGGATGAGCCTATGAAAGCCAAGGCTGATGTACCTTTCGCACCGCTCAACATCGCGGTGCTGACGGTCAGCGACACCCGTACCCTGGAAACCGATACCTCAGGCCAGGTCTTCGTCGACCGTTTGAGCGCTGCCGGCCATAACCTGGCGGCCCGGGTTCTGCTCAAAGATGATCTCTACAAAATTCGCGCGCAAGTCGCCAACTGGATTGCCGACGATGTCGTGCAGGTGGTGCTGATCACTGGCGGTACCGGTTTCACGGGACGCGACAGCACTCCGGAAGCGGTGAGTTGCCTGCTGGATAAACAGGTCGACGGTTTTGGTGAGCTGTTCAGGCAGATATCGGTGGCGGATATTGGCACTTCTACTGTTCAGTCCCGTGCCCTGGCCGGCTTGTCCAATAGCACGCTGGTCTGCTGTTTACCGGGTTCGACCAACGCCGTGCGCACCGGTTGGGATGGCATTCTTGCCGAGCAACTGGATTCGCGGCACCGCCCGTGCAACTTCGTCGCTCATCTCAAACAGGCGGCACCCTGTGAATCCCGCGGGTAAGCCAGGCAAGACTGGCAGTCTGATGGCTGTCGAAGTGGCACTGGCACGCTTGCTGGCAATGGCCGAAGCCTCACCGATTCGTGAGCGTGAACGCTTGTCATTGGGGCAGGTTCATGGCCGGGTGCTGGCCGATGATCTGATCTCGACGCTTGATCTGCCACCTTGGCCCAACAGTGCCATGGATGGTTATGCCTTGCACGTGGCCGACTGGACTGGAGAGCCACTGGTGGTCAGCCAGAAGATTTTTGCCGGTCAGGCTCCAGAGCCCTTGAAGCCTGGCACCTGTGCACGAATCTTCACCGGTGCGCCAGTGCCCGCTGGTGCAGATTGCGTCGAGATGCAGGAAAACACCGAGGTTCAGGCGGATGAGCGAGTACGTTTCACCGAAACCATGGCCCCAGGACAAAACATTCGTCCTCAAGGCCAGGAAGCTACTGTTGGTGAATTGATTCTGCCAGCCGGCACGCGCCTCGGGCCGATCGAACAGGGGCTGGCCGCATCGCTGGGATGTGCAGAGCTGGACGTGATTCGCAAGGTTCGTGTTGCTGTTCTGTCCACCGGGGATGAACTGATTGAACCAGGTCAGCCTCTGGGGCCGGGACAGATCTACAACAGCAATCGAGTGTTGCTGTGCAGTTGGTTGCAGCGCCTGGGCTGTGAGGTGATCGATGCCGGAATTCTTCCGGATGATTTAGCGACCACCCGCACTCGCCTTAGTGAATTGAAAGATGTCGACCTGATCCTTTCCACCGGTGGTGTCTCGGTGGGAGAGGCTGACTTTCTGGGCATTGCCTTGCGTGAAGAGGGCGAGTTGACGTTGTGGAAACTCGCCATCAAACCCGGAAAACCGCTGACATTTGGGCATTTTCGCGGCGTACCTGTGATTGGTTTGCCTGGCAATCCGGCTTCAACGCTGGTGACCTTCGCTTTGTTGGCAAGGCCCTATCTCCTGCGCCGACAGGGTGTAAAAGAGGTTGAGCCCCTGAAGTTTCAGGTGCCTGCAGGGTTTGCATGGCCAAAAGCAGGCAATCGACGCGAGTACTTGCGCGGTCGTCTGGAGAATGGCCGGGCAATTATCTACAGGAATCAGAGCTCGGGTGTACTGCGTAGCGCTGCCTGGGCTGATGGTCTGGTTGAGGTGATGGAGGATCGCACGCTGATCGAAGGTGACTACGTGGGCTTCATCCCGCTGAGCGAAGTCCTGAGCTGACTCCTGTCGCTGGCTTACTGCGCAAACCCGGTTGATCGAACCGGGTTTTGCGTTCATGGCTTACCCTTAGTGAGCCAGGAGTGTTACGACCTGGTCGAAACGGCTATTGGCGATCCAGGCCAGAACCCCGATGACGACGGCTGTTCCGATAGCCGAATAGGCAAGCCTGTGTTTTATGGATTTGACGTCACTACGGACTTCATCCATGTCTCGTCGGATGTATTTGAGGTGTGTCTCCAATTCAACGACGCGAGATTCCATAGCAGCTTCTCCAATGGGCTTTGCGCTGTTTTTGAATTCAGCTTGATGATTGGCGCGTTTTTCTGCGAACGGTACAACCGGAATGACCGGTGACCTGATCTCTTGGCTTTGCATGGCACGTCCCTGTGTAGTTCCTGCTGATGTTTGGTAACTGCAGGCGCCAAGGTGTACCAATCGCATGGGTCGGTCAATTGAGCCGATTCCTCACATCTTGTAAGAAAAAGTCCCGCCTTGTAGGACGCCATGCTGCTCGACTTCAAATAATTCAAATTTTTGCGACTTTTATGTGGCGAGATGAGGTCAACATCTCCCATACGGAATTCAATCATGGGAGTGACAACTAATGAGCGAACGCAAAGCGCTGTTGATTCTGCATGGCAAGCAAGCGCTCAATGAGGCGGTTCGTTCTGCCGTTGCGGACAAGCGCAAACAGGGGTGGGAGCTGGCCGTTCGAGTGACCTGGGAAGCGGGTGACGCACAGCGGCTGGTAGATGAAGCACTGGCGGCAGGCTACATGCAGATCATCGCCGGTGGCGGTGACGGTACTTTGCGCGATATTGCCGAAGCCATGGCGGCGCATTCGACGCAGGCCAGTCTGGTACTGATGCCGTTGGGGACCGCCAATGATTTTGCGCGTGCCGCCGGCGTGCCTCTGGAGCCCGCGCAGGCGCTGGAGCTTCTCGACATTGCACCGTGCGCCATTGATCTGGGGGAGGTCGGCGGGCAGGTGTTCCTGAATATGGCCACGGGCGGTTTTGGCAGTCAGGTCACGGCAAACACCTCGGAGGACTTGAAAAAAATCCTTGGGGGCGCGGCTTACCTGTTCACCGGTTTATCACGCTTCAGTGAATTGCACGCAGCCTATGGCGAGTTGCAGGGGCCTGATTTCCAGTGGAGTGGCGAGCTGTTGGCATTGGGCATCGGCAATGGCCGGCAGGCAGGCGGTGGACATGTGTTGTGTCCAGAAGCGCTGGCTGACGACGGTCTGCTGGATATCAGTATTCTGCCTGCGCCGCAGGAAGTCGTCGGCACCTTGAAAACCCTGCTCGCCGATGGCTTCGGCATCGACAACATGTTTGTGCGAGTCCGGTTGCCATGGGTCGAAATCAAGGTCTCGGAAGGCCTCTACATCAACCTCGATGGCGAACCTCTGGAAGGTGACAACATGCGTTTCTCGACACGTCCAGCGGCACTGCGCGTGCATTTACCTGAAAACTCGCCGCTGCTGGGGTCATCGCAATTGATCAATCATCCAGGCTGATGATCTGCTCGCGCACGGCGAACAGCACCAGACCCGCCACATCGTAAATCTGCAAGCGCTTCATGATCTGCGAGCGGTGGGTTTCAACGGTCTTGATGCTGAGGCCCAGGCCATTGGCAATTTCCCGGGTGGATTTTCCGCGAACGATCAGCCGAAGGATTTCCAGCTGACGCGCTGTCAGGTTGTGCGAGTCTGCAGGTTCCGGTTGGTTTTTCTGAGTTCGGGTCAGCGCCTGGTTGATGACGGTGTGGGCGATGGCCGGGCTCAGGTAGCGTTCGTTGTTACGCAAGGCATCCAGGGCATGTTCGAGCTCGGTAGCCGTGGTGTCCTTGAGCAGGTAGCCATGTGCACCGGATTCCAGTGCTTGCATGATGAGTGCTGGATCGGTGTGCATAGACAGGATCAGCACCTTGCTCTGCGGGCGTACTCGCTTGAGTCGCTGCAATGCGTCAAGGCCACTGGTTTCCTTCATGGAAATATCCAGCAGGATAATGTCGGGGGACAGCTGCTCGACCATCTCGAGCAACTGCGAGCCGTCATTGGCCTCACCGATTACCGCGTAGCCGGAAATATCCAGCACCAGAGCGCGCACGCCTGCCCTGATAAGCGAGTGGTCATCCACCAGAAGTAAGTTACAAGTCAACGCATAACCTTATTCGTACTGGCCCGTTCGAGCGCACGAGGCGCCCAGGGGAAGAGTGCTTCGATTTGAGTGCCTTTGCCCGGCTCGCTGGTCACGCTCAGTGTGCCGCCCAACTGATTGATCCGTTCCGACATCCCCGCCATTCCGCGTTGCCCCTCACGACCTGGATCGGTCGCTGGCGCGAATCCCTGGCCATCGTCACTGATCAACAGTGTCAGGCCCTGAGGCAGACGTTGCAGGCGGACCAACAGATTTTTCGCTTCGGCATGGCGCAACATATTGGTCACCGCTTCCTGGGTGATTCGAAAGGCGGCCAGCGTCATTTCCTCCGGTATACCGGCCAAACGCTGCTGGCATTCCAGGCTCCAGTGCACTGGCGTGTTGGCCAGCGTCTTGAGTAAATGGGCCCGCAGACTGGCTTCCAGCCCGAGACTGGTCAGTTGCCTCGGATTGAGAATGGCCGATACGTCTCGCACTTTGGCCAGGGTTTCTTCCAGCGTGTCGCAGAGCACCGCACACTGGCCCTGAAGTTCTTCGGGCATTCGGCGTTTGAGCCAGTCGCTTTGAAGTTTTGCCGCGGTCAGCAATTGGCCTATGTCGTCATGCAGTTCCCGACTGAGCCGGCGACGTTCGTTTTCCTGAACCTCCAGCAGCCGGTCAGCCAACTCCTGTGGTTGAAACTTTATCGACGTGCGCGAAAGACAATACTGCACCCAGACGCAGGTCAATGCCGCAGTATTGAGTACCAGAAGACTCAGCGGCAGGGGAGTGGACAGGCTATAAATCAGCAGGCAGCCAAGCGCCGAACAGGTACACAACACAAGCGTGACCAGACGCGCGTTTTTTCGGGAGGGTGGCTTTAGGGTGATCGACTTGAGGCTGGCGTACATAGCGGATGGAGCCAATGGATGTTCGCTGCGGGAAGACCGGGCATCGTGGATGACGGGTCTCTGTCTGGAGTCACTCTGCCATTAATTGACGTCAACTAATGGGCGGCATAATACCACTTAAGATACCGTTGGTCGCAATTGGTATATAGGTCTGCCGAGTCAGCAAATAAGTGTTTATGGACAGCAGTTCCATAATGGAAAAAGTTGGGTGGCAAGAGTGGTTTATTTGTTTTGAGTTGTCGTAAGCAGGTATGGAATATTCAAATGCGACATGAACCCGCTAAAGTTAGAAGGGCAGTCATGGCAATAAAAATTCCCAGCACGGCATAGGGGCCCGATAATTCAGGCTTGCCGACCTGCAAAGGAAACGAGTGTGAGCGGTTTGGAATTAGCGGGGGGCTGAAACTGACTTTGTCCGACCTGAAAGGCGAAGGCTTCGATCAGGGATGTCTGTTCGCTGTCATCAAGGCTGAGTTGGCCGGTCTTCTGATCGATAAGCTCGAGTTGCCAGGCGATCAACGTCAGGCAGTCTTTCAGCGCGCTCAGGGCGTGGTCGTGTAAATCCATGTGATTCTGAGCATGGCTCAGCAAACCATGAATGTGCAACGAAAACTCCGAAACGGCTGCCAGAGCGAGGGCATCAGCCTTGTTGGCCAGTTTGAGCAGGGTGCTCAGCATGCAGTCGATGGCATCCTTGTCATTGCTGATCAGTTGCAAATGACTCAGGCATTCCTCGGTTTTAACCAGGAGTGTCTCTGCTTCGACGAGAAACTCCGGGAGCCGTTGAGCCCACTCTTTACGATCGTTCGGCATGCTTATCTCCAAAACGTCATGTCAAATGCGGGAATGTCGTGTGTGTCGACGGGGACGATCAGAGTCCCCGCATTGCCATGCTGTCGTGAGATCGCGCGCCGGCCTGTCTGGCTGCAGGCTGGGGAACTCGATAGGGTGGATGGCCACTTACCTGCGATCGCACACAAAAGCCTGACTCCGTTCATGCAATGAGAATGGCGTCACATTAATGGCTATTGGATATTGCGAATATCAGGTTGGGCCTGATTGCTACTAGGGGAATCCCTTACACGGGGGAGCCAACCGAACGAAACGAGGTCTCGCGGCAGGCAATGATGCAGATGAAATCACCTGGCCAGTAAAGCATGATGTTAATGTGACATCAATGTTTGGTCATGGCATTTTACAGGGGGTCAAGGTCCGGCGAAAACAGCCGATAACCCCCTTTAGTGAATTCATCAGAACAAGCCCAGGAGTCATTGATGGCCGGCATTCTCGACACGGTAGACCAACGCACGCAACTGGTGGGTGAGAATCGCCTGGAAATTCTCATGTTCCGGCTGGCCGGACGGCAATTGTTCGCGATCAACGTCTTCAAAGTGCAGGAAGTGCTGCAACTGCCGAAGCTGACCCTGATGCCCCAGCGTCATCCGTTTGTCTGCGGTGTGGTTAATTTGCGTGGCCAGACCCTGCCGGTGATCGACCTGTCCCAGGCCATCGGTATGCGTCCGCTGGTGCCAAGCCCGACCAGTACGATCATCGTTACCGAGTACAACCGTTCGGTGCAGGCGTTCCTGGTCGGTGGTGTGGACCGTATTGTCAACATGAACTGGGAAGCCATTCTGCCGCCACCGGCCAGCGCCGGTCGTCAGCATTACCTGACGGCCATCAGCAAGGTCGACGACCAGTTGGTGGAAATTATCGACGTCGAAAAAGTCCTCGCGGAAATCGTCCCGTACAACGCCAAGGTCTCGCGCGACAAACTCGACGATCCGGTTCTGGAACGTGCCCGTGGCCGTGAAGTGCTGCTGGTGGACGACTCGAATGTGGCGCTGTCGCAATTGCGTGACACCCTGGGTCAGCTGGGCGTGAAGATGCACATCGCCAGCGATGGCTTGAAGGCACTGAATATGCTCAAGGCCTGGGCCGATACCGGTGTGAACATGACCGACAAACTGCTGATGATCTTCACCGACGCGGAAATGCCGGAAATGGACGGCTATCGCCTGACCACCGAAATCCGTAACGACCCGCGTCTGCGTGGCCTTTATGTGGTTCTGCATACCTCGTTGTCCGGCAGCTTCAACGACTCGATGGTGAAGAAGGTCGGCTGCGACAACTTCCTCTCCAAATTCCAGCCGGACAAACTCGTCGATGTGGTGCGCCAGCGCTTGATGCTCGATGAAGTGCCTGCCTGATAACGGTGCAAGAGGCTGGCCTGAAGTCAGCCTTTGATTCGGCGATCAAGCTCGTATAGGGTGGCGTTTTTTGCCCACCAGGGAGCTGGCCATGTTGCGTCTGAGCGCGCTTTATCGTTATCCGTTGAAATCCGGCAAGGGCGAGATCCTGCAGCAGGTCAGCCTCGACAAGCTGGGCCTGGACGGTGATCGACGCTGGATGCTGGTGGACGAGGCCAGCGGGCGCTTTCTGACTCAACGTGCAGTGGCGCAGATGAGTCAGCTGTCGGCGTTGTGGAATGCCGACGGTGCCTTGACCCTCAGTGCGCCGGGCCGCTCACCGATCGATATCGCCTTGCCCGCCAGCGACGCGGAACTGCGTGGCGTGACCATCTGGCGCGACACACTGCGTGTGCCGGATGCCGGCGACGAGGCGGGTGCCTGGGTCAGTGAATTCATGGGCAAACCGACTCGCCTGGTGCAAGTCCCTCTTGATCGTGCACGCACCACCCAGGCCGGCTACGGCAAGGACGACGATCAGGTGGCCTTCGCCGATGGCTTTCCGCTGTTGCTGATCGGACAGGCCTCACTGGAGGACTTGTCGCAAAAAGTCGGCCGCCCGCTGGAAATGCTGCGCTTTCGGCCGAATCTGGTGATCGAGGGAAGCGAAGCGTATGCCGAAGATGGCTGGAAGCGTATCCGCATCGGCGATGTCGAGTTCCGCGTGGTCAAGTCGTGCTCACGCTGCATTCTGACCACTATCGATCCGCAAACCGGTGAGCGCAGCGAAGATCGCGAACCTCTGGCTACGTTGCAGAAATACCGTACCGAGGCCGATGGTGCGATGTTCGGACAGAACCTGGTCAACGACAGCAATGGCCAGCTTGAAGTCGGTATGCCGGTGACGGTTCTGGAATAAGGCAATCTGAATGACTGCCCTTGAACAAAAAGTGCCCGTGTCCAAGGACGCGGGCAATTTTTTGTCGCTGTGAAAACCCAGGGTTTTAGCCGCGGTATTCGCACAGGTAAGCGGTGTCGACGGCCACTTTCAGCTGGAACTTGCTGTTGGCGGGCACGTTGAACTGGCTGCCGGCGGCGAAGGTTTCCCAGCCGCCGCTGTCCGGCAGTTTGACGGTCAGGGCGCCGGACACCACGTGCATGATTTCACGCTGGCTGGTACCGAATTCGTATTCGCCCGGTGCCATGACGCCGATGGTCGCAGGACCTTCAGCGGTGCCAAAGGCGATCGACTTGACGGTGCCGTCGAAGTACTCGTTGACTTTAAACATGGGCGATTCCTCGAAAAGGGCTAAAAAGGGCTCGCCAGTATGCACAAGGCCCTTGGCGCCGTCACCTCTCTAGACGGGGAGAACCAGTGGTAACAGACGCGCTGTATTGCGCGCGTCTTCCAGCGCCCGGTGTTGCTGCCCGGTAAACTGCATGCCCGCAAGTTGCAGAGCGCCATTGAGCCCCAGCGGGCGTTCCAGCCGACGAGCCTTGGCAAAGCGCTGCTTGAGGTTCATGTGCGGCACTCGGCTCAGGGCGCTGTCGAGTTGCAGTTTCTGCCATTCCTGAAGCAGCTGTTTACGATCGTAATCGCCCCAACTGGCCCAGCCTTCGAGGCGCGAGTGATGCTGGCCGAGCCAGCATTCGAACGATGCCCAGACCTCGCTCAGAGGCTGCGCAGTATCGATGTTGGCCTGGGTGATGTGGGTCAGTTCCCGGCAAAACGGCGTCAGCAAAGGTCGACGCGTCGGGCGCACGAAGCACTGATAGCTATCCAGTTCTCGACCTTTTCGGTCCACCAGGGTGGCGCCGATTTCGATAATTTCCATTTCAGTTACTGGCCAACCACCTTCATCGGTGGTGGCTTCGAGATCAATGACCAGCCAGTGAGGCATCGCAGGGTTCCTGGTATCCGCGTCCTGATAGGGCTTGAGCGTAGCCAAAGCCAGCGGATCCGCCTAGCGGCTTATTCGACCTCCAACAAAATCTGACGATTTTTCACCTGATCACCGACCCTGACCTGCAAGCGTTTGAGCACGCCGTCGATGCCCGACTTGAGCGGATGCTCCATTTTCATGGCCTCCAGCACGACCAACAACTGGCCTTTGCTGACCGGACTGCCCTCAGTGACCAGCACGTCGACGATCGCCCCGTCCATCGGAGCCTTGAGGGTGCCGGTACTGACGCTGACCTGGCTGCCGACCAAGGCCTGGGTCCGATCCACCAGCTGTAAACTGCCAGGCCGGGTGAACAGCCAGAGTTGTCCCGCCTCAAGACGGTAGGCATGGCGTCGCCGGATACCGTTGATTTCCAGGCTGGCCCAGTGTCCGTCGCACTGGATGATCGTTAATTCAACGTTTTGCTCAGCGACTTGAATCCGATACGGTTCCCCCGGCACAGCGTTCAATTCCACTGACCAATCCTGATCATCAAGGCCGATTCGATAGTGCAACGGCACGCTGGCGTTGTTGCGCCAACCGGCGAGTGGCGCGGGATGAACCTGCGCCGAGGCCTGATAGAACAACGCTGCGGCGATTGCCAGTTCTTCGGCGTCGGGTACTCGGGTGTGCAGGCAGGCATGGTCGGAAAAATACGTCGGGATGAACCCGGTGTTGAACTCGCCACTGATGAACTGCGGATGTTCCAGCAGACTGGCGAGCAAGCGCTGATTGCTTTGCACGCCGAGCAGCACGCTGTCCTGCACTGCCCGCAGCAACTTACGCCGGGCTTCTTCGCGGGTGGCGCCGTGGGCGATGATCTTGCCC
Source organism: Pseudomonas svalbardensis (assembly GCF_030053115.1). Lineage (NCBI taxonomy): Bacteria > Pseudomonadati > Pseudomonadota > Gammaproteobacteria > Pseudomonadales > Pseudomonadaceae > Pseudomonas > Pseudomonas svalbardensis. The sequence goes on along the minus strand of NZ_CP125619.1, from coordinate 4,461,331 downwards.
AGCATCGGGTCATAAAACGGGCCGACTGTCTGACCTTCGATCAAGCCATGATCGATCCGCACGCCGCGCTGCAACGCAGGCTCCCACGCGGTGATGCAACCGGTTTGTGGGAGAAAATCGTGTGCCGGATCTTCGGCGTACAAACGGACTTCCATGGCATGGCCGCTGAGCTGAACCTGCTCCTGTCGCAACGGCAAAGGCAGTCCTTCGGCGACGTGCAACTGCCAGGCCACCAGATCGAGGCCGGTAATCAATTCGGTCACCGGGTGCTCCACCTGGAGTCGGGTGTTCATCTCGAGAAAATAAAACTGCCCGCGCGCATCCAGCAGGAACTCGACAGTGCCAGCACCGACGTAATTCACTGCGCGACCCGCCTTGAGCGCCGCTTCGCCCATGGCCTGACGCAACTCGGCGGTCATCACCGGGCAGGGCGCTTCTTCGATGACTTTTTGATGGCGACGCTGGATCGAGCAGTCGCGCTCGCCAAGGTAGATCAGGTTGCCATGCTGGTCGCCAAACAATTGAACTTCGACGTGACGCGGGTCGATCAGCGCTTGCTCGAGAATCAGTTCGTCGCAGCCAAACCCATGCAGCGCTTCGGAGCGGGCGGTGCGCAGTTGTTCGAGCAAATCATTGGCCTCGTGCACCAGGCGCATGCCACGCCCGCCACCGCCGGCGCTGGCCTTGATCATCAGCGGATAGCCGATGCGTGCGGCTTCGCGGCTCAGGGTTGCGTCGTCCTGTTCTTTGCCCTGATAACCCTTGATGCACGGCACACCGGCATCGAGCATGGCGAGTTTCGACAGGCGTTTGCTGCCCATCAGTTCGATGGCTTCGGGACTGGGGCCGATGAAGGTGATGCCGGCATCCTGGCAGGCGCGGGCGAAGCCGGCGTTTTCCGAGAGGAAGCCGTAGCCCGGATGGATTGCGTCAGCGCCCGTGCGCCGGGCGGCGTCGAGGATTGCCGGGATATTCAGATAGGACTGCTGCACCGGGGCCGGGCCGACGTTCAAGGCTTCGTCGGCCATCTGCACATGCAGCGCATCGGCGTCGGCATCGCTGAACACCGCGACCGTGCGATAGCCCAGGACCTGGGCGGTGCGCTGGATGCGGCAGGCGATTTCACCGCGGTTGGCGATCAGGATTTTGCTGAAGGCGGGCATTGTTTCTTCCCTTGGTTTTTGCGGTGAATGTGACGGCCTCTTCGCGGGCAAGCCTCGCTCCTACAGGTTCAGCGTCCATCAAACCTGTAGCAGCGAGGCTTGCCCGCGAAGCTTTTAAGAGGCCCAACCCGGTTTGCGTTTCTGCACGAAGGCCATGGTCCCCTCAATACCTTCAGCCCCGGTCACCGCCTCGCTGAACCAGTCGGCCGCTTCATCCAGCAACGCACTCGATGGCTGGCCGGCGCTCGCCAGCAACAGCTTTTTGGTCATCGCATTGGCCTCCGGCGCGCAGCACAATACGTGGGCCAGAATTTCATCGAGACGCTCGGCCAACGCTTGCGCGTCATGCTCGACAAAATGTACCAACCCCATGCGCCGTGCGTGTGTGCCATCGAAACGTGCCGCGGTCAGCGCCAGTCGGCGCGTCTGGGTCAGGCCGATGCGCTGCACCACGAACGGCGCGATTTGCGCAGGCAGCAGACCAAGGCTGGTTTCCGGCAGACCGAATTGCGCCTGGTGATCGGCCAAGGCGACGTCGCTGACGCAGGCCAGACCAAAACCACCGCCGAGCACCGCGCCTTGCAGCACCGTGATTACCACTTGTGGTGCGTGTTGCACCTCTTGCAGCAGCGCACCGAATGCGCGATTCAAGTCGCGATAGGCGCTCGGGCCTTGAGCGCGTGCGTTGGCCATGTCCTTGATGTCGCCTCCGGCGCAAAAATGCCCGCCCGCCCCCCCGATCACCAGCGCGCGAATGGCTCGGTCGTCACGCACCGCCGCCAGTACCGCACGCAGTTCGGCGACCATCTGCAAGCTCATGGCGTTGCGGCTTTCGGGGCGGTTGAGGGTTATGTGCAGGACACCGTTATGCGGTTCGAGCAGCAAGGTCTGGCAAACCGGTACGGTGCTCATTTCTTTTTCCCCGGCAGGATGCCCATGAGTTTGCAGATGATCCCCAGCATGATTTCGTCGGCGCCGCCGCCGATCGACACCAGCCGCACGTCACGGTAAGCGCGGGCCACCGGGTTGTCCCACATGAAGCCCATGCCGCCCCAATATTGCAGGCAGCTGTCGCTGACTTCCCGGCCCAGACGCCCGGCCTTGAGTTTGGCCATCGACGCCAGACGCGTGACGTCCTGGCCTTTGATGTATTGCTCGGTAGCCTGATAGACCAGTGCCCGCAGGCATTCGATTTCGGTTTGCAGTTCGGCCAGGCGGAAGTGGATGACCTGGTTATCGATCAGCGCACTGCCGAAGGTTTTGCGCTCCTTGCAGTACTCGATGGTGCTGTCGACGCAGTACTCCAGGCCCTTGATCATGTTCGCCGCGCCGAACAGTCGTTCCTCCTGGAACTGCAGCATCTGCATCATGAACCCCGCGCCTTCATGGCCGATGCGGTTGCGTTGCGGCACGCGCACGTTGTCGAAAAACACCTGAGCGGTTTCCGAGCTGCGCATGCCGAGCTTGTCCAGGTGCGAGCTGAGGCTGATGCCTGGCGTGTTCATCGGCACCATGATCAGCGACTTGTTGATGTGCGGTTTGTCGTCCGAGGTGTTGGCCAGCAGGCAGATGAAATCGGCGCTCGGCGAGTTGGTGATCCACATCTTGCTGCCGTTGATCACGTAGTCGTCGCCGTCCTTGCGGGCGGTGGTTTTCAAGCCGGCCACGTCGGAACCGGCACCGACTTCGGAAACACCGATGCAGCCGACCTGCTCGCCAGTGATCGCCGGTCGCAGGAATTCTTCACGCAGTTCATCGGAGCCGAAACGCGCCAACGCCGGGGTGCACATGTCGGTCTGCACACCGATGGACATCGGAATCCCGCCGCAGTGGATGGTGCCGAACTCTTCAGCCGCGACGATCGAATAGCTGTAATCGAGCCCCATCCCGCCAAACTTTTCCGGTTTGGAAATCCCCAGCAAGCCGAGGGCGCCGGCCTTGCGGAAGATCTCGTGGATCGGAAAGCGTCCAGCCTTTTCCCATGCCTCGACGTGAGGATTGATCTCGTGATCGACGAATTGGCGGACGGTGCGGCGCAGTGCTTCGTGTTCCTGGGTGAAGATCATTTTTATTGTTCTCCTTAGCGCCCTTAGAAACGGGCTACGCCAAAACTGTTGGTTTGCAGCGGCCGCACTTCAGCCTCATGACAGATATCCAGCAAGTACCCGAGCAAGGTCCGGGTATCCCGCGGATCAATCAACCCGTCGTCCCACAAACTGGCGCTGCCATAGAGCGCGGTGGACTGGCTGTCGAGTTTCTGCGCGGTGACCTGTTCCAGCATGTCGAGCATTTTCGGGTCGGGCACCAGACCGTCCTTGGCCTGTTTGGCCTCGGTGACGATCCGCAGCACTTTGCCGGCCTGGGCGCCGCCCATTACCGCCGTGCGGCTGTTGGGCCAGGCGAAAATGAAGCGCGGGTCGAGGCCGCGGCCGCACATCGCGTAGTTGCCGGCGCCGTAGGAGCCACCGACGACAATGGTCAGTTTAGGCACCCGGGCGTTGGCCACTGCTTGAATCATTTTCGCGCCGTGTTTGATCACGCCTTGCTGCTCCGACTCGGTGCCGACCATGAACCCGGTGGTGTTGTGAAAAAACAGCAGCGGCGTCTGGCTCTGGTCACAGAGCTGAATGAACTGCGCAGCCTTGCTCGCACCCTTCGGCGTGATCGGCCCATTGTTGCCAATGAACCCGCAGGCACGGCCTTGAATCTGCAAATGGCCGCAGACGGTTTGCTGATCGAACTCGCCCTTGAATTCGAGAAAGTTCGAGCCGTCGGCAATCCGCGCGATGATTTCGTGCACGTCGTAAGGTTTTTTCGCGTCGTCAGGAATCAGCCCGAGCAACTCGTCGATGGGGTAGAGCGGCTCTTCCCACCGACGTTCGGGTACCCATGGCAGCTGATCATTCCACGGTAACAGGCTGACAATCTCGCGCACCTGCCGCACGCCATCGGCATCGTTCTCGGCCAGGTATTCAGCAGTGCCGGCGATTTGCGCATGCATCTCGGCGCCGCCCAGTGCTTCATCGGTGGCGACTTCGCCGGTGGCAGCCTTGAGCAGCGGCGGGCCGGCCAGAAACAATTTGGCCTTGCCACGCACCACCACCACGTAATCCGACAACCCTGGCTGATAGGCGCCGCCCGCCGTGGCCGAGCCATGGACCACGGTGATTTGCGGCAGGCCCATGGCCGACATCCGCGCCTGATTGGCAAAACTGCGGGCGCCTTCGACGAAAATCTCCGCCGCGTAATTGAGGTTGGCGCCACCGCTTTCGGCCAGGGTAATGACCGGCAGTTTGTTCTCCATGGCGATCTGTTGCAGGCGCAGGGATTTTTTCAAACCGCTGGGGGAAATGGTCCCGCCCTTGATCGCACTGTTGTTTGCCACCACCAGCATCCGCACGCCGGACACATAACCGATCCCGGCGATCAATCCGCCGCCTGCGGAGCTGCCATCCTTGTCGTCATGCAGTTTGTAGCCGGCCAGGCTGGCCAGTTCGAGGAACGGGGCGCCAGGGTCCAGCAGCAGATTGAGGCGTTCGCGGGGCAACAATTGGCCGCGCTTGTCGAACCTGGGTTTGGCTTCGGCCGCCTTGTTCAGCAAGTTCTGTTCGAGCTGGCGGACGTGCTCGATGCCGACCAGCATCGCTGCGCGATTGCGGGCGAACTGTTCGCTGAACGGGTCCACTTGCGACTGAATCACCGGCATGGCTTATTCCTTATCCTTGAGGACGTCTGGACTGAGCACGTCTGGTAAGTACGCGCGGTGAAAACCGTTATACGACGTACTGATCTGCGCCTTGTGTATCGGCCAGGCGCGCCCGCCCAGGCTGGCAGCGCCGTCGATGCGCAAGGTGCTGCCACTGACAAACGCCGCGGCCGGGCTGAGCAGGAAAACGATCGCCGCGCTGACTTCCGATTCGGTGCCGATGCGTTTCAGCGGTACGTGCTCGCGCAACGTCGGGATCACCGCTTTGAACGCGCCTTCGTAGGTGTCCATGCCACTGGACGCGATCCAGCCCGGCGCCACGGCGTTGACCCGCACCCCGGCATAACCCCATTCGAACGCGGCGGTCTTGGTGAGGTTGTCCATGCCTGAACGCGCCGCGCCCGAGTGGCCCATGCCGGGCATGCCTCCCCACATGTCGGCGAGCATGTTGACGATGGCGCCGCCGTGCGTGCTCATGGACTGGTTGAACACTTCACGGGCCATCAGGAAGCCGCCCATCAGATTGGTGCGCAACACCGTGTCGAAGCCTTTTTGATTGATCGACGCCAGCGGCGACGGGTACTGCCCGCCGGCGTTGTTGACCAGACCGTGAATCGGTCCGTGCTTGCGGATCAACTCGCTGACCACATGCTTGACCGCTTCTTCCTCACGAATATCGCAGACCATCCAATCCGCCTTGCCGCCATCCTCGGCAATCTCGGCGGCGACGTTTTTCAGCTTGTCTGCCGTGCGCCCGAGCAGCAGGACATGGGCGCCGAGGGCCGCCAGTTCGTGAGCGGTGCAACGGCCGATGCCGCTGCCGCCACCGGTGACGATGATGTTTTGGCCTGCAAACAAATCGGCTTTGAAAATCGAATCGTAAGCCATGGCGACAGTCCTCTAGTTGACCTGGTCGGCGATGCGCTGAGGCACCGGTATCTGGATTTCCAGCAGTTGCTGGGCGAAGGCTTTGCCTTGCGGATCGATCCGCAGGCTGGCCACGCCACCGCCTCCCAGGGCGTTCTCCAGCAGAAAATTAAGGCTGTGGGTGCCCGGCAGGTACCAGCGTTCGACACGTCCGTGGATCGGGTCGAGGACGTGACTCATCCAGTCGACGATCACTTCCGGCGTCAAGGCTTCGGCAATCCACGGCAGGTACTCCGGCTCGCGAGCCATGACGCCGATGTTGCTGTGATTGCCCTTGTCACCGGAGCGCGCCACCGCAAGTTTGACCAGGGTCACGCTGGCATCGGCCCGGCCTGAGGGTTTCGGTGGGGCGCATGCCACAGGCAAGTCGGCGGTGTCGAGCACATCAACGGCGGGCAGGGCGCAGGGGTGGCGCTGGCCATTGAGATCAATTTCCAGCGTGCAGGCGGTTTTGTCGATAAGGAACGAGAACAGCCGGATCAGCGGATACACCGTCGGCCGTCCACCGACAATCCCGGTCAGTCCCGGCGCCATGCCGGTGGCGGCCTGGGCGATTTCCCGGGAGAACACAATCAATGCCTGTTTACCGGGATGGCGCACCGCGAGTTTGATCACCACTTCGCGGCTGTCCTGACGCTGACCGTGGGGGCCGTAAGTGGCCTCGCTGCCGAGCAGTTCGATGTTCACTTCGCTGTAGGGTGGCCAACCGTGCTGACTGAAGATTTCCGAGGTCTTGTTGATGATGGCTTCGCTGACTCGACGCGCCTTGTCGACCGCATCGATCCCGGCGATCAGGCAACTGGCGGTGCAGCGGAAACCGTCCGGGTACGTCGCGCTGACCTTGTACTGATCGGTCGGCGGCAAGCCTTTTGCGCCGTGCACCCGAACCGCGTTTTTGCCTTGTTGTACGAGTTTGACTTCAGTGAAGTCGCAGACCACGTCCGGCAGCAGATACGCCTGCGGGTTACCGGTTTCATACAGCATCTGCTCGCCGACCGTCAGCGATGTGACCAGCCCGCCGGAGCCTTCGGGTTTACTGACAATGAACTGGCTGTCGGCGCTGACTTCGACGATGGGGAAGCCGATGTGTTCGTAGTCGGGCACCTCGCGCCAATCGGTGAAGTTGCCGCCGGTGCATTGGGCGCCGCATTCGATGATGTGCCCGGCCAATGCGGCCTGGGCGAGTTTGTCGTAGTCGTGCCACGACCAGCCGAACTCATGCACCAGCGCGGCACTGACCACGGCGCTGTCGACCACGCGTCCGGTGATGACGATGTCGGCGCCCAGACGCAGGGCTTCGACGATGCCCGGTGCGCCGAGGTAGGCGTTGGTCGAGACACACATCGGCGGCAAGGGCGCGCCGCTGAACATTTCATGGATACCGCTCAGCTGTTTGAGTTGCGGCTGCAGGTCATCGCCCAGCAGCACGGCGATTTTCAGTGTTACCCCGGCCTTGTCGCAGGCCGCTTGCAGGGCGGCGGCGCAAGCTTGCGGGTTGACCCCGCCGGCGTTGCTGATGACGCGGATTTTCTGTTCGGCAAGTTGACCCAGCAGCGGGCTGAGGACTTCGATGAAGTCGCTGGCGTAACCGGCCTGGGGATCTTTCATCCGCGCGCCGGCCATGATCGACATCGTAATCTCGGCCAGATAATCGAAGACCAGATAATCCAGACGCCCACCTTCCACCAGTTGCGCGGCGGCGGTCGAGGTGTCGCCCCAGAAGGCACTGGCGCAACCGATGCGGATTGTTTTTGGCACAGTCAACTCCATAGCCACCTCCGATAGAAGTGCATCGAGACTACCAAGCAAGCGCTTGGTTTGTAAACGGCATAAATATCTTCTGCCCGAGCGCTTGCTTGGTCGCTCCGGCCAGCTTAAATTGCCCGCGCAACCCCGCAGTTTTAGCGGCGAGCGGCGTATTTGATTGATCGACTGTAGGAGAGAACGGGTGGACGAGCAAAAAGCCCTGAGGGTGATGCGCGAATTGGTCGACAGCGGCCAATTGACCGACCCGGACAGCGCCCGCGGCAAACTGCTGCAAGTGGCGGCTCACCTGTTCCGCAACAAAGGTTACGAACGCACCACCGTGCGCGATCTGGCCGGCGCCGTGGGGATTCAGTCAGGCAGCATTTTTCATCACTTCAAAAGCAAGGACGAGATCCTGCGGGCGGTGATGGAAGAAACCATTCGCTACAACACCGCGTTGATGCGTGCAGCCCTGGCAGAAGCCGGCAGTGTGCGCGAGCGGGTACTGGCACTGATTCGTTGTGAGTTGCAGTCGATCATGGGCGGCAGCGGCGAGGCCATGGCGGTGTTGGTGTATGAATGGCGCTCGCTGTCCGCAGACGGGCAGGCGCAGGTGCTGGCGCTGCGCGATATTTATGAAGAGCTCTGGCTTCAGGTGCTGGGCGAGGCCAAGGAGGCCGGTTTTATTCGCGGGGATGTGTTCATTACACGTCGTTTCCTGACCGGTGCGTTGTCCTGGACCACCACCTGGTTTCGCGCCGGCGGCAGCATGAGCCTCGATCAATTGGCCGATGAGGCATTGATTCTCGTGCTGGAAGAAAAGCAGTAGTTTTGTTTTGAATCAGAAGGAAACTGGCTAAGTGGCCGAAACCGCCTAGCTTGAATGCATTGATGCGTATTTTTTTGGGGAGTGGGTAGTTTTGATGTCTTCGCCAATCAGGATGGCCTCGCGGCTTTTGCTGGCATCGCTCGCGGCATTATGGGTATTGCCGTCCCAGGCTGCGCAATTGGTGCGGATCGGTGCCGCACACTTTCCGCCTTATACCGTGCGTCCGGAATCCGGTGCCGACACGGGCTTGCTGCCGCAACTGGCCGAGGCACTCAACGCCTTGCAAAGCGACTATCAGTTTGAGTTGGTGCCCACTTCCATTCCCCGGCGCTTCGGTGACTTCAAGCAAAATCGGGTGGATATGGCGATCTTCGAAAACCCCGACTGGGGCTGGAAGGACATCCCGCACACCACTGTCGACATGGGGCTGGAAGACGCCGAGATTTTTGTCGCACAACGCCAGGCAGGGCGGCAGCAAAGCTACTTTACCGACCTCACCGGCAAGCGTCTGGCGCTGTACAGTGGCTACCACTACGAATTCGCCAACTTCAACGCCGAGCCCGCATACCTCGCCAAGGAATACAACGCCACGTTGACCTATTCCCATGACAGCAACTTGCTGATGGTGCTGCGTGACCGCGCCGACATCGCGCTGGTCACGCGCTCTTACCTGAGCGACTACTTTTTGCGCAACGAGAAAGTCGCCAGTCAATTGCTGGTCTCCGAACGCATCGATCAGGTCTATCACCATTACGCCATTCTCCGGCCGACCGCCCCTATCAGCGGCGAGGCATTCGCCAAGTTGCTACAAGGGTTGCGGGACAACGGGCAGATGCTGAAGATTTTCGAACCGTACAAGATTGCGATCGTGCCGGTTGCGCGCAACTGAGATTGCACCGCAGGTCGCGTATCGACTGACTTCTCTTAAATTTCCCGCCTCGGCTCACGTCCCATCGTTGAACTGTCGACGATTATCGTGAGCCCGACCCATGCCCAATCTGAATGTCCTGACTGCCCTGGCCTTGCCGACGCGCAGCCGTCTTGTAGCTGATGAAACCGAAAGCCGTCTGAGTCTCAGCCTGGAAACGCAGCCACTGATCACGCTGCGCCTGAAGCGCGAGCCGGAATTGCTGGTGCAGGTAGAGGAGCGCTTCGATCACGCCGATGATCAGTCCATCCGTGCAGCCTGTTATTGGTTGTTTGCCCGTGACCCGGCCTGCCAGCGCCTGACCTGGCATCTCGATGAAGCCCCCACCGAAGCATTGCTCAGCGGGTTGCTGATCCCTGACGAAATCGGCGGCCAGTATCGTTGCGAACGCACGCTGTTCTGGCAGTTGCCTCAGCCTTGGCTGGGTGCGTCACTGACATCGAGTTATCCGCAGCAAATGGTCATCAGTGGCGGCAAGCGTCATCCGCTGCGCCCGGTGAAACCGCGTGGTGAAGTCTATCGGCGTTTTGATGCGCGCCTCGGTGCCTGGATTTCCCTGCGCACGGTGGACATCGACCTGGACCTGGCGCGTTTCAATCGTTGGCAGAACAGCCCGCGCGTGGCGAGTTTCTGGCAGGAGGAGGGCAGCCTCGAGCAGCATCACGAGTACCTGAGCAAGCTTGAAGCCGATCCCCATACCCTGACGCTGATCGGTTGTTTCGATGATCAGCCGTTCGCCTACTTTGAAGCCTATTGGGCCAAGGAAGATCGCATCGCGCCGTTCTATGACGCCGGCGATTACGACCGCGGTATTCACATGTTGGTGGGTGAGGAAAATCACCGTGGCCCGCACAAGGTGGCGAGCTGGTTATCGGCGTTGACGCATTACCTGTTTCTCGACGATCCACGCACTCAGCGAGTGGTTGCCGAACCTCGCGCCGACAACGCGAAGATGATCGGGCATATGCAGAGCCAGGGTTTCCACTGCGAAAAAGCGTTCGACTTCCCGCACAAGCGCGCGGCGCTGATGGTGCTGGGGCGTGAGCGGTTTTTTGATCGGTGTGCGTTGGCTTGATGCATACGGCTCAAGGTCTGTTTCGGTCTTGAGTCAGCCTTCGCGAGCAGGCTCGCTCCCACATTTGATCTGTGTTCACAGGACCAATGTGGGAGCGAGCCTGCTCGCGAAGGGGGCGACGCAGATTTCAGATCTTAGCGACGAGCAAAGGTATCCACACGACTGCCCGACACCTTGCGGCAGTGCACCAGCGCATCGCGAATCATGAAGTTCACCAGGGTCGGCGAGACGCCAAGCTCCTTGGCGATGTCCTTTTGCGGCACGCCGTGCAGGCGATACATCTCGAAGGCGTAGCGGGTGCGGCTGGGCAGCTCGGTCAGCGCGTCGGCAATGTTTTCCAGCGTCGAGAAGTTGATGTGCGAGGTTTCCGGCGAAGCACCTTGAATCACCACATTCAGGCCTTCCTCTTCAGGGCCCGAATACTTCTGCTCCAGCGCCTGTTTGCGGTAGTGATCGATCGCCAGGTTGCGCACGATCTGGAACAGGTAGCTGAGCTGAGCCTTGAATGAGGACGTGATCTGCGGCGCTGATTGCAGCCGGAAGAACGCATCCTGGACCACGTCTTCAGCACGCGACCGGCAGCCGGTAATGCGGGCTGCGATCTTGACCAGAATCAGTCGATTGTCGACGAATGCCTGAAGTAGCGGTGAATCGCACCTGCCTGTGGACATTTGTTCCGTCATGGAAATCACCTTGCTGCAAATAGGTTAGTGGGACGGCAAGCGGGGCTGAGCCGTCCTACACATCGAGCGACAAATTATTCTTAATGATAATGATTGTCAAATGAGAAGGAGAACTAATGCTTGGCAAAGGTGCAGAGTGAGAACTGCGACACGCTGACGCGCCCGCTTGCGGCACCGCAGCCCCATTGGCGATCTGGCCTTCCGACTAATTATTTCAAGACGTCAACCGTTCTCATTGGTGAATGGTTCCGGGTAGCGGCTGCGGCCAAAACAGCATTCCCAAGCTTTGCGCGGTCGGCGAAGACCGCGTGCTGCACGCCCTCCAAGGGGCGTGACGTCAGAAAACCGATTTCACTTGCAAGCCGAATTCAGGCAGGAAACCTCATGATCGACGCGTTCGAACTCCCCAGCACACTGGTCCAAGCCCTTCAGCGCCGAGCGGCTCTGACGCCGGATCGGGTGGCCTTGCGTTTTCTCGCCGAAACCCAGGATCAGGCTGTGGTGCTCAGTTATCGCGAGCTGGATCAGCGGGCGCGGACCATTGCTGGCGCGTTGCAGGCTGAGGCTGCGTTTGGCGATCGCGCGGTGCTGCTGTTTCCCAGCGGCCCGGATTACGTCGCGGCGTTCTTCGGCTGCCTGTACGCCGGAGTGATCGCGGTGCCGGCCTATCCGCCGGAGTCGGCTCGTCGTCATCATCAGGAGCGTTTGCTGTCGATCATTAGCGATGCCGAACCGCGTCTGCTGCTGACCAGCGCCGGTCTGCGCGATGCGTTGCAGCAAATAGAGGGTGCGCCACCGTTGCTGTGTGTCGACACGCTCGACAGCTCCCTGGCTGAACGTTGGGTGACGCCGAACCTTGCAGACGACCACATCGCGTTCCTGCAATACACCTCCGGCTCCACCGCGTTGCCGAAAGGGGTGCAAGTCAGCCACGGCAACCTGGTGGCTAACGAACTGCTGATTCGCCACGGCTTCGGCATCGATCTGAATCCTGACGACGTGATCGTCAGTTGGCTGCCGCTTTACCACGACATGGGCCTGATTGGCGGTCTGTTGCAGCCGATTTTCAGCGGTGTGCCGTGCGTGTTGATGTCGCCGGCGTATTTCCTCGGCCGGCCGTTGCGCTGGCTGGAAGCGATCAGCGAGTACGGCGGCACCATCAGCGGCGGGCCGGACTTTGCCTATCGGTTGTGCAGTGAGCGGGTCAGTGAATCGGCCCTGGAGCGCCTCGACCTGAGTGGCTGGCGCGTGGCGTATTCCGGTTCCGAACCGATTCGCCTCGATACGCTGGAACGCTTCGCCGAGAAGTTCGCGGCCTGCGGTTTCACCCAAGACAGTTTCATGGCGTCCTACGGGTTGGCCGAAGCGACACTGTTCGTGGCCGGCAGCCCTCGCGGCCAGGGCATTGGCAACCTGCGCGTGGACGATCAAGCCCTGGCACAAAACCGTGCGGAGCCAGGCGAGGGCAGCGCGATCATGAGTTGCGGTATCAGTCAGCCGGATCACGCGGCGCTGATTGTCGATCCAACAGCTCTTAACGAGTTGACTGACAACACGGTCGGCGAAGTCTGGGCCGCCGGGCCGAGCATCGCCCACGGCTATTGGCGCAACCCCGAGGCCAGCGCCAAAATCTTCGTTCAGCACGCTGGCCGTACCTGGCTGCGAACCGGCGATCTGGGCTTTATGCGCAACGGTGAACTGTTCATCACCGGACGCTTGAAAGACATGCTGATCGTCCGTGGCCACAACCTTTATCCGCAAGACATCGAACAGACCATCGAACGCGAAGTGGAGGTGGTGCGCAAAGGTCGTGTCGCCGCTTTTGCCGTGAACATCGAGGGTCAGGAAGGCATCGGCATTGCGGCGGAAATCAGCCGCAGCGTGCAAAAGATCCTCCCGCCCGACGCCCTGATCAAAGCCATCCGCCAAGCTGTGGCCGAGGCGTATCAGGAAGCGCCAAACGTAGTGGTGCTGCTCAATCCGGGCGCGTTGCCCAAGACCTCCAGCGGCAAATTGCAACGCTCGGCATGCCGCAATCGTCTGGCGGACGGCAGCCTCGACAGCTATGCGCTGTTCCCGTCGGCAGACATCGAAAGTAAATCCGCGACTGAATCAGGTTCCGAACTGCAAACCCTGATCGGCCAAATCTGGTGCGAGCAGCTGAGCGTCAAACAGGTCAGCGCCGACGATCACTTCTTCCTGCTGGGCGGCAACTCCATCGCCGCCACTCAGGTGGTCGCGCGTCTGCGCGAAGCACTCGGTCTGGAGCTGAACCTGCGCCTGCTGTTTGAAGCGCCGACCCTTGGCGCGTTTGCTGTCGCGGTGGCTCAGCAACAGCAGGACGGCGGACTCGCCCAAGGCGCGATCATCCCGCTGTCGCGCACCGAAGCCATACCGCAATCGCTGGCGCAAAACCGTCTGTGGATCACCTGGCAACTCGCCCTGCAAAGCAGCGCCTACAACATTCCCGGCGCCTTGCGCCTGCGCGGCGAACTGGATGAAGACGCCTTGCGCGCCAGTTTCCAACAGCTGATCGAGCGTCACGAATCCCTGCGTACGCGGTTCTTCGAACGTGATGGTGTGGCGCTGCAACAGGTCGATGCAGCGAGCGAATTTAACCTGCAACTCATCGATATCAGTGACCTGCCGGTTGCCGAGCGTGAAGTCCGTGCGCAACAAATCCGAGAAGACGAAGCCCGTACTCAATTCGATCTGGAGAAAGGCCCACTGCTGTGGGTGACTCTGGTGCGCCTCGATGAAGAGGACCATCAACTGTTGGTGACGATGCACCACATCATCGCCGACGGTTGGTCGCTGAACGTGCTGATCGACGAGTTCTCGCGTCTGTACGCCGCTGCGTCCCAAGGGCAACAAGCAACGCTCGCGGCATTGCCCACGCAATACGCCGATTACGGCAGCTGGCAGCGTCAATGGCTGGCGCAAGGGGAGGGCGAGCGTCAGCTGGCTTACTGGAAAGCGCAATTGGGCGATGAGCATCCAACCCTGAGCCTGGCGACCGACCATCCGCGTTCGGCGCACCCCATTCACACGGCTGCCCGCCATTCTGTGAAGCTGGGCGCGACCCTGAGCGATGCCATTCGCCAGACCGCCCAGGCCCATGAATCCACTTCGTTCATGCTGTTGCTCGCCGCGTTCCAGAGCCTGCTGCACCGCTACAGCGGCCAACGCGACATCCGCATCGGCGTACCTAACGCCAACCGTCCACGTCTGGAAACCCAAGGGCTGATCGGCTTCTTCATCAACACCCAGGTGCTGCGCGCCGAGTTGGATTCGCAGCTGCCATTCGCTGAGCTGCTGGTACAAACCCGTCGGGCAGCGTTGGACGCACAAGCGCATCAGGATCTGCCGTTCGAACAATTGCTCGAAGCCTTCCCGCAAGCCCGCGAACAAGGTTTGTTCCAGGTCATGTTCAACCATCAGCAACGGGATTTGAGCGCACTGCGTCGCCTGCCTGGGCTGCTGGCCGAAGAGCTGCCATGGCACAGCCGCGAAGCCAAGTTCGACCTGCAATTGCACAGCGAGGAAGACCAAAAGGGTCGCCTCAGTCTGTCCTTCGACTACGCCAGCGAACTGTTCGACGTGGCGACCATCGAGCGTCTGGCCGAGCATTTCAGCAACCTGCTGCGAGCCGTTTGCGAGCAACCGAAAACTGCGATCGGCGACCTTCCACTGCTGACCCCGAGTGAGCACGATCAGCAAACATCGTGGAGCGCCGCACCGTGTACGTCGGCCAGCGTTTGGCTGCCGGAACTGCTAAACGAACAGGCTCGCCTGACCCCTGAGCGCACTGCGCTGATGTGGGACGGTGGCGCCATGGATTTTGCTGAACTGCACACCCAAGCCAACCGCCTGGCCCATTACCTGCGGGACAAAGGCGTCGGCCCGGACGTCTGCGTGGCCATCGCCGCCGAGCGTTCGCCGCAGTTACTGATCGGCCTGCTGGCGATCATCAAGGCCGGTGGCGCCTACGTGCCGCTGGACCCGGATTACCCGGCCGAACGCCTGGCCTACATGCTCAGCGACAGCGGCGTCGAGTTGCTGCTGACCCAAACCCAATTACTCGAGCGCTTGCCGGCCACCGATGGCGTCAGCGTGATCGCCATGGACGCCTTGCATCTGGAGAGCTGGCCGAGCCACGCACCGGGCCTGCACTTGCACGGCGACAACCTGGCATACGTGATTTACACCTCCGGTTCCACCGGCCAGCCGAAGGGTGTCGGCAACACCCACGCAGCCCTCGCCGAGCGCCTGCAATGGATGCAGAACACCTATCGTTTGAACGACACCGACGTGCTGATGCAAAAGGCGCCGATCAGTTTCGACGTGTCGGTGTGGGAGTGCTTCTGGCCGCTGATTACAGGTGCGCGTTTGCTGATTGTCGGCCCCGGCGAACACCGCGATCCGCACCGCATCGCGCAACGGGTTCAGCAATTCGGCGTGACCACGTTGCACTTCGTACCGCCGCTGCTTTCGTTGTTCATCGACGAACCGCTGACCGCCGAGTGCACCAGCTTGCGCCGCGTATTCTCCGGCGGCGAAGCCTTGCCCGCCGAACTGCGCAACCGCGTGCTGGAACAACTGCCAGCCGTGCAATTGCACAACCGCTACGGCCCGACCGAAACCGCGATCAACGTCACTCATTGGCACTGCACAACGGCCGATGGCGAACGCTCGCCGATTGGTCGTCCGCTGGGCAATGTGCTGTGCCGCGTGCTCGATGAGTCACTCAATCCCGTGCCGGCTGGTGTGCCGGGCGAGCTGTGCATCAGTGGCATCGGTTTGGCCCGAGGTTATTTGGGTCGTCCGGGCCTGACTGCAGAACGTTTTGTCGTTGATCCATTGGGCGAGCAGGGTGCGCGTCTGTACCGCACCGGTGACCGCGCGCGCTGGACCGCCAACGGCGTGATCGAATACCTCGGCCGTCTCGATCAGCAGGTCAAACTGCGTGGCTTCCGTGTCGAGCCGGAAGAAATCGAAGCGCGTCTGCTGGCTCAGGAGGGCGTCGCTCAAGCCGTGGTGCTGGTGCGCGAAACGGCGGCCGGTGGGCAGTTGATCGGTTACTACACCGCAACCGATTCCACAGAAGATGTTGATGCTCAAACCGCCCGCCTGAAAGCTGCGCTGGCCGCCGAGTTGCCGGAATACATGGTTCCAGCGCAACTCATGCGCCTGGAAGAAATGCCCCTGAGCCCAAGCGGAAAACTCGATCGTCGCGCCTTGCCGGAACCCCAGAGGCAAGTCCGCGAACACGTCGAGCCGGTCACTGCCCTCGAGCAACAAATCGCCGGCATCTGGCGCGAAGTGCTGGGCCAAACACAGATCGGCCTGCGTGACGATTTCTTCGCTCTCGGCGGCCATTCCTTGCTGGCCACGCAAATCATTTCCCGCACCCGTCAGGCCTGCGACGTCGAGTTGCCGCTGCGCGCGCTGTTCGAAAACAGTGAACTGGGCGCGTTTGCCGAACAGGTTCAACTGATCCAGGCCAGCGGCAAAACCAACCAGCAGCCGCCGATCGAGAAAGTCGACCGCAGCCAACCGGTGCCGCTGTCCTATTCCCAGCAGCGCATGTGGTTCCTCTGGCAGATGGAGCCGGACAGCCCGGCCTACAACGTTGGCGGCATGGCGCGGTTGCGCGGGGTGCTCGATGTCAGGCGCTTCGAAGCCGCATTGCAAGCACTGATCATGCGTCATGAAACCCTGCGCACCACGTTCCCGAGTATCGATGGCGTGGCCCGGCAGCAGGTTCACCCGCAAACCGGGATGCGCATGGACTGGAGGGATTTCACCGCGCTGGATGCCGATGGCCGCGAGTGGGCGGTGCAGCAACTGGCCGACGACGAAGCCCATACATCGTTCGATCTGGAAACCGGACCCCTGCTGCGCGCCTGCATGGTCAAGACCGCCGAGCACGAACACTACCTGGTGCTGACCCTGCACCACATCGTCACCGAAGGTTGGGCGATGGACATCTTCGCCCGAGAGCTGAGCGCGCTTTACGAAGCCTTTGTCGATGACCGTGAATCGCCGCTGCAACCGCTGCCGGTGCAATACCTGGATTACAGCGTCTGGCAGCGACAGTGGCTGGAATCCGGCGAGCGTCAGCGCCAACTCGACTACTGGACCGCGCAACTGGGCCGCGAACATCCGCTGCTGGAATTGCCCGCCGACCGTCCGCGTCCACCGGTGCAAAGCCATCAGGGCGAACTGTTCCGTTTCGACCTGAGTGATGATCTTGCCGCGCGCGTTCGTGCCTTCAATGCACAAAACGGTCTGACCCTGTTCATGACCATGACCGCCGCGCTGGCCGTGCTGCTTTACCGCTACAGCGGCCAGACCGACCTGCGCATCGGCGCGCCCGTGGCCAACCGGATTCGTCCGGAAAGCGAAGGGCTGATCGGTGCGTTCCTCAACACCCAGGTGCTGCGTTGCCAGCTCGACGGGCAGATGTCCGTTAGCGAATTGTTCGAGCAGGTTCGCCATACCGTGATCGAAGGCCAGTCCCATCAGGACCTGCCGTTCGATCACTTGGTGGAGGCTTTGCAGCCACCGCGCAGCGCCGCTTACAACCCGTTGTTCCAGGTGATGTGCAACGTGCAGCGCTGGGAATTCCAGCAGAGCCGCACGCTCGCCGGCATGACCGTCGAATACCTGGCCAACGATGCGCGAGCGACCAAGTTCGACCTCAACCTGGAAGTCACCGACCTCGACCATCGCCTGGGTTGCTGCCTGACCTACAGCACCGATCTGTTCGATGAACCGCGCATTGCACGGATGGCTGGACATTGGCGCAACCTGCTGGAAGCGCTGCTGGCCAATCCGCAGCAGCGCCTCAGTGAGCTGCCGCTGCTGGAAGCCACCGAACAGCAAAAGCTGCTCGACAGCCTCGGCGTCGAGCCGGGCGAACATCGCCTCGACCAGTGCATTCATCACCTGTTCAGCGAGCAGGCGCTGGCGCGCAAAGATGCGCCAGCATTGACCTTCGCCGGGCAAACCCTGAGCTACGCCGAGCTCGACAGCCGCGCCAATCGCCTGGCCTGGATGCTTCGTGAACGTGGCGTTGGGCCGCAGGTTCGGGTGGGTCTTGCACTTGAGCGTTCGCTGGACATGGTCGTCGGCCTGTTGGCGATCCTCAAGGCGGGCGGCGCCTACGTGCCGCTGGACCCGGAATACCCGCTGGATCGTTTGCACTACATGATCGAAGACAGCGGCATCGGTCTGCTGCTCAGCGATGCGGCAACGTTCGACGCGCTCGGCGAACTGCCGGCAACTGTCGCTCGTTGGTGCCTGGAGGAGGACGCAGTAGAACTGGCCAATTACCCGGCCACCGAGCTGCCGTTTATCAGCCTGCCGCAGCATCAGGCGTACCTGATTTACACCTCGGGCTCTACCGGAAAACCGAAAGGCGTGGTGGTGTCCCACGGTGAAATCGCCATGCATTGCCAAGCGGTCATTGACCGTTTCGGCATGCGCCCGGACGATTGCGAACTGCATTTCTATTCCATCAACTTCGATGCGGCCACCGAGCGTTTGCTGGTGCCTCTGTTGAGTGGTGCTCAGGTTGTGTTGCGAGCACAGGGCCAGTGGGACGCGGAAGAAATCTGCGGACTGATTCGCCGTCACAACATCAACATCCTTGGCTTCACCCCGAGCTACGGCAGCCAATTGGCGCAGTGGCTGGCGACTCAGGGAGAAATCTTGCCGGTGCGCATGTGCATCACCGGTGGTGAAGCACTGACCGGCGAACACCTAGCGCGAATTCGTGCGGCGTTCAAGCCGAGCCTGTTTTTCAACGCCTACGGCCCGACCGAAACCGTGGTCATGCCGCTTGCCAGTCTGGCGCCCGAGCAATTGGAAGAAGGCTTGGGCAGCGTGCCGATCGGCAGTGTGATTGGCGCGCGCGTTGCCTACATCCTCGACGCTGATCTGGCGTTGGTGCCGCAAGGCGCGACCGGCGAGTTGTACGTCGGCGGCGCCGGTCTGGCGCAGGGTTATCACCAGCGTCCGGGTATGACGGCCGAGCGGTTTGTCGCCGATCCTTTTGCTGCCAACGGCGGGCGTCTGTACCGCACCGGCGATCTGGTGCGCCAGCGCGCCGATGGTCTGGTGGAATACCTCGGACGTATTGACCATCAGGTGAAGATTCGTGGTTTCCGCATCGAGTTGGGCGAAATCGAAACCCGTCTGCTGGAACATGAATCGATCCGTGAAGCCGTGGTGCTGGCGCTGGATGCCCCGAGCGGTAAACAACTGGTCGGCTATTTAATGACTGAAGTCGCCGAGCAGGATGAAGCGCGACAACACACTCTGCGAGAAGCGTTGAAGGCACATCTCAAATCCCAGCTGCCGGATTACATGGTGCCAACGCATTTGATCCTGCTGGCCAGCATGCCGCTGACCGCCAACGGCAAACTCGACCGCCGCGCATTGCCGGCACCGGACCCGGAGCTGAACCGTCAGCAGTACGTGGCACCTAGCAACGAGCTTGAACTGACGCTGGCCGGCATCTGGTGCGAAGTGCTGAACGTTCTGCAGGTCGGCCTCAACGACAACTTCTTCGAACTGGGCGGCGACTCGATTCTGTCGATTCAGGTGGTCAGCCGTGCGCGGCAGCAGGGCATTCACTTCAGTCCGCGTGACCTGTTCCAGCACCAGACTGTACAGACCCTGGCCGCCGTGGCGACCCGCACCGAGCAGATCACCGCCGAACAAGGTTTGCTGACCGGCGAATCGCGTCTGACGCCGATTCAACACTGGTTCTTCGACACCGACATCCCCCAGCGCCAACACTGGAACCAGGCGTTGCTGCTGGAACCGACCGTGGCGCTGGAACCTCATCGTCTGGAGCAAGCGCTGCTGGCAGTGATCGAACAGCACGACGCCTTGCGTTTGCGTTTCACCGAAGTCGCTGGTCAATGGCAGGCCGAGCACCAAGCGGTTTCCGACGCGCCGGTATTGTGGCAAGTGCGCGTTTCGTCCATGGACAAATGTGCGGCACTGTTCGCCGATGCCCAGCGCAGCCTCGACCTCGAAGCGGGGCCGTTGATGCGGGCGCTGCTGGTCGACGGTCCCGAGGGCCAACAGCGGCTGTTCATCGCCATTCACCACCTGGTGGTGGACGGCGTTTCGTGGCGGGTGCTGCTGGACGATTTGCAAACGGTGTATCGCCAACTGGACGCGGGGCAGTCGGCAAAACTGCCGGCAAAAACCAGTGCTTTCAAGGACTGGGCGGCACGTTTGCAAGCGTATGCCGGCAGCGAATCCCTGCGTGAAGAACTGAGTTGGTGGCAGTCGCAACTGGCCGGTGAAAGCGCCGAATTGCCGTGTGATCGCCCCGAGGGTGGCCGGCAGAATCGTCATGCGCAAACTGTCAGCGTGCGCCTTGATATCGAGCGCACTCGCCAACTGCTGCAACAGGCACCGAGCGCCTATCGCACCCAGGTCAACGACTTGCTGCTGACCGCATTGGCCCGCGTGCTGTGCCGCTGGAGCGGTCGCGAATCGGCGCTGATTCAACTCGAAGGCCACGGCCGTGAAACGCTGTTCGACGAGATCGACCTGACCAGAACCGTCGGCTGGTTCACCAGCGCGTATCCGCTGCGGCTGATGCCAGCGGATGGGCAGGGCGACTCGATCAAGGCGATCAAGGAACAACTGCGCGCGGTGCCGCACAAAGGTCTGGGTTATGGCGTGCTGCGTTATCTCGCCGATGACTCGACCCGGCAGACCATGGCTGCCTTGCCGGTGGCGCCAATCACCTTCAACTACCTCGGTCAATTCGACCAGAGCTTCGGCGCGGACGCCTTGTTCCGTCCTCTCGATGAAGCAGTCGGTGCGGCCCATGATCCTTGCGCGCCGTTGCCCAATGAGCTGAGCGTCGACAGTCAGGTCTATGGCGGTGAGTTGGTGCTGCGTTGGACCTTCAGCGCCGAACGTCACGACTCGCAGACCATCACCGACCTGGCGGACGCCTATCTCGGCGAATTGCAGAGCCTGATCGAGCATTGCCTGCGCGACGATGCGGGCGGCCTGACGCCGTCGGACTTTCCGTTGGCGAAACTGACCCAGCCACAACTCGACGCGTTGCCCATCCCGGCCGCTGCCATCGAAGACGTCTACCCGCTGACCCCGATGCAGGAAGGCATGCTGCTGCACACTTTGCTGGAACCGGGCACCGGCCTCTACTACATGCAGGATCGCTACCGCATCAACAGCGAGCTCGACCCGCAGCGTTTCGCCCAGGCCTGGCAAGCGCTGATCGCCCGTCACGAAGCCCTGCGCGCGTCGTTCTGCTGGAACGTCGGCGAAGACATGCTGCAAGTTATCCACAAGCCGGGCAGCACGCCAATCGAGTATCTGGACTGGACCGCAATCGCCGAAGCCGAGCAGGAGCCGAAGTTGCAGGCGTTGCTCAAAAGCGAGCGCGAGGCCGGGTTCGATCTGCTCAATCAGGCACCGTTCCACCTGCGCCTGATCCGGGTGGGCGCGGCGCGCTACTGGTTCATGATGAGCAACCACCACATCCTCATCGATGCCTGGTGCCGTTCGCTGCTGATGAACGATTTCTTCGAAATCTACACCGCCCTCGGCGAAGGCCGGGACGCGCAGCTTGGGCTTGTGTCGCGTTATCGCGACTACATCGGCTGGCTGCAACGCCAGAGCCTGGCCGAGGCGCGGCAGTGGTGGAAAACCAACCTGCAAGGCTTCGAGCGGACCACGCCGATCCCGAGCGACCGGCCATTCCTGCGTGAACATGCCGGCGAAAGCGGCGGCATGACCGTCGGCGACCGCTACACACGGCTCGATGCTCGTGACGGTGCGCAACTGCGCGAACTGGCTCAGGCGCATCAACTGACCATCAACACTTTTGCCCAAGCGGCGTGGGCGTTGGTGCTGCGCCGTTTGAGCGGTGATCGCGACGTGCTGTTTGGTGTCACGGTGGCCGGGCGTCCGGTGGATATGCCGGAGATGCAACGCACGGTCGGGCTGTTCATCAACAGCATCGCGCTGCGGGTGAAAATGCCGGAAGACGATCAGCGTTGCAGCGTTCGTCAATGGCTCAGTGGCTTGCTCGACAGCAACATGCAACTGCGCGAGTACGAGTACCTGCCGCTGGTGAGCATCCAGGAAAACAGCGAGCTGCCCAAGGGCCAGCCGTTGTTTGACAGCCTGTTTGTGTTCGAAAACGCCCCGGTGGAAGTCTCGGTGCTGGACCGTGCGCAAAGCCTCAACGCGACCTCGGATTCGGGCCGAACCCACACCAACTTCCCGCTGACGGCGGTCTGCTACCCGGGCGATGACCTGGGCTTGCACCTGTCTTACGACCAGCGTTATTTCGATGAGTCGACCGTCGAGCGCATGCTCGGCGAGTTCAAGCGGTTGCTGCTGGCGCTGGTCGAAGGTTTCCACGGCGACATGGCCGATCTGCCGCTGCTGGGTGCCGAGGAGCAAGATTTCCTGATTCACGGCTGCAACCAGAGCGAACACGATTACCCGCTGGAGCAGAGTTATGTCTCATTGTTTGAAGCGCAGGTTGCTCGGCATCCACAGCGCATTGCCGCCAGTTGCCTCGATCAGCAGCACAGCTACCTTGAGCTGAATGAGCGCAGTAACCGTCTCGGTCACGCCTTGATCGCCGCTGGCGTGAGGCTGGATCAACCGGTGGCGTTGCTGGCTGAACGTAACCTCGATCTGCTGGGCATGATCATCGGCAGCTTCAAGGCTGGCGCGGGTTATTTGCCGCTGGATCCGGGGCTGCCGAGTCAGCGTCTGAGTCGGATTATCGACCTGAGCCGCACGCCGTTGCTGGTGTGTTCTCAGGCCTGCCGCGAGCAAGCGCTGGCGCTGCTGGATGAGTTCGGTTGCGCCAGCCGGCCCACGTTGTTGGTCTGGGAAGAGGTGCAAGCGAGCGATGTTTCGGTTGCGAATCCGGGCATCTACAGCGGCCCGGACAACCTCGCCTACGTGATCTACACCTCGGGTTCGACCGGCCTGCCGAAAGGCGTGATGGTCGAACAGCGCGGCATGCTCAACAACCAGTTGAGCAAGGTGCCTTACCTGAACTTGAGCGATGCCGATGTGATCGCCCAGACCGCCTCGCAAAGTTTCGATATTTCGGTCTGGCAGTTCCTCGCCGCACCGCTGTTCGGTGCTCGGGTGGACATCGTGCCAAACACCATCGCCCATGATCCGCAAGGGTTGCTGGCGCATGTGTCGGCCCAGGGCATCACCGTGCTGGAAAGCGTGCCGTCGCTGATTCAGGGCATGCTCGCCCAGGAACGCATGAGCCTCGACGGCTTGCGCTGGATGCTGCCGACCGGTGAGGCAATGCCGCCGGAGCTGGCGCACCAGTGGCTGCTGCGCTACCCGGAGATCGGGCTGGTGAATGCTTACGGCCCGGCGGAATGCTCGGATGACGTGGCGTTCTTCCGCGTCGACATGGCGTCGACGCGTGGCAGCTATTTGCCGATCGGTACGCCGACCGACAACAACCGCTTGTACCTGCTCGATGGCGCGCTGGAACTGGTGCCGCTGGGTGCGGTGGGCGAGTTATGCGTCGCGGGTACCGGTGTCGGCCGTGGCTACGTCAGTGATCCGTTGCGCACCGCTCAAGTGTTTGTCCCGAACCCGTTTGGTGAACCGGGGGATCGTCTGTATCGCACCGGCGATCTGGCCCGTCGTCGCAGTGACGGCGTGCTGGAATACGTCGGGCGGATCGACCATCAAGTGAAGATCCGCGGCTACCGCATCGAACTGGGTGAAATCGAAGCGCGTCTGCATGAGCAACCGCAAGTGCGCGAAGCGGCGGTCGGTGTACAGGAAGGCGTCAACGGCAAACATCTGGTCGGCTATTTGGTAGCGGCTGATTCTTTGATCAATCCAACCGAGCGACTGGAACGCATCAAGCAACGCCTGCGCGCTGAACTGCCGGAATACATGGTTCCGCTGCACTGGCTATGGCTGGATCGCATGCCGCTCAACGCCAACGGCAAGCTTGATCGCAAGGCTTTGCCGGCGCTGGAAATCGGCCAGTTGCAGAGTCAGGACTATCAGGCGCCGCGCAATGAACTGGAGCAGACGCTGGCGGATATCTGGGCCGAGGTGCTGAAGGTCGAGAAGGTCGGTGTTCGCGACAACTTCTTCGAGCTGGGCGGGCATTCATTGCTGGCGACGCAGATCGCTTCGCGGGTGCAGAAAGCCCTGCAACGTGATGTGCCGCTGCGGGCGATGTTCGAATGCAGCACGGTGGCGGTATTGGCCGAATACATCGACGGATTGGCGGCGAGCGACATCACCGAGGAGAAGGTGGATCGTCTTAATGATCTGATGGCGGAGCTGGAGGGGCTTTGATTCTCTAGCGTCTGTAAGGGACTCTGCACGAGCAAGCCCACACACACATCTGATCTGTGTACGCAGGACTAATGTGGGGCTTGCTCGCGAAAGGGCCAGTACAGACACTGCAAGGTTGACTATGGATCGACAGCGGCACAGTCTGCCTGCTCCATTTTTTGGGAGAGGAGACAGTCGATGCCCTTCGTAACGGTTGATGGACAATCACTTCACTACATTGATCAAGGCGCCGGCCCTGCCGTTCTGCTGGCCGGCAGTTATCTGTGGGACCAGGCCATGTGGGCGCCGCAGATTGCCGCTCTGTCGCAACACTACCGGGTAATTGCTCTGGACCTGTGGGGCCATGGTGAATCCGGGTGGATGCCCGAGTACACACACTCGCTGGATGACATTGCGCGCCATGCACTGGCGCTGCTCGATCATCTGGACATCGACCGTGTCACGCTGGTCGGTCTCTCGGTCGGCGGCATGTGGGGCGTGCGTCTGGCGCTATCAGCGCCGCAGCGGATCAATGGTCTGGTGCTGATGGACACCTACGTCGGTGTCGAGCCGGAATCGACCCGCCAGTACTATTTCTCGCTGTTCAAACAGATCGAAGAGACCGGCGTGATTGCGCCGCCGCTGCTCGATATCGTTGTGCCGATCTTCTTCCGTCCGGGCATCGATCCGCAGTCGGCGTTGTATCAGGACTTCCGCGCCAAACTGGCCGCACTGCCGCCGGAGCGTCTGCGCGAGAGCATTGTGCCGATGGGGCGGATTACGTTTGGGCGTGATGATCTGTTGCCGCGCCTGGGCGAGTTGAATCCTGACACCACGCTGCTGATGTGTGGCGATCAGGACAAACCGCGGCCGCCGTCGGAGACAAGAGAGATGGCCGAGCTGATCGGCTGCCCATCTGTGCTGGTGCCGGAGGCGGGGCATATCTCCAATCTGGAGAATCCGCAGTTCGTGACAACGGCTTTGCTGAAGTTTTTGGCTGAGAGAGCTTAGTCGGTTCTGCTGACGCCTTCGCGAGCAGGTCGAATCGTCGCACCGTCGCTCCCACATTGGAATGCATTTCCCTGTGGGAGCGAGCCTGCTCGCGAAGGGGCCGGTGAATTCACTTCGGCCCGAGAATTTGCACCAGCTTGTCCGGCGACGGCGCGCCTTGCTGTTGTTGCAGCTCGCCCTTGTCGTCCATGTAGAAAATCGCCGGGGTGGCCTGCAGCTCCAGGTCTTCCATCAACTGCATGTTGGCCGCCAGCTTCGCCTGAATCGCCGGGGGCACGTTTTTCAGGGCTTTTAGCGAGCTTTTCTTGCCTGACTTCTCATGGTCTTCCAGCGCTTTCTGCGGATCCTTGGCGGCCAGCAGCGCAGCCGATTTCCCCGGACTGTCTTCGCGAATGATGCCGACCATGATGTGCCGCAGCTGCACCTTGCCCGCCTT
This sequence comes from Pseudomonas svalbardensis, assembly GCF_030053115.1. NCBI lineage: Bacteria > Pseudomonadati > Pseudomonadota > Gammaproteobacteria > Pseudomonadales > Pseudomonadaceae > Pseudomonas > Pseudomonas svalbardensis. The sequence goes on along the minus strand of NZ_CP125619.1, from coordinate 4,435,480 downwards.
GACCCATGGCCGCGCCTGTTCCCAGAACATGTTGCAATAAGGGCAGTTCGGATCGCTGAACAGGTACACGATCCGCGGCGCATCTTTCTTCCCGTCGCCGATCCAGTTGCTGGCTTCCATCTTGCCCCAGACTTCCTTGGACATCGGTGCGTAAACCAGCTTCTGCAACGGCGCGCTGGTCAGGTCGTTGCCGTCGGCGTCGTACAGATTGCCGAGCAGTACATGCTTGCCATCCGGGGTCAGGTACAGCGCCATGCCACGGTTCTGGTACTGCGCCGCATAACCGCGCAAGCCGTCGGGTGCGTCGAATTGGCCGACGATTTTCGCGCCCTTGGCTTCGATTTTCTTGATCGCTTCGGGCAATTCTTCGGCGGCCTGCACCGACGGTAGATGCAGCAGGGCGGCGCCCAAGGTCAACGTCAGCAGGTGGCGGAGGAGGGGCATGGCAATTTCCTTGAAGAGGTGGCCGGTACGGCAGGATTCGGGGTGTCGAAGTTTTCCAGGGCGCGGGCCAGGCTGGCTTCCGACAGCTCACCCAGATGGCTGCCCAGCAGGCGACCGTCGGGACTATAGAACAGCGTAGTCGGCAACGCCATGGAGCCGACGGCCTGGCCCAATCGGCCACTGCCGTCGAACAGCACGTTGGACAGGCTCAGGCCCTGGGTTTCCAGAAAAGTACTGACGCTTTGCATGCTTTCAGCCTGATTGACGAACAGGAACGTCAGGTCCGGGCGGTGTTGCTGGGCGTTTTCCAGCACCGGCATTTCTCGACGGCACGGCGGACACCAGGTGGCCCAGAGATTGATCACCAACGGGCCGCCCTTGTAGTCCGCCAGTTGCACGGTTTCACCGGCGGCATTGCGCAGGGTAATTTCCGGCAGGCGTGTGCCTTGTTCGTAAATAGTCAGGGAGAAGGTCGCCAGCAGCCAGAACGCCAGGCCGCTGGCCACGCCAAAGCCCAACGGCCGGCGCAAGCCCGGACGACGCCAACCTCGATACAGCGCGGCAAGCAGCAGCACGATCACACCAGGCCAGGCGAGGAAACCGCCGTCGCGCAGGTCGATGATCTGCCAAAGGTCATCGCGATAATGGGCCCAGTAAACGGCCACAAAACCGACCCGGGCGGCCAGCATGCCCAGCAGGAACAGGCTGAACAGCACCGACTCCGGATTCTCGCCGCCACGCTTGGCCACCCGCCAGCCGATGAAGGTTGCCAGCGCCAGGGCACTGATCAGCAGCAGGTGATTAAGCGCGATGGCAAAAGTGCCGAGGGTAAAGGTCAGCATTAACGGGCGTCTCGGGTGGTGGTCCAGCGTTGCAGGAAGGTGTCGGCATCGACCTGACCGGTGATGCGCTGGCTGCGACGCTCGATGCCGTCGGTGCCGATCCACAGCAGGCTCGGTGGCCCCGGCACTTTATAACGGCCGAGCAGTTCACGGCTGGCGGCATTGTCGGCGGTGACGTCCAGCCGTAGCAAGCGCACATCGCTCAAGGCTTGCAGTACGTGAGGTTTGCCGAACACCTGTTTTTCCATGACCTTGCACGACACGCACCAGTCGGCGTAGTAGTCCAGCAGCACCCACTGGCCTTGAGCCTGTGCCGCGTCGAGTTCCCGTTGCAGAGCTGCCGGGTCCTTGATCGTGGTGAATGCGTCGTGGCCGACCGGGTTTGCGGTGCTGCTCGAGTTTGAAGCGCTGTAGACCTGCAATGGCTTCAACAAGTCGTCGCCGCCGCCGGCGGCACCGATCATCAGCAGGCTGCCCCACACACCCAGCAAGAGTGAGCTGGCGCCGAACACAGGGGCGACGCGACCGAAACCTTCCGACTGCTTCCAGGCGCTGTACGCGGCAATCAGCAGCAACGCACCGCACAAACCAATCCACAGTGATTCATCCAGCACCGGACGCAGCATCAGCAACGCGGTGGCGAGGAACAGGAAGCCGAACACACCTTTGAGCAGGTTCATCCACGCGCCGGGTTTGGGCATGAAGCGATTGCCGACGGTGACCAACAACAGCAGCGGCACACCGATGCCGATGCCCATGGCGAACAGAATCAATCCGCCATGCAGCGCATTGCCGCTTTGCGCGATGTAGAGCAAGGCGCCCGCCAGCGGGGCGGTCATGCACGGACCCACCAGCAAACCGGACAAGGCTCCCAACACACCGGCACCGAACAGGCTGCCGCCGCGTTGATTACGCGAAACATTTTCCAATCGATCACGCACGGCCACCGGCAGTTGCAACTCGAAGAAGCCGAACATCGGCAACGCCAGCAACACAAACACAGCCGCGAAGCTGCCCAGCAACCAAGGGTTCTGCAACAACGCCTGGAGATTCGCCCCGAGCAGCGCGGCCAGAACGCCCATCGCCGCATACACCAGCGCCATGCTCACGACGTAACTAGTGGCCAAGGCGAAACCGCGCTTGGGCGTGGCGCCACTGCCGACGATCAAACCGGCCAGAATCGGCAGCATCGGCAGCGAGCAAGGCGTGAAGGCTAGCAACAGCCCCAGACCGAAGAACACCAGCAAGCTCCAACCCAGCGCCCGCTGTTGCAGGTCGCTGGCCAAGGCTTGGTCCGGCGCTTCGTTTATCGCCGCGGTAGTCGATTTGCCGCCCAGATCCACCACCTGAGTTTGCGGCGGATAACACAAACCGGCATCGGCACAGCCCTGGAAACCCACTTTGATTTGACCCGTGGCACCTGCCGGGATCTTCAGTTCCAGACCTTGACGATAGACCTGTTGTTCGCCGAAGAACTCATCGCTGTGCGCTTCGCCTTCAGGTAAAGCGGGATGGTGCTCAGCGGGCAAGCCATCGAATTTCAGGCGTTTCTGATAAAGGTAATAACCGTCAGCGATCTGCCAATAGAGCTGGGTTTCACCGGACTCAAGACGTTCGGAGGTGAAGATGAACGCCTTGCCGACGGGAAGAAAGTCGGGTTTTGTCGCGAACGGATCAGTCCCTGCCTGGGCCGCACCCGAGATCAAGAGAACCAAAAATAGAAACAGTCGACGCATGGGTAAGCCTTATCCCTGTACAAGTGAGGTGCAGAATGGGAGGCGGCGATTAACCGATGATTAACCACAGTGGCCTTGTGGCAATGGCGCTTGCGGCATAATGTCCGCTTAATCGGCCACCGGCCTAATCACCTTTTTTCAACAGGTCTCACCATGCACGTACTGGTTTGCGAAGACGACGAGTTGATCGCCAGCGGCATTGTCGCCGGCCTCACCGCTCAGGGCCTGACGGTAGAGCATGTCGCCACCGCATCGTCTGCCCGGGCGATGCTCAAGGTCGCCGAGTTCGATGTGATGGTGCTCGACCTCGGTCTGCCCGATGAAGACGGTTTGAAGCTGCTGCAGCAGTTAAGACACAACGGTCTGGAAATCCCGGTGTTGATCCTCACCGCCCGGGATTCAGTCACCGACCGCGTTGATGGCTTGCAGGCCGGCGCCGACGATTACCTGCTCAAGCCTTTCGACCTGCGCGAACTTGCCGCGCGTCTGCACACGCTGCTACGACGAGTGGCGGGGCGCAGCGTCAACCTGATCGAGCACGGTCGCCTGACCTACGACCCGAGCAGCCGCGAAACCATGCTCGGCGGCCAGCCGGTGGACCTTTCCCGTCGTGAGCAGTCGCTGTTGCAGGCCTTGCTGCATAACCGGGGCCGGGTGCTGTCGACCGAGCAACTGAAAGACAGCGTTTATGGTTTTAACGATGAGCTGGAAAGCAACGCTCTCAATGTGCATATCCATCACCTGCGGCGCAAACTCGGCAATGGCATTGTCGAGACGGTGCGCGGCCTGGGCTATCGCCTGGGGCCGGCCGATGGCGCAGAGGAATTGAAAAAGTGATGAGCCTGCGTTTGCGCCTGAGCCTGACACTCGGCGCCGCTTTTACCCTGATCTGGGCCCTGGCGGCGGCCTGGATGCTCAGCGACCTGCGCAATCAGATGATGTTTTCCCTCGACCAGCGCCTGGTGGCGTCGGCACGGATGGTCGCTGGCCTGATGGAGCAGTTGCCGCCATTGCCGAGCAAGGGCGAGGGCACCCATTTCAGCGCTGAACAACTGAACCTCCCCGGCGGCATGGCCTGCCAGGTCAGTTCATTGCGCGGCGAAATCCTCGCCCGCAGTCACACCGATCCGCAACAAACCCTGGAGGCCGAAAAAATGGGCTTCCACGACCAGATGATCGACGGTGCACCGTGGCGCAGTTTCACCCTGGCACGCGGTGACGTGCGCATCACCACCGCCGACCGGCAGATCGAGCGTGAGGCCTTGAACATGTCGATCCTGCTGGCGGCTTCGGTGCCGGTGGGCGTGGCCTTGCTCGGTTGCCTGTGCCTGCTATGGCTGGGGATCGGTCAGGGGCTGGCGCCGCTCAACCGCATGCGCGATGCCTTGATGCGCCGCAGCGCCGATTCTCTCGAACCCTTGCAAATCCAGCCGCTGCCCAGCGAACTGCAACCGTTGCTGGACACCCAGAATCAGCTGTTCCAACGGATCGGCAAGACCATCGAACGGGAACGCCGCCTGACCGGTGATGCCGCCCATGAATTGCGCAGCCCGCTGACGGCGATCAAGACCCACCTGCAAGTGGCGCGCATGACCGACGGCGCGGCTCGGGATCAATCCCTGGCCCGGGCCGAAGAGGGCGCCGATCGCCTGCACCGGACCCTTGAACAATTGCTGTTGCTGGCGCGGGTCGAGGGCAGCCTGTCGTTCGATGACGGCGTGCAATGCAGCGCCGAGCAGGTGGCGAAACTGGCGATTCAGGACGCCGCCAGCGGTGATCGTCAGCGGATCAAATTTCAGATGCCGCCGAAAATTTCCCATGCACCGGTGCAAATGCCCGCGGTGCTGTCGATTGCCGCGCTGCGCAACCTGCTGGACAACGCGCTGCGTCATACCCCGGGCGACGGCGCGGTGGAGCTGAGTCTGGAAACCACCGGCAACCGCGTGCAGTTTGTGGTACGCGACCACGGCCCGGGGATTGCTGAAGAGGATCTGCAACACCTGACCCAACGCTTCTGGCGCAACGGCCAGAGCACTGGCTGCGGCCTGGGTCTGGCGATTGTTCAGGCGATTGTCCAGCGCTGCGGTTGTACGTTGCATTTCGACAGTCGGCCGGATGGGTTGCGAGTCGAGCTGACCATGCCATTGCAACCGGTCTAACAAACACCACCGATTCCGGTAGGAGCTGTCGAGTGAAACGAGGCTGCGATCTTTTGATCTTTTCTCCGGATTCACTCGAGTATCAAAAGCAAAATCAAAAGATCGCAGCCTCGTTTCACTCGACAGCTCCTACGGAGCGTTTATGTTGCACATCAAATGTAACTCCTCTCCATTGGCATTCGAGCCACCACCAGCGCTATCGTCCCCGGCAGCTTTTTCTCAATGGATTGAGGTAACAGCGCCATGGATGCCCCCATACAAATCTGCAAGGCAACCCCCGCCGACGCCGGCATCATCAGCCGGATCGTCGAGCGCTCCATCCGCGTGGGTTGCGCGCTCGACCATCGCAACGATCCGCTCACCGTCGCCACCTGGACCCACAACAAAACCATCGAACACGTGCAGCCCTGGCTGACCGACGAGCGGTTGTACCTGAACATCGCCCTGTTGCACGACAAACCGGTCGGCGTCGCGATGGCTGCGATCAGCGGCAAGGTCGCGTTTTGTTACGTGCAACCGGAATGGTTTCGTCGTGGGGCCGGGCAAGCGCTGGTGCGCGACCTCGAAGGTTGGCTGACCGATCAGGGTTTGCGCCAGGCACGACTCAACAGCACCCGCACCAGCGAAGCGTTTTACTGTCATCTGGGTTACCAGCCTTGCGCCGAAACCTTCGCCGTAGCCGGGCTCCACGCGATTCCCATGCACAAAGCGCTGACACCACCTTTATAGAAAGCTGATTGAGGGTCTAAATCCTCGGCGCCCTGATGCGTTTCCAGAACAGGAAAACCTTATTGAGGGGTCGAGAGATGTCAGTCGCTACCAGCCTTGTGGAAGATCAGTCGGCCCGGATCACTCCGACGCTGACCGAGACGCTTTATCAGTTCAACGAATCGCCACTGCTGGCCCGTCAAAACCAGCAGGAATCGAATGCCCGCAGCTATCCGCGACGCATTCCCCTGGCCCTCAAACGTGCCAAGGGCATTTATGTCGAAGACGTCGAAGGCCGCCGTTTCATCGACTGCCTGGCTGGCGCAGGGACGTTGGCCCTTGGGCACAACCATGCGGTGGTGATCGAAGCGATCCGGCAAGTGCTGACCGATGAACTGCCACTGCACACTCTCGACCTGACCACCCCGGTCAAGGATCAATTCGTCCAGGACCTGTTTGGTCTATTGCCACAGGCATTGGCCGTCGAAGCCAAGATCCAGTTCTGCGGCCCGACCGGCACCGACGCGGTGGAAGCCGCGCTGAAACTGGTGCGCACCGCCACCGGGCGCAGCACCGTGCTGTCGTTCCAGGGCGGTTATCACGGCATGAGCCAGGGCGCGCTGAGCCTGATGGGCAGTCTGGGGCCGAAAAAACCCTTGGGCGCCTTGCTCAGCAGCGGCGTGCAGTTCATGCCGTACCCCTACGATTACCGCTGCCCGTTCGGGCTCGGCGGCGCGCAAGGTGTGCAGGTCAACCTGAACTACCTGGAAAACTTGCTGAATGATCCCGAGGCTGGTGTGCAATTGCCGGCCGCGGTGATCGTTGAAGTGGTGCAGGGCGAGGGCGGGGTGATCCCGGCCGATCTCGACTGGCTGCGAGGCCTGCGGCGGATTACCGAAAAGGCCGGTGTCGCGTTGATCGTCGACGAGATTCAGAGCGGTTTTGCCCGCACCGGCAAGATGTTCGCCTTCGAACACGCCGGGATCATCCCGGACGTGGTGGTCATGTCCAAAGCCATCGGCGGCAGTTTGCCGTTGGCCGTGGTGGTCTATCGCGACTGGCTCGACACCTGGCTGCCGGGCGCCCATGCCGGAACCTTCCGCGGCAATCAGATGGCCATGGCCGCAGGTTCTGCGGTGATGCGTTACCTTGCCGAACACAAGGTCTGCGAGCACGCTGCCGCCATGGGCGAACGCTTGAGCGAACACCTGCGCATCCTGCAACGGGACTTCCCGCAACTGGGCGATATTCGCGGTCGCGGCTTGATGCTTGGCGTCGAATTGGTCGATCCGACGGGCGCGCCGGATGCCTTGGGTCATCCACCGATCTTCGGTCGTCTGGCGCCGCTGGTGCAGCGTGAATGCCTCAAGCGCGGTTTGATTCTCGAACTGGGCGGGCGTCATGGCGCTGTGGTGCGTTTCCTGCCGCCGCTGGTGATCACTGCCGCGGAAATCGATCGGGTAGCCGAGATTTTCGGCAGGGCCATGGCTGCTGCCACCGCCAGCCTCTAAATTTTTCAGCCTCTGACACGTTCCTTCTACATAACGGCTGCGCACGCAGTGCAGCCCACCCTACAGCGATGGAGAAACACCATGACTTCAGTATTCGACCGCGAGGACATCCTCTTTCAGGTCGTGGTCAACCACGAAGAGCAGTACTCGATCTGGCCCGACTACAAAGCCGTGCCTGCTGGCTGGCGCACCGTGGGCAAGAGCGGCTTGAAGAAGGAATGCCTGGCTTACATCGAAGAAACCTGGACTGACATGCGTCCGCTGAGCCTGCGCCAGAAGATGGAAGAACAGGCGGCTGTGGCGAATTAAGTCACCGTTCATGAAAAAGCCCGCTGAACCGGTAACGGTCAGCGGGCTTTTTCAGATCTGGTCCTTGTGTCGTTTGTCGGGCCGCTTTCGCGAGCAAGCCCGCTCCCACACTTGACCGAGTTGTCCGGGCGGACGCGGTCAAATGTGGGGCTTGCTCGCGAAGAACGATAACGCGGACCAACTGACGTTTAAGCCCCGCTCAACCCCTTGATCAGCAAATCCACATTCCCTTCCAGCTCGGCCACCGGATCCGCCGCATCCACACTCAACACCACCAACCGACTCCCAGCCTCAGCAATCTTCGCTTTCACCGCCTCCGACGGTTGTCGATGATGCAACACCACCGCCACCTCATTGTCCTTGAGCGTCGCACCCAATTGCTTGAGCGCTTCAGGTGTCCACTCGGCATCGGGGCGTGCATCGAGGCCGATCAGCTCCAGGTTAAGGCCACCAATCAGATAGCCAAAGTGATCACTCAGGCTCATCAAGCTGAGGTTGTCGGCACTGGCCAGCCGCGCTTCGCTGTCGGCGCTGAACTTGAGCAAGCGCTGTTTGAGCGCCGCCAGGTTCGCCTCGATCTTCGGCTTGGCCTCGGGCGCCAGACGCACCAGGTCCGCCGCCATGACGTCCGCCATCCGCCCCATATTGTTGCTGGAAAACCACGGCTGACTGTTCAACCCATCAACTTTGTTGGCAGGCTGCACGGCGATGCCGGGCAGGGCGCCGTCCACCGGGCGCGCGGCGTCGACCTCGACGATGCGGATGTTGCTACGCCGGGAGATCGGGTAAAGCGGATCATCCGCCCACAGCGAACGCAGACCAATCACTGCATCGGCGTCGGTCGCCAGTTTGGCCAGCGCCGGAGCGCCACGACCTGTGAAGTACGCGGTCTGACGGCTACCGGGCAGGTTCGCCGGCGCGGCACGTTCAAGGTTGACGTCGGTGCCTTTGAGCAAGACTTCGCCCAGACCATAAGTGATCGGCAAGGACGCTAGCACGCGCAGCGGTTTGACGCTGTCGGCCGCGAACAGCGGGGTATTGACCAGCCCGCACAGGGCCACAGCCAGGGTCAATTGACGCAGAGAAAAAGACATTTATCCGAGATTCCCTTTCAGACTGGGGACAACGCCACGCGCAATGGCGGCGAGAGCGAAGGCGATACCGGCTACTAGAATGATCGCGGCGCCGGACGGGATAGGCAGGTCGAAGACAATCGGCGCGAGAATCCCGCACAGCGTGCTGACCGTGGCGATCAGCACTGAACACCAGAAGAAACCCTTCAGCGACTGACTCAGCAAACGCGCCGCCGCCGCCGGAATCACCAGCAGGGCGCCGACCAGAATCGCGCCGATGACTTTCACCGCCGCTACGGTGATCAGGGTCACCAGAATCACAAACAGATAATCCAGCGTCTTCACTGCCACGCCACGGACCGCCGCCAGTTGCGGATTGAAACTGGCCAACATAATGCGGTTGTACAGTGGCAAGGCCAACGCCATGACCAGCGAACCGACGATGGCCAACACCATCAGGTCATTGCCGTTGACGGTCAGCACCGAACCGAACAGTACGTTTTCGAGGATGTGTACGTTGATCTTGCCCGCCAGAATCAGCAGCAGACTGGCACCCAGCGCCAACGACACCGACAGAAACACACCGATCAACGTATCCGGCGCCAGACCCGTGCGGTTGCGCAGGTAGTTCAGCAAGATGCCGAACAACAAGCAGTAGCCGAACAAACTGCCGTAAGGCCCGGTGTACGGTTCGCCCAGCAGAATGCCAATGGCCACGCCGGTCAACGCCGCGTGGCCCACCGCTTCAGAGAAAAAAGCGAAACGCTTGACCACCACCAATGTCCCCAAACCGCCCAGCACCGGGCCGATCAGCAAGCCGGCGAGCAGCGCGTTGACCACAAATCCATAGGCCAGCGCCTCGGGCAGATAACCCGACGAGGCCCAACCCTGGACCATCAAACGAAAGGTTTCGTAACTCATCAGGCAGCGCTCCGTGGATGGGTCGAGAACAGGGTCAGCAATCGTTCTGGAGTGAGTGCCTGTTTCGGCGTGGAATCGAACAGCACCCGGCGATTAAGCCCGGTGACCCGGTCCGCCAGCCGTCCAACTGCTTCCAGATCATGCTCGATCCATAGCACGGTGATCCCGCTCTGGCGCCAGTCACCGAGCAGGCGTTCGAACACCTGAATACCGGCCTCATCAAGCGCCGACATCGGTTCGTCGAGCACCAGCAACTGCGGCGCTGGAATCAGTCCCTGAGCCAGCAACACCCGCTGGCGCTCGCCGCCGGACAACGCACCCATGCGCCGCTTGCGTTTGTCCTGCATGCCGACCCTTTCCAGGGCTTCGCCAATCGCGGCGGCGTAATGCTTGCTCAACCCGAGAAACGCCGGACGCCGCTGGCACATCGCGGCCATGAAATCGTCGACGGTCATCGGCAAACCCCGATCGAATTCCAGGGCTTGAGGCACGTAGCCGATGGTTCCAGGTGTGCCGGGCCATTGCAGGCTCAAGCGACCCTGATGCGGCATCTGCCCGAGCAGGGTCTTGATCAGCGAACTCTTGCCGCCGCCGTTGGGGCCGACCAGCGCAAGCACGCTGCCGGGCTGGACCTGAAAAGTGACGTTGTCGAGGATCGTCGTGCGGCCCAGCGTCAGGCTGACTTCCGCGAAATCCAAGGTCGGCCCCGAAACCTGTGGGAGTGACGGTGCGACGATTCGACCTGCTCGCGAATGCGGTGTGTCATTTAACGATGATGTTGACTGACTGGACGCCTTCGCGAGCAGGCTCGCTCCCACAGGGGATTCGCTGATGGTTTCTTTCGCAGTCATTTACCGGACTCCTGAATCGCCCGGACCACGGTGTTGAGGTTGCCGGTCATTTCCTTTTCATACTTGTCGGCGGTGTATTCGCCATAGGAAATGTGCGACAGCGGGTACAGCTTCACGCCGGACTCACGCTGGATGGTGTCGACGTAGGTGGACGGAAAATCCATCTCCGAGAAGATCACTTTCACGTCCAGTTCACGCAGTTGATCGATGGTTTTTTTCAACTGGCTCGGGCTTGGCTCGATGCCGTGGGCTGGTTCGACCACGGCGGTCACTTCCAGGCCGAATTCGCGCAGCAAATAGTCGTAAGCCGCATGAACCGTGGCCACTCGCAGTTCGGCGTTCGGCGCCTGGGTCAGTTTCGCCAGGGCGTCGGCGCGCATCTGCCGCAGGCGTTTGCCGTAGGCGCGGGCGTTCTGGGTGTAGGTTTTGGCGTTGGCCGGGTCGAGCTTACCCAGTTCCCGGGCGATGTTGTTGACCTGGGCAATCGAGGCACTGATCGACAGGAAGGTGTGCGGGTTTACGACCTTGCCGGCGCCGCGAGCGGCAACGCCGGTGGCGGCCAGCAACGGCACGTTTTCGTTGGCTTCGATCACCGGGACGTTCGGCGTTTCGCTGGCGGCGATCATGCGGTCGGCAAAGTCGTCATGGCCGACTCCGTTCAGCACGACCACGTCCAGACCGCTGATGCGCTTGATGTCTTCGGCGCGCGGCTCGTAGGCATGCGGGTTGAAACCGGCCGGAATCAGCGGCACCACCTCGGCCTTGTCACCGACGATGTTCGCCACGTAGCTGTAATAAGGGTGCAGGGTGATGCCGATGCGCAGGCGCTTGGCCTCGTCGGCACTGGCCAGCGGGGTCAGCAGACAAGCCAGTAAGCCGACCAACATCAGGCGCAAGAAAGAACGTTGAGATGAAATAGGCATGGGAAAGCGGTCTTCTCTCGGGTGAAGGCGAGGGTTCAGTGCCGGTGCTGGCGGGTCACGCCGGCATCGAATTGCGCGACGATCTGCTGCCAGCCGGCGCTCTCCAGCGCAGCGTCGGTGAGGTCGGTCGGGGCAGCGAGGGCGTTGCCGCGGTTGAGCCAGACGTCCGGTGCATCGTCGTCAGCGGCCAAGCGCATCAGAAACGAACCCGCCACGGTGGGCGTCTGGCTCTGGCCGAAGTAAGCCTTGGCGTCGAGTAATTGCCAGGCATGGCCGCCGCGGCTGACGGAACTGGCGTCCTGGGCGAACGGCGCAAAACCTTCATCGGCGAGGGCTGCGGGGGCGGGTAGCGCTTGTTGCTCCTGACGCAGCAGATGAATTTCGTCGAGCGTCACCCGCAGGTCGGCGTAGATGCCTTGCTCGGAGGCGCTCAAGTCACGACGGGCATCCAGTTGATGGCTGGCAACGCTGCTGACTTCCTGAGACTCGCCGCGCCAGGCGACTACCGAGCCGGCAACCGCGAGGATCATCAGGCACAACAACAGCACATAGAGGGTTTCATGGCCGGCACCGGCCGGGCGGACGACTTGCGTGGTTGGCGTACTCATGGGGCTTCGATGTCCGCTTGGTCGATCTCGACGACGTGGCCGGGGCCGGCATCGAACAGTACGTAGAACTCGGCGCCGGGCTTCTTGAAAGTCAGGGTCGAATCGGCACCGAGCTTGCCCGGCACCAGGATGGTTTCGTCATAGCCGATCACGTCCAGGGTCACCCCCGGCGCGCCGCTGCCGTCGGAGAAACCGCCGGTGCATTTGATCTGCTCGGCGTCGATGGCTTTGCATTCGCACATCGGGTTGTGGGCCAGGGCGCTGGCGCTGAAACCGGCGCACAGCACCAGCAGCGTGGCGCTTAGAGGACGTATTACGTTGATCATGGTTTGCCTCCTTGTTGGTTCAGCCAGGCGAGGGTGGCCGGGGATGCCTGGCTCAGGGGGACGGAGGCCTGATGCATGGCGCCATCCCAGCCTTCCATGGTGATCCACAGCTCGGCGTCGGCTTTGGTCTTTTCGGGAATCGGCAACATCGCGCCCATGCGGTACGGCGTGCCGAAGAAAATCACCCCGGCAGCGCGCAGGCTGCGCGGTTTGCCAATACGCAGGTACGTCGCCTTGACCTGATCCCGGCAGCTGTCGCACAGCGCCGCGTTGAAGCTCTTCATGTAGCCGGCCGGACCATCGAGGGTCGGTGCTTCGTTGCGCAACTCGGCCAGGCGCAGGCTCCAGGGGCCCACCTGAACCTCTCCGATTTCCCGCTCACCCAGACCGGTGTCACCGCGAAACAGCGCGGCGTCGGCGAAGTACTTGGGCATGAACCCCAGCGGCACCAGCAACAGCAGAACGTTGATGTGGAAGCGCCATTTGTGCCAGAAACGGCTCAGTTTCGAAGTCGGTTTTTCCGCAGCGAACAGGCTCATTGGCTGACCTCCGTGGTTTCACGGCTGTTGGCCGGAACGGTCTGACTGCGCGGGCGTTTATGGCTGCGCTTGAGGGCATTGGCCGTGGCCAAGGCAGTGCGTTTGGTCCAGATCAACAGGCCGCTGAGAACCATCATGCTGAGGATCAGGCCGAAGAAGAACCAGATCAGCTTGATCCAGATGCCGCCAAAATCCCCGGTGTGCAGAGGACGCATGGACTCGGTCACCAGCTCCAGGCCGGAACGGTCCGACAACAGGCGGGTGGCGGCGATGTCGCCGGTATATGGGTTGATGTCGGCGGTCTGGAACATCAGCGGATACCAACTGCGCCCGCCCACCGAAAGGTAGCTGTAGGCGTTGGCGGGCATACTGACAAAGCTGTCGTCCAGGCCGGGAATACGTTCCTTGGCTTCGCTGATCGCCGTCTCCAAGCTGATCATCGGCGCTGGCGAACCGTCGGCAGTCAACGGGACACTTTCACGCGGGACCACGGCAGCGACCGGCGCGGTGGAAATCGAAATCTGGTTATCGAACATGAACGCTTGAATCAGAAACCAGGTGCTGGTGATGGAGATCACCGCGATAAACCAGATCGACCAGATGCCGCTGAGGCGGTGAAAGTCGCCCCAGAAAATCCGTGCGCCGTGACGAATGCGCAACGTCGGTCGCAAGAAACCTTTCCAGAAACGCTTGTAGACCACCAGCCCGGTGACCAACGAAGCCAGCAGTGGCAGGCTGAGAAACGACACCAGGTACCAGCCCCAGCTGTAACCGTTGGTGAACGGCACCAGCCACCAGCCATGCAGGGCACGGGTAAACGCCTTGAAATTGAATTGTGGGGCAGTGCCCTGAATGACGCCGCTGTAAGGGTTGACGTAGACCGTCACCGAGCGACCGTCGGGGTAGCTGACGTCCACGTCGAGGGCGAAGTGCGATTCATCGGGCCGACTGATGCCTTCGACCAGTGTGTTCGGCTCCGCTTTTTTGATCGCGGCGATGATCTGGTCATAACTGAGCAGCGGCGCATCGTCCGAAGGTTGGCTGGCGCGCATTTGCGGGTTGGCCAGCCAGACGATTTCCTGGCTGACCACCGCCAGAGTGCCGGTCACGCAGACGATCAGTACGAAAAACCAGATCGGCAATGCCAGCCAGCTATGGACCAGAAACCAGAGTTTTGAACGGGATTTCTTCGACATGATTAAAGGTCTTGTTTCGATGAGAGGGCCTCTGCTGCGGGCTTCCCAGCGATGAGGTCCATGAAGGGCCGGGCCGTGGCTTTTGCCTACGCGGGCCGACTGCATCTAAATAAGACGGATGAGCATCGAAAATCCCGAAGGGGGATATGAAAGAAAATGTTTCGTATTGCAATGAAGCCTGCCCTTTGTGGGAGCGAGCCTGCTCGCGAAGGCGTCATATCAGTCAATTTCAACGTTGACTGACACACCGCTTTCGCGAGCAGGCTCGCTCCCACAAGGGATGTTCATTCACTTCGCGGGATCATTGTGTCAACTCTGGCTGAACATCTCCTTCGCCCGCTGCTCAATCTGCTCCTGAGTCAGATCTTCCTTGCGCGTGGCCAGAAACCACAGATGCCCATAGGGATCCTTCAAGGTCCCCGAGCGGTCGCCATAAAACTGATCCTTGACCTCGGACACCACTGTGCCGCCAGCGGCAATCGCCTGTTTATAAGACTTGTCCACATCGTTCACATACAGATGCAACCCCACGGACGGCGACGTGTCCGGATTGCTCAATGGCCCCTGATCGCACGGCGTGCCAAGCATGATCGGGCAATCGCCGATGCGCAGCTCAGCGTGGCCGATGCCGCCATCGGGCATGGACAGGCGCATGACTTCGGTGGCGCCAAAGGCTTTCTTGTAGAACTCGATGGCTTCCGCCGCTTTTTTAATGCCCAGATACGGGGTGATGCTGTGATAACCCTCTGGTATGGGTTTGACGCTCATGGCTGTTCTCCCTGTTTTTGTTGTCAGTCGAGAAAGATCCTGTGCCGTTTTCCGGCCGGATAACTATAGGTCAGCCTCTTTTCTGCAACTGAGTGTCCGACGAGCAGCACCTCTGTTCAGCCATCAACAGCGAAGCAGCAGATTGCTCTTGCTCGTTATCTTGATATCGCGAAAATACCGCTGAACTCCCCGTAAACATTGGCTCGGACGGTCAGCACAGAAGCTGCAATGCCCTCTGGTAAACATTGGTGCCGAGAGACTTGTATGCCTGAATCTGCCGTTTATCCGATAAACCCACCGGCCGCCCATCGGATCGCCAACGAAGCCGAAGCCTTGAGCGTCGCCGAACAGGTCGCCGCGATCCTGCTGCAGAAACTGGCCAAGGCGCTGAATTCCGATGAGGTTCGGCAGTTCATTTTGACCCGCTACAAGGGACAGATTGCACCGGGGTTCTAGATCTTCGCTGACCATTAGGACGCCATCGTCGGAACGCCGCCCGGAGCAAGCTCGCTCCCACATTTGATCGGAGTCGGATGCAAGTTTTGCAGCCAATAGAGATCCCTCTGGGAGCGAGCTTGCTCCGGGCGGCGTTCCGACGATGGCCGCGCCGCTATTTAGGATCATTCCCGGATTCCAACAGCTGCGCTCCCGGCCCTAGTTCCCCCAGCACATCGCCAAAGTTGCGCAACGGGCACGCCTCCATCGACAGACACCCACAGCCAATGCAGCCATTGAGCCGGTCCCGCAGCAAGGTCAGCTGATTGATCCGCTCATCCAGATCCCGACTCCACTGCGCCGACAACACCTTCCAGTCCGCCGCCGTCGGCGCCCGATTGTCCGGTAGCGATTTCAATGCCTCGCCAATCTCCGCCAACGGAATACCCAATCGCTGCGCCACTTTGATCAACGCCACCCGCCGCAACACTTCCCGGGGATAACGCCGCTGGTTGCCCTGGTTGCGATTACTTTTGATCAAACCCTTGGATTCGTAAAAGTGCAGCGCCGTGACCGCGACGCCGCTGCGCGCAGCCACTTGGCCGACGGTGAGTTCCTTATGCAGATTTTCCGAGGTGATCATTTAAAAAATGCCCCTTGACCTCAAGTTAACTCGAGGTTTTACCCTGCAGGCCTTCGGATCGCAAGATCCGGCTTACAAGTCAGTGGGGACTCTTCATGCAACTGCCAGAGAACAATCGCAGCTTCACCCAATTGATCGAATTCGAGATCGAACCCCATCAACAGCCCGCACTGGTGTCGGCACTGTCGAAGCAGACCGAACGCCTGGCCCAGGATTTCACAGGTTTTCTGAGTGCCAGCATCCAGGCCAGCGACGATGGCCGGCGGGTGCTCAACTACCTGCAATGGCAAACACGCGAGGCGGGAGAAGCCGCGTTTCGAAGCTTTGAAAGCGGCGAGCAGGATTTCTGGCAACTGATCCGCGCCCATCAGGCGAAAACCGTGACCTTCGGCTCGTTCCAGGTGCTGCATAGCCTGGAACGTAGCCACGACAACGCGCTGCACTGCAATTTGGTGAGTTAAATCGACAGCTGCATGATGCGCTCGCCTTGAAGGTTTTCCGTGGGCCGGCGTTTGTTTACCGCCAGTTCGCCGATCTTGATCAGTCGCGTGCGGGTTACGTTGCGGCTCAGCCCCAGTAAGGCTGCAGTGTGCACTTGGTTGTAATGACTGAAACGATAGGCGGCTCGCAGCAACGCGTCTTCGACTTTCTCGTGCAGCGCCCCGGCCTGTTCTTCGAAGAGCTTTTGAAAGGCCCGATCGAGCAGGGCTTCGGGTGAATCGTCGACGGTGCTGTGGTAATCGTCCTGTCGCTCGATGCGCATGTTCGACAGCCGCAGGTCGTCGCGTTCGATCACGCCGTTACGGCAGATCAGCAGGGTGTGGTGAATGACGTTTTCCAGTTCGCGGATGTTGCCCGGCCAGCTGTAGCTGCGCAGTTTCAGCTCGGCCTCTTTGCTGATGGTGATGGTGCCGTAGCCGAGGCGCTGGCTGTAGGCTTCGACGAAGTGTCGTGTCAGCGGCAGGATGTCGCCGGGGCGGTCGCGCAGCGGGCTCAGTTCCAGGCTGACCACGTCGAGGCGGTAGTACAAATCCTCGCGGAAATGCCCGGCGTTGATGGCTTTCTCCAATTGCACGTTGGTCGCCGCCAGCACGCGCACATTGATGGGAATGCTCTTGCGCGAACCCAGTCGCACCACTTCGCGCTCCTGCAACACCCGCAACAACTTGACCTGAATCGCCATCGGCAAATCGCCGATTTCATCGAGGAATAACGTGCCGCCATCGGCCTCCTCGAACCAGCCGGCCTTGGCGCTCAACGCACCGGTGAAGGCACCTTTTTCATGGCCGAACAACTCGGCCTCCACCAGGGATTCGGAGAACGCGCCGCAGTTCACCGCCACAAATGGTCGGTTGCGCCGGGCGCTGAGGTTGTGGATATGCCGCGCCACCAGTTCCTTGCCGGTGCCGGTTTCACCGATGATCAGCACGCTGGCTTCACTCGGTGCGACTTGTTGAATGTGGGCGAGCAAGGCCTGGGATTTCGGGTCTTCGAACACCTGCGCCGTGGCGCGGATAGAGGTGGCCAGAGCGGGCGAGGGCGGTAAGGTAAGCAGTTGCATGGGCAGGCTCCATGAATAGAAGGCTATGAATAGAAAGTAGGGATCGGCAGGGACTGGTTGAGCGCCCAGTCACCCAGTTCATGGAGTTTGTAATCCACCGGGTCGTGCAGGGTTTGCGTGCGCAGATTGCGCCAGTGGCGATCCAGTCGCAGTGAGGCATGAGTTGAACGGGCGCCGGTCACTTCGAACAACCGGCTACAGAGTTCCAGACCGTTGCGGGTGGCCGCGACCTTGGCCGTGGCGATGGCGTTAGCGAGGTGTCCACGCTCTTCGGCGCTGAGGTTCGGGCCTTTGGCCCAGGCCTTGTCGAGCAGCCCGGCAGCGCGCTCCACCAGCAGTCGAACACTTTCGAGGGCGACCCAGAATTCGCCGTAGTGGCCGAGTACATAAGGATCCTGACGCACATCCTGAGCGCTGGATTTGTGCCACGGACGGGTCTCGGTGAGGGTGTATTGTCGCGCTTCTTCGAAGGCACCTTCGGCGATGCCGAGAAACATGTGGGTGAAGGTCAGCTGGGCAATCAACGGCCGCAGGCAGGCGAATGGCGTACTCAGCGGACCCGGATCAAGGAGCAATTCCGACTCTTCGACCCGTACCCGTTCGAATGTCGCGCTGCCGCTGTCGGTCTGGCGCTGGCCCATGTTGTTCCAGTCGTTGTGCAAGGTGATGCCGCTGCGACCGCTGGGAATCGCGGCGATCAACAGCTTGCCGCCAGCGCTTTCGTCCACCGCCGAGGCGATCAGCATTTGCGAATCGCTGGCGCCGGAGCAGAAGCTTTTCTTGCCGGAAAACTCACGCCAGCCACCGAGGTTTTTCACCACGGTGCGGGTGTCCAGCGGGTTCAGGGCGTTGCCCCAGAACCAGTTTTTGCGCGCGGTCTGTTCGAACCATGGTTGCCACTGCTCGGGCCGGGCGAACAGGCGCACGGTGGCGAGCATCAGGTGATGGAAGCCGAAGACATGGGCAATCGAACTGTCGACTTTGGCGAGCTCGCGCACGATGCTCAGGGTGTCACTCCAGCTGGCGCCGTGGCCGCCGTACTGGGTGGGAATGCTTAACGCGAGCAGACCGCTTTGGCGCAAGGCATCACGTTCGGCTTTGGGCGTACCGCCACGTTCATCGCGCTCGACAGCGGTCAGGGCAAACTCGGCGGCCAATCGGCGGGCGGTCTGTAAGGGGGATATCAGGGCGCTTTGCGGTTTGGCCGTCACACGGGGTTCCTCATGAAAATCGACACAATCCCCTGTGGGCGCAGGCTCGCTCCCACAGGGTTGGTGTGGTCAGGCCGTGGCTTTGGCCGGGAGCACATCATTGGCGATCATTTCGCCAAACGGCCCGGTGAGATTAGTGACGCCGCGCCCGGCCAGGCTGGCATACGGCTCAGGCAACAGCGGGAACACCAGCTCGGCAAAACGATAAGCCTCTTCGAGGTGCGGATAGCCGGAGAAGATGAAGCTCTCGATTCCCAGGTCCGCGTACTCCTTGATTCGCGCCGCCACTTGCTGCGGATCGCCCACCAACGCCGTCCCGGCACCGCCACGCACCAGACCGACACCGGCCCACAGGTTGGGGGATATTTCCAGGTTGTCGCGACGCCCGTCATGCAACGCGGCCATGCGCCGCTGACCTTCGGAATCGAAACGCGAGAACGACTTCTGCGCGGCCGCGATGGTCTCGTCGCTGATGTGTTCGATGAGTTTGTCGGCGGCTCTCCAGGCCTCTTCGGCGGTCTCGCGGACGATCACGTGCAAGCGAATCCCGAACTTCACCGTGCGACCGTTTCGCGCGGCACGCTCACGCACATCGGCCAGTTTTTCCGCCACGGCGGCGGGTGGTTCGCCCCAGGTCAGGTAGACATCAACCTGCTCGGCGGCCAGTTCATGCGCGGCCTCGGAAGAACCGCCGAAGTACAGCGGCGGATAGGGTTTTTGCACCGGCGGATACAGCGCCTTGGCGTTCTGCACTTGCAGGTGTTTGCCTTCGAAATCCACCGACTCGCCTTGCAGCACCCGGCGCCAGATTTTCAGGAATTCATCGGTCACTTCGTACCGTTCGCTGTGATCGAGGAAGATGCCGTCGCCACGGTTTTCATCCGGGTCACCGCCCGTGACCACGTTGATCAGTAAGCGGCCATTGGACAGTCGATCCAGTGTCGCGGCCATGCGCGCCGAGACCGTCGGCGAGATGATCCCCGGCCGAATCGCCACCAGATAACGCAGGCGTTCGGTCAGCGGCACCAGCGCGGAAGCAATCACCCACGAATCCTCGCAGGAGCGCCCGGTGGGAATCAGTACACCGTGGTAGCCGAGGCTGTCGGCCGCCTGAGCCACTTGTTTCAGGTAGTTGAGTGTCACCGGGCGAGCGCCCTGAGTGGTGCCCAGGTAATGGCCGTCGCCGTGAGTCGGCAGAAACCAGAAAACATCCATGAAGAAATCCTTAAGCGATTTTCAGCAGATTTTTGGGGTGCACGCCAAACAACGGTGCGGCGCGTTCTGCAGCCAGTTGTATGCGGGCCTTGAGAAGTTCACTGGTTATTTGGTAATTGGAGAAATCGGCTTCGGTGGCATAGACGCCAATCGGCAAGGTCAATGCCTGGAAGAAACTGAACAGCGGCCGCAACTGGTGATCGAGCACCAGCGCATGGCGTTCGCTGCCACCGGTGGCGGCCAGCAATACCGGCGTGTCGATCAATGCATTGAGGTCGATCAGGTCGAACAGATGCTTGAGCAGTCCAGGGTAGGAACCGCGATAAACCGGCGCGGCGACGATCAGCAGGTCGGCATTCTCGATCGCTTGCAGCTCGGCTTCGATCTCGGCGCTCAACTCCTGACGGGACAGCGCGGCACCTAACGGTCGGGCGATGTCACCCAGTTCAATCAGTTTGCTTTCAATCGGCAATTGCTCGGCCAGTTGCGCCAACAGCGCCTGGGTCAGCACCAACGTGCGGGACGGACGCCAAGTACCGCCGGAGAGGGCAACGACTTTCAATGGACGCGACATGATCAGTTCCTTTTTAAACAGTTGCTCAGGGAGCAGTGAGTAGTCACTGACGGAGAGCAAGAGCTGTACCAATCCCTAGGAGCCCCTATTTACGGGGCTTTCAGCGCGTTGACCGGTAGACGCTGTTCGAATGCCAGAGCTGTTTGTTGAATGACTGTTGCCTGGCAAACAGTTGCTTGGGCAACAGTGCGTGAAGCGATGACAGTTGTTATAAAGGATCGGTGTTATTCCGTAAAAGACATAAAATTGATATTTATAGATCGTTTAGAGATATGAGGCGGTCTACCTTTGCGGCATTAATCAAAGTCGATAGCCACTATCGAGAGCGTTGATTTCTGCTGATCGGATGCCTGGCGTAGCTTGTGTTCATTGCTCGAACCCAGTTGTCAGGACGCTCACCATGAAACCTCTAATCGCTACTTTCTTGCTGCTTGCGGTCTCCGTGCTCGCCGGATGTGCCAGCCATGTTTCCCCGGAATTACGGCCGTACACCGCGGAAGAAACCAGAGAATTGGCACTTGAGGAGTTGAATCGTCGAGGTTTGTCCTTCGACGAATACCACGCGAAAAAAGCCGAATTGCTCGGCCAACCGCAAAAATCGTTCAGTTTCGACAAACAAGGCGAGATGAACGCCGAACGTGCTGTACAGCTTCACGGTCGTCCTAGCTGAGGGGAAACTGTACCGCTTGAAGTTTCATGCAACTGTCCATGGGTTTCCCTGAAGGCCTGCGATAGGGTCAACACCTGACTGACCCCAATGGACTGCAACCCATGACGCTCTCGCTCGATTTGCTACTGGGCTTTGCCCTGTTTGCGCTTGTCACCTCGATTACTCCCGGCCCCAACAACACGATGTTGCTAGCATCTGGCGTGAACTTCGGCTTTAACCGCACCATCCCCCACATGCTTGGCATCACCTGCGGCTTCTTCGTGCTGGTGGTGGCGGTAGGTTTTGGCTTGGGCGCCGTGTTTCAAACCTATCCTTTGCTCTACAGCGTGCTGCGTTACGTCGGCGCGGCGTATTTGTTGTATCTGGCGTGGAAAATCGCCCATTCAGGACCGGTTTCCGAGAGTGAAAAGGGCGAGAGCAAGCCGATCAGCTATTTGGGCGCCGCAGCGTTTCAGTGGGTCAATCCCAAGGCGTGGATCATGGCCATCGGAGCCATCAGCACCTACACGCCAATGCAGGGTTATTTCACCAACGTGATCGTGATTGCGGCGGTGTTTGCCTTGATCAACCTGCCGAGCGTCAGTGTCTGGGCAGGCTGCGGCACGTTGTTGCGCAACGTGCTGAAAGATCGCCGCTGGTTGCGGCTGTTCAACTGGGGCATGGCCTTGCTGCTGGTGGCTTCGCTGTATCCGTTGTTGCTCGAAAGCTTTAGCTGACGCATTGCTTCAACCGGTTGCCCGATGCCTGTTAAGCTCGACTCCAGGAGCGTTCCTACGCACTTTTAAATGAAGTTGTTCTTCTTTAACGGCCTCCGATCAGGTATTTCTAACGCTCTGAACGATCGGCGCAGCTCACGAGGCTGCGCTTTGACGTTTCAGTGACGAGCCTCCTGATCCCGGAACATGCTCTGCGAGTCTTCTATGAATAAACGTCCTCTGTATTTCGACTACGCCGCCACCACGCCGGTGGATGAGCGAGTCATCAAGGTCATGGTCGAGTGTCTGGGTTTTACCGGCAACTTCGGCAATCCGGCGTCCAGCTCCCATGCATTCGGTCAACAGGCCCGGCAATCGGTCGAGCAGGCGCGGCGCCAGGTCGCCGAACTGGTTGGCGCCCAGGCGCAACAGATCGTCTGGACCTCCGGCGCCACCGAATCGAACAACCTTGCGCTCAAAGGCGTGGCCCAAGCTCGCGGCGTTTCTGGCGGCCACATCATCACCAGCCAGATCGAACACAAAGCGATTCTCGACACGGCAAAGCAGTTGCAGGACGCCGGTGTTGCGGTGACCTATCTTGTGCCTGACGCCGAGGGTCTGATTACCCCGCAAGCGGTCAGCGAAGCAATGCGCGAAGACACCTTTCTGGTGTCGCTGATGCTGGTCAACAACGAGCTGGGCACCGTCAACGACATCTCGGCCATCGGTGAAGTCGTGCGTGCTCGCGACGCGTTGTTCCATGTCGACGCGGCTCAAGGTGCAGGCAAAGTGGTGATCGATCTGGCCCGGTTGCCAGTGGATCTGATGTCATTTTCCGCCCACAAGATTTACGGCCCAAAAGGCATTGGCGCGCTGTACGTCGGGCCGCGCGCGCAGCAGCGTTTGCAGGCGCAGATTCACGGCGGTGGTCACGAGGGCGGTTTGCGTTCCGGCACCCTGGCGACTCACCAAATCGCTGCCATGGGGGTGGCGTTCGCGTTGGCGGCCTCTTCGTTCGATGAAGAGAAAGCCACGATCGTCCGGTTGCGCGAGCGCTTGCTCGAACAGCTGCTGAGTATTCCCGGCGTTCGCCTCAATGGCAGTCCGACCCAGCGCATCCCTCATACCTTGAGCCTGACCTTTAGCGAAGGCGAGTTCAATTCCGCGGCGTTGAGCACCTCGATCGCGTTTTCCGCGACCTCGGCCTGCAACTCCGCCAGCAATGCGCCCTCCCATGTGCTGCTGGCCCTGGGGCATGACGCCCGCTCGGCGAGTCGCACCATTCGCTTGAGTCTCGGCCGGTTCACCAAAGAGCAAGACATCGACCAAGCGGTACACCTGATTAAAGCGGCCTGCGCCAGTGCTCCGGCATTTTGGCAATAAGAGCTGAAAGTGCCGGCGTTGATCGGCCCTCAACAATAATGATGAAGTGATTAGC
This sequence comes from Pseudomonas svalbardensis, assembly GCF_030053115.1. NCBI lineage: Bacteria > Pseudomonadati > Pseudomonadota > Gammaproteobacteria > Pseudomonadales > Pseudomonadaceae > Pseudomonas > Pseudomonas svalbardensis. Next base: position 4,412,124 of record NZ_CP125619.1, on the reverse strand, counting down.
AGGAGACATGATGAGTACGCAGCCTTCGATCAATGGATCGGTGCCTCAACGCCTGGCGCAAACCCGCGAACTGATGAGCCGGGAGGGCATCCATGCTCTGCTGGTGCCGTCGGCCGACCCGCACCTGTCGGAATACCTGCCGGGTTATTGGCAAGGGCGGCAATGGTTGTCGGGCTTCCATGGCTCGGTCGGCACGCTGATCGTTACGCCGGACTTTGCCGGCGTCTGGGCCGACAGCCGTTACTGGGAACAGGCGATCAAGGAACTCAAGGGCAGCGGCATCGAACTGGTCAAGCTGCAACCGGGTCAGCCCGGCCCGCTGGACTGGCTGGCCGAGCAAACCCCTGAAGGTGGCGTCGTCGCGGTAGATGGTGCGGTAATGGCCGTGGCTTCGGCGCGTACGTTGGGTGGCAAGCTCGAAGAACGCGGCGCTCGTCTGCGCACTGACATCGATGTGTTGAGCGAAGTCTGGAGCGACCGTCCGACGCTGCCAAATGAACCGATCTATCAACACCTGCCGCCTCAGGCGACGGTCAGTCGCAGCGAGAAACTGGCTAAGCTGCGTGAGGTTTTGAAAGATCGCGGTGCTGACTGGCACTTCATCGCCACCCTCGATGACATCGCCTGGCTGTTCAACTTGCGCGGCGGTGACGTGTCGTTCAACCCAGTGTTCGTTTCCTTCGCGTTGATCAGTCAAGAGCAGGCAACCCTGTTCGTAGCCCTGAGTAAGGTCAATGCCGAACTGCGCGCAGTCCTCGAACAGGACGGCGTAACCCTGCGCGACTACAGCGAAGTGGCCGCCGCCTTGCGCGCCGTACCGAGCGGGGCGAGTCTGCAAGTCGATCCGACGCGCGTCACCGCCGGCCTGCTGGGTAACCTGGATAGCGGTGTGAAGCTGATCGAAGGCCTGAACCCGACCACGTTAGCCAAGTCGCAGAAAAGCCTGGCCGATGCCGAGCACATTCGTCAGGCCATGGAGCAGGACGGCGCAGCGCTGTGCGAATTCTTCACCTGGCTGGACACTGCGTTGGGTCGTGAGCGCATCACCGAACTGACCATCGACGAACACCTGACGGCTGCGCGTACCCGACGTCCGGGTTATGTGTCGCTGAGCTTCAACACCATTGCCGCGTTCAACGCCAATGGCGCGATGCCGCACTACCACGCCACCGAAGAAGAACACGCGGTGATCGAAGGCGACGGTCTGTTGTTGATCGACTCCGGCGGCCAGTACCTGGGCGGCACCACCGATATCACTCGGATGGTGCCGGTCGGTACGCCGACCGATGAGCAGAAGCGCGATTGCACGCGGGTGCTCAAAGGCGTGATTGCGTTGTCCCGTGCGCAATTCCCTCGTGGCATTCTCTCGCCGTTGCTCGATTCGATTGCCCGCGCGCCGATCTGGGCTGAAAGCGTTGATTACGGTCACGGCACCGGTCATGGCGTTGGCTACTTCCTCAATGTGCACGAAGGCCCGCAGGTCATCGCCTATCAGGCCGCCGCAGCACCGCAAACCGCGATGCAGCCGGGCATGATCACGTCCATCGAACCGGGCACTTACCGTCCGGGCCGCTGGGGTGTGCGGATCGAGAACCTGGTGTTGAACCGTGAGGCGGGCAAAAGCGAATTCGGAGAGTTCCTGAAGTTCGAAACCCTGACCTTGTGCCCGATCGACACTCGATGCCTGGAACCGTCGCTGCTGACCGATGACGAAAAACAGTGGTTCAACGCCTATCATGCCGAGGTGCGCGAGCGCTTGAGCCCGTTGCTCGACGGCGCAGCCCTTGAGTGGTTGAACACCCGGACTGCGGCTATTTGATCGGTTGGAGTTCAGGCGCTTCTTCGAGCGCCTGGCTCATGTGGTCGTCGAGATTTAACTCAGGGCTTCAAGGACGAAGTCCAGGCGATCCTGACCGAAGAACAGCTGATTATCGACAAACATGCTCGGGGCACCAAATACGCCTCGTTGCACGGCTGTCTCTGTGTTGTCCTTGAGAGTGGCTTTGACTTCCTCATCGGCAGTCAGGGCCAGCACCTCATTTGGATCGAAACCGTTCTGTGTCAGAACTGCCGCGGCAGTAGCCGGATCAACAAGGTCGCGGCCTTCAACCCAAAGGGCGTGAAACAGGCAATCGATGAACGCCTGAAAGCGTTCGGGATGGCGCAACTGCATGCCGGTGATGGCGCGCATCAGCATCAAGGTGTTGATAGGAAAGTGCGGATTGAACTTCAACGGCACGCCGTAGCGTTTCGCATAGCGGTCCAGGTCCTGAAACATGTAACGGCCCTTGGCCGGGATGGTTGCCGGTGAAGCGTTGCCGGTGGCTTTGAAGACCCCGCCCAGCAACATCGGCTTGTAGATCAGCTGGCTGTCGGTCTGCTCGCAGATCTTCGGCAGTTGGGTGTAAGCCAGGTAGGTGGCGGGGCTGCCGAGGTCGAAATAGAACTCTACGGTTTTGCTCATGGTCGATGCGCTCTGTTTATTGTTGTGGGGGAGGGCTTACCAGCGTTCGCTCCAGGGGCGAAGGTCCAGCTCGAAGGTCCATGCGTCACGTGGCTGGCTGTGGAGGTACCAATAGTTCTCGGCAATGTGCTCTGGATTGAGAATGCCGTCCTGGTCTTTGGTCGCGTACTTTTCGGGGAAACTCTCGCGGATAAAATCGGTATCGATGGCACCGTCGACTACAACATGGGCGACGTGAATGTTCATCGGCCCCAGTTCACGCGCCATGCTTTGCGCCAGGGCACGAATCCCGTGCTTGGCGCCGGCGAACGCCGCAAATCCTGAGGCTCCACGCAGGCCGGCGGTAGCACCGGTAAACAAAATAGTCCCGCGTTGACGCTTGGCCATGCGCTTGGCCACTTCACGAGCGTTGAGAAATCCTGAGAAGCAGGCCATTTCCCAGATCTTGAAATATTTGCGCGCGGTTTCTTCGAGAATGCTGCAAGGCACATTGGCGCCGATGTTGAAGACGAACGCTTCGATTGGGCCAATCTGGCTTTCGATCTGCTCAACTAACGCAATCACGTCCTCTTCCTTGCGCGCATCGCAGGCAAACCCGTGGGCTTCACCGCCGTCGGCCTTGATGGCGTCCACCAATGGCTGGAGTTTGTCCGCGCTGCGGCGGGTGACACAAGCCACAAATCCTTCCCGCGCAAAGCGTTTCGCAATTGCGCCGCCGGTGGCATCCCCTGCACCTACAACCAGTACGACCTTCTTGTTATTCATGGGTAGTCTCCTTTGCTAAACGATCGTTAACTAAACGAACGTTATGCTACGATTCGGCAAGCGTCAAGGCGATCAATCCTGAGGGCAAGGCAATGCGTTACTCGGTCAATCACAAACTGGAAACCAAAGAGAAGCTACTTGAAAGCAGTGCGGTGTCGGCCAAGAAGTCTGGTTTTTCAACAGTTGGTGTCGACGGTTTGATGAAGGCAATCGGCTTGAGTGGCGGGGCTTTCTACAGTCATTTTTCATCGAAGGATGAGCTGTTCGCTTCAATCGTCGAGCGTGAGCTGTCTCAAAGCCTGGAGCGTTTAGGGGCGGACCAGAATCGTGACAGGCTCAAGCGCTGCCTGAAACACTATCTGAGCATGGCTCATGTCGAGCACCCGGAATCCGGATGTGCTTTGCCGGCATTGGGGGCTGAGATTGCACGTTCAGACGTGATGATTCGCCAGAAGGCAGAGAACTGGATTTGTCGGCTTCAGAAGAGTTGGGCGCAAGTTCTGGAAAGCGACAGCCTGGCATGGGCGATTCTGTCGCAATGTATCGGTGCGTTGGTCGTTGCGCGAATGCTGGCCACGCCAGACATCCAGTGCGCGGTATTGAAGTCCAGTTACGATGAGATTGGCCGCCAGATCGCAGGTCCACGAACCTGACAAGGCAGCATCAACCTATTTGCAGATGACGATCATGCTGCGGCTGGTATAGCCGGCAGGGTTGAGGCCGAACGGGTAATCGCCTGGTTCTTCCACAGCGTCCCCTGACTTGGCGATGACCTTGTAACCTTTGGGAGCGCACGAGTTGGCAGCGCTGGTGTAGCACTTGTCCCAGGATGACGACAGCCCGGAACAGTTGATATGCAGCCCTCTCTTGCCGTGTTTTACCTGGGTTTTCGATGTCGCCGCGCAGCCCGCAACCGCAAGTACGGCGATCAGTATCAAAATTCGTTTCATTACTGTCCTTATAGCGTCCCCGAATCTTTGCGCCCGGGTCTGGCTGCATTCGCTTTCGCTTGAAGCGTTCTGATATCCCTATCTGAAAAATCCATGTCTGACACTGGGTTACGGGTCTAAACATGGCCTAATTGCGCGGCAAATACCAGACCCTCGTCAAATCCTGTCTCAATCTGCAGCGACAGCAGGCTTGGCCGCACTCCCCATCGTCATGGTCGCGCCTATGGAAGCCAGAATGATGCACATGATGGCCATCCATTGTGACAGTGAGAGGTATTCATGGAGAAACAACAGACCTGACAGTGCGCCGATCGCAGGTTCAATGCTCATCAACGTGCCGAAGGTCCGGGTCGGGATTCGGGTGAGGGCGACCATCTCCAGCGTGTAGGGCACGGCGGTGGACAGAATGGCGACAGCGATGGCCACGGGGATCAGTGAGGGAGTGAGCAGCGCGGCGCCAGCATGGACGATGCCGATAGGGGCTACAAAAAGTGCCGCAATCATCACCCCCAGTGCCGCGGTCTGCACGCCGTTGTCGGCGCCGGCCTTTTGGCCGAACAGAATGTACAGCGCCCAGCAGACACCTGCGCCCAATGCATAACCAGCGCCTACCAGATCGATTCCAGCGGTCGTTTCGCCCATAGGTATTAACAGCAGCAAGCCGACGGCTGCCAGGGCGATCCACAAAAAGTCGATCGCGCGACGCGAGGCGTAGATGGCTACTGCCAGTGGGCCGGTGAATTCCAGCGCAACCGCGATACCGAGGGGGACGGTTTGCAAGGACATATAGAAGAGGAAGTTCATGCCGCCCAACGCCATTCCGTAGACGATGACGGTGCGCAGGGATTTTGCGGTGAGCTTCGCTCGCCAGGGACGCAGTATCAACATCATGATCACACTGGCGAAGATCAGCCGCAGGGTGGTGGTCCCTTGCGCGCCGATAATGGGGAACATGCTTTTAGCCAGGGAGGCTCCCGACTGGATTGATGCCATGGCTATCAATAGCAGGCCAACCGAGAACAGGGTCGAGGCAAGGCTGCGAGGCTGGTCATTCATGGCGTGGCATCGTCCGAAGTAGGAAGCGAGATTGTTATTGGGCAATATACTGCGCATTCATGGCGGGCGCGTCTATATATAAGCAGCGATTTTGAGCATCCTTATAGAAAAGCATAATTAAGGGTTGACGGCAGATTCTGGAAGTCTATAATTCGCCCCACTTCCGGCGCAGTCGAAACGGAAAACTCCTTGGTAAACAATGAGTTATGCAGTTTTCGACAGCGAGTTGCTTCAGGTCATCGAAGCCCAGAAGGAGTTGAAAGAGTGGTGTTGTTTGGCTCTTTTAACGGTTCGATCTTCTCGGTCGAAAGCGGAACAAAAGAGGTGTTGACAGCAGCGAGTAACGCTGTAGAATTCGCCTCCCGCTAACGAGAGATCGCAAGCGCAAGTGGTTGAAGTTGCAAAGGAAACTTTGAAAGCTTCGAAAAATAACCGCTTGACAGCAACAGAGGCTGCTGTAGAATGCGCGCCTCGGTTGAGACGAAAGATCTTAACCAACCGCTCTTTAACAACTGAATCAAGCAATTCGTGTGGGTGCTTGTGGAGTCAGACTGATAGTCAACAAGATTATCAGCATCACAAGTTACTCCGCGAGAAATCAAAGATGTAACCAACGATTGCTGAGCCAAGTTTAGGGTTTCTTAAAAACCCAAAGATGTTTGAACTGAAGAGTTTGATCATGGCTCAGATTGAACGCTGGCGGCAGGCCTAACACATGCAAGTCGAGCGGCAGCACGGGTACTTGTACCTGGTGGCGAGCGGCGGACGGGTGAGTAATGCCTAGGAATCTGCCTGGTAGTGGGGGATAACGCTCGGAAACGGACGCTAATACCGCATACGTCCTACGGGAGAAAGCAGGGGACCTTCGGGCCTTGCGCTATCAGATGAGCCTAGGTCGGATTAGCTAGTTGGTGAGGTAATGGCTCACCAAGGCGACGATCCGTAACTGGTCTGAGAGGATGATCAGTCACACTGGAACTGAGACACGGTCCAGACTCCTACGGGAGGCAGCAGTGGGGAATATTGGACAATGGGCGAAAGCCTGATCCAGCCATGCCGCGTGTGTGAAGAAGGTCTTCGGATTGTAAAGCACTTTAAGTTGGGAGGAAGGGCATTTACCTAATACGTAAGTGTTTTGACGTTACCGACAGAATAAGCACCGGCTAACTCTGTGCCAGCAGCCGCGGTAATACAGAGGGTGCAAGCGTTAATCGGAATTACTGGGCGTAAAGCGCGCGTAGGTGGTTTGTTAAGTTGGATGTGAAATCCCCGGGCTCAACCTGGGAACTGCATTCAAAACTGACAAGCTAGAGTATGGTAGAGGGTGGTGGAATTTCCTGTGTAGCGGTGAAATGCGTAGATATAGGAAGGAACACCAGTGGCGAAGGCGACCACCTGGACTGATACTGACACTGAGGTGCGAAAGCGTGGGGAGCAAACAGGATTAGATACCCTGGTAGTCCACGCCGTAAACGATGTCAACTAGCCGTTGGGAGCCTTGAGCTCTTAGTGGCGCAGCTAACGCATTAAGTTGACCGCCTGGGGAGTACGGCCGCAAGGTTAAAACTCAAATGAATTGACGGGGGCCCGCACAAGCGGTGGAGCATGTGGTTTAATTCGAAGCAACGCGAAGAACCTTACCAGGCCTTGACATCCAATGAACTTCCCAGAGATGGGTTGGTGCCTTCGGGAACATTGAGACAGGTGCTGCATGGCTGTCGTCAGCTCGTGTCGTGAGATGTTGGGTTAAGTCCCGTAACGAGCGCAACCCTTGTCCTTAGTTACCAGCACGTAATGGTGGGCACTCTAAGGAGACTGCCGGTGACAAACCGGAGGAAGGTGGGGATGACGTCAAGTCATCATGGCCCTTACGGCCTGGGCTACACACGTGCTACAATGGTCGGTACAGAGGGTTGCCAAGCCGCGAGGTGGAGCTAATCCCAGAAAACCGATCGTAGTCCGGATCGCAGTCTGCAACTCGACTGCGTGAAGTCGGAATCGCTAGTAATCGCGAATCAGAATGTCGCGGTGAATACGTTCCCGGGCCTTGTACACACCGCCCGTCACACCATGGGAGTGGGTTGCACCAGAAGTAGCTAGTCTAACCTTCGGGAGGACGGTTACCACGGTGTGATTCATGACTGGGGTGAAGTCGTAACAAGGTAGCCGTAGGGGAACCTGCGGCTGGATCACCTCCTTAATCGACGACATCAGCTGCTCCATAAGTTCCCACACGAATTGCTTGATTCACTGTAGAGGCGATAGACATCCATAAGGTTGTCTTTTTCGTTAGAGTTTAGAAATGAATATTCCATTGTGAATATTGATTTCTAATCTTTGATTAGATCGTTCTTTAAAAATTTGGGTATGTGATAGAAAGATAGACTGGACGTTACTTTCACTGGTAACGGCTCAGGCTAAGGTAAAATTTGTGAGTTAAATTGCGAATTTTCGGCGAATGTCGTCTTCACAGTATAACCAGATTGCTTGGGGTTATATGGTCAAGTGAAGAAGCGCATACGGTGGATGCCTTGGCAGTCAGAGGCGATGAAAGACGTGGTAGCCTGCGAAAAGCTTCGGGGAGTCGGCAAACAGACTTTGATCCGGAGATGTCTGAATGGGGGAACCCAGCCATCATAAGATGGTTATCTTAAGCTGAATACATAGGCTTAAGAGGCGAACCAGGGGAACTGAAACATCTAAGTACCCTGAGGAAAAGAAATCAACCGAGATTCCCTTAGTAGTGGCGAGCGAACGGGGACTAGCCCTTAAGTGGCTTTGAGATTAGCGGAACGCTCTGGAAAGTGCGGCCATAGTGGGTGATAGCCCTGTACGCGAAAATCTCTTGGTCATGAAATCGAGTAGGACGGAGCACGAGAAACTTTGTCTGAATATGGGGGGACCATCCTCCAAGGCTAAATACTACTGACTGACCGATAGTGAACTAGTACCGTGAGGGAAAGGCGAAAAGAACCCCGGAGAGGGGAGTGAAATAGATCCTGAAACCGTATGCGTACAAGCAGTGGGAGCCCACTTTGTTGGGTGACTGCGTACCTTTTGTATAATGGGTCAGCGACTTATTTTCAGTGGCGAGCTTAACCGAATAGGGGAGGCGTAGCGAAAGCGAGTCTTAATAGGGCGTCTAGTCGCTGGGAATAGACCCGAAACCGGGCGATCTATCCATGGGCAGGTTGAAGGTTGGGTAACACTAACTGGAGGACCGAACCGACTACCGTTGAAAAGTTAGCGGATGACCTGTGGATCGGAGTGAAAGGCTAATCAAGCTCGGAGATAGCTGGTTCTCCTCGAAAGCTATTTAGGTAGCGCCTCATGTATCACTGTAGGGGGTAGAGCACTGTTTCGGCTAGGGGGTCATCCCGACTTACCAAACCGATGCAAACTCCGAATACCTACAAGTGCCGAGCATGGGAGACACACGGCGGGTGCTAACGTCCGTCGTGAAAAGGGAAACAACCCAGACCGTCAGCTAAGGTCCCAAAGTTATGGTTAAGTGGGAAACGATGTGGGAAGGCTTAGACAGCTAGGAGGTTGGCTTAGAAGCAGCCACCCTTTAAAGAAAGCGTAATAGCTCACTAGTCGAGTCGGCCTGCGCGGAAGATGTAACGGGGCTCAAACCATACACCGAAGCTACGGGTATCACTTAGGTGATGCGGTAGAGGAGCGTTCTGTAAGCCTGTGAAGGTGAGTTGAGAAGCTTGCTGGAGGTATCAGAAGTGCGAATGCTGACATGAGTAACGACAATGGGTGTGAAAAACACCCACGCCGAAAGACCAAGGTTTCCTGCGCAACGTTAATCGACGCAGGGTTAGTCGGTCCCTAAGGCGAGGCTGAAAAGCGTAGTCGATGGAAAACAGGTTAATATTCCTGTACTTCTGGTTATTGCGATGGAGGGACGGAGAAGGCTAGGCCAGCTTGGCGTTGGTTGTCCAAGTTTAAGGTGGTAGGCTGGAATCTTAGGTAAATCCGGGATTCTAAGGCCGAGAGCTGATGACGAGTTACCCTTTGGGTGACGAAGTGGTTGATGCCATGCTTCCAAGAAAAGCTTCTAAGCTTCAGGTAACCAGGAACCGTACCCCAAACCGACACAGGTGGTTGGGTAGAGAATACCAAGGCGCTTGAGAGAACTCGGGTGAAGGAACTAGGCAAAATGGCACCGTAACTTCGGGAGAAGGTGCGCCGGTGAGGGTGAAGCATTTACTGCGTAAGCCCATGCCGGTCGAAGATACCAGGCCGCTGCGACTGTTTATTAAAAACACAGCACTCTGCAAACACGAAAGTGGACGTATAGGGTGTGACGCCTGCCCGGTGCCGGAAGGTTAATTGATGGGGTTAGCTAACGCGAAGCTCTTGATCGAAGCCCCGGTAAACGGCGGCCGTAACTATAACGGTCCTAAGGTAGCGAAATTCCTTGTCGGGTAAGTTCCGACCTGCACGAATGGCGTAACGATGGCGGCGCTGTCTCCACCCGAGACTCAGTGAAATTGAAATCGCTGTGAAGATGCAGTGTATCCGCGGCTAGACGGAAAGACCCCGTGAACCTTTACTATAGCTTTGCACTGGACTTTGAATTTGCTTGTGTAGGATAGGTGGGAGGCTTTGAAGCGTGGACGCCAGTTCGCGTGGAGCCAACCTTGAAATACCACCCTGGCAACTTTGAGGTTCTAACTCAGGTCCGTTATCCGGATCGAGGACAGTGTATGGTGGGTAGTTTGACTGGGGCGGTCTCCTCCTAAAGAGTAACGGAGGAGTACGAAGGTGCGCTCAGACCGGTCGGAAATCGGTCGTAGAGTATAAAGGCAAAAGCGCGCTTGACTGCGAGACAGACACGTCGAGCAGGTACGAAAGTAGGTCTTAGTGATCCGGTGGTTCTGTATGGAAGGGCCATCGCTCAACGGATAAAAGGTACTCCGGGGATAACAGGCTGATACCGCCCAAGAGTTCATATCGACGGCGGTGTTTGGCACCTCGATGTCGGCTCATCACATCCTGGGGCTGAAGCCGGTCCCAAGGGTATGGCTGTTCGCCATTTAAAGTGGTACGCGAGCTGGGTTTAGAACGTCGTGAGACAGTTCGGTCCCTATCTGCCGTGGACGTTTGAGATTTGAGAGGGGCTGCTCCTAGTACGAGAGGACCGGAGTGGACGAACCTCTGGTGTTCCGGTTGTCACGCCAGTGGCATTGCCGGGTAGCTATGTTCGGAATAGATAACCGCTGAAAGCATCTAAGCGGGAAACTAGCCTCAAGATGAGATCTCACTGGGACCTTGAGTCCCCTGAAGGGCCGTCGAAGACTACGACGTTGATAGGTTGGGTGTGTAAGCGCTGTGAGGCGTTGAGCTAACCAATACTAATTGCCCGTGAGGCTTGACCATATAACACCCAAGCAATTTGCTGACCTGAAGAGGCACCAGATTGCGGTGTGTGAAGACGACACAAGTCGAAAATTCGCAACGCAACACACAAATCTATCACCTGCCCATTCGCTGGAGCGTGATCCGCAAGGAGAACGACCTGGCTACCGAATTTCTTGACGACCATAGAGCATTGGAACCACCTGATCCCATCCCGAACTCAGCAGTGAAACGATGCATCGCCGATGGTAGTGTGGGGTTTCCCCATGTGAGAGTAGGTCATCGTCAAGATTGAATTCCGAAACCCCTATCTGCGTATGCAGGTAGGGGTTTTGTTTTAGTAGAAGTCACCCATTTTGCTGGCACGTTGCGCTGTAACGGGCTGGTCACAGAATTTCTTGACGACCATAGAGCATTGGAACCACCTGATCCCATCCCGAACTCAGTAGTGAAACGATGCATCGCCGATGGTAGTGTGGGGTTTCCCCATGTGAGAGTAGGTCATCGTCAAGATTGAATTCCGAAACCCCTGTCTGCTCACGCAGACAGGGGTTTTGTCGTTCTGGGCTCGCTAAACGCTCAGAAAAACGCCATCGCCAAACCACTACAGTGTTCCCACAGAAACGACAAAGCCAGCCCCCGAATTCAGGCGTCGGCTTTGTTGGCATGACGAGTGATTAGAACTGGTAGCTCACTGTCGCGGCGACATTCCGTTCTTCGCCCAAGTAGCAGAAGTTCAGGCTGGCACAGGAGGCCACGTAGGACTCATTCGTCAGGTTGTTCGCATTCAGGCGAACATCCAGCCCTTCAACCGAAGGCCGGTCTTCGGCAATCCGCAGCCGCTGCCCATCGCTGGACCAATCGTTATCCAGCGGCAGTTCCAACGCAATGGAAAATCAATATCAATCTTGAGAAAAATGCACGAGCCATAAAAAAACCGACCGTCGATTTAGTCTTTAAGGACAACCGTTAGAGGAAATCGCACAAAAGTGACCGCACGGTTTTTGGTATGGTGCAGCTCGTTTTTTAACGAACTGATTTCAAGCCTACGGATTGGCGCCCCTTTTACAGTCAAAGAGCTGCTGCAGAAATGCCCCAACCGATACCGATCAAGGACCACGAAAAAGAGACACGCCTGGTCAACAAAAGACTGATGGCATGCGCCCTGTTCGTTGTCGCCATTACCTGTGCGCTGGTCGTGCGCATGTATGTCCTGCAGGTGGTCGAATTTGACTATCACTCGACGATCTCCGAAAACAACCGCGTCCACGTCCTGCCGATCACCCCCACCCGCGGATTGATCTATGACTGCAACGGCGTAGTTCTGGCGGATAACCGGCCCAGCTTTAACCTGACCATCACCCGCGAACGCGCCTCCGATGTCAAAGAGGAACTGGATGAGGTGGTCAGCCTCCTGCACTTGCCGACCGAAGACCGCTCGTTGTTTGACAAGGCGATGAAGCAGGCGCGCCATCCATTCGTGCCGGTCACCTTGTTCTACGAGCTCAGCGAAGAACAGATCGCCGTGTTGGCGGTCAACGAGTTCCGTCTGCCTGGGATCGACGTAGAGCCACAATTCGTTCGTCACTACCCGATGGGTGCGCACTTTGCGCATTCGATCGGCTACGTCGGCCGCATCAACGAGAAAGAGTCCAAAGCTCTGGACACGGTGGAATACCGTGGCACTCAATCTATCGGCAAGACCGGCATCGAAAAATTCTACGAGTCGCAGTTGCATGGCCAAGTGGGTTACGAAGAAGTCGAAACCAACGCTCAGGGCCGGGTCCTGCGAGTGCTCAAGCACACCGATCCAATTCCAGGCAAAAACATCGTACTGAGCCTCGACGTCAAACTTCAGGAAGCCGCCGAGGAAGCCTTGGGCGATCGTCGCGGTTCGGTGGTTGCTCTCGATCCATCGACCGGCGAAGTACTCGCGATGGTCAGCAAGCCGAGTTTCGACCCGAACCTGTTCGTCACCGGAATCAGCTTCAAGGAATACGCGGCACTACACGACTCTATCGACCGACCTCTGTTCAACCGCGTACTGCGCGGCCTGTACGCACCGGGTTCGACCATCAAGCCGGAAGTGGCCATTGCCGGCCTCGACGCCGGAGTCGTTACCCCGCAGACCCGCGTCTTCGACCCCGGTTATTACCAACTCCCGGACTTCGATCACAAATACCGTAACTGGAACCACAGCGGCGATGGCTGGGTGGACATGGACGCGGCGATCATGCGCTCCAACGACACCTATTTCTACGACCTGGCCCACAAGCTGGGCATCGACCGACTGCATGACTACATGGCCATGTTCGGCCTCGGCGAGAAAGTCTCGCTGGACATGTTCGAAGAGTCTGCCGGTTTGATGCCATCGCAAGCCTGGAAGCGTGCCTCGCGCCGTCAGGCATGGTTCCCGGGTGAGACCGTGATCCTCGGCATCGGCCAGGGTTCCATGCAGGTCACGCCTCTGCAGCTGGCCCAGGCCACTGCACTGATCGCCAACAAAGGTGTCTGGAATCGGCCGCACCTGGCCAAGACCATAGACGGTGTTGCGCCAGTGGATGAGCATCCAATGCCAAACATCCTGTTGAAAGACCCGCGTGACTGGGAGCAGGTCAACCACGGCATGCAAATGGTCATGCACGACGCTCGCGGGATTGCACGGGCGGCAGCGGCGGGCGCTCAGTACCGTATCGCGGGCAAGAGTGGTACCGCGCAAGTGGTGGCGATCAAGCAGGGCGAACGTTACAACCGGGCGAAAACCCTGGAGCGTAACCGCGACAACGCCTTGTTCGTCGGTTTTGCCCCGGCCGAACATCCGAAAATTGTCATCTCGGTGATGATCGAAAACGGCGAGGCCGGCGGTCGAGTCGCAGGTCCTGTGGTGCGGCAGATCATGGACGCCTGGCTACTCGATCAGGACGGTCACTTGAAGCCGCAATACGCCACACCTAGCAAAGCACCGGGTGATCCTCACGTCTAAGCGATCAAGGCTTCACAGCACAGGCTCACGAATACTGAGCATGTGCTGGAAGCTTTCGAGGAACACGGTTTCGGCCTGACTCATCTTCTGCTCGCGATTCCACAGCCTGAACAGATCAAGCGATAAATCTCTTCGAAACTCGTCGATGAAGCGACGAGCCCCGCTGGTTTGCTGCTCGCGTTGATCGCCTTTCGTCTGGTCACCTCCCTTGAGCCAGAGGACTTCCTCGCCTGGGGCTGGCGTCTACCGTTTCTCGCCAGTGGTGTGTTGATGATGGTCGGTCTGATGATCCGTTCCGGTGTCCACGAGTCGCCGGAGTTCGCCAAGCCCGGGACAACAACGAGACGTCCAAGTACCCGGTGAAGGACGTGATCCGCACCTGCTGGCGGCAGATCCTGTTTGCCGCCGCCGCGGTGACCATCGGTTCGGCCGGGTTCTTCTTTACCAACACCTTCATGATCACTTACGTCACCCAGTACCAGGGCATCGCGCGGACCTCGGCATCCAGACCCGCAAACCACTGGAAGTGGCGGTCTGGACCAACGAAGAAGGGGCACGCTTCACCCCGGCGATGTTCGGCTCGGCGGTGTTCACCGGGATCATACAACTGGACGCACCGGTTACGCCGGCGACCGCCCGTTTGGCGGCGCGGTGGATGCGTACTTTGAAGCGCACATCGAACAAGGTCCGATCCTCGAAGACAACGCCAAATGCATCGGCGTGGTCAGCGGTGGCCAGGCGATTCGCTGGCTCGACGTGCGGGTCGAAGGCATGGCTGCCCACGCCGGTACTACGCCGATGCCGCTGCGCAAAGACGCCCTGTATGGCGTGGCGCGGATGATCCAGGCCATCGAAAGTCTGGCCACCGATTTCGCGCCGGAAGGGCTGACCACTGCCGGTGAGTTGAGCATCAACAAGTCCTCGCGCAACACCATTCCGGGGCTGGTGAATTTCACCGTCGACCTGCGTCATCACCGCGACGAAGCGATTGAGGCCATGGAGCAGCAAGTCCGCGAGCGGCTTCAGGCGATTGCCGATAGCCGAGGCTTGAACTTGACGATTACGCCTCACTGGATCAGCCCGGCAACACCGTTCGATGCCGATTGCGTGGCGGCCGTGCAGCAGGCGGTGGACGCGCTGGGCTACGCTCAGCAATCGATTGTCAGCGGTGCCGGGCATGATGCAATTCATCTGGCGCGGTACTGCCCGACGGCCTTGGTGTTCATTCCTTGCGTCGGCGGCTTGAGCCATAACGAAGCCGAAGACGTGTTGCCCGAAGACGTGCGTCAGGGCACTGATGTGCTGCTCAACGCTGTGCTGGCCCGTGCCCGAAGAGCTGCATAAACGCAATCCCTGTAGGAGCGAGGCTTGCCCGCGAAGGCGTCAGCACATTCAACATCGATGTTGACTGACACACCGCCTTCGCGGGCAAGCCTCGCTCCTACAGAAGGACGTACCCGGTTTCAAGATCTAGGTTAACTGACAGGTATTCATCCCATGCGCAGTTTTTTCCACCCCGAACAATTGCTTCACCACCCACGCAGTTGTTACTCCCGTGGGCAGATGCGCACACCGCAGGAAGTACCCGAGCGCGCTCAGCGGTTGGTCCAGGCGTCGCACTCGCTGGGCTTTTAAGTCGAGCAACCGGTCGATGCCGGGCTCGATCCGCTGCTGGCGGTCCACGGCGCGCCGTACCTGACGTTTCTGCAGGAAGCGCATCAGCGCTGGAAGGAGATCCCCGAGGATTGGGGCGACGAGGTGATGTCGAACATCTTCGTCCGCTAGCCCAATGCCTTGCGCGGGATTCTCGCCCAGGCCGCCCGCTATCTGGTTGGCCTATTGGTCGGCGCAAAGCGCGATCGCTGGCGCCCAAGCCTTGCTCGACGGCGAGCCGGCGGCTTACGCCTTGTGCCGTCATGGCATTGGCGGCGGTGAAAGACTTCGGCGCCGAGGTGCTGGTGCTGTCCCTGGGGTTCGATATTTTCGAGCTGGATCCGCAGAGCAAAGTGGCCCCGTCGGGCTTCGAAGCAACCCTAAAATCAGCGACCGCATGTCTTCAGAAGCACTACGTTTGTCGGTTTACGACTGCTGCGCAGCCGAACGGGGGCAAGCCCCCTCGCCACAGGACTTGCCATCGCCCTGACGTTAACGTAAAGATTGCGGCAGGGCGCTGATCTTAAAAAAGCGCAGGGCGGACCGATCCGGAGCGCTTGATGACGCTAATAAAAACAACTCCTCCCAAACTTCACCGTGAAGCCCGGCTGGCCCGGGAAAAACTCCATCTCGAGGGCGAAGTCCCGGATGGCGTGTTGCGGGCGGAAATCGATGCGTCGTGGCGGCGTAGCCTCAGCCATGGCGTGCATTTCAATGCCAAGCACGAGCTGGCGCTGGAATCGAGCGCGAGCCTTGACGTGCTGTTGGCGAGCAATCGGCTGCTGATCGACGCGGCGTTGCCGGCCATCGATTACCTGGCTGAACGTCAGGGCAAGGAAGGACTGATCATCCTCGCCAATTCCGACGCCACCATCCTCGCTGTCGAAGGACGCGCCGATCGCCTCAAGGGCAGCGGCCTGCAAGACATCACCCTCGGCGCCTGCTGGAGCGAAGCCGCTCGCGGCACCAACGCGCTGGGCACCGCACTGGTGGAAGCCCGGCCGACGATGATCGATTGCGGCGAACATTACCTCGATCGCCTGACCGATTTCTCTTGCACCTCGGTGCCGATCTATTGCCCGCAGGGCGACATCCTTGGCGTACTCGACCTGACGCGCGAAGGCCCGCTGGGCCGCGTTCACGACAGCACCGCGTTGCTGGCCATGGCTGTCAGCCAGATCGAAAGCCGGGTGTTCAACGCCAGTTATCCGGACGAGATCGTCCTGGCCTTCCACAGCCGTCGGCAGTACCTCGAATCCCCTTGGCAAGGCCTGTTGGCGGTGAGCCTTGGCGGGCAGATTCTCGCGGTTAGCGCCCAGGCCTGTCAGTTGCTCCACGCCGAACGCTCGGCGCTGGTCGGTCGACGCTGTGAAGAGTTTCTGGGCGTCGATGGCCTGAAACTTCTGTCGCGTCTGCATCAGGGCGGAGTCGGCAGTTTGCAAACGGCTAAAGGCGAGTTCTTCTACAAAACCCTGCGTGCGCCGCAGCGTTCAATCAATGTCAGCACGCCGCCGCGCAGCACAGCGAAAACCGCCAAAGCACAACCGGATCTCGAATCCCTGGCCGGCAGCAATGTCCGTTATGCCCGAGCCTTGCGTATGGCCCGTCAAGGCCTGGCCAATGAGCTGCCGGTGTTGCTGCTGGGCGAAACCGGCACCGGTAAGGAAGTCATCGCCCGCGCCCTGCACATGGCAGGCACCCGCTGCGATAAACCCTTCGTCGCGGTGAACTGCGCGGCAATCCCCGAAGGCTTGATCGAGTCGGAATTGTTCGGTTACCGCGAAGGCGCGTTCACCGGCTCCCGCCGCGGTGGCATGATCGGTCGTCTGCAACAGGCCCATGGCGGCACCTTGTTTCTCGATGAAATCGGCGATATGCCGCTGGCCTTGCAGGCCCGTCTGTTGCGGGTGTTGCAGGACCGTAAAGTGGCACCGTTGGGCGCCGGTGAAGAGCAAGACATCGACGTTGCATTGATCTGCGCCACGCACCGCGACCTCAAGCGACTGGTCGAAGAAAAACACTTCCGCGAGGACCTGTTCTACCGCGTCAACGGTATCAGCGTGATGCTCCCGGCGTTGCGCGAGCGTGAGGATTTCAGCGGTCTGGTCGCTCGCCTGCTGGCCAAACTGGATGCGCCGAAGATGGTCCTGCATGACGATTTGAACCGCTTGCTCAGCGGCTATCACTGGCCGGGCAACATCCGCCAACTGGAAATGGTTTTACGCACGGCGCTGGCCATGCGCGAGCCGGGGGACACCGTACTCACCCTCGACCACTTGCCCGACAGCATGCTCGACGAGTTGAGCGCCAGCGAACGTCCTCAGGCCGGCAGCATTCGCGAGAATGAACTGGAGCTGATTCGCCAGTCCCTGGACACTCACCAGGGCAACGTCTCGGCCGCCGCCGACGCCTTGGGCATCAGCCGCGCGACCCTGTATCGCAAGCTCAAACAGTTGCGCTCGTGATGCAGCGCTTGATCGTTCGGCTGATCGACAGCCAGAACCCCGAAGCCCTGCAAGCGGCGTTGCGCTGGCTCTACAGCTTCGTGCGACCCCATCGTCTGGCGATTGCCGGGCTGCTCGGGTTATCGGTCTGCGCCTCGTTGCTGGTGTTGGTGCAGCCTTGGCTGACCAAGCTGCTGATCGACGATGGCCTGCTGGCGCGCAACTTTCCGATGCTGGTGCTGATCGCCGGGCTGATGATCGTGGCCGGGCTGCTCGGAACGGGGTTGTCGGGATTAAACCGTTACCTGCACACGCGGCTGTCCGGGCGGATTCTGTTCGCCCTGCGCGATGACCTTTATCGGCATTTGCAAACACTCTCGCCGAGTTTTTACGGACAGCGCCGAATCGGTGACTTGATGTCACGCCTCGATGGCGACGTCGCAGAGATCCAGCGCTTTGCCGTGGACTCCTTGTTCTCCGCGGTGTCGAGTGTGATCGGTCTGGTCTGCGCCGTGGCGATGCTGCTGACCCTGTCGTGGAAACTCTCGTTGCTGGCGCTGGTGCTGATACCCCTCGACGTGCTCTGGTTGCGCTGGATGCGACGCAAGGTCGAACGGGATGTGCGGCAATTGCGCGAGCGCTCGGCGGACATGTCCTCGTTCATGGTCGAGACCTTGCCGGTGATGAAGTTCATCCAGTCTGCCGGACAGCAACAGCGTGAATCGCGGCGTCTGGAGACGTTGGGTCAAGGCTATATGAGCCAGTTGCTGCGCCTGCAAGTCACCGAGTTTTTCACTCAGGCGGTGCCGGGCACACTGACTTCTCTGTCCCGTGCTTGCGCGTTCCTGATCGGCGGATATTGGGTGGTGCAGGGGACCTGGCAACTGGGCGCGCTGATCGCGTTTTCCACCTACCTGGGCATGGCCGTCGGACCGGTACAGAGCCTGCTCGGGCTCTATGTCGCGGTCCAACGAATGACCGTCAGCCTCGGGCGCGTGATGGAATTGCGCGGCGAAGAGCCGACCGTTCTCACACCCGTCACGCCGCAGCCGATGCCGACTTCCGGCGAACTGCGTTTCGACAACGTGCACTTCAGCCATCCCGGTCGCCCGACGACCCTGCGCGGCATCCAAGCGCAAATTCCCTACGGTTTGAAAGTCGCCCTGAGCGGCGGCTCCGGGGTCGGCAAATCGACCCTGATCGACCTGCTGCAACGGCACCACGATCCGCAGTCGGGTCGGGTGTTGCTGGGGGAGGTCGATCTGCGCGAACTGGACCTGTTCCAGCTGCGTCGGCGGATTGCGGTGGTCAGTCAGGACATCGTGCTGTTTCGCGGCAGCCTCGCCGACAACCTCGCCTACGCGGTGCCGGACGCCAGCCGTGAAGCGATTGCCGAAGTCGCACGGCTGGCGCAACTCGACAGCCTGATCGAGTCGTTGCCCGAAGGCCTCGACAGCCCGTTGGGCGAACGCGGTCAGCAGTTGTCCGGCGGGCAGAAACAGCGCATCGCCATCGCCCGGGCGCTGTTGCAGGATCCGTTGATTCTGGTGCTGGACGAAGCGACTTCGGCGGTGGATGAAGCCACCGAACGTGAAGTCATTGAAGCCATCGATCGACTGTTTGCCGGGCGTACGCGGATCCTCATCAGCCACCGTCCTTCAACCTTGGCCGATGCCGATTTGCGCTTTGAATTGCTCGACGGCGTACTCACTTCAAAAACGGTGCTGCATGAAGCCTGAGCTGCGGATTGGCGTGGTGGACAGCGGTCACTCGGCGGCGCAGCGGGTGCAAGTGGTCGCCGGGCGGCGCTTCTCGTTGCTGGCGGATGGATTGGCCGAAAGCGACTTGCGCGACGATCCTCTGGGCCACGGCAGTGCGGTGATCGAGGCCATCGGCCGGCGGGCACCGTCGGCAGTATTTTGCGTGGCTCAGGTGTTCGACCAGCGTGGGGTCACCAGCGCCTTGCAGATCGCCACGGCGATTGACTGGCTGGTGGCGCAGGACGTTCGGCTGATCAATTTGAGCCTTGGTCTGCGTCAGGATCGCAGCCTGTTGCGTGAAGCCTGTGCCGCGGCGGTGGCGCGAGGTGTTTTGCTCTGTGCGTCCAGCCCGGCGCAGGGCGAGGGCGTGTTTCCGGCGAATTATCCACAGGTGCTGCGAGTCACTGGCGATGCACGTTGCGCCGAACAGGAATGGTCGTGGCTCAACAGTGCTCAGGCGGACTTCGCCGCGTGTGTGCATGGAACCTATCCGGGGCAGTCTGGCGCCAGTCTCGGCTGTGCAGCGTTGAGCGGGCACATTGCGGGTTTTTTGGTTGCACATCCCGAGGCGAGCAACGAACACGTCATTGAGTGGCTGCGGGAGAATGCCCGTTATCGCGGCCCTGAACGGCGCTTCGGACCATGATTTTGATTCTTGGCGCAGGGCCAGCGGGCGCGGCGGTTGCCTTGGGTTTGCGTCGGCTCGGTTATCCCGTGACGCTGGTTAGCGAATGGCGGCGGTTTGCGGCGTTGGAAGGCGTTTCCATTCGGGTGCTGGAGGCCTTGCGTGGCGCGGGGCTTCATCAGGCACTGGCGCATGCAGCGCTGCCGTCGCAAAGACAGGTGTCATGGAACGGTCAGCAACATGCGCAGAACATCGAATTTTTACTGGATCGCCCGAGCTTTGATCGAGGCTTGCGCGAAGATCTGCGCCTGGCTGGCGTTGAGCTGATCGAAGGCCGAGTGCTGACGGTGCAGTCATCGGTTTCGGGGCATAGGATCGAGGTCGAAGGGCGCGAGGCGCTGCTGGCGGATTTTCTGGTTGAGGCGCGTGGGCGTCAGGCACCGGCACTGGGCAAAGGCCTGCGCGGGCCGGAGACGGTCAGCCTGCTCAACCGCTGGCAAGGCACGCCAGGCAACACCGCCAGCGCCGTGGAAAGCCTTGAGGACGGCTGGGCCTGGATGGCCCGGCGAGCCGACGGTCAGTGTTACTGGCAATGGACGGTGGACGTGGCCAGTGCTGAATTGCCGGGCAAGGCGATGTTGCTCGACTACTGTCGTGAGCGACGTCAGGGTTCGGCGTTGGCGCGGGCGTTTTTCGGTATCGAGCCTGAGATCGACCTACAGCTGCATGCCCGCAGCAGCACCGCGATTTTGTGCCCGCAGGTGTGTGGCGATCACTGGATTCGGGTCGGCGATGCGGCGATGGCGGTGGATCCGCTGTCGGGCAACGGGATCTTTCAGTCCTTGTCCTCGGCGTTACAGGCGCCGACGGTGATCAACACGTTGTTGCGTAAACCCGAGCGAGCGGCGCTGACTCAGCGCTTTCATCAGCAACGGGTGGAGCAGTTGTTTTTGCGTTTTGCGCGGATCGGGCGGGATTTTTATGCCGATGAGCAGCGTTGGTTGGATCAACCTTTTTGGCAGACGCGGCGGCAGTGGCCGGATGCTGAAGTGGCGCATGCCGAGGCGGATTTTTCCTCGTTGAGAATCGAGCGCGCGCCGGTGTTGAAAGAGGGTTTTGTGGATGAGGCCGAGGTGGTGATCACGGCGGATCAGCCGCTGGGGATCTGGCATGTGCAAGGGGTTGAGTTGGCGCCGTTGGTGCGGCGGTTGGGCAGTGAGCCTGCGGATCAGGTTTTGGCGGGGTTGACGGTGGAGCAGGGACGGGTGATCAGGAGTTGGTTGTTGGCTCAGGGGTTCAAACCCTGATTTGTAGTGACCGGTCTGGCCTCTTCGCGAGCAGGCTCGCTCCCACAGTAGTTGTGCGTCGATTACAAATCCCCCTGTGGGAGCGAGCCTGCTCGCGAAGGCGCCCGTGAGGGCACCACAGATCAGAGCTTGATCAACACCGACTTCAACTCCGTGTAATGCTCAATCGCCGCATACCCCATCTCCCGCCCAACCCCCGACATCTTATACCCACCAAACGGCAACGCCGGGTCCAGGGCGCTGTGGCAGTTGACCCACACCGAACCTGACTTGATCCGCGGAATCATCCGGTGCACCGCCGCCAGATCGTTCGACCAGATACTCGCCCCAAGCCCATAAGGACTGTCATTGGCCATGCGCAATGCATCGGCTTCATCATCGAACGGAATCGCCACCAGCACCGGCCCGAAAATCTCTTCCTGCACCAATGAGTGCTTCTGATCGACATCCACAATCACTGTCGGTTTAACGAAGAACCCCGGCCCGAACTGCTCGCCACCGCAAGCGATGGTCGCGCCGCTTTCCCGACCCTTTTCGATGTACCCGTAAACCCGCTCCTGCTGACGCGCCGAGATCAGCGGCCCCATTTCCACACTTGGGTCCAGGCCATTGCCCAGCTTCATGGCATTGGCGATGTCGGCGATGTCGGCCACCACATTGTCGAAATGCTTACGCTGCACATACAGCCTGGAGCCTGCGCAGCACACCTGGCCCTGATTAAAGAAAATCGCGCTGGCGGCGCCGGCTGCGGCGCTCTTCAGGTCGGCGTCGGCCATGACGATGGTCGGCGATTTACCACCCAGTTCCAGGGTCACCCGGGTCATGGAATCCATGGCGATCTTGCCGATCTGTTTGCCCACGGCGGTGGAGCCGGTGAAGGTCAGCTTGTCCACCAGCGGATTGTGGGTCAGGGCGGAACCTGCGGTGATGCCGGTGCCTGTGACCACGTTGAACACGCCTTCGGGGTAACCGGCTTCCAGCACCAACTCGGCGAGTTTCAGCGCGGTCAGCGGGGTTTCGTCGGCGGGTTTGAGCACCACGGTGCAACCGGTGGCCAGGGCCGGGCCGAGTTTCCAGCAGGCCAGCAGCAGCGGGAAGTTCCAGGCGACGATGGCGCCGACCACGCCCACTGCTTCGCGGCGGATGAAACTGTGGAATTGATCGTTGGGCATCAACGGCAACGACACTTCAACGCTGGAGCCTTCGATCTTGGTCGCCCAACCGGCCATGTAGCGCAGGAAGTCGATGGACAGTTGCACATCCATCACCTGGGCCACCGCCGCACTTTTGCCGTTGTTCAGGCATTCCAGTTGCGCCAGCAGTTCTGCGTCGCGCTCCATCAGGTCGGCAAGTTTCCACAGCAGGTTCTGCCGTTCCCGAGGTCGGGTGCGGGTCCAGGCCGAATCATCGAAGGCCCGACGCGCAGCGAGCACGGCGCGGTCGACATCCTCAGGCGTGGCCCGTGGCACCACGCACAGCACTTCGCCGGTGGCCGGGTTGTGCAGGGGCATGGTCTGGCCATCGGCGGCCTCGACCCAGTCGCCGCCGATGAGCATGCGCGGCGCGCGCTGGATGAACGCCGAGGTGGCGGGAAGCAAATAAGGGAGGGGCATTTGTCGAGACCTCTTGTTGTTCGTGAGAACAAGGCTTTCGCAATGGCTGTGCCAAGTGCCCGAAAAGGCAGAACCGCCCTTGGCCGGCGGGGTTTTGGGGTACTCACGGGAATCGCGGGCGCTGTGAGATTGTTGCAAATTGCGACAGCTATGAGACGACGAGCAACCGGGTTGCGACCTTGAGGTACTCATTATTGAGGACTAGAATTTTCAGGATCGGTGGGTGAAGTGACGGACCGCTCATCCGGCAATACATCTGGCGTGAGGGAGGTAACGATGTTCCTTTCAACCCTGGAAATTCAAAACATCATTGAGCACAGTTTTCTGCCGTCCGTGTGCACCTGCACCATGGCGGCGGACCAGTCCCTGACGATTCGGGTCTGCGACTGCATGACCGGCAAAGTGGATATTGTGGCCACCCACGTTCCCCTGTGGACACTGGACAGTCCCCATGCGATCGCGTCGCTGGTGGCGGACATGCAGCACGAGATCGACGTACACAAAAGCGTTCCCCCCACCTATGACATCTGAACCGGCGTCACGCCGCACCGTGGGAAAGCGGTGCGGCCCGCGTCGATTTTTCAGGCTGCAAACGTTCGGGAAATTTCTTCGAACGTGTTGCCATCCACGGCAGCCAGCAGCTTCCTGTCGTCCTTGAGCGTCGCCAGAAACGTCACTTCGGTTTCCTTGCCGGCCAGCATGAACCCGGCGATTGCGCCGATGGGCCCCAACAGCATGGCTCCGGCCACGCCAAAGCCGATGGCATCCTTGATGTTGTTGATCGAATCCTCGTTGGCCACTTCCACGCACTTGAACGATGAGAGCGGGAGGGTAATGCCAGGCCATGGATGAAGCGACGTTCTGAGGGTGAAAACGCCGTCTCTGTACTCTCCATCACCCTGCAGAAAGTCCCCCGCCAGGACAGTGATGCTTGCCATTTTTTTATCCCCTGGTGGCAATCGGTGAACAACCAGTTCGCGCTTGCAGGGGATCGGCGTCAATCGCCGGCCGATGAGCTGTTCCGGTCAGGCCATCTATGCTGTCTCAGACTGCAACAACTGTCGCGATATTAGACGCAGGCGATCTCGTTCAGCGATGGCGAGAAGCTGTCATCTTCACACAATGTCTTGATTTAAAAGGTAATCGCCAAGCTGGCACGCTCCGTGTATTGCTCATTGCAGACGTTTCTCTTGCCTCCGTCAGCGGTGCGCCGCCGACGGCAGAAACCATAAAAACGATATGCCACAAAAATAAGAAAGCACCGTGCGAGGCTCGACGTTGATGAAGAGAAAACTCCGATCAGGCCTGAGTGCCAGTCTGCTGGCCGTGGCCGCTTGTGTGGCGCTGCATTCGCCTTACAGCCTGGCAGCCCGCGACGCCCAGACCATCCTCAAGGAAACCTGTCAGGGCTGTCATACCCCCGAAGCCGATAATGCCCTGAGCCGCATCAGTCACCAGCGCAAAACCCCTGAAGGCTGGCTGATGAGCATCGCCCGCATGCAAATCATGCACGGTTTGCAGATCAGCGATGACGACCGCCGAACCCTGGTCAAATACCTGGCCGACACCCAAGGCCTTGCCCCAAGCGAGACCGACGGCGTACGTTATGCGCTGGAGCGTCGACTCAATACCGTCGAGAAATTCGACGACCAGACCAGCCAGATGTGCGGCCGCTGCCATTCCGGTGCGCGGGTCGCCCTGCAACGGCGTCCGGCTCTGGAATGGGAGCGTCTGGTGAACTTCCACCTCGGCCAATGGCCGTCGCTGGAGTACCAGGCTCTGTCTCGCGACCGTGATTGGTTCGACCTGGCCCGCAAAGACATGGTGCCGCTGTTGGCCAAGCGTTATCCGCTGGACAACCCGGCCTGGAAAAAATGGCAGAGCACCGCGCCAAAAGCCGAAGCGTTGGTGGGCGACTGGAGCTTCAGCGGCCACTTGCCGGGCAAGGGTGAACTGGCCGGCGTGATGAGCGTCACGGCCGATGGCAGCGACACGTTCAAGGTCAGCGTCAAAGGCCAATACGCCGACGGCAGTCCGTTCAACGGCGATGGCAGCGCGATTCTTTACACTGGTTACGAATGGCGCGGCAACGTGACCATCGACGGCGTGACCATGCGCCAGGTGTTCGCCGCCCAAGGCAACGCGATGCAGGGGCGGATGTTCGAGGCGGAGCACGATGAGCGAGGCCTGGACTTCGTCGCCGCCAAGCAGGGCAGCAGCCGTTTGCTGGCGGTGCAGCCGGGTTACCTGAAGGCTGGCGCCGAAACTGAAGTGACCCTTGTCGGCAGCGGTCTCACCGGCAAACCGAACTTCGGCAAAGGCGTGGAAGTGGTCGAAGTCATCGAGCAGAGCCCGGGTCGGATCAAGGTCAAACTCAAGGCCGCCGCCAATGCCCAACCGGGTCTGCGCACCGTCACCGTCGGCACGCTGAAAGGCCCGACCTTGTCGGTCTACAGCAAGATCGCCGAAGTCAAAGTCGTACCCGAGTTCTCGGTGGCGCGGATCGGCGACGGCGGTGGTTCGACGCCAAAAGTCCAGGGCCGTTTTGATGCCGAAGCCTGGGGCAAGGGCGCTGACGGCAAGCCGTATCGCATCGGTGTGTTCCCGGCGCAGTGGTCGGTCGAAGCCTTCGACGACCGCGCCAAGGAAGACGAGGACGTCAAGTTCGCCGGCACCATGCAGGCTGACAGCGGCGTGTTCACACCGGGCGATGCCGGGCCAAACCCGCAGCGCAAAATGTCCACCAACAATGCCGGCAACCTCAAGGTGATCGCTGCCGTCGACGACGCAGGAAAATCCCTGACCGGCGAAGGCCACATGATCGTCACCGTGCAACGCTGGAACAATCCACCCATTCCATGAGTTAGCTGATCCCAAAAGATTCAGACACTTTTTCGGAATGACCGCAGGCCTCGTAAAACGGGGTTTGCACAGGAGGTTGCAATGGGCGCTATTTTGAATCTGGTCGAGCGGAACCTGCACGAAGTACACGTCGATGCCGACCGCATGCTGTTTCACATCCCCAGCAGTTCGCTGTTCGCCAGCGATGAGCTGACGGGCACCATTATCGATACCTTGCGCGGTCCCGGCTGTTCATCGGACGACCTGATCCAGCGCTTGTCTTCACGCTTCAACGGCGAAGAAATCACCGAGACCTTGCGTGAGTTGATGTCCTTGGAGTTGGTCAGCGACGGTTCGCCGTTGACCCCGGACATCGGCACCAAACGGGTCGAGCGCACGGCGATCAATACCGTGGTGCTCAACGTCAACACCGGCTGCAATCTGAGCTGCACCTACTGCTACAAGGAAGACCTGGACAAGCCGTCGGCTGGCAAGAAAATGGACGTCGAAACGGCGGTCGCTTCAGTGGAAATGCTGCTGCGTGAATCGCCGGACGAAGAGCGTTTCACCGTGGTGTTTTTCGGTGGTGAGCCACTGAGCAATCGCAAGCTGATCGAGTACATGGTCGATTATTGCGAGAAGCGTTTCCGCGAGGCGGGCAAGTTCGTCGAGTTCGTCATGACCACCAACGCGACGCTGCTCACCGAAGAAACCGTCGACTACCTCAACGCCCACCGTTTCGGCCTGTCAGTCAGTATCGACGGACCGAAAACCGTGCACGACCGCAACCGCATCACCGTGGGCGGGCAGGGCACGTACGACGTGGTGCGGCGCAAGGCTGAAATGCTGCTGTCGCGCTACAACAGTCGTCCGGTGGGCGCGCGGGTGACGCTGACCACCGGCGTCACCGACGTCGAAACCATCTGGGATCACCTGTTCAACGAACTGGGTTTTGCCGAAGTCGGGTTTGCCCCGGTGACCTCCGGCGACATCAGCACCTTTAACCTGTCCAGCGACGAGCTGATCGAAGTCTTCGCCAACATGAAGAAGCTCGGTCGGCGTTATCTGGAAGCGGCGCTGGAGCACCGCAACATCGGGTTCTCCAACCTGCACCAGTTGATTACCGACATCCACGAAGGCCACAAAAAAGCCCTGCCCTGTGGCGCGGGCCTGAAGATGCTGGCGGTGGATCACAAGGGCGAATTGAACCTGTGCCACCGCTTTACCGGCTCATCGTTGCCGACTTTCGGCAACGTCCACAGCGGTGTGAAGCAAGTGGAGTTGAACGACTTCCTGTCCCAGCGCCTCGACCGTACCAACACCGGTTGTGAGGACTGCCAGATCCGCAACCTCTGTTCCGGCGGCTGCTACCACGAGAGCTATGCCCGTTACGGCGATCCGACCCACCCGACCTATCACTACTGCGAACTGATGCGTGACTGGGTCGACTTCGGCATCGAGGTCTACACCCGGATCATGGCCCACAACCCTGCGTTTATCAGCAGCTACATCACTCCGCGCAAGGCTCACTGATATGAAACATCTCAAGGCAATCAATAATAAAGCGCTGAAACTGGATGAGGCTGCGGCAGAAAACCGCATCGAAGAAGTGGTGGCGATGAGTTCCGTCGCCGGCTGCGCCTCGACCACCGACCCGGGTTGGGAAATCGACGCCTTTGGCGGTGTGTCGTCGCTGTGCCAGCCGATGGAAGCCGACCTTTACGGCTGCTCCGACCCATGCTGGTGGCCGGCCCAGGTGCCCGACATGATGAGCACCTACCCAGACTGGAACAAGGATGCCCAGGCGTCCAACGACAACTGGCGCAACCTTGGCACTGTCTTTCCAAAAGACAAGTAATCGGTCAGATATAAGGATTCCAGCATGCCTAGCATCAAAGCCTGCGGCCTGGCCGCATTCGCCGTCCTGAGCGCCTGTTCGCTCACTGTTCTGGCCGATGAAAACACCGCACTACAAGATGGTCACGAGTACATGGTGACCACCAATTACCCGAACAACCTGCACCTCATCGACCTGGCCACCGATACCCTGTTCAAGACCTGCAAGATGCCGGATGCCTTCGGTCCCGGCACCGTTCAGTTGTCGCCGGATCGCAAGACCGCTTACGTGTTGAACAACCACTACGCGGATGTCTACGGCGTTGAACTCGACAGCTGCAAGCAGGTGTTTCACGCCAGCATCACCCAGAAACCGGGGGAGAAAGCGAAGTCGATGTTCGCCTTCACCCTCAGCCACGACGGCAAGGAACTGTTCACCATTGCCAACCCGACGTTGATGCTCAACGACCGCTACGAAGTGCAGCAACCGCGGCTCGATGTGTACGCCACCGACGCCGGCATGAACGCCAAACCCGTGCGCAGTTTCCCGGCGCCACGGCAGTTGACCATCATGCAGAGTGGTGACGACGGCACGCTGTACGTGGCCGGGGCGGATGTCTACAAGGTCGATGTGAAGACCGGCAAGTTCGACGTGCTGATCCCCAGTCGCCACTGGAAGCGCCCGAACTACAGCGCGCCGGACGTGCTCTACGTATGGAACCAGCAGACTTATCGCCATGACTTTTCGCTGCTCTACACCGCGGCGAAATTCAAGGACAAGAAGCAGGATCCCGCGACCGCCGAGTACCTTTACGGGCTGTTCAGCATCGACCTGAAAACCGGCAAGACCGAAACCACCGACTTCGGTCCTCTGACGGAAATCTACTTCAGCGGCATGCGCTCGCCGAAGGATCCGAACCTGATGTTCGGCGTACTCAATCGTCTGGCGAAGTACGACATCAAGGAAAAGAAAATGCTCCAGGCAGCGACGCTGGATCATTCCTACTACTGCATTTCCTTCAACAAGGACGGCAGCAAGATTTATCTGGCGGGGACGTTTAATGACGTGGCGATCTTTGATCCCGAGAGCATGAAGCAGATTGGCAGCATCAAGTTGCCGGGTGGGGATATGGCGATCACGACTGCGCAGATATTTGTCCGGTAATTGCGGCGACCGAACTGACGCTTTCGCGAGCAGGCTCGCTCCCACAGTGGTTTTCGGTTGTACACAAAATATGTGTTCACCGAAAATCCAAATGTGGGAGCGAGCCTGCTCGCGAAGAGGCCCTCACAGGCACCCAAGTATCAAGCCCCAGGCACCGGGCAACTCAAATCCCCCTCCTGGCACTTCAAGTAATTTTTGAAAGTCTCAACCCGCGCCTTGGTCAATTCAGTCACACAGTTGCTGTAGATCAGCGGATACACACTCCCGCCTTCCACCCCGGCGCTCGAGAACTTGCACTCGGCATCCCGAAACGCAATCCACGAACGCTGCGCCCCGATCAGCAGCTTTTTGCTGTCGGGGTTGCTCTGCAAACGCTCGTTGATCTGCTGGTAAAGCGCATTCAACTCCTTATCCGCCGCCTTGTGCTGCTGCGCCGCGCACTGATTCATCGTCGCCTGATCGGTGGCGTTGTCGCAGTCCACCGCATAAGCGGCAGTAGTGAACAGCAGAGGCGTCAGCGCCAGGAGAAAGCGTGGGTGCATTGGGATTCTCGCTGTGACAGGAAAGTTGGGATGCAGTTTAGTGCCGTATTCGACCCTTTATGTTTGCCATTCAGGGCATTTTTTAATCGATTCATAGCCAAGCCACGGCACGTCATGTGACGTCCATTTATGCGCCTGAGGCGTCATTCTCGGGTCATCATCCAGTGTCGCCACACGAACGATAACGTGGGGTTGGGCCAAGCGCTCAGCCATCAAATGTGAACCGCAGGCCGAACAGAAATGCCGAAGCTTGCCCGGTGACGATTCGTAGCTGCTCAGGCGGTCCTGACCTTTGGTCCAGCGAAAATGTTCGCGCATGACCCCGGCTGTCGAGGCGAATGCCGCCGCGTGTGCTTTGCGACAGGTTTGGCAGTGGCAATGACTGATGGGCATGTCGAGGCTATCGACTTGGTACTCGACGGCTTTGCACAAGCAGCTGCCATGCAGGCTATTCATCGCGTGCTCCTGATTACGTGAGGGTGGCTGCCACCAGCAAAGCGTCAGCCGTGGCTTCGATGTCTTCACGCCAATGTAACTTTTCCAGCCAACGGTCGGGAATGCCCTGCACACCGTAATGAGCCCCGGCCAACTGGCCAACGATGGCGGCAGTGGTATCGGCGTCGTCGCCCAGGTTGGCGGCTTTCAGGATGGCGGCTTCAAAGCTGTCAGTCTGATGAAAGCACCACAGGGCCGCTTCCAGTGAAGCAACGCAGTAGCCGCTGCCATGGATTTCGCGTTCAGGTTTACCCAGATAATCGCCTCGTGCGATGGCGGCAACTTTGGGTTCCAGGCATGTCGTTTCTGACACGCCGAGCACTTCTGCCTTGGACGCGCCTTGTAACGCTCGGTGGATCAGCTCGGCGAACAACTGACAGCATTCAACAGCTTCCGGTGCGGCGTGGGTGGTTCGCGAGCTGTTGGCGGAAAACGCCAGGATCCGGTCGCGATCGGGAAAGTAATACAACACCACCGGCCCCAGGCGCATCAGCGAGCCGTTGCCTGCCGTGCGGGGATCGGTGGAGCCGGCGAACGGTTCGCCGGTTTCCTGATAACGCGTCAGGGCGTCGCGTACGGTCATGCCAATGTCGAAGCACTCACCCGTTGAGCTCAGATAACCCCATTGCCACCAATTCAAGTAACGACCCATCTGATCGGCCGCCTCGAAGCCGTTTTTGCTCAGCAGGCTTTCGGCCAGGCACAGCGCCATCGAGGTGTCATCGGTCCATTGCCCGGGTTTCAGATTGAAAGGGCCGCCACCCACCATGTCGGTCAGGGGCTTGAACGAGCCGCGTGGCTGAAACTCGACGCTGGTGCCAACCGCATCACCGCAGGCCAGGCCCAGCAGGGCTCCGCGATAACGCTCCGTAAGTGAAAGCTGCATGAATCGTCCTTGTCTGAGTCAATTTCGCTTTTAACGTTAGCAGTTTCGGTCTACTCGTTTTGTTTTCAAACCAGCAGTTACACTTGGAAATGCAGCTGAATATTTCGTAGAGGGTTGATTGCGATACCCGATTGATACAACTTTAGGGTTGGTCTTGTGGTCTTACAGGCCTACTGTTCAGTACAGGAGGTGACTTATGAATCCAGCATCAGATCGCATCGAAAGGAAGATCCTGCTCAAAACGCCGCGCTCGCAGGTTTGGCGTGTGCTGGCCAATGCCGAAGCCTTTGGGCAGTGGTTTGGCGTGGCGCTGGAGGGCAAGCGTTTTGTCGCCGGTGAATGGACCCAGGGGCAGATTACGTACCCGGGTTATGAGCACTTGCTGTGGAACGTACTGGTGGAGCGGGTCGAGCCGGAACGGGTGTTTTCGTTTCGCTGGCACCCGTATGCCGTGGAGCCTGATCTCGATTACTCCCAGGAACCCACCACGCTGGTGAAGTTCGAGCTCGAAGACATGGATGAAGGCACGTTACTCAAGGTCACCGAGTCTGGTTTTGATCACATCCCTCAGACGCGTCGACTCAAGGCGTTCCGCATGGACAGCCGCGGTTGGGATGAACAAATGAACAACATCGAAGAGTTTCTCAAAGTCAGTGCCAAGGCGCGCGAGCGTCAGGAAGAGTGATGGCGGCATGTTCGAACCTTGGCTGAAACGCTGGGCGCTGGTGCCGGACGGTGAACCGATCACCACGCCCGGCAGTCGTTTGTTGCCGGTGCGCATGGGTGATGTGCCGGCGATGTTGAAGATCGCTGTCGATGCCGAAGAAAAGTTCGGCAATCTGTTGATGACCTGGTGGGGCGGCGAGGGCGCTGCCCGCGTCTATGCCCATGACGGAGACGGGTTGTTGATCGAGCGTGCCATGGGCCAGCGATCGCTGATGCACATGGCGCTCAACGGTCAGGACGACGAAGCCAGCCAGATACTGTGTGCGACATTGGCGCGGCTGCACGCGCCGCGGCCGTCGCCACCACCGCTCCTGGTTCCATTGGCGCCATGGTTCAAGTCGCTTCGTTTGGCGGCTGAACGGTTTGGCGGCCCTTATTCCCTCTGTCTCGCCACTGCCGAAGCCTTGTTGGCCGAACCGCAGGACGTCGTGGTGCTGCACGGCGACATGCATCACGACAATGTTCTGGACTTCGGCCCGCGGGGTTGGCTGGCCATCGATCCCAAGCGGGTGATCGGTGAGCGCGGATTCGACTACGCCAACCTGATCTGTAATCCCGACTTGCCGACGGCGACTGATCCGCAGCGTTTCCACAGGCAGATAGCGGTGGTGGCGGACGCCGCCGCTCTCGAGCGTCGACGGTTACTGCAATGGGTGTTGGCGTTTGCCGGATTGTCGGCAGCCTGGTTTCTCGAAGATGACGACGCCCTGGCGGCCGAAGGTCAGCTACAGGCCGCTAAACTCGCGGCTTCAATGCTCGATACCTGAGCCGTCTAAGGGTTTTCGGAAGGGTGGCTATAGCGAATGTCCTACACGCGATGGTAGCTATGTCGTCTATTGCACATTGGATCCGAAGCGTAATCTAGCTTCATCAACCGAAGCACAGGAAGTGCTCGGGATCACGGATGATCGACCATAAGCAAGGAATCGCTGCCGACAGGGAGTCGTAATGGTCTTGGGAAAAACCCGCTTCGGCGGGTTTTTTTTGGTCTGTTGAAATCTGCTTCAAGGGGCGAATGGTCAAAGGCTTACACCCGCTAACGGGTATGTCGTCTTTTGATGCTTCACCGATGTGTTTAATCTGGATCCATCAACTGAGTCGCAGGAAGCGCTCAGGATCACGGATGATCGACCATTGGCCAGGATGGCTGCCGACAGGATGTCGAAATGGTCTTGAGAAACCCGCTTAGGCGGGTTTTTTTGTGGGCGATGGAAAATCCTCGGCGCATCATTTTGGCCGGGGAAACGGCAGCCTGGCACTGGCTGCCGGTCGGGATGGATCAGCGTGCTGATAACTGATCGAGTTTCGCTGCAACACGTTCAGTGATTTCCGAGCGCAGTTTCAATGACCCGGCAGCACGTTTGCGGGCTTCCTCCAGCACGCTGACCGGAGCCGTCTCAGGACTGCCCGACGCAAACGGCGGTGCCGGGGCATATTCCAGCTGCAACTGCACCAACTCTGCCGTGTCCTTATCGAACAGCTCCGCGGCCAGGGTCAGGGCAAAATCGATGCCCGCCGTGATCCCGCCACCGGTCAGCAGATTGCCGTCGCGCACCACTCGATCCTTCACCGGGATCGCACCCAAAGGCGCCAGCAATTGGTGATAGGCCCAGTGAGTGGTGGCGCGCTTGCCTTTCAACAGACCCGCCGCGCCTAGCACCAGCGCGCCGGTACACACCGACGTGACGTAACGCGCGTTGGCGGCTTGCGCTTTGATGAAGGCCAGTGTCTGTTCATCCTCCATCAATGGCCCGACGCCGCTGCCGCCGGGGATGCAGATCACATCCAGCGGCGGGCAATCGTCGAACGTGATGGTCGGTTTCAGCACCAGGCCCGTGCTCGCAGTGACCGGCATCAGGTCCTTCCAGACCAAATGCACCTTCACGTCCGGCAGCGAGGCCAGTACGTCGTAAGGGCCGGTGAGGTCCAGTTGCTGAACCTGTGGAAACAACAGAAAACCGATCTGCAACGTCATGGCATTTTTCTCATGAAGTGGGGGTAGACGCCTTTACTGTAGGCTCGTAGGATTTGGCGTATACGCCAATCACCCCACGAATTACGCCAATCATGCCCAAAACCATTCACGTACTCGCCTTTGCCAATGTGCAATTGCTCGACGTCACCGGGCCGTTGCAGGTGTTTGCCTCGGCCAATGACATTGCTCACCAGAAAGGCTTGCCACCGCCTTACGCGCCGACGGTGATTGCCAGCGGCGGCGGGGCGGTAATGTCGTCGGCGGGGTTGGCGCTGTTAGCCGAATCGTTGCCTGAGCAGAGCAGTGACACGTTGATCATTGCCGGTGGCTGGGGCGTTTACGACGCGGCGCAAGACGAACCGCTGGTGGCGTGGGTACGTGAACACGCGACGGGATGTCGGCGGGTATCGTCGGTGTGCACCGGGGCATTTTTGCTGGCGGCCAGCGGCTGGCTCGATGGCCGGCGGGTGGTCACTCACTGGACCCGTTGCGAGCAGTTGGCGCAGCAGCATCCGCGGCTTCAGGTAGAACCCAATCCGATTTTCATCAATGACGGTCCGGTCTGGACCTCGGCCGGGGTCACCGCTGGCATCGACCTTGCGCTGGCCATGGTCGAAGAAGATCTTGGCCGCACGATGGCCCTGGAAGTCGCCCGGCAATTGGTGGTGTTCCTGAAACGCCCCGGCGGCCAATCGCAATTCAGCGTGACCCTCTCTTTGCAAAAGGAAGGCAACCGTTTCGACGAACTTCATGCCTGGATCAGTGAAAACCTCACCAAGGATTTGGGTATCCCGACCCTGGCCTTGCAGGCGGGCATGAGCGAACGCAGTTTCGTGCGCCACTACCGCGCCGACACCGGCCAGACGCCGGCCCGAGCCATCGAACTGATTCGGGTCGAGACCGCCCGACGCTTGCTCAGCGATACCGGCGTGCTGATCAAACGGGTGGCGGTGCAATGTGGATTCGGCAGCGAAGAGACGCTTCGACGCAGTTTTCTGCGGGCCATGGGCGTGACCCCGCAGGCCTATCGCGAGCGTTTCAGCGTCAGCCCTCCAGCAGATTCAGTAACGCTCTGAGCGTTGCCTCGGGCGCTTCTTCGGGAATGTTATGCCCGACGCCCGCCAGCACCCGCCGCTCATAACACCCGGTGAAATGGGCGATGTCTTCGTCTGTCTCCGGTGCTGGTCCGACGCCATCGTCGGCCCCGCAAAGGGAAATCGTCGGTACGCTGATTGGCGGCTGTCGGGTCAGCGCTTCTTCGATCCACTCCAGCGCTGGGTCGCCGGGCGCGTACATGAACCGGTGGCGGTAGGAGTGAATCACCACCTCGACGAAATCCGGATTATCGAAGGCCGGTGCGCTAAGGGGATACAGTTCAGGGCCCTTGGTCCAGGTCGGTGACCACAACATCCAGAGCAATTCGCACAAAACCCGGCGATTTTTCGTCAGGCCTTCGACGCCGCGTGGCGTGTGGAAGTAGTACTGATACCAGAGGCGGTGCTCGGTTTCCGGGTCCAACGGTTCAGTGGAATGGGGAATGTCCTGAAGGTTGTAACCGTCGCCGGTCACCAGGCAACGAACCCGCTCGGGCCATAGCGCCGCCACGATGCACGCCGCCCGACCGCCCCAGTCGTAGCCGCACAGGGCGGCTTGTTTAATGGCCAACGCATCCATCAGATCCAGCAAATCCTGAGCGAGGGCGGCTTGTTGTCCGGAGCGCAGGGTGTCGGGGTGGTTGAAACGGGTCGGGCCGTAACCGCGCAGGTACGGGACGATGACGCGGTAGCCCTTGGCGGCAAGGGTCGGGGCGATTTCGTCGTAAGCGCGGGGGGAGTAGGGGAAGCCGTGGAGGAGGATGATCGGGTCGCCGGTGGTGGGGCCTTGTTCTTCGTAGGCGAGCGACAGACTTGGAGTTTTGGTGAAGTGGATCAGCGCTTCATTGTTCATTCGATACTCCAGAAAGGGTTGTTTTTAGCCTGTTTCCTAGGCTTCGATTTCCGCCACTTGATTGAAGTATTTCGACCGATCCGGCGTAAACGTCACCACCATGTTGGTCCGCGAACAGGTCAACGCCCGTTCTTCACCCAAATCAATATCCAGATCTTCCCCGCGTAACCCTTGCCACTGAGCGAGGTACTTGAGGGATCCGTATTTTTCGAGTTTTTTCAGGCTGCGGCTGACGCCACCTTTCCAGCCCAGCACCGGCAGTTCGCCGGCAAGGCAGCGTTGGACGAGTTCAGGGAAACGGGCGGCGCGTTGGCGGCCGATTTCCCAGCATTTAATCAGGCCCTTGTCGTGGCATTCCCACAATTCATCCCGGTTCAGGCCTGACCGGAGTGGGGCGTCGATGCTGCGGTGGATGCGCTGGGTCATTCTGGTTCCTTGAATTCGGGTTTTGTTGGACAGCTCCGCTGTACCCGTTGACGGTGGATGGTAGGTGGGGATGTAACGGCTGGCAACAAAGGATTTTCTGATAGTGAACGCGGGTTTTGTTTAAGCAATGCAGGACTTCGGACTACACAAACCTGTGGCGAGGGTAATCTCAAGGCTGCCAGAAACTCTTCTCGCCACTCAATTTCCGATCCAGAAAACACGCCGCACTGATCAGTGCCAAATGCGTCAGCGCTTGCGGCGTATTGCCCAGATGCCGCGCATGGCTGTCGAACTCTTCGGCGTACAACCCCAACGGGTTCGCATACCTCAGCAACTGTTCAAATTCCAGATGCGCCTTTTCCACGCGGCCGGCGCGGGCCAGGCATTCGACGTACCAGAATGAGCACGCGGCGAATGCGCCTTCGGTGCCGCCGAGGCCGTCGATTCGGGTGTCTTCATTGCGATAGCGGTAAACCATTCCATCGCGCACCAGATTCTTTTCGATGGCATCGAGGGTCGCAAGCCAGCGCGGGTCTTTGGCGCTGACGAAGCGCACCAGTGGCATCAGCAGCATCGAGCCATCAAGCGCGGTGCCGCCGATGTGCTGGACGAAGTGCCCGCGCTCTTCGTTCCAGAAGTTTTCCCAGATGTCAGCGTGGATCGCCTGTCGGGTCTGGTCCCAGCGGGCGAACGGGGCGGGCAGGGAGCGTTTTGAGGCGAGGCGAATGGCTCGATCCAGTGCCACCCAGCACATCAGCCGCGAGTGCAGAAAGTGATGCTGTTCGCCGCGCATTTCCCAGATGCCGACGTCCTTTTGCTCCCAGGTTTCGCAGACCTGATCGACCACTTCCACCGCGTGTTTCCAGCCTTGATGGGAGATGGCGTCGCCGTATTTGTTGACCAGGTACACCGCGTCCATCAGCTCGCCGAAGATGTCGAGCTGGACCTGGTCGTAAGCCTGATTGCCGATCCGTACCGGTGTTGCGCCGCCATGACCGGAGAGGTGCGAGAGTTCGGTTTCCGGCAGTTCCTGGCGGCCATCGATGGCATAGAGGATGTTGAGTTTCATCGGTTTGCCGTGGCAATCACTGACCCGCCCGCGCAGCCAGCGCATGTAATCATTGGCTTCCTGAACGAAGCCCAGGCGCATGAACGCGTAGACGGTGAACGAGGCGTCGCGGATCCAGGTGTAGCGGTAGTCCCAGTTGCGCTCGCCGTCAGGTGTTTCCGGCAGGCCGAAGGTCGCTGCGGCGAGGATTGCGCCATGCCTGCGTGAGGTCAGCAGCTTCAGCGCCAGGGCCGAGCGATTGACCATCTCCCGCCAGCGGCCGCGGTAGTTGGATTGGCCGATCCAGTCGCGCCAGAACTTCAGGGTCCGTTCCAGGCAGATCGCGGCGGCGCCTTCCTTGAACCGCGGGTCGTCGATACCGCCCAGCATGAATTCGGCGCTCTGGTCCTGTTCGAGGGTGAATTCGGCGACTGCCGCATGGCCGTCTATATGCAAAACCTGATCCGAAGACAGGCGCATGGACGGCTGATTGGCTGCCTCGAAGGTCACGTCCTCTTCATCCATGCGTGCGCGGGTCTTGGCGCGAGCGTAGTCATGGCGCACGGCGCAACGCATATGAAACGTCGCCTGGCCGCTGACCACACGAACCCGGCGCATCAGCACCGACGTGTCATCTTCGCTGTCGCCGATGGGCAGCAGGTCGGTGACTTCGACGACTGCGCGGTCGCTGAGCCAACGGGTTTGCAGCACATTGGTGTCGGGCAGGTAAATCTGTTCGCGGCGAGCGTCGGGTAGATCCGGGGACAGTTGGAAAATCCCGGCCTCAGGGGTGTCCAGCAGCGAACAGAAGATCGACGGGCTGTCGAATTCCGGCCAGCAGAAAAAGTCCACGCTGCCTTTGTCATTGACCAGTGCCGCACTGCGCATATCGCCGATGATGCCGTGGGCGTCGATGGCGCTTTGTCGTTCGGGATGATGATCAGCCATTGCCGCGAAACTCCGGATAAAGGCTCATGCCGCCGTCGATGAACAGGGTGGTGCCAACGATGTAGTCGGACGCATCGGAGGCGAGGAAGACCACCGCGTTGGCGATGTCCTCGACATCGCCGACCCGGCCGTAAGGAATGAGTTTGAGCAGTTACTGCTCGTGATCGCCGTCGGTGGCGGCGCTATTGATCGGCGTGCGAATGGCGCCCGGTGCGATGCCGTTGATGCGGATCCGCTGGTGACTGACTTCCTGGGCGAGGGTTTGCATCAGCATGTCCACGCCGCCCTTGGACGCGGCGTAATTGACGTGACCGGCCCAGGGAATGCGCTGGTGCACCGAACTCATGTGGATGATTTTGCCGGCGGCCCGGGACACGCCTTCGCGAACACCTTGCTGGTTGAAAATCCGCAGTGCCTCGCGGGCACAGAGGAACTGGCCGGTGAGGTTGACGCCAATCACCTGGTTCCAGTCATCGAGGCTCATGTCCACGGCTGGCGCGTCTTTTTGCAGGCCGGAATTGGCGACCAGAATGTCCAGGAAACCGAAGGCTTCGAGGGTTTGCGCAAACAACCGTTCAACGTCTGCTTCTTTCGAAACGTCGGCACCGATGGCGATGGCCCGACCGCCTTCAGCATTGATCTGCCGGGCCAGTTCCTCAGCGGGAGCGGCCTGGGAATTGTAGTTGATCACCACGGCGGCACCGGCGGCGGCCAGTGCCTTGGCAGCTCCGGCGCCGATGCCGGAACTGGCACCGGTGACCAGTGCCACCTGTTGGTCGAGAGAAATCTGCATGAAGGATGAAGCCTTGAATAGAGGGCTTAACTAGCTGACTGGCACGCGGTGGCGAGAGTTCAGATCCTGACATGAAAAGATCTTCATCTGCGACCACAGGCCATATCCCCTAGGGCAGACAGTCATGTATTCATAGCTTAGGTCCGGTAGCGGCCACTGTGGCGATGCCACTCCAGACTTCCTGCCACCCAACTTTTTACGCCTGCCAGAAAACGCTTGAGCAAGGGTGAAGCATCCACGAGCAGCTCCTTTTCGGCGGCTTCATACAGGCGCATGACGTCGTCATGAATGGTCGCGCTCAGCTTCATGGCTTGTTCGATAGAGCATTGCCTCTCATTCGCCAGCAGCAACGGCAGATTGAAGTCACCGACTTGGGCAAGGTTTTCCTTGGGCGCCGAATACAGGTCGTTGGCGATGATTGTCGCACTGGCCGCCAATGTAGTGACGCGGCGCACCGCGGGAGAGGAATAGACATGGGCCGGCAGCTCATAGCCGCCGATGACGTCAATCAGCGACATGCAGGGCAGAAAACTATTGGTCTGGCGCTGGGCCAGATATTCCCAGAGGGCAGGTGTGACGCCACTGAAGCGCCAGGCCGCTTCGGCGGTCATGGTAACGAACATGGCGATGATTTCATGACGGACCCTGGCGATCTGGGTGAACGTGGCGAACTCGGCGACGCGTGCCATGTACGCGCGCAGGCCTACCAGCACTGGGTCGCTTTCCAGGGCAGTTTCAAGTTTCAGGCGATAGTCCTCGGTCAAATGCACAGGTTCCAGCGCGGCGAGCGCGACGGACAGGCGAGGGCCGACCAGTGCCGGTATGGATCCGGTACGTTCATCGTCGCAGTAGTAGTCGTCCACGGCGAATAACGCGGCGATGCATTGAGCGGATAAAAGCAGGCGATCAGGATTGTCGGTATCCGTGTGGCACAACATGGCGAACCGGCCAAATCCCGATGCACGAATTTTTTGCTGTTGACCAGCGAAAATGCCGGTTTTTTCAATCCAGTGCATGAGCCGGTCATCGACTTCTGACGCGAGTGTTTCATTGATTCGCAAAGGCGCCACGCAATGCAGTGGCGGTACCTGCCAGTTCGAGACTGCCTGGCTGCGCGGTGCGCCGCTCCGTGCGAGCTCATGCCATTGACGTATGCCGTTCAGGCCGAATTGTTCGAATATCTTGCGAAACCATGCGGTGAACGCCTGTGGTGCCGCATCGATGGCGGCAGGGATTTTCGAGAGATCCAGCCATTGCCAGTTTTCGGCCTCTTCGGCGTTGGCAATGGGATCGATATCGCAGACGCCAGCAAATACATGATCGTATTCGTGCTCGATAAGTTGGTTCGAGACGGGCTCGTGATAGAGAAGTGTCGTGACTTTGAACAATTTGCAGGTTATGCCCATTTCTTCGCGCAACCGCCGTTGCGCCGCGGCGAGCGTTCGCTCACCCAAGCGAGGATGACCACAACAGGTATTGGTCCACAGCCCCGCCGAATGGTATTTGCCAAGTGCGCGTTGTTGCAGCAGCAGGTGCCCGTTACGATCGAAAACGAAAATGGAAAATGCGCGGTGTCGCAGGCCTTGTTGATGGACCTGCAACTTGGGGGCGAAGCCGGTCTGGCGATCTTTCGGGCTGACCAGAATCAGTAACTCTTCCATAGCAAGACTCCTGCGTGCCTTCGCTACTGGACATTATTTCGGACCAGACTTCGTAGTGAACTTCAGACTAGTTTTCGGGAATAGAAAATCTAGTTCAGTTCCGATAGCGCCGCAAGGCGTTGCAGACTTTTACGCCCGGGTACTTTTTACTGCCAGTCGGGTTTGTGGCACCGTGCATCCGCAAAGGATGAGAGGATCCCATGGCAAACCCCTACCGCGAACTATTCAACGCCCCAGGCGCTCGAGCTTTTGTACTGGCGGGCATGATCGCGCGCATGCCGATTTCCATGACCGGCATCGGCCTGATCACCATGCTCTCGCAACTGCAGGGCGGGTATGGATTGGCTGGCGCAGTGGCGGCCACGTTTGCCTTGGCCACGGCATTTTGTGCACCGCAGGTTTCGCGGTTGGTGGACCGCTTCGGGCAGCGTCGGATCTTGCCGGTGTCGGCGTTGATCGGGGGCGGGGCGTTGTTGCTGGTGTTGCTTTGCACTCGTTTGCAGGCGCCGCAGTGGACGTTGTTTGTGTTCGCCGCGCTGGCCGGTTGCATGCCAAGCATGTCGGCGATGGTGCGGGCGCGCTGGACCGAGGTGTATCGCGGCCAGCCTGAACTGCACACTGCTTATGCGCTGGAGTCGGTGCTGGACGAGGTCTGTTTTATTGTCGGTCCGCCACTGTCGGTGGGGTTGTGCGTTGTGGCGTTCCCCGAGGCGGGGCCGTTGGCGGCGTTGCTGATGCTGGCGATCGGGGTGACGGCGTTTGTGCTGCAACGTGACACCGAGCCGGCGATTCATCCTCATGAAGACCATCATCAGGCCTCGATCATTCGTTCCAGCGAGATTCAGTTGCTGATGCTGTTGATGGTCGCCATGGGCACCATCGTCGGTGTGGTGGATGTGGTCAGCGTGGCCTTCGCCCAGCAGCAGGGCCAGCCAGCGGCGGCGAGCATTGTGTTGTCGGTGTACGCCATCGGCTCGTGCCTGGCCGGGCTGGCGTTCGGGGCGTTGCGCTCGAAACTGCCGTTGCCGCAACTGTTTCTGTACGGCGGGGTGGCGACGGCGGTGACCACGCTGCCGTTGCTGCTGGCGACGAACATTCTCGGGCTGTCGCTGGCAGTGTTTGTCGCCGGGCTGTTTTTTGCGCCGACGCTGATTGTTGCGATGGCGTTGGTGGAGCGCATCGTGCCGCCGGCCAAACTCACTGAAGGCCTG
The DNA here is from genome assembly GCF_030053115.1 of Pseudomonas svalbardensis. Lineage (NCBI taxonomy): Bacteria > Pseudomonadati > Pseudomonadota > Gammaproteobacteria > Pseudomonadales > Pseudomonadaceae > Pseudomonas > Pseudomonas svalbardensis. The sequence continues at coordinate 4,370,634 of NZ_CP125619.1, read as the reverse complement.
ACCTGGCTGGTGACCGGGTTGAGCATTGGCGTGGCGATTGGCGCGGCCAGTTCGGGTTGGCTTATCGATGCATTTGGAGCCCGGAGCGGATTCTGGGTCGCCGTCGCCGCTGGCGCCGTGGTCCTCGGTTCCGCAGTGCAAAGCTTCCGCCATTTGAAATAAAGCCCCCCTGTAGGAGTGAGCCTGCTCGCGATAGCGGTGTAATAGTCACCATTTATTTTGACTGACACACCGCTATCGCGAGCAGGCTCACTCCTACAAGGGGGATGTGTACGACTAATTCTCCCCGACGCTCATCCGTTCACTTAACAGACAACTTTTCGAGGTGAACCCGGTGACCCAGCTGACATTGCTCTGCCTGCCTTATTCGGGCGCGAGTGCCATGGTCTACAGCCGCTGGCGACGCAAACTACCGGAGTGGCTCAAGCTGCAACCCGTGGAATTACCGGGGCGTGGCGCCCGGTTTGGCGAACCCTTGCACACCGACATGCGACGCTTGGCGCTACAACTCGCGCAGGAACAAAAAGCCACGCTCAAGGCGCCGTACGCGCTGTTCGGTCATAGCCTTGGCGCGTTGCTGGCCTGTGAGATGGCCCATGCGTTTGGCTCGCTTGGCTGCGCGGAACCGGTGGCGCTGTTCGCCTCGGGCACCGCCGCACCGACCCTGCGTGCCGACTACGATCGCGGTTTCGCCGAGCCTAAAACCGATGCCGAACTGATCGAGCAATTGCGCACCCTCAACGGCACTAGCGAGGAAGTGTTGGCCAACGAAGAGCTGATGAGCCTGACGCTGCCAGTGTTGCGCGCGGACTTTCTATTGTGCGGACGTTTCGAGCCGCAACAGCGTTCGTTGCTCAAGTGCCCGATTCATGTGCTCGGCGGCAAGGCTGATCGCGCTACCACCGAACAGTTGATCGGCTGGAGCAAGGAAACCCACGGCAGTTTCTCGGTGGACATGCTCGCTGGCGGTCACTTCTTTATCCACGAGCACGAAGCCAAGGTGTTGCGGGTGATCAAGGATCAGCTGGAAGTTCACCATCGGCGGCATGCCATGGCAGTCAGCGCCTGACCCAATCTCAACATCACCTCAATCCTGTGGGAACGAGCCGGCTCCGGGCGGCGTTCCGACGAAGGCGGAGTATCAGTCGACATCAAGGGTGGCTGATACATCGACTTCGCGAGCAAGCTCGCTCCCACAATGACTTTTGACACCCTGACACTCCGCGTTCTACCTCCTTCCTGATACTTGTTCTCATTCGCTAATTTTTCCGGTCTGCATTCGTTTTATAGGGACGACGTGCCTTTGTGCTTCCCGCCACTGATCCGGATGCTAAGAAATGAATGCTGAAGACTCCTTGAAACTTGCTCGCCGGTTTATCGGGTTGCCCCTGGAAAAGCGCCAGAGGTTCCTTGCGGCCTTGCACAAGGAAGGCGTTGATTTCGCCCGTTTTCCGATTCCTGCCGGCGTAGAAGCCGAGGATCGCCAGGCGTTGTCGTACGCCCAGCAACGCATGTGGTTTCTCTGGCAGCTGGACCCGCAAAGCGGCGCGTACAACCTGCCGGGCGCGGTGCGCCTGACCGGGCAGTTGAACCTGCCCGCGCTGGAGCAAGCGTTCGCCAGCCTCGTTGAACGTCACGAAACCCTGCGCACCGTGTTCCAGCGCCAGGCCGACGGCGACCTGCTGCAAGTGCCGGCCAGCGGGCCGCTTGTGATCGATCAGGTGGATTTCAGCGCATTACCGGCCATGGAGCGCGAAAGGTCCGTTGCCCAAGCGGCCGAGCAGCAATCCGTGCTGCCGTTTGATCTGGCAACCGGCCCATTACTGCGCGTCACCTTGCTCAAACTCGCCGAGCAGGAACACGTCCTGCTGCTGACCCTGCACCACATCGTTTCCGACGGCTGGTCGATGAACGTGCTGATCGACGAATTCATCCGCTGCTACGACGCCTTCGAAGCGGGCGCACAACCGCAACTCGCGCCATTGCCGATCCAGTACAGCGACTACGCGTTGTGGCAACGCCGCTGGCTGGAGGCGGGCGAACAGGCGCGTCAACTCGACTATTGGCAGGCGCAACTGGGCGACGAGCACCCGGTGCTGGAACTGCCCACCGATCATCCGCGCCCGGCGATGCCGAGCTATCGCGGCACCCGTTACGAGTTCGCCGTCGACGGTCAGTTGGCCGAGCAGTTGCGGGCCACGGCGCAGAAACACAACATCACTCTGTTCATGCTGTTGCTTGGCGCCTTCAACGCGCTGCTGCATCGCTACACCGGGCAAACCGACATCCGCGTCGGCGTGCCGATCGCCAACCGTAACCGCGCCGAAATCGAAGGCCTGATCGGCTTCTTCGTTAACACCCAGGTGCTGCGCACCCAGCTCGACGGCCAGACCCGCGTCGACGACCTGCTGCGCGCCATCAAGGAAACCGCCCTCTGTGCCCAGGCCCATCAGGATTTGCCGTTCGAGCGCCTGGTCGAGGCGCTGAAACTGGAACGCAGCCTCAGCCACACGCCGCTGTTCCAGGTGATGTACAACCACCAGCCGCAGGTCGCGGACATTTCTACGGTCAGCACCGCCTCCGGTCTGGCGCTGGGCGTGATCGAGTGGGAAGGGCGCACCACTCAATTTGATCTGACCCTCGACACCTATGAAAAGGGCGGCAAGCTGCACGCCGCGCTGACTTACGCCAATGACCTGTTCGACGCCGCGACCATCGCGCGCATGGCGCAGCACTGGACGCATTTGTTGCAGGGCATGGTCAGTGATTCGCAGCAGCGCATCAGTGATTTGCCGCTGCTGGAGAACGCCGAATATCAACGCATAGTGCATGACTGGAATCGCGCAGACGAAAGCTTCCCGCTGGACCTGTGCATTCATGAGCTGATCAGTCAGCAAGTCGCCGCGAACCCGACGGCATTGGCGGTGACCTTTGCCACGAGGCAGCTGACATATGCCGAGCTCGACAATCAGGCCAATCGTCTGGCACATCGGTTGATCGAATTGGGTGTTGGCCCGGAAATCCGCGTTGGCGTGGCGATGCAGCGTTCCGACAATTTGCTGGTCGCGCTGCTCGCCGTGCTCAAGGCCGGTGGCGCCTACGTGCCGCTGGACCCGGATTACCCGGCCGAACGCGTTGCCTACATGCTCGAAGACAGCTGCGCGCTAGTGCTGCTGACCGAGCAATCTGTCGCTGCGACATTGACCGTGACAGCTGAAACGCAAGTGTTGCTGATGGACGATACGGCGTGGGCCGCTTATCCAAGTAGTGCGCCGATGACTCGCGTCACACCAGACAACCTCGCCTACGTGATCTACACCTCCGGCTCCACCGGCAAACCCAAAGGCGTGGCCATCGCCCACCGCAACGTACTGGCGCTGATCGACTGGTCGAAATCGGTCTACAGCCGTGAAGACATTCAAGGCGTATTGGCCTCGACGTCGGTGTGCTTCGACCTGTCGGTGTGGGAGCTGTTTGTCACGCTGGCCAACGGTGGCTCGGTGATCATCGCCCGCAATGCCCTGGAATTGCCGAATCTGCCGGCCCCTGATCAGGTGCGCCTGATCAACACCGTGCCGTCGGCGATCAATGCGTTGCAACGCGACGGGCAGATCCCGCCGAGCGTGCGCATCATCAACCTCGCCGGTGAGCCGTTGAAGCAGAGCCTGGTGGACGCGTTGTATCAGCAGTCGACCGTCGAGCATGTCTACGATTTGTACGGTCCGTCCGAAGACACCACCTATTCGACCTGGACCCGTCGTGAGGCCGCTGGCCGCGCGAACATCGGCCGACCACTCAAGCACACCGCCAGCTATTTGCTCGATGCTGACCTGCAACCGGTGCCGCAAGGCGTGTCCGCCGAGCTGTTCCTGGCCGGCGCCGGCATCACCCGCGGTTACCTGGCACGTCCAGGCATGACCGCCGAAAAATACGTGCCGAACCCGTTCGCCAGCAACGGCGAACGCCTGTACCGCACCGGCGACCTGACCCGTTATCAGGCCGACGGCACGTTGCAATATGTCGGTCGCATCGACCATCAGGTCAAGGTGCGCGGCTTCCGCATCGAACTGGGTGAAATCGAAGCGCGGCTGTTGCAGCAGGACGCCGTGCGTGAATTGGCGGTGCTGGCGCAGGACGGCGTCAACGGCCAACAACTGGTCGCCTATATCGTGCCGGCCGATCCATCGCTACTGGACGACATCGACGCTCAAGCGACCCAGCGTGAAACCTTGAAAGCCGCGCTGCGCCAGCACCTGCCGGACTACATGGTCCCGGCGTTTCTGCTGTTCCTTGAACAGCTGCCACTGACTCCCAACGGCAAGCTCGACCGCAAGGCCTTGCCGGCCATCGACGGCACTGAGCAACAACGCGAACACGTCGCGCCGCAGACGGCGATGGAAAAATCCCTCGCCGCGATTTGGCAGGATGTGTTGGCCATCGAAAATGTGGGTCTTGAAGACAACTTCTTCGAACTCGGCGGCGACTCCATCGTTTCCATGCAAGTGGTCAGCCGTGCACGTCAGGCCGGCATCGTGTTGAGCCCCAAAGACCTGTTCCAGCACCAGACCGTCCGTAGCCTGGCCCAGGCCGCCCGCAACGGTGAGCAACCGTTGATCGATCAAGGCCTGGCGGTTGGTGCGGTGGCGCTGGCGCCGGTGCAACAGTGGTTCTTCGAACAAGCGATCCCTGAGCGTCAGCACTGGAACCAGTCGCTGCTGCTGATGCCGCGTGAGGCGTTGAACGTTGAGGCGTTGGATCGCGCTTTAGAACAATTGCTGACCCATCACGACAGCTTGCGTCTGCGCTACGAACAGACCGAAAACGGCTGGCAGCAGGCTTACGCCGCGCCGACCACTGAATCAGTGTTGTGGCAGCGTCAGGCTCAATCGCTCGAAGAACTCAACGCCCTGTGCGACGAAGCCCAAAGCAGCCTCGACTTGCAGAACGGTCCATTGATGCGGGCGCTTCTGGTAGCGATGGCCGACGGCACTCAACGTTTGCTACTGGTCATTCATCACATGGCGGTAGACGGTGTTTCCTGGCGCGTGCTGCTGGAAGACCTTCAGCAGTTCTACAGCGGCAGCCATGCTTCGATGGTAAAAACCAGCACCTACCAACGCTGGGTCGCCCGTCTGCAAGCTCATCTTCCAGCCTTTGAAAACAGCCTCGGTCACTGGCAAACCCAGCTGCGCGATGCACCATCCGATCTGCCGTGCGATCGCCCAACCGGCGCGCTGGAAAACCGCTTCGAACAAAAACTCGAACTCAAACTCGACGCCGAGCAAACCCGAAAACTGCTGCAACAGGCCCCTGCGGCCTATCGCACACAGGTCAACGACCTGCTGCTCACCGCACTGGCGCGGGCGGCTTGCCGCTGGAGCGGGCAGGGCAGCACGCTGATTCAGCTTGAAGGCCATGGCCGCGAAGACCTGTTCGATGACATCGACCTGACCCGCACCGTCGGTTGGTTCACCAGCCTGTTCCCGGTCAATCTGATGCCTTCCGGCGATCTCGGCGCGTCGATCAAAACCATTAAAGAACAGCTGCGCGCCGTGCCGGACAAAGGCCTCGGCTACGGCGCACTGCGTTACCTCGGCACCCCGGCGATTCGCGCCGAATTGGCGGCGTTGCCGCAACCGCGCATCACCTTCAACTATCTGGGGCAGTTCGACCGTCAGTTCGACGATGCCGCGATGTTTGTCCCGTCCACCGAAGGCAACGGCGTGGCGCAGGATCCATCGGCCCCATTGGGCAACTGGCTGACGGTCGAAGGCCAGGTCTACGGCGGTGAGTTGTCGCTGAGCTGGGGTTTCAGCCGCGAGATGTTCGACGCCGCGACCATTCCGCGTCTGGCGGACGATTACGCGCTGGAACTCAACGCGTTGATCGATCACTGCTGTGCCGTTGAAGCGCCGCAAGCCACACCGTCGGACTTCCCGTTGGCGCGCATCAGTCAGGTGCAACTCGATGCACTGCCGGTTGCTGTTTCGACCCTTAAAGACCTTTATCCACTGTCGCCGATGCAGCAGGGCATGCTGTTCCACACCCTGTACGAACCCGAAGTCGGCGCCTACATCAGTCAGTTGCGCCTGGACATTCAGGGCCTCGATCCGCAGCGATTCGCTCAGGCCTGGCAAACCGCGCTGGAGCGTCACGACATCCTGCGCAGCAGCTTTCACTGGCAAGGCCTCGACACCGCGCACCAGGCGATTGTCCGCCACGTCGCGTTGCCGCTTGAAGTGCTTGAAACGACCGACACCGATGCGCTGGCCGACGCTGAACGTGCCCAGGGTTTCGAACTGGGCAGCGCGCCGCTGTTCCGTTTGAAATTGGTCCGCACGGGCGCCAATGACTGGCATCTGATCTATACCAGCCACCACATTTTGATGGATGGCTGGAGCAACGCGCAGTTGCTGGCCGAAGTGATTCAGCACTACGCCGCCGGGCAATTGTTGCCGGCACCAACTGGGCAATACCGCGATTATCTGGGCTGGTTGCAGCAGCAATCGGCTGCCGCGGGCGAGCAGTTCTGGAAAGCGGCATTGGCGCCGCTGGAGGCGCCGACGTTACTGGCCGAAGCCTTGCGACCTCCGGTGGGCACTGAGGGAAGTGAGGAATACCGCGTCGCCCTCGACAGCCGCGCGACCCAGCGTCTGGCCGAGTTCGCCCGTCAGCAGAAGGTCACCCTCAACACCTTGCTGCAAGCAGCGTGGAGTCTTTTGCTGCAGCGTTACACCGGCCAGGATTGCGTGGTCTTCGGTGCCACGGTAGCCGGCCGATCCGCGCCGCTGCCGGGGATCGAAGAGCAGCTCGGCCTGTTCATCAACACGCTGCCGCTGGTCTGTGCGATCAAGCCGGATCAAACCGTCAGCCAATGGCTGGGCGAGCTGCAAGGGCTGAACCTGGCCATGCGCGATTTCGAGCATGTGCCGCTTTACGACATTCAGGGTTGGGCGGGGCAGCAGGGTTCGGCGCTGTTCGACAGCCTGCTGGTGTTCGAAAACTTCCCGGTGGCCGAGGCGCTGAAACAGGGCGCGCCGGCCGGGCTGTCGTTCGGCAACCTGCACAACCACGAACGCACGCACTATCCGCTGACCTTGGGCATCGAATTGGGCGAAGGCCTGAGCCTGGACTTCAGCTACGACGCGGCGCGGTTCAGTGCGGCTCAAGTCGCTGAGTTGTCGGCCAATTTGCAGCATCTGCTGACGCAATTGGTTGCGCTGCCGGACGCGGCACTCGGCGCGCTGGAATTGCTCGATGTCGATGGCAAAGCCGTTGTGCTCGCTGTCAGCCAACCGGCCACGGTTCAGTTATCCACAACGCTTTTGGTCCACGAACAAATCGCCGATCAGGCCGCCACCACCCCAGACGCGATGGCGTTGCAGGTCGACGGTCAATCCTTGAGCTACGCTCAGTTGAACACTCAAGCCAACCGACTGGCCCATCGCCTGATCGACAATGGCGCCGGTCCGGGCAAGCGTGTCGGCCTAGCGCTGCGTCGTGGCCCGCAACTGATCGTCAGCCTGCTGGCGGTGCTCAAAACCGGCGCGGCGTACGTTCCGCTGGACCCGAAATACCCGGCTGAACGCCTGGCCTACATGATCGACGACAGCCGCCTCGACGTGCTGCTGTGCGAGTCCGGTCTGCTGGAAAATGTGCCAGGCGTGCGACGTCTCGGCCTTGGCGACAGCGCCGACTATCCCGACAGCGATCCGCAAAACCACGCGCTCGCCGACAATCTGGCCTACATCATCTACACCTCCGGTTCCACCGGCCAACCCAAAGGCGTGGCCATCGCCCATGCCGCGCTGCGCGAGTTCTGCCAGACCGCCGCCGACTATTCGCTGCTGTCAGCGTCGGACCGTGTGTTGCAGTTTGCGACTTTCAGTTTCGATGGCTTCGTCGAGCAATGCTTCCCGGCGCTGTGCGTCGGCGCGACGTTGATCATGCGCGGTGACGACCTGTGGGACGCCGACCGCCTCGCCGCCGAAATCGTCCAGCAGGGCGTGACCGTGGCGGACTTGCCGGCGACTTATTGGTACTTGCTGGCCCGTGAGTGCGCGAGCGGTGTGGTGCGCAATCTCGGTGAGTTGCGCCAGGTTCACGTCGGCGGCGAAGCGATGTCGGTTGAAGGTCTGCGTTTGTGGCATCAGGCCTGTTTGAGCCACGTGCGTTTGCTCAACACCTACGGCCCGACCGAGGCGACTGTGGTGTCCAGTGTTCATGAATGCCATATCGAGGATGCCAGCGACGCGTTTGGCATTCCGATCGGTCGAGCCATCGCAGGTCGGGCGCTGTACGTGCTGGACGCTGCCGGTCAATTGCTGCCAAACGGTGGCGTTGGCGAATTGTGCATCGGTGCCCCGACCAGCCTGGCCCAAAGCTACTTCGACCGCCCGGCGCTGACCGCCGAGCGCTTCCTGCCGGACCCGTTCGCCCGTGAACCGGGCGCGCGGCTGTACCGCAGCGGCGATCTGGCGCGCTACAACGCTGAGGGGAATCTGGAATACGTCGGCCGCATCGACCATCAAGTGAAGATTCGCGGTTTCCGCATTGAAATGGGCGAGATCGAAGCCTGTCTGCAAGCCCGTGAGGACGTGCGCGAAGCGGCGGTCATCGCTCAGGACGGTACGCAATTGGTGGCGTATGTCGTGGCCAACGGCGCGGTGGTTTCAGAGACGGAATATCTGGAAGGCCTCAAAGTCGTCTTGCGTCAGTCGTTGCCGGAATACATGGTGCCGAATCACCTGATCCTGCTGGCCAAACTGCCGCTCAACAACAATGGCAAACTCGACCGCAAAGCACTACCGCGCGCTGAAGCTGGCGATGCACAACGTGACTTCGTGGCCCCGACCGAAGGGCTTGAAACGCAACTCGCGCTGATCTGGCAGGAAGTGTTGCAGGTCGAACGCGTGGGCCGCGACGACAACTTCTTCGAGTTGGGCGGACACTCGTTGCTGGTGCTTCAGGTGATCTCTCGCGTGCGTCAGCAATTGCAGCTCGAACTGTCGGTGAGCAGCCTGTTCTCCGCCGCCAACCTGGCGGAATTTGCCGAGCGTGCCGCGCTGGCGAACATCAGCGGCCAACCTGTTCTGCTACGTGCAACGGTCGATCAGCCACAAATTCTGTCCTACGCCCAACAGCGCCAGTGGATTCTCTGGCAACTTGACCCACAAAGCTCGGCCTACAACATTCCCGCCGCGCTGCGCCTCAAGGGATCGCTGAACCGCGAAGCCCTGCGCGAAGCTTTCGCCCACTTGCAGGCCCGTCACCAAACCCTGCGCACGACCTTTGAGCAGGACGGTCAACAGGCGCGTCCGGTGCTGCACGACAATCTGGCGCTGCAACTGGATGAACGCACGCTCGATCAGTCGTCGATCGACAATGCCGTAGCCGAAGAAATCTCCCGTCCGTTCGACCTGCGCAACGGCCCGCTATGGCGCGTGTTGCTGCTGCAAGTGAACACCGACGAACACGTGTTGGTGCTCACCGTGCATCACATCGCTGCCGATGGCTGGTCGATGCAGGTCATGGTCGATGAGTTCAGCGCGCTGTATCAGGCGGCCGTCGAAGGCAAAGCTGCGAACCTGTCGAGCCTGCCGGTGAACTACAGCGACTACGCCCGTTGGCAGCGCGACTGGCTGGAGGCCGGGGAGGGCGCACGCCAACTGGCGTGGTGGCGCGAGCAACTGGATGGCAGCCAGGCACCGCTTGAATTGCCGAGCGAACTGACCCGTCCGGCCCGTCGTACCGAGCGCGGCGCCAGTCTGGTATTGAACGTTGATCGCGGGTTGCTGGCCGGTTTGCGTCAACGCGCCCAGGAACAGCAGGTGACGTTGTTCATGCTGTTGCTGGCGAGTTTCCAGACCTTGCTGCATCGCCAGAGCGGGCAGTCGAGCATCAGCGTCGGCGTGCCGAGTGCCGGGCGTTCGCGCCTGGAAACCGAAGGCCTGATCGGCTTCTTCATCAACACCCAGGTGCTGCGTGCCGAGATCGACGGGCAGCAGTCCTTCAGCTCCTTGCTGCAACAGGTCAAACAGGTTGCCTTGGGCGCTCAAGCCAATCAGGACTTGCCGTTCGAGCAGTTGGTCGACGTCTTGCAGCCGGACCGCAGCCTCAATCACAGCCCATTGTTCCAGGTGCTCTACAACCATCAGCAGCAGTTGGGTGCGAGCGTCGAACGCAGCGTCGCCGACTTGCAGGTTGAGCGTCTGCATTGGCAGCAACACACTACGCAATTCGATCTGGTGCTCGACACTCAGGAACAGGGCGAAGCGCTGGATGCCAGCCTGACCTACGCCACTGATTTGTACGACGAGGCGTCGATGAACCGCCTCGCCGAGCAGTGGCTGAACCTGCTGCGAGCGGTGGTCAAAGACCCACAGCAACGGGTCGCCGAACTGCCGTTGCTGCAAGCGCCGCAATTCGATGCGCTTATCCAGCACTGGAACCCGACGTTCCAGGCGCAACCGCCGTCGCCAACCTTGCACCACTTGTTCGAAGTTCAAGCCGCACAACGGCCGAACGCAATCGCGCTGGTCTACGAAGGCGAGCAACTGACCTACGCCGCGCTCAACGCTCAGGCCAACCGACTGGCGCGCAAACTGCGTGAACAGGGCGTCGGCCCAGAGGTGCGCGTCGGCATCGCCACCGAGCGGGCGATGCCGTTGGTGGTTGGGTTGCTGGCGATTCTCAAGGCCGGCGGCGCCTATGTGCCGCTCGATCCGCAATACCCGGCCGAGCGCCTGAGCTACATGATCGAAGACAGTGGCATCACATTGCTGCTGGCCCAGCAACACTTGATCGATGGCTTGCCGGCCCGCGACGGCGTGCAAGTGCTGAGCCTGGAGTCGTTGCAACTGGATGCCTTCAGCGCCGACAACCTGCCAGCGCTAGCCTCCCCGGAAAACCTCGCCTACGTCATCTACACCTCCGGTTCCACCGGCCGGCCGAAGGGCGCATTGCTCAGCCATGGCAACGTCGGGCGTTTGCTCACAGCCACCGCTGACGAGTTCAACTTCAGCCCGGACGATGTCTGGACACTGTTCCATTCCTACGCGTTCGATTTCTCGGTGTGGGAGCTGTTTGGCTCGCTGTGCACCGGTGGGCGTCTGGTGATCGTGCCGTATTACATCAGCCGCGAGCCGCAGGAGTTTCACCGTTTGCTGTGTGATGAAGGCGTGACGGTGTTGAACCAGACTCCGACCGCGTTCCGCCAATTGCTGCCGATTGCCTGCGCCAGCTCGCGGAGCATGGCCCTGCGCCAGGTGATTTTCGGCGGAGAAGCCCTGGAAGTCGCGAGCCTGCGCCCATGGTTCGAGCGCTTCGGCGATCAGCAACCCACCCTGGTCAACATGTACGGCATCACCGAAACCACGGTGCACGTGACCTACCGCGCCATCCGCCTGGCCGACCTCGACGGCAAGGCCCAGAGCCCGATTGGCCTGCCGATCCGCGACCTGCGCTGGTACCTGCTCGACAGCCAGTTGCAACCGGTGCCCGTTGGCGTGGCGGGTGAGTTGTACATTGCCGGCGCTGGTCTGGCGCGTGGTTATCACGGGCGTTTCGGCCTCACCGCCGAGCGTTTCGTACCGAGTCCGTTCGACGCATCCCAGCGTCTCTATCGCAGTGGCGACCTGGCGCGTCAGCGCTCTGACGGCAGCATCGATTACCTCGGCCGGATCGACCAGCAAGTGAAGATCCGTGGCTTCCGCATCGAACTGGGTGAAATCGAAGCCGCGCTGCTGGCCCAACCGGGCGTGCGCCAAGCGGTGTTGAGCGTGCATACCGGCGACAGCGGCCCGCAATTGTGCGCCTACGTGGTAGCCGAGCACACCCCGCATGACCCGATCGCCTGGCGCGACAACCTGCGCGCCGCGCTCAAGGTTGATCTGCCGGACTACATGGTGCCGAGCCACTGGTTGCTGCTCGACGCCCTGCCGCTGACCGGCAACGGCAAGCTCGACCGCAAGGCCTTGCCGGTGCCCGATGCGCAGGAATGGCAGCGCCCGTTCGAAACCCCCGAAGGCGAGCTTGAACAGCACCTGGCCGCGATCTGGGCCGGCGTGCTGGGCGTGGCGCAGATCGGTCGGCGCGACAACTTCTTTGAACTGGGCGGGCATTCGTTGCTCGCCGCCCAGGCCAGTGCCCGTGTGGAACTGGAGCTGGGCATCGAGCTGCCGCTGCGTGCGCTGTTCGAATCCACCGACCTTCAGGCTTATGCCGCCATGGCCGGGCAACACACCCCGGCTGACAACGATGCACGTCTTGATGCGCTTGAGTCGCTACTCGACGAGATGGAGATCAACTGATGGAACACACCACTGCCCAGCGTATCGCCACTCGCTTCGCCGGCCTGCCGGCTGACAAGCGCCGCGAGTTTCTGCAACGCATGCAAGAGCAGGGCGTGAGCTTTGGTCAACTGCCGATTCCGCCCGCTGCCGAGCCGCTAACGACGTTCGAACTGTCGTATGCGCAGCAGCGCCAATGGTTCCTCTGGCAGCTTGATCCGCAAAGCTCGGCGTACAACATTCCGGCCGCCTTGCGTTTGCACGGGCCGCTGAATGTCGCGGCGTTGCAGCAGAGTTTCGACGTGCTGCTGGAGCGTCATCAGAGTTTGCGCAGCCGATTCGTCGAGGATGACGGTCAGGTGGTGCAGACACTGGCCGGGTTCACCTCGCTGCCGATCGAACAGATCGACCTGCGCGCCGAACCTCAGGAACAGCGTCTCGATCTGGCCATGAAAGCGGTCGAGCAGGACATCGCCCGGCCGTTCGATCTGCAGCACGGTCCGCTGCTGCGGGTCAGCCTGTTGCAGCTCGACGCCGAAGACCATGTGCTGTTGCTGACCCTGCACCACATCGTCACCGATGGCTGGTCGATGGGCGTGTTGGTGGAAGAGTTTTCCCGGCTCTACGCCGCCCATTGCCAAGGGCAAAACGCGGCGCTGGAAGCGTTGCCGATCCAGTACTCCGACTACGCAATGTGGCAACGCCGCTGGATGGACGCGGGGGAACTGGAGCGTCAACTCAACTGGTGGCGTGACACGTTGGGCAGCGAACAACCGCTGCTGGAATTGCCGACCGACCGCCCACGTCCGGCGCAACCGAGTCAGCGCGGTGCGCGTCTGGATTTCGCCCTCGATGCGACCTTGGCCAGCGGCTTGATGACCCTGGCCAAACAGCGCGGTGTCACGCCGTTCATGCTGTTGCTGGCGAGCTTCCAGGCCTTGCTCTATCGCTACAGCGGTCAGTCCGACCTGCGGGTCGGCGTGCCGATTGCCAACCGTAATCGCGCGGAAACCCGTGGCCTGATCGGCTTCTTCGTCAACACCCAGGTGATGCGTGCCGAACTGGACGGGCGTCTGCCGTTCAGCCAATTGCTCGACCAGACCCGCGCCGCTTCGCTGGATGCTCAGGATTATCAGGACTTGCCGTTCGAGCGTCTGGTGCAGACGCTGCAAAGTGAGCGCAGCCTGAGCCACAGCCCGTTGTTCCAGGTGATGTTCAACCACCAGCAAGCCAAACCGGCGGCGGTCAGCGGCTTGCTCGCAGGCCTGCGCGTCGAAGCACTGAACGCCACGGCGCACACCACGCAGTTCGATCTGCAACTGGACACGCAGGAGGAGGGCGACAAGCTGTTCGCCAGCCTGACGTATGCCACCGATCTGTTCGATGCTGAGCGCATCGAACATTTAGCGCGTCATTGGCGGAATTTGTTGGCCGGTGTGCTGGCGAACCCGCAATGCCCGCTCGCCGAGTTGCCGTTGCTGGAGGCCGACGAGCGCCTGCGCATCCTCGATGACCTGAACGACACGGCTCAACGCTATCCGGGCGAAGTCTGCGTGCAGCGGCATTTCGAAGCACGCGTGGCTGAAAACGGTGAGGCGACAGCGCTGGTGTTCCAAGGGCAGCGCCTGAGTTACACCGAGCTGAATTTGCGTGCCAACCGTCTGGCCCATCACTTGCGCGCCCAGGGCGTTGGCCCTGAAGTGCTGGTGGGGATTGCCTGCGACCGCTCGTTTGAAATGGTCGTTGGCCTGCTGGCGATTCTCAAGGCCGGTGGCGCTTATGTGCCGCTGGACCCGGAATACCCGCTCGATCGCCTGAGCTACGTGATCGAAGACAGCGGCATCACGCTGTTGTTGACTCAGGAACATCTGCTGGCGCAACTGCCTACGCCGGACAACTTGCGCACTTTGTGCCTGCACGCCGAAGCCGATTGGCTGAACGAGCTGCCGGGCACTGATCTGCCAAATCTGGCCATCGCCGAAAACCTCGCCTACGTGATTTACACCTCCGGTTCCACCGGCAAACCCAAAGGCGCGGGTAACCGCCATGTGGCGTTGCATAACCGCCTGGAGTGGATGCAGGAAGCCTACAACTTGCGGCCTACGGACCGCGTGCTACAAAAAACGCCGTTCAGTTTCGACGTGTCGGTGTGGGAGTTTTTCTGGCCGCTGATGAAGGGCGCCACGTTGGTCATCGCCGCGCCGGGCGAGCACCGCGATCCACAACGCCTGGCTGCGCTGATTGTCGAACAGGCGATCACCACTCTGCACTTTGTGCCGTCAATGCTCTCCGCATTCATCGGTGCCGACGAGGCGCTGGCCTGCACGTCGTTGCAACGGATCATTTGCAGCGGTGAAGCGCTGCCGATGGAACTGCAACGCCAGACGCTGCGCCGTCTGCCGCAAGCCAATCTCTACAACCTCTATGGCCCGACCGAAGCGGCCATCGACGTGACCCACTGGACCTGCGTGGAAGAGGGCCGCGACAGCGTGCCGATCGGCCGCCCCATCGCCAACCTGCGCACCTGCATTCTCGACAGCGAATTGCAGCCGTTGCCACTGGGCGCGGTGGGCGAGTTGTACCTGGGCGGTGTCGGTCTGGCTCGCGGTTATCACCGTCGCGGCGCGCTGACCGCTGAGCGTTTTGTGGCTGATCCGTTCGGCAGCGGCGAGCGCCTGTACCGCACCGGTGACCTGGCGCGTTATCGCGCTGATGGCGCCATCGACTACTGCGGGCGTATCGACCATCAAGTGAAGATTCGCGGTTTGCGCATCGAACTGGGCGAAATCGAAGCGCGTCTGCAAGAACATGCCGACGTGCAAGAAGCCGTGGTGCTGGCCCTCGATGGCCCAAGCGGCAAGCAATTGGTCGCGTACCTCGTGCCACAGAATCGCGCACTGCTGGACGCCGATGCCGACCAGCAAGGCGCATGGCGTGAAACCCTTAAAAGCCATCTGCTGGCCAGCCTGCCGGATTACATGGTGCCGACGCAGACCGTGCTGATCGAGCAAATGCCGCTGAGCCCCAACGGCAAACTGGACCGCAAACGCCTGCCGGCGCCGACCGCGCAAGTCAGCCAACGCGCCTTCGAAGCGCCACACAGCGAACATGAACAGGTGCTGGCGCAGATCTGGCAGGACGTGTTGGGCGTGGAGCAGGTCGGTCGTCAGGACAACTTCTTTGAACTGGGCGGCGACTCGATCATTTCGATTCAAGTGGTCAGCCGTGCCCGTCGTGCTGGCCTGAGCCTGCAACCGCGCGACCTGTTCCAGCAGCAAACCTTGCAAGCGCTGGCCGCTGTGGTCAAAGAACAAGCGGCACCGCTGGCGCAACAAGGGCCGGTTGACGGTGTGCAGAAACTCACGCCGATTCAGCGCTGGTTCTTCGACGAGCCGATCCCGCAGCGCGCGCACTGGAACCAAGCGGTGCTGCTGGTGCCGCGTGAAACCCTCGAATTGCCGCGTCTGCAAGCGACGCTGCAACGCCTGCTCAAACAGCACGATGCCCTGCGTTTGCGCTTCAGTCAGGTCGATGGCCAATGGTCGGCGCGTTATGTCGGGGCCGACAGCGCCGATGTGATCGACATGCTCTGGACCGCTCGCGTGGCCAGCGATGCCTCGCTCGAATCGGTGTGCGACGAAGCCCAGCGCAGCCTCAGCCTGCAAGACGGTCCACTGCTGCGCGTGGCGTTGATCGCCCAGGCCGACGGCTCGCAGCGTCTGCTGTTGGTCATCCACCACTTGGCGGTGGACGGTGTGTCCTGGCGGGTGTTGCTGGAAGATTTGCAGGCCGCTTACCAAGGGCAAGAGCTGCCGCCGAAGACCAGCGCCTTCCAGGCGTGGGCCGACAAGCTTGACGCGTACGCACGTTCCGAAACCGCCGCCAACGAACTGAGCTGGTGGCAGGCGCAACTGAACGTCGCCAATGATTCGCTGCCGGCCGCCAACGCCCAAGCCAGTCAGGCCGGGCACTTGCGTCAGGGCGTCAGTGTCGGTCTGGACCGCGAGCAGACTCGCCAGTTGTTGCAACAGGCGCCAGCGATCTACCGCACGCAAGTCAACGACCTGCTGCTGACCGCACTGGCCCGAACCCTCAGCCGCTGGACCGGCGACGAATCGGCGCTGATTCAGCTCGAGGGCCATGGCCGCGAAGAGCTGTTCGATGACATCGACCTGACCCGCACCGTGGGCTGGTTTTCCAGCCTGTTCCCGGTACGCCTGACGCCGACCGCCGACCTCTCGGGTTCGATCAAGGCGATCAAGCAGCAACTGCGCGAAATCCCCGGCAAAGGCATGGGCTACGGCCTGTTGCGCTACATGGGCGATGCCGCGGCCCAAGCGGCGCTGGCCGCGTTGCCGCAAGCACGCGTGACGTTCAACTACCTCGGCCAGTTCGACCAGAGCTTTGCCGACGACGCACTGTTCACCCCGGCTCGCGAATCCAGCGGTGCCGCGCAATCGGCGGACGCACCGTTGCCGAACTGGTTGTCGGTGGATGGCCAGGTGTATGGCGGCGAACTGAAACTTGACTGGACCTTCAGCCGCGAATGTTGCGACCAGCGCGAGATCGAAGCGCTGGCGGCGGATTTTCGCGCTGAGTTGCTGGCGCTGATCGCTCATTGCCTGAGCGATGGCGCAGGCGGCGTGACCCCGGCGGACTTCCCGTTGGCGCGTCTGACCCAGGTGCAACTCGATGGCCTGCCGGTGCCACCGGCGCAGATCGAGGACCTTTATCCGCTGTCGCCGATGCAGGCCGGTTTGTTGTTCCACAGCCTGTACGAGTCGGAGTCTGGGGCCTACGTGAACCAGCTCAGCGTCGAAGCCCGTGGCCTCGATGCCGAACGGCTCGGCCGCGCGTGGCAGGCGGTGCTCGACACCCATCCGATCCTGCGCAGCAGTTTCCACTTCCCCGACGGTTTCGAAGCGCCGGTGCAGTTGGTGCATCGTCATCTGCAATTGCCGATGGCCTGCCTCGACTGGCGCGGCCGCAATGATCAGGCCGAAGCGCTGGGGCAGTTGATCGACATCGAACGCTTGCAACTCGATTCGACTCGGGCGCCGTTGATGCGCTTGACGCTGGTACGACTGGACGATGAGCGTCAGCAACTGATCTACACCCACCATCACCTGTTGCTCGATGGCTGGAGTAACTCGCTGCTGTTGAGCGAAGTCCTGCAGCGTTATGCCGGGAAAGACGTGCAGGCGCCGATTGGGCGTTTTGCCGATTACATTGGCTGGCTGCAACGTCAGGATGCCCATGCCGACGAGATCTTCTGGCGCGAGCAACTGGCGACCCTCGACAACCCGACCTTGTTGGCGCAGAGCCTGGCCCATGGCGACAGTAAAAACCTGTCGACGGCAGAGTTCGCCGACCATCGTCAGACCTTCGATGTCGCCACCAGCAAACGCTTCAGCGACTTTGCCCGTCAGCAAAAGGTCACCCTCAACACCTTGGTCCAAGGTGCCTGGGCACTCTTGCTGCAACGCTACAGCGGACAACGCAGCGTCGCGTTCGGCGCGACCGTGGCGGGGCGGCCGGTGGACTTGCCGGGTGCCGAAAGCCAACTCGGCCTGTTCATCAATACCTTGCCGGTGATCAGCAGCCCGGACGCGGTTGAAAGCGTCGGTCAATGGCTAACCCGTTTGCAGGCGCAGAACCTGGAATTGCGTGAGCATGAATTCACCGCGTTGAGTGACATTCAGCGCTGGGCCGGGCGTGCCGGTGAACCGCTGTTCGACAGCCTGCTGGTGTTCGAGAACTTCCCGGTGGCCGAAGCGCTGCAACAAGGTGCGCCGGCCGGTTTGAGCTTCTCGATTCCACAGAACCATGAGCGCACCAACTTCCCGCTGACGCTGGCGGCCACCGCCGAAAACCAGTTGAGCCTGAACTGGAGCTACCAGTGCAGCCACTTCAGCGCCGAGGCGATTGCCCGCATGAGCGAGCATTTGGCCGCGCTGCTGGCGGCGATGGTCGCCGCGCCACAGGCTGCCTTGAGTGAACTGGACCTGCTGAGTGCGCCGGAACGCGAGCAACAATTGGTCGAGTGGAATCCCGCATTCACCGCAACGGAAAACCCGCTCTGCGTGCATCAATTGATCGAGGCCCAGGCCGTCGCCCGACCGGACGCAACGGCGTTGATCTTCAACGAACTGGAATTGAGCTTCGACCAACTCAACCGCCGCGCCAACCAATTGGCCCATCGCCTGCGCGCACTGGGCATTGGTCCGGAAGTGCGGGTCGGCCTCGCGATGCAGCGGTCGCCGGAGATGATCATTGGCCTGCTGGCGATCCTCAAGGCCGGCGGCGCGTACGTGCCGCTGGACCCGGCGTACCCGGCCGAACGCCTGCGCTATCTGATGGAAGACAGCGGCATTTCGCTGCTGATCAGCCAATCGTGGCTGCGGGAAAAACTGCCCTTGCCGGAAGGCCTGTCGGTCCTGGAGATCGACCGCGAGCCGCTGGAGCAAATGCCGGAAACCAACCCGGTCAACCTGACCTGCGGCGAAAACCTCGCCTACCTGATTTACACCTCGGGCTCCACCGGACGGCCGAAAGGCGTCAGCGTGGCCCACGGTCCGCTGGCCATGCATTGCCTGTCGATCGGCGAGTTGTACGGCATGACCCCGGACGATCGTGAGTTGCAATTCGCCTCGATCAGCTTCGACGGCGCTCACGAGCGCTGGCTGACGCCGCTGGTGTTCGGTTCGGCGGTGATGCCGCGCGACGATGAGTTGTGGAGCGTGGAGCGCACTTGCGCTGAAATCGAAAAACACGGCATCACCATCGCTTGCTTCACCCCGACCTATCTGGGGCAGATCGCCGAATTCATGGGCGAAGCGGGGCGCGATTTGCCGATCCGCTCCTACACCCCGTGCGGTGAAGGCATGGCCAAACATGCGTTCGATGAAGTCCAGCAGGTGCTGCAACCGAAGCGCCTGATCAACGGCTACGGCCCGACCGAAACGGTGATCACGCCGCTGATCTGGCTGGCGTATCCGGATACCGAATTCGACTCGGCGTTCATGCCGATTGGTCGGCCGGTCGGCAACCGCAGCGCCTATATCCTGGACGGCGGCTTGCAGCCGTTGCCGGTTGGCGTGGCGGGCGAGTTGTACCTGGGCGGCGAGGGCGTTGCGCGTGGTTACCATCAACGTCCGGACCTCACGGCTGAACGCTTCGTGCCGGATCCGTTCGTGCCGGGCGCGCGTTTGTATCGCAGTGGTGACCTCGCACGGTTCCGCGCTGACGGTGTCGTCGAGTACCTCGGCCGCATTGACCAGCAAGTGAAGATTCGCGGGTTCCGTATCGAACTCGGCGAAATCGAAGCCTGCCTGCTGGAACACGAAGGCGTGCGTGAAGCCTTCGTGATCGATCGCGAAGGCCTGGTGAGCCGCCAGTTGGTCGGTTACGTGGTGCCGCGCGATCCGCTCGCCGACGAGCACGATTTGCGTGAAGCGCTGACCCTGCACCTGCGCAGCCGTCTGCCGGCGCACATGCTGCCGGCGCACTTGATGTGCCTGGCCGCGTTGCCGCTGACGCCGAACGGCAAGCGTGATCGCCAAGGCCTGCCAGCGCCCGAAGCGTCACGTCAGAACCACGGTCAAGTCGCCGCCGTGTCGCCGGCCGAAGCGTTGCTGGTGGAGATCTGGCAGGAACTGCTGGGGCTCGAGTCGGTGGGCGTCACCGAGAACTTCTTCGAGCTGGGCGGTGACTCGATCATCTCGCTGCAAGCGGTGAGTCGTGCCGCGCAACGCGGGTTGGTGTTCAGTCCGAAGCAACTGTTCGAACAGCAAACCATTCGTGCACTCGCTGCGGTGGCGACCCGTCGTGAAGCGGCGTTGGTTGAAGCGTCGAAAGTCCCTGCTTTTGCGTTGGTGCCGCACATCGACATCGCCGCCCGTGAAGGGCTTCAAGACTTGTATCCGCTGTCGCCGATGCAGCAAGGCATGCTCTTCCATTGCCTCGATTCACCGGAGCTGAACCCCTACGTCAACCAGTTGAGCGTAGCGGTGGACGGTTTGCAGGTGCCGCGTTTCCGCGCCGCTTGGCAAACCCTGGTGGAACGTCATGAAGTGCTGCGCGCGGCGTTCCGCTGGCGCGATGGCTTGGCCGATCCGTTGCAAGCGGTGTTTACCGAAGTCGAGTTGCCGATCGAAGAACTCGACTGGCGCGAGCTTACCGACACCGAGCAGGCGCTGAGTGAACTGGCGGCTGCGGAACAGGCCAAAGGCTTCGACCTGAGTTGCCCGCCATTGATGCGTTTCATCCTGGTTCGCCTGGGTGATGACCGTTACCAGATGATCTGGATCTACCATCACCTGTTGCTGGACGGCTGGAGCGCCTCACGTCTGCTGGGCGACATGTTGCGCCTGTACCACAACGACAGTCTGCCGGCCCTGACCGGTCGCTACGCCGACTACATCGCCTGGCTGCAACGCCAGGACGGTGCGCAGGCGGAAGGCTTCTGGCGCGAACGACTGGCGTTGCTCGAAGAACCGACCATTCTGGCCAAGGCTTCCGGTGCCGCAGGTTCCGGCCACGGCGTGATGTACAGCAACCTCGACGCTGAAGCGACGCGCAAACTGCACAGCTTCGCCAAGCGTCAGCGCGTGACGTTGAACACGCTGGTGCAAGGCGCGTGGCTGTTGCTGTTGCAACGCCACAGCGGCCAGCGCAGCGTCGCGTTCGGCGCCACGGTGGCGGGGCGTCCGACTGGGTTGGCCGGCGCGCAGGACATGCTCGGTCTGTTCATCAACACCTTGCCGGTGATCCAGACCCTCGATCCGCAACAGCCGTTGGGCGTGTGGTTGCGAGCGTTGCAGGATTACAACCTGATGGTCCGCGACTACGAGCACACGCCGTTGTCGGACATTCAGCGCTGGGCCGGGCAGGGTGGCCAAGGCTTGTTCGACAGCATCATCGTGTTCGAAAACCATCCGGTGGACCGCGCCTTGAAAGGGGGCGAGGAAGGTGAGCTGCGCTTTGCCGAAGTCGGCAGCGGCGGTGTCACTAACTTCCCGATGGACTTGATGGTCAGCGCCAACGAAGAAGGCCTGGAAGTCGAATACCTGTTCTTGCGTGATCGCTTCAGTGAAGTGGAAGTAGAGCGGATTCGTGCGCAGCTTGAAGGGTTGCTGCGTGCGTTGCCGGAAGATGCCACGCGTCTGCTTGGCAACATTGGTTTGCCTGAAGCGCTGATCAGCCTGCCGCAAGTTTCTGACGACAACGCGGATTTGCTGCACGCGTTCAATCAGCACGTGCGCACTCAACCACAGAAAATCGCCTTGATCTGCGAAGATCGGGAAGTCAGTTATGCACAGCTTGAGGCGCAGGCTAATGGGTTGGCGCAGCAACTGATCGGTCGCGGCATCGGGCCGGAAAGTCTGGTGGCGGTGGCCCTGCCTCGTTCCGAGCGCACCATCGTTGCGTTCCTCGCAGTACTTAAAGCAGGGGCGGCTTATCTGCCGCTGGACTTGGCGTACCCGGCCGAGCGACTGGCTTACATGCTCAGCGATTCGGCGGCCAGCCTGTTGCTCTGCGACAGCGATTTGGGTGAACGGTTGACGCTGGCTGATAGCCCGCCACGGCTGTTGCTCGATCAGCTGAGCGTTGCCGACAACGCCGAGTGCCCGGTTTCCCGACCGCTGCCGGGACACCTCGCGTACCTGATTTACACCTCCGGTTCCACCGGCCAGCCGAAAGGTGTGGCGGTAGCGCGGGGTCCGATTGCCCGGCATTGCCGCGGCATCATCGAACTCTACGAACTGGCCCCGCGCAGCCGCGAACTGCATTTCATGTCGTTCGCTTTCGACGGTGCTCAGGAGCGTTGGCTGAGTGTGCTGTTGGCCGGCGGCAGTCTGGTGATCCGCGATGACAGTGTGTGGACGCCGGAGCAAACCCTGGAAGTGTTGCAGCGTCACGCCGTCACCGTGGCCTGCTTCCCGCCGGCGTACCTGCAACAGATGGCCGAGGTGGCTGAACGTTTGGGCAATCCACCGGCGGTCGAGGTGTATTGCTTTGGTGGTGACGCGGTGCCGGAGGCCAGTTTCGAGCAGGTCAAACGGGCTCTGCGTCCGCAGCGTCTGGTCAATGGTTACGGCCCGACCGAAACCGTGGTCACGCCGCTGTTGTGGCGTGCCGAGGTCAGCGAAACCTGCGACGCGGCGTATGCGCCGATTGGCCGTGGTGTGGCCGGGCGTGGTTTGTACGTGCTCGACGTCGACCTCAATCCGTTGCCGGTCGGTGTCAGCGGCGAGTTGTACCTGGGCGGCGAATGCCTGGCGCGCGGTTATCACCAGCGTCCCGGCATGAGTGCCGAACGTTTCATTCCGGACCCGTTCGAGGCCGGTGGCCGCATGTACCGCACCGGCGACCTGGTGCGCCAGCGCGAGTGCGGGTTGATCGACTACCTGGGGCGTCTCGACCAGCAAGTGAAGATCCGTGGTTTCCGTATTGAACTGGGCGAAATCGAAGCCCGCCTGCGTGATTGCGCCGGGGTGCAGGATGCCGCCGTGGTGGTGCACGACACGCCGACCGGCAAGCAATTGGTGGGTTATGTGGTGGCGGCCGGTGCTGTTGGGCTGGATCGTCGCTTGAAGTCTGAACTGCAAGCGCAACTGCCGGACTACATGGTGCCGGCGCGAATCCTAATGCTGGAGCGTTTCCCGCTGTCGGCCAACGGCAAGCTCGACCGTCGCTCACTGCCTACGCCTGAATGGGCGCTCGGCGGTTATCGCGCGCCGCGCAACGCACTGGAAACGGCGCTGACCGCGATCTGGCAAGAGGTGCTGGGCGTGCCGCAAGTGGGCATCGACGACAACTTCTTCGAACTCGGCGGCGACTCGTTGCAGGTGCTCAAAGTCATTTCGCGGGTGCGCAGTCAGCCGCAACTGGGCT
The DNA here is from genome assembly GCF_030053115.1 of Pseudomonas svalbardensis. Classification (NCBI taxonomy): domain Bacteria; kingdom Pseudomonadati; phylum Pseudomonadota; class Gammaproteobacteria; order Pseudomonadales; family Pseudomonadaceae; genus Pseudomonas; species Pseudomonas svalbardensis. The sequence continues at coordinate 4,347,448 of NZ_CP125619.1, read as the reverse complement.
TCGAATTGAAACTGCGAGACTTGATGCAGAAGCCGTGCATCGCCGAACTTAGTGGCTATCAGGCGGCCGAGCCAGTAGCAGCGGCGCCGGATCCGTTGTTGGCGCTGAATGCGCGGATCCCGAACGTGCCGGCGCTGTTCTGCCTGCACGCTGGTTTCGGCACGGTGTTCGACTACGAACCGCTGGCCCGTCGACTGGAAGGCCGGCGCACGGTGTACGGCGTGCAATGCCGGATGCTGCTTGATCCGCTGTGGCAGGACGAGTCGCTGCTCGCCATGGCTCAAGCCTATGCGCAACGGATTCGCAGTCAGCAGGCCAAGGGGCCGTATTACTTGCTGGGTTGGTCGTTGGGCGGAGCGTTGACGCAACTGGTTGCTCACGAACTGGAAAGCCAAGGTGAGACGGTCGCGTTTGCCGGGCTGGTCGACAGCTACGTGGCGGGCACCGCAGATGCGGGGGACTGGCGCGAGGACCTGGGCGACTTCCTGAAGTTTGTGCTCGGTCTGCCGGCCGATGAGGCTCAAGCGCTGATTGCGCTGAAAGCCGCTGACTTGAATGAGCGCGAGGGTTCCACGGCAGTGATCGAGGCGGCCATGCACGGCTCCAATGAGCAAGCCGCGTTGGGCGCGGGGGAACTCACGCAGATCTTCGCCACCGGCTCACGCCTCAAGCAACTGGCGTTGGCGCATCGGCAACTGCCGGCGATTCAGATTATGGCGCATCGCTGGTGGGTGGCCGAACGCGACGATGAACGTCGGGTGTTCGAGGCCCAAGTCGGCAGCCACGGCGTTGATCGCTTGTTGGCGGGCGGGCACTACGAGTTGCTGCGCGGTGAAGAGTTGCTCGACGAGCTTGAAGACCTGTTGGAACGCAGGCCGGCTATCGCATAACCCCCTGTGGGAGCGAGCCTGCTCGCGAAGAGGGAGTGTCAGACGGCATTCATGTTACTGACACGCCGCCTTCGCGAGCAGGCTCGCTCCCACAGGATCCTTGCTTGATTCGGATTTTTTGTACCGTCCGGTTATTGACCTATTTGTGTGAAGGATTCGTCCCATGGCCGTGTTGCCAGAACTTGAAGCATTTCTAGAACTCGCCGAGTTCGGCCGGATGACCGGCAAAAGTAGCGCGATGCATGAGCAGTCGCCGCAACAGGCGCGGATCGATTTCGAAGCGTCGTCGGGGTTTCTCGATGTGCCGCTGGACAGCGTTGCCTGCGAGGACTTCACCATCGCCGCGCGAGATGGGCACAGCCTGTCGGCAAGGGTGTATCGCGACGGACAATCGGTTGACGGGTTGCAGCCGGTGGTGTTGTATTTCCATGGTGGCGGCTACGTGGTCGGCAGTCTCGATTCCCATGATGCGCTGTGCCGGCGGCTGGCCTCCCAAGGTGGTTTTGCCTTGTTGACGGTGGATTATCGCCTGGCGCCGGAATGGCGATTCCCGACGCCGGTACAAGATGCCTGCGATGCGGGGAACTGGCTGGTGCGTGAAGGCGCGGCACATGGCCTGGACGCAACGCGGGTGGCCGTGGCCGGTGACAGCGTAGGCGCGACGCTGGCGACGGTGTTGTCGATCATGGCGGTGCGTGAACCTGAGGAACTGGCGTTGAAACCCAAGGCGCAATTGTTGGTGTACCCGGTGACGGATGCGACGACCAAGCGCGCGTCGCATCGGGATTTCGCCGAGGGTTATTTGCTGGAGACGCCGACGCTGGATTGGTTCTATGCGCATTACGGGCGTACGCCGGAAGACCTGGCAGATTGGCGCTGCTCGCCGTTGCTGGCGGAGGATCTGTCGGGCGTGGCGCCGGCGCTGGTGTATTTGGCCGGGCATGATCCGTTGCATGACGAAGGGCTGGCGTATGCGGATCGGCTGCGAGCTGCCGGGAATGAGGTGACGTTGCTGGAACAGCCTGGGATGACCCATGACTTTTTGCGCATGGCGGGGTTGTTGGGGGAGGTTGAGGGGATTCACTCGGAAGTGGCGGGGTGGGTGCGTTCGCGGCTTTGAATGATCGTTCCCACTCTGTGGTCTGCACCCCAGCAGTTGTGTCCAACTTTTTGGGGTCAGTCCACCGCGTGGGAACGAAATGTGGGAGCGAGCCTGCTCGCGAAGAGGGAGTGTCAGTCGACATCGCCGTTGCCTGGCACACCGCTTTCGCGAGCAGGCTCGCTCCCACATGGACCGCGTTTAAACATGGCTTGAGCCGGCGTGTTTAAAAGACCTGTAGGTTACTTCCTGAAAGCTACAGCGTCTTGCGTCGTTGCGTACAGGTACGCCAGAATCCGCCGGCTTGTGCGCCTTGAGCCTGGGTTTTATCGTTTCCCGGTCGCTGAAAATCAGCGTCCGGATTTGACCGTCCGAGTCAATCAAGGCGTGCACATGCCCAAGAGAAGTTCAGGCTTTTTGCGGTGGCTGTGCGCGGGACACCTTCGGGTGTGCCGGATACCTTGATTTCCGGTCGGTCAACCCGCGTACAGCTGCCACCTTATTCGTTTGACCGCGGACGGTCGCAGCTCCACTAATCAAGGAGCACCACTATGTTCAAAGCCACGCCACGCACACCCAGCACCATGTTCATCGTCAATCCAGAGCTCGATACCGAAACCCTGCTGGCCCATGCGTGCGAATCGCTGGCCTCGGCCAATGTCATGACCATGGATATGGCGGGTCATATGGACGGGCCGAATCGCAACTCCCTGCTGGGCATTGCGCAAGTCATCATGCTGGGGGCGCTGGCGGTGAACCGGGCGCTGGATAGACTCGATCCGGCTGAGTAACCATTACCGGGGCGACTACCGCCTTCGTCGGAACGCCGCCCGGAGCAGGCTCGCTCCCACAGTTAACCGATGTGAACAAAAATTCTGTGGCCACTGAAGATCCCCTGTGGGAGCGAGTCTGCTCGCTAAGACGGCATCACAGTCACCACACATCCATCAGCCATAAAAAATGCCCGTATCTCGCGATACGGGCATTTTTCATTTCAGCTCTGCCACTCAGAAATCATACTTTGCGGTGATCTGCAGGTTACGCGGCTCGCCGTAGAACGTGGTGCCGAAGTTGCCCAGACCCGACATGTACTTCTTGTCGAAGACGTTGTAGGCATTGGCGGTGAAGCTCAGGTGTTCGTCGTACTGATAACGGGTCATCAGGTCCACAAGGGTGTAGCCGCCTTGTTTGAGCATGGTGCTGCCGCCTTCGCCGTTACCCACGTTCGGGCTGTAGCTCTGGCCGTAGAAAGCGCTCTGCCAGCTGATACCACCACCGACGGTGAACTGGTTCAGCGCACCAGGCAGACGGTAAGTGGTGAACGTACGCACTACGTGTTCCGGTTTGCTGGAGGCCAGCGGGAAACCGAAGATGCGTTGTTCGTCGTCGTCACGGGTACGGGCATAGGTGTAGCCGGCAGTTACGTTCCAGTCCTGCGCCAGTTCGCCGGCCAGTTCCAGTTCCACACCCTTGGTGGTGGCGCCGGAGATGGCTTTGTAAACGTCTTGGCCGGTGCCGACGTCGGTGGTGACGTATTGCGCGACGTTGTCCTGCTCGATCTGGAACAAGGCGAAGCTGGCATTCAGCTTGCCTTCGAAATAAGCCGCTTTGATGCCGGTTTCGTAGCTGTCGCCTTCAACTGGCTTGAGGGTCGAACCGGTCACGTCCTTGTAGATTTGTGGCTGGTAGATCTTGGTGTAGCTGGCGTAGACCGAGTACGTATCGTTCAGGTCATAGACCACACCGGCGTAAGGCGTGACGACGCCATGTTCCTTGTAGCTGGCGTGAGTGTCGGTGAGGGTGCCGCCCGGAGTGTAGGAGTAATCTTCGTTGTACTTGAAGGTGCTCAGACGGCTGCCGAGGATGAACGACAGGTCGTCGGTCGGGCGCAGGCGCGTGGCCAGGTAAAGGCCGTTCTGGCTCTGGGTGCGTTCGTACTTGCCGTTTTTCGGGAAGTCCTGTTTCGGCAGGCTACCGTTCCAGTCATAGATGCTGCCCGGCACCAGTGCGAAGGCGCTGGTGTCGTACGTTGCACCGGTCTGGCGCGAGTGGGACGCCATGAAACCGGCCACCAGTTCGTGCTCGCGACCGCCCAGGGTGAACGGTCCGGAGACGTTTACGTCAGCCGTGTTCTGCACGCGATGACCTTCCCAGCGACCCCAGTAAAGGAAATTGCCTTCGCCCGTGGCGCGGTCCGCGTAACCACCGCTGGCCGAGGCCAATTGGGTATCGTGATCGGTGGTTTTCTGGTCGAAGCTGGCCTTGAATTTCCAGTCATTGGCCAGTGCTTGTTCCAGCGACGAGAAGTAGGTGACGCTGTCGAAATCACGACGGCTCCAGTCTGCACCGGGGTTGAAACTGCGAGAAAAGTCGGTACGGCCGCCGTCGGTGAAGTACGGCGAGTTACCGGTCCAGGAGCTGCCGCGCGGGGTGGTACTGGACTTGTCGACGCCCAGGGTCAGCAGGGTGTCGTCCGTCAGGTCGGCTTCAAGGATGCCGTAGTAGATGTCTTTTTTCTGGCTGTAGTGGTCGATGTACGAACCTTTGTCCTGGTAGGCGCCAACGAAGCGACCGCGCACGTTGCCCGAGTCGGTCAGCGAACCGGAGATGTCGCCTTCGGTGCGGTAGTTGTCCCAGGAACCTGCGGTAGCGCTGACCGAGGCCTTGAAATCCTTGGTCGGCTTCTTGCGGATCAGGTTGACCGTGGCGGACGGGTCACCCGAGCCGGTCATCAGGCCGGTAGCACCCTTGGTGACTTCGATGTGGTCGAGGCTGGCGGCGTCGTCGCTGTTGTTCGGGTTCTCACCGTAAACACCGTCGTAAGGAATGTTGACGCCGTCGTACTGGAAGTTGGTGATGGCAAAACCACGAGCAGAAAACTCAGTACGGTCACTGTCGTACTTCTGCGACGTGACGCCAGGGGTGTTGCGCAATGCGTCGGCGACGCTGGTGACACCGCGATCGTCCATCTGCTGACGGGTGACCACGGTGACTGATTGCGGGGTTTCGCGAATGGACAGCGGCAGCTTGGTCGCGGTGGTGGTGGCGCCGGTGGTGTAGGAACCGGTGTCTTCTGTGGTCAGGCCCAGGGCCCGGCCGGAAATGGTGGTCGCGCCCAGTTGCAGGCTCGAGCCGCCGCCGGACACCAGGGTGACGCTGTTGCCGTTGATCTGGAACGAGATGCCGGTGCCTTGCAGCAGGGCCTTCAGGGCATCGGACGGTTCCAGGGAACCGGACACTGCGCGAGACTTGATCCCTGCAACCTGATCCGGGCTGTAGAGGATCTGCAGATTAGTCTGCATGCCCAGTTCGGTCAGCGCGTTGGAAAGCGATTGACCTGCAATGTTCACTTTTACAGGTGCAGCATTGGCCATCGAGCTCCCCAGCAAGGTGGCGGTCAGCAGTACGCTAGTGAACAGGGTGCGATGCAAAGTCGGGCGCTGTACGGCCAGCGCGAGAGGTGTGCGGCGTGTTTGAGGTCGCATTACTTACCTGAGCTCCTGAAAAAGTGTTGTGCAGAATTTTTGTTAATAGGAATGATTATTAGACGCAGCACGAACGTAAAACCGGAAAGAAACCGGGAAAATAAATTTGCGAGGGGCGGAATCGGAGAAAAATGCCGGCCAGTTAAGCTGCAACTCGGTCTGCTGCTGGCGAAGCCTGCGTTCGGCTGCGCAGCAGTCGTCAACTCGGCTCGCGAGGTCTACCTGATGCACCGTGAGTTCTGATTTCACGACTGCTGCGCAGCCGAACGCAGGCTTCGCCAGCTGCTACGAAGACCGCGTTCCTCTCGAAGTTGCCTAACTTGGCTGGCATTACCTTTCAGGCGGTGGCCAGCTCGGTGACAACCCGTCCGCTTTGCATGCGCACCAGTTGGTCCGCCACGTCGAAATAACGGTCATCGTGGGAGATCACGATGATGGTCTTGCCCAGACGTTTGAGGTCCGGTAGCAGCTCGGTGTAAAAAATCCGCCGGAAGGTCGGGTCCTGATCTGCAGCCCATTCATCGAACACCAGCACCGGACGCTCCTCCAGCCAGGCATTGACCAGGGCCAGGCGTTTGCGCTGGCCGGTGGAGAGGTCGGTGGTGGTGAAGTTGCCGTCCTTGACGCTGACCTTGTGCGCGATCTCCAGCCGTTGCAGGTATTTGTTGGCGTCTTCGGGGATGTGCGTATCGCCCTGGACCACATCATCGAACAGGTAATAGTCGGCAAAAATGGTGGTGAACAACTGGCGATAGTCATCGCGGTTGGCGGCGTCGATCACTTCGCCATTGACGTGGATTGCACCCTGCTGCGGCGTGTACAGGCCCAGCAGCAGTTTGATCAGCGTGGTCTTGCCGCAACCGTTCTCGCCGACAATAAAGGTGATGTCGCCTTGCTTGATCGTCAGGTTCACCGGCCCGAGCTGGAAGGTTGCGGCGCCTTCCGCAGCCGGGAAGCTGAAACGCACATCGGCCAGTTTCAGTTCGTGCACCGCTTGTTTGACGTTGCCTTTATCGCTGAGCAGCAGATGAGGTTCCGGGGTGGAAAACTGCTCCGACAGTTCGGCGATGCGGCGGAAGGCAATCTGCGCGCGGCTGACGATTGGCAAGGTGCTGATCAAATGCTCCAACGGACCTTTCATATAAAGCAGCACCAGCACGAAGCCGCTCATCACCGTTTTATCGGCACTCGGCCAAAAGGTTTGCAGCGCGAGGGCCAGGCCGATGACCACGAAGAACAGCATCGAGCCGAAGGTCTTGGCAATGACGAATGTATTGATCGAACGCACCTGGGTGTTGCAGATGAATTCGGCCGTAGCCTTGATGCCCGAGACGAACATGCGTTGGCGGCGTGGGCGATGAATGCGCAGTTCCTTGGCGCCTTCGGCAATCGCGTTGTAGTGCTTTTGCAGTTCATCTTCGGCCTCCCGGGCGGCCATGAAACCCTGAACACCTTTGCTCTGGGCGTAGGCCTGAATCGCCGTGCCGATCAGGATGGCGGCGACCATGATCAGGAACATTGGCCAAGACAGAATGGCCAGGTACCCCATGCAGCCCAAGGTCACGGTGACGGAAATGGCCAAAGGTGCGAAGGCGAAAGCGAAGTCGCTGATGGTGTCGACGTCGTGGGTCAGCACCGGAATCAGACGGTGGCTGCGATAGCGTTCGATTTGTTCGATCGGTGCCGACAGAACTTTTTCACCCAACTGTTTACGCAGCTTGGCAATGATGTGCTGGCCGACATAGTTGGTGCCGATGTCCGAGCAGATCGAACTGGCCAGTGCCAGCAGGCACAGACCAGCGAACAGGGTGACCACGCCTTGGGTCAGGCCGGTGTCCGAATGCAGTGCGTTGTTGATGGTCGCCAGCAATACCGTGACGCTCAGGCCGCCGACCATGCCCAGGAAAATGGACGCGGCGACGATGAGCCGAAAGGGTTTCAACAGGGCGAACAATTCGCCGATGGCGCCACGGGTAGGCTGGGTCATGGAAGACAGTTCCTTGGGTCGTGAAGGCAGATACCCAGTAGAACGTCTGGTGGAAGGCTTAATTTAGAAGGGCGCCGACTGGCGGGGCTTGCTGTCACTACACAGTCCCGTAGGAGCCAGGCTTGCCGGCGAAGGCGTCCTTGAGATCGCCTTCGCCGGCAAGCCTGGCTCCTACAGAGGGGCGGTGGGCTTAGAGGTCGCGCACGATGCGAAACCCCATCCAGTCGCCGCGCTCTTGCGGGTACAGGCTGTTGCGGTTGCCGGAGCGCGAGAACACCGGTGCTTCAGCCCAGTCGTTGCCGCGAATCCGTACGGCTTCGCATTTGGGCTCGACCCAGGCGCTGCCATCGGTGGGCGCACCGACGTAGTCCGGGTGTTCGCAGTCTTCGACCCATTCGTAAACGTTGCCATGCATGTCGTACATGCCAAAGGCGTTCGGCGGGTAGCTGCCCACTGGCGAACTGAAACTGTAACCGTCCGCCGGGCCATAGGTGTTGGCGTGCTTGGCGATGCTGTATTCCTTGCCCTCATCGAACGGGAAGGGGAACGGCCCTTTGCTGCCGCCGCGCGCGGCATATTCGCGTTGGGCTTCGCTGACCATGTGGTACTTCTGCCCGGTTTTTTTCGACAGCCAGGCGACGTAGTTTTTCACGTCGTCGAAGTTCATGCACACCGCAGGCTGACGCGGGCTTTGCGGATAGCGCGGCTTGCTGGCGACGCACTCGCGACCCGGCCGGGTGTCGCCGTTGGCGATGGTCACGCCACTCTCGCGCATGTAGCTGTCCCATTCACCGGCGGTGACCTGGAAGCGGCTCATGGCGAATGGTTTGGCGAAGGTCACGTCATGCATCGGACCTTCATCGGGTTCGCGACCGACTTCGTCATCGGGGGTGCCCATGGCGAAGGTGCCGGCGGGCAGCACGACCATTTCCGGGCAGTCCCGGCAGTCCTTGAACACTTTGCCCGGTTGCGGGGTGGCGGCCGCTTGGGCGGTGGTCGGCAAAAGTCCGACCATGAGTGCGGTCAGGGCCAGGGCCTTGAGTGACAAGGTCAATTGATCTCGGTTCATGAATCATCTCGATATAAAAAACGGGTGTCACGCCAGGCCCAATGTGGGAGTGAGCCTGCTCGCGATTGGGCCATCAAATTCAACATTGATGGTGACTGATCCACCGCTATCGCGAGCAGGCTCGCTCCCACAGGGTTCTGCATTAGGCGGTTTTGTTCAGCAGGGCCATGAAACGGTCGATATCGTTTTCGGTGTTGAGCAGGCCGGGGGCGATGCGGATCACCGGGCCGACGTCGCGGTCCACCGAGTCGCAGACCACGCGGTTTTCCATCAGCTGGAGGGCGACTTTTTCGCAGTCGCGATCCTTGATCCGGAAGAAGGTAAAACCGGCCGACAGGTCCACGCTTTTTGGCGTCACCAGTTCGATCTGCGGGTGCTCCAGCAAGCGGTTTTTCGCATAGGTATTGAGCGCGTGGATGCGCGCCTGCACCTCGGCCTTGCCCAGGTCTAGGTGCAGCTTGAAGGCTTCGTTCAGGGCCCAGCGATGCTCAAAGCTGTGATAGCCGCCGGGGGTCATGATGGTCGAGAAGGTGGTGGCTTCGGAGAACGTCGGGATGGTCGGCGTCACGTCCTTGAGCTCGCTCGAACGGGCGCAGATGATCCCGGTACCGCGCGGGCCGAACATCCATTTGTGCGTGCCGGCGATGAAGAAATCGCAGTGCATGTCGGGGAAGTCGAGGTCCTCGACGCCGAAGCCATGGACGCCGTCGACCACATACAGGATGCGGTCCTTTTCTTCGCGGTGGCGGTTCTGGTCCTCCACCAGTTTGCCGATCTCGCCGATCGGCAGTTTCACGCCGCTGCCCGATTGCACCCACGTCATGCCGAGCACTCGGGTTTCGGGGCGAATGCCTTTAGCAATCGAGCCCAGCACCTCATCCACGGAAATGCCGTAACTGTTCTCGAACAGTTTGAGCTTGCGAACCTTGACCCCGTCCTTTTGCTGGCGATACCCCAGCGCATAGTTCGTTGCGTAATGTTCGTGTTCGCTGGTGAGGATTTCCTGGTCGGGGCGCACATGAATGCCGCCGTAGATCAGTGAAAGGCCTTCGGTGGTGCTGCCGGTGAGGGCGATCTGCTCAGGCTTGGCCTTGAGGTAACGACCGGCCCAGACGCGCACTTCCTGCTCGCGCTTTTCAGTTTCCCCCAGGTCCCAGTCCATGGCCCGGCCGGGGTTGCGGTCGAGGTTGGCGCGGTGCATGTCGATCGCTTCACGCACCGGTCTTGGGTGTGAGGTCACCAGAAAGTTGGCGAAGTGCAGGTAGTCCGGGTCCTGATTGAACATCTGGCGTAGTTGCGCCCATTTATCCTTCGGCAGCGGCGCCGGATTGGCGGCCAGCGCTGGTAGGTTCACGGCAGCGCCCAGGGGCAGGCCGGCCGCGAGAATACCGGCCTGCTTGAGGAATGAACGACGGTTGGTCATGTGCTCGGTTCGCTTTTGCAAAAGAGGGGGTCAATTTTTCGCCACAGGCTTGGAAGACTTCTGCACCTGGTCCCAGACCCTCAGGAAGTTGCCGCCCCAGAGCTTGGCGATATCGGCTTCGCCGTAGCCGCGACTGATCAGCTCGGCCGTCACGTTGCGTGCCTCGCTGACGTCTTTCCAGCCGTTCAGACCGCCGCCATCGTTGAAGTCGGAACTGATGCCGACGTGGTCGATGCCGATTTTCTTCACCGCGTAGTCGATCGCGTCGCCGTAGTCCTTGAGCGTGGCCTTGGGCTCCTCGTCGACGATGGCGTAGAGCTGACTGGCGTACTCGCCGAAACGTTGCTCGGACCAGACTGTGATCACCGGGTCCCCCGGCATCAGCGCCATCTCCAGGCCTTGCAACGGTTGCAGGTCGAAGCGTGCGCGCAGGGCGTTGAGTTTGTCCTGGGTGGCCTGGCTGAGCGGGCGGATGTAAGTCGGGAAACCGACAATCTGCACCACGCCGCCGCTGTTCTTGATCAGCTGCATTTCCTGATCACTGAGGTTGCGTGGGATGTCTACCAACCCTCGCGGTGCCGAGTGGGAAGCGACCATTGGCGCACGGCTCAGCTGGGCAACTTGCTCCAACGCCTTGGTCGACATCTGTGAAACGTCGATGATCACGCCGAGGTCGTTGAGGCGGTGCACGGCCTGCTTGCCGATCTCCGAGAGGCCGCCGAGGGCGTCGCGGGAATCGTTGAAAAACGGCAACGGCCGGGATGAGTCAGCCCAGGCGTTGTTGCCCACGTAACTGAAACCGAACATGCGCATGCCGCGGGCAGCCCACTTGTCCAGGGCGTTCAGGTCGTTGCCCAGCGGATAGGCGTTGAGCATGCTCATGAAGATCGCGAACTTGCCTTCGCCATGCAGGCGTCGGAAGTCGTCGGGGGTGTAGGCGATGGCAACCTGATTGGGGAAGTCGCGAACCAGTGTGCTGATGATTTTGTAGCGGGTTTCCTGCTCGAACCGTGCTTCGTCGACGAAACCGGCGGTTGGGCGGTGCGGGGCGTTGGCGCCGTTCCAGATTTCCGGCCAGCCAAAGATGGTCAACGCCGCGCCGGACAAACGTCCACGCCCGGTCTTGACCAGGTCGAACTGCCCGGTGCCGTCCTTGTCCGCTTCATTGCCGGCGGTGCCGAAGTCCAGCGGGACGGTGACGTGGCTGTCAAAGGAGAGGATTCGCTCGTGCAGCTCATCCGCCTGTTTCATCACCTTGACCGGGTAGCCGGGATTGTCCTTGAACCCGTAATCCCAGGCCGCAAAGCCTGCACTGGCGCTGATCGCCAGGGCCAGCGGCAGGCCGATGTAAAGAGCCTTTTTCGAACGTGGTTTTGTCATTGCCGTCTCAGTCAGGTTCGCCGTTGGGTGCAGGCGCAGGGGCCTTTGCTATCTGGGAAGAACGAGTGGCCTGCCAAGGAATTTAGTGTTTGTGCCGGCCTCTTCGCGAGCAGGCTCGCTCCCACAGTTGATCTGTGTACGCCTCGGTCCAATGTGGGAGCAGGCTTGCTCCGGGCGGCGTTCCGACGAAGCTTTTAAATTTTTGGAGGCAACAAACGTTCTAGCTTGGATAAAGCCTGCTTCATGGCTGACACAGGTAGGGCAATGACGATTTCTCGACGATGGTTCATGGCAGGCCTGGCGCTGACCGGCGCCGCCGTGCCCGCGGCTTTTTATGGGCATCGTGAATGGACGAAAGCGGATCCGACGATCACCCCCGGCGAAGCTTCGTTCGATGTCGCGGATGTCGCTGGCCAGCACTTGGCGAACACCTTGCGCGGTGTTTGGCAGATCCGTTTCGAAGGTCATGACGCCGGTATCGAAGGCCTGCCAAGGGACGGGCTGGAGGTGTTTCTCGACATCGGCCACAAAGGTCGCGGCTTGAGCGGGTTCCTCGACACCGCCGAGCGTTTGCGCTCGAACGAAATGCCGCGTTACCGGGTACTCGGCGATCTGGCCGGCACCAAACCGGCGCAATTGAGCTGGCGACTGCTCAGCGCCAGCGGCGCAGCGGATTATGAATTCAGCCTGTTGCTGGACGAAGTCTGGGCCGGTTTCGGCAACGCTGGCAGCGGCACTCTCAGTGGTCGCGTGTTGAATCTGGATCGTCCGTTAATGTTGACGGCCCAGGACAATCGCTTCATTGCCGTCAAACGCGTGTTCCCCGAAGCCCGCGAGCGCACCGGTCTCAACCCGACGCTGCTGGCCTGGCTGGTGTCCCCGGAGCATCGGCTGTTTCACCAGCTCTGGCATGCCTCCCGGGACAAATGGCACACCCTGTCCGAAGACAAGCGCGGCGCCCTGCGCGGCATTGGCTGGCAGCCTGGCCCGCGAGACAAGGAGCGTGATGCCCGTGGCGCGCGCAAGGATCGCAACGGCTCGGGTGTGGATTTCTTTTTCATGCACCGGCACATGCTCGGCAAGGCGCGCTCCCTGCAAGACTTGCCGTCCTGGTCGCACTTCCCGCTGCCGCAGCCGGAACTGGCGCGTGATCGCGTTGGGTTCGCCCGTTATTTCGACAACCACGACGGTACTGCGCTGCCGCCGACCTGGCTGGCCGACGACGATGCCGAGTACTCGCAATGGGTCAGCGACATCAAGACCGCCGAGACCTACCACAGCAATTTCCAGGTCTGGGAATCGCAGTACCGCGATCCGCGTTACCTGTCGAAATTGACCTTGGGTCAGTTCGGTTCGGAGGTGGAATTGGGGCTGCACGACTGGCTGCATATGCGTTGGGCCTCGGTGCCGCGTGATCCGTCCAACGGTCAACCCGTGCCGTTTGCCCGGGATCCGTCGGACTTTTCCGCGCGCTGGTATGCGCCGGAAAACGACTTTCTCGGCGATCCGTTTTCGTCCCACGTGAACCCGGTGTTCTGGCATTTCCATGGCTGGATCGATGATCGTCTGGAAGACTGGTTCCGTGCGCACGAGCGCTTTCATCCGGGGGAGGTCAGTCGGCTCGAGGTCAATGGCGTGGCGTGGTTTGCGCCTGGGCGTTGGGTCGAGATCGACGACCCGTGGCTCGGCCCGAGCACCCATGGTTGCAGTACTACGCCGGGGTTGCAGACCGACAAGTCGGGGGAGATGGACCCGGAAACCATGAAGCTGGCGTTGCGGATTACCTTTGGTGATGACGAGAAGAAATTGGCGGACTTATTCCGCAAGGTGCCGCAGCGGCCTTGGTATGCACGGCATTTGAAGGCCAAGCCGATTACCAGTTAATCAATAAGACCGCGTTATCGTTCTTCGCGAGCAGGCTCGCTCCCACATTAGTCCTGCGAACAAAGGTCCAGTGTGGGAGCGAGCTTGCTCGCGAAGGCGGCCGAATAGACACAGAAATTACAACGCCTGCCACCCGCCACCCAGCGCTTTGTACAACGCAATACTCGCCTGCAATCTCGACAACCGCAGTTGCACATTCAAGTCCTGCGCCGCATACAGCGTGCGCTGTGTCTCCAGCACCGTCAGCAAATCCTCGGCACCGGCCTGATAGCGGCTTTGCGCAATGTTGAACGCGGTCTGCGCCTGGTTCAGTTCTTCACCTTGCCACTGCCGCTGCTCGTCCAGACCGCGAATGCTGTTGAGGGCTTTTTCCACATCGGCAAAACCATTGATGATCGCCCCGCGGTACGTCTCCAGCAGTTCTTCCTGACGGGCTGTGGCCTTGTCGCGCTCGGCGCTCAGGCGACCATTGTTGAAGACCGGTGCGAGCAGTCCGGCGGTGAGGTTGTAGAAGGGGTTGCGCAGGATGTCGGCGGTGCGGTCGGCACCGGAGCCGATTTCTGCACTCAGGGTCACAGCCGGCAACATGGCGGCGCGGGCGACGGTGATGTCGGCTTGTGCGGCGGCTAATTGCGCTTCGGCGCGGGCAATGTCCGGGCGACGGCTGATCAGCTCGCTGGGCAGCCCAGCGCCAATGGTTGGCCATGACAGTTGATCAAAGCGTTCCTGACCCAAAGACAACTCCTGCACCGGCCGGCCGAGCAGGGCGGCAAGGCTGATCTGTGCGTCCTGAGCCTGTTGCTGCACCAGCGGCAATTGTCGTTGTTGCGCGGCGACCAGGCTCTTCTGCTGCGCCAGTTCCAGCGCGGTTGCCGAGCCTGAGTCAAAACGCGTCTGCACCAGCTTCAATACATTCTGCGCGTTCGCCAGATTCAGCTCGGCGATGCGACTTTGCTCACGCAGCGACAAGGTCTGCGCGTAGGTACTGGCGACACCACTGAGCAGCGTCAATTCCACGGTCGCCTGATCGAACTCACTCGCCTGCAAACCGAATTGCGCGCTTTCACGGGAAGCGCTTTGACCGCCCCAGAAATCGATTTCGTAACTGGCGCTGAGGCTGGCGTTGAAGTAATCGACGGCCTTGTTGTCGCTGTCGGCATCGAGCTGGCTGTAGCCGTTGCCCCGTAGCAGTTTTTGCCGATTGGCGTTCAGGGCGGCCTTGACCTCGGGTAGCAGCGAACCACCGGCAACGACCGTTTCAGCCTGCGCCTGACGCTCCCGGGCGATGGCGGCGGCCAGATCGTAACTGCCGACCCGGGCCTGTTCGATCAGGCGATCAAGCCCCGGGCTGCCGAACTGCGTCCACCATTGCAGGTGGCTGCGAGTAGCGCTTTGAGTGTGTGGCGATTGCCAGGCGGCGGGCGGCTGGAGCCCACTGTCCGGACGCTGGGCGGGACTGCCGCAGGCGCCGAGCAACAGGCAGAGGGTCAGCAGGCTGAGTTGCGGCTTCATAGATCGATCATTCACTGGTAAGGGCCGTGACCGGGTCGAGTCGGGCAGCTTTGCGGGCCGGCATGAAGCCGAAGACAACACCGGTGACCAGGGCGCAGCCGAAGGCGCCGAGCACCGCTATCAAGGAGAACGCCACGGCGACTTCGCTTAGGATCAGCACACCGCCGACGATCAGCGCCAGGGCGATCCCGGCGAGCCCGCCGACCACCGAAAGCATCACCGCTTCGGTGAGGAACTGGCGCAGGATGTCGCGTTGACGGGCGCCGGTGGCCATGCGGATGCCGATCTCACGGGTGCGTTCGCGCACGGTCATGAGCATGATGTTCATCACACCGATGCCGCCCACCAGCAACGAAATCGCGGCAATCGAGCCGAGCATCAGCGACAGCGTATTTTGCGTGCGTGCCTCGGCCTGAATCATCGCCGCGTTGTTGGTCAGTTCGAAATCCTTCTTGCCGTTGTGCAGGCGCAGCATCAACTGTTCGATGGCTTTTTCCGTTTCTTTGACCTTGCGCGCATCGGCGGCGGCGATGGCCACGTATTCGGGGTTGTGGGTGCCAAACAGCCGGACACTGGCGGCGGAGTAGGGGATGGCGATGCGGTCGTCGCTGTCGGAGTCACCGGAGCTGGCGCCTTTTTCCGCGAGCACCCCGACCACCTGGAACGGCACGTTCTCAATCAGGATGTACTGGCCGATCGGGTTGGCGACGTCCTTGAGCAACTTGGTCCGCACCTTGTGGCCGATGACTGCGACGGCTGCTGCGTTGCGTTCATCGTCCTGGGTGAAGTAGCTACCTTCTACCACCGGCCAGTTGAAGATCGCCGGGAAATTGGTGTCGTTGCCGCCGACGTAACTCAAGTGGTCGAGGTTGCCAAAACGCACCCCGGCCTCCTGGCCGTTGACCGGCATGATCCGTGTCACTTGCGGCAGGCTTCCCACCGCCGCGACGTCATCCAGGGTGACGATGCCCAGCGGCGTTCGCGGGTTCGGTGACGAGCCGCTGAGGTAAATGATGTTGGAGCCGAACGCGCCCATTTGCGCCATCACCTGACGCTTGCTGCCTTCACCGACGGCCAGCATGACCACCACCGACGCCACGCCGATGATGATCCCGAGCAAGGTCAGTGCGGTGCGAAAGCGGTTGATCCACATCACCCGCCACGCAGCTTGCACCGCATCGACCAGTTCACCTTTCCAGGCGCCAGTGGCTTCGGCGCCTTCGGTCAGGCGCTTGCGTAAGTCCACCGCTTGCAGCGCGCCAGGGCTGGCTGAGGTTTGTGCTTCGGGGTTGTCCCGGGCGCTGTCGCTGATGATCAGCCCGTCGCGAATTTCGATGATGCGTTTGGCCCGGGCCGCGACTTCGCGGTCGTGGGTAATGAGGATCACCACGTGACCCTGGCTCGCCAGTTCGTCGAGCAGGGTCATGACCTCGGCGCCGCTGTGGCTATCGAGGGCACCGGTGGGTTCGTCGGCGAGGATGATGTGGCCGCCGTTCATCAAGGCGCGGGCGATGGACACCCGTTGTTGCTGGCCGCCGGAGAGTTGGTGCGGACGGTTACCGGTGCGCGAGGCCAGGCCGAGGCGGTCGAGCAGGGCGGCTGCGCGGGCGTGGCGTTCGGCGGCCGGCAAGCCTGCGTAGATGGCCGGCATCTCGACGTTTTCCTGGGCCGAGCCGGACGGGATCAGGTGATAACCCTGGAACACAAAGCCGAAGGCTTCGCGGCGCAACCAGGCCAGTTCGTCGCTGTCGAGTGCGGCGACGTTTTCCCCGGCGAAGCGATATTCACCCGAGGTCGGGCGGTCGAGGCAGCCGAGGATGTTCATCAGCGTCGACTTGCCGGAGCCGGAGGCACCGACGATCGCCACGAATTCCCCGGCATGGATCGACAGGTCGATGCCGCGCAGTACGTGAACTTCCGGTGAATCGCCGCCGCCGTAGGCTTTGCGGATGTCGTGCAGGTCGATCAGGGGCGTCAGCATTCAGCCGCCACTCCCGTCGGCCGGACCGATCAGCAGGTGATCACCTTCCTGCAAGCCGTCGAGGATCTGCACCCGCAGGCGATCGCTGATGCCGGTGCGCACGTCGCGCTGCTCGATGCGGCCGTTTTTGGCGACGACTTGTGCCGTCTGGTTGTCCGCTCCAGTGCCGGCTTGCAGGGCCGCGATGGGCGCGGTGAGGACGTTTTTCGCCTGCTCGGCGACGAAGAAGACTTGCGTGGTCATTTCCGCCATCAGCGCGTTGTCGGCGTTGTCGACGTCGAGCAATACGGTGTAGAGCACCACGCGAGCGCTGCCACTTTTGCTCGAACTGGACGGGTTGCCGCCGCCCTGGCTGGTCTGGTCCAGCGGCTTGGGCGGCACCGGCAGAATCTGCCGCACGGTGCTGTTCCAGCGACGGTTGCCGCCGCTGAGGGTGGTGAACCAGGCCGTCATGCCGGGTTTGACGTGACCGATATCGGCTTCCGACACCTCGGCCCAGACGGTCATCGGCGACAATTTGGCAATGCGCAGAATCAACGGTGTTTGTTGCTGAGCATTGAGGGTCTGGCCTTCACGAGCGTCGAGCGCGACGACGGTTCCGCTCATGGGTGCATAGATTCGCGTGTAGCCGAGTTCCGCCTGATCACTGCGCAGGCTGGCCTGGGCTTGGCGGATCTGCGCCTGGAACATGTCGATGCGGGCCTGGGTGGCGCGCAGTTCGGCCTCGGCGGTCTGCACGTCTTCTTCGCGGGTGGCGCCACCGGCCTTGAGGTTCTGCTGACGCTGGAATTTCTGCCGGGCGAGGTCGTGCTGCGCCCGTTGTTCCTGCAGCTGCGCCTTGAGGTTTTCGATGGAGAAACGCCCGGCGTCGAGTTTGGCCTGTTGCGTGGACGGATCGATTTCAACCAGCAACTGGCCTTCCTTCACCACATCGCCGACTTCCACGTGGATCTTGTGGATCTGCCCGGACGCCTGGGCACCGACGTCGACATAACGTCGAGGTTGCAGGGTGCCCAAGGCCGTGACGCTGCTTTCGATGTCGGCGCGGGTGACCTGAACGGTGGCGAACTGGTCTCGACCGGGCGGGATGATCTGCCAGGCGGCGACGGCGATAACGGGGATCAGACAAAGTGCTACAAGCAGGGCGCGTCGGGTCTGTCGGGGACGTTTCATGCAGGGTTCCGGCCAATGAATATCGGCCCGTCGTTCAATCTGTGCGCAAAAACGGGCGACAGAGACGGGGAGCTGTCTTGTAAACGAGGAAGGTACCGGGGAATTTAGCTGTCGACACAATCAAACTGTGGGAGCGGGCTTGCTCGCGAAGAGGGCGTGTCAGTCGACATAAAAGTTGAATGGCACACCGCTTTCGCGAGCAAGCCCGCTCCCACAGGTTCAAGACTATTTGTCGGGCAAGGTGAAGCAATACTTTAAATCTATATGAGAATTACTATAAATTACGCACATCGAACTGCCACTATCGTGCCACTGCCCATTTCGGCGGTCGACGATCTGGCTCAAGGATAGAAACCGCACCCCTGCGGCCGGGAGTCATGTTGGAAAACTACTATCGCGAGCTGGTGTGTTTTTTGAACGCCAAGCTGGGCAACCGTCAGGTGGCCGAAGATGTGGTGCATGACGCTTATCTGCGGGTACTGGAGCGGTCCAGCGACACGCCGATCGAGCAGCCTCGGGCGTTTCTGTATCGCACCGCGCTCAACCTGGTGATCGACGACCATCGGCGCAATGCCCTGCGTCAGGTCGAATCGCTGGAAGTGCTCGACAACGAAGAGCGCTACTTCACCCCATCCCCTCATCACAGCCTCGATCACGGTCAACGCCTGGAGATGCTCCAACGTGCGTTGGCTGAATTACCTCGGTTGTGCCGCGAGAGTTTCCTGCTGCGCAAGATCGAAGGTCTGTCGCACCCGGAGATCGCCGAACACCTCGGTATTTCTCGCGCGCTGGTGGAGAAGCACATCGTCAATGCAATGAAGCATTGCCGTGTGCGGATGCGCCAGTGGGACGCCCATTGATCCCTCTGCCCCATCAAAAAACAGTATTAAATTTCTTTTCATTGTCCTCGTTCCATACCAACAGACGATCTGCTGTCCTGCTCAAGGCCGGTCAGGTCACTTAGGCTTACTCCCCGCTGCTTCGGGGGTTCATCCAGAGGACACTGGAAATGACACAGGCAATTGCATCGCCCATCGTTCACGACCTGATCGGCGTCGGTTTCGGCCCTTCGAACCTGGCGCTGGCCATCGCTCTGCAAGAGCGCGGGCCGAGCCAGGGCGAGCTGGATGTGCTGTTTCTCGACAAGCAGGCCGACTACCGCTGGCACGGCAACACCCTGGTGACCCAGAGCGAGTTGCAGATCTCCTTCCTCAAGGACCTGGTGACCCTGCGCAACCCGACCAGCCCGTACTCGTTCGTCAATTACCTCAAGCACCACGGTCGTCTGGTGGACTTCATCAACCTGGGCACCTTTTATCCGTGCCGCATGGAGTACAACGATTACCTGCGCTGGGTCGCCGGGCAATTTGAAGCGCAGAGCCGCTACGGCGAAGAAGTGCTGACCATCGAGCCGGTGCTGCACAACCAGCAGGTCGAAGCACTGCGGGTGATCTCGCGCGATACCCAAGGTCAGCAGCACGTTCGCACCGCCCGTTCGGTGGTGGTCAGTGCCGGCGGTACACCGCGCATTCCCGAAGCGTTCAAGGCGCTCAAGGGTGACAGCCGGGTGTTCCACCACTCCCAGTACCTGGCGCAGATGGCCAAGCAGCCGTGCGTGAACAACCAGCCGATGAGCATTGCGATCATCGGCGGCGGGCAGAGCGCGGCGGAAGCGTTCATCGATTTGAACGATAGCTTCCCGTCGGTGCAGGTGGACATGATCCTGCGTGGCTCGGCCCTGAAGCCGGCGGACGATAGCCCGTTTGTCAACGAAGTGTTCTCGCCAGAGTTCACTGATCTGGTGTTCCAGCAGGCGAGCAGCGAGCGCGAGCGTCTGGTCAACGAGTACCACAACACCAACTATTCGGTGGTGGACATCGACCTGATCGAACGCATCTACGGCATCTTCTATCGCCAGAAAGTCTCGGGCGTCGCGCGTCATGCGTTCCGTACCCTGACCACCATTGAAAAGGCCACCGCCACCGAGCGCGGTATCGAGTTGGCCGTGCGCAACAACGCCACCGGCGAAGTCACGGCCCGTCATTACGACGCCGTGGTGCTTGCCACCGGTTATGAGCGCCAGATGCACCGCAAACTGCTGGCGCCGCTGGAGCAATACCTGGGGGATTTCGAAGTCGATCGCAACTACAAACTGATCACTGACGAGCGCTGCAAGGCTGGCATTTATATGCAGGGCTTCTGTCAGGCCAGCCATGGTTTGAGCGACACCTTGCTGTCGATCCTGCCGATTCGCGCCGATGAGATTGCCGGTTCGTTGTATGACCATGGCAAGGCGCGTGGGCATGGCCGGTCGGTGATGGATTTACTGTTGGCGACTGCCAGCTAAGATTTTCGGCGCCTGTAATGGCGCCTTCGCGAGCAGGCTCGCTCCCACAAGGAACGAATCGTGCGTTTGTTCAAGGGCAACGGTCATGTGGTCGGTTTCATGGGCGACGGCATCCGCCAACATGCTCAAGTACATCAAAATGACCGTCAGCTCGAACTTCGACATCACCACGTTTGCCTTGATGTGGTACGTCTTCGACGCCAATACCCCGGACGATCAAACCCTGTTCCAGTCCGGCTGGTTCGTGGTCGGGCTGCTGACCCAGACGCTGATCGTGCACATGATCCGCACACCGAAAATCCCGTTCCTGCAAAGTCGCGCAGCGATGCCACTGATGGTGATGACTGGAATCATCATGGTCGTTGGCATCTACCTGCCGATGGGAGCGCTTGCGCACTACTTCAAATTACAGGCGCTGCCGTCGCTGTACTTCGTGTTCCTGCCGGTGATTTTGCTGGCGTACATGGGCCTGACGCAGGCGGTGAAAGGATTTTTTATTCGCCGGTTTGGCTGGCAGTAATGCTGCCAAATGTAAGAAGAACTGTGTTCGGACGGTTTTTGGACTTTAACTTCCCAAGTTACCGGACAAGAGCGCGGCTTTTAGGAAAAGTCCTACAGAAAGCTCGACGGGTCTTCCGTAGCCTTGCGCCCTCACGAATCTGACACTCTCCTGGGGGCCCACGTTGTCGAACAAAGCCTTACGTATCCTGATCGCCGACGAGTTGCATTTTCACCGCATGAAGGTCGAGCGACTGTTCAATCAACTCGACTACTACCGGATAGCACCGGTACACAGCCTTGAAGAGCTGTTGACCCTGGTCGAATACGGTTGCGAGCCATTTGATCTGGTGGTCATCAATGCCTCGCTGGCAAGCGGGGCGTTAAACCTGTTCGATTTTTTTCTTGATAACCAACAGGTTCATCACGCCTTGATCTATGACGTTCAGCAGGCGCAACTGCTGCCCATTCCTGCCTGCGTTCAACAGATGGTTGAGGTGAGCCACGCAATGCTGCCTGATCTGGCATCCATTCAGCGGCTGATGGCGATCATCGATCCTAGTCTACCGTTTGTCGGCACTGTCATTTCTGTCAGGTAGTTGCGCCCGGGTTTCCATGCAAAGGTCTTTGCGCAGCCAGTACGTTCAACCGGGCCGGGCCGAGCTTATGGGCATTGGTTGCTCAATCGTCGTTTTTGTTGCACAGGGAGTTGCCATGAAGTCAGTGCTGATTGTGGACGATCATCCGGTGGTTCGCGCCGCAGTCAAAATCATACTGGTGCAGGAGGGTTTCAAGCAGATATACGAAGCGGCGAGTGGTAATGAGGTCTTGCCGAAGATCCGCGAACACAAGCCTGATCTGGTGGTACTGGATCTGCTGATGCCCTCGCTCGACGGGCTGGATGTACTGGCGCGGATCAAGACCAGTGGGGTGCCCTGCCGAGTACTGGTCTTCACGTCCCAGGAACCTATGTTTTATCAGGATCGTTGCATGTACGCCGGCGCCGCTTCCTATGTCGCCAAGACCAATGATTTGCAGCATTTGCACAAAGCCGTGCAAGCCGTGATGGCCGGTTACACCTATTTCGCCCAGCTACCCTCGGCGTCGGTGTCGCTGAACTCGATACAACTGAGTGAAAAACAGTTGATCGATAAACTCTCCGACCGGGAACTGACGATCTTTCAGCATCTGGCCCGGGGCATCAGTAACAAGGCGATCGCTGAAATCATGCACTTGAGTCACAAGACCGTCAGCACCTACAAGACCCGTCTGGTTGGAAAACTCAACGTGGAATCGGCGGTGTATCTGAGGGATTTTGCCAAGCGTAATCACCTGATCTGAGTGAGCCCGATCATGCGCGATTATTTGTGGGCTCTGTTGCTGTTCTGTGGACTGGGGCCCCCGGTGACGGCGGCCGATGAGCCAACGCTTTTGCATGTGCTGGGGCGTTCCGCGGTGGAGGGGTATCAGGTCCAGCTGGATGAAAAAGACTGGCAGTGGTTGCGTGGCAAACGAGTCTTGCGCCTCGGGGTGTCGGGGCCGGACTACCCGCCGTTCGAGATCACGCGTAACGTTGATGAGCTGGAAGGCATCACCGCAGACTATGCCGCACTGTTGGGGCAGCTGTTGCACGTAAAAATCGACGTGCTTCGTTATCGCACGCGCGAGGCGGCCATGGATGCGCTCAAACGCGATGATCTGGACCTGCTCGGCACGTCCAACAACTTCGAGGTGGCTGACCCCGAGCTGACCCGATCCAGTGCCTATGCCGAAGATCAGCCGATGCTGGTTACCCGCCTGGACGACTGGATGCCCGTCGACCTCGCGGGCAAACGCATCGCCATGGTCGATGACTATCTGCAGGCGCAGACTGTCGAAGCCTTCTATCCCGATGCGAGCTTGCAACGCTACCCCTCGGCACTCGACGCGATCGGGGCGGTGGCGTTCGGGCTCGATGATGTGTACCTCGGGGACTTCATCAGCGCCAATTACCTCATCAATAACAACTACCTCAGTAACGTACGCCTGGTGGGACCTTCCGGCCTGGACGCCAATCCGTTCGGCTTTGCCTTCAGCCGGGGTAACCCACGTCTGAAAAGCATTGTCGATAAGGCTCTGGCGACGATTCCCATGGATCAGCGCACGGACATCGAACAGCGCTGGAGTGCCGGCAGAGCCAACATGGCGGGTCAAGAGCGAGTACGTTTGAGCGCCAGTGAACAACGTTGGCTGGATCAACATCCGACGGTGGAAGTCGGTGCCATCGAGAATTTTGCACCGCTGACTTTTTACGATGCCCAGGGACAACTCAGCGGGTTGACTGCGCAATTGCTGACGCTGATCAGCCAGCGCAGCGGCTTGACCTTCAAGGTGCAGCGGGGTAACTCCCTCGATCAGCAGATCCAGCAACTCAAGGACGGCAAGATCGACGTGTTACCTGTGGTCACGCCCAGTATCGAACGCGAAGTCGAACTGCGTTTCACTCGGGCCTACTTGAACAATCCGTTTGTACTGGTCAGTGCGACCCCCCCGGGAAGCCCAAGGACCCTCGATGACATGGCTGGTAAACGCCTGGCGATTTATCGCGGTCATCCGTTGCTCGGGTTCATCCGCGCTCGGGCGCCCAATGTACGTCTGGTCGAAGTGCAGAGTCCGGCGCAGGGTATGGAATGGGTGATCAAGGGCCAGGCCGACGGGGCAGTCAGCTCATTGATCGTGGCTCGGTATCTGATCACCCGGCAATACCGCGAGCGTCTGCGGATCAGCAGCACCGTGGGTGATGAACCGGCGCGTATCGCTCTGGCCACCAACCGAGGTGCGCTGGAGTTGCACTCGATTCTGAACAAGGCACTGCTGAGCATTTCGCCCCAGGAGATGGATGAGCTGTTAGCCCGCTGGAGCAATGATGTGGTGATCGATGACAGCTACTGGCTGCGTCATCGCCAAGGCATTCTCCAGGCGTTTGCCGCTGCGGGCGCTTTGCTGTTGCTCGCACTGGCCTGGATTGCCTGGCAGCGTCGGCAGATCACTCAACGCCAACAACTGCTCGGGCAATTGCAGGATGCCAAGAACGCCGCCGACGATGCCAACCGCGCCAAAACCACCTTTCTGGCGACCATGAGTCATGAAATCCGCACACCGATGAATGCCCTGATCGGCATGCTCGAACTGGCGCTGAAGCGAGCGGAAGAGGGCTTCACTGATCGCTCCGCCATCGAAGTAGCATCCAATGCCGCGCAGCAATTGCTGGCGTTGATCGGCGACATCCTGGACATCGCCCGCATCGAGTCCGGGCATTTGTCGCTGACCCCTGAGCGGGCCAATCTACGCACGCTGGTGGAGTCGGTGTGCCGGGTATTCGAAGGCCTGGCACGGCAGAAGAACTTGCAGTGGCGGGTCGAATTGGCCGAACACAGCGATCGTGACGTGTTAGTCGACCCCACCCGCTTCAAGCAGGTGCTGTCCAATCTGCTGAGCAACGCGATCAAGTTCACCCGTGAAGGTGAGGTGAGTCTGACACTGCGAGTAGAGCCCGGGGTGTCGGGGCATCTGGCAGTCAGTGTGCGTATTGAGGACAGCGGCATCGGTGTCAGTGTGGTCGATCAGCAACGACTGTTCAGCCCGTTCGTGCAGGCCGGTAACGGCCAGCAGTCAGGCCACAATGGCTCCGGTCTGGGACTGGTGATCAGCCGCACTCTGTGCGAAATGATGGGCGGCCGATTGCAGCTCGACAGCGTCCTCGGACTGGGTACGCAGGTCGACATCAGCTTTGATCTGATGGCGTTGCAACCGTTGGCCTGCAGCGAGCGGACCGATAGCGGATTGCAGGTGGCCACTCGGCTGCTGACGATTCTGGTGGTCGACGATTACCCGGCCAATCGATTGTTGCTCTCACGGCAGCTGAGCTACCTGGGGCATCAAGTGCTGGAGGTTGAGGATGGCGAGCGTGGTCTTGTGACGTGGCGCGAGCATGAGCTCGATTTGGTCATCACCGATTGCAACATGCCGGTGGTCAATGGTTATGAACTGGCGGGTGCGATACGCGATGAAGAGCGCGCTAATGGCTTGCCACCCACGCTGATTCTTGGGTTTAGCGCCAATGCGCAGCCGGAGGAAAAGATCCGTTGCCTTGAAGCCGGCATGGACGACTGCCTGTTCAAACCGATCCGGCTGGCCGATTTGAGTGCCTGGCTGGCGTCCCGATTTGTGAATGAGCCGCCAGCGCCGGTGGAAGAGCAAGCAACGTCCGAGATCGACTTGACCGGCCTGGAGCTCTACGTCGGTGAAGACCGGACGCTGATCAATCAGTTGTTGCGCGAACTGGCAGCAACCAACCTCTACGATCGCGATGATCTGCTTTCAGCGCACGTCAGTGGCAATCGTCACCGCCTGCAAGACCTGGCGCACCGCATCAAAGGCGGTGCGCGGATGGTTCGTGCAAAACGTTTGATCGAGTGCTGCGAACATCTGGAACGTGCCTGCGCCGAAGGGCGCGCGACGTTGATCGACGAGGCCGTCGATCAATTGCAACACGCCATGGCACGCCTGGATCAGAGCCTCAAGCGAGACTGACGCTTAATCCCAGTGGGGCGCGATGCCTTTGGGAATGGACACGAGTATCCCCGGCTGCACTGGGGGATACACCCCAACCTTAGCTGTACTGGAAAAAACCCGAAATCTGTATCTCTCCCCGCGTAGGAAAATTCGCCAGTATTTCTACAAGCCTTGGCGAGCCGATGAATGGCTCTACTTTGCGCCCCGCAACACTCTCGACGCTTACAGTCGGCAGAGCGTAATACCTGATTTTTTGAATAGATCGGCGTCCACCGCAAGGTCACTTCCTGTCCAGCTAAAAAATCTAAAAACAAACCCAGCAGGCGAACTGCATTTACTGCTTTTCAAACATTCCAGGATGAATGCTGGCGCCCCCGTGCGCCCGGCATAAGAGACGAAACGGACGACGTATGATCAAGCAACTTATCAATGAAGATAGTTATGTGCAGATTGGGGATCTTTGCAGCGCAACGATCCAACTGAAAATCGAAGGACTGAATCCTGCCGGATCAATAAAACTCAAAACCGCCCACGCCCTCGTTACGGATCTGGAAAACCAGGGCCGGATTACCCATAAAACTCGGCTGGTCGAATCTTCGTCGGGGAATCTGGGGGTCGCGCTGGCCATGGTCTGCGCCGCCAAGGGTTACAAGTTTGTCTGTGTGATCGACCCCAATATTTCTGCGCCGAACAGAAAGCTCATGCAGGCACTGGGTGCCGAGATGATCATGGTTGATCAGCGTGACGAGAACGGCGGCTACCTTAATTCGCGCATTCGTTTGATCGAGCAAATGGTCGCGCAAAACCCGGACTACATCTGGCTCAATCAATACAAGAATCCGACCAACCCCTTCGCCCACTATCAAGCGACGTCCAGGTCCATTGCCCATAAGTTTCCACACGTGGATTACTTGTTTGTCGGCGCTGGTACGACCGGCACGCTGATGGGCTGCAAGAACTACTTCGCCGAACATCATCCGCACACCAAAGTCATCGCCGTCGATACCGTCGGCTCGGTCACGTTTGGTCTACCGGGGGGTACGCGCCATATTCCGGGGCTCGGCACCAGCCGCCTGCCGGAGATATTCGAGCCGTCCGGTATTCACGACTTCCTGTCGATTCCCGAGGAACAGACGATCAAGGTCTGCCGCTGGCTGGCGCAACGCTACGGTCTGCTCTTCGGCGGCTCCACCGGCACTGTCCTCGCGGGTATCCAGCAATGGGCGCCGAACATTCGTCCCGACGATGTCGTTATGGCGATCTCCCCGGACATGGGTGAGCGCTACCTCGAAACCATCTATTCCGACGACTGGGTTTCCCAGCGCATCGGCCCAGCAGCGCTGCATCCACTTTTCCCAGAAATCGCTCTGGCGCTTTCGGCGTAATTCCCAATGACCACTCAGACTTCGATTCAACCGTTCCACGTCATTCCCGGCGCAGTCGTCAAGGACATACTCAACGGACTTCGTCAGGAAGCCATCGAGATCGTCGCGCAGACTTACCTGACCCATGAACGCGGCGAAACCGTTAATCCCGACAGTTACTTTCTGCGTTTTCCGGCGGAACCGGCGAACCGGATCATTGCCTTGCCGGCGGCGATCGTCGACAGCGAGGGCGATCAATCGGTCTCCGGGATCAAGTGGATTGCCAGTTATCCCGATAACATCAAGTCGGGCATTCCGCGCGCGTCGGCGGTGCTGATCCTCAACGAACCGGACACTGGCTATCCCTATGCCCTTCTGGAAGGCGCGCTGATCAGCGCGGTGCGCACGGCGGCGTCGGCGGTGCTCGGCGCCTGGTGGCTCAATGGCCAACGCCGCAGCGCGCCAAGGCTGTCGATCATTGGTGGCGGGGTGATTTCCCGTAACATCCTTGAGACGTTCATCGCCGACGATTGGTCTTTCGACAGTGTCGGCATTCATGACCTCAACCTCGAATCCGCTCAAGCACTGGCCACATTCGGCGAACAACTCGGCCTGCCGGATGTGCGGCTGTTGTCGCTTGCAGACGCACTGACCGCCGACATCGTGGTGTTCGCGACCAGTGCCGGCGAGCCTTATGTCAAAGGCAGAGGGACATTCCGCCCGGGGCAGATCGTGCTGAACATCTCGCTGCGTGATATCGGCGCAGAAATCATCGAGGAAAGTTACAACTACTTCGACGACGTCACCCATTGCCTGAAAGCCAATACCTCGCCGCACCTGGCCGAGCAGAAGTATGGTCATCGCAAGTTCGTCACCGGCACCGTGGCGCAGCTGATTCGCGGCGATCTGCAAGTCGCCACGGACAAACCGCTGATCTATTCGCCGTTCGGCATGGGCATTCTCGATCTGGCGATTGGCCGAATGATCCACGACATCGCGGTCAAGGACGCTTCGGCTGTCGCCATTCCATCCTTCTTCGGGGAGGAGCGCAGATGGTGAAGGCGCCTCTGCACATCGGCCTGGTCGGCTGCGGATCGCGCGGGCTGTCGATTTTCGAACGCCTGTTGAGCCTTGCTGAAGAGCGCCCGGAGCAACCCGTCGTCATCGACATTTTCGATCCCAATGTGCTCGGTAGCGGCGCGCATTGGCCGGACCAACCGGACTACCTGCTGCTCAACACCGTTGCCGGCCAGCTCGGGGTATTCCCGGATGCGGCAGCATTCGGGAACCTTGCGGATGCGCGGGAACGATCGGGGCCGGATTTCCTGACGTGGTGCCGCGCGCAGCGGCTCAAGGTCGATCCGGACAGCGGCTTGCTCGCCGCCAATGGACGCGATGTCGAGCCGCAGGACTTCCTGCCGCGTCATTTGCTTGGTGCTTACCTGGCTGACGCCTTTGCGCAATTCTTCGCCACGGCCCCTCAGTGGGTGAGCGTGAATCTGCATCAACAAGCCGTCACGGCTGTCGAGCGCAACGAGGATCATCAGTACCTTCTGAAAAGCGCTTCAGGGGCTGCGGTGACGGTGGATCAGCTGATCCTGACGGTCGGCCACACCGGTCGCCTGCAAACTGCTGATCACAAACGCGTCGAGAACATCTATCCGCTGCCTCGCAGCCTCGATGCCATTGAGCCCGGCGAAACCGTGCTGATCGAAGGTCTGGGACTGGGCGCGATGGACACCTTGGCGGCGCTCACCTCTGGACGGGGCGGACACTACAAGCGGATGGCCGACGCCAGTCACGCCTATGAACCGTCAGGTCGCGAGCCGGTGATCTTTATTCAGTCGCGGGACGGGCTGCCGTTTCGAACCCGTCCCAATGGCCTGATAGAAAATCCCCGCCACCAAGCCGTGCTGCTGACGAGTGCGCGCATCGAAGCCTTGCGCGCGAATGCACAAAACCGACAACTGGATTTCGAGCAGGACATCCTGCCGCTCATGCTGCTGGAGATGCGGGCTGCAGCCGTCGCCGTCCTGCACGGCCAATCAGGGCCGGAGCAGGTGCTGGCACAACTCAGGGCCGTCAGTGTTGCGGGCAGTCCCGGGGTTGTCGCTTGCGAAGCGTTGCTGCGCGATTACGAAGCTACCTGCGGCTCGATCAATCCGCAGGCGCTGATCTGGCACGCACTGCCCGACGACGTGACGCCTTACAACTATCACGCCTGGATCTACGACACGATCGAAGCTGACCTGTACGAATCGCGGCTTGGGCGTGGGGAATCAGCGATCAAAGCGGCCATCGAGGTCTGGCGCGATCTGCGTGACCGACTGCGCGAAGCCGTGGATTTCGACGGGCTGACCGACGCCTCGCATCGCCAGTTCTACGGCCGTTGGCACAAGGCGATCAACCGCCTCGTCGCCGGCCCGCAGAAAGAGCGCCACGCCGACCTGCTCGCCCTGTGTGACGCGGGCCTGCTGACGTTCCTCAAGCCCGGCTCACGACCTGCGATAGACAACTTCCGGCGTGTTGCCGGCTATGTCCAGGGCAGTGGCGTGACCAACAGCGACAGCGCGCCGGTGCGCGATCTCGCGCGACTGGGCCTGATCCGTCCGAGGAGCAACGAGCCGGGTATCGACGGCATCGATGTCGATGCGGCGTGTCATCCCAAGTCGATTTCGGGCGAACCGGTACGCAACATCTGGGTACTCGGCCCGCTCGCCGAAGGCTCTTGCTACTACAACCACTACGTCACCTCGGCGGGTGCGCCCTCGCGTCTGTTCATGGACGCCCATCGCGCGGCCACTGCAATCCTCCAGGCAGGTACTCCAGCATGAAACTTTTCTACCAGACGCATTCGCCCTACGCCCGCAAAGTACTGGTGCTGGCTCACGAACTCGGGATTGCTTCGAACCTGGAAGTCATCCACCACGAGACCAGCCCGACGTCGCCTAATGAGGTCATCTACAAGGCCAACCCGTTGGGCAAAGTACCGGTGCTGATGCTGCCCGACGACACGGCGCTGTTCGACTCCATCGTGATTTGTGAATACCTCGACGACCTGAGCGACGGGCCGAAACTCATCCCGGCAAGCGGCCCCGAGCGCTATAAGGCGCTGCGCCTTCAGGCCTTGGCGCAGGGCATGTGCGATGTCGGCATCAAGCTGCGTTGGGAAGTCGAGCGTCGCCCGGAGGCCTTGCGCTATCCGGCCTACGCCGACGGTCAAGCCTTCAAACTCAAAGAGGCTTACCGCTTCATCGAAGAACACGTCGACCTCAATGGCCCGATCACCATCGGCCACATTGCCCTGGCGACTGCGCTCGACTGGATTGCCTTTCGCCAACTATCGGACTTTTCCGCTCAAGCACGCCTGACCGAGTGGTATCAGACTTTTTGTGAGCGCGCGTCCATGCGGGCGACCGAGTACAGCGGGCAGACTCACGATTAAGTTAAGGAAAACTGTGTATGAGCTCTCTCTTGTTGCAAATGTCGCCGATCGCTCTGGTGATCGCATTGATCCTGATCGTCCGCCGGCCACCGGTACAAGCCGCGCTGGCGGGTGTGGTGCTGGTGCTCGTGCTGTGGGCATTGGGCGCGGCCGGGCCTGTGTCCACGACGATCACCGCGGCGATCTTTCAGGACACCACGATCCTGTTTCTCAGCACCGCGTGCGTGATCGTACCGGGGCTGGCCTTCGTCATCCTGGTCGAGCGCGGTGGTGCGCCGCAGGCCATCGGCGCCTGGGTCAAGGAGCTCGGCTGGACGCCACCGGCACAAGTCATCTTCATCGTGCTGGGCCTGGCGCCGCTGCTGGAAGCGATGACCGGTTTCGGTGTCTCGCTGATCGCTACCGTGCCCTTGCTCATGGGCCTGTTCACGCGTCAGTCGGGGATGAAAATTGCCCTGGCCGGCATGGTCATCATGCCATGGGGCACCTTGGGTCTGGCCACGGTGATCGGCGCGTTGCTAGCGCACTTGCCGGCGGAAACCCTTGGCAGCCATTCAGCGCTGATCAGTGCGCCGGTGTTCCTCTGCCTGGCCGCCATCGCCATGTGGCAGGGCGGCATCCGCACCGTCTCGCCGTGGCTCGGGCTGATTGTGGTGACGGCGCTGTTCGTCGCCGTGCTGTTTTCCATCAACCTGTGGATGGGCCCGGAAGTCTCCGGTGTGCTGGCCGGTCTTGCCGTGGCCTGCGTAGGTCTGGGCATCTCGTATGCGCAACGCAAGAAACTGGTGCGTTGGCCGAGCGCGGCATGGCCTTATCTGGCCTTGCTGGGGGTGATCGTGGCGTCGCGCGGGTTGTTTGTTATGTCGGGCTGGGATGCGCTGTGGATCGTCAAGGGCGAGCACGTTTCGTGGAAGCCATTGGCATCCCCAGGCCTGGCGCTGCTGATTGTTACCCTGCTGATGGCGATCAAACAAAGCGCCGCAGCGGGTTTCCCATGGCGCGCGCTGTTCAATCGGGCGAAGTTTCCGGTCACGACGATTTTCCTGTTCCTGCTGCTTTCTCAGGTGATGGTCAACGCCGGTTTCCTCGTCGAGGCACAGCGCACACTGCAATCGTTGTCGGGGATTTCCCTGGCGCCGACGATCGCCTTGCTGGCGGGTATCGCCGGTTACGTCACCGGTTCCAACGTCGGCGGCAACACCCTCGTCATGCCGTCCATCGCCGCGCTGACCAGCGAACACGGGGCGTGGCTGGCCGCGATGGTCAACAGTGCCGCCGGGCATGGTGCACTGGGGTCGCTGTCGATTCTGTCGCTGATCACCGGGCTGGCGGGCGCCAATCGGCATGAAGAAAACAACCTGATTCGATTCGCCTTCGGACTGGTCGCCCTCAACATCGTCATAGTTGCTGCAACGGGAGTCGTTTTGCTCTACTTTCTCTGAATTGTTTCGAGAAATAACAGAGAACTTATGGACAGGTTTGATTTACCGGACAAACGCTGGCGGATAGTCAAGGACTGGATTATTCGTCAGATCGAAAGTGGTGATTGGGCAGCCGAAACAAAACTGCCCTCGATCCGCACCCTGGCGCGAATGTTTGAAACCAGCATCACTACCGTTCAGCGTGCCTTGGCTGATCTAGAAGCCGATGCCTATGTGTCGACCGTCCCCCGTGTAGGCTATTTCGTCTCGGCCTCCGGGCAGGCCAAACCCGCCAGCGGGTTTGATTTCTCCAGTGTCACGGTCAACATCAATCATGCGGTGGTCGCGATGCTCTCCCAAGCGGCCTCGCGGACCACCGCGTCGTTGAACTCGGCCGTCCTGCACAGCGACCTCACACCGAATGTGCTCCTCAACAAATGCCTTTCAGTGCTGGCCGGCAAGGCTGACAACTCGCTGACCGGACTGGTCGCGCCGCCGGGCCTGCCGGCGCTGCGACGGCGCATCGCCGGGCTGATGCTGACTCGCGGCGTGGTCTGCGGGCCGGACGATATCCTCGTGACCTCGGGTGACACCATTGCCCTGGAACTGGCCCTCGAAGCCGTCGCGCCAAGAGGCGCTACGGTCGCCATCGAAACGCCGACCTATTACGGCATCTTGCAGACCATCGAACGCTTGGGCATGCGCGCCCTGCCGATCCGCACTCACGGCAAACTGGGCCTGGACGTCGATCACCTCGAAGAAGCGTTGAAACTAAAAAAGGTCGCGGTGATCTTTCTCAACCCAACCCTGCAGAATCCCCGTGGTTTCATCATGCCCGATGAAACGCGCGCACGACTTTCACAGATCGCGCGCGAAGCGGACGTGCCGATTATCGAGGACGACATTTTCTTCGACCTGGTGCCGGAAACAGAGCGCCCGCGCGCCATCAAGAGCTACGACACCAGCGGGCAGACGATTTACTGTTCGTCATTCTCCAAAACCATCGCACCCGGTTATCGCGTCGGTTGGTGCCTGGCCGGCAAGTACCGCAATGCCATTCTTGCGCAAATGTTTTCGCGCAACCTGGCGGTTTCCAGCCTTGCGCAAAATGTTCTCAACGAATTTATCGGGCGCGGCTACATGGAAGAACACTGCGCCAGGCTCAGGTCGCAACTGTCATCGCTGGCGAGCTTTGTCGAAGCGCTGGTGCGCACAGATTTCCCTTCGGGAACCGTGTACGTGCCACCGCGCGGAGGCTTCATCCACTGGATCGAAATGCCTGGGCACACCGACATGCCCGCACTGCAACAGTTGGCCACCGAACGCGGATGCCACGTGGCCGGCAGCGGGATCTTTTTCGCCGATGGCCATGCAACCACAGGCGTGCGCATCTGCCTTGGCACAGCGCTGACCCCTGGCGTGATCGAGATTCTGAAGGTGATTGCCGAGTGTGCGCACCTCGCCGGGCGACCGTCGAATGTGCGACAACCACTGATTGAGCAACAGGAAGAACCGGCGCTCTCCTGAACGCCAAAGCCGCGTGACGTTTTGGCTGACCGTGCTGGTTGGCGTGCTGATTGCCTTCGCCATCGGTGCCTCGATCTACATGCTGATCGACAGCTGGATCAGCGGCTCCATCACCACCAACAACCGCGGCCCGCGCGACACCTATGCGCTGGCCTTGCATCCACGACGGTTCTGGGTCGAGTTCGTGTCGCAATGCATAGGAACCGTGTTTATTTTGCTTATTGGCGTGTTCGGGGTGTGGGTTTATCGCAAAGTGCAGGAGCCCGCGCAGAAACCGAAGGCCAAACGCCCTCGACGATAAACGGAGGGCCGACTTCAGAGGGTGTTGACGTAGTCGACTGGCAGCAGAACGGTGTCGAGTGCGGCGTCTACCGGCAGGGACACGACGGTGATCAGCGGACAGACAATCATGATGTAACAGATGATCGCCGCGGGTTTGCTTTCCTTTCCTGTCACGCCGAGGAGCTGCAAACCGCCGTCGACGCCTTTGTAATAAGCCACGTCCGACATGCCATTGCTGACGCGCCCGATCATGGTTCCACAACCGGCCATCATGACGACAAGGCCCGCCAGACAGCCAACACGCAAAATCCCTTCCAAACCCGCACTTCCTTTGCCACTCACTATGAGGCGTGGGATTGTACCCGCGCCATCCCATGAGAAAAACCGCTGGATCGGCAAAGCAATGTTTACCGCAAGTCATGAATCGGGGTGGCAGAAGGCTTTGTGGTGTTTGATCTGGCGCCTTCGTCGGAACGCCGCCCGGAGCAAGCTCGCTCCCACAGGGGATCTGTGGTGTACGCAAATCCAATGTGGGAGCGAGGTTGCTCGCGCAGGCCGCGACTCGGTTTAAAGCCTTACCCCCGCGCCTCAAGAATCATGCAGGTGGTCGACCCCGTCGCGTACAACCGCCCATCCACGTCATAAATCCGCCCCTCGGCCAGCTACATGGAGTGTGTACGGGCTTCTAAGCAATATCGCTGTGGCTGAATTCCTCGCCCAGAAAGTCGATCAATGCACGCACCGACGGCAGCAGCCCACGGCGTGAAGGGAAGATGGCGTGCACGATCCCGCATTTGGGTGCCCAGCCCGGCACCAGTTCCACCAGACGGCCCGCGGCAATGTCATCGCGCACCACCACGCTGGGCAGGTGAGCGATACCGATCCCGGCCACCACGGCGTGACGCAACGCCAACAGGTCATCGGTGACCATTCGTGGCGCATGCCGAATCACCGCACTGGCGCCATCGGCCCCAAACAATTCCCACTGATATTCACGCTGCGCCGCGCCCCAGTGCAGGCTCGGCAACCCACTGAGGTCAGCTGGGGAGGCCGGTGAAGACAGGCGCGACACAAAGGCCGGACTGCCCACCAGGCACTGGGTGCTGTTGCCCAGCACCTTCATCACCATGTCGGTATTTTCCAGCGGCGGAAAGCGCACCCGCAGGGCGATGTCGAACCCCTCGTGGATCAGGTCGACCCGGCGGTTGGTGCTCTCGATGAACAACTCCACCAGCGGGTACTTGAGCATGTAGCGGGTCAACATCGGCCCGACCCAAGAGTTGAGCAGCGCGGTCGGGCAACTGATGCGCACCAGGCCCTGGGGTTCGGAGCGGTTGCGTTCGATCAGTTCGGCAGCGCTTTCGGCCTCCACGCGCATCGCCAGGCAACGCTGGTAATAGGCCTGACCGATTTCCGTCAGTGAACAATGCCGGCTGGTGCGGTGCAGCAGGCGCACACCGAGGCGCTCTTCGAGCTCGGCAATCCGCCGGCTCAGCTTCGACTTGGGCATGTCCAGCGCCCGACCGGCCGGGGCGAAACCGTGGTGCTCCACCACTTGGGTGAAGTAGTAGAGGGTGTTGAGGTCTTCCACCATCGTTCTCCATATAGAACGCTAAGGCTGATTTTTGCAGTCTAGTGCATCAAAGGGTTCAGTTTTAAGCTTTGTCCATCGCGTCACACACCAGATTCGGAGGCGGAATGAAAAACATCATCGGTATCTACACCAGCCCACGGACCCATTGGGTCGGCGACGGTTTTCCGGTTCGCACGCTGTTTTCCTACGACAACCTGGGCAAGCACATCAGCCCGTTTTTGCTGCTCGATCACGCCGGTCCCGCTGAATTCACCCCCACCACCGAGCGTCGTGGCGTTGGTCAGCATCCACACCGCGGTTTCGAAACCGTGACTATCGTTTACAAGGGCGAACTGGAACACCGCGACTCCACCGGCAGCGGCGGCAAGATCGGCCCAGGCGACGTGCAATGGATGACCGCAGCCTCCGGGATTCTCCACGAAGAGTTCCACTCAGAAGGTTTCGCCAAAACCGGCGGCACCCTGGAAATGGTTCAGTTGTGGGTCAACCTGCCGGCCAAGGACAAAATGGCCGACGCCGGTTACCAGACGATTCTCGATGGCGACATCCCGAGCATCCCGCTCAAGGACCAGGCCGGCAGCCTGCGCTTGATCGCCGGTGAGTTCGACGGCCACACCGGCCCCGCGCGCACGTTTACCCCGATTGACGTCTGGGACCTGCGCCTCAACGGCGGCAAGTTGCTGACCCTGGACCTGCACGAAGGTCGTAACACGGCACTTGTAGTGTTGCGTGGCACGGTTCAGGTCAACGGTGTGGAACTGGTGCGCGAAGGGCAGTTGGCGTTGTTCGAACGCAATGGCCAGCAGCTCAGCCTGGAAGCCAATAACGATGCCGTCGTGTTGCTGCTCAGTGGCGAGCCGATCGACGAGCCGATCGTCGGCCATGGCCCGTTCGTGATGAACAGCGAGCAGGAAATCCACCAGGCCTTTGCTGACTTCCAGTCAGGCCGGTTCGGTCGGATGAGCGGTTGAACTCATAGTTGTAACGCTGTGGCGTGCCGGGCGAGGGTGACTACCCTGCTTGGCCGCGTTTTAACGAACTATCAGGTTTCTCTCACGCCGGCCCATTCGGCATCGATAAAAAGCGAGGATTACTCCCATGACTACCTCTTACAAACGTCTCGACAAGGATAACGCCGTCGTTCTGTTGGTTGATCACCAGGCGGGTCTGCTTTCACTGGTGCGCGACATCGACCCGGACCGTTTCAAGAACAACGTGTTGGCCCTGGCTGACCTGGCCAAGTACTTCAAGTTGCCGACCATTCTCACCACCAGTTTCGAAACCGGCCCCAATGGCCCGCTGGTGCCCGAGCTCAAGGCGCTGTTCCCGGACGCGCCGTACATCGCCCGTCCTGGCCAGATCAATGCCTGGGACAACGAAGACTTCGTCAAGGCGATCAAGGCGACCGGCAAGAAACAACTGATCATCGCCGGCGTGGTGACCGAAGTGTGCGTGGCGTTCCCGGCGCTGTCGGCACTGGCTGAAGGCTTCGAGGTGTTCGTGGTGACTGACGCTTCAGGCACCTTCAACGAACTGACCCGTCAATCGGCCTGGGACCGCATGTCGGCCTCCGGCGCACAGTTGATGACCTGGTTCGGCCTGGCCTGTGAGCTGCATCGCGACTGGCGCAACGACGTGGAAGGCTTGGGCACCTTGTTCTCCAACCACATCCCGGACTACCGCAACCTGTTTACCAGCTACAACGCGCTGACCAACAGCAAGTAATGTTGGATCGATGAATAGAAAAGGGTCTCATTCGAGGCCCTTTTTTGTTTTTCAAAGCTATAACTCCACAAGGGAAATGTGTGCGATCTTCCGTTCATTGGCCTTCGCTGGAGTTGCTTGATGCTGTCACTGCTTACCGATCACCCGTTGATCTGCGCGATGATTTTGATCCTTATCGATCTTGGGCTATGGCGCCTGCTCAGTGCCAATGGCAGCAACTGGAAACTGGTGGTGCGGCTGGTGATTTTTTTGTTGTTCAGTGTCCTGCTGTTCAACGAAGGTCTGAACCCCATGGAACCGGCGCCCTGGGCCGACAACGTCCCGCTGCACCTGGCGGCCACCGGATTGCAGATCGGCTGGTGGCTGTTCGGCGCGCGCACCCTGACGGTGCTGATCGGCGCGGTGATGATGCAACGGGTCGGGCACACCGGGCGCTTGCTGCAGGATTTGCTCGGCGCGGTGATTTTCCTGATCGCGATTATCGCGGCTTTGGCGTACGTACTCGATCTGCCGGTCAAGGGCGTTCTGGCGACCTCCGGCGCGTTGGCAATCATCGTCGGCCTGGCCTTGCAAAGTACCCTCAGCGACGTGTTCTCCGGGATCGTCCTGAACACCACCAAACCCTATCAACTGGATGACTGGATCTCGATCGACGGAACCGAAGGTCGGGTCGCCGATATCGACTGGCGCGCGACGCGCCTGCAAACGGCCCAGGGCAGCATGGCGGTGATCCCCAACTCCCTGGCGGCCAAGGCCAAGATCATTAATTTCAGCCGGCCCAGTGACATTTTTGGCGTCTCCATCGGCTTGCAATTGAGCCCGCACGCGCGTCCGCAAACCGTCATTGAAGCGCTGGAGCGGGCGATGGAGGGGTGCCGTTATCTATTGAACAAACCGGCGCCGTGTGTAGCGTTGAAAGGCTCCAGCGCCACCGGCGTGGAATACGAAATCAGTGGTTTCGTGGTCTCCATGGACCAGAAGCGCATGGTCCGTAATCAACTGTTCGACCTGGCATTCCGGCACTTGCAGGCCAGCGGCGTCAGCCTGTTGTCGAACGTAGAACCCAATGCACCTGCCAACCTGTCACGGCCACGGGCATTGCTGGACGCCTCGAACATTTTCTCGACCCTGCGTCAGGAAGAGAAAGAAACCTTCAGCCAGAACATGACCCTGCAAAACTTCCGCGCCGGTGAAATGATCCTGCCGGCGGGGGAGGTCAGCGATCATTTGTTCATCATCGAATCCGGCGTCGTGTCGGTGGAGCTGAGCCGTGGTGGGGTCAAGTTCGAGTCCGGGCGCATGGGGCCGGGTGAGGTGATCGGCGAGGGCGGGATTTTGTCCGATACGGCGCTACCGGCGGACTTCAGCGCCAAGACGTTCTGCAGCTTGTACCGGATCGAGAAGGAGTACCTCAAACCGTGTCTGGATGCGCGACATGACATCGGCGAAGCGATGAAGGCGTTGCTGGATTTCCGCTTGAACAAGGCTCAGACGTTGACTCAGGAAGCGCCTAGGGTTGTGCAGAAGAAGGGATTTTTGCAGTGGCTGCGCAATCGAGCGTAGGGGCTTGAAGGTCATGGGCGTGGGTGCAATCGAGTGAGTCGGCAGCCGGCGCCTGGCCAACAAGTTGTGCGCCGACCAGGGTACGGTCATGACTGTTCCAGTACTCGAACGGCGCATGTTGCCAAATCATGCCGACGGGGCCGGCGATCAACAGCAAGGCTAGATAAGCCAGGGTTTGTCGACGGGTCAGCGGTTTTTTATGCGCCGACTGCCGTGCTGCGATCCGGGCGCGGCCATGTCCATGAATCTGGGCGAGCAAAAAGGCTTCGCGTGCCTGTTCCGGCATTTCCCACAATAAGGTTTCCAGGTGCCAACGCGATTCGGAATTCGGCGAAGTAGCCGCTGGCAGAGGCATTTCGGATGAGGACGACATGGGCAGGAGGCACTCGTTTCCGGCATCCTGGCCGCGCTATCAAGAATGAATCGCATTCTAGTGGTGTCAGTGCGGTGATGGCAATTACCCCTATAGATTATTTTCAAGCCCGCCCATTGGCATCCTCATCTTCCCAATAATTGGCTATTTGCTGCAGGTCAGTGCGGGATTAACGTAGCTCCCCACCCTTTTGACTGGAACCCCCCATGCAACCGCGTATTGATTTCTACACTGCTTCCCCAGAAGCACTCAAAGCCATGATTGCGCTGGAAACCGCTGTCTCGAAGCTGCCACTGGAAAAATCGTTGATTGAACTGGTCAAGCTGCGTGCTTCCCAGATCAATGGCTGCGCCTTCTGCGTCGACATGCACACCGCCGATGCCCGCAAGGGTGGCGAAACCGAGCGTCGGCTGTATGGGGTGTCGGTCTGGCGTGAAACGCCGTTCTTCACACCGCGCGAACGTGCTGCGCTGGCCTGGACCGAATCCTTGACGCTGCTGAGCCAGACCCATGCCCCTGACGAAGATTACGAACTGGCCACTGCGCAGTTCACGCCCAAGGAAATGGTCGACCTGACCATGGCGATTTCCACCATCAACAGCTGGAACCGTCTGGCGGTAGGCTTCCGCAAAATGCCTCAGGAGTAATTACACCCAAGGCTCAATGCGCATCGGCGCTCGGGATGGGGTTGGATCGACTGACCATGCTGCGCAAGGGAATTCCGGATATTCGCTTGCTACGTGATCAGAACGTACGAGTACAGGCGCAGATGCATGATTTGAATCCCTGGAGCGCTGTATCACGTTTGCCTTCGATTGCTCGTGATATTTCGTTGGCGGTAACGCCAGGGTTAAGTGAGGAAGTGTTGACCGAGAGGATGTTACAAGCTGCTGGCGACAACTCTGACTGGATTGAGGAGATGCAGGTCAAGGGACGTTGGGGATTCTCGGGTTTACCTGTGCAGGCAATTGAATGCCTCGGACTGCTGCCGGGCCAGGAAAATGTGCTTCTGCGCGTTGTACTGCGTGATTGTTCGCGATCAATCACTACCCAAGAGGCGAACGCCTTGTATGCGAACATTCAGTCAGCGTTGCATGAAGGTGCGCCGGGGGCGGGTTACAGAATGGATCTTCCAAAGGCTTGAAACCGCCATAATCGAACTGCCCAAGTAACCACTGAGGCACCGTGTAATCGTTCATCGCGAGCAAGCTCTCTTCCGCGCTAGATCTTCAATGAACACAAATTCTGTGTACGACGCTGATCAAATGTGTGAGCGAGTTTGCTCCGGGCGGCGATCCGACGATAGCGGCAGGTCAGTCAGCATCAATGTTGAGTGATCAATTGCTTTCGCGAGCAAGCGCACGCGTTCTCCTCAACAGTTGACGCTCGGGAATCCAGCATAGAAATGACACAAACGGAAATCGGAGACGGTCATTTCGGAAACCTCCCACACCCAGAGTTTGAGCTTCCCGGTAGGGTCAACGGCCCCGGCACCCTGCCGAGACACCCCAAGGAAGAACGAACCATGACCAGAAAGGCCGTTATCGTTTTCAGCGGCGGACAAGACTCAACCACCTGCTTGATCCATGCATTGCCGATGTACGATGAAATTCATTGCATCACGTTTGATTATGGCCAGCGTCATCGTGCGGAAATCGAAGTGGCGCAACAGCTTTCGAAACAGCTTGGTGTGAAGGTACACAAAGTATTGGATGCTTCATTGTTGAGCGAACTGGCTATTAGCAGTTTGACGCGCGATCACATTCCAATTGCAAAGAGTTCGGGGGAGGGCGTGCCGAATACGTTCGTGCCTGGCAGGAATATTCTGTTTTTAACGTTGGCTTCTATTTATGCCTATCAAGTGGGCGCTGAGGCTGTCATCACAGGTGTGTGTGAAACAGAGAGCTCTGGTTATCCTGATTGTGGCGATGAGTTTGTTAAGGTGTTGAACAGCGCTATTCACTTGGGCATGGACTATAAGATACGACTCGAGACGCCGCTTATGCGGCTGAATAAGGCAGAGATTTGGGCCTTGGCTGATTACCATAAGCAGCTGGATTTGATTCGTTACCATACATTGACTTGCTACAACGGGATAATGGGAAGCGGATGCGGCGACTGTGATGCATGTGCTCTTCGTGCAAAAGGATTGAGTGAGTTTCTCGAAAGCAGAGCGAAGGTTTTGAATAGTCTGAAAAACAAACTAAAACTATGAAAGTAATTTGCTGCGGGTAGGGTGGGCCATTAACGGCAGTCCCTGTTTTTATGTCGTTCGGGTTGCGCTCGCAAAGCGTTTGCGTTTGTGTTTGGCGAGGGCGTCCACAGTGAACTGGCGCGGGTGTTGGTGACGTCACTGCGCGATGGCTGTGATTTGATGGATGTCGTCGGACGACGACTGCAGGTGCAGGTTCAACGTAGAAAAAAGAACGCCTTTTTCCGCGTATTGCCGATCAGTTAAGCCAAAACATGATCTGTAATTGAATGGACTCGCCCACGCCGAGGCGTCAATGCGCCACGGTGGCAGTCTAAACAGCCAACGACAGCGAGGGCGAGTCCATGAAAAAGCATACTTCGATTGATCAATCTTTGTCTTCTGCCGATTTATCGGCCTGCACTACCGTGGCGGTCGACCTGGCCAAGCATGTTTTCCAGCTCGCCGGCGAAGACGCCCTCGGCAAGGTGCATTATGAGCAGCGGATCAAGTCGCGCGAGGCGTTCTACGAGTTTCTCCGCCAGCTGCCGCCTCATGTCGTGGTCCTGATGGAGACCGGCCCGGGCGCTCAAGCTTGGGCCCGGCAGTTGCAGGATCAAGGCAACCTGGCGCGGATCCTTCCTGCCGGTCTGGTGGCCAAGCATCGCAGCGGCCCTAAAAATGATCGTAACGATGCGCTGGCAATCCTGCGTGCCGGTCGCGACGAAAAGATCTGCGCAGTGCCGGTCAAAAGTGTCGCAGCGCTGGCCATGCAGGCACTGCATCGCGCTCGTCAAGGTTACGTGCGTCGCCGCACCGCCGTGAGTAATCAGATGCGCGGCCTGCTGCTTGAGCACGGGATTGCGCTGGCACAGGGCGACGTCGCGATCAGCCAGAGAATCCCGCGGATATTGGAGGATGCCACTCAGCCGGTGCCTGCCATGTTGCGCGAACTGATCGACGAACTGTTGGCCGAGTGGCGCCATTTGGGCGAGCGCATCAACGTCCTGACGGGACGCCTGGAAGTGGCCGCGAACGCCGACAAGACAGCCAAACGGTTGATGACTGTGCGCGGTATCGGCCCAATCACCGCTACGGCGCTGGTGGCCAAGGAAACCAAGCCTGAGCGTTTTCCCAATGCTCGCATGTTCGCCGCGTACTTCGGCATGGTCCCTGATCAGCACAGCAGCGGGAAGACGATTCAACTGGGGGACATGACCAAGCGAGGCGATAGCTATTTGCGCAGCCTGATGATCCAGGGTGCCCACGCGGTATTGCAGCAGTTGCGACCTGATTCCCAACAGCCCGACGACCGCCGTTTGTTGCGCTGGATGAGCCGATTGGGCCGCAAGGACGCAGCGGTCAGGTTGGCCAATCGCAACCTGCGCATCGTCTGGGTGCTTTTACAGAATGACCAGACTTATCGTCGCCAGCCCGCCGACGGCCAGCAAGCGACGATGAGCCACTGATCCACCGAGTTCTGCCACCGAGGTACCTACTGACCAACCTGTTGCTGAAAAAACATTGACCCCTGGTAAGACCGGCGTGGATAGATGCCTAAGCTGCTAGTGGCCTTCGAGGCCTGACTGTAATCGGCATGCCACGAGCTCTTCCAATTTTGGCCAGAAGCCGACGACGGCTTCCTCGAGTAGGCCTAATACATAGATGCAACGGGGCGGCAGTTTTTTTAAAAGCGGGTAGACAGTGGGGGCGAGTCCATACATAGCAGCTGGCGAAGCCTGCGTTCGGCTGCGCAGCAGTCGTGAAATCAGGCGACGCGGTTTTCAGGAAGACCTCGCGCTCCGGTTTCACGACTGCTACGCAGCCGAACGCAGGCTTCGCCAGCTGCTACGGTCCGTGTTGTTCCTTAACGGGTCGACTCCTACGGGTTCTTAATCCCATTGCTTCCAGTTAATAGGAAGCATTACTATTCACGCCCCGTCTTCACAGCACACCGCAATGACCCCCAAGCTGCCCCGCAGACACGGCTTTTTCGAGCATTACGAAGAGTTGGTCGGGACCTGGACCCGTCGCCTGAGAAATCGTCAGCAGGCCGAGGACCTGGCCCACGACACCTTCGTGAGGGTGCTTGAGTCCGATTCGACGACGGTTGTACAACCTCGGGCGTACTTGCACCAGACCGCGCGCAACATCGCGGTGGATGGTTATCGGCGGGAGGATCGGCGGGGCGCCATGGAGTCGGAGGCGGTTGATCACAGTGTGTCGTCGTCCGGCGACCCGGAGCATTTTATGCGTGCGATCCAGTTGGCTGACTCCATCGAACGGGCGCTCACCGAGTTGCCGGTCAACTGCCGCAAAGTGTTTGTCTGGCAGAAGATCGAAGGCCTGACCCAGGCCGAA
Source organism: Pseudomonas svalbardensis (assembly GCF_030053115.1). NCBI lineage: Bacteria > Pseudomonadati > Pseudomonadota > Gammaproteobacteria > Pseudomonadales > Pseudomonadaceae > Pseudomonas > Pseudomonas svalbardensis. Next base: position 4,304,320 of record NZ_CP125619.1, on the reverse strand, counting down.
ATCGCCGAACGCCTGGGACTGTCCAAGAACATGGTGGAAAAGTATATGATCCGCACGCTGCGGCATCTGCGCGACCGCCTTGACGGATTGCAGTCATGACCGGCAGTGCCTTCTCATCCCCAGCCAAACAGGAACTTCCATGATGGATACTCGTGATTGTGCGTGCGGGCAAACAACGGTTCGCGACGAGGCGGCGCGGTGGTTTGTGCGTTTGCAGGAACCTGCGGTGAATGTCGAAGAGTATCGGCACTTCGAAGCCTGGCTGGACGAACACCCTCAGCATCGTGATGAATTCCAGTTGCTCCAGGGCTTGTGGTCGGCGGCGGATTTGCTGCCGGCGGCGCGTCTGCAAGCCTTGTGTGAAACCCCGCCAGTACGCAGCAAGCGCCGCCCGCTGGTGCGTTATGCAGTGGCCGCCAGTGTGTTGGCCGTCGCGCTCGGTTTGGGGTTGTTCAGCGGTTTGAATCACTCGGCAATCTACACCGCCGAATTTTCTACGACCTTGGGTGAGCGACGTCATGTGGCGTTGCCGGACGGTTCGGTGATCGACCTGAACAGCCGCAGCCGCGTTCAGGTGCGTTATGAAAACGACCTCCGCAGCATCGAGCTGACGCAGGGCGAAGCGATGTTCAGCGTCGAGCACGATACCCGTCGGCCCTTTGTGGTCGAGGCGGGCAGCGGCAAGGTCACGGTCACCGGCACCCGTTTTGATGTGCGCCGCGACACCGCCCAAACCCGGGTCGTGGTGGAGCAGGGCACCGTCAAGGTTCAGGGGCACGCAGCGGCGGACAGTGATTTCATCAGCCTCACCGCCGGCCTCGGTACGCACATCGATGCCCAAGGCAAAGTGGCCGCTGCTTACGCGGTCAACCCTGCCGAGCTGACCGCCTGGCGCAGCGGCAAACTGGTGTTCAACAACGCCAGACTCAGCGATGTCGCCGAGGAAGTCTCGCGCTATCGGGCGAAACCGCTCACCGTCGACAACGACAAAGTGGGCAATTTGCGCCTGACCAGCGTGTTCAAATCCGACAACACCGACGCACTGCTCAAGGCCTTGCCGAGCATTCTGCCGGTGGCCTTGCGCACCCTCGATGATGGCAGTCAGGAAATAATTTCAAAATAAATTCAGGTTTTTTTCGACTTGATCGTCTTCCTGTCCAACTGCAACTGGTTTGCATTAACAAGCGCACACTCTTGCGATCCACAGGACTACGTTCGACGTGAAAAAATCCACCGCTAAAAACAACAAATCACCTTGGTTGCGCCTCGCTCTCGCCCTGGCTGTCACCGCGGCGCTGCCCCAGGCTTTTGCCGCCGACGCGATTCACATTTCGGCGCAACCCCTGGGTCAGGCCCTGAGTGAACTGGGCCAGCAAACCTCGCTGCAGGTGTTCTTCAGCCCTGAGCTGGTCGCCGGCAAACAGGCCCCGGCGGTGGACGGCAACCTTTCGCCAGAAGACGCGCTGCGCCAATTGCTGCAAGGCAGCGGTCTGCAATACCAGATCGATGAAGGTTCGGTCACGTTGATGCCTGCACCGGCGTCTGCTGCCAACGGCCCGCTGGAGCTGGGCGTGACCGACATCAAAGTGGTTGGTAACTGGCTCGGTGACGCCGATGCCGCCGTGGTGCAGAACCACCCCGGCGCGCGTACGGTAATTCGCCGAGAGGCGATGGTCGAGCAGGGCGCGATGAACGTCGGCGACGTGTTGAAGCGCGTGCCCGGTGTGCAAGTGCAGGACGCCAACGGTACCGGCGGCAGCGACATCTCCCTGAACGTCGGCGTGCGCGGCCTGACTTCGCGCCTGTCGCCACGCTCCACTGTGCTGATTGACGGCGTGCCGGCAGCGTTCGCCCCGTACGGCCAACCGCAATTGTCCATGGCACCGATTTCCTCCGGCAACCTAGACAGCATCGACGTGGTTCGTGGCGCCGGCTCCGTGCGTTACGGGCCGCAGAACGTCGGTGGCGTGATCAACTTCGTCACTCGCGCGATTCCGGAAAAAGCCACGGGTGAAATCGGCTCGACCCTGGAAACCTCCCAGCACGGTGGCTGGAAGCACATCGACACGGCGTTTCTCGGCGGCACCGCGGACAACGGCATCGGCATGGCGTTGTTGTATTCCGGCGTGAATGGCAACGGTTACCGTGAGCGCAACAACGGCAACGACATCGACGACGTGATCCTCAAGACCCACTGGGCACCCACCGATGTGGACGATTTCAGCCTCAACTTTCACTACTACGACGCCAGCGCCGACATGCCCGGGGGCCTGACCCAGGCGCAGTACGACGCCGATCCGTTCCAGTCCGACCGCAACAACGACAACTTCAGCGGCCGCCGCAAGGACGTCTCGTTCAAGTGGGCACGGCAGATCGACGACCGCACCCAGGCCGAAGTGCTGACCTACTATTCCGACAGCTTCCGTGGCAGCAACATCGCCGCTCGCGATCAGAAAACCCTCGGCTCGTTCCCGCGTACTTACTACACCTTCGGGATTGAACCGCGGGTCTCCCGTGTGTTCGACGTCGGCCCGACCACCCAGGAAGTCAGTGTCGGTTATCGCTACCTCAAGGAAGGCATGCACGAAGAAGCGAGCCGTCTGGCGCTGGTCAACAACGAGCCGGTTGCGACCAAGAGCTCGGACGGCCATGTCTATCAGGACCGCACCGGTGGCACCGAAGCCAACTCGGTGTACGTCGATAACAAAATCGACGTCGGCAACTGGACCATCACCCCCGGCATCCGCTTTGAACACATCAGCACCGATTGGCACGACCGCCCGGTGCTCGATACCGCCGGCAAACCGGTGCTGGAAAAGAACCGCAGCATCGAAAGCAACGAGCCGCTGCCAGCCCTGAGCGTGATGTATCACGTGTCGGAAGAGTGGAAGCTGTTCGCCAACTACGAAACCTCGTTCGGCAGCCTGCAGTATTTCCAGCTCGGCCAGGGTGGCGCGGGTGACGAACCGGCGAATGGCCTGGAACCGGAAAAGGCCAAGACCTACGAGGTCGGCACGCGCTACAACAATGATGTGTGGGGCGGCGAAGTGACGCTGTTCTACATCGACTTCGATAAAGAGTTGCAATACATCAGCAACGATGCGGGCTGGACCAACCTTGGCGCGACCACGCACCAGGGCCTCGAAGCCTCGGTGCATTACGACATGGCGGCACTGGACCCACGGCTCGACGGCCTGACCGCCAACGCTGGTTTCACCTACACGCGTGCCGTTTATGAAGGCGAGATCCCCGGCTTCAAGGGCCGTGACCTGCCGTTCTATTCGCGTCAGGTGGCGACTGCCGGTTTGCGGTACGACATCAACCGCTGGACCTACAACCTTGATGCCTTTGCCCAGTCCAAACAGCGTTCGCCGGGCGTGGCTGTGAACGCTGATGGCAGTTTCAGCGGCAACTACATCACCGAAGGCACCGCGGACGGTCAGTACGGCGACATCCCGGGCTACGTCACCTGGAACGTGCGCGGCGGTTATGACTTCGGTGCGACGCTTTCGAACCTGAAAGTCGGCGCCGGGGTGAAGAACATTTTCGACAAGCAGTACTTCACCCGCTCCAGCGACAACAACTCGGGGATGTACGTCGGTGCACCGCGCACGTTCTTTGTGCAGGCCAGCGTCGGGTTCTGATAGACCGAGGTGGCTTCTTCGCGAGCAGGCTCGCTCCCACAGGGATCACACGAAATCTTGTGGGAGCGAGCCTGCTCCGGGCGGCGTTCCGACGAAGCTTCTAAACCTTCAACACCTTGCCGCCAATGGCCACCGCCACCAGCAACACCGCCATCAACCCGAAGGCAAAACTCAAACTGCTGCCATGGGCGATAAACCCGATCAACGCAGGCCCCGCAAGAATGCCCGCGTAACCCAGTGTGGTAATGGCCGGCACGGCGACGCTTTCGGGCATCACCGTCTGTTTACCCACTGCGGTGTACAACACCGGCACAATGTTCGAACAACCCGCCCCCAACAATGCATAACCCACCAGTGCCGCTTCCCAACTCGGGGCGAAGGTCGCCACAAACAGGCCCGCTGCGGCCGTCAACCCACCGAACACAATCACCCGGGTAGCGCCGAGACGACGCACGATCGAATCACCGGTCAAACGTCCGACGGTCATGGTCAACGCAAACGCCGCGTAACCCAGCCCCGCATACGCCGTGTCGATCCCGCGCTCCTGCGCCAGGAACACCGCGCTCCAGTCGAGTGCCGCGCCTTCGGCGAGGAACACGATGAAACACATCCCGCCGATGAACAGCACGATGCCATGGGGAACAGCAAACGCCGGCCCCGAACTTTCGCTGCCGTAGGGCAATAGGTGTGGCGCGGCCTTGGCCAGGGCGATCAGCAGCATCACGATCACCACCAGCGTTGCCCCCAGCGGTGAAACCCCAAAGCCGAGCAGGGCGCTGACACCCGCCGCACCTACAATCCCACCCAGGCTGAACAGCCCATGGAAACCCGACATCATGGTCTTGCCGCTGGCCCGTTCGACGATCACCGCTTGCAGGTTCACCGTCGAATCCACCGTGCCCAGCCCCGCGCCGAACATGAACAACGCCGCAATCAACGCCGGAATCGACGTCACCGTCGCCAATAGCGGCAGGGCCGCACAGATCAGCAACACCCCGGCACTCACCACCCGGCGACAGCCGAAACGCGTGGCCAGAAGCCCCGCCATCGGCATCGCCAGAATCGACCCCACCCCCAGGCACAACAGCAGCAAACCGAGCGTCCCTTCATCCAGCCCGGCCCGAGCCTTGGCGTAGGGCACCAGCGGCGCCCACGCAGCGATACCGAAGCCGGCAATGAAAAAGGCGATGCGCGTGGACATCTGTTCCAGGCGTCCGGGAACAAATGCGGTTTGAGTGTTGAGGTTGGTCATATCAATCCTTGGCAAAAAACGTCGCGTACCCAAGGGACAGTGACTCACCGGTGAGGGTTCGATCAGCGTCCGCCCAGGTTCGCGGTCAGGCAGGGTGACATCCTTGCACAGCCTGACGGTGTTTCGCGATATGTTGAGCCCGACCAATGATTTCCTTAAGGGAGGGCGCCATGGCGCGGAGGTACGATGCACGAGGCAATATCTACATGGTTGTGGCGCCTGAGGACTTGCGCAGCAGTGGTATCGACATACCCGATCAGGCCAGCGCCGCCGCGCAAACCCGCAAGGTCTGGGCGTTGGCGGCCATCGAGGCTTGCTGTGGCTGGGCCCCCGGCACACAACCACCGGGCAGCAAGGCCCATCGTAGCGATGGTTTGCTGGTGGGGCCGTTCCAGTCGTCGCATCCTTTTGATTTGTTGATCGTGAACACCGACGGCACCCTGGCCGAGCGTAGCGGCAACGGCCTGACGATTTTTTCCCAGGCGCTCAGCGACCTTGGGCTCTGGCCGAGGGATGAAGCGTGTCTGCTCAGGGTTCATCATGACAAGGCCGATATGCCTTCACCGGGAGAAACATCGGTGAAACTGGCGCAGATCGAAGGTGTGCACGGTTTTTGGCTGGACTTGGGCAAGCCTGCCTTCGGGCCGGGGGCCGTCAGTGCCGAAGGGGTTGAAGGCGTGGCATTCAATGGTCGCGAACTCAGCCACGTACAGCCATTGGCATTGCTGGATGCCGGGTGGGCGCGAAGTCAATTCGTGCGGGTTGGCAATCCGCATTGCGTAACGCTTGTGGATAACTCGGGTGCCTTGCCGAGTAATGAGCAGATGCGCCAAGCGGGATTGTCCGAAGGGCTGATGCGTATCGCCTATGCCATGCCGACCGGGGAAGGCCGACCGTGCCCGGCGGGGATCAATCTGCAATGGGCGATGCTTGAGTCTGAAGGGCGAGTCGTCGCGCGGGTATTCGAGCGTGGAGAGGGGCCGACGGCGTCGTCGGGCACCAGCGCCAGTGCGGTGGCTTGCGCGGCGTGGCGGGTGGGTTGGGTCACGGCTTGCGAAGTGAAAGTCGTCATGCCCGGGGGGACGGCGCCGATTTTGCTGGAGGAAGAGTCGGGGGAGTTGAGTCGGGTCAGTCTGTTTGGTACGGCTCGGTTAATGGATTGATCATTCGATTGCCTTCGCGAGCAGGCTCGCTCCCTCAGGAAACTTGTGAACGACACAGATCCAATGTGGGAGCGAGCCTGCTCGCGAAGGCGTCAGCCCAATCAACGCAAATCTCAGCTCTGATCGCCGAAGAACTCCACCACCGGCATCTGCCGCTTCATCAACACTTTGCCATCGCGCACCGAATACAGCGGCAGGCCCTGGCTGCGGATCACCTCGTAATCGCTGTCCGCCGACAGAATCAGCAAATTCGCCGGCCGCCCGCGTTCCAGTCCATATCGATCCCCCAAATTCATGGCCTTGGCGCTGTTGTCGGTGACCAGGTCCAGCGCGCTTTGCAGGTTGCGGTAACCGAGCATGTGGCAGATGTGCAGGCCGGCTTCGAGCACCCGCAAGATATTGCCGTTGCCCAGCGGATACCACGGGTCGACGATCGAATCCTGGCCGAAACACACGTTCATCCCGGCTTCGAGTAGCTCGTTGACACGGGTCACGCCACGACGTTTCGGAAAGTTGTCGAAGCGCCCTTGCAGGTGAATGCTTTCGGTGGGGCAGGAGACAAAACTGATCCCCGAATGCCCGAGCAAGCGAAACAGTTTGGCGCAGTAAGCGTTGTCGTAAGAGCCCATGGCCGTGGTGTGGCTGGCGGTCACCCGCGAGCCCATGTCGCGACTGCGGGCTTCTTCGGCCAGCACCTCCAGAAAGCGTGAGTGCGGGTCGTCGGTTTCATCGCAATGCACGTCCACCAGGCAACCGGTGCGCTCGGCCAGGTCCATCAGGAATTTCACTGAACTCACGCCTTGATCGCGGGTGTACTCGAAATGCGGAATGCCGCCGACCACATCGGCCCCCATGCGGATCGCTTCTTCCATCAGCTCGCGACCGTTGCGGTACGACTCGATGCCTTCCTGCGGGAACGCAACGATCTGCATGTCGATCAGGTGACGGCTTTCTTCGCGCACTTCGAGCATCGCCTTGAGCGCGGTGAGCTGCGGGTCGGTGACGTCGACGTGGGTGCGCACGTGCTGGATGCCGTGGGCGGCGAGGGTCTGGATGGTTTTCTTGGCGCGTGTTTTGGTGTCTTCTTCGGTGATCGTCACCTTGCGCTCGCCCCAGCACTCGATGCCTTCGAACAGCGTGCCGCTCATGTTCCAGCGCGGCTCGCCGGCGGTGAGCGTGGCGTCGAGGTGGATGTGCGGCTCGACGAAGGGTGGCACCACCAGGTTGCCGCCGGCGTCCAGATCATCGGGGCCCAGGGTCGGCGCTTCGGTCTGTCGGGCGATGTTGCTGATCAGGCCGTTTTCCAGGTGCAACTCATGCAGGCCATCTTGGTTGCGCAGGCGGGCGTTGATGATGTGCATCAGGCGAATCCTTTTATAGATCTTGTAATGGTGCGTTGGCAGTACGGGCACCCAGCACGCCGGTCAATAGCACATACGTTAACGCGGCAGCGGCAATCCCTACCAGTGGCGCGACCCACGGTGAACTGAACGCAGCAACGGTGCCGACTGCGTAGGCGGCTAAACCGGACCAGTTGAACGCCGGCAATCGGGCATCGGCCAGACGTGGATATTGACCACGATAACGGTAGAAGAAGTCCGCCATGATCACGCCGCCAATCGGTGGAATCACAGTGCCCAGCAGAATCAGGTAGGGCACCAGCATGTCGTACATGCCCAGTAGCGCCAGCAACGTGCCGATCACCGCGCCCGCCAGGGTTACGGTTTTGCGACGGCCGGTGCGCAGCAGGTTGCAACCGGCGACGGCGAAGTTGTAGATGGTGTTGTCCTGGGTGCTCCAGATATTGATCAGCAGCATCGCCATTGCCGCCATGGCGAAGCCTTGCAGCAGCAACACTTCGACCACATCCGGTTGCTGATAGACGATTGCGCCATAGGCACCGATCAACACCATCAGGCCGTTGCCGATGAAGAAACCGATCAGGCTCGCCAGCACCGCGACGCGTGCTGAACGAGAGAAACGCGTCCAGTTGGTTGCCTGGGTCGCACCGCTTACAAAAGTGCCGAACACCAAGGTAATCGCTGTCGACCAGTCCAGTGTTCCCGTCGGGACTACCGCGAGCAAACCCTCGAGCCCGCCGACCTTCACCGTGGCCACCCACATCGACAGCATCAGCAGCAACATCATCGCCGGTACGGCGATGTACGACAGAATCTCCAGGCCGCGATAGCCGACATACGCGGTCGCGCAAAACAGCAGGCCGAACAACACCATCAGCCCGAGAACGGTGCCCTCGCTCAATTCGAAATACTTGCCCAGCACCACGGCGGCAGTGGCCGTGCCCCAGGCGTACCAGCCGATCTGGGTAAAACCGAGGATCAGGTCGCTGAGCTTGCTGCCCACTTCACCGAAGCAAAAGCGTCCCATCAATACCGAGTTGAGTCCGCTCTTGAAGGCGATGTAGCCAAGGCCTGCGGCGTAGATCCCCAGCAGCAGATTGCCGACGATAGTCACCGCCATCATCTCGCCGAAACTGAACGCCACACCGAGCTTGCCGCCGGCAAACATGGTCGCGGTAAAAAAGGTGAAACCCAGCAGCACCATGGCCGTTGAGGCCAGGCCTTTGCGGGCATGCATCGGGACTTCGCTGAGGGGGTAATCGTTACCGGGATCGTTCTGCGTCATGGGGCGTTCCTTGCTGAATGAGTGACGCGGGAGCGTGTTGCAGTGGTCGTGCCAAGCGTGGGGTGGTGTAGTTATTTATAGCCGAGCACGGAGATTTGGCCCGGGGAGGGGCACGAAAGAGGTGCACCTGAAGGAACACAGAACCCATGTGGGAGCGAGCCGGCTCCGGGCGGCGTTCCGACGATAGCGGTGGGTCAGTCGACATCAATGTCGGATGTGACTCAGTCATCGCGAGCAAGCTCGCTCCCACAGTGGATTTGGTTTCGTCATGAGGATTTGTGTTGCGGCAAAAACTTCAGCAACGCTGCGACAATCGCTTCCGGCGCATCCTCCTGAACCAGATGCCCGGCATTCGGAATCGCCTGAAACCGCGACCCCGGAATCATCTGATGCAACGCCTGCCCGCGTTCAATGGGAATCCACTGATCGTCTTCCCCCCACAGAATCTGCACCGGACAACGAATCGTCGGGTACAGCCCTTCGGCCTCACGGGTATAACGCTCGTCCATCTGCGCAATCTGCCGGTAGAACGCCGCTTGCCCCGGATCGCCGAGCCACGGCTGCACGTAAGGCGCGAGTTCGTCGTCCGGAATTTCGCGCTTGATCGCCCCGCGAATATAGGTCGGCACGATTGCTTGTTGAATGTAATCGGGCAGGCCACTGAATGCCGCCTCATGCTGACGCACGTGCTGCACAAACGGCGAACCCCAGGGCGTCAGCGCCACTGGATCAATCAGCGTCAGGCTGCGGTAGTCCTTGCCGTTCAGCAGGTGAGCACGCAGGGCGGTGGCGCCGCCGAAGTCGTGAGCGACGAGGTCTGGTCGCTCCAGACCCCAGTGATCGAGCAAGTGAGCCAACAGGTCGTTCTGCACACCCAGTGACACATCGCCCTCGATTTTCTCCGATAGCCCATACCCCAACAGATCAAAGTAATGCACCCGATGGGTGGTGATGAAGTGCGGCGCAATCCGGTGCCACACGTAAGAAGAGAAGGGCGTGCCATGCACGAACACCAACGGCGGACCGTCGCCCCGTACGGCGTAGCGAACGGAGTGCCCGTTGAAGCGATAGGTCTGAGGCAGCGGCCAGTCCGTCATTGGGGGTGTCCTCTTGGCGTGGGGGGGCCAAAAAGCATAGGCATAAAAAAACAGCCATTGAAGGCTGTTTTTGTATTCACTGACGAAACGCAGTTCTCTGTGGGAATCTCCCACAAGGGATTTTCGTTGTCTTTAGATCGGTTTACTCGCCGCGATAGATGCAGCCGCTGGTGCACGTCTCGTGAATGCGGATCGCGCTGAGTTCCGGCAGCAGAGGCTTCAATTCCTTCCAGATGAATTTGGCCAGGACTTCACTGGTCGGGTTTTCCAGACCGGGAATGTCGTTCAGGTAGTTATGGTCCAGGCGCTCATAGAGCGGCTTGAAGATCGCCTTGATTTCCGAGAAATCGCGGATCCAGCCAGTGTGCGGATCGAGGTCGCCGCTCAGGTGGACCGCCACTTTGAACGAGTGACCGTGCAGGCGGCCGCACTTGTGGCCTTCCGGTACGTGGGGCAGGCGGTGGGCGGATTCGAAGGTAAATTCTTTGAAGATTTCCACAGTTGTTTGAGCTCTGTCAGGTGGCGATCGCCGCGGCGATGTGGGCAGGCGGCGAGTTTAACAGTTTGCGTTTGGCGTTGCGGGAAAACACTGACTAAAGGGTCAGCAAGCGCTCCCCGAGGCGACCGCTGGCAGCCAGTTCGAGGAACTCATCGCCCATACGACGGCTTTCATCCATCGTCGTGCGCCAGTATTTCTGCCGGCTCGGGGCATCGCCCATGAAGCGTTTGAAGTCGTTGCGGTCCGGGAGTTTGCCGTAGGGCAGACGCGCCAGGTAATCCTTCGATGGCGCCAGCAACAGGACATCCTGCAAACGCGCAGGACACGCGCGGCGCCACGGCAGGGTCTTGTCGAACCAGCCGGGAATGACCCGGTCGGTGAAGTGCGGATAGAGCACGATGTCGTTGCCGCTGTAGGGCAGGTCGAGGTGATAGTCCAGCAGACCGCCATCGCGAAAAGTCCCGGCACCGGCACCCGGCAGATCACGCACGCCTTCCATCACCATCGGGATCGAGCCTGACGCGAGCAAGGCCTGGCGCAGGTTACCGGCATTCAGCGCAACGAAGCGCGAGGGGAAATCGTTGAGTGCATTGACCGGCGGTGCCAGGCGCGGATCGTGAATGATCAGCCGCTCGAAATGCCGCGACAGCCGCGCGCGACCGCGCAGGTTGTCGGCGATCACCGATGACAGGCCCAGCCCCAGTCGGCCGCGATGATCGTCCGCCAGCAGGCCGTGGCTTTTGACCACCATGATGTTCAGTCGGTAATGAGCGTTGTCCAGAATCGAGGCATCGCGGCCGTCGAGCAGGTCATCGAGCATGCGCCGGGAGCTCTGGCTGATCTGCGCCATGGTCACGCCCTTGGCGAAGTTCTGCTCGGTGTAGAGGTGACCGAGACGGCGGATACCTTCGGCGGCATCCGGCAGACACGCGCTGGCGAAGCGCCAGGAACCCACCGACGCTCCGATCAACGAGCGCTCCCGTGGTGCCGCTGGCAGCCATTCACCGAACAACGCCAGGTCCAGACCTTGAATCCCCAACGCCTTGGGACCACCGGCAGCACCCGGCAGTGTGCCGACATCGGCGGCGCTCAAACCGTTTTCACGGATGCGCGCCAAGGCGCGAGGGCCGGCCTTGAGCGTCAGCGAGGGGAACTTGATGTGGATAGCGGTCATACCGGTCTCGAATGCAGGCAAGCGGGGGATTATGTGGGAGCAACTGTCTTGGTGATCTTTATTTTGAAGGCATATTGATAGACAGCTAAATTCCCACAGCTTTACGCCATGCGATGCCCTACAGGAACACCGCGACCCGTTTTAGGCCAAGGGTTGTTTCCACTCAGTTCGGTCTCGGATCATGGCGTTCAGTCGTATCAGCAGCACGCGCATACAGGCGATGAGCGCTACTTTTGCGCATTTGCCCTTACGACGCAGTGCGTCATACCGCGCTTTGAACTCAGGCTGTCGCTGAATCACCACCCAGCACGCCATGTACATCGCGCGACGCGCAGCAAACCTGCCGCCGCTAATATGGCGCGGACCTTCATGCTTGCCGCTGTCATCGTTGTAGGGGGCTATGCCTGCCAGCGCTGCAATCTCGTGCCGTCCAACCTCGCCCAGCTCAGGCAAATAGGCCATCAAGCTGGCTGCCGTCACGAGCCCTATTCCCTTGACCGAGCACAAACGGGCTATTTTATCACTGTCCAGGTCTTGGGCACTTTGACGGATCAACTTCTCTATCGACTTTATTGCTTGGCATAAATAGTCGATATGCCTCTGCAGACAGGGTTTTACCCGGTCTACAGAGGCTGTTTTGAGGCGCCGAATATCATCGCTTTGCTGCTGAACAAAGTTTTCACGTTGCTGTACCAGCGCACGCAAATTGTCCTGTTCAGGGCTGGTGATGCGGTTGCTTGGCGACTTTATGACTTCTGCAAACTGCGCGAGAAGTCGCGCATCTATCGGGTCGGTTTTAGCGCGCTGCCCCATCGCCTTGGCAAAGTTCTTGGCGCGACGAGGGTTGATCCGCAAGACTTCGAAGCCCGCGGCCTGAAGCGCTTTCATGGCCTCTCGCTCATAGCCGCCGGTGGCTTCCAGCAATACGCGGTTGACCTGGTAGCGCTTTAACCAATCAATCAGCGCAAGGAAGTCACTGGCGGTATTGAGGTAACTTGCGCCAACGTCTTGCGGGTTAATCCGAACCTCAAGAGTATCTTTGGCAACGTCGATGCCTGCGCAGGAAAACATAGCTGAATCCTCTTACACTCAAAGGTGAGAGCACTCTGGCTGGGCACCACGCTTGTAAATGTTCGAGGTAGGCTCGTTCAACTGTTCGGGCTCAATAACCAGAGTGGAGAGGTGAATGGCAGCATGGGCTCCCACACGTGCTTTAAGCACTCCGGGCATTCAGCTTGCCACTCACCGCTCTCACCCTCAGTCTAATTCCTGCCCAAGACACAAGCGGGCTTGCTCGCGAAAGCGGTCTGTCTGTCACATCAATATTGGATGTGCCGCCCCTTCGCGAGCAGGCTCGCTCCCACAGGTTTTGTGTATGTCTGTGATGTCGTGTTGCCATCTCGATGATGGCAATTCAGTTTCAGTTAAGTTCGGATCGCTAAGGTGGCTCCCGTAGGCAACACATAAAAAAATACGGAGACACCCCATGAGAACCCTGACTGCCCTGTTCACCGCGTCCATCATCGGCATGACCGCCAGCATCGCCCACGCTCGCGACCTCGGTCCCGACGAAGCCCTGAGACTGCGCGACGCTGGTACCATTGTGTCTTTCGAGAAGCTCAACGCTACTGCTCTGACCAAACACCCGGGTGCCACCATCACCGAAACCGAGCTGGAAGAAGAGTACGGCAAGTACATCTATCAGGTGGAGTTGCGCGACCCTCAGGGCATTGAGTGGGACCTGGAATTGGACGCTGTCAGCGGGCAGATTCTCAAGGATCATCAGGATACGTAATGAAGGTGTTTTCTTTTTCACAGCGGTGCACGAGAGGTCGAATGGCTCTGGCGCTTCTGGCTTTTTGCTCGGTGGTCATGGCCCGCGACCTGGATCAGGACGAAGCCCTGCGCCTGCGACAACAGGGGGTGATCCTGCCGCTGGAGCAGCTGTTGCAGCAAGCGCTGGACCGCTACCCCGGGGCCAAACTGCTGGAAGCCGAGCTCGAAGAGAAACACGACGTCTACGTTTATGAAGTCGAGTTGCTGACCGCCGAAGGCGTGGTCCGCGAACTTGACCTCGACGCCACCACCGGCCAGTTACTGAAAGACAAGGAAGATTGATCGATGCGTTTGCTTCTGGTGGAAGACCATGTGCCGCTGGCCGACGAACTGATGGCAGGCCTCAACCGTCAGGGTTACGCCGTGGACTGGCTGGCCGACGGTCGCGACGCGGTGTATCAGGGCAGCAGCGAGCCTTATGACCTGATCATTCTCGACCTCGGCCTGCCGGGTTTGCCAGGGCTCGAGGTGCTGACGCAATGGCGGGCCGGTGGCCTGGCCACGCCAGTGCTGATTCTCACCGCCCGTGATTCCTGGGCGGAACGGATCGAAGGTCTCAAGGCCGGCGCCGACGATTACCTGACCAAACCCTTCCACCCCGAAGAGCTGCACTTGCGAGTCCAGGCACTGTTGCGCCGTTCCCATGGCCATGCCAACCAGCCGACGCTCAAGGCTGCCGGACTGCACCTGGACGAAGGCCGCCAATGCGTGACCCGCGACGGCGCCGACATCCAGCTCACCGCCGCTGAATTCCGCCTGCTGCGTTATTTCATGCTGCACCCCGAGCAGATTCTTTCCAAAAGCCACCTCGCCGAACACCTCTACGACGGTGAAACCGAGCGCGATTCCAACGTGCTCGAAGTCCACGTCAACCACCTGCGGCGCAAACTCGGGCGCAGCGTCATCGAAACCCGTCGCGGCCAGGGTTACCTGTTCGGCGGGCAAGCCCAGTGAGGTCGATCCAGCGCCGCTTGAGCCTGGGTTTGATCAGCGTGATGGTGATCGTCGGCCTGGTGCTGGCGCAGACCAGCCTGTGGCTGTTCGAAATGGGTTTGCAGCGCTACCTCGAAGCCGGGCTGCGCAACGACAGCGAAAACCTGCTGGTGGCGCTGGTTCGTGGGCCGCAGGGTTTGCAGCTGGATGAGCGGCACCTGTCGCCGGCCTATCAGCGACCGTTTTCCGGGCATTACTTTCGCATCGACTTTGCCGACAGCCATTGGCGCTCCCGTTCGCTGTGGGATCAGGACATGCCGCGCCTCGACCATGCCGGCCTGCACAGCAATCTGCAATTGGGGCCGGAAGGCCAGCAATTGCTGGTGCTGCGTTCGGACTATCGGCGCTTGGGCCAATCGATTTCCATCAGCGTGGCCCAGGATTACACGCCGGTGCGCGAGAGTTTCCTGCGCATGCAACAGGTTGGTCTCGGCCTGGGATTGGGGGGGTTGTTGCTGATTCTGCTGCTGCAACGCATCACCGTGCGCCGCGCCTTGCGCCCGCTGGAGAAGGCGCGAGAGCAGATCGCCCAGTTGCAGCAGGGCCAGCGCTCGCAACTCGATGATCAGGTGCCGGTAGAGCTTGAACCGTTGGTGGCGCAGATCAACCATTTACTGGCGCACACCGAAGACAGCCTCAAGCGCTCGCGCAATGCGCTGGGCAACCTCGGCCACGCCTTGAAAACCCCGCTGGCGGTGTTGTTGAGCCTGGCCTCAAGCGAGAAGCTCGATGCGCATCCAGAACTGCGCAAGGTGATTAAGGCGCAGCTGGAACAGGTCCAGCAGCGACTCAATCGCGAACTCAATCGCGCACGGTTATCCGGCGATTCGTTGCCGGGGGCATTGTTTGATTGCGATGCTGAATTGCCTGGGTTACTGGCGACGTTGAACATGATTCATGGTGAGCATCTTGAGCTCAGTTACCGCGCACCGGCCGGTTTGCAACTGCCTTGGGATCGCGAGGATTTGCTCGAACTGCTCGGTAACCTGCTGGACAACGCCTGCAAATGGGCGGATGCCGAGGTTCGGTTGAGCGTGGTCGAGACGACCGAAGGGTTTGAGTTAAACGTGGAAGACGATGGACCGGGGATTCCCGAAGACCAGCGCGATCAGGTGTTCAGCCGGGGTACTCGGCTTGATGAACAAACGGATGGGCATGGGTTGGGCTTGGGGATTGTGCGGGACATCGTCGATACGTGGGGCGGGGTGTTGCGGCTGGAGGAGAGTGAGTGGGGCGGGTTGCGGGTGGTGATTGAGTTGCCCAAGCGTTCAGGCTGAAAACCACCCCTCACCCCAGCCCTCTCCCCAGAGGGGAGAGGGGGAAAGGGAGCCGATCTCCAGCGCTTTCAGATCCTGAGTTCGACTCTATATTTCAGGTCGATGTAGCTCTAAGAACAACTCGGTCAGTCCCCTCTACCTTTGGGAGAGGGTTAGGGTGAGGGCTTCTCAGACCCGAAACTGATCCATCAAACTCTGTTGCTGATTCGCCAGGCTATTGAGCGACTGACTCACCCGCGCCGATTCATTCGCCTGCCCTGACAGCGACTCAGTCACATCCCGAATCGTCGCCACGTTGTTGTTGATCTCCTCAGCCACGGCGCTTTGCTCTTCAGCGGCACTGGCAATCTGCAAGTTCATGTCGCTGATCACCGTCACCGCCTCACCAATCTGGCGCAGCGCCGTCACCGCCTGACCCACCTGTTCGACACTGCCCTGAGCCTGACGATGGCTGTTGTTCATCGAGCCGACCACGTCCTGAGTGCCACTCTGCAATTGCTCGATCACCAGACGGGTTTCTTCGACAGATTCCTGGGTTCGGCGTGCCAGGTTGCGCACTTCATCGGCCACGACGGCAAAACCGCGTCCGGCTTCACCGGCACGTGCGGCCTCGATGGCGGCGTTGAGCGCCAGCAGATTAGTCTGTTCGGCGATGGCCCGAATGACTTCCAGCACCGAACCGATCTTCTCGCTGTTGGCCGCCAGGCCTTCGACTTGAACCATCGCCGCGCTCATGTCGGCCGCGAGGTTGTCGATGCTGGCGGTGGTGCGGTCGATCACGGTCAAACCGCGACGGGTGGCCTGATCCGCATCCCGCGCTGCCTGTGCCGCTTGCGCTGCACTGCGAGCGACGTCTTGAGCGGTGGCGCTCATTTCGTGGGAAGCGGTAGCGACCTGATCCACCTGACGGAATTGCTGTTCCATGCCAGCGCTGGTCTGGGTGGCGATGGCGGACGACTGATCCGCCGTGCTGCGCGCGTCCTGCACCGAGCGTTTGACCTCGGCGATGATCGGTTGCAGTTTGTCGAGGAAGCGGTTGAACCAGCCGGCCAATTGGCCGAGTTCGTCCTTTTTGTCGTAGGCCAGGCGGCGGGTCAGATCGCCTTCGCCGCTGGCAATGTCTTCGAGCATGTGCGCCACACCCAGGATCGGCCTGGTCACGCTGCGGGCCATCAGCCACACCAGCAACAGGCCAATCAACGCGGCCAGCACGCCCAGGCCGAGTTCGACCAAGGTGCCGGCGGTGTTGCTTTCATCGAGTTGTTTTTTCAACGCTTCGGCGGGGCCGACCAGGACTTTCTCCGGCACCTCAAGCAACACACCCCAGGAGTTGCCACCGGGAATCGGCTGGAACGGCGACAGCACTTTGAGCTGTTGATTGTTGTGCAGGCTTTCGGTCTTGCTGCTGGTGGCGAGCATGCGGATCAGCTCGGCACCGTTGGCCTTGTCCACGGTATCCAGGCGCTGGCTGAGCTTGCTGGCGTCCGGGCTGTAACCGGCCAGCAAACCGACCGGGCTGATGATGCTGACGTTGGTCTGGCCGTCATAGAGCTTCTTGCTCGCACCCTGGCTGACGGCTTGCAGGCTATTGAGGTTGATGTCTACCGACAGCGAAGCGATGACCTTGCCGTTGACCATCAGCGGGAAAACGATGCTGGTCATCAGCACGTTCTGGCCGTCGATCACGTAGAAGTAGGGTTCGATCACGCAGGGTTTGAGCGTCGTGCGCGGGCAGGTGAACCAGGCGTTGGCCGGTTCGCCGCTGGGGCCGGTGCTGGTGTCGGCCATGTCGCTTTCCGGTAGCGCCATCGACGTCACCTTGCCAGGCACAGGTTGCGACCAGTACAGGGCGAAACGGCCCTTGTCGTTGCTGCCCAGCTCGGCCTGGCCGGCGAACAGATCGTCCTTGCCGTCCAGCGCGTTGGCTTCGAACACCAGCGAGAGGCCGAGCAATTCCGGGTTGGCTTGCAGGGCTGACTTGACCTGACGCGTCAGGTCTTCACGCAGGTCAAAGGCATCGAGAAAGCGTTTCTCGGCCTGGTCGCGCAGGAACAGCACCTGACGCGAAAAGCCATGGCCATATTGATAGGCGTCCATGAACTGCTGGCGAATCCCCAGCGCCTGGTTTTCACCCTGGGATTCGATCCGGGCCTGGGCAGCTTCGGTGAGCATCTCCATGCTGGATGCTTTCACCATCTCGGAACTGTGCTCCATGCGATACAGCGAAAGACCCACCAGCAGGGTCACGATGCCGGCCAGGCACAGCCCGGCCAGCAGTGTGATTTTCCATTGAATGGAAAGTTGTCTGAGCGACATGGAGACGTCCTTTATTCGATAAATATCTGAGACTTTGCACTGTAACGGCCGCCATTCGGCTTTCTTTATGCCGCTCGACGAATATCGAGGCACACAAACCTGTAGCAGCTTGCGCAGCCTGCGTTCGGCTGCGCAGCAGTCGTAAAACCTGCTTGCACGTTCATCCAGATACACCGCGCCAGCTGGATTACGACTGCTGCGCAGCCGAACGCGGGCTTCGCCAGCTGCTACAGGGGCGGTGTTCGCTTTGACAAGGCGTGGATGCTGCGGCACAGTGCGCGCCCTCTAATAAAACCCTCTCATTTAATCCGCTGGCGGCTCTTTGCAGACTGCCGGCCGGACTCTTTCCGTTTGCCTTGAGGTACCGATGATTAATGCTGTAATTGCCGCGGTCGGCGTCATGCTGATCCTCAGCCTGTCCCGCGTGCACGTCGTAATCGCGCTGATCGTGGGCGCCCTGGTGGGTGGTTTGACCGGTGGCTTGGGCATCGACGCGACACTCAAAGCCTTCAACAGTGGTCTCGGTGGCGGCGCGACGGTCGCGTTGTCCTACGCATTGCTTGGCGCTTTCGCCGTGGCCATTGCCAAGTCCGGCCTGGCACACGCCCTGGCCGACAAAGCCTTGCTGATGGTCGATCGCCAGCACGCCAGCGGCGGCCGTCAGGTCAAATGGCTGTTGATCGGTTTGCTGTGGGTGGTGGCCATCGCGTCCCAGAACATCTTGCCGATACATATCGCCTTCATTCCGCTGCTGGTGCCGCCGCTTTTATATGTGCTGACCAAGCTGCAACTGGATCGCCGACTGATTGCCTGCGTCATGACCTTCGGCCTGATTACGCCGTACATGTTCCTGCCCGTGGGCTTCGGCAACATCTTCCTTAATGAAATCCTGCTGGCCAACGTCGCCCGTAGCGGGGTGGACATCAGCGGCATCAACGTCACCCATGCCATGGGGATTCCGGCACTGGGCATGGTCGTCGGGCTCGCGGCAGCGTTTGTCAGCTACCGCAAGAAGCGCGTCTACGATCTGGAAAAGATCGAGCAAGTCGAACAGGTCGCGGTGCAGTACAACCCGCTGAGCCTGATGGTCGCCGGTCTGGCCATAGCAGCAGCGTTCATCATTCAGCTGCTGCTGGACTCGATGATCATCGGCGCGCTGGCGGGTTTCCTGATCTTCTCGGTCTCGGGCATTGTGAAATGGCGCGACACCGATGACCTGTTCACCGAAGGCATGAAAATGATGGCGATGATCGGCTTCATCATGATCGCCGCGTCCGGGTTTGGCGAAGTGATTAAAGCCACCGGGCAAGTGCAAACGCTGGTCGAAACCTCGGCTTCATGGATCGGCCACAGCAAAGCCATTGGCGCGTTGCTGATGTTGTTGGTGGGCCTGTTAGTGACCATGGGCATCGGCTCGTCGTTTTCCACCGTACCGATTCTGGCGGTGATTTTCGTGCCGTTGTGCGTACAGTTGGGTTTCAGCCCGATCGCGATCGTGTGCATCGTCGGCACTGCTGGCGCCTTGGGTGACGCCGGTTCGCCAGCCTCAGACTCGACCCTCGGCCCGACCTCGGGTCTGAACATCGACGGCCAGCATCACCACATCTGGGACACCGTGGTCCCGACCTTCTTGCACTACAACATCCCGTTGCTGGCGTTCGGCTGGGCGGCGGCGATGGTCCTCTAAACACATTTCCCCTGTGGGAGCGAGCCTGCTCGCGAAGGCGGCACATTCAACACCTCGGTGACTGACAAACCGCTTTCGCGAGCAGGCTCGCTCCCACAAGGGCCGCACTCAACTTTTGATCCGGCGTGCCGTTAAAGCCTTTAACCACGCCAATAAAATCAAAAGAGTGAACCGTCATGCGCATGAGCCTGAAGGCTAAAGTCCTGTCCCTTGCCGTCCTCCCGGTGTTGCTCTTTGCGCTGGTCATCAGCTTGACTACGCTGTTCATTCTGCAGGAGCAGGCCCGCAAGGAAGTCGAGGAAACTCGCCAGCGCCTGCTCAGCGATGCCAAGGCGACGCTGCAAAGCTACGTCGCCGTGGCCATGACCACGATCAAACCTCTTTACGATGCGGCCGCCCCCGGTGATGACGCGGCGCGGGCCCAAGTGGTCAAGTTGCTGTCGAGCATCACCTACGGCAAGGACGGCTACTTCTTCGGCTACGACTCCAACACCGTGCGTCTGTTCAAGGCCAACAGCCCTGAAGGCGTGGGCCAAAGCTTCAAGGACAACCGCGATCCGAACGGCGTTTACGTCAACCGCGACCTGGTGAAAGTCGCCAAGGACGGCACCCACTATCTGCAATACAGCTCGACGCTGCCCGGCAACACCCAAGTGCTGGTGCCCAAGCTCGGCTACACCGAATACTTGCCGAAGTGGGACATGGCGGTCGGTACGTCGGTCAACCTCGACGGTATCGAAGCGCAAGTCGCGCTGGTTCAAGCCAAGGTTCAGGAGCGCATGCAAGGCGTGGTGCTGAGCATCGTCGGGATTGCCGCCGTGGTGCTGTTGGTGATTGCCGCCGCCGGGATGCTGCTGGCCAACACCATCCTGCGTCCGCTGAACCTGATGAAAGCCAACCTCGATGACATCGCGGCGGGCGAGGGTGACCTGACGCGTCGCCTGACCATCACCAGCCAGGATGAACTAGGCGAACTGGCCGGCTCGTTCAACCGTTTCGTCGACAAGATTCACGGCCTGGTGCGCCAGATCACCGAAATGACCTCGCAACTGACCGGGCTGGTGAATCAGGTCTCCGACCAGGCCCAGCGTTCGGATCAGGCCATGGAGCGTCAGCGTCACGAGACCGATCAGGTCGCCACGGCGATCAACCAAATGTCCGCCGCCGCTCAGGAAGTGGCGAAAAGCGCGCAAAACGCCGCGGTGGCCGCCCAGCAGACCGACGAAGAAGGCCAGGCTGCCAAGCGTGTGGTGGCCGGCAGCATCGTGAAGATTCATGCGTTGGTGGACGATATTCGCAGCAGCGGCGTGTCCCTCGACAGTCTGCAAAAAGACGTGTCGTCGATTGTCAGTGTGCTTGGGGTGATCCGTTCGATTGCCGAGCAGACCAACCTGTTGGCGCTCAATGCCGCCATCGAAGCCGCCCGTGCCGGTGAGGCCGGGCGTGGTTTTGCCGTAGTGGCCGACGAGGTTCGAGCGCTGGCCAGTCGTACGCAAATCAGCACCCAGGAAATCCAGGGCATGATCGATCGCTTGCAGGCCGGCACCCAATCGGCCGTGGAAGCGATGCGCCGTTCCAGCGAGGCCGGCGACGGCACGTCGGCTCAGGCCAACGAGGCCGGCGCTTCGCTCGATACCATGGCTCAGCTGATCGGCACCATCAACTCGATGAACGCGCAGATCGCCAGCGCTGCCGAAGAGCAGACCGCCGTGGCCGAAGAGATCAACCGCAGCGTGCATCAGATCGCCGTGGCCGTGGACAGCGTTGCCGACGAAACCCAACTCGGCGCCCAGACTTCCCGCAGCCTGGCCGACCTCGGTCAGCGCCTGGGCAAACTGGTGGGTCAGTTCCGTATCTGACACCACCCCAAAACTGTAGGAGCACGGCTTGCCGGCGATGGCGATCTCGAGAACGCTATCGCGAGCAAGCTCAGCTCCTACAAGGGCGGGTGGTTACGGCCTGTCCCAGTAGGGCACCGTGCCGAAGCATTCCACGAAGAAATCAATCACCGTCCGCACCTTCACCGACAACCGCCGGCTCCCAGGCCACAGCACCGCAATCTGCTGCGGCTCAAGGCTGTTGGACACCTGATACGCCCCCAGCACCGGCACCAGCGTGCCGTTGCGCACCGCCTCACCAATCAGCCACGACGGAAACATCACCAGCCCCAAGCCTTGTTCGGCGGCTTGCGTCAGGGTGTCGGCGTGGTTGCCGGTGATCGGCCCCTTTACCGACCAGTGCGTCCATTCCTGCTGATCCTTGCGGAAAAACCAGCGTTGCTGACCAGTCACGCCCTTATAGGCCAGGCACTGATGCGCGGTCAGTTCTTCGGGATGTTGCGGCGTGCCGTGACGTTCTAAATAGGCTGGGCTTGCGGCGACTTGAAAACGATGGGGCGCCAGAATGCGCGCCTGCATGCTCGAATCGTGCAGCGGCCCGATGCGGAACAGCAGGTCAGCACCTTCCTGCAGCGGGTCGACGTAGCTGTCGGTTTGCTGGATATCCAGTTGCAGTTTCGGGTAACGCTCGCAGAGCTGCCCCAGCCACGGCGTCAGGTGCCGCTGACCGAACACCACTGGCGCATTGATCCGCACCAGTCCGCTCGGTTCGCTTTGCTGTTCCTGCAAGGCCTGTTCGGCCTCTTCGAGTTGCACCAGCACCAACCGCGCGTGATGACCGAGCATGCGCCCGGCTTCAGTGGGCGAGACGGCGCGGGTGTGGCGATAGAGCAATTGCTGGCTCAGGGCTTGCTCCATCAATTGGATCTGCCGGGAAATCGAAGAGGGTGCCAGGCCCTCGCGGCGGGCGACTTCGGAAAAACTGCCGTGATCCAGCACCGCTACAAACAGCCGAAGGGCCTTGAAACCCAGTTCGTTGAGGCCATGCATGACAAATCCTGCTGTGCGAGTTGCGCAAAAGTGTTGTCAGGATGCTCCCATTTATCGCAAAGGATCGCCAGCCGATAATGCCCACCTATTCCACTGAGAACACAAAACCCTGTGGGAGCAAGCTCGCTCCCACAAGGGGTCGTGTTCCATCTGATAACTGGTAGGTGTCCCCTAATGCAGTCTTCTTCAATCGACGATGTTGGCGTTGTCGCCGCGCCGACCACTAAGCCGGGGCTGCGACTGTTGCTGCTGCCGCTGGTGATTCTGGCCGGCATGGGCCTTTCCGTGGAGGCCGGTTTGCTCGGGCCGCTCGGGGTTCAGGTCGGGCACTTGTGGGCGACCTTGAGCATCTTCGGTGTGGGCTCGGCGATTCTGTTTTTGCTGTTGTTGTTCAGCGGCCCGCATCAGGGGCCGGCCTTGAATGAGCTGCCGCGCTGGCAGTTGATCGGCGGGTTTTTGGGGCCGATCTACGTGATCGTGCTGACCTTGGCCACGCCGCACATCGGCATTGCCATGACCATGATCGCGATCCTCTCCGGGCAGGTCGGCAAAAGCGTGTTGATCGACCACTTCGGCTGGTTCGGCGCTATCCGCAAAAAGGTCAACGGTGAACGTTGGCTGGCCTTGTTGCTGATTGTCGCGGCACTTGTTCTGATCGCTCGGGGTTGATGATGAATCTGATAATTTTGTTGGCGGTGGTCGTGGCGGCCGGTGCGGTGTTGAGCGTTCAGGCGGCGATCAATGGACGTCTGGGCGAAACGGTGGGCGTGTTGCGCAGCAGTTTGTTGACCTTCGTGGTCGGTGCCGTGACCACCGGGCTGCTGATCCTGTTTTTCGAACCGGCCCATGCCGTGAGTTTGCTGGACGTGCCGAAATGGCAGCTCAGCGGCGCGTTGTTCGGGGTGGTCTACATGATGGTGATGGTCGGCGCGGTGCCGCGGGTCGGCACGGCGGTGGCTACGGTGGCGGTGATCGTCGGGCAACTGGGGATGGGGATGTTGATCGATAACTTCGGCTGGCTGGGCAACCCGGCGATCGAGTTGTCCAGCAGCCGGATACTGGCGATGGTGTGTCTCGCGTTGGCGTTGCTGTTCATGTATCGCAGCAGTACGCGGCAAGGCTGACGCAAGCTCCTACACTGGTTATACGGGCCGCGTTCGCGGATACCGGACGACCACAACCATGGAGTCAGACACATGATCAGCAGTGACAGTAAATGCGACTGCCCCAAATGTTCCTGCAAACTGGGCGAACATCCGATCGCGCGCCACGGCAAGCACTATTGCTGTGAGGCGTGTGCCAAGCACCACGAACATGGCGAAGAATGTGCAAGCAAGGGCTGTAAGTGCGCCAAAGGCTGACATCAGCCACGCACAGAATGTGGGGCCTATTCGGGCTCCACTTCCAGTTTCAGGCTTTGATCTTCCAGCCGTTCGGTATGGCGGATGATCCCATTGAGTCGTCGTCCATCCACCTTCACCAACACCGTTTTTGCCTGTTCCAGATCTTGCGGTATAGGTGGCTGGACGCGTAGTGCGAAGCGGGTCGGGTCATGCTCGACTTGTTCAAGACCGACCTGACACTCGGCGCTTTTGGTGATTCGACCGAACGGCGTATCGAGGCCGTAGTCGAGGTGTACCGTGCTGGTGAGTTGCGTTGATTTCATGCGCCGATCCCTCCAAATGTCCAAAGCCGCGCCATCTGTTAATTCGCCGGCCGCCACTTGACGTTTTCCACGCCGAATTTTTCCGCCATCGGCTTGCTGGTTTTTTGCACCTTTTCTCGACCGAAGCGAGGGATTCGTCCGACCCCCGCGTCGCAACTTGCCCAATGCCAAGCCTCCGCGTTATCCATCTTATCCAGGCGGATGATGAAAGACTTGGGCGCGCCATGAAGGGTGTATTCAATGACGAAAAGTTTTGCGTTGTTCATAGAGCCCGTATTCCTCCCTGTGGTAATACAAGGATCGTTTGGGTTACGGAAAATTCACTCGGATTGTCAGATGGATGCCGCCAGTAGCGACGAGACTGGTGGCTCGTTACCCTGCAATCTCTGAAACCCCCAATGATTGCTGCCCATGGCCCTTGCCGCGCCCCCAGACCTGAGTGACACCGATGCAGATGCGCAAATCTCCTCCGGCCGTCATTCCATCCCTGTAGATACTCTGTTCACGGTCAAGCCTCGGGAACGCCTTTCTCCCACGCCGACCAGTTCTTCAAAATCTCCTGCACAGTCGGGTACTCGGCGGACAGCCCCGGCACCCGCACTTCCTGCTTGAGTTCCAGCCGATCAATCCAGTTTTGCGCCTCGGGGGCGAACATGGTGATCAACATCACTTTCGGCTGGATCGGCGCTTCAGTCGCCCAGGCCGTTGAAGAGAGCAGGGCGGCGCAGGCCAGGGAAAGACGCGTCATTGCATGCGTAAAACCTCCTGATTCAAACAAGTCTTAAAACTGATAACCGACGCCGGCGTAGTAACCCCAACCGTCGGAACGGGCGCGGAAGTTACCGTCGCCGAAATTCAATTCGCTGCCATCCTCCCAGTTGCCGCCGTTGTGGAAATACCGGCCGACCAGGGTGAAACGCAAGTGGGTGAACGAGTACAGCAAGACGTTGGTGGCGACGGTGGCGTTGGCGGTGCGAGCCGGGTTGTCCTTGTGCAAGTCCGAGCCGAAGTCCAAGTTGGTGAACCCGATGTAGGTCAGTGACGCGCCGTTGCTGAAGCTGCTGATCGGCACGATGTATTTGAGTTGGGCGCGATAGCCGTCCCACGAATATTCGTTGCTGGCGCCGTAGTTTTCCCACTGGTAGCGCCCATAGAAGTTGGCCGACAGGTTGACCCGCGAATGGGTGTCGATGTCGGTACCTAAACCGCTGTACAGCGTATTGGCGCGGTTGGCGCTGTTGCTGCCGTGGTCGTAGACCCAGTCGAAGGCGACGTACCATTCCTTGAACGGCCCGATGGCCAGGCTGCGGCCGGCGAGGTAGTCGATGGAGATCCGCGGTTCGTGCTCCATGAACACCGGTGAGCCGTGGTCCCACACGCCTTTGTCATGGCTGTTGCCGATGTCGAAGATCTTCGGGATATCGATGTAGCCGTACAACTCGAACGGCCCCTTGCGCCCGAAGTACTCGTATTCCAGGTAGATATCGTCGGCCGGTTGCGGGCCGAAACTGATGTCTTTGCTGCCGATGACGGTCAGGTCCTGGTTGAACCAGTCCGAGAGGTACACGCCTTTTTTCGGTGGGCTCGCTTGGGGGCTGAGGGTTTCGCCTTGGGCTGATTCTTCGGCGGGGGCGGGTTGCGCCAAAACAGTGCTGCTGAGTAGTCCTGTAACGCTGGCCAGCAGCAAGGAAACAGCAAAAGTGCGCGAGCAAGTCACGCGGCTGGACGTGCGGAGCATTAAAAGTCCCTTTTCGTGCGAATCGAAGGCCCGGTTCTGCGGGCTTGCGCGGTTATGTAGCGAAAACGCTTGTATCAACGACTCGCAAACGTTTGCACAAGGCATACCAGTTTTGCTCAAGGTATGGAAAAGGTTAGGGAATTGGTGGTTTAACTGCCCTTCGGTCAACGATTCGTGGGGCCTCGGGGGAGACGACGTTGATGTAGACTCTTCGGCACTGATTTTACGAGGTGTGTCCCCCCATGAGCGAACCGATTCGTCTGACCCAGTACAGCCACGGCGCAGGGTGTGGCTGCAAGATTTCTCCCCAGGTGCTGGAGGTGATTCTGGCCGGCAGCGGGGCGCAGAACCTTGACCCGAAACTCTGGGTTGGCAACGCCTCGCGCGATGATGCGGCGGTGTACGCCATTGATGAAGAGCGCGGCGTGGTGTCGACCACCGACTTCTTTATGCCGATCGTCGACGACCCGTTCGATTTCGGCCGCATCGCCGCCACCAATGCCATCAGCGACATCTACGCCATGGGCGGCGATCCGTTGATGGCGATTGCGATCCTCGGCTGGCCGGTCAACGTACTGGCGCCGGAGATTGCCCGGGAAGTGATTCGCGGCGGGCGTTCGGTCTGCGATGAAGCCGGAATTCCGTTGGCCGGTGGACACTCCATCGACGCGCCCGAGCCGATCTTCGGCCTCGCCGTGACCGGTCTGGTGGAAAAGCGCCACATGAAACGCAACGACACCGCCACCGCCGGTTGCCTGCTCTACCTCACCAAACCGCTGGGCATCGGCATCCTCACCACGGCCGAGAAGCAGGGCAAATTGCGCCATGCCGATATCGGCCTGGCCCGCGACTGGATGTGCACCCTGAACAAACCCGGCAGCCGTTTCGGCAAACTCGAGTGCGTCACCGCGATGACCGACGTCACCGGTTTTGGTCTGCTGGGGCATTTGGTGGAAATGGCCGACGGCAGCAACGTGACCGCTCGCATCGAGTACGACCGTGTGCCGCGTCTGCCGGGTGTCGAGTATTACCTCGACCAAGGCTGCGTGCCGGGCGGGACGTTGCGCAACTTCGACAGCTACGCCAGCAAGCTTGGGCGTCTTCAGGAAATGCACAAACGCGTGCTCTGCGATCCGCAGACCAGCGGTGGCCTGCTGGTTGCGGTGACGCCCGAAGGCAACGAACACTTCCTCAACGTAGCCGCCGAGCTGGGCCTTACCCTTGAGCCGATCGGTGAACTGATCGAGCGACAGACGAACGCGGTTGAGGTGTTTTGATGTCCATCGAATTCACCGATTACCGCGACATTTTCCTCAACGACCGACCGATGATGGATGCCCGTGCGCCGGTCGAATTTATCAAAGGCTCATTCCCCGGCGTGATCAACCTGCCGCTGATGAATGACCATGAGCGGCAACGGGTCGGCACCTGTTACAAGCAACACGGCCAGCAAGCGGCTATTACGCTGGGGCACCAGTTGGTGTCCGGCGAGATAAAAGCCGAGCGTATCCAGGCCTGGGCCGATTTTGCCCGGGCTCATCCAGATGGGTATTTGTATTGTTTTCGCGGCGGTTTGCGCTCGCAGATCGTCCAGCAATGGCTCAAGGACGAGGCGGGCATCGACTATCTGCGAGTGGGTGGCGGCTACAAGGCCATGCGCAGCTTCTTGCTCGACACCGTCGATCAAGCGGTTGCCCAGTGTGATTTCGTCTTGCTCGGCGGCATGACCGGCACCGGTAAAACCGAAGTGCTCACGCAGTTGCGCAACGGCCTGGACCTTGAAGGTCACGCCCATCACCGCGGCTCCAGTTTCGGTAAACGCGCCACCGGCCAACCCTCCAACATCGATTTTGAAAACCGCCTGGCAGTGGACGTGCTGAAGAAGCGCGCCCACGGCATCGAGCAGTTTGTACTGGAAGACGAGAGCCGTGCGATTGGCAGTTGTGCGCTGCCGTTGCCGCTGTTTGAGGGCATGCAACAGTTCCCGATGGTTTGGCTGGAAGACAGCCTTGAAGGGCGAGTCGAACGGATCCTGCGCGATTACGTGGTGGACTTGTGTGCCGAGTTCATCGGCGTGCATGGCGATGAAGGCTTCGCGCTGTTTTCCGAGCGCTTGCTGGAGAGCCTGAACAACGTGCAGAAACGTCTGGGCGGTGAGCGCCATCGGCGGATGTTGATGTTGATGGAAGACGCGCTGGCGGAGCAGGCGAGCAGCGGGGCAGTGGACTTGCACCGGGGCTGGATCGAAGGATTGCTCCGCGAGTATTACGACCCGATGTATGCGTTTCAGCGGGAGAAGAAAGGGGCTCGTATTGAATTCGCCGGGGAGCGGGCTGCGGTTCTTGAGTATCTTCGGGAGCGGCGCATCAATCGTAAGTAATGTGTTGGTTTTGTCGGCCCCTTCGCGAGCAAGTCGAAGGGGCCTTGCAGACGCTATAAAACTTAAAGCACTGCCGCCCCTTACGTCGGACAGGTCTCCCGTCCATTATCCAGACCTTGCTTGTAGGCGTGGCTCTGCACACTGGCCTTGCCGTTGTGCCAGGTCAGGGTGAGCACGTACAGCGAGTCGTAGTCGCTGGATTCCCAGTCATCGGTGATGTTCTGTTTCTTGCCGACGGCTTCTCCCGCGACCTTGTTGATCAGCTCCGGCAGGTAGCCGTGGGACCAGGCGGTGTAGATGACCGAGTTGTGATACTTGTCGTGGAGCAATTCATCGGCCAGGTCGCTGGTGTCGTTGGCCGAGAAGTTGATGTTCACCGGCAAACCAAGCTTGATCGCGCTGGGGCTGATGGTCATCAGGGGACGGATGTAACTGTAGGAATTGTCCAGTTCGCCTTCTTCGACATTGCGCGTCGGGTTGGCGGCAAACACGTAGTTGGCCTTGCCGAATTTTTCCGGCAGCAAGGTGGCCAGGTCGATGGCACGGTTCAGACCCTGACAGTTGAGCTGGCCGAGGCCGCCGGCGGGTTTTTCCGCGTGACGCAGGAACACCAGCGTCTGGGTGCCGTCCGCCGGTTGGGCGCGGCTTTCGCTGGACTCAAGGGACAGGAACAGCGCGCTGACCGCCAACAGGGAGGGCAGGACGACATACGCGCGATGCTTGAAGCGTTTGGCGAAATTAAAAAGGTTCATCATTTGAATAGGTGATCTTCAGCGCATTCGGTTAAGGCTGACAAACCTTTACACCGCGAGCTCCCTGCGTCGGGTGTTTTCCATGTCGTTGGGCCGGTCCGTTTCCGAAAGGGCAATGCTCAGAGTCCTCTGAAGCCCATTTGGTTCGATCCGAGCGAGTGCGCAGCACTGTAGCGGCAACCTGAGATGGGTTAGAGCAGAGGTTATCGACAGGATGTTGCGGATTTATGGACACAGTACACGTGTTGGCGCCACTGACCGGCTGGGATCTATTGATCTTGCTTATCAGCAACATTGATACGCCAAAAAATCGTAGCCTTCGCCAGGCCCTACATTATGATCAGCAGCTACTTTTTCCGTGTGGATGCTTCCCATGACCGATCTGTCCGCGTTCCCGATTACCCAAAAATGGCCGGCTCAATACCCCGAGTGGATCCAGCTTTACTCCTTGCCGACCCCCAACGGCGTCAAGGTGTCGATCATGCTCGAAGAGATCGGACTGCCCTACGAACCGCATCGTGTGGCCTTCGACACCCATGATCAGATGTCCCCCGAATTTCTTTCGCTGAACCCCAACAACAAGATCCCGGCAATCCTCGACCCCCACGGTCCGGGGGATCAACCCCTGGCGCTGTTCGAGTCCGGGGCGATTCTGATTTACCTGGCCGACAAGAGCGGGCAACTGCTGGCCCAGGAATCGGCGGCGAGATACGAGACTATCCAGTGGCTGATGTTTCAGATGGGCGGCATCGGACCGATGTTCGGCCAGGTCGGTTTTTTCAATAGATTTGCCGGCAAGGACTACGAGGACAAACGTCCCCGCGACCGCTACGTCGATGAAAGCAAACGCCTGCTCAATGTCCTCGATAACCGCCTGGAAGGGCGCGACTGGATCATGGGCGAGCGCTACACCATCGCGGACATCGCGACCTTCCCCTGGGTGCGCAACCTGATCGGATTCTATGAGGCCGGCGAGCTGGTGGGCATCGAGGACTTCCCGAACGTCACGCGTGTGCTGGAGCGCTTTCTGGCACGGCCGGCGGTGATGCGCGGGCTGGAAATTCCCAAGTCAAACGCTTCGATTTGATCAAGACCAAGGCAGGCCATGCACTCATTCGATTTCAAGCAAGTAGATGTCTTCAGCCGTGTTGCGCTCAAGGGCAATCCGTTGGCGGTGGTGTTCGGCGCCGATGAGCTCAGCGATGAGCGCATGGCGGCGTTCGCCAGCTGGACCAACCTCAGCGAAACCACATTCATACTCGAGCCGCGCGATCCTCGCGCCGATTATCGCGTGCGGATCTTCACCACCCTGAACGAATTGCCGTTCGCTGGCCATCCGACACTGGGCACCTGCCATGCGTGGCTGGAGGCCGGTGGCGTGCCCAAGGGCGAAGAGATCATTCAGGAGTGCGGCGTGGGGCTGGTGCGGGTTCGTCGACAAGGGACAGCGCTGGCCTTTCTCGCACCGCCATTGCTCAAAACCGGGCCGGTGGAAGCGGATGTGGTGGAACGGGTGCGGCGGGGGCTCGGGCTGGAATCGGGAGCGATTGTGCGCACTCAGTGGGTCGACAACGGTGCCGGATGGCTGGCCGTGATGGTCGAGGATCGCCAGCAGGTGCTGGACCTGCAACCGGATCATTCGCAAATGCTTGGCCTGGCCGTCGGTGTCATCGCGCCGTGGCATCCCGAGCGCGATGGCGATGACGCACAGTTCGAAGTGCGGGCGTTCATCTCCGGCGACGGCATGCCGGAAGACCCTGCCACCGGCAGCCTGAACGCCGGAGTTGCCCAATGGTTGCTCAGCGAAGGACTGGCGCCGGCGTCCTATGTGGTCAGCCAGGGCCTGACCATGGGCCGCGCCGGACGCATTCAGGTCGAGCATGTGGGCGACGAGATCTGGATTGGCGGCGCGGTGGTGACCTGCATCAGCGGAACCCTGACGCTGTGACCTGTGGGAGCGGGCTTGCGTTAATTGCGCGCGATTGTTGCTGTCGCGGTAACGCAGTCTTGAGCGATCGAGGTTTGTGCCCCGCGCCTTGCAAGGCATAAGCTTCGCCCCCTACAACTTTCGTCTCGTCCTCCGTTTTTCAGGAACCCCTCATGTCCAGTCAGTTCCCCGAAGCACGTCCACGCCGTCTGCGCCGCAATGCGAGCCTGCGCAGCCTGTTCCAGGAAACCGAGTTCAGCTTGAACGATCTGGTGCTGCCGATTTTCGTCGAGGAAGAGATCGACGACTTCGTACCGATCAAAAGCATGCCCGGTGTGATGCGTATTCCAGAGTCGAAACTGGCGGGTGAGATCGAGCGTTATGCCCGGGCCGGGATCAAGTCGGTGATGACGTTCGGCGTGTCGCACCATTTGGACGGCAACGGCAGCGACACCTGGAGCGACAACGGGCTGGTGTCGCGGATGTCGCGCATTGCCAAGGATGCGGTACCGGACATGATTGTGATGTCCGACACCTGCTTCTGCGAATACACCGACCACGGCCACTGCGGTGTGCTGCATAACCACGAAGTTGACAATGACCAGACCCTGATCAACCTCGGCAAACAAGCCGTGGCCGCCGCCCGTGCCGGCGCCGATGTGATCGCTCCTTCGGCCGCCATGGACGGGCAGGTTCAGGCCATTCGCCGGGCGCTGGACGAAGCGGGTTTCAACCAGACCGCGATCATGGCCTATTCGACCAAGTTTGCCTCGGCGCTCTACGGTCCGTTCCGTGAAGCCGGCGGCAGCGCACTCAAGGGCGACCGCAAAAGCTATCAGATGAACCCGATGAACCGCCGCGAAGCCGTGCGCGAGTCACTGATGGACGAGCAGGAAGGCGCCGACGCGCTGATGGTCAAACCGGCCGGCGCGTACCTGGACATCATCCGCGACATCCGTGAAGCCTCGCGTTTGCCGCTGTCGGCGTATCAGGTGAGCGGTGAGTACGCGATGATCAAATTCGCCGCGCAGGCCGGGGCGATCGATGAGGCTCGCGTGGTGCGTGAGAGCCTTGGCGCGATCAAGCGGGCCGGAGCGGATCTGATCTTCACTTACTTCGCGATGGACCTGGCACTGGCCGGGATCTAAGTATCACTGCAGATTAAATGTGGGAGCGAGCAAGCCCGCTCCCACATTTTGACTGTGTTGAGTCAGTTCGCGCCGAAAAACGGCCTGATCCCGTGATCCCGAAAGTACCGCTCGATCACCTTGGGATCGGCAGCGTTGTCGGCAATCGCCACATACGTATCCGGCCGCAACAGGTAAAACCCGTTACGCCCCAAGCCAGCCGTTTCAAACGCCGGCCGCCAGTCAAAAACATGCAACGGCAAATGATGTTCGTGGCACCAGGCGATCATTTCGTCGCTGGTGTCGCCATATACATGCACCTGCCAGGTCAGACACTTCAACGATTCGAAATTGTCCCCCTCACCATCGTGAGCCCAAGGCAGGCGGTCGCCACCGTGAACATGACCGGCAACGCCCGTGCTCAACGGCATCCCGCGATAATTCAGGGTGATCTGCGACACTGTGCGAAACAGGAACTCGCGGGACGCCTCAAACGATGCCATTTTTGGAATCACGAACGGCGCCAGACGCGTGCGCAGCACATCGGCCATGCGCCCTTCGGCCGTGACGAAACTGAACACCCGATCGGTGGTGGCGACCAGTTTTCGGGCAAAGGCGATGCGTTCAGGTTCGTAAGTGTCGAGGAGCTTGGCCTCAGCGCCGCCGCTCAACACCGCCGCGAGTTTCCAGGCGAGGTTGATGGCATCGCCAATGCCGGTGTTCATGCCCTGGCCACCGGCGGGGCTGTGGACGTGGGCGGCGTCACCCAATAGAAACGCGCGCCCGGTGCGAAAATGATCCGCCACCCGATGATGCACGCGGTAGCTTGAGAACCAGTTCAGTTGTTCGATCTTTACTTTCATATGCTCGATGGCCCGGCTGCTGACGTCTTCAAATTGCAGGGGTTCGGCTTGCTCGGCGCGCTCGTCGCGTACGGTGCCGATCAGGCGGGCGCGGCCTTCACCGGCCAAGGGAAACACCGCGAGAAAATCCGCTTCATCGAGATCCACATGCAGTTCGCCATTGAACGTCGGCCCGCTGGCCTGCACGTCGGCGACGTAGAAAATCTGCTGGTAGGTGCCGCCGGGAAATCCGGTGTCCAGAGTCTTGCGCACGATCGACCGGGCACCGTCACAACCTGCCAGATAGCAAGCCTGGCAGGTTTCCTCCTGACCATCGGCCAAGCGCAGATAGGCGGTGATGCCGTCACCGGTTTCCATGAAACTCTCAAGTTCAGTGTTGCGCTCCACCTTGATGCCAAAGGCTTCGAGGCGGTCTATCAGCAGCCGTTCGTGTTCGTCCTGAGGAAAGATTTCGAGGAACGCATAGGGCGTCAGGCCTTCGCCGATGCGGGTCAGCGGCAAGCGCGCCACGGGTTCGCCCTTGACCCAGAAGTTCGCCGCGGCCACTCGATGACCGTTCTGCACCACCGCATTGCTGAGGTCGAGCTGGCGATACAGCTCCAGCGTCCGCGCCTGGACGGCCAGCGCCCGCGAAGTGGTTCCGGGTGCCGACGTCTTGTCGATGATGCGCACTTGCACGCCAAGCTTGCTCAGCCACAGCGCCAACACCAGCCCGGTCGGGCCGGCGCCGATGATCAGTACGTCGCTACGGTTCATGAGCTGTCCTCCTCGGTGTGTGGCTCAAGTATGGTTCAGCCGCGACAGACGGGCAGGTTGTCTGCCAAACGGAAAAAGGCCCCGCGCTGCTACGGGGAACAGTGGGGGGCGGCGAGAGTCATAGCCTGCGCCATGCCATTGATCGTATGGTTACCCCGGCTCAACGGATTTGATGGAGCAACATGCAAGCCAATCGATTGATGATGAGCGTCGCCGCGCTGCTGGTGCTGGCGGGTTGCGGTACTCAGCGCACGCAAGAGCTCCCTGCGCGCAAGCCTGCCGAGGTCAAGGCCGAGATCGTGCGCCTGCTGCCGGCCAAAACCGCCGATCGCCAGGGCTGGGCTACCGACATTTACGCAGCATTTGCTGCCCAGAACATTTATCCATCCACCCAAAACCTGTGCTCGGTACTGGCGGTCACCGAGCAGGAGTCGACTTTTCAGGTGGACCCACCGGTACCGGGCCTGGGCAAAATCGCCCGCGAGGAGATCGACCGTCGTGCCGACAAAGCCCACATTCCCGGACTGCTGGTGAGAGGTGCGCTGCAGGTGAGTTCATCCAACGGCAAAAGCTACAGCGACCGACTCAATGCGGCGCGCAGCGAAAAAGAGCTCAGCGCGATCTTCGATGACTTCATCGGTATGGTGCCCATGGGGCGGACGCTGTTCGGTGGCTTCAACCCGGTGCACACCGGTGGGCCGATGCAGGTCAGCATCGATTTCGCCGAGCAACAGGCGAAGGCGTATCCGTACCCGGTGGACGGCTCGATCCGTCATGAAGTGTTCAGTCGTCGCGGCGGCCTGTACTTCGGTATCGCCCACTTGCTCGGTTATCCGGTGAGCTACAAACAACCGCTGTATCGCTTTGCCGATTTCAATGCCGGTTGGTACGCCAGTCGCAATGCCGCGTTTCAGAACGCGGTGAGTCGCGCGTCGGGCATACCGCTGGCGCTGGATGGTGACCTGGTCCGCTACGATTCGATCATGCCTGGCACCACGGAACTGGCGGTGCGCACGCTCGGCAAGCAACTGGGCATGCGCAATCCGACTCTTCGGGACCAATTGGAGGAGGACAAAAACTTCGAATTCGAGGACACCCAGCTCTATGCACGGGTTTTCGCCCTGGCCGAAAAGGCGGAAGGTCGGCCATTACCGCGCGCAGTGTTGCCGGGGATTGTGCTGCAAAGCCCGAAAATCACCCGCAAACTCACCACGGCGTGGTTTGCCAAGCGGGTCGATGAGCGTTATCAGCGTTGCATGGCGCGGGCCGGCAAGTGACCGAGCGCAAAAAACAGGCATAAAAAACCCGGCTGATAAGGCCGGGTTTTTCATTGAGTACCGTCGTCAAGGAGCACTGGGGCGGCAGCGGTTTTGCCAACACTGACCTGGATTTCCTGCTCAAACAACACGGCATCGAGAAAGTCGTGGTGGTGGGGATGCTCGCCAATACCTGCATCGAGACCACCGGCAAATTCGCCGCCGAACTGGGTTACCACGTGACTTTGGTGCGCGACGCGACGGCAGCCTTCAGCGCGGAAGCGATGCACGCGGCCCATGAAATCAACGGGCCGACGTATGCCCATTCGATTGTCACGGAGACGGAGTTGATCGCGGCGCTTGGGTGATCGCCGTCAGATCACTTTCACCGCTCGGCCGATGAACTGAATCGGCCCCGTAGGTTTGCCGGTCGGCGATCCATTGGGGTTTTCCAATGTCAGCTCGAACAGCTGGTCGGGTTGCAGTGGCGGCAAGTTGTCCAGCGGCACCGAGAGCATCTGTCCCGGTTTGACCAAGCCCAGGGACACCGGTCCTTGCCAGCCTTCAGCCTTGGTCCAGAACTCCAGTGCCTTGTCGGCCGGAACTTCCGCCACGCCCAGTGGGATCAACTGGATTTCCCTTGGATTGCTGGCCTGAATCACCCAACCAGGCGCTTTGTCCTGAGGGGCGACCAGTACCACCAGATAGGTCGGTTGGACCGTGGTTTGCGTCAACATCAAGGCGCCGAGCAGCAAGGTCGCCGCCAGCCCCGCCCCCGCGAGCCCACGCCAAAGCGGCAGCAGGTTCCACCAGGATGACGACGCAGCCGCCGCTGCCGGTTGCCGGTTCAAGGCATGCACGCTGCGCTCGATGCGCTGCCACAGGTGGGGTGATGGTGTCCGGGGTTCGGCGAGATCGGTCAGGCCGAGCAAGCGGCGTTCCCAGGTGTCGACCGCCGTGCGCAGTTCGACATCGTCGCGCAGGCGCTGTTGCACCTCGGCACGCTGTTGCGCCGGGAGCGTGCCCAGCACATATTCGCTGGCCAGCTCGTTGAGTTCTTCCAAAGTTTCATTCGCAGGTCTGGTGGTCATCCCATGCACTCCCGCAATGCCGTCAGGCTCCGTTTGATCCAGGCTTTGACGGTGCCCAGCGGGGTGCCGAGTTTGAGTGATATTTCAGCGTGGGAATAACCGTCGACGTAGGCGTGCAGAATGCAGCTGCGCCGCGCAGGTTCCAGTTGTTCCAGGCACAGATGAATCCGGGATGAGTGCGCCTGAGCCTCGAAGGTTTCAGTGTTGTCCTGCACGTCGATCTCGCCGTGGACCTCGCGACGGTTGTCACGGATGAAGTTGAGCGCCAGATGCCGTGTCACGCTAAACATCCAGCCTCGCGCCGAACCCCGCGCCGGGTCGAAATGCGCGGCGCCGGCCCAGATCTTGAGGAATGCATCGTGGACAATGTCCTCGGCCAGCGCAGTGTCACGCACCAGGCGTTTGGCAACTCCCAGCAGGCGCGGACTCTCCTGCACATACAAATCCCGCAGGGCCTGACGCTCGCCGCGCGCGCAGGCGGCCAGATGGGCTTCGTAATCAAAAAGGGGTTGGGGCAAGGACACAGTGCTCAGCCGTCAAAGTGGGCAATAGCCCCGGACCAGAGGGCCGGGGCATGTGCAGAGCAGCGTAGACCAATTTCCCGCAGGACTGGTGTTAGTTGGCCGCCCAGAAAATATAGTCCGCCTGATACTTCACCACTTCCTGCTTGCCCTTGTTGGCGGCCGTACACTCGGCGCTTGGGGCCACGCCACCCTTGAGGGCTACGCGCTGGATGTAACTCACGTCGCTCATCGCGCCTTTGCCCTCGGCCGGGTTGGCCTTGACCAATTGGTAGGGGAGATTGCCCGGGCTCGACGGTGCGACGGCCAGTTGAGTGCCGGTGACTTTCGAGCCATCTTTCGCCTGCCAGGTAGCGGGCGGGCCGAAGTAGGTGCCGACCTGTTTGCCGCTGCGATCATTGAGCACCGCTTTGGGCCCGACAAAAACCCATTCGGTCTGGCCGGCTGCATTGGCCTTGTCACGGCATTCGTAGGTGATCTCGCCGACCCCGGTGGTTTCCATGGTGACCTTGTGTCCGTCCGGCACCTTGATGCTGTCGGGCAAACCGGTCTGGGCGTAGGCTGCAGGTATGGCAGTGAGTAAACCGGCAAGGCAAATCAGGTGTTTGGCGTTCATGAATTTCTCTCCGAAAATGAGTAACCCGCTCTGCAGCATCAAGGGCTGCTACAGGTACTACCCATCGGAAAGCGATTTGGATGCAGCAGGTAAAAAAAATTTTCTAACATCGCCAGATGTCAGCTGCTACAAAGAGACAATCGCAAGGAGGTGTTTATGTACCAACTCTACGGACACAAGAACTCCGGCGCAGCCGCGATAGAAGCGGCACTGGAGCTTTGCGAAATTCCTTACCGCTTCATCGACGTTGAATCCTCTCCCGAGGCGACCCACGCGCTGGAGAAACTCAATCCGCTCAAGCAGATCCCGACACTGCAATTGCCCGATGGCAGCGTTCTCACCGAGAGCGCGGCGATTCTGATTCACCTGGGGCTCACGTTCCCCAAATCAAACCTGTTGCCGAAAAACACCGCCGCGCGGGATCAGGCCATTCGCGGCCTGGTGTACATCGTCAGCAATTGCTATTCGGCGATTGGCATCATCGATTACCCCGAGCGCTGGTTGGCCGAGGCGGATGAATCGTCCAGGCAAAACCTCATGGCCGGCGCCCGCGCGCGACTGCACAGGAGTTGGGAGGTGTTTGCCGATCAGTTTTCGGGCGATTTGTATCTGGGCGATGAGACGCCGGGAGCCTTGGATGTGCTGGCGGCGGTGGTTTCCAGATGGGCGGGCAGCCGGGAGTATTTACGCAGTGCAAGGCCTGGGTTTTTCGCGTGGCTTACGCGCATCGACCGGCACCCGACATTGGCACCGGTCTTCGCGCGGCATTGGCCGGACTGATCTATTCGCCGCGGATGTACTGCTCCAACTGGCGAATCAGCTCAGCCTGTTCGGCGATGGCCTCCTTGACCAGGTCGCCGATCGACAGCAAGCCGATCAATGTGCCGTTTTCCACCACTGGCAAGTGGCGCAGGCGTTTGTCGGACATGATGCCCATGCAGGTTTCGACGGTTTGATGGGTGTCCACGGTGATCACCGGCGACACCATGATGTCTTCGACCGGTGTACCGACGGAGGAGCGGCCCTTGAGCACGAGTTTGCGTGCATAGTCACGCTCGCTGATGATGCCGACGACCTCGCCATTCCTCAAGACCGGCAAGGCACCGACGTTTTTGGCGGCCATGACCATCAGCGCTTCCAGCACCATTTGATGCGGTGCAATGGTGTGGACTTCATGATTCTGTTCAGCCTTTAACTTCAGCAGTTGGGCGACGGTTTTCATGGCAGTTTCTCAGGTGTTGTCGTTGTCCTTGAAGAATCGTAGACACGGGCGCTGAGGGCAAGGGAGAAAGCGGCAGATAAAGCGCAAAAAACGTCATTCAGCGGTTTTTCTTCGGTAAACCTGAAATTTTTCACAGTTATTCATTGATCCATGGGCTGACTCAATCCATGTGGGAGCGAGCCTGCTCGCGAAGACGGTGGGTCAGTCAATATAGGTGTCGACTGATACGCCGCCTTCGCGAGCAGGCTCGCTCCCACACGGATTGCATCCACCTCGCAGAGAGGGCTATCGCCTTCGATGACGCGTAGAATTGCGCCTTGAATCAAATCTTGAGGTTGCAGTGGTGGATTTACAGCGGGGCTTCGTCCTGACCCGGCATTGGCGCGATACCCCGGCCGGTACGGAAGTCGAGTTCTGGCTGGCGACCGACACCGGTCCCCAGCGGATCCGCCTGCCTCATCAACCGTCGGTGGCGTTCATCCCCGCAGCCCAGCGTGAGCAGGCCGAAGCGCTGCTGCGCGGCGAAAAGAACGTCGAGCTGCGGCCGTTGGCGTTGCTGGATTTCGAGCACCGCCCGGTACTCGGTCTGTATTGCCAGCAGCACGGTCAGTTGATACGCCTGGAAACCGCGCTGCGCAAGGCCGGCGTCGACATGTTCGAAGCCGATGTGCGCCCGCCGGAACGCTACATGATGGAGCGTTTCATCACCGCGCCGGTCCGGTTCAGTGGCACGCCGAACGCCGAGGGCCTGCTGCTCGATGCGCAAATGAAACCCGACCCCGACTATCGCCCGAGCCTCAGGCTGGTCTCCCTGGACATCGAAACCACCGCTCAGGGCGAGCTGTATTCCATCGCCCTGGAAGGCTGCGGCGAGCGCCAGGTCTACATGCTCGGCCCGCCCAATGGCGACGACAGCGAGGTGGATTTCCAGCTCGAATACTGCGATTCCCGAACCCTGCTACTGAAAAAACTCAACGAATGGTTCGCCCGCCATGACCCCGACGCGATCATCGGCTGGAACGTGGTGCAATTCGACCTGCGCGTACTCCACGAACACGCCCGGCGCCTGGCGGTGCCGCTGAAACTGGGGCGTGGCGGCGAAGAAATGCAGTGGCGCGAGCACGGTAGCCGCAACCATTACTTCGCCTCGGCCGCCGGCCGACTGATCATCGACGGCATCGAATCCCTGCGCTCGGCAACCTGGAGTTTCCCCTCGTTCAGCCTGGAAAACGTCGCGCAAACCCTGCTTGGCGAGGGCAAGTCGATCGACAATCCGTACCAGCGCATGGATGAAATCAACCGCATGTTCGCCGAGGACAAACCGGCCCTGGCCAAGTACAACCTCAAGGACTGCGAGCTGGTGACGCGGATTTTCGCCAAGACCGAACTGCTGACCTTTCTGCTGGAACGGGCCAGCGTCACCGGTTTGCCGGCGGATCGCAGCGGCGGCTCGGTGGCGGCGTTCACGCACCTTTACATGCCGCTGATGCACCGCCAGGGTTTCATTGCGCCGAACCTTGGGAGCAAGCCTGCGCAGGCCAGCCCCGGCGGTTTTGTCATGGACTCGCAACCGGGGCTGTACGAATCGGTGCTGGTACTCGACTACAAAAGCCTCTATCCATCGATCATCCGGACCTTCCTGATCGACCCGGTGGGCTTGATCGAGGGGCTTAAACATCCCGATGACAGCGAGTCGGTGCCAGGCTTTCGCGGTGCGCGTTTTTCCAGAACCCGGCATTGCCTGCCCGCCATCGTCGCCCGAGTCGCCGAAGGTCGCGAAACCGCCAAGCGCGAACACAACGCACCGCTGTCCCAGGCCCTGAAAATCATCATGAACGCCTTTTACGGCGTGCTCGGATCCAGCGGTTGCCGTTTCTTCGACACACGCCTGGCGTCGTCCATCACGCTGCGCGGCCACGAAATCATGCTGCGTACGCGACAGCTGATCGAAGCCCAGGGCCACACGGTGATTTACGGCGACACCGACTCGACCTTCGTCTGGCTGCGCCGTGCGCATGGTCAACAAGAAGCCGCACAGATTGGCCGCGCGCTGGTGGATCACGTCAACCAGTGGTGGCGCGAGCATGTGCAGCAGCAATACGGTCTGGAAAGTGCCCTGGAGTTGCAGTTCGAAACCCACTACAAGCGCTTTCTGATGCCGACCATTCGTGGCGCCGAGGAGGGCAGCAAGAAGCGCTATGCAGGGCTTGTGACCCGCGCCGATGGCACCGACGAAATGGTCTACAAAGGCCTGGAAACCGTGCGCACCGACTGGTCGCCGCTGGCCCGGCAATTCCAGCAGGAGTTGTACCTGCGCATTTTCAATCGCAAACCCTATCAGGATTATGTGCGCGACTACGTGCGCAAGACGTTGGCGGGGGAGTTCGACGATCGCCTGATCTACCGCAAGCGCCTGCGCCGCACCCTCGATGACTATCAGCGCAACGTGCCGCCCCACGTGCGTGCCGCGCGGATTGCCGATGATTACAACGACCAGCAAGGCCGTCCGCGGCAGTACCAGAACGGTGGCTGGATCAGTTACGTGATCACCGTCGCCGGGCCCGAGCCGCTGGAAATACGCAGCGCGCCCATCGACTACGACCACTACGTCACCCGGCAACTGCAACCGGTGGCGGACGCCATTCTGCCCTTCGTGGACGACGACTTTTCAACCTTGATTGGTGGGCAGTTGGGCCTGTTTTGAGTCCAGCAGCAACAACGTCCAGTCATCCAGGATGCCGTGAAAATACTGGTCAAGTGCTCGATGAAAGTCGCTGTTAGCGCCAGCAACCTGGGCGAACAGCGTCATGGAAGAGTGAAACTTGAGATCGTCGGGATGGCCGAATATGCCGGCACTCGAGCTTTTTTCGATGTTCAGCACCATTTGCGTGCAGGTGCGCAACCGTGAGCCCAGCAGTGGATGATTGAGGTACGCCGCCGCTTCCTCTTTGGAACGAATGGCAAAGTGGCGGGACATCTCGCTGCCGCCCAACCCTGCGAATTGCGGAAAGATGAACCACATCCAGTGACTGCGCTTGTGGCCGGCGTTCAGCTCGGCCTGGACCCGTTTGAACACCGGGTCCTGTGCCTGGATAAAGCGTTGCAGATTAAAGGAATCGTCCTGATCAGTGCTTCTCATGCCGAAGCCCTCTGACAGACTGCGATGGCTCAGACCATGGCCAACCGCTGTTTGCGTTGTGGCGCGCGAAACGCCTGGTCCAGCGCCTCCAGATCCCCAGCCTCCAGTTGCAATTGCGCGGCTTGCGCGTTGAGTTGCACGTGCTCCGGTCGGACCGCTTTGGGGATGGCGATCACACCTTCCTTACGCAGCATCCATGCCAGCGCTACCTGGGCCGGCGTCACACAGTGACGGGCGGCTATTTGCTTGAGCGTTGTATGGTTCAGCATAGGCCCACCCTGACCGATCGGACAGTAGGCCATGACCGGCATTTGATGCTGGCGGCTCCAGGGCAACAGATCAAACTCGACGCCGCGTTCTTCCAGGTTGTAGAGCACCTGATTGGT
Source organism: Pseudomonas svalbardensis (assembly GCF_030053115.1). Lineage (NCBI taxonomy): Bacteria > Pseudomonadati > Pseudomonadota > Gammaproteobacteria > Pseudomonadales > Pseudomonadaceae > Pseudomonas > Pseudomonas svalbardensis. The sequence continues at coordinate 4,262,408 of NZ_CP125619.1, read as the reverse complement.
GGCACAGGCCGGTGAGGCCAGTTCCTCCAGGTCGTCGACATCAAAATTGGAGACGCCCCAGCGACCGATCTTGCCTTCTTCGCGCAGGCGTTCGAAAGCTTCGACTGTTTCTTCGAGGGGGTATTGGCCGCGCCAGTGCAGCAGGTACAGATCGATGTAATCGGTATCCAGCCGCCGCAGACTGCGTTCGCACGCCAAGGGGATGCCTTTGCGGCTGGCGTTGTGCGGGTAAACCTTGCTGACCAGAAACACGTCGTCACGTCTGCCGGCGATGGCCTCACCGACCACTTCCTCAGCGCCGCCCTCGCCGTACATTTCAGCGGTGTCGATGAGGGTCATGCCCAACTCGATGCCCAGGCGCAATGCCGCCACTTCCTGGGTGTGCCGGGAACGATCTTCTCCCATGCGCCAGGTGCCTTGGCCGATGACCGGTACGTTGACGCCGGCCAGTTTTAGGGTCCGCATTCAAACCTCCTTTCTGAACTTCGATCGATACTTCAATGGGCAGCAGAATAGCTGAAGGGTTCCATCGCCCAATCTTTTGATATTTTGCTTGCCGGTGACCGGCGTGTAATTGCTGGCGTGCAGGGTGGCGAGCTGTATCAGCACATCGCCGCTACCGGCGCCGCGACCGTCGGCACTGCACTTTTCAACGATTCACGGCTCTATCCTTGGCCAGCCTGCGGCGAATCCCCACTGCCGGCCCATGCCCAAGTTCAATAACCCATGGCTCGAGTTTTACCCCTCACCACCCCGCCAATCCGTCGCCGTTGCCTGCTGTTGGCCTGCTTGTCGATGCTCGCAACCTCCGGGTGCAGCCAGCAGCAGGGCAGCGACATCGTCAGTCAGTTCCGCGAAGGCAAACCCCAGGAATTCCTCCAGACCAGCGTCGACCGCATGGCGACCCTGGCGATGCGTGACAACCTCGACAGCCTCTACCTGCTGATGAGCAAGCTTTACCTGCGCAACCCGGATGAGTTGAAAAAATCAGGTTTCCTCGACGCCCGCACCGCTGGCAAACAAGTGCGCATGGCCATCGAACAGCAACAGCCGCTGCCGACCCTGGGTGGCAAAAAAGACCTGGCAGCGCTGAGTTATGCCATGAGCCCGGAGTTTCTCGGCGACCGCGTCGGTGCCTTCATCTATGCCATCGGCAGCATGCTCGTCACCGCCCACGGCAATCGGCTCGAGTTCTACATGACGGATGCGATCAACCCGACGTTCGTCAGCAACGCAGCCCGCAATATCGAGAAAGCCACCTGGATACTCAGCCAGCGGCAAAGCAAGAACGGCGAGCCTTTGCTGTTCTCCAACGAAATTTCGGAGGAGGGCAGCAACCTGAGTTTTGCCGTGGAGTTCGGCAAGATCGTCGCGCGGCTGGATCTGCTGACGCAGATGCTGGACGAGCGCTACCGACGGATCGGCTTGAATTACGCGCAGAGTTTGCTGTTTTTGAATTTCTTGCCGGTGCAGTAAGTAAGGAAGTGCATAAAGATAGATCGCATCGATATAAGTGGTTATAAGAAAAATCGCTATGCTGCGGGCCAGATTTTTCATGCGTTTTTTGTGGGCGTGTTAATGGAATTCGGTAATTTCGGTTTAGTCGTGGCAGGTCTGGTGGTCGGCTTTATTGTCGGAATGACTGGGGTAGGTGGCGGTTCCTTGATGACTCCCATTCTGTTGTGGTTCGGCGTCAATCCGGCCACCGCAGTGGGGACGGATTTGCTGTACGCGGCGATTACCAAGTCCAGTGGCGTGCTGGTTCACCGAAAGAATAAGAACATCGACTGGGCCATTACCGGTTGGCTGACCCTTGGCAGTGTGCCGGCGGTGGCGCTGACGTTGTGGTTCCTGAGCACCTTGCAAACGTCGCCCGATGCGATGAACGCGGTCATCAAACAGGCCTTGGGTTTTGTCCTGTTTGCCACGGCACTGGCGATTTTCTTCAAGAAACGCCTGCTCGATTTCGCCCACAAACGCGCGGGTGGTCATTACAATCCCAGCGGCAACCGCTTGAATGCGCTGACCGTGATCACTGGCCTGGTCCTCGGTACCATGGTTGCCCTGACCTCCATCGGCGCTGGCGCCCTGGGCACCGTCGCGTTGTTCATTCTCTATCCGCTGCTGCCTACCCGCCGCCTGGTGGGCACGGAAATCGCGCACGCTGTACCGCTGACCCTGGTGGCAGGCCTCGGCCATGCGAGCATGGGCAACATGGATTGGCACGTGCTGGGTTACTTGCTGATCGGTTCGCTGCCGGGGATTTACCTGGGGAGCCACCTGACTGGCCGTATCTCCGATGAAGTGCTGCGGCCTTGCCTGGCCACGATGCTGGTGCTGATCGGGTACAAACTGGCCTTTTAATCCGGTAGAGGTTCCAGAAACAAACCAGCTTGGCAGGCGCCCTTAGGACCGAGTCAAAATCTCCAGCAGATGCCCGTCCGGGTCATCGAAATAAACCCGCCGGCCACCGCCGTAATCGTTGATCTCGTTCGGTCGTTGTTTGCCGGGGTCGGCCCACCAGGGTTGCTGTCGGGCTTGCAGGCGGGCGAAGGCCGCATCGAAATCGTCGTCACCGATCAAAAACGCGTAGTGCTGGGAGGCAATCGGCGGGTCATTGTCGTAGAAGTCCAACGACACACCGTTGTCGAACTTGACGATGAGCATCGGGCCGAAGGGTTCGGGGCAGGGCAGACCGAGGATGTCTGCCAGATAGTTGGCTGATGTCTGCTTGTCGCGACACCAGACGATGGTGTGGTCCAACTGAGCGCTCATGCAGAGGTCCTCACCGCGGATCAGGGCTTGGTTATTGAGCTATGAGATTAGCTCAGCCTGTTGCGCAATGACCGCCCTGACCTAAGCTTGGGGCAAGGCGAGACATAATTGCGTGCGTCACCCGGAACGAACGCCGCGATGCGCAATCATTAGAGCGTGGATATCAAAAGGAGATGCGCATGCTCATCAGGTCATTGACCCTGACTACCCTGCTGGCTTTCGCGGGCCCCTTGTTCGCTGCCGATGACGGCTCACCGCTGGATATGGACAAGGGCAGGTCCCGGCCACTGATTGTCATCGCTCCAAGTACGGTCGATCCCACGTGGGTGAGCCTGAAAAAGTCGCTGGATGAGCCGGCAAACCGCAAGGGGTTCACCGAGCGAAACATGGTCCTGTACACCGTGCTCAATTTGATGGGCCAGCGCGAGGGCAAAGACCTGGGGCCGCAAGACACGGCGGCATTGATCCGCTCGCTCAAGTTGGGTGCCGGCGCGAAGAGCAAAGTCATCCTGGTCGGCAAGGACGGCGAGAAGAAGTTTGAGAGTTCGGGGGATGAATCAAAATCGGTCGATTTGAAGAAAATTTTCGATACGATCGACGCCTTGCCAGCGACTGAGAAAGAAGCCGCAGCGCCGACGGTCGCGACGCCTGTTGAAGCGGCTGAACCGGTCAATGGTGCAAAGGGCGCCAAGGGCGCAAAACCAGGCAAACCGGCGAAACCCGCCAAGCCGCCTGAAATGCCGGATGATTAAACGCAGACTTTTGTAGCCGCTGGCGCCAGCTGCTACAACAATGAAAAATGGGCGATCTCAAGAGGTCGCCCATTTTTTTTGCTCGGTAACTGCTACAAAAAAACGGGTGTTTCGGGGTGAGATGTACGGTCTTCTATTGGTCTCGGAAGTTTCCTGCAAGTCCTGTCGGTCTTTATGAACTGGTTTCTGTCAGAGAGCACCGCTAGCCTTCGTCAGCCACCGCAAAATCGCGGTCGTACGTGGGAATCCGCGACACTGAGGGATCCAGGGACGAAAAACACCAATGGCACAAAAAGGAGCCTCGTCTGTGAAAAAGTTCAGCAAGCACCAACCGCAAACCCCAACCGATGCCGATCATCTCGATCCCGCGAAGCTGTGTGAAACCGCAAAAGGTGCAGTCACCCGAAGCCCCAGGCGTACCGCCACGACCCAGCAGATTTTCACTGTTGCTCCTGGCGTCGACACACTAACCCTGCTAAATCAGGCCTGCGAAAACCTTGCCTCCCTGACTGTCCTGATTGCGAATTTTGCCGGAAAACTGGAAGGCTCGAACCGCAAGGTGCTGCTGTCGATTCAGCAATTGGCGGCGGTCACCGAGTTGTTGGTGAATCAGGCACGGGAAAATCTTGATCCGAGAAGCGATGCACCTGACGCTCAGCCGACGACTCGGCATTGAGCTGACGCAGTAACGACAATGGGCGACCTCAAAGGGGTCGCCCATTTTGTTTGCCTGCTGCGAGAAATCGCGTTTCTCGGCTACTTGCTCAGAGCGCTTAGTATCGTATGAGCAATCTTGATCCGCTCAGGGTTCGGATAGTTTTTGTTGGCCAGGATCACGATGCCGATGTCTTTCGACGGCACGTACGCCACGTAAGCACCGAAGCCGCTTGTTGAGCCGGTTTTGTTGATCAATACGTTTTCTGGTTGAGGTTGCGGCGGGGTCAGCCACTGGACTTCGTGAGCTTCCATCGCCATCTGTGTCGAGTTACCCGCCAGCAATGTATCGAGGGTGACCGGGTAGTTGTAGAGCTCCCAACCCAATCCCTGAGTCATCTCGCCCACCTTGTAGTAACCGGTATGCGTCGCGGCGATTGCCCGCTGCATCGGATCTTCAAGGCGGGTCGGTTTCATGTTCGCCTCAACATAACGAATCAGGTCCGCAGCGCTGGTTTTCACGCCATAAGCCTCCGAATCCAGTGCCCCCGGCCCAACTCGTACAGGTTTGTCTTCCTTGTTGTAACCCTGAGCGTAAAGACCCATTTGAGCCTGCGGCACTGTGAGATAGGTGTGCTTGAGTCCGAGTTTCGGAAGCAGGATCTTTTCCATCACATCATCAAACGGTGCGTCCATGCTTTGGGCTGCGAGGTAACCGAACAACCCCAGGCTCGGGTTTGAATACTGCCGATGGGTGCCCGCCGCATAGGTCGGTTTCCACTGCTTGAAATAGCCGAGCATCTTGTCCGGTGCATCGGCATCGTCGGGGAATTGCAGCGGCAGGCCGCCGGCGCTGTAGGTGCCCAGTTGCAGCACGCTGATGTTATCGAACGCGCTGCCACGCAGATCCGGCAGCACGCTGCTGGCCTTGTCCGACAGGGACAGTTTGCCGGTGGCCTGAGCGTAGGCGGCGAGTGTGGCGGTGAAGGTTTTGCTCACCGAGCCGATCTCGAACAGGGTGTCTTCGGTGACGGCTTTGCCGTTTTCCTTCGAGGCCACACCGTAGTTAAAGTAATGCGGTTGGCCGTTGACGGTAATCGCAATCGCGACACCGGGGATCTGCTGTTGCTGCATCACCGGTTCGATGGTGGCCTTCACGATGGCTTCGATGCGGTCGTCAGCAACGCAATGACCGGCGCTGAGGAACAGTGCGAAAGCGCTGTAGTATGCGAGCTTGTTATGCATGATTGAGTCACTTTCTATGAGGTTCAAGGGTATTAGCCGCTACACTCCGAGCGGCTTTTCAGTCCGGGCGGCTGATGGGCGAGCCAAATCTATGCAGTCTTCCGAGGTTCGACAACCGATGATATTTCGGGCGAGCCATTAGAAAAATTTGGGAGTGGACATGATCCGGCCTCAATTACCGCTCAATGCATTACGCGCCTTCGAGGCCTCTGCCCGGCACTTGAGTTTCACCCGGGCGGCCGTTGAGTTGTGTGTCACTCAGGCGGCGGTGAGTCATCAGGTCAAGAGCCTTGAGTCTCAACTTGGGGTGACCCTGTTCAAGCGGCTACCCCGCGGGCTGATGCTGACCAGCGAGGGCGAAACCCTGTTGCCGGTATTGCGGGAGTCCTTCGACCGTATCGCGCACACTCTTGAGCGATTCGAGGGCGGACATTTTCGCGAGGTCTTGACGGTCGGCGCGGTGGGGACATTCGCGGTGGGCTGGTTGTTGCCACGGCTGACGGACTTCCAGACGAAACATCCGTTCATAGATTTGCGCCTGTCGACCCACAACAATCGAGTGGATGTGGCGGCTGAAGGGCTGGATTACGCGATTCGTTTTGGCGCGGGGGCGTGGCATGGCATTGAAGCGGTGAGGTTGATCGAGGCGCCGCTGTCGGTGTTGTGTGTTCCCGAGATTGCCCGGCAACTGAAAACACCGACAGACCTGTTGCAGCAAACGCTGTTGCGTTCTTACCGCGCGGACGAGTGGCCCGAATGGTTCCAGGCCACCGGCTTATCGACCCACACAGCATCGCCCCGAAGCATCATCTTCGACTCATCGCTGGCGATGATGGAGGCAGCGCTGCAAGGGGCGGGGGTGGCCTTGGCGCCGCCGCTGATGTTCGCCCGGCAACTGGCGGCGGGTGCAATCGAGCAACCGTTCGCCATCGGGATCAGCACCGGCAGTTACTGGCTGACCCGCTTGCTGTCCCGCCCCGAAACATCGGCGATGGCCGCGTTCAAGCAATGGTTGCTGCAAGCAGCGCAAGAATCTGTGGGAGCGAGCCTGCTCGCGAAAGCGGTCTATCCGTCACATTGATGCTGGATGTGCCGACGTCTTCGCGAGCAGGCTCGCTCCCACAGGGATTGCGATATCCCAATAGAGTTAGCGCACCAGACACGGCCGCTTGTTATCGAACTTCCAACCCGGAATCAGAAACTGCATCGCCACGCTGTCATCCCGCGCGCCCAATCCCATGCCTTTATACAACTCATGAGCCTTGGCCAGTTGATCCATGTCCAGTTCGACGCCCAACCCAGACTTCTTCGGCACCTGCACACAGCCGCCAACGATTTGCAGCGGCGCTTTGGTCAGGCGCTGACCGTCCTGCCAGATCCAGTGGGTGTCGATGGCGGTGATTTCACCCGGCGCGGCGGCCGCGACGTGGGTGAACATCGCGAGGGAAATATCAAAGTGGTTGTTGGAATGCGAACCCCAGGTCAGGCCCCACTCATGGCACATCTGCGCCACACGGACCGAGCCCTGCATCGTCCAGAAGTGTGGGTCGGCCAGCGGAATGTCCACTGATTGCAACTGGATCGCGTGGCCCATTTCCCGCCAGTCGGTGGCGATCATGTTGGTGGCGGTTTTCAAACCCGTGGCGCGACGGAATTCAGCCATGACTTCCCGGCCCGAATAGCCGTTTTCCGCGCCGCACGGGTCTTCGGCGTAAGCCAGGACGTGATGCTGATCCCGGCACAGGCGAATGGCTTCCTTGAGTGACCACGCGCCATTCGGATCGAGGGTGATGCGCGCATCGGGGAAGCGTTCGGCCAGGGCGGTGACGGCTTCGATTTCTTCATCGCCACTGAGCACGCCGCCCTTGAGTTTGAAGTCCTTGAAACCGTAGCGGGCGTGGGCAGCTTCGGCCAGGCGCACCACCGCCTCGGCAGTCATGGCTTTTTCGTGACGCACGCGGAACCAGTCGTTGTCGGCGTCCGGCTCGCTGCGGTAGGCCAGATCGGTTTCGTTGCGATCGCCAACATAAAACAGGTAGCCGAGCATCTTCACTTCATCGCGCTGCTGACCTTCGCCGAGCAGGGCGGCGACCGGCACGTCCAGGTGCTGACCCAGGAGATCAAGCAACGCAGCTTCAAGGCCGGTGACGGCGTGGATGGTGATGCGCAAATCGAACGTCTGTAACCCGCGACCGCCGGCATCACGATCGGCGAAGGTCTGGCGCACTTGATTGAGGATCTTCTGATACGTGCCGATCGGGCTGCCGACCACTAATGAGCGAGCGTCTTCGAGGGTTTGGCGAATGCGCTCGCCGCCTGGTACTTCACCGATGCCGGTGTGACCGGCGTTGTCCGTGAGGATCACGATGTTGCGTGTAAAAAACGGCCCGTGGGCGCCGCTCAGGTTGAGCAACATGCCGTCGTGGCCGGCCACCGGAACAACCTGCATGCTGGTGATGATCGGGGCTTTGGCGGTTTCTTGTGCGTTCATTTTCATGTCCTTCAAAACAGATGTTCACGCGTGGTTGGGTGCTGGTTTGGCCAGTGCAACGGCAGGTGCGGATTTCGGTTTATTGCGTGCGGCGAAGACGATGATCGCGGCAATGATCGAGGTCGCGGCCAGGCCGTACAGCCCGCCCTGAATCGAGCCGGTGCGTTCTTCCAGCAGACCGAACGTGGTCGGTGCGACGAAGCCGCCGAGGTTGCCCACCGAGTTGATCAGTGCGATTACGCCTGCCGCGATCCGTGCATCCAGATAGGCCTGAGGAATCGGCCAGAACAGCGACGACGCCGATTTGAAACCCAGCGCAGCAAAGCAGATGGCGACGAAAGCGAAGATCGGCCCGCCGGTGGTGGACATGAACATCCCGGCCGCCGCGATCAGCAGGGCAGCGGCGACCCAGGCTTGCTGGTGTTTCCACTTGGCCGACAGCGAAGCGAAGGCGTACATGCCGACGATCGACAGCAACCACGGAATCGAGTTGAACAGCCCGACTTGAATATCGCTCAGGTCACCCATCTTTTTGATGATGCTAGGGAGCCAGAAGGTCGCGGCGTAAATGGTCAATTGGATGAAGAAGTAGATCAGGCAAAACAGGATGATCTGGCGATCCTTGAGCAGTTTGCCCAACGACGGTTTGATCGGCGTCGCGGCTTCGCGGGCCAGTTGTTCGTTGTCGATGGCCTTGACCAGCGCGTCCTGTTCTTCACGGCTTAGCCATTTGGCGTCGTGGGGTTTGGAGTCCAGCCAGAACCAGACGAACACGCACAGCCCGACTGAGAACATCCCTTCAATGAAGTACATCCATTGCCAGCCGTGCATACCGAAACCGCTGATTTGCAGCAGTAACCCGGACAGCGGGCCGGAGATCAGCGAAGCAATCGCCGAACCGCTGAGGAAGATGGCAATCGCCTTGCCGCGTTCAACGCCAGGTAACCAGCGGGTGAAGTAGTAAATCACTCCAGGGAAGAAACCTGCTTCGGCCACGCCCAGCAGGAATCGCAGGATGTAGAAGTGGGTTTCGTTCTGGATGAACGCCATGCAAGCCGCGACCAGGCCCCAGGTCAGCATGATGCGGGTCAGCCAGATTCGCGCGCCGACTTTTTGCAGGAGGATGTTGGAGGGGACTTCAAATAGCGCGTAACCGATGAAGAACAGCCCGGCGCCGAGGCCATAGGCGGCAGCGCCGATGCCCAGGTCGTGTTCCATGTGGGCGCGGACGAAGCCGATGTTCACGCGGTCGATGTAGTTGACGATGAACATGATCACGAACAGCGGCAGAACATGGCGTTTCACTTTCGAGATTGCGGACTTCAGGGCCGAATCGGCGCCATCGTTCATCCCGGATATGGATGTATTCACTGCGTTATCTCCCACTGATTATTTTTATGCGGGGTGCGACTGGGTGTTGCGATGTTGATAGACATCATACAACTACGTTTTTTCATACCGCAAGAGTAGTCGCCCAACAATATGGCGCTTTATGGAGTGTTTATTATTCTTTTGCGCTGATGAATGACCTTTCTGATGGTCTCGAATACCCTGTTTGTTGAGTGTTGTCATACAAGTTGGTCGGCGTTTTCCTGAGATTCCCGTCCAGCGCAGTGCTACGATTCCGTTAGCCCTGCTTTAGGATGATCGCCATGCAAGAAGACCTCGACGCGCCTGCCCGCAAGCGCACCCACAACCTGGCCCATGACCTGGTCGCCAAACTGACCCAGAGCATCTTGCTCGGCCAGATGCTGCCCGGGGACAAGCTGCCGTCCGAGAACACGATTGTTCAGGAGCACGGGGTCAGTCGCACGGTGGTGCGCGAGGCGATCTCGAAGTTGCAGGCGTCCGGGTTGGTGGAAACCCGGCACGGTATTGGCACCTTTGTGATTGAACGAGCGCCGGAGCAGGGGCTTCGGTTGAACGTCGATACCGCGCTGGGGGTGCGCAGCATTCTGGAGTTGCGCATGGGCCTGGAAACCCAGGCCGCCGCACTGGCGGCAACCCGTCGCACGGATCATCAGTTGGCACAGATGCGCGAAGCGCTGGACGACTATCAAAGCCTGCTGGCCAACAACGACAGCTGCGTCGAAGCCGACAAGCGCTTCCACCTGCTGATCGCCGAAGCCACCGGCAACGTGTGCTTCACCGAAATCATGCAGCACCTGGGCAGCGCCATGATCCCGCGCACCCGCGTCAATGCCGCCGAGCGCGGCGCAGTGGACTTGAGCAAGCTCGGGCACTTGGCCAACCTTGAGCACGAGGCGATTCTCAACGCCATCAAACGCCAGGATCCGGATGCGGCGCGGGCGGCCATGTGGCTGCACCTGACCAACAGTCGCGACCGGTTTTCGGCCGATCGCTGACCACCGTTTGTCTACTCGATAGCACCTCATCCGCGGCCCTGCTTCCAACGAGTACGGCCCAGATTTGCTGGACCTCATCAGTGAGGTGCGTCATGGCTAACGATTCGATGTTCCAGGGTGGAACGCCCAATACCGACCCAACCCGACCCATGCCCGGAACCGACAAGCCGACCATGGATCATGACGTGCCACCCGGCATGGACCCTTCGCGGGACCCGGCCGAGGGTGACGCTGATCGACCTGAAGACTGGATGGATCCTGATGCGGCCGAGGACGTTCCTCCGGCAGATGAGCCTACACCGCTGTCCGATGACAGGCGATAAAGAGAAACCCGGCCATTGCGCCTAGTGCCAATCAGTTAAGGATTTGAACACCGCTCCCACAGGTTCTGCGCCATAACTGACTGGCATTGGCCATTGCACCGGTTTTTTTGTGCACGACAGGTCTGGATCAGGCCTCGGTTACTCGAGCTACCACCGGCCTGCGTTCCAGATTCAAGGCCAACACGCTGACCAGCACCACCAGTGCTCCCCCAACGATCATCAACGTCGGTCGCTCGCCCAGCGCAAAAGAGGCAATCGCCATGGCGGTCGGTGGAATCAGATACAGCGTCATCGTCGCGCGGCTCAAATCCACATGAGTGAGCACATAGGCCCAGGCGAGATACGCGAGGGCACTTGGGAAAATGCCCAACCCGATGACCGCAAGCTGCACTTCAACCGGAGCGGTAATGACCTGGCTCACCAGCCCCGGGAGATAAACCAATAGCAGCAGCGTCCCGAACCAAACCGTGTAACACACCAATGTCAGCCCGTCGTAGCGCCGCGAGTGATGCTTCTGCAAGGCAAAGTAGAAACTCCACGAAACCGCCGCCAACACAATCAGCAAACCATGGGTGTCGATGCTCCCCAGTCCGTGATCACCGGCCACCACAATCACCACGCCGATCAACCCCAGAAACACGCAGCCCCAGCGCCACACGCTCACCCGGTCCTTGAGCACGAAGCGCGCCAGCAACGTGCTGAACAACGGCGTTGATTGCGCCAACACACTGGAGGCGCCGGCGCTGACACTTTGCTGGCCGAAATTCAGCGCGACATGGTGCAGGCTCACGGCAAAGAAACCGAGCGCGAACAGCAGCGGCAGGTCACGCCTGTTCGGCAGGTTGATGCCTCGGAACACCGCGACCACCGCCATGAATGCCGACGCCAGCAGAAACCGCAGCAAGGCCAGATGACCAGGCTCATAGGCCTGCAAACCGATATGAATGCCGGTCGGTGAATAACCCCAGCAGCCGACCACAAATGCCATGGCCAGGATGATTTTGACGGGAGAACCGGGAGAGGGCGTGGGAGGCTTCATGATCGGGCACCTATAGGCGGATGCACCCAGTATCAGAAGCCTGACTGTTCTCCACAACTGACTTATAGTGCGTTAACTCTTCACTTTAGGTGATGTATGGAGCTGGCGCAGATACGCATGTTCAAGACCGTTGCCGAGGTCGGCAGCATCGCCCGGGCAGCCGAGTTGTTGCATTGCGTTCCGTCGAATATCACGGCACGGATCAAGTCCCTGGAAGCGGAGCTGGGGGTTGCGCTGTTTCTGCGCGAGGGCCGAGGGCTGCGAATCAGCCCGGCAGGGCAGACCTTTCTGGCTTATGCCTCGAAAATTCTCGCCCTGACGGCTGAAGCCAAGCGCGCGGTGGACCCTTCGGCCGAGCCGTCCGGGCCGTTGCGCATTGGCGCCATCGAGTCGTCGGCGACCGGTCGATTGCCGCGTTTGCTGGCAAAATTCCACAAGCGTTTCCCGGCGGTGGCGCTGGAGCTGACCACCGGCACCTGGAGCCAATTGCTCGACGACACGCTCAATCACCGGCTCGACGGCGCGATCGTCGCAGTGGATGTCGAGCGCTCACACCTCAAGCGCACGCCGATGTACCGCGAGGAGCTGCTGCTGATTGCCTCGACGTCTCTGGGGCCGGTGCGTGACATCGCGGATTTGCAGGACAAGACCGTGTTCATGTGGCCTCAGGGCTGTCCCTACCGGGCGGCGCTGGAGCATTGGTTGCTGCGACAAGGGCAGGCGTTGCCGATCGTCAGCCTGGCCAGTTACGGGGCGATTGTCGGCTGCGTCAGTGCCGGGGCGGGTGTCGCGCTGGTGCCAAAAGGCGTGTTTGATCAGTACGCCAAAGGGGCGGGTTGCGCGGGGTATGAGTTCCCCGAGCTGACGGCGATCGACAACCTGTTTTACTGGCATGAAAACGCCGGGGTTCACCCGGCGCGGGAAGCGTTTGTGGGGATGTTGCGCGAGGAGTTCGCGTAACGGCTTACCTGTGGGAGCGAGCCTGCTCGCGAAAGCGGTTCAACATTCAACAATGATGTTGGCTGAGAGTCCGTCTTCGCGAGCAGGCTCGCTCCCACAAGATTTTGTGTCGCTTGATGATATTCAGCTTACGCTGACATCCCGCATCAACAACCCAAACTGCAAATCCACCGCATCCGGAATCGGCAGGTACACGGTGTGCCCGTCCCCCGGCGCCACCTCGATCGGCTCGCCTTTAACGTTTTGCAGCTCATGCAAGTCGAATTGGAAGTTGCCCTTGGGCGTCATCATTTCCATATGGTCGCCCAGACCAAATCGATTCTTCACCTTGACCTCCGCCATCCGGTCACGCCGTTCACCGGTCAGCTCGCCGACAAACTGCTGACGCTCCGACACCGAACTGCCGTGCTGGTAGTTCTGGTATTCGTCATGCACGTGCCGCCGCAGGAAACCTTCGGTGTAGCCGCGCTGGGCGAGGGATTCCAGATCCGTCATCAGGCTGCGGTCGAACGCGCGACCGGCTACCGCGTCGTCGATCGCCCGGCGGTAAACCTGAGTGGTGCGTGCGCAGTAAAAATGGGATTTGGTCCGGCCCTCGATTTTCAGTGAGTGCACGCCCATCTGCGTCAGGCGCTCGACATGCTGCACCGCGCGCAGGTCCTTGGCGTTCATGATGTAAGTGCCGTGCTCGTCTTCGAAGGCCGGCATTAGTTCGTCGGGCCGATTGGCTTCCTGCAACAGAAACACCTGATCTGTCGGGGCACCGATGCCCAGGGTCGGTTCGGGCTGGAAGGTCTGCACGATTTCGCCGAGCTGATTTTCCGTGGCCTGCTGCGCCGAGTACTTCCAGCGACAGGCATTGGTGCAACTGCCCTGATTGGCGTCGCGCTTGTTCATATAGCCTGACAACAGGCAGCGACCGGAATAGGCCATGCACAAGGCACCGTGGACGAACACCTCCAGCTCCATCGCCGGGACTTGCTCGCGGATTTCGGCGATTTCTTCCAGGGACAGTTCCCGCGACAGGATGATTCGGCTCAAGCCTTGTTGCTGCCAGAACTCGACACTGGCCCAGTTCACCGTGTTGGCCTGTACCGAAAGGTGAATCGGCATCTGCGGATAATGCCGGCGGACCAGCATGATCAGGCCTGGATCGGACATGATCAGCGCATCCGGTGCCATGGCAATCACCGGTTCCAGATCCCTGAGGAAGGTTTTCAGTTTGGCGTTGTGCGGGGCGATGTTCACCACCACATAGAAGCGCTTGCCTTGAGACTGGGCCTCGTGAATGCCGAGGGCCAGATTGGCGTGATCGAATTCGTTATTGCGCACCCGCAGGCTGTAGCGCGGCTGACCGGCGTACACCGCGTCGGCGCCGTAGGCGAAGGCGTATCGCATGTTTTTCAGGGTGCCGGCGGGGGCGAGCAGTTCTGGAGGCAGGAGAGTCATGGCAGAGTCGGTCACAAAAGCCGCCGAGAGTAAGCGGCTTGCCCGTGGGATTCATTGATCTGGATCTATGCTTGATGAACAAACGGATGGCACTCGGGCGAACCGTGGCGGACTAAGCATCAGGGCGCGACATTGTGTCCTTGCGGACTGACATGGATTGGACATGAACGAAGAGACAGTACAAAACAAATCACTGGTGATTTTGCTGGGGCTGGTCACCGCCGCTTTCGTCTGGATTTTGCTGCCGTTTTACGGCGCGGTGTTCTGGGCGGTGATCCTTGGCATCCTCTTCGCGCCCCTGCAGCGTCGACTGCAACTGAGGTTCGGCTGGGAGCGCAACTTGACGTCGCTGCTCACCCTGAGCATCTGCCTGGTGATCGCGATCCTGCCGGTGATCATCCTCAGTATCTTGCTGGTTCAAGAAGGGGCCGCGCTGTACAAGAGCATCGAAAGCGGCGAACTGGACATCGCCGGGTATGTGACGCATTTCAAACACAGCCTGCCGCCGTACTTTCAGCACGTGCTCGATCGGGCCGGGGTTGGCGAGCTGGACGGGTTGCGGGAGAAAATCATCAAGAGTGCAGTGTCGGGCAATGAGTTCATCGCCAACAAAGCCTTCAGTTTTGGTCAGGGTACGTTCGAATTCGTGGTGGGGTTTTTCATCATGCTGTACCTGCTGTTCTTCTTTCTGCGGGACGGCGCCGAACTGGCGCGAAAAGTTCGTGCCGCTGTGCCGCTGCAGGAGCACCAGAAACGTCGCTTGCAACTCAAGTTCAATCGCGTGGTGCGGGCGACAGTGAAGGGCAACCTGCTGGTGGCAATCACGCAAGGCGCGTTGGGCGGTTTGATTTTTTGGTTTCTGGACGTCCCAAGCGCGTTGCTCTGGGCGGTATTGATGGCGTTTCTATCCCTGTTGCCAGCGGTGGGGGCGGGGATCGTCTGGGCACCGGTGGCGGCCATTTTCCTGTTCGCCGGGGCGATCTGGCAGGGCGTGGTGCTGGGGCTGTTCGGGATTTTTGTGATCGGTCTGGTGGATAACGTGCTGCGACCGATCCTGGTGGGCAAGGATACAAAGATGCCGGACTATCTGATCCTCATCTCGACCCTTGGCGGTCTGGCGGTCTTCGGCCTCAATGGCTTTGTGATCGGGCCGCTGATCGCCGCGCTGTTTATGTCGAGCTGGTCAATCTTCATTGAAACCAAGCCGCGGGTGCAGCTGCCTTAAGCGCTGAGTTGGCCTTGGCCGATACGTTGCGACAATGCCTGGGCGGCCGGCAGCGAGGTGAGCGGGCCGCTGATCGGTTCGCCGTCCTGCACCAGGTACCAACAGGCGAGCAATCCCAGCTCTCTGAGCGGTGCGGGAACGGCACTGCCGATAACGGACATGATCTGAACCTGGGACATAAGTACCTCCATCAATCTGTGGAGCTACCTTACGGACCGGACGCTTGAACGGACAATCAACGCTTTCGATAGTCGTCATTGATGCCAGTGAGGCTTCGCTTCAGTCGACCACCAGATCCAGCATATGGACCACTTCCTGCTCGTTGAGCAGGCCTTTTCGCACCAGGTTTTCTGCCAGCAGCGAAAGAAACTTGGCGCTGCGATGGCCTTCCAGGTGCTTGAGTTCGGTCAGTGCGTTGTACACCTTGCTGGAAGTGCACAAGCCGACAATGCGGTGCGGGTTTTGCGTGGGCATGAGGTCGTCCTTGTTTTTATCAACCTGTTGTTTACGGACAGATCCAAGATTGCGGACCCGACATGACATAAATATGACCGTTTTCCCCAGCGCGGGGGAAGGATGGCGAGTCAATCTTGCCAACTTGCCCCGCAAAGACTGTCCCGACAGCGACCTTGGCGAGATTTATCCAGACCTCTGCCGACGGACGGTCACAAAAAAGGCCCCGCTGTTGAGGCGGGGCCTGATGATTCCGTTACCAGCGACCATAGCCGTGGGGAGGGCCGTAGTAACCGCGCGGTGGACCGTAATAACCACGTGGCGGGCCATAGTAAACTGGCGGCGGGCCGTAATAGACCGGTTGCTGCACGTAGACCGGTGCCGGCTGGTAATAAACCGGGGGCGGGCCGTAGTAAACCGGTTGTGGCTGAGCGTAAACCGGTTGCTGTACATAGACCGGCCGGTTGCTGTTGATGATGGCCGAACCGACGATGGCCGAGCCAACGATCGCGCCAAATACCGCCGGCCCTTCCCAACCGTGACCGCCGTGACCGCCGTGACCGCCGCCAGCCTCTGCCTGCCCTGCGATAGCAAGAGCACCGATCAGCAAGGCTACTGTGGGGATTTTACGGATCATGATAGTTCCTCGGTTCTTCGCCCCGGCGCTTGTGTCTGCAATAGACCCAAGGATTGTCGCGGGAATACTTCTAGGACAGCGTTTTTCTCAAAATCAGCACAGCCGTTGGGTAAATGTTGTGTAAGGTCTGTACTGGCTTCTTTACGGTTCAGTGAGGCCGCGTGCAGACACGCCGTTATGATCGATCAGACCCGATGGAATGGCTAATCCCGTCCATCTGAAAGTGCTATTCAAGGAGATTTTTCATGCAGATGAACCCCAACAGAGACACCCAGCTGTGCATGTCGCTTTCCGCACGTCCCGGGAACTTCGGCCTGCGGTTTCACAATCATCTGTATGAGCAACTGGACCTGAATTTTTACTACAAGGCCTTCAGCAGCCAGGATCTGCCAGGCGCCGTTGGCGGTATTCGCGCCTTGGGGATTCGTGGTTGCGGCGTGTCGATGCCGTTCAAGGAGGCCTGCATAGCCCTGGTCGATGAACTGGACGCCTCCGCCGCGGCCATTCAATCGATCAACACCATCGTCAACACTAACGGCCATCTCAAGGCTTACAACACCGACTACATCGCGATCGCCCAGTTGCTTGACACCCACCAGGTGCCGAAGGAATTGACCTTTGCCCTGCGCGGCAGCGGCGGCATGGCCAAGGCTGTGGCCAGTGCCTTGCGCGATGGTGGCTACAAAAATGGCCTGATCGTTGCCCGTAACGAGCGTTCCGGACGTGCGTTGGCCGAATCGCTGGGCTATCGATGGCAAGCGGAGCTGGGCTCGGAGCGGCCGCAGTTGCTGATCAACGTCACACCGATTGGCATGTCCGGCCCCGAGGCCGATCAGCTGGCGTTCGATGTTGAAACCATCGCTGCTGCCGAGACTGTCTTCGATGTAGTGGCAGTCCCCTCGGAAACACCGTTGATTGTGCGCGCTCGTGCTGAAGGCAAGCGAGTGATCACCGGACTGGAGGTGATCGCGATCCAGGCGCTGGAGCAGTTCGTGCTGTACACCGGCGTGCGGCCGACCGATGAGCAGTTTCACAAAGCCGTGGATTTTGCCCGCAGTGGCCTTGGCTATCCTGCTGCCCAGCAAGCGAAACCGTGACTGAGGTGACTCATGCATCCTGCCATTCTTAATCTGGATCAGGCCGAGCTTGAACCGCTGCCCGAAGCGTTTGCCCCGACGGGAGACACCGCCGACCGCTATCAGCAACGGCAGGCGCGCATCGGCCAGCAACTTGGCGCGCAGAAGCTGGGTTATCGCCTGTACGCATTGGAACCAGGGATGCGTGGCAGCCCGTTTCACAGTCATCGGGTCAACGAGGAGATGTTTTACATCGTGGCCGGGGAAGGGGAGATTCGCTTGGGCGCCGAGCGCTTTCCCGTTCGCGCCGGTGATGTCATTGCCTGCCCGCCGGGCGGCCCTGAAACCGCGCACCAGATCATCAACACCAGCAACGCTGAACTGCGGTACCTGGCGGTCAGCACCCAACAATCACCCGAGATTTGCGAGTACCCCGATTCCGGCAAGTACGCGGTGATGGACGACTTCAAGGTCGATGCCGAGGGCAATACCTCGGGCTTCGTCGCCGTCGCCAGACCGGCGGATGGCGTGGATTACTGGGACGGTGAATAACCGCAGCCTGTGTAGCAGCTGCCGAGCCTGCGAGGCTGCGTCCGGCTGCGCAGCAGTCGTAAACCCTATATGTAAGGTTTTCCTGAAACACCGCATCGCTTATTTAACGACTGCTGCGCAGCCGGACGCAGCCTCGCAGGCTCGGCAGCTGCTACACAGGTCGCGTTGTTTATTCGAGGCGGGCCAGACGCTCTTCCAGCGCCGCAATTCGCGCCTCAAGCTCTTCGATCCGCTCAACCGATACGCCCCCACCCGCGCCACGCTCGGTCGGGTTCTGCCGTGCCGCCAGGATCACCTCGATGTCCGCCGGGTCGCCCAAGGCGTGCATGTATCGGTCTTCACGCTGACCGGCCTGGCGCGGAATCAACAGCGCCAGACCGCGAGCGATCAAGCGTTCCAGTTGATGCACCACCTGTTCGGCATCTTCGAAGTCATGCATGCGGCCGCTGCGGGTCAGCAGTTCATTGACTGTTTGCGGGCCGCGCAGGAACAGCAGCCCCGCAAGAATAACCTGAGCCGGCACCAGTTCCAGTGCCTTGTCGACTTTGTGTTCCCAGCGATCCGCACGACTGCCCATCACCAGTTTGGTAAAGCCGCGTCCTTCGAGGGCGCGCAGGCTTTGGCCGACCTGACCCTGGGTGAGGCTCGTCACCGGCTCGCGGCTGGTTTTCTGGTTGCAGGCAATCACCAGCGCATTGAGGGTCAGCGGATAGGTTTCCGGGCTGGTGGCCTGTTTTTCGATCAACGAACCCAGAATGCGGATTTCGGTGCTGTTGAGTCGCGGCTCGTCGAAGGTCGTTTCTTGCTCAGTGCTCATGATTATGCATTCCTTCCCGGGGTCATGATTTTCTCCTGCTGGCATGCACTTTAAATTGACGTGTGCCAATGGCAACTGAATTCGTCGCCGTACTTTGGCAATGGTCACAAAACTTAAATCAACCTGTTACGCCATCTTAACAATCAGACGTGCACCGTATGCATGGCTGCAGAGGACTGCGGTTCATCACGGGTACGGCGAAAACTCCCATCGACGACGTCACCGGCCTTATTAATTGTGCAGTGGAGCAAGGCATGAAGCTGACGTGGGTATCGACCCGCAATAATGCGCTGATTGGCGCGCGCCCGCTATGACCGTACTGGTCACCGGCGCCGCCGGTTTCATCGGGTATCACACGGTCAAGCGCTTGTGTCAGGAAGGTCTTGAGGTGGTCGGTATCGATAATCTCAACGACTACTACAGCGTGGAACTCAAACACGCACGGCTCAAAGAACTGAAGCCCTTGTCGGGTTTTCATTTCCAGATACTGGATATCGTCGACAAACCGGCCTTGATGGCATTGTTCAAGGATCACGGCTTCACAGAGGTTATTCATCTGGCTGCCCAGGCGGGCGTTCGCTACTCGCTGGACAACCCGGACGTTTATGCGCAATCGAACCTGGTGGGTTTTCTGAATGTGCTCGAAACCTGCCGGCACTATCGACCCGAGCATCTGATTTATGCATCGAGCAGCTCAGTGTACGGCACCAACAGCAAAATGCCGTTCAGCGTCGAAGACGCCGTCGATCATCCGATTTCGTTGTATGCCGCCAGTAAGCGTGCCAACGAGCTGATGGCCCACAGCTATTGCCATCTGTATGGACTGAAGGCCAGCGGCCTGCGTTTTTTTACCGTTTACGGACCTTGGGGGCGCCCCGACATGGCGCTGTTCAAATTTACCGAAGCGATCCTTAACGAAAGGCCGATTGACCTCTACAACCAAGGCCAGATGTCGCGCGACTTCACCTACATCGACGACATCGTCGAAAGCATTGCGCGCCTGCGCCCAAGACCGCCGTTATCGGACGGGCCTGGCGATGGCGCCCACCGGATCTTCAACATCGGGCGCGGCACGCCGGTGGCGCTGCTGGATTTCGTCGAGTGTCTGGAGTCGGCACTGGATAGGGAAGCCCGGCGCAACTTCCTGCCGCTGCAGGCTGGCGATGTGGTCAAGACCTGGGCGGATGTGTCGGCATTGGCGCAGTGGGTCAATTTCCGTCCTCAAGTGACGGTCGAAGCCGGCGTAGCGGAATTTGTGAAGTGGTACCGCCACTTTTATCAGAGATGAAACGTTGGCCCTTGATCATAAAAATCCAGGGTAATAGGGGCCTCTATGAGCCAAGACATATTTGTATCCGTCCTGATTCCGGCAAAGAACGAGGCGAGCAATCTCAAATCACTGCTCGAAGAAATCCGTATCGCACTGGCCGATGAGGCGTATGAAATCATCGTCGTGGACGATGGCAGTACTGACGCTTCCTTGCAGGAACTGCGGCAGACCCGGCACAGCGGCCTGAGCACGTTGCGCATCCTGCGCCATGAGCGTTCGCTGGGGCAGAGCACTTCGCTCTACCATGCGGCGCTCGCTGCCCGGGGCCAATGGCTGGCCACGCTCGATGGCGACGGTCAGAACGACCCGGCGGATATCCCCGGCATGCTGGCATTAGTGCGCAGTGAGCAAGGTCCCGCCGACCTTCAGTTGGTGGCTGGACACCGGATTAACCGGCGCGATACCGCGAGCAAGCGCTGGGCCTCGCGTTTTGCCAACGGGTTGCGCAGCCGGATGCTCAAGGACCAGACGCCGGACACCGGCTGCGGGCTGAAACTGATCGAGCGGGCGGCGTTTCTGCGCTTGCCTTACTTTGACCACATGCACCGGTTCATCCCTGCGCTGATCCAGCGTCATAACGGCCGAATGATCACCCATCCGGTCAACCATCGGCCTCGCACGGCCGGGGTATCCAAATACGGAAACATCGACCGCGCCCTGGTGGGCATTCTCGATCTGATCGGCGTTTGGTGGCTGATCAGGCGCACGCGTCTGCATACCCATGCGCAGGAGATCGAAGGATGAACCTCTCCCGCGAAACCCTGTGGCTGGTGGTCGGTTTCAGCGGCCAGATCGCCTTCACCGGTCGCTTTGTCCTGCAGTGGCTGTACAGCGAATACAAGAAACGCAGCGTGATTCCGGTGAGCTTCTGGTACCTGAGCATCGTCGGCAGTGCGCTGCTGTTCGCTTACGCCGTTTACCGACAGGACCCGGTTTTCATCGCCGGTCAGGCGTTCGGCTCCATCGTCTATTTGCGCAACCTGCAATTGATTGCCCGCAGCAGAACCTTGAAGGACTGAACCGTGCGCCGAACCCTGTCACCCAGCGTCGAATGCCTGGGGCTGATGTTGCTTGCTCTTTTATTGGTTGGCGCCGGGTTCGGGCTGCGTCAGCCGCAGAATGTCGACGAGGAGCGATTCCTCGGCGTTGCGCTGGAGATGCTGCACAACGGTTCCTGGCTGATTCCGCACCGAGCCGCCGAGATATACGGCGATAAACCCCCGATTTTCATGTGGACGGTTGCATTTTTCACCTGGCTCACCGGGATGCCCGCCCTTGCCCTTTATATTCCGGGGCTTTTGTCTGCCACATCGGTCACGGCCATGCTCTACGACCTGGGTCGCCGGTTGTGGAATCCGCGGGCCGGACGAACAGCAGCGCTGTTGTACCTGGCCACGTATCAGACGTACAGCATTCTGCGGACCGGTCAGATCGACAGTTTTCTGATTTTGTTCACCTCTCTGGGTATGTACGGCCTGGCTCGTCACCTGCTGCTCGGGCCCGCGTGGCGGTGGTTTTACGCGGGATGCGCGGCCATGGGCATTGGCGTGATCACCAAAGGGGTCGGCTTCGTCCCTGCGTTGATGCTGATTCCGTATGCCTACGCGGTGCGCAAAGGCTGGCCTGGCGTGGTGGCCATGCCGGGCGAGGCGCGCAAGTGGTGCCTGGGCTTTTTGGTGGTGCTTGGCGCCGTCGCGATCTGGCTGCTGCCCTTGGCGGTGTCCATCGCATTCAATGGCGCCGCTGACGAAATCGCCTACGCACGGGAAATCCTGCTGCGCCAGACAGCGGGGCGCTATGCCGCCGCGTGGGATCACCGAGAACCGTTCTGGTACTTCTTCGTCAACGTCATCCCGCAATACTGGTTGCCGTTGGTGCTGGCCTTGCCGTGGCTCGTGCCCGCCTGGCGCAGGCAGCTGCAAAAGCGCGACGGTCGAGTGCTGGTGCTGCTGGGGTGGGTCGTACTGGTGGTACTGTTCTTTTGCCTGAGCAGCGGCAAACGCAAGTTGTACATCTATCCGGCGTTGCCGGGGCTGGTGCTGGTTGCAGCGCCGTTGATTCCGTGGCTGCTCAAGCGCTGGTTCGGCAAGCGTCCGCGCGGTCGGCGGGTATTCCAGGTGTTGGCCGTCACGTGGTTCACGCTGTGGTTCGCTCGCGGTTTCATCGACCCGGTCAAGGACGGACCCAATCCCCACGAGGCGCTGATGGCGCAAGCAGCGGCAATGACCCAGGGCGCAGACCTGGTGCTGGTCAACTGGCGTGAGGGCCATTGGTTGTTCGCCCGACAGCCGATCGTGCATTTCGGGATGATCGGCTCCACGGTCGAGCAGGCCGCTCAATGGCTGCGCGAACACCGTCAGGCGTACGCCTTGGTACCGGATGAACTGTTGAGCCGGTGTTTTAACCCTCAGGCCGCCCATGAGCTGGGCGAAACCTCGCGCGCTCAATGGTCGATTGTCGGTGCCGATGCCGATAACGGCCGTTGTCATCCCGGACAGCCAGCCAATATCTATCGCTTCACCTGGGACCGTGCATGGCTATAATCGCCCCACGTTTCCCTCCTGTCACAACACGAGACTGCCATGACTATTTCCCTGTACGCCGCTTCCGTTCCGGTTTTCAAACAAATGCTCAACGCCCTGAGCGATGTTTTGAACAAGGCCGAAGCCCACGCCACCGCCAAGAACATCGACCCGAATGCTTTCTTGCAAGCCCGTCTGTACCCGGACATGTTCCCGCTGGTCCGCCAAGTGCAGATCGCCGTTGATTTCGCCAAGGGCGTTTCCGCGCGTCTGGCCGAAGTTGAACTGCCGAAATACGACGACACCGAAACCACCTTCGCCGAGCTGCAAGCGCTGATTGCCAAGGTGCTGGCCTTCATCGGCGAGATCAAACCGGAACAGATCGACGGCAAGGAAGGCATCGAAATCATCACCCGTCAGGGCACGCCGAAAGAGAAGCGCTTCACCGGCCAGGCTTACCTGCTGAGCTACGGCCTGCCGCAATTCTTCTTCCACGTCACCACCACCTACGCGCTGCTGCGTCACAACGGTGTGGAAGTAGGCAAGCGCGATTACATGGGCGCGTTCTAAACCTCCCTGCCAATAAAAAGCCCGCCAAGGTGTGAACCTTGGCGGGCTTTTTAATGCGCCGGATTTAAGCCAGGCGTTGTGCTTTCTCGTCTTCGCCCAGGCACGCCGCCGCGGTGAACAGCACGTCGGTGGAGGAGTTCAGCGCGGTCTCCGCCGAGTCCTGCAGCACACCGATGATGAACCCGACCGCCACCACCTGCATGGCGATTTCACTGGGGATGCCAAACAGGCTGCACGCCAGTGGAATCAGCAGCAACGAACCGCCCGCCACACCCGAAGCGCCACAGGCACAGATCGCCGCGACGACGCTCAGCAGGATGGCGGTCGGAATGTCCACGGCGATGCCCAGCGTATGCACGGCGGCCAGGGTCAGCACGGTAATGGTGATCGCCGCGCCCGCCATGTTGATGGTCGCGCCGAGCGGAATCGAAACCGAGTAGGTGTCTTCGTGCAGGCCCAGGCGCTTGCTCAATTCCAGGTTGACCGGAATGTTCGCCGCCGAGCTGCGGGTGAAAAAAGCAGTGATGCCGCTTTCGCGCAAGCACATGATCACCAGCGGATACGGGTTGCGCCGCAGCTTCCAGAACACGATGACCGGGTTCATCACCAGCGCTACAAACAGCATGCAGCCCAACAACACCGCCAGCAGATGCACATAGCCGATCAAGGCACCGAAACCGGAGGTGGCGAGGGTCGAAGCCACCAGGCCGAAGATGCCCAGCGGCGCGAAACGAATCACCAAACGTACGATCAGGGTCACGCCGTTAGACAAGTCGCCGAGCACCTCGCGAGTGGTGTCACCGGCATGGCGAATGGCAACGCCCATACCAATCGCCCACGCCAGAATGCCGATGAAATTGGCATTCATCAGCGCGCTGACCGGGTTGTCGACCACGCTCAACAGCAGACTTTGCAGCACTTCACTGATCCCGCCCGGCGCGGTGACCGCAACGTCTTGAGTTGCCAATACCAGGCTCGAGGGGAACAACGTACTGGCGACAACGGCCACCACCGCCGCCGCAAACGTTCCCAGCAGATACAGAAACAGAATCGGCCGGATGTGGGTTTCCTGGCCGTGCTTATGGTTGGCAATCGAGGCCATGACCAGCACGAACACCAGAATCGGCGCGACAGCTTTAAGCGCCGATACGAAGACTTTGCCGATGAACGCGGTGGACTTCGCCACCTCCGGCGCGAACAGGGCCAGGGCAATCCCGGCGATCAGGCCAATGATGATTTGTGTGACCAGGCTTAAGCGTTTCAGGCGTAACCATAGCGAAGGGGATGAAGCGGTCATAAAACGGCATCTCTGATTTTTTTAGGTGCGGGGTATCGCGACATCAATGCCAATCAATGGCCGATGAATAGGGTGTACGTATCGCAGGGCGCGGACTTTATCACAGCGAGGTCTTCATCCTTCAGACCTGTGACGATCTGCCGCCCGAAGGGGCAACGAGATCGGCAGGTTCGTGCAACCCTGATCGGAAACACTCTGTTAAGATTCGCCATCCTCATTTTCAAGTCATGCCAGTGGGCCTTCGGGCTATCGCTGGTGTCGTCGTTTTCTGGAGTTCTGCATGCTGTTGCCCATCCTTCTGTTGTCTGCCGCCGGTTTCACGGTGCTGACCACGGAATTCATCATCGTCGGCCTGTTGCCGGCGATCGCTCGAGACCTTGAAGTCACCATCCCGCAAGCGGGTTTGCTGGTGACCTTGTTCGCCTTCACGGTCGCCGCATTCGGGCCGTTCCTGACCGCCTATTTCGCAAGGTTCGAGCGCCGCAAATTGTTCATCTCGGTGCTGATCATGTTCGGCCTGGCCAACACCCTTGCGGCGTTTGCCCCGAACATCGGGGTGATGGCCATTGCCCGGTTGATTCCGGCGCTGGGCTTGCCAGTGTTCTGGGCGCTGGCCAGTGAAACCGCGGTGGACATTGTCGGCCCGGACTACGCCGGTCGCGCCATCGCCAAGATCGGATTCGGGATTGTCTGCGCCACCGTGTTCGGCATTCCGGTGGGCACACTGATCTCCGATGCGTTCGGCTGGCGCAGTGCCTTCGGCATTCTGGCGGTGATCGCGTTTGCCAAGGCGTTGCTGCTGTTTATCTACCTGCCGAAAACCAATCTGCATCAGCATCAGGTCAGCTTTCGCTCGCAGTTCATGATCTTGCGCAGCCCGCTGATGCTGGGCCATGTGCTGCTGTCGATCCTGGTGTTTAGCGGCATGTTTACCGCTTACACCTATCTGGCGGACATTCTTGAGCGACTGGCCGGTTTCAGCGGCACGGTCGTCGGCTGGTGCCTGATGGGCTTCGGCGCGGTCGGGTTGATCGGCAACTCACTGGGCGGCCGCGCGGTGGATCGTCATCCGTTGATCGCCTCGATGATGTTCTGCGCGTTCATGATCGCCGGCCTGGTGGCGTTGGTGCCGAACATTCATTCGCCGCTGGGTCTGGCAGCGGCGATGGCGATTTGGGGCGTGACTCAGGCGGCGTTGTTCCTGGTCAGCCATGTGCGATTGATGAAGGCTGCACCCGAAGCGCCGGCGTTCGCGGCATCGCTGAACATTGCCGGGGCTAACCTCGGAATCGGCCTGGGCGCCATGATCGGCGGTAGGGTCATCGACGGTGTAGGCCTGCAAGGTCTTGGTTTTGCGGCGGCCGCTTTTATCCTCGCCTCGATCCTCTTGGCCATCGCGCTGATGACCTTCAAGCCCCGCGAAGTCTGCGCCTGACACCTCACATCTCGGTGAACAGCTCGCGTCGGGCACCTTCGGTAATGGCGACAATGCCGGGGTGCTTGACCTTGCGTTCCACCGAAATGGCGTAGAACGACTCGGACACCGCGTCGGTCTGACCAATCAATTCCACGCCGTATTGGCGTATTACCTCATCGGCAATCACGCTCGGGCCGATGAAGATCCCGCTGCCGGATTGGCCGAAAGCCTGCATCAAGGCGCTGTCGTCGAACTCGCCGACGATGCGCGGCTGGACCTGCTGCTCGGCAAACCAGCGCTGCAAGCGACTGCGCACCACGGTCTCCGGCCCTGGAATCAGCAGCGGTGCGCCGTGCAGGCTGCGGGGGAAATCCTGACCGTATTGCGCCGCCAGTTCAGCAGTGGCGAAGAAGCTGATCCCGCATTCTCCGAGTTTCTGGCTGTAGCCCTTGATGTCCAGGTGCGAGGGCATCGGGCTGTCGGAAATCACCAGGTCGAGCCGCTGGATCGCCAGGTCGGCGAGCAGGCGTTCGAGTTTGTCTTCACGACAGGTGATGCGCAGCGGCTCGCTCAATTCCATGGTCGGCGCAATCAGGCGATAGACGATGGATTTGGGCACCACATCTGCCACGCCAACCCGAAACAGAATCTGCTGTTCATTGGGCTGTGCTCGCAGCATCAGCTCCAGTTCGCCGCCCAGCTGAAACATTTGCTCGGCGTAGGGCAGGGTCTGACGCCCGGCTTCGGTGAGTTCCAGCTGCCGGCCGACCCGGCGAAACAGCTCGATGCCATAGGTGTGTTCGAGCAGGGAAATCTGCCCGCTGATGGTCTGTGGCGTCAGGTTCAGCTGCTCGCAGGCGCGCACGATGCTGCCGGTTTTGGCCACTACCCAGAAGTAATGCAATTGCCGATAATTGAGCATGTCGATCTACAGTTCGTAAAAACCGAAGTATAACCGCTAAAAATACGAATTTTCCTGAAGTGTTTGCCTCCTTAGAATGCCCCGCTATCGACGGGTGGCCTTTTCGCCCTGTCTGTTCTATCGAGGAAAGCATCATGAAGCTTAAAACCACGGCACTGTTGATCACGTCTTTACTGGTATTGGCCGGTTGTGACCAGGCCGAAAAAAGCGCTCAGCAACTGATGGGCAAGGCTGCCGAAACCGCCAAACAAGCGATCGACGACACCCATAAAGCCGCAGAGCAGGCAATCAGTGACGCCACTGGCGGGCTGATCAGCAAGAAAGAACAACCGGCCAAAGAAACGGACAAAACCGAATCTTCGTCCCAGGAAATCTAAACCGTCTTAAAAGAGTCTGGACTGACCCATGGAATACCTTTTAGAACTTGCTTCAAGCCCCACCGCCTGGGTCGCCCTGGCTACGTTGATCGTTATGGAAATCGTGCTCGGCATCGATAACCTGATCTTCATTTCGATCCTGACCAATAAACTGCCCGAGCAGCACCGGCAGAAGGCGCGGCGCATCGGTATCGGCATGGCGCTGATCCTGCGACTGGCGCTCTTGAGTACCATCGCGTTCATCGTCCAGTTGACTGAGCCTGTGATCGACATTCTCGGCCATGCGTTCTCCTGGAAAGACATGATCCTGATCGCCGGTGGCTTGTTCCTGTTGTGGAAGGCGACCACCGAGATCCATCACAGCATGGACCCGGCACCGGATGATCCGAAGTCGGCTACTTCGGCCGTGACCCTGGGCTTCGCTGCCGCTATCGGTCAGATCCTGCTGCTGGACATGGTGTTCTCC
This sequence comes from Pseudomonas svalbardensis, assembly GCF_030053115.1. Lineage (NCBI taxonomy): Bacteria > Pseudomonadati > Pseudomonadota > Gammaproteobacteria > Pseudomonadales > Pseudomonadaceae > Pseudomonas > Pseudomonas svalbardensis. The sequence continues at coordinate 4,234,693 of NZ_CP125619.1, read as the reverse complement.
ATCGACAGCATCATTACCGCTGTCGGCATGACCGAGCATTTGCCGATCATGATCATCGCGGTGGTGGTGTCGGTACTGGTGATGTTGCTGGCGGCTGATCCTCTGGCCAAGTTCATCAACGACAACCCAACGGTGGTGATGTTGGCGCTGGGCTTCCTGATCATGATCGGCATGACGCTGATCGCCGAAGGTTTCGGCGCCCATGTACCGAAAGGCTACGTCTACGCGGCCATGGCGTTCTCGGCGACGATCGAGGGTTTGAACATGATGTCGCGGCGGTCAAAGCAAAAGCGTGTAGCTACTGAAGCTTAACGGGCGATAAACGAAACGGCCGCCTGCGCTCGAAAGAGGGCAGGCGGCCGTTTTTTTGCTGTTAAAAAAAGTGCCAGTCAGTGCGCGCTGGCGTGGTGTGCAGTGGTTTCATCCGTTTTCACCACCGGCGCCGATTGAGCAGGGTGGTGATGGTGCCGACGGGTAATGCGCAGGACCCCCCATAACATGGCGGCGGCAACGGCCAGCCAGCCAGAAATCAACATCACAATGGTCATTGTCAGGCTCATCAGTGCCTCCTCTTCGCCCTGCTGCGGGCACACACTCTTTGCACATGACAGTCTAGTCGCTGCTGTGTTTCAGGCTATTGACCAAAGGTCGGCTGTGACCAATCAGTTCGCTCTATCGAATGCCATCATCTGCCGGTTAAGGCTATACCGCTGCCGCGCGGCGTCCTATGATCGACGGCCAAGCCGGGAGCGCGAATGCCTGGCGTCTAAATCAAGAGAGTGATGATGGTGCGGGTATTTTCTCGAATTCGATCGTTAGTGCTGGTCGTTGGCTGCGTAGCAGGTCTGGCTGGCTGCGCGGGGAGTGTGGCACCTGAAATCAAGCGCCTGCCGGAGCGAGTCGAGCTCAGTGGCACGTTCTACCGTGGCGTAGCGAATCAGAGTGGGCCGCAAGTGCTGGCCAGCATGTTGTCCCAGCAAGGCATTGTGATTACGCCAGGTTTGCTCGAAAAACCGTTGCATTTGCCGGGTGCCGAAGCCCAGTTGCAACAGAACATGCAGAACCTCGCTCGCGAGTACGGCATGGTCGTCTATCCCCTCGACAGCAATCTGCCTGCACTGTTGATCCAGGTGGCGGCCGGTTACCCGGTAATGGTGCGTTTCACGGAAGGCTCGGCGTTCTGGGCTGAACCGCGTTACGCCATTCTTGCCGGGTACAATCGTCAGAAGCAGACAGTGCTGCTGCGCTCGGGCATGAATCGTCGAGAGTTGATGGGCTTCGGTTCGTTTGAATCGGCGCTCAAGGATGCCGGTGGCTGGGCCGTGCTGATTCAGAAGCCGAATCAGCTGCCGGCCAATGTCGATCAACAGCGATGGCTCAAGGCTGCGAGCGATCTTGCCCAGGCAGGTCAGGAGCAAGCGGCAGCCAGGGCGAAGAAAGCGCTGAGCGCGCAATAAGTCCGTTCGTCATCTGTCGGGCACCCCTGCACTTTGTCGACCTCTAACGAAGTAGGGCCTGGATTTCTCCGGGCCAGACTCAAAGGAGGTGCCCATGGCACATTCCACTACCCCCGTCGGCCCGCACTCGTCTGAGCATTCTTCGGGTGATGAGTTGGGCTTCGATCCCGATTCGCCGGACCTCGCCGATCCTCAGGTCGACCCCATCGGACCTGCCAAGGCGCCCAGGGATGTGAAGCCGGGCGACAATTCCAAGGCTCCCGCGAAGCCTTACGATCCACTCGCCGATCTAAAACCCTGAGCCTGAGTGAGGTGCGTATGTCTACCGATTCGAGTTTCAACGACAAACGTCCGGACAGCGTTCCAACTACCCCCGAAAAAGACATCGACCCCGTGATGGATCCGAACGATCCGTTAAGGGATCCCTTGGCGCGTCCGATGGTAGTGCCAACGGAACATCCTCACGGCACGAGAGATCCGAGTGCCGGGGACGGCATTCCAAATGACGACCAGATGCCGTTGCCCAATGATTAACGCTGGACGAAAAAAAGCCCCGAATAGTCGCAATGCTGTTCACTTAAGGATTGTTGACTAATCCTCAGGCAGCCGGAAAATCCGGAATCTGATAAGGATTCCGGATTTTTTATGTCTGTTGCTCAGGATTTAAGCGCGGTTTTGGATTTTGCTAAGCAACCGCTCTCTCGCCTTGAGGTGTTCACCGATCATATTCCTCATGATTGGATCACCGCAGCGGCCGCTCTGGCGGATAAAGCCACGATCCGACGTCGGCGCTTGCCTTCGGACATAGTCCTTTGGCTGGTAGTCGGGATGGCACTTTTCAGAGGTGAGCCAATAGTCGAGGTCGCTCGCCGACTGAATATTTGTGCCGACGGTCTTGCTAATGAGGTGCTGTTAGCCAAAAGCGGGTTGTCGCAGGCGCGCCAGCGTCTGGGGAATCAGCCTGTCGCTTGGTTATTTCAACAGTGCGCCAATGTCTGGGGATACGAGCGCTACCCGCAAGATGACTGGCACGGTCTTCAAGTCTTTGCCGTCGACGGTGCCTTGTTTCGAACCCCGGAAACGTCGTCATTGCGGGACCATTTTGGCTCCGGCAATACCTCCTCCGATCGTCAAACCCCTTATCCGGTGCTGCGCCTTGTTGCGTTGATGAACGCCCGTTCTCATATCATCGCCAACGCGGCCATCAGCCCTTACCGCAAAGGGGAGATCCCGCTGGCCAAGGACTTCATCGAGAGCATACCCAACCACTCAGTGACCCTGCTGGACAAAGGGTTTTTCAGTGCGGACCTATTGTTGAGTATCCAAAGTACTGAAAAAAACCGGCATTGGATGATCCCGGAGCGTAAGGGTACTGTTCGCACGGAAATTGAACACTACGGCGATGGTGATTACCTAGTCCAGATGAAGGTCTCGCAGCAAGCGCGTAAAAAGAACCCACTGTTGCCTGAGTACTGGCAAGTACGGGCGGTCACCTACGAGGTCGCCGGGAAAGAAAAAACCGTCTTCACCTCCCTGCCAGCCTCGCACTTTAGCGCTGAGCAGGTCGCCACCCTTTATCACGAGCGATGGGAAATCGAACTGGGTTTCAGGGATATCAAAAGCTCAATGCAAGACAATGCCTTGACCCTTCGCAGCAAGACTGTAGACCTGGTGTATCAAGAATTATGGGGGCTGTTACTGGCTTATAACGTAGTGCGTCGAGAAGCCAGTCAGGCGGCTGTAGCTCATAAGCGGGCTCCCAGCGAGGTGAGTTTCAAGTTTGCCTGTCAGCACATCGCCAGCCATCTGGTGGTCATGGCCGGAGCGGTCTCGCCCTCACACACGCCAAGACGCCTGGACGAGCTTCGCGGCAGCATTGGTGTGCTCTTCATAGCAAAACGCCCCAGGCCTGCGAGGCCTAGGGCGGTGAAGATGTCAAAAACCCGGTATCCGGTTAACCGCAAGGCTGCTCCGCTTAAGTGAACAGCATTGCCCGAATAGTCGGGGCTTTCCTTTACCTGTCATTTACTTATTTCGACGCTTCAACCACGCCGCTCTGACGATGCTTGAGGTTCTTGTCGGATTTGTACTGCAAGGCTACAGATGGCACGTTCGTGCCCTTGCCGGTTTCCACCCAGCTGCGAATGCGACTGGCATCGGCAAAGTGCGTGTACTTGCCGAAAGCATCAAGAATCACCAGCGCAACCTGGCGATTACCCATGCTGGTGACCAGCACCAGGCAGTGACCGGCCTCATTGGTGAATCCGGTTTTCGTCAGTTTGATGTCCCAGTTCGGCTTTCTGACCAGATGGTCGGTATTACGGAAACCCAGGCTGTAGTTGGGTTTGCGGAACGAGACGGTTTTTTCCTTGGTCGTGCTCAGCTCAGTCAAAAGTGGATACTTGTGCGCGGCGATCAACAGTTTGCTCAGGTCGCGGGCGGTGGACACGTTGCGAGGGGAGAGACCGGTCGGCTCGACGAAGTGGGTGCTGGTCATGCCCAGTGCCTTGGCTTTGGCATTCATCGCTGCAATGAACGCGACATAGCCGCCACGGTAGTGATGGGCAAGGCTCGCGGCAGCCCGGTTTTCCGAGGACATCAGGGCAATCAGCAGCATTTCCCGGCGCGGCAATTCGCTTTTGAGTTTGACTCGGGAAAACACGCCTTTCATTTCCGGCGTGTCACTGATGTTGATGGAAAGGTATTCGTCCATGTTCTGATTGGCTTCGACGACGATCAGGCCAGCCATCAGTTTGCTGACGGAAGCGATCGGCATTACCACGTCAGGGTTGCTGGCATAGATGACTTTGTTGGTCTGCATATCCAGCAGCAATGCGCTGCCGGACGCGATCTTGAGTTGTGAGGTGTCGCGGGGCGCCGAGATCGTTTCGGCGGCGTTGGCCATTGGCGTGATGAACGTCCCTGTAAATGCAAAAAATAGGCTCAGGATGGAAAGACGGATTTTCACGCTGGCAGACTCGTTAGGTGTGGATAAGCCGTTCTGTAACGGGTTGTTTCTTTAAAACCGACGCATTTTAGAAGTATGAGCCACGAAAGCGCTAGGCGCCCGTATGGCGAGAGCATTATATGAAAAAAAATTTAATGTTTTAGATGCCTGCCCTTGGTGAGCAGGCGCAGGATTGACTTACTTTTGATCGTTGCGCCGTGGGTCGGGTTTGCGTTTGGTCAGAGGCACCAGCATTGCGACGTTTTGCTGATAGCGTCGGTATTGTTCCCCAAACAGATCCACCAGATCTTTCTCTTCAAAATGCACCCCAATCAGGATGTAGAGAGTGTTGAACAGCGCAAACAGTAGATGTCCGGCTGTCATGTCGGGTGTCGCCCAGAACACCATCACAAACCCCAAGTACATCGGGTGGCGAACCAGCTTGTAGAGTAAAGGGGTTTTAAAGGCGGGGTTCTCGGGTCTGGCGGGGTAAAAGGCGTTGAGTGCCTGCTTTATGCCGAACAGTTCGAAATGGCTGATCAGGAACGTCGCGAGCACGACCAGGCCCAGGCCCAGCCAGAATAAAGCCATGATTAATCCGTGGCCCCATACAGACGTTACGCGCCAGATGGACGTTTCCATGGGTTGCCATAGCCAGAACAGTAGCGCCAGCGGCAGGCACGTCGACAATACGTAGGTCGCGCGCTCGATGGGGGGTGGGACGAACCGGGTCCACCAGCGCTTGAAGCGTTTTCGCGCCATGCCGCTGTGCTGTACGGCAAACAGCGTAATCAGCAGGGTGTCGACGAGGGCAGCCACGGGCCAGTCGAGGCTGGAGCCGGAGTTAATGTCTTTGGGCACTCCGATGCCTGAGAGAAAACCCGTCAGGTAAAGCGCGGTGAGCAGAAAACACAGGTAACAGAAGAGGCTGTAAATCAGACCAGCGAGTTTTCCAGTGAAAACGAAAAAGCGATGTTGAGTCAGGCCGGGGGGGTTCATAAATGATGCCTTTTCAGCGTCGCGCGTACTTCCCGATTCGCGTCTACGGTTTATGGGGTGTTTCGATAATCAGTCTAGGACGACTTAAGGTTTTCGCCGTTGCCCTGTCTGGCAGTCCTCCAGGGGTATTACTTGTTCCATGGCTGAAAACAAGAAACCCCACCAGCGGCGGGGTTATTTGTGTGTTTGGCGTAACCGGTGGAATCAGCTGTGCAGTGTTTCGGCTGCGTACAGCGTGTTTTCCAGCAGGCAAGCACGGGTCATCGGGCCAACACCACCCGGCACTGGAGTGATCCAGCCGGCGCGGGGCAGGGCGGTGTCGTAGATCACGTCACCGACCAGTTTGCCGTCTTCCTGGCGGTTGATGCCGACGTCGATCACGATCGCGCCTTCCTTGATCCACTCACCCTTTACCAGCCCCGGCTTGCCGGCGGCGACCACCACCAGATCGGCGCGACCGACGTGGCCTGCCAGATCCTTGGTGAAGCGGTGGGTGACGGTCACGGTGCAGCCGGCCAGCAGTAATTCCATCGCCATCGGGCGGCCAACAATGTTGGAGGCCCCGACAACCACTGCGTCCATCCCGTAGAGATCGACACCGGTGCTTTCCAGCAACGTCATGATGCCTTTAGGGGTGCACGGACGCAGCAGCGGAATACGCTGGGCGAGGCGGCCGACGTTATAAGGGTGGAAACCGTCGACATCCTTGTCTGGACGAATGCGTTCCAGCAATTTGGAGGCGTCCAGGTGTTCAGGTAAAGGAAGCTGAAGCAGAACGCCATCAATCGCCGGGTCGTCGTTCAGGCGATCGATCAGATCGGTCAGCGCTTCTTGAGTGGTTTCGGAAGGCAGGTCGTAGGCTTGGGAAATGAAGCCGACCTCTTCACAGTCTTTACGCTTGTGCGAGACATAAACCTGAGAGGCGGGATCGCTGCCGACCAGGATCACCGCGAGACCGGGCGTGCGCAGACCTTGCTGGCGACGCTCGTTGACGCGTTTGGCGATCTGCTGGCGCAGGCTGGCGGCGATCGATTTGCCGTCGATTAGTTGTGCAGTCATTGCGCGTGATTAACCATCGAGAGGGGAAAAAAAGAGAACGCATTCTCGCATGTCATGAGGTGAGGGCAAAGGCGCTTGGTCTGCAAATTCCCCTAACCCCTTTAATTAAATGAATTTTTTTTAAAAAAGAGTTGACGACCTTCAGGGTCACCTATAACATTCGTCGCACTTGTCGGGCACAGCCTAGCACTGGTTAAGAAGGTCGAGCAGAGTTGATGTTTAATTCGGCGAGACTGAAAGCACTTAGTTTGTAATCGTCCAAGAATACAGATTAACAAGGCGCCCGTAGCTCAGCTGGATAGAGCATCCGCCTTCTAAGCGGATGGTCGCAGGTTCGAGTCCTGCCGGGTGCGCCATTAGGCAGCTTTGGCACAAGTAACGCAACATGGCAATATGGTGGGCGTAGCTCAGTTGGTAGAGCACGGGATTGTGACTCCCGTTGTCGAGGGTTCGATCCCCTTCGTCCACCCCATATTTAGAAAGGCGCCAGATTAACAGTCTGGCGCCTTTGCTTTAAAAGCTTGATGCGGATGTGGTGGAATTGGTAGACACACTGGATTTAGGTTCCAGCGCCGCAAGGTGTGAGAGTTCGAGTCTCTCCGTCCGCACCATTACAAGTAGCTATTTAATAGCAGAAAACGGCGCAGCACCTGAAAAGGGCTGCGCCGTTTTTGTTTTAGAAGTCTGAATTTTCAAAGCGGCCGCAGGTTCTGGGTCGAGAGGGTGGCTCGGATCGTCGGATTTATGTTTCTCGATGATGCTGGCTCGCCCGTTGGTCCCCTCGTGGGGTCGACGGTCAGGGATGGATTGCCGATGACTTATATATATAGAAGGATTGGTGCAGAGCCCTGGCATGATTGGCTGTATTTGCTAACAGGGCGAGGCACAACCGTTTGTCCCCGCCTATAAATTGCCTGCTGCTTTTTTACCCGTTTTCAGTAGGGTGACTTCTTGAGTTTGACCCACTAGAATGCATGCCCTTGATTCTGGGGTCGGAAACGGCCGGCTAACGTCTGTGCAACGAGGAATATCCATGCAAGTTTCTGTTGAAAATACTTCTGCTCTTGAGCGCCGCATGAGCATCACCGTGCCGGCTGAGCGTATTGAGAGCCAGGTCAACAAGCGTCTGCAGCAGACTGCCCAAAAGGCCAAGATTGCTGGCTTCCGTCCAGGCAAAGTGCCAATGAGTGAAATCAAGCGCCGTTTTGGTGCTGATGCACGTCAGGAAGCGGTTGGCGACGTGATCCAGTCTTCTTTCTACGAAGCTGTTGTTGAGCAAAAGCTGAACCCGGCTGGCGCTCCTTCGATCGAGCCGAAATCGCTGGAAGCCGGCAAAGACCTGGAATACGTCGCGATTTTCGAAGTGTTCCCTGAGTTCACCGTTGCCGGTTTCGAAGGTATCGCGGTTGAGCGCCTGAGCGCTGACGTGGCTGATGCCGATCTGGACAAAATGCTGGAAGTGCTGCGCAAGCAGAACACCCGTTTCGAAGTGGCCGATCGCGCTGCTCAAAACGAAGACCAACTGAACATCGATTTCGTTGGCAAGGTCGACGGTGAAGTGTTCGCTGGCGGTTCCGCCAAAGGTACTCAGCTGGTTCTGGGTTCCGGCCGCATGATTCCTGGTTTTGAAGATGGTCTGGTTGGCGCTAAAGCCGGCGAAGAGCGCGTTCTGAACCTGACCTTCCCAGAGGACTATCAGAACCTCGACCTGGCAGGCAAAACCGCTGAGTTCACCGTGACCGTGAACACTGTTTCCGAGCCAAAACTGCCAGAACTGACCGAAGAATTCTTCGCTCAATTCGGCATCAAGGAAACGGGTCTGGAAGGCTTCCGCACCGAAGTTCGCAAGAACATGGAGCGTGAACTGCGTCAGGCGATCAAATCCAAGGTCAAGAATCAGGTAATGGACGGTCTGCTGGCCACCAACCCGATCGAAGTGCCTAAGGCTCTGCTGTCCAACGAAGTTGACCGTCTGCGCGTGCAGGCTGTTCAGCAGTTCGGTGGCAACATCAAGCCTGAGCAACTGCCGGCCGAGCTGTTCGAAGAGCAAGCCAAGCGCCGCGTTGTGCTGGGTCTGATCGTGGCTGAAGTGGTCAAGCAATTCGACCTCAAGCCTGACGAAGCCCGCGTTCGTGAAATGATTCAGGAAATGGCTTCGGCTTACCAGGAGCCTGAGCAGGTTGTGTCTTGGTACTACAAGAACGACCAGCAACTGAACGAAGTCCGTTCGGTTGTGCTGGAAGAACAAGTTGTGGATACTGTTCTGCAGAAAGCTAGCGTGACCGACAAATCGGTCTCTTACGAAGAAGCAGTCAAGCCGGTAGAAGCTCCACAAGCCGACTGATCGTTTTTGCGGTAAGAAGTACACACCATAAGCCAGCCTTCGTGCTGGCTTATGCGTATTCAAGACATAACTATTTGGGAGTGACTGCAGAGCATGTTCCGTAATTCGTATATTCAGCAGAACTCTGATATCCAGGCCGCAGGCGGCCTGGTCCCGATGGTTGTCGAGCAGTCTGCTCGTGGCGAGCGCGCCTATGACATCTACTCGCGCCTTCTCAAGGAGCGAGTGATCTTTCTGGTTGGTCCGGTAGAGGACTACATGGCCAACCTGATCTGTGCGCAACTGCTGTTCCTTGAAGCGGAAAACCCGGACAAGGACATCCATCTCTATATCAACTCCCCGGGCGGTTCGGTGACGGCGGGCATGTCGATCTATGACACCATGCAGTTCATCAAGCCAAACGTGTCGACCACCTGTATCGGTCAAGCGTGCAGCATGGGTGCGTTTCTATTGACGGCCGGTGCCCCTGGCAAGCGTTACTGCCTGCCGAACTCGCGTGTGATGATTCACCAGCCTCTGGGCGGTTTCCAGGGCCAGGCTTCGGATATCGAAATCCATGCCAAGGAAATCCTCTTCATTCGTGAGCGTCTCAACACGCTGATGGCCAAGCATAGCGGGCACACTCTTGAAGAAATCGAGCGCGATACCAACCGCGATAATTTCATGAGTGCAGAAGCAGCGCGTGAATACGGGTTGATCGATGAAGTGATCAGCCAGCGCCCCGCTTAAAATAAGCAGCTCAAAATAGGGTTGGTCGGCGCGTCCGATCACTAGCGGGCTTGAAAAAGCCCGCAATAGCCTTCATCTTGTGTTGCAAGCCTATCGGATTTGGATCGAACGAATGACTGACACCCGCAACGGCGAGGACAACGGCAAGCTGCTCTATTGCTCCTTCTGTGGCAAAAGCCAGCATGAAGTGCGCAAATTGATTGCCGGCCCCTCGGTCTTTATCTGCGACGAGTGCGTCGACCTGTGCAATGACATCATCCGTGAGGAGGTGCAGGAAGCCCAGGCCGAAAGCAGCGCGCATAAATTGCCTTCGCCTAAAGAAATCAGCGGCATCCTTGATCAGTACGTGATTGGTCAGGAGCGTGCGAAAAAGGTTCTGGCCGTAGCGGTGTACAACCACTACAAGCGCCTGAACCAGCGTGACAAAAAGAATGACGATGTCGAACTCGGCAAGAGCAACATCTTGCTGATCGGCCCGACAGGCTCGGGTAAAACCCTGCTTGCCGAAACACTGGCCCGCTTGCTGAACGTTCCGTTCACCATCGCCGACGCAACCACCCTCACCGAGGCAGGTTACGTGGGTGAAGATGTCGAAAACATCATTCAGAAGCTGCTGCAGAAGTGCGATTACGATGTAGAAAAGGCTCAAATGGGCATTGTCTACATCGATGAGATCGACAAGATCTCGCGCAAATCTGACAACCCGTCGATCACCCGGGACGTTTCCGGTGAAGGCGTGCAGCAGGCCCTGCTCAAGTTGATCGAAGGCACGGTCGCTTCCGTTCCACCTCAAGGTGGTCGCAAGCATCCGCAGCAGGAATTCCTTCAGGTCGACACCCGTAACATCCTGTTCATCTGCGGTGGTGCGTTTTCCGGTCTGGAAAAGGTTATTCAAAACCGTTCCACCAAGGGCGGCATCGGTTTCAACGCGGAAGTGCGCAGCAAGGAAGAAGGCAAGAAAGTCGGTGAGTCCCTGCGTGAAGTCGAGCCTGACGATCTGGTCAAGTTCGGTCTGATCCCGGAATTCGTCGGTCGTCTGCCGGTACTTGCCACGCTGGACGAGCTTGATGAGGCTGCGCTGATGCAGATTCTCACCGAGCCGAAAAATGCGCTGACCAAACAGTATGCCAAGCTGTTCGAGATGGAAGGTGTGGACCTGGAATTCCGGGCCGACGCTCTGAAATCGGTCGCCAAACGTGCCCTGGAACGCAAAACCGGTGCCCGTGGACTGCGTTCGATTCTCGAAGGTGTATTGCTCGACACTATGTATGAAATCCCCTCGCAGTCCGAGGTGAGTAAAGTGGTGATCGACGAAAGCGTTATAGAAGGCAAGTCCAAGCCACTGTATATCTACGAAAACAGTGAGCCGGCTGCCAAGGCAGCGCCAGACGCCTAAGCGTCACGCTGCTGGAATAAAGAAGGGGCCTTCGGGCCCCTTTGCTTTTTGCGCGTTTTAACACCTTCTTTAAGCTTGTTTTTTTTGAAGGTAGCCCCCATCTTGGTTTCAAGCTCACTTCCATCTGTTTACGGCCTTATGGCCGCCGTAGAGGCGAAATCATGAAGACAACCATCGAATTGCCTCTCCTGCCATTGCGTGATGTTGTGGTTTATCCGCACATGGTTATCCCGCTGTTCGTGGGGCGCGAGAAATCCATCGAAGCCCTCGAGGCAGCGATGACGGGCGACAAGCAGATCCTTCTGCTGGCTCAGAGAAACCCTGCTGACGACGATCCCGGTGAAGATGCACTTTATCGCGTAGGTACCATTGCTACCGTTCTACAGCTGCTCAAGCTGCCGGACGGTACGGTCAAGGTTTTGGTCGAAGGTGAGCAGCGGGGCGCCGTTGAGCGTTTCAGCGAAGTGGACGGCCACTGCCGTGCCGAAGTCTCATTGATCGACGAAGTCGACGCGCCAGAGCGCGAGTCGGAAGTGTTCGTACGCAGCCTGCTGGCTCAGTTCGAACAATATGTGCAGTTGGGCAAGAAAGTCCCGGCTGAAGTCCTGTCGTCGCTCAACAGCATCGACGAACCAGGCCGCCTGGTCGACACCATGGCCGCACACATGGCCCTGAAGATCGAGCAGAAGCAGGAAATCCTCGAAATCATTGATTTGTCGGCCCGGGTCGAGCACGTTCTGGCGTTGCTGGATGCCGAGATCGACCTGCTGCAAGTCGAAAAACGCATTCGCGGTCGCGTCAAAAAACAAATGGAGCGCAGCCAGCGCGAGTACTACCTGAATGAGCAGATGAAGGCCATTCAGAAAGAGCTCGGCGACAGCGACGAAGGCCATAACGAAATCGAAGAGCTGAAAAAACGCATCGATGCCGCCGGTCTGCCGAAAGACGCCTTGGCCAAAGCCCAGGGCGAACTGAACAAGTTAAAACAAATGTCGCCAATGTCTGCGGAAGCGACCGTGGTGCGCTCGTATATTGACTGGCTGGTTCAGGTGCCGTGGAAGGCGCAGAGCAAAGTGCGTCTGGATCTGGCGCGCGCTGAAGACATTCTCGATGCAGACCACTATGGTCTGGAAGAAGTCAAAGAACGGATCCTCGAATATCTCGCCGTGCAAAAACGCGTGAAGAAAATTCGTGGTCCGGTGTTGTGCCTGGTCGGTCCTCCTGGGGTGGGTAAAACCTCTCTGGCGGAGTCGATTGCTCACGCCACCAACCGCAAATTCGTGCGCATGGCCCTCGGTGGTGTGCGTGATGAAGCGGAAATTCGTGGTCATCGCCGTACTTATATCGGTTCGATGCCGGGAAGATTGATTCAAAAGATGACAAAAGTGGGTGTCCGCAACCCGCTGTTCCTGCTCGATGAAATCGACAAAATGGGCAGCGACATGCGTGGCGATCCGGCGTCGGCGTTGCTGGAAGTGCTCGACCCTGAGCAGAACCACAACTTCAACGATCACTATCTGGAAGTCGACTACGACCTGTCCGATGTGATGTTCCTTTGCACCTCGAACTCCATGAACATTCCACCAGCCCTGCTGGACCGGATGGAAGTGATTCGTCTGCCGGGTTACACCGAAGACGAAAAGATCAACATCGCCGTCAAATACCTTTCACCAAAGCAGATTACTGCCAACGGTTTGAAAAAAGGCGAGCTGGAATTCGACGCCGAAGCGATCCGTGACATCATCCGCTACTACACTCGCGAAGCCGGTGTGCGTGGGCTGGAGCGCCAGATTGCCAAGGTTTGCCGCAAGGCGGTCAAAGAGCATGCAATGGAAAAACGCTTCTCGGTGAAGGTCACTGCCGAGATGCTGGAACACTTCCTGGGCGTGCGCAAATTCCGTTACGGTCTGGCTGAATCGCAGGATCAGATCGGTCAGGTCACCGGGCTGGCGTGGACTCAGGTGGGTGGCGAATTGCTGACTATCGAAGCCGCAGTCGTGCCGGGTAAAGGCCAGTTGATCAAAACCGGTTCTTTGGGTGACGTCATGGTCGAATCGATCACTGCGGCCCTGACCGTTGTTCGCAGTCGCGCGAAGAGCCTGGGGATTCCCCTGGACTTCCATGAGAAGCGCGACACGCACATCCATATGCCGGAAGGGGCGACCCCGAAGGACGGCCCTAGTGCCGGGGTGGGCATGTGCACGGCTCTGGTGTCGGCATTGACCGGGATCCCTGTGCGTGCGGACGTTGCGATGACTGGCGAAATTACGCTGCGTGGTCAGGTGCTGGCGATTGGCGGTTTGAAAGAAAAACTGCTCGCTGCTCACCGCGGCGGAATCAAGACCGTGATCATTCCTGAAGAGAACGTACGCGATCTGAAGGAAATTCCTGACAATATCAAGCAAGATCTTCAGATTAAACCGGTTAAATGGATTGACGAGGTCCTGCAAATTGCGCTGCAATACGCGCCGGAGCCCTTGCCAGATGTAGCTCCAGAGATAGTTGCAAAGGATGAAAAACGCGAGTCTGACTCTAAGGAAAGAATTAGCACGCATTAATACGCATTTGCCTGGGTGGCTTGTTGACAGCTTTTTAGAGCCCTTGTTATAAAGCGGCTCTTAAGTGTCTGTAGGCCATTCAGCACTCGTTTTTGCTTTCACCAAAAAACTTAGAATCATACTCAAATAGATATAAGGGGACTTAGAGTGAACAAGTCGGAACTGATTGATGCTATCGCTGCATCCGCTGATATCCCGAAAGCTGCTGCTGGCCGTGCGCTGGACGCTGTAATCGAATCCGTCACTGGCGCTCTCAAGGCTGGCGACTCTGTTGTTCTGGTTGGTTTCGGTACTTTCTCCGTCACCGATCGTCCAGCTCGCATTGGTCGTAACCCACAGACCGGTAAGACGCTGGAAATTGCAGCCGCTAAAAAACCAGGTTTCAAAGCCGGTAAAGCGCTGAAAGAAGCTGTTAACTAAGTTCGATTCAGGTTTTTGCCTATCCGGGTCGGGGTCATGCCTGACCTGGCAGCGGAGCGGTAGTCCAGTCGGCGAGTCGCCGATCCGAGACGCCGAGGCTCGCAAGTTCGAGTCATCGGTCCGCTCCGCCAGTTACGAGAAGGCGCATCCTCGGATGCGCCTTTCTTCTATCCGGATTCTACCCACGCTCCACGGTTGCCTAATTTTGAAGTTCAACCGTTTCTGGGGGACGCATGCTGCAGAATATCAGGGACAATTCACAAGGCTGGATTGCCAAGACCATTATCGGGATCATCGTTGTACTGATGGCTTTCACCGGTATCGAGGCCATTTTCCAGGCGACGACCAACAGCCAGGACGCGGCCAAGGTCAATGGTGAAGAAATCAGTCAAAACGAGCTGAGCCAGGCGGTTGATATGCAACGCCGTCAGCTCATGCAACAGCTTGGCAAGGATTTCGATGCTTCCTTGCTCGATGAAAAAATGCTGCGCGAATCGGCCCTCAAAGGCCTGATCGACCGCAAGTTGCTGCTGCAAGGCGCAGAAAATTCGAAGTTCGCTTTTTCCGAAGCTGCTTTGGACCAGGTGATCCTTCAAACACCTGAATTCCAGGTTGATGGCAAGTTCAGCCCAGAGCGTTTCGACCAGGTTATTCGCCAACTCGGCTACAGCCGCATGCAATTCCGCCAGATGCTGGCTCAGGAAATGTTGATCGGTCAGCTGCGCGCTGGTCTGGCAGGTAGCGGTTTCGTCACCGACGCACAGGTTCTGGCATTCGCCCGTCTGGAAAAACAGACCCGCGATTTCGCTTCGCTGAACGTCAAGGCTGACCCGGCGGCTGTGAAGCTGGCCGACGATGAAGTCAAAGCCTACTACGACGAACACGCCAAGGAATTCATGACGCCGGATCAGGTGGTCATTGATTACCTGGAGTTGAAGAAGGCTTCCTTCTTTGATCAGGTCAGCGTCAAGGACGAGGACCTGCAAGCGGCGTATCAGAAAGAAACCGCGAACCTGTCTGAACAACGCCGGGCCGCGCACATTCTGATCGAAGTGAACGACAAGGTGACCGAAGCGCAAGCCAAGGCCAGGATCGAAGAGGTCCAGGCACGCCTGGCAAAAGGCGAGAAGTTCGAGGCTCTGGCCAAGGAATTCTCCCAGGACCCGGGTTCGGCCAACAACGGCGGCGACCTCGGATACGCAGGTCCTGGTGTCTACGATCCAGCCTTCGAAACAGCGCTGTATGCGTTGGCCAAGGATCAGGTTTCGGCGCCGGTTCGCACCGACTTCGGTTTCCACCTGATCAAGCTGTTGGGTGTCGAAGCGCCTGAAGTGCCGACGCTCGCCAGCCTGAAAGACAAGCTGACCCGTGAGCTGAAAACCCAGCAGGTCGAGCAGCGTTTCGTCGAGGCGACCAAGCAACTGGAAGACTCGTCGTTCGAAGCCTCCGATCTGGCTCAGCCGGCGCAGGACCTGAAGCTCACTGTTCATACGTCCAAACCGTTCGGCCGTGAAGGTGGCGAAGGTGTTGCGGCCAACCGTGCCGTGGTCACTGCTGCGTTCAGCCCTGAAGTGCTGGATGAGGGTGCCAACAGTACCGCCATCGAGCTCGATCCGGAAACCGTGATCGTGCTGCGCGCCAAGGAACACCTGAAGCCTGCGCAACTACCGCTGGAAAGCGTGGCTGCCAGCATTCGCGTGCAATTGGCCAAGGAGCACGCCAGTGCTGCCGCCAAGACCAAGGCTGAAGAGCTGATTGTCAGCCTGCGCGATGGCAAGACTGCGCTGGACAAGGCGATCGACGGTCAGAGCTGGAAAGTGACCCAGGCAGCTACTCGTGGCCAGGAAGGGGTTGACCCAACCGTGCTGCAGGCGCTGTTCCGCATGCCCAAGCCTGTCGCCAAGGACAAGCCGACCTTCAGCAGCGTGACCCTGGCCGATGGTAGCCTGGTGATTGTGCGTCTGAACAGCGTGAACGAAGCGGCTGCGCCGACCGAAGAAGAGAAGGCTCAATACCGTCGCTTCCTCGCCTCGCGTATCGGCCAGCAAGACTTTGCTGCTTACCGCAAGCTGCTTGAAAGCGAGGCTGAGATCAAGCGCTTCTGATGCCTGACTGAGCTTGTCGCGACACAAAGACCCCAGCCGAAAGGCTGGGGTTTTTTATGGGCGAAACAAATGCAGGGCGGGTTACCCGTCGGCTGAGTATTTACCGTGCGACTTTTTCCTGTAAATGACAGTCAGTACACTTGTAACTGTTTTAAGACACTAATCGATACTCCGCTAAGCATCGATCTGTTGCACAATACGCCCCGGACCGTTTTCCTCAGGATGTTCAATGTTTAAATCATTTCCCATGCGTGTTGCCGGGCTGGCATTGGTGCTGGCCGCCGCTGCCGGCTGCTCGTCGAAGAAAGCCCCTATCTATGAGCATGAGAATTTCGATGACTCCGGAACGTTTTCGCGCAGCTACCCGGTGACGGATGCGCAGACGTGCGAAGCCGCCCGTCGGGCGTTGCTCAGCCAAGGCTACATCATCACCAGCTCCGACCCGAAACTGGTCAGCGGACACAAAAGCTTCCAGCAGACCGGCGAGAGCCACTTGGAGATCAGCTTCAGTGTGGTCTGTGCCGATGATGGTAGTGAGGGGCTCCACGCGACGATGTTCGCCAACGCCCTGCAGGACCGTTATGCGCTGAAGAAGACCAACAACTCCGCCAGCGTTGGTGTAGGCGTGCTGGGTTCTGTGTCGATGCCGATCGGCTCGTCCGACGACTCGATGGTCAAGGTTGCCAGCGAAACCGTATCGTCGCCCAAGTTCTACGAGCGTTTCTTCACCCTGGTCGAGTTGTTCCTGCCGCCGGAAGCGAAAAAGGCCGCGCACATCAAGGAGAAGCCGAAACCTGATCTCGGCGTGCCTGAAGCCAAGGCCGCACCGGCTCCGTTGGTGCCGACCCCGGCACCTGCGGCAGAACCTGCGCCGGCGCCTGCCGAAGCTGCTCCAGCAGCCTCTGAGCCGGTTGCACCGCCGCCTGAAGCCGCTCCGATTGCTCCGGCCGAGAACGGCGAGCCGGCATCGACCACGGAAACGGTCACTCCGCCGCCCCAATCAAGCCTGCCTCCACCCACCGAGCCTATTTCGGCCATTCCTGTATCAGGACAGTAATCGTACTCTGACGCTGCGGGATCAGGTCAGACGACACCGATCCCGCAGCGGCGCTTTTAAATTGATCCGCGTCAACCCAGCCCGTTGTCCTACGGCCTGTATCGAAAAAATCCTGTGATAAATTCCTGACGGCCTGCTACGTTTTATTAAGTAGCTGCTGAGCGGCGTGCCTGCGTCATTTTTCTTTCACGTGGGCACTTTATGCTCGGAGCGCTGGTCATTTATTCAGGCGTTTTTTTCAACGAGCTGTGGGGGATTCAAAATGGACGATTATCAAGAAGAGCTGCTCGAGTATCAGGCGTTTGAACTGGACCCGCTGGAACCGGCCGAAGACGCTACCGAGCTGTAAGCGTCAAGCGGATTGGCGATGACTGCGGCGAAACTCGCCGGGAGTCTGGCCGCTCCAGCGTTTGAAGGCCCGTTGAAAGGCTTCGGCTGAGGCAAAGCCCAGCAGGTAGGCGATTTCTCCGAACGCCAGTTCGGTATCGCGGATGTAGGTCATGGCCAGGTCGCGACGCGTGTCATTGAGGATCGCGCGAAACTGCGTGCCTTCCTCGGCGAGTTTGCGCCGCAAGGTCCAGGTCGGCAGCTTCAGGCGTGCCGCCACTTCTTCCAGGTCGGGTTCCCGGCCACCATTGAGCAATGGCCCCAGTAACTGAGTGATGCGTTCACGCAGGCTGCGGGTACGTGTCAGCTGCTCCAGTTCCCGCTCACACAGTTGCAGCAAGTGTCGCCAGGTGCTCGGGCAGTGTTCCGGGTTGCGCTGGGCGAGGCTGGCAAGGCTCAAGCGCAGTTGATTGTGCTCGCAGCCAAACTGGATCGGGCAGTCGCCCAGCACTTCATAAGCCGTGCGGTAATTTGGCTCTTCGAACTCGATCTCGATGCGTTCGGCCCGCAACCGGGCAGGGCTTATGCTGGACAATTGCTGCAACCAGCCCGCGATGATCGAATCCACCACGAAGCGGTTGTAGGCGTTGTAAGGGCTGATGGAATAAAACCGCAGCCAGGCGCCTTGTGCGTCTTCGTGAAAGCTCGATTGACCGCGATAGTTGGAGCCATACAAGGCTTCGAAGCGAATCAGGCACCGCGCGGCTTCTCGCACCGTTGGCGCCTGAGCGGCGGTGACCCCGGCCAGGCCGACCTGGCTCAGGCGACTGAGCTGACCCATGCGCAAGCCAAGTGCCGGGTTGTCGGTCAGTTGAATGGCGCTGTGGCCCAGGCGCATGTAGCGCGGGATCGAGAGCCGGGCGCTCGCTTCGCTCAGGCGAGCCGCGTCGAGGCCGTATTGTTCGAGCAGTGGCTGAGGGTCTACACCGTGGCTGCGCACGGCGTCGGCCAGGCTATGAACAAAGCCCACCGACAGATCGCCGAGGCGCATCGGCAACGGTTTCATGGGTTACAACCAGAGGTTCAGCAAACGCGCGCCACGTGCATTGCCGTCGGCGAACTGCTGCCCATTGCTGCTGAGAAAACTTTGACCGGCGCTGCCCTGATCCCAGAACTGACCGCGCAGGAACACGCTCATGCCGGCGATTGCCTGGCTGCTGGGCGGTTGAGCGGTAAGTGTCAGACGATGCCAGGCCTGGCCTTCGCTGAGCTCGCCGGCCTTGAGACTGACCGAGCCAGGCGTCGACAGCCCCTTGTAACCGCGCCACGGTTTGTCCCAGGTGCCGCGCCCGACCACAAACGCCGGGACTGCGACGAACTGCGCACCCTGGTCGTCGAGCTTGCGGTAATTGTCCGGGTACCAGCTGTCGCTGCCGATCAGCACGCCCAGGCGTCCGGCCGGGGTGTCGACGACGTTGAGCGTATGCTCGCCATTGGCGGCGATGACATCATGTTCAGCGAAAATCGGGTGCATCTGGCGCTGGGGTTGGCCGATCGGCAGGCCATCGCGACCGAACACCACGCTGCTGTTGTACAACGCGCCGCGGCCGATTTTCAGGGTGCCGTCGATGACGCTGGGGTCGGGTAGCACGATGGAGCCCGCCACCAACGTCACGTGGAATTCTTTCGCCAGACCACCAAACAGCGCCTGGTAGTCCTTGGCCATGCCTTTGGCCTTCATGCGCAGGTGCGCATCGTCCAGACGTTTTTCGCCCTTGGCGCTGATCAGTGCGCGGACGAACTTCAGTGGGTTACTGACCGCCAGCCAGTTCATGGCTTCCTTGAGCGTGGTCGCCTGGTACAGCTCATCTTTCTCGCCGCTGACCATCAACCAGGTGCCGACATGTTCGGGCAGGACGACGATGGTTTTTTCGTTCAGCAGGCCCTGGTCCTGGGCCTTCTGCAAATAGGCCGCCAGCTTGCGGTGCAAGCGCTCGGGGCTTTGATAGTCGGTGGGAAACAGCTCGGGCTGGATGCCCAGCAAGTTGCCGCGATCGGCGGGTGTGCCTTGGTCGACCGCGAGGTTGATGCGCAGGTCCGACAGGTAATGACCCACCGGACGGTCCGCGGCCCACATGGCGTAGGTCGTAAGGGCGGCAATCAATGCCATGGAGAAGGTCAAATACAGAAGTTTGCGCATGGGGAAACAGTCAATGGCCGTGTGCAGGATTCGCGACTAGGGTAGGGCGCACGCCGGCACTTGCCAAGGGGCGCTGCACATTTGGATCAATAAGTTGTCAGTTACGGTCATTGAGTGACAGCGGCGCGACTCTTAGTCTGTCCAACATGACTGACGGGGGCCGAAGAGCTCCTGCACTTTTTCCGTGATCGCTCGATGTGGAGTTACCGATGGCCGCCGCTCATTACCCGCACCTGTTGGCCCCGCTGGACCTGGGTTTTACCACGCTGCGCAATCGTACCCTGATGGGTTCGATGCACACCGGTCTTGAGGAAAAGCCCGGCGGTTTCGAGCGCATGGCGGCGTACTTCGCCGAACGTGCCCGTGGCGGCGTTGGCCTGATGGTCACCGGCGGTATTGGCCCGAACGACGAGGGTGGGGTGTACTCCGGCGCGGCCAAACTGACCACCGAGGAAGAAGCGCTCAAGCACCGCATCGTCACCCGCGCAGTGCACGAGGCGGGCGGCAAGATCTGCATGCAGATCCTTCACGCCGGGCGTTATGCCTACAGCCCGAAACAGGTCGCGCCAAGCGCCATTCAGGCCCCCATCAACCCGTTCAAGCCTAAAGAGCTGGACGAGGAAGGCATCGAGAAGCAGATCAGCGATTTCGTCACCTGTTCGACCCTGGCGCAACAGGCCGAGTACGACGGCGTCGAGATCATGGGCTCCGAAGGTTATTTCATTAACCAGTTCCTCGCCGCCCATACCAACCACCGTACTGACCGCTGGGGCGGCAGCTATGAAAACCGCATGCGCCTGCCGGTGGAAATCGTCCGCCGGGTGCGCGAAGCGGTAGGCCCGAATTTCATTATTATCTTCCGCCTGTCGATGCTCGATCTGGTGGAAGGTGGTAGCAGCTGGGAAGAAATCGTGACGCTGGCCAAGGCCATCGAGCAGGCCGGCGCGACCATCATCAACACCGGCATCGGCTGGCACGAAGCGCGGATCCCGACCATTGCCACCAAAGTGCCGCGCGGTGCGTTCAGCAAAGTCACGGCCAAGCTGCGTGGCTCGGTGAACATTCCGCTGATCACCACCAACCGTATCAACACCCCGGAAGTGGCCGAGCAGATTCTGGCCGAAGGCGATGCCGACATGGTCTCCATGGCGCGGCCGTTCCTCGCCGACCCGGACTTCGTCAACAAGGCCGCTGAAGGTCGTGCCGATGAAATCAACACCTGCATCGGTTGCAACCAGGCCTGCCTGGACCACACCTTCGGCGGCAAGTTGACCAGTTGCCTGGTGAACCCGCGCGCCTGTCACGAAACCGAACTCAATTACCTGCCGGTGCAGCAGATCAAGAAAATCGCGGTGGTCGGTGCCGGTCCAGCAGGTTTGTCCGCGGCGACCGTGGCGGCTGAGCGTGGTCATCAGGTGACGCTGTTTGATTCGGCGAGTGAAATCGGTGGTCAGTTCAACATCGCCAAGCGTGTGCCGGGCAAGGAAGAGTTCTTCGAAACCCTGCGCTACTTCAACCGTAAACTGCAGACCACACACGTTGAGGTGTGCCTGAACACCCGTGTCGACGTGGCGAAACTGGTTGAGGGCGGTTACGACGAGATCATTCTCGCGACCGGCATCGCTCCAAGAACCCCGGCGATTCCGGGTGTCGAGAACGCCAAGGTGCTGAGCTACCTGGACGTGATCCTTGAGCGCAAACCGGTGGGCAAACGCGTCGCGGTGATTGGTGCCGGTGGTATCGGATTCGATGTCTCGGAGTTCCTGGTTCATCAGGGCGTGGCCACCAGCCAGAATCGCGAGGCGTTCTGGAAGGAGTGGGGCATCGATACGCATCTGGAAGCGCGCGGCGGTGTCGCCGGCATCAAGGCTGAGCCTCATGCACCGGCGCGTGAAGTGTTCCTGCTGCAGCGCAAGAAATCCAAGGTCGGTGATGGCCTCGGTAAAACCACGGGCTGGATTCACCGCACCGGTCTGAAAAACAAGCAGGTGCAGATGCTCAACAGCGTCGAGTACCTGAAGATCGACGACGAAGGTTTGCACATCCGCATCGGTGAAACCGGCGAGCCGCAAGTGCTGCCGGTGGACAACATCGTGATCTGCGCCGGGCAGGATCCGCTGCGTGAATTGCACGAGGGTCTGGTGGCGGCCGGGCAGAACGTGCATTTGATTGGCGGCGCGGATGTAGCGGCTGAATTGGATGCCAAGCGCGCGATCAACCAAGGGTCCCGGTTGGCTGCTGAGTTGTAATAAGCAGGCTCAGCGTGCCAATGGCTTTCGCGAGCAGGCTCGCTCCCACAGTAGATCTTCGGTGCGACATGGATCGAGTGTGGGAGCGAGCCTGCTCGCGAAGGCGTCCTCAGAGCGACTAGAATGCTGGCTCTTCACCCAGAGCCGGCATCGATGCTTCTCCCGCCCAACGACTGGCTACCCCAAGCCCCGCTGCAACCCCTGCAATTCGACTGGCTCACCTCAGCCGGCATCGAAGTCGGGATCCTGCGCCTCGACCAGATCGACCCTCTGATCAGCGGCAACAAGTGGTTCAAACTCATCGAGCACCTGAAAGCCGCTGACCTGATTGGTGCCAAAGGCATCATCAGTCTGGGCGGTGCCCACTCCAATCATCTGCATGCACTGGCCGCCGCGGGCAAACGTTTCGGTTTTCGCACCGTTGGCCTGCTGCGTGGTCATCCGCAAGAAACGCCAACGGTAAAAGACTTGCAGGCGTTCGGTATGCAGCTGCATTGGCTCGGTTATGGCGGTTATCGAGCGCGGCACGAGCCGGGTTTCTGGTTGCCATGGCAGGCGCAGTATCCCGATCTGCATCCGGTGCCGGAAGGTGGCGGTGGTTTACAGGGCGCCAGGGGCTGCATGCCGCTGAGGGCAATGGTCAGCGAGCAACTGAACGGTCTTGGCTGGAGTGACTACGAAGGTTGGTGGCTGGCCTGCGGAACGGGCACCACCCTGGCTGGTCTGGTGCTGGCCGAAGCAGGTGAACATCCGGTGTATGGCGCGCTGGCGGTGCCCGACGATCATGGGGTTGCGCAGCACGTCGATTCGATCGTGCGGGAGGCGGGTTTACACAATCGCGCTTATGAATTGTTCGACGCCAGCCGTGGCGGCTTTGCCAAAGTCGATCCGCTGTTGCTCGAGTTCATCGATCAGACCGAACAGGCCTGCGGCATTCCCCTTGAACCGCTGTATACCGGCAAAGCCCTGTTGGCGCTCAAGCAGCAAGTAGAAGCGGGAAGATTGGAAAAGGGCACGCGCCTGATCTTCATCCATACCGGCGGTTTGCAGGGCCGCCGGGGTTTCCAGTGAGCGGCTGGATTCACCCGCGCTTGGGCATCATCCGCAGCAAGGTGTTATCACCCACGACATAGTGGTGATAAATCCCCGCCACGGCGTGCAGGCCGATCAGCCAGTATCCAATGGTGCCGCCGAGTTCATGCCAGCCCTCGATCTGCTTGGCCAACGCCTTGTCCTCCGCGATCAGCAGCGGCAGGTCGAAGCCGTAGAACATCACTTGGTGCCCTTTTGCGCTAGTGACCAGCCAGCCCAGAATCGGCATGGCGACCATGAAAATGTACAGCGCCCAGTGCATCAGTTTGGCCAACACGGTCTGCCAGTGAGGCGAGGCCGGGAAGATTTGCGGTGCCGGGCCCAGGCTGCGCGCGAACAGCCGCAGCCAAACCAATACAAACACCGTCAAGCCCAGCATAAAGTGCGATTCGGTGATCAGCGTCCGCCCGCCACTGCCTTTTGGAAAGATCCCGCGAAATTCAATACAGGCGTAAACCAGCGCCAGCAGGACCAGCATCAACCAATGCAGCGTGATCGACACGGTGCTGTAGCGTGAGTCGGAGTTCTTCCAGGGCATACGGTGTTCCTCACAGGTCAGGTCGAGCCACCGTTCTTGTTCGACGGTGTGCTTTAACTGTAATCCGCTTTGGTGGATTTGCCTGTGGCTATTTGGGCGTTCAATGCTCTGGATCAAGTGATTGGCCACAAAAAAGCGCCCGTTCCGTTAAGGAGCTGGCGCTTTTTTTATGCAGCGATAGGCGCAATCAGTTGGTTTGCGGCATCTCGCCCTTGGCCAGGCGCTGGTTGATATCGGCGATCACTTCCGGCAATTCGGTGATGGTGTCGATCATGTAGTGGGGACGCGAGCCTTCGAACATCCCGTGGATGCGCTTGCGTTCGCTGGCCAGTTGGTCGCTGCCGAGGGCGCGGTAAGCTTCGTAGTCCAGGCCCAGCGCGTTGCCCGAGCAGATCAGCGCCACGGTCCACATTCCGGCACGGCGACCTTCAAGAATGCCCGGCACGGTGTCGTCGATCTTCACGCAGGCTGCGACATCATCGATGCCCAGCGCAATCACGTTGGCCAGCGCCTGGGCCGGCCATGGGCGGCCATTGGGCACTTCATCGGTGGCGACCACGTGGTCGGCAACGTAACCGTTGGTGGCGGCCAGTTCGACAACTTTGTCCATGACCTGTTTTGGATAGCCGGAGCAGGAACCGATCTTGATCCCTTGCTGGCGCAGGTTGGCGATGGTGTCCAATGCGCCCGGAATCAGCGCCGAGTGCTCGGCGATTTTCTCGATTTGTAGCGGCATGAAGCGTTTGTAGATGACGGTGACGTCATCGTCGGTCGGCGTACGGCCGAACACCGTGCGATAACGCTCGGCGACTTGCGGTTGATCGCACAGGGTGCGGATGTGGTCCCACTTGCCCATGCCCATCGGGCCGCGGGCTTCTTCGATGGAAACCTGGACGTCGAACTCGGCGAAAGCTTCGACAAAAATCTGTGTCGGTGCGAAGGAGCCGAAGTCGACCACGGTGCCGGCCCAGTCGAGGATGGCGGCTTGCAGCTTGGTTGGGTTTGCGTAGTTCATGTCTCAAATCCTGTATTGGGGAATGAAGAGCCCTGTAGCAGCTGTCGAGCCCCAGCGAGGCTGCGTTCGGCTGCGCAGCAGTCGTTAACTCTGGCGACTCGGTTCATCTAAAAACACCGAGGTGGATGGTTTACGACTGCTGCGCAGTCGAACGCAGCCTCGCTAGGGCTCGACAGCTGCTACAAGTCGTCGTGAATTAGATGTCGAGGACTTCCATCTCGCGCAGCACTTCGGCGATCGCCGATACGGCCGCGTGCATCTCGTCCTGGTTGACGTGGCCGATACAGCCGACGCGGAAGGTTTCGACCTGGGTCAATTTGCCGGGGTAGAGGATGAAACCCTTGGCCTTGACGCGTTCGTAGAATTCCTTGAACTGGTAGCGCGGATCTTTCGGCGCATGAAAGGTGACGATGATCGGCGCCTGAATCTCGGCGGGCAGGAAGCTGCGTAGCCCCAATTTGGCCATGTCATCGAGCAGCATTTTGCAGTTGTTGGCATAGCGCTGATGCCGGGCTGGCAAACCACCTTCTTCGTTGTATTGCAGCAGGGCTTCGTGCAGCGCGGCGACCACGTGGGTCGGCGGGGTGAAGCGCCATTGGCCGGTCTTGGCCATATAGGTGTGCTGATCGAAAAGGTCCATCGCCAGCGAGTGCGAGTTACCGGCGGCATTGGCCAGCGCTTCTTTGCGAGCGAAGACAAAGCCCATTCCCGGCACGCCTTCCAGGCATTTGCCCGAGGCGGCGATCAGCGCGTCGAACGGCACCTGTTGCGCGTCAATCGGCAGCGCGCCGAAGGAGCTCATGGCGTCGATGATCAGGCGTTTGCCGTGTTGCGCGATGACGTGAGCAATTTCCGGCAGCGGGTTGAGGATCCCGGTGCTGGTTTCGCAGTGAATCAGCGCGACGTGGGTGATGCTGGCGTCGGCGCGCAGCAGGCGGTCGACGTCGGCGGCGGTGGTCGGTTCGTCTTCGGCGGTTTCAAAGGTGCTGAAGGAGCGGCCGAGCACTTCGCAGATTTTCGCCAGGCGTTTGCCGTAGGCGCCGTTGATCAGCACCAGGACTTTGCCGTCACGAGGCACCAGCGTGCCGATCGCCGCTTCGACCGCGAAGGTGCCGCTGCCTTGCAGGGGCACGCAGTGGTGGCTGTCGCCGCCGTTGATGATCGCCAGCAGCTGTTCGCACAGGCTCGCGGTCAGTTGATTGAAGCGGTCATCCCATGAACCCCAGTCGAGCATCATCGCCTGACGGGTGCGGGCCGATGTGGTCAGTGGGCCGGGGGTGAGCAGGATGGGTTCGGCAGTACTCATTCTCGTGTCCTCGCAATCGATGGGATGAAGCTACGGGGCTTAAATTGCAATTTGCCGTGCTATCAATCAAATTGTTTGTTGTTATGCCAGCCATCAGTGAGGGTTATTCATGAACCTGTTCCAGCTCCGCGCATTCGATGCGGTGGCCCGCGAGGGCAGCTTCACCCGGGCCGCCGCGCGACTGTTCATCAGCCAACCGGCGGTCACCGGGCACATCAAGGCGCTGGAGGAGCATTACCAGATCACCCTGTTGCGGCGCACCGCACGACGGGTGGAGCTGACGGAGGAGGGCACCAAACTGGCCGCGATCACCCGGGCGATGTTCGGTCTGGCCGAAGAGGCGCAGGTGATGCTCGAGGCCAACCGGCAGTTGCTGACCGGGCGTCTGGAGGTTGCGGCGGACGGGCCGCACATGGTCATGCCGATGCTCGCCAGCCTGCGCGCGCGGTATCCCGGCATTACCGTGAATCTGCGGCTGGGCAATGCTCAGGAAACCCTGGCGGCGTTATTGTCGGAGCATGCCGACGTGGCGGTGCTGACCGAGGTCGAACCGCGCAAGGGGCTGCATTTGCAAGACTTAAGCGAATCACGGATTTGTGCGCTGGTGCCCGACGGTCATCCCTGGGCGCAGATGTCCAAGGGGGTGCCGCTCAAGGCGCTGGATCAGGTGATCATGGTGTTGCGCGAGCCAAGTTCGATCACCCGGCGCACCTTCGACGAGGCGTGCGCGGCGGCGTTGGTCAGTCCACGGGTGTTACTGGAGCTGGACAGTCGCGAGGCGGTGACCGAAGCCGTCGCCGCAGAGTTGGGGGTTGGCGTGGTGTCGTCGGTGGAGGTCAGCCATGACCCGCGGGTGGCGGCGGTGCCGATTCTTGGTGAAGGGTTGGTTAACCGACACATGATTGGGTGCATGGAACGGCGGCGGAATTTGCGCTTGATACAGGCGTTTTTCGAGTTGGCGCCCGCCTTGTAATCGAGGTGCGCCCTTCGCGAGCAGGCTCGCTCCCACATTGGAACGCATTCCCCTGTGGGAGCGAGCTTGGTCCGGGCGGCGTTCCGACGATGGGGCCGGACCGGCTTACACAAGACTCTCGCGAACCATCTCCAGAAACGTCGCCACCACCCGCCGCGAACTCTGCTCGCGCAAGCACACCAGCGTCTCGGTCAATCGTCGTTTGCAGTCGGTAATCGGCAACGCGCACACCCTCGAATCTGCACCGAATTCGGCAGCTGAAACAACGCCAACACCAATCCCCACGACCACCGCCTCACGCGCCGCTTCCCGGCCTTCAACCTGAATCGCCGGGCGAATGCGAAAGCCTGCCTGAGCCATTTCTTCTTCCAGCGTCTGGCGCGTTACCGAACCGATTTCCCGCAACACCAATGGCGTGTCATCCAGATCCGCTAGGCAAATCGACTCGCGGTCGGCCCACGGATGATTGCGCGAAACGAACGCCACCATCGGGTCGTTGCGCAGCGGCAACGAGATCAGACGTTCGTCACTCACCTCCCGACCCAGCAATGCCAGGTCGGCCTGATAGTTGAACAGCCGAAACAGCGATTCGTCGGTGTTGCCGGTTTCGATCTTCACGCTGATGCCGGGGTAGCGCTCACAAAAGCGAGCAATCTGCGGCAACACGTGCACTGGCGCATCCACCGCGAGAATCAGGCTGCCGGTCTGCAAGGCCCTGGAGTCATGCAAGAGTTCCTGCGCCTCGGCCTCGATAACGAACAATCGCTGGGTAATGCTCAGCAACCGCTCGCCCAGATCGGTCAGGCGTACCGAACGTTTGTTGCGGTGGAACAGCAGCACACTGAAACGCTCTTCGAGCTTGCGCACTTGGTCGGAAATCGCCGGTTGCGTGAGGAATAGCCGCTCGGCCGCTTTGGTAAAGCTTCCGTGCACGGCCACGGCGTGGAAGGCTTTGAGCTGGGCGTGGGAAACCGACATCGAAACCTCCAGTAACAAGCTGAGCTTATATTGGAAATACGATAAATCGATTTCACTTATTAATCAGTAATTGTTTTTATCCACCTCAGCCCCGGTGACTGGTCAGTCAAACAGCGTTGGCGGCCATGAGCCTGTGCGTGCAACAGCAGGACTCATCTGACCGATATCGCCTCAGGGAAGCTGCGATATCGAAGTGCTCAACAATAAAAAAACAGGCGTTATTTCTCAATTTCTGCCGGCACACTCACACCCTGAGGTCAGAACCACAATGGACAAGCACATCGGCACCATCAAGCGTTGGCGCGTGCAGATCTTCGCGATCACCTGGCTCGCTTACGCCGCTTTCTACTTCACCCGCAAAGCTTTTTCCGTGGCAAAACTGGGGATCGCCGAAGACCCCACCTTCATGCTCGACAAAATGGCCATGGCCAACCTCGACGCCATCTACCTCACGGCTTACGCCATCGGGCAATTCACCTGGGGCATCCTGGCCGACCGCTTTGGCCCAAGGGTCGTAGTGTTTGGCGGGTTGTTGATTTCAGCGGCGGCAGCCTTGGTGATGGGCAGTTTCGCGACGTTGCCAATCTTCGCTACCTGCATGTTGATTCAAGGGTTTGCCCAGTCCACCGGCTGGTCCGGGCTGTGCAAGAACCTCGGTAGTTTCTTTCCCTCCGAGCAGCGTGGGCGGGTGCTGGGGTTGTGGAGTTCCTGTTACGCCTTTGGTGGGTTGGTGGCTTCGCCGTTTGCAGGCTGGTGGGCGTATACGCTGATCGGCACTTGGCATGCGGCGTTCTTTTCCAGTGCGGCGGTAGTTGGGCTGGTCGCCGTGCTGTTTTTTATTTTTCAGCGCAACAAACCCGAAGATGTTGGCTTGCCGGCGGTGGAGCCAGAGCCGCAACTGACGGCGCAAGAGGCCGACGCGCAAAGCAAGATCAGCATGCTGGAACCGTTAAAAGACATTCTGCGCAACCGCACCGTGCTGGTTCTGGGCCTCGCGTATTTTCTGCTGAAACCGGCGCGCTACGCGATTCTGCTCTGGGGACCGGTGATCGTCTTCGAGCAGATGCCCTCGGTGGGCAAGGTCGGCGCGGCAATCATTCCGACCGCGTTTGAACTGGCCGGGTTGCTCGGGCCGATTCTGCTGGGGCTCGCTTCGGACAAACTGTTCGGCGCCCGACGCATGCCGGCGTGTGTGCTCAGTCTGTTGGCGTTGACCGTCACCCTGGCCTTGTTCATGGGCGCCCTGCAAACCGGCAGCGTGATGCTGGTGGTGGCCCTGCTGTTCGTCATGGGCCTGACCCTGTATGGACCGGACTCGATGATCAGCGGCGCGGCCGCGATCGATTTCGGCACCGCCAAGGCGGGCGCCACCGCGGCCGGTTTCGTCAATGGTTGCGGCTCGGTTGGGGCGATTCTCGGCGGCTTGCTGCCGGGCTACTTTGACTCGGTCACCGTGTTCATCGTCTTCGCCGGCTGCGCGTTGTTTTCGGCCCTGGTGCTGATCCCGCACTGGAACAGCCGCCCGGCTGGCCTGCGTTCCGAAAGCGTTTTCGTCCCTAACCAACCGATCACCGTAAAACCTCTGCGTACTTAAGGATTGACCCATGAGACCTTTCTGGCTCGAACAGGCGCTGGCGACCGAGTCCTGCGCGCCATGCGAACCCTTGACGGGCGATACCCGCGCCGACGTCTGCATCGTCGGCGGTGGCTACACCGGACTGTGGACCGCGATCATGCTCAAGGAACAGAACCCCGAACTGGATGTGCTGCTGATCGAGGCCGATATCTGCGGCGCCGGTGCCAGTGGTCGCAACGGTGGTTGTGCACTGTCGTGGTCGGCCAAGTACTTCACCCTTGAGCGGCTGTTCGGCGTCGAAGAAGCCGTGCGACTGGTCAAGGAATCGGAGCGCAGCATCCATGCCATCGGCGCCTTTTGCGAGCAGTACGCGGTGGACGCCGATTACCGCCTCGACGGCACGCTCTACACCGCCACCAACCGCGCCCAATGCGGCTCGACCGACGCCGTCATCGCGGCGCTGGAGCGCAATGGCATCAACTCCTTCACCCAACGGCCGGTGGCCGATGTGCAACGCATGGCCGGTTCCAGCAAACATCTGGAAGGCTGGTTTTCCCCGGCGGCGGCCAGTGTGCAGCCGGGCAAACTGGTGCGCGGCTTGCGCCGGGTCGCCTTGCAACTCGGCGTGAGGATTCATGAGCACACCGCCATGACCGGGTTGCAGGAGGGCAAGCCTGCGGGGATTCAAACCCCCAACGGCACCGTTCGCGCGGATCGCGTGGTGCTGGCGATGAACGCCTGGATGGCCCGGGCGTTTCCACAGTTCGAGCGCAGTGTGGCGATTGTTTCCAGCGACATGCTGATCACCGAGCCGCGGCCCGATCTGCTCAACGAGATCGGTTTGACCAGCGGCGTCACCGTGCTCGATTCGCGGATTTTCGTGCACTACTACCACAACACGCCGGACGGCCGAATCATGCTCGGCAAGGGCGGCAACACCTTTGCTTACGGCGGGCGAATGTTGCCGGTGTTCGATCAGCCATCGCCCTATGCCGGTTTGTTGCAGCACAGCCTGAGCGAGTTCTTTCCGGCGTTTGCCCAGGTCAAGGTCGAGGCGACCTGGAACGGTCCGTCTGATCGCTCCGTCACCGGTTTGCCGTTCTTCGGTCAGATGAGCGCCAGTGGCAACGTGTTTTATGGTTTCGGATATTCCGGCAGCGGGGTTGGCCCGTGTCACATGGGCGGGCAGATTCTCGCCTCGATGGTCCAGGGGCTGGACAACGCCTGGACTCGTTCGCCTCTGGTCAACGGTCCGTTGGGCTTGTTTCCGCCGGAACCGATTCGTTACCTCGGCTCCCTGATGGTGCGCAACGCCATCCGCCGCAAGGAGCGCGCCGAGGATCATGGGCATCGGCCACGGCATCTGGATGTGCGTCTGGCGAAGTTCGCGGCGGCGGCAGGCAAGGCCGACAAGGGCTGAGTGTCAGGGCGTGAGGTCCGAGCGATTGACCAGCCAATCGAGCAGCAAGTGGCTATCGCGGCGTGGCGCGGGAACAGGCCGAGTGCGCGGGTGATGGCCCATGCCGACGCACAGCACCGGCCGATCCGGGTCACTGTCGAGAAAACTGATGAGGACGTCGCTGCCTGCCTTGGGCAGGCTGGAGGGGTCAATCCGACCGTCCGGCGCTGCAAGGGCCATCGGTAGCCAGAGACCGGCAGATTCAAGCGGATCCGCTTCCGCTGTTGGCCACAGTCTGACCTGTATTCGACCTCGATCATCCAGCGCCGCCGGCTGCCCGACCGGCCCCAACACCCGGGCGGGCTGATAGCCCGGGATGCTCGGCCTGGTCTGTCTGAGCGCCGGCCTGAAAACCGTTGACCAGGGAATGGCGGTGAACTGATTGCGGTAATGGCGGACAGTGACGGGTGTGTCGGTGGCAAGAATCGAAGGTTGTTGCCCCTGATGTCGGGTTTCGGTGAGCAGCCATTGATCGTTGAAATTCGACAGTGGATGCTCCGACACCTGCACAATCCGTGCGCTGCGCAGTGCGCTCTGGTTGCTTTGACCGTGGATCTGCAGGTGCTGGCAACGCAGACGTTCCAGTTGTCGACGGCTTAGTTGATCGCGATGGATGTGCTCGGGAGCGGGGCGGACCATCACGGGCAATGGTTTGCTGAAAGCATGGTTGGCCGCGCCGTCGTCGGGTTTTTGCGAGCCACGGTTCCTGGCCTCCAGTCGCGAGGGAAAGGGCGGCGAGTCATGGCGCTGGAACAACTCACTGATCACCGGCACGTCACTGTCGTCGGGCGAGTTGCCCTGGAAAGGCGTAAGGACGGGGTCCTGGGGGAAACTCAGGCTGTCATCCGCCAGGACCAGCACATGCCCGTCGCGCTGATGTTCGAAGTGATAGTGAATGCCTTCTTCTTCGCACAGCCGTTGTAGCAATGCCAGATCGCTCTCCTCGTACTGAATGCAAAAAGGCCGGACGGGATAGTGTCCGTTGGATAATTCGAAGCGATAGCTCCCCTCGGGTACATCATGTTCCTCCAGCAGTTGGCGCAGGATCATCGGTACGCTGAGGTGATGAAAGACCCGGCGTGAACGCTGCCGGTCGAGCCATTGAAGGTAGGGCACCAGCACCAGTTTGTAGCCGATCCGGTGTGGGCCGCGATGCTCGCGACTGGCACTGTGAAGGACGCCGTGAACACCCTGGCCCTCCATCAGGCTGAGGAACACCGGCTGTTGCAGCAATTGGTCGAGGTTCATGGCCGGTGCGAGGCCGATCACTTCGATGTCGAATCGATAGGGTTGGTTGAGGGCTTCTCGGCCACTGAACTGCAACACCTGCAAACTCAAATCGCCGTCGAGAAGTGTCAGGGTGAAGGGACTTTCCTTGTCGTTGTGCATCGAACGCGCTTCTGCCATGGGATACGGGCGCAGAGGGTACGAAACCACAGCCCTTTATGGTCACCGCAAATCGAAGTTTCAGAATCGCCCTACAACTGCCGGTGAAGATGTCGATTGGTCATGCGGGTGAACAGGGCGGATTTTTTGGTCGATTGCCAACTTTAGGGCGTATAAACTTGCGCCATGCGTCGGCCAATAGATGTCTCGGCGCCACAGATCAAGAGAGTAAGTAATGGGCGCACAGTGGAAGGTTAAACACAAAGAAGCGGCATCTAACGCCAAGGGCAAGATCTTCGGCAAACTGGTAAAAGAAATCACTATTGCTGCCCGCAACGGTGCCGATACTGCCACCAACGCACACCTGCGTCTGGTGGTCGAGCAGGCCAAGAAAGCCTCGATGCCCAAGGAAACCCTGGATCGCGCGATCAAGAAAGGTGCGGGCCTGTTGGGCGAAACCGTGCAATACCATCGCGTAACCTATGAAGGCTTCGCACCGCATCAGGTACCGCTGATCGTTGAATGCGTGACCGACAACATCAACCGCACCGTTGCTGAAATCCGCGTTGCGTTCCGCAAGGGCCAATTGGGCGCTTCCGGTTCGGTAGCGTGGGACTTCAATCATGTCGGCATGATCGAGGCGTCCCCGGACAGCCCTGACGCCGATCCGGAAATGGCCGCCATCGAAGCCGGCGCCCAGGATTTCGAGCCGGGCGAAGAAGAGGGCACCACCCTGTTCCTGACCGAGCCTGCGGACCTGGACGCCGTGCAGAAAGCCCTGCCAGAGCAAGGTTTCACCGTGTTGTCGGCCAAGTTGGGTTATCAGCCGAAAAACCCGGTCAGTAGTCTGAGCGACGAGCAGATGGCTGAAGTCGAAGCCTTCCTCGAAGGCCTCGATAACCACGATGACGTGCAGGACATGTTTGTCGGGTTGGCGGGTTAAACCGCTTCGAGCGTGTGATGACCTGTGGGGAGGTCCCTCGCCACAGGTTTGTATTGGCTTCCAGTGGTTGAAGCCAATACCGCCAGCGCCTGAATAATTTCGCTGAACCCCGGTCGCTCCAGCACCTGCGGCTGACAGCAGCGCTGCTGCAATTGCTCCAGCTGCACACAGTCCTCATCGCTCAACCCTGAGTCGATCCGCTCCAACAATTCTCCCAGCAAAACACCAAACGCCCGTACCTCGATCCGTTGCAGCGCACGGCTTTCAAGGCTGTCCGAGGTGGCATGGAAAGATGCGGCGCCAAAATCCCCCAGCAGGCAATCACCGTGCTCGTTCCACAAAATGTTGTGGCCGTAGAGGTCGCCGTGGGTGATGCCATGCTGGTGCAAATGTTCGGCTGCCGAGGCGATGCCACAGGCGATGCGCAATGCCACGCCAGCGCTGAACCGGGTGTCGTTGGCGTAAACGTCGCGGGTGCACGACGCCAGGCTCGGCAGCCCGGACAGATTGCGATAGCTCGGATCGATCAGCTGCATCACCAGCCCGGCCTGGGCTTCTGGATGCCCGACGACGCGCCCTTCAACCCGGATCAGGTTGGGGTGACTACCGGCGGTGATGCAGGCGTTCATCTCGTGCAACGGCGAGCCATCGCTGGTCATTTCGCCTTTGTAGAGTTTGACGGCGACCTGTGTGGCCGGTTGGCCCGGTCGATCCCACATTGCGCGATGAATCACCCCTGACGCGCCTTCGCCCAGTTGCTGCTCCAGACACAGTTCGGACCAGGGAATGCGGGGCGTGGCTTCGACAGCGGCCGCATCGGCTTCGGTCTCCAGCGGGTTACCGGCGTACGCCAGCCAGGTCAGGCTCGGCAGGGACAGCAGCCACTCGGGCAACTCGGTCAACCGATTGGCGGCGACGCGGATCAGTTCGAGTCGATGGCAATGACGCAAGCTCTCCGGCAAGCGTTGCAAGCGGTTGCCAGCAAGCATGAGTTTTTGCAGGTGCGGGCGTTCACCCAGCTCGGCGGGCAGTTCAGTGATGCAGTTATCGGTCAGGATCAGCCAGCGCAGCAACGGTGGCAGGGCCGCGCCTGGCACGTGTTCGATGCGGTTGGCCTTGAAGCCGACCATCGTCAGAGCGGCGCATTGGCCCAGGCAGTCGGGCAGTTCGGTGAACAGATTGTCCGAGCAGAACAGCACGCGCAAACGGGTCAGACGGTGCAAGTCGTCCGGCAGACTGCTCAAGGCATTGCCACTGAGGTCGAGGACTTCCAGCGAGTCCGCCAGGTCGAAGACTTCTCGCGGAAACTCCGTCAGGCCGCCGGTGAGGTCCAGGCGGGTAACGCCCGACAGTTGGCCGGCGCGCAGTTGGGCAAGGGTATCCATGAACAGATTCACTATTGATCGAGAGGAGGGCGCGGAGGCCAGAAAATGGGCGCCATGATAGCCGGAAAAGTGTGGTGCAGCTCATGCCG
This sequence comes from Pseudomonas svalbardensis, assembly GCF_030053115.1. Classification (NCBI taxonomy): domain Bacteria; kingdom Pseudomonadati; phylum Pseudomonadota; class Gammaproteobacteria; order Pseudomonadales; family Pseudomonadaceae; genus Pseudomonas; species Pseudomonas svalbardensis. Next base: position 4,200,106 of record NZ_CP125619.1, on the reverse strand, counting down.
CTATCGCGAGCATGAGCTACGCCACAAAACCTACGGGTCCCTGATTTCGACCAACTGCCCCAAGCGGCTGCGCGTGCGCGCCAGACGGTCGAACGGCCACTGTGATTTCACCCCGTAATCGGCAGGCAGCTCCCCGAGCTGCCGCGCCGTAGTGTAACCAAAGGGGGAATTTCCATTCCAGTTGTGTCGACCTGTAGCAGCTGCCGAGCCTGCGAGGCTGCGTTCGGCTGCAGAGCAGTCGTAAAACCAAACACCGCGGTCATTCAAGAAAACCGCAGAGAATGGATTGGCGACTGCTCCGTCCGAACGCGGCCCGAACCGAACGCAGCCTCGCAGGCTCGGCAGCTGCTACATAGATAGCGCTATGCCGGAAGTTACCGCTCGATACTGCGATTCCACCGCGCATTCCATGCCGGGCGCTGTTCGTTGACCTGATCCCAATCGATCGCAATGGCAGTGGTCAGGTACTGCTTCATCGCCTCCACCTGGCCGCGAGTCTTGTCGGTGGTCGGGGTATTGGGGTTGGACGGGATCTGGTCGCCGTCTTCAAGCGCGGCGGCCTGCGCTTGCGGCGTCAGCAAGAAGGCCGCGAGCTTCTGCGCCAGTTCCGGTTGGGTGTTGTTGGCGATGGCACATTCGGCCACGTTGAGCACCACGGCGCCTTCCTTCGGTTGCGCATATTCCACCGGCATGCCCTTGAGTTTCAGGGCGGTGACCTGGGTCGGCGTCAGTGGGAACAGCGCGGCTTCGTCGGTCTGAAGCATTTCGGAAATCTTCGCCGAACTCGGGATGTACTCCAGCACGTTGCGCCCGACGGTGTTCGGCCACGCCTTGAAGCCTGGCTCGACGTCGGTTTCGCTGCCGCCCTGAATCCGGTTGAACATCAGGAATCCGTGCAGGCCAAAGGTTGAGGAGGCCATCGACTGGAACACCAGTTTGTCCTTGAAGCGCGGGTCGGCCATGTCCATCCACGAGGTCGGCGCGGTCCAGCCGTTCTCCTTGAACAGACGCGTGTTGTACGCCAGCCCGGTCACGCCGAGGCTGACCGCCACCGCTTGATCCTTGATGCGGCCCTTGGCCGGAATCTGCGCCAGCGGTGCGCTGTCTTCGAGTTTGTCGCACAGCCCCATGGCGATGGCGCGGTACATGATGCCGTCGTCGAGGAACATCACGTGCATCTGCGGGTTGCCTTTGCTGGCCTGGACCTTGGCCAGAATATCGGCGGAGGTGCCGGGCACGATCACCACTTTGACGTTATTGGCCTTCTCGAAAACCGGCAGCACCTTGTCGGCGTATAGCCGCTCCATAGTCCCGCCGTTCATGCCCAGGTAAAGCGTCGGTTCGGCCTGGGCCTGGGTGACCGTGAGCAGGGCGGTCAGACAGGAGAAACCGAGCAGTGCACTGCGTTTGACGTTATTCATTGGCGCGACCTTCCTCTATCAAGCAACGGAGATGGAGTGAAACCGGGTGATGGAAAACGCATCCAGTGGCGTCTTTGAGGCGCCGCTGCAGATGATTTCGGTGAGCGCCTGGCCCACCGCGGGGGCGATCTGGAAACCTGCGCCGGCAAAGCCGAACGCGTGCAACAGACCGGGTTGAGTGCCACTGTGGCCGATCACCGGTTGGTGATCGGGCAGGTAACCTTCGGTGCCGCTCCAGGTGCGAATCGCCTGGGCGCCTTCAAGAAACGGATAAAGCTCGACGGCCTGACGCAGGATCTCGATCACGGCGTGCTGGCCCGGCCGGGCGCGGGCGTCGTCGAGGGCAAAACCCTGACCGCCACCCAACACGCAATTGCCGCGAGCGACCTGACGGGCATAGATACCGCCGCCCTCGACCCCGGTGCTGGCATTCATCACCAGCGGCAATGGCTCGGTGACCAGCATCGCCGGGTGCCCGGCGCGCATCGGCACCCCCTCACCGAACTGTTCTGCCAGGGTGCCGGCCCAGGCTCCGGCGCAATTCAGCAGCCAGGGCGTCTGTAGCTCCAGACCGGTTTGCGTACTGATGCGAAAGCGTTGACCGTCGTGTTCCACCGCCGTCACCGGGCATTGTTCATGGACCTGTGCGCCATGTCGCCGCGCCGCCCGGGCAAACGCCGGGGAGACCAGTCGCGGGTTGGCATGACCGTCATCGGGGCAAAACGAGGCGCCGACCGCGACCTCGCCGACCCACGGAAAACGTGCGCGTAATTCACTGCGCTCGAATACCTGCAAATCGAGGCCAAAGCCCCGACTGCTGGCGGCATAGTCTTGCAAGGCGTGCAGGTCGCTGAGGCTGCGGGCCAGTTTCAGGTGGCCGCTGCGCTGATACTCACCGTCGATGCCAATCAGCTGCGGCAGTTGCCCCCAGATGTCGTGGGCCCGCTGCGACAGCGGCAGTTGCGACAACGGTCGCCCCTGACGCCGCACGCCGCCGTAGTTCACGCCGCTGGAATGCGAGCCACAGAAGTCCCGCTCCAGCAGCGCGACACGCCGGCCGGCCTTGCTCAGAAAAAGCGCGGCGGAGGCGCCGACAATACCGCCGCCAATGATGACGGCATCGACTTCGATCATGACTCGACCTCCAAACCAAACGGCAGGGGTTTGATGGGGGCCTGAGCCCGAAGCCTGCCGATGTCGGACACGCAGCGCTGACTTTCGCAGGCAATGATTTCCGCAGCGGCGGCGCCACACATCCGGCCCTGACAGCGGCCCATGCCGACCCGGCAATGGGCCTTGACTCGGTTGATCTCCCAATAGCCCTCGCGCACGACTTGGCGGATGTCACCGGCCGGCACTTCTTCGCAGCGGCAGATCATCAACTCATTCGGGGCATCGGCGGCCCAATTCTCGGGAAAGACGAAGGCCCGTTCCAGGCCTTGGCGGAAGGTATCGATCCGTCCCAGCGCCTGCTCCAATTGCGCACCACGCTGCGGCGGGATCAGGCAACCGATGTCTTCGAGCAACGCCAGAGCCGCGCGTTCGCCGGCCATTTCCGCCGCGTCGGCGCCCATGATGCCGGCGCCGTCACCGGCCAGGTAAACCTCGGCGACACTGCTGCGACCGGCGCTGTCACGTTGCGGCAGCCAGGCGCGGTTGAGCGGGTTCCAGGCGAACTCACAGCCGAGCAGATCGGCGAGTTGGGTTTCACTGCGCAGGCCGTGGGCGAAGGCGACGGCGTCGCAATTAAGATGCTGATAGCCCTTCGCGTTGCGCCAGGTCAGCGATTGCACACGCTGATCGCCATTGATGCCTGTGAGGCTGGCACCTTGATGCACCGGGATGCCGTGGGCGGTCAACCAACTGCGGTAATAGATGCCTTTGGCCAGGGTGGCCGGTTGCGAGAGCAGACCGGGCAGGGCGCGGGCCTGAGTGCTGAAAGGCGAACTGTCGAGCACAGCGACCACCTTGGCGCCGGCCTTGGCGTATTGATACGCCACCAGGTACAGCAACGGCCCGCTGCCGGCGAACACCACGCGTTCACCGATAGCGCAGCCTTGAAACTTGAGGGCGATCTGCGCTGCGCCGAGGCTGTAGACCCCCGGAAGGGTCCAGCCCGGTACCGGCAGAATCCGGTCGGTGGCGCCCGTGGCGACGATCACGCGGGAGAACGCCAGCCGCGCGGCGCGGCCTTCATGCAAGGTGTCAAGCGCACCGTCCTCGGCGTTCCATACCAACGTCTCGGGACGGTAGTCGAGTTGCTCGTGCAACTCATCAATCGTCTGATGCAGCGCGTTGGCCTTGCCGGCTTCGAAGCCATACAGCTTGACCGGCGAGCGCTTGAAGTTTGCCGGTTGTCGACGATAAATCTGCCCGCCACCGCGTGCTGCTTCGTCCAGCAGCACCGGGCGAACGCCGTGGGCGACCAATGTTTGCGCTGCACGAATCCCGGCCGGACCGGCGCCGATGATGACCACCGAGGGTGTGCTCATAAGTGTCGCCCCGGTTCGCGGCTGATCTGCTGCCCGGCTTCGAGCAACGTCGAACAGGCGCGCACGCGTCGACCATCGCCCAGTCTTACCCAGCAGTCCTGACACGCACCCATCATGCAAAACCCGGCGCGGGGTTCGGCGCTGAAGTCGCTGCCGCGCAAGTGTTCGCTGCAGGTCAGCACCGCCGTCAGCAAGGTGTCGCCGAGCAGGCCGGTGGCCGGCGTGCCGTCGAGGGTAAAGTCCAAGGCCGGGCGGTCGCCTTCGGCCAGTCGTTTCAGCAGAGCCATGGCGCCCTCATTGTTTGCCCACCAGAACCCGATCCAGGCCGTAAACCCGGTCGAGCAAAATCATCGTCAGCGCGGTCAGCCCAATCACCAGTGCCGACACCGCCGCCATCATCGGATCGATGGATTCAGTGGCGTACACGTACATCCGCACCGGCAGGGTTTGCGTGGCCGGCGAGGTGACGAAAATTGACAAAGTGACCTCATCGAAACTGTTGATGAACGCCAGCAGCCAGCCACCGGCGACCCCCGGCAGAATCATCGGCAAGGTGATTTCCCTGAACAACGTGAAGCGCCCGGCACCGAGCGATTGCGCGGCGTGTTCGGCGCTGCGATCCAGGCCGATGGCCGACGCCAGCACCAGTCGCAACACGTACGGTGTGATCACCAGCACATGGGCGAAGATCAGCCAGGCGAAGCTGCCATTGACGCCCATCAGCGCAAACAAGCGCAGCAATGCGACACCCAGCACCAAGTGCGGAATGATGATCGGCGACAGGAACAGACCGTTGAAAAAGTCGCGGCCGGGGAACTCGAAGCGCGTGATCGCCAGCGCCGCCGGCACCGCAATCAGCGTCGCCAGACTGGCAGCGCAGAACGCGAGGATCAGGCTGTTGTAGAACGCATCGACAAAGTCTGCGCGCTCGAACACCGCGCGAAACCAGCGCAGGGAAAACTCAGTGGTCGGCAGGCTCAGGGTGTTTTCCGGTGTGAAGGCCACGAGGCAAACCACCACCAGCGGTGCCAGCATGAACAGCACCACCAGGGTATGGAACAGCAGGGCGAAAGGACCGTTCTTGGACATGACGAGTTATCCCAATGACTTCTTGTAGCGGCCTTCGATCATCCGGTTCCACGACAGCATGATCAGCAGGTTGAGCAACAGCAGGGCCACGGCGATGGCCGCGCCCATCGGCCAGTTGAGCTCCGACAGGTACTGGTCATAGATCAGCGTGGCGACCATTTTTATCCGGCGTCCGCCGAGCAGGCCAGGGATGGCAAACGAACTGGCGGCGAGACCGAACACGATCAAGGTGCCCGAGAGCACGCCGGGCATGATCTGTGGCAGCACCACCTGGCGCAACACGGTGAAGTGCCTGGCACCGAGGGACATCGCGGCCTGCTCGGCGGCGGGGTCGAGTTTCTGCAGCGAGGTCCAGACCGGAATGATCATAAACGGCAGCATCACGTGGACCAGTGCAATCACCACCGCGAACGGTGTGTAGAGCAGCTTCATCGGCGAGCCGCCGAAGGCTTGCAGGGTCTGGTTGACCAGGCCGTCGGCACCGAGCAACAGGCTCCAGCCGAAGGCGCGCACCACCACCGAAATCAGCAACGGGGTGAGGATCAGAATCAGGAAAATCGAGCGCCACGGCGTGCCCATGCGGCTGAGGATGTAGGCCTCGGGCACGCCGATTACCACGCAGAGCAGGGTGGTCAGGGCGCTGATCCACATCGTGCGCAGAAAGATTTCGTAGAAGTACGGATCGCCGAGCAGGCTGCTGTAGTGATCGAGGGTGTAGGCGTCGCCGTTGATCCCCGAGCTGTAGTCGAAGACGTTGAACGACAGCACCAAGGTCAGCAGCAGCGGGATAACCAGCAGGCCCAGGTATAAGGCCAGGGCCGGTGCCGACAGCCAGTAACCCTGGCGTCCCTGGCGAATGGCGACAAGCGTACTCATGCCGGCACCTCGTCGACACTGAGCACCCGCAGCAACGCTGCGTCCCAATCGAGGCCGACCGCCGTGCCTTCGGTCAGCGGTGCCGAACCGTCGTTGCGGCGAACCACGCTGAGTTCGCCCAGGGTCGTCGATACGCCGTACAGCCATTGGCTGCCGAGAAAGAAGCGGCTGACGATGTTGCCTTGCAGACGGCCCTGACCTTTGTCCCGCAGATCGATTTTTTCCGGACGCAGGCTCAAGGTCAGTTCGCCGCCACTGCGAACCTGGACCACACCCGCGCCATCACGCTCGCCGGGTAGCAAATTGGCCTTGCCGACGAAGCCGGAAATGAACTCGGTGCGCGGGTGTTCGTAGAGGGTGTAAGGCGCGTCGATCTGGGTGATGCGCCCGGCCTGCATCACCACCACCCGGTCGCTGATGGACAGCGCTTCGGACTGGTCATGGGTGACCATCAATGTGGTGATCCCGACTTCGCGCTGGATGCGGCGGATCTCGAATTGCATCTCTTCGCGCAGGTTGGCGTCGAGGTTGGACAGCGGCTCATCGAGCAACAGCACCGGCGGCTCGATCACCAGGGCGCGGGCCAATGCAACGCGTTGACGCTGGCCACCGGAAAGCTCCCGGGGGTAACGCTCGGCATGCTGGTTGAGGCGTACCAGTTTCAGCACCCGGTCCACTCGCTGCTGCAACTCGCCGTTGGCCACTTTGCGCATGCGCAGGCCGAAGGCGACGTTGTCTTTCACGGTCATGTGCGGGAACAGCGCGTAACTCTGGAACACCACGCCCAGACCACGGCTGGCGGGTTTGGCGTGGGTGATGTCGCGACCGTCCAGCAGGATGCGGCCGCTGCTGACTTCGACGAAGCCGGCGATCATTTGCAGGGTGGTGGTTTTGCCGCATCCGGAGGGGCCGAGCAGCGAGACGAACTCGCCTTTGTCGACCGAGAGGTTGGTAGCAACGACGGCGTCGATCTCACCGTAACGTTTGCCGAGTCCTTCAAGTTGCACAAAAGCCATAACTGCGCTCCACCTGAGATTGTTATGCGTCGCCCGAAGGCGCGCTTTTTTGTATGGGCAGATACGAAAAGGTCTTGCTGGGTGCGTTGGCGCTCGACTCTAGTCGGCTGCCGCTGTTGTTCGAATCGCCCCTGTCTGGACGCAGAGTAGGACGAAGAATAGGATGGGCTCAATGGCCTATTTCACTGAAGCGATGACTATTTTCAGTTTCATTCGGTGAGTAAATTAATACTCGAGAAAACCCATGACAGATTCCATTGAGCGGAATGAAAGCAAAAGTGATGTCGGTGTAGGCGCGGTCTCCAGACTGTTTGCCGTGCTGCGCAGTCTGGGTGAAACCGTCGAGGGCGGGGAGCGGGTGACGCAACTGGCCCAGCGCATTGGTTTGTCCCAACCGACCACGCACCGATTGCTGCGCAGCCTGATGGATGAGGGCATGGTCGAGCAGGATGCGCGCAGCAAACGCTATCGCTTGAGTCTGGAGTTTTTCGCCCTGGCGGCTCGTGCCGGGAACACTGGAAACCTGCGCGAACTGGTGCGTCCGGCGTTGCTGCGGCTGTCGGCATCGTTGGGGGATTCGTTGTTCTTGCTGGCGCGCAGTGGTTTTGATGCGATCTGCCTGGACCGCAGTGAAGGTCCGTTTCCGATCCGCACCTTTACCGGTGACATTGGTGGGCGCGTAGCACTGGGTGTGGGGCAGGGCAGCCTGGCGATTCTGGCGTTCCTGCCAGAAGAGGAACGCGACACAGTGATTCACTACAACTTGCCGAGGCTCAAGGATTTCCACCTGTACGACGAGGTGTTTCTGCGCTCGGAAGTCGAGAACGTGCGCAAGCTGGGTTATGCCGGACGCAACACGGGCGTGTTGCAGGGCATGGCCGGGGTGGCGGTGCCGATTCTGGATCGTGAAGGGCGGGCCGTGGCAGCACTGAGTGTGGCGACCGTGAGTGATCGGCTGGGGCCGGATCGCTTGCCGACAGTGGTGGAAATGCTCAAGCGCGAAGCGGCGCTGATCGGACCACGGATCAATCCGTTCGATCCGCTGCTGCGGCGGCCTTCCCAAGTCTTCGGGCAGGGTTGATCCCCACGTCGATCGTTCCCACGCTCTGCGTGGGAATGCAGCCCGTGACGCTCCGCGTCACTGGACGCAGAGCGTCCCTAGAGGCATTCCCACGCAGAGCGTGGGAACGATCGGTAGCAAGGTCAGAACCGGACGGTCTGCTTGAGCATCTGCGCCGCCGGCGTATCGCTCGGGCTGACCATTGCATAGTTATATCCGCCCCCTGACCAGTACTCGGCCTGCAACTCGCCATCGCTGCGACTGCCCCTCGGCAACAGGTAGTTTTTCGGACCCGGTGGGCGGACGTAGAAGCTGACTTTATGGCCGCGTTGATCCTCGTAAACCACCATCGCCGCCGGCCCTTGCTCGGTGCTCAGCAAGCGTCCGCTGACCGGTTTGAAACCGGCGCCCGAGAGGTCAGGCAAGCGATTGGCCTGAGTGAAATAGCGGTCGAGCCAACCCTGCATGTCACCGTCGTCGCTGACTTTGTAATCGGCCGGCAGGATGCCTTGCTGGGCAATCAGGCGATAGGCCTGCAGGGCATCGGTCATCGGCAGTTGGGCACTGATGAACGTCATCTCCCGGGCTTTCCAACCGCTGAACCCGCCGACGCTGACCGCGATCAGCAACACGGCGGCGCTGGCCAGGTGACGGCGAGATTGTCGTTTGAGGCGTTGGCGAATCAGCGCCGGGTCGAGGTCCGGGTTGGCCGGTTGCTGCAGGGCGCCGCTCAATGCCGCGCGCAGTTGCTGGGCATCCTGCTGCCAGGCGCGCACTTGTGCAGCCACTTCAACGTTGCTGGCCAGAAAAGTTTCCACCAGACGTCGGTCGGCATCGCTGAGTTGCTGGTCGACATAGGCGTGCAGGTCACGCTCGCTTGGGGGCAGGCTGATCATTTGAGTCTCCGCAGAGAAGGGCGGGTGATTTCGCCGTCGCTCAACTGGCGCAAGGCCTGGCGGGCACGGGACAGGCGGGACATTACGGTGCCGGTGGGGACGTCGAGAATCTCGGCGACGTCTTTATAACTCAAGCCTTCGACCGAGACCCAGAGCAGCAGGGCGCGTTGTTCGGTGGTGAGCTGGTCGAAGGCTTTCAGGGTCGATTGGGCGATCACGGTGCGTTCCACCGACGGCTGTGAATCGTCACGCCCGGTAAAGAACTCGAGCATTCGCGCATAACGCCGGGAGCGCCGGTGAGCATCGAGAAACTGTCGATACAGAATCGAAAACAACCAGGCGCGCAAGTCGCCCTCGGGGCGTTTGTCGCCCCAACTCGACAGCGCGCGCTCAAGGCAAGACTGCACCAGGTCGTCTGCGCTGCTGGGATTGCGCGTCAACGACACGGCAAACCGGCGCAATCTGGGAATGATTTCTCTCAGTTGTTCGTCGATATCGTTCATGAAGTTCTGGCTAGTCACTACGCTAGGGGGTGTCCGGTCTCACAAATACGTTTCCTTTTTGGCGGCGTCTGTTGTCGCCATACTGCGTTGCCGCTCCTTGCCATAGCGAGCTATGACGCGTCGCGGCGCCTTGCCTGGCAACAACAGCCACTCGCCAAAAAAGGAACGTATTTGTGAGATCGGACACCCGGGAGACGCCCGGCATTGGAGGTTATTCCACGCCTGAAAAAATAAATACCGCGCTATGGAATAAACCACCGTGGGGTTCGTCTGCTTGATCCTTCTCACTTGTGGCCGATGGCCCTGGAGTCTTTCATGGTAGATCGCTCATCACCGCCAACCCGGCCACCCTTGAGTGCCGCGAGCCTGACGTTACGTCTGGCCGGTATCGCTGTGGTGGTTGCCGCCCTGGCCGGGGCTTTTACCTACGTCAACGGCACCTTTGACCCACTGCGCCTGACGCCGAAAAAGCTGATCAATGTGCTGGAGACCAACAACGGCGTGCACCTGGGTTTCCGGCGTAACCACTCCAAAGGCGTGTGCGTGATCGGACATTTCGAGAGCAGCGGTGAGGCGCGCAGCTATTCCAGCGCTCAGGTGTTCAATGTAGCGCGGACCCCGGTGGTCGGGCGTTTTGCATTGCCGGCCGGCAATCCTTATGCGCCGGACAACAGCGTGCCAATCCGCAGCCTGGCCTTGCGATTCAACCAGGCCAACGGCCAGCAGTGGCGCACCGGGATGAACAGCATGCCGGTGTTCCCGGTGGGCACGCCCGAGGCGTTCTATCAATTGCAACAAGCCCAGTCACCGGATCCGGCCACCGGCAAACCGAACCCGGCTGCCGTGCCAGCGTTCTTTGGTTCGCATCCGGAAGCTGCACCGTTCCTGGCCTGGATCAAAACCGCCAAGCCGTCGGCCAGTTACGTGACGGAAACCTACAACAGCGTCAATGCGTTTTACCTGGTGAACGCGGCCGGGCAACGGCAAGCGGTGCGCTGGAGCATGGTGCCCGTCGCTCAGGATACAGCGGGTGCTACGGCGCCTGAAGGGGGTGAGTTCCTGGAGAAAGACCTGGTTCAGCGCATTTCCGCAGGGCCGCTGCGTTGGCAGCTGAACATCACCCTGGCCAACCCTGGCGATCCGGTCAACGACGCCAGCAAAGCCTGGCCCGAGGGTCGCAAAGTGTTGAACGCCGGCACCCTGGTGCTCGAAAGCACTCAGCCGCAACTCAATGGCGAATGCCGTGACATCAACTACGACCCACTGGTACTGCCCGCCGGCATAGAAAGTTCCGACGACCCATTGCTCGTCGCTCGTTCAGCGGGGTACGCCACTTCCTACTTGCGTCGTACCAGCGAAGTCAGCCAGTTGCCCGCTGCGAATAAACAGGAGTCTCGTCAATGAGCGCTCAACCGAACCACTTCGCGCCTTTAGCGCGATTGCTGCACTGGCTGATGGCGCTGATGATCATTGCCATGCTGTTTATCGGCGCGGGCATGGCCGCTTCGGTGTCCGAGCGTCATGAGTGGCTGATTCATCTGCACAAACCCTTGGGCGTCGCGATTCTGCTGCTGGTGATCGTGCGCCTGGCCGTGCGTTTTTCCACGCAACAGCCACCGCTGCCGGCGGATCTGCCGGGTTGGCAAGCGCTGGCGGCCAAGGCTTCGCATGTGTTGCTGTACGCCTTGATGCTGATTTTGCCGCTGCTGGGCTGGGCGATGATTTCGGCGGCGGGGGATCCGGTGATGCTCAGCAGCTCATTGCAGTTGCCGTCGATCGTACCGGCGAATGCGCAGGTGTTTGCGTTCCTGCGCAAGGCTCACGGGTATCTGGCGTATTTGTTGTTCTTGACGGTGCTGCTGCATTTGGCGGCGGCGTTGTTTCACGGTTGGGTGCGCCGCGATGACGTGCTGGACAGCATGTTGCGGGGCAAGGATCGCGGCTGATCCCCTGTAGCGGCTGGCGAAGCCTGCGTTCGGCTGCGAAGCAGTCGCAAAATCAAACGCCTCGGTCATTCAGTTAAACCGTGGTGAATGGATTGACGTCTGCTGCGCAGCCGAACGCAGGCTTCGCCAGCTGCTATGTATGGACTCGCCCCCACTGTCTACCCGCTTTTAAAAAAACTGCCGCCCCGTTGCATCTATGTATTAGGCCTACTCGAGGAAGCCGTCGTCGGCTTCTGGCCAAAATTGGAAGAGCTCGTGGCATGCCGATTACAGTCAGGCCTCGAAGGCCACTAGCAGCTTAGGCATCTATCCACGCCGGTCTTACCAGGGGTCAATGTTTTTTCAGCAACAGGTTGGTCAGTAGGTACCTCGGTGGCAGAACTCGGTGGATCAGTGGCTCATCGTCGCTTGCTGGCCGTCGGCGGGCTGGCGACGATAAGTCTGGTCATTCTGTAAAAGCACCCAGACGATGCGCAGGTTGCGATTGGCCAACCTGACCGCTGCGTCCTTGCGGCCCAATCGGCTCATCCAGCGCAACAAACGGCGGTCGTCGGGCTGTTGGGAATCAGGTCGCAACTGCTGCAATACCGCGTGGGCACCCTGGATCATCAGGCTGCGCAAATAGCTATCGCCTCGCTTGGTCATGTCCCCCAGTTGAATCGTCTTCCCGCTGCTGTGCTGATCAGGGACCATGCCGAAGTACGCGGCGAACATGCGAGCATTGGGAAAACGCTCAGGCTTGGTTTCCTTGGCCACCAGCGCCGTAGCGGTGATTGGGCCGATACCGCGCACAGTCATCAACCGTTTGGCTGTCTTGTCGGCGTTCGCGGCCACTTCCAGGCGTCCCGTCAGGACGTTGATGCGCTCGCCCAAATGGCGCCACTCGGCCAACAGTTCGTCGATCAGTTCGCGCAACATGGCAGGCACCGGCTGAGTGGCATCCTCCAATATCCGCGGGATTCTCTGGCTGATCGCGACGTCGCCCTGTGCCAGCGCAATCCCGTGCTCAAGCAGCAGGCCGCGCATCTGATTACTCACGGCGGTGCGGCGACGCACGTAACCTTGACGAGCGCGATGCAGTGCCTGCATGGCCAGCGCTGCGACACTTTTGACCGGCACTGCGCAGATCTTTTCGTCGCGACCGGCACGCAGGATTGCCAGCGCATCGTTACGATCATTTTTAGGGCCGCTGCGATGCTTGGCCACCAGACCGGCAGGAAGGATCCGCGCCAGGTTGCCTTGATCCTGCAACTGCCGGGCCCAAGCTTGAGCGCCCGGGCCGGTCTCCATCAGGACCACGACATGAGGCGGCAGCTGGCGGAGAAACTCGTAGAACGCCTCGCGCGACTTGATCCGCTGCTCATAATGCACCTTGCCGAGGGCGTCTTCGCCGGCGAGCTGGAAAACATGCTTGGCCAGGTCGACCGCCACGGTAGTGCAGGCCGATAAATCGGCAGAAGACAAAGATTGATCAATCGAAGTATGCTTTTTCATGGACTCGCCCTCGCTGTCGTTGGCTGTTTAGACTGCCACCGTGGCGCATTGACGCCTCGGCGTGGGCGAGTCCATTCAATTACATGGATCGGGCCGTCAGCGCAAGGTGTTGACCATATCCGCAACGGTGGTCAGCACATCCTTGCCCAACTGCTTCGAGCGCTTGCCGGACCAGCCGGTCAGGGCGTTCGGCGCATCGTTGTTGTCCTTGAAGGGCATTTCGAGGGTCAGCGACAGGCAGTCGAATATCTCGCCGACGCTGTTGCACGCCAGGGTCATGTTGGCTTTGCCCGGCTCGTCGCGGGTGTAGCCGTGCTTAGTCTGGAAGTCCTTGGTCAGGTGCTTCAGATGACTGCGGAAATGCTCTTCGAGTTTTTCGATCCGTGGCGTGTAGCCTGGGTTGCCTTCGCAACCGGCGGTGAACACGTAGGGGATTTCTTCATCGCCATGGATGTCGAGGAACAGGTCGACGCCGTACTTTTCCATCTGCTGCTGAACGAACAGCACTTCCGGGCTGATTTCCTGGTTGGCGCTCTGCCAGGCGCGGTTCAGGTCCTGGCCCATGGCGTTGGTGCGCAGGTGACCGTGGAAAGCGCCGTCCGGGTTCATGTTCGGCACCAAATACAGATCGGCGCTTGTCAGCAGTTTGTTCAATACCGGATCGTCGTGTTTTTCGAGACGTTCGATCACGCCTTCCATGAACCACTCGGCCATGTGTTCGCCGGGGTGTTGCTGGGCAATGATCCAGACCTTGCGCTGACCTTCGGCGCCCGTGCCTTTACGCAGCAGCTGGATGTCTCGACCTTCGACGCTCTTGCCGGTGGCCAGCAGTTCGGTGCCGGCCTTGGTCAGCGCTTGCTCGATCAACCAGTCATGGCGACCGCGGCTGTAGGGTTCGAAGTAAGCAAACCAGGCGTGGGTGGCGGTGGCTTCAAGGCTGAAGCGCAGGCAGTCACCTTCGAAAATGGTCGGCACCCGGAACCAGTTGACGTGGTCGTAGGACGCCACCGTCTGATAACCATCCCAGGCTTTGTTGTAGGAGGACTTGCTGGCATTGTTCAGACGAAACCAGTGTTCCTGACCGACGTGCAGACCGCTGGCCTTGAAGTGGAACCACTGAAAGTGTTGGCTGCGAGTGTCTGGCTTGATGGCCAGCAGGGCTTGCAATGGATTGCTGATGTCCAGCACTTCAATGTTGCCACTGTCGAAGTTGGCACTGATGTCGAAAGAGGATTTAGCCACGGCCATAGTCGATTCCTGAATATGATTTTTATGGCTGTTACTTTACACGCTGGGAAGGGTAAAACCGGGGGAAATTCTGGCCTGAAGCGGGGGGCGTCCTCCTTGACGCCGACGCAGCTTAGAGACTGTGCGATTGATTCTCAAGCGCTATTTTTGATTGGTTTGGGCCAATGATGCCGGGCTTCTCTTGCCAACGGATATTCTTTTGATATCATCCGCGCCATTCGAATTTGCAGCACCTAAAGACTTCATTAGCCTGAAGGTAAAGCCAGAATAACTGGCAAAAAAAAGACCCGGCAAAAAGCCGGGTCAAAAACCGTGATTAGCCTGATGAGGAGATAGTCCAGGAGACCGACCTAAGGTCACTTGGACAATCGACTGATCTCGCGACCAGCTGCATGCAATAATAATCATTCTCGTTTGCAAGTCAAATGCTTTTATCTGCCTGATTGGAAAAGTCTTTCCTGTCCTCCTCGCAAGCACCCGCGTATCACCCGTTCTGATCGCCCTCCAGGGATCGATCTACCATCGCCCTGGCCATATCGATCATGTGCACCGCCGAAAACGCCAGGTCCCGACTTGCGCCCTGTAAATTGCTGGCTGACTCGTACGCGATGGCGGCGGCACAACGTAGCAAGTCCGTGGCATGGACCAGCGCCTCTTCGCAGCTGATGTTGCGGTTTACGTCAAAGAAACGTTCTTCGACCACTTCCTCTGAAACAGCTGGTTTCAAGTAATAGTCCAGTGCTCGTTGCGCGGCGGCAGAGCCTTTTGGCGAGGTGAGGGAAGTGTCGATTTGCATGTCAGGCAGGTCGTTGCAGGGGATGGACATGGCGATGGCAAACTCCGTGATAGATTCAGATCCGTGAACCAATCCTAGTACGTACTGTATTTATGACGAGAGATTAAATACTACAATTTGTGTTTTGACGGCTGGAGGCGCCCACGTATCGTGCCGCACATGGATAAATGGATTGAGTTGGTCAAGGCCAAGATGAGTGAACTCAAAGTCACTCAAGAAGAACTCGCAGATCGCCTCGGGATGTCCCAGGGCGGCGTCGGCCACTGGCTGAACAAACGCCGCGACCCCGGCGTCGTCAACATGAACCGTGTGTTGAAGGCGCTGGGCATGGACTTTCTCGAAGTGGCGCTGGTGATCCGCGAACCACTCATCTTGGAAGAGGAGGAGATGCCTCTGGCGCTGAAGTACAACCCGTACTTCCGCTACCCGGTCAGTGACTGGAAGGAGCCGGCGCAGCTGCGCGATGGTGAGCTGACGGTGTATCGCAAGGAGGAACGCTTTGAGCTGACCGACTACCACGCCCAAGGCCCGGCCTTCTGGCTGAGTGTGGTGGGCGATGCGATGACCGCGCCCACGGGTATCAGCATTGCCGAAGGCATGATGATCCTGGTGGACCCGGCCATTGTGCCGGAACCCGGAAAGTTGGTGATTGCCCACTGGCCGGACAGCGCCGAGGCGACCTTTCGCAAGCTGATCGAAGAGGGCGGGCAGCGTTACCTGGTCCCGCTCAATCCGACCTATCCGAAGGCTATCTTCACCGAAGAGTGCCGAATTATCGGCGTAGTGGTTCAGGCAACCGCCAAATTCTAATCAGATCGGTCCTCGCAAAGCGTAGGACCGATCTTCATTTCACGCTTCTTCCAACTCCACCAACGCACTGCCTTCACTGACCATCTCGCCTTCCTGGCAATACAGCGCCTTGATCACCCCAGCGTGTGGCGCACGAATGCTGTGCTCCATTTTCATCGCCTCCAGCACCACCAGTTGCGCCCCGGCTTCTACCGTTTGTCCGGCTTCCACCAGTACCCGCACGATGCTGCCATTCATGGGGGCGGTCAGGCCGCCGTGATGGCTGTGACTGGCCTCGACGGCGCTGATTGGGTCGTAGGACTCGATGCGGCGCAATTCACCTTCCCATTGCAGATACAGAACGTCGCTCCGGCGGATTGCCCGATGCTGACGGCGCAGGCCGTTGTGCTCGGTCAGCAGTTGCTCGCCCTTGAGTTGAGCGGTGTGGGCATCAGCGTCGCCCAATGTCAGCGCTCGATCCTGGCCTTCACAACTCAAATGCAGCGTGATTTCTGTCGGCAGTCCGGCACGGAAACCATTGCTGTTGGCCCAAGGCGAAACCGGGTCATCGGCTCGTGGAGAACTCGGCTGACTTTGGGCAAACGCCTGGGCGGCGGCTTGCCAGAATTCGTCACTGAGGTCCGAGGTGACTGGCAGCAGTTCTTCCTGATAACGCGGAATGAACCCGGTATCCAGTTCGGCCGCAGCAAACGCCGGATGGCCGACGATCCGACGCAGGAAGTTGATGTTGGTCTTGAGCCCGCCAATGGCAAACTCATCGAGCATGCTCAGCAGCCGCAGTCGCGCCTGTTCACGATCCTCGCCCCAGGCAATCAGTTTGCCGAGCATCGGGTCGTAGAACGGTGAAATTTCATCGCCTTCTTCGACGCCACTGTCCACCCGCCGTCCCGGACCTTGCGTGGATTCGCGATACAGCTCCAGTCGGCCGGTCGCCGGCAGGAAATCATTGCCCGGGTCTTCGGCATACAACCGCACTTCGATGGCATGGCCTATCAGCGGAACCTCGGCTTGAGTCATCGGCAGCGCTTCGCCACGGGCCACCCGAATCTGCCAGGCCACCAGATCGAGGCCGGTGATGGCTTCGGTGACCGGGTGTTCGACTTGAAGGCGTGTGTTCATCTCCATGAAGAAGAACTCACCGCGAGAGTCCAGCAGAAACTCCACAGTGCCGGCGCCGACATACCCGATGGCCTGTGCCGAACGCACGGCGGCTTCGCCCATGGCGCGACGCAGGTCCGGGCTCAAGCCTGGCGCGGGTGCCTCTTCAACGACTTTTTGGTGCCGACGCTGAATCGAGCAGTCACGTTCGTTGAGGTACAGGCAGTTGCCGTGCTGATCGGCAAAGACCTGGATTTCCACGTGACGCGGTTTGAGCAGGTACTTCTCCACCAGCATCCGCGAATCGCCGAACGAGGATTTCGCTTCACGCTGGGCCGAGGCCAGGGCTTCGGCCAGTTGACTGACGTCCTCGACCACTTTCATGCCTTTGCCGCCACCGCCCGCGGTGGCCTTGAGCAGCACTGGATAACCGATGCGTTCGCAGGCGTCGCGGAAAGTGTCGAGGTCCTGAGCTTCACCGTGATAGCCAGGCACCAGCGGCACGCCGGCGGTTTCCATCAAGGCTTTGGCGGCGGATTTGCTGCCCATCGCGTCGATGGCCGAGGCGGGCGGGCCGAGGAAAATCAGCCCAGCTTCTTCAATCGCGCGGGCGAACCCGGCGTTCTCGGAAAGAAAGCCATAACCCGGATGAATCGCCTGAGCGCCGCTGGCCTTGGCGGCGGCGATCAGTTTGTCGATTTGCAGGTAACTGTCAGCGGCTTTGCTGCCACCGAGGTCGACGCGGATATCCGCTTCGCGGCTGTGTCGGGCTTCACGGTCAGTGGCGCTGTGCACGGCCACGGTGGTCAGGCCCAGGGCTTTGGCGGTGCGCATCACCCGGCAAGCGATTTCGCCGCGGTTGGCCACCAGCAGGGTGGTGAGAACAGGTGCGCTCATCAACGCGGCTCCTTGGTGGTGGTTTCGGCTTGCCAGCTCGGCGGACGTTTTTGCAGAAAGGCCCGCAAGCCTTCCTGACCTTCGGGGCTGACGCGAATTCGGGCGATGGCATTTTCGGTGTAGCGGCGTAGTGCCGGGGTCAGCGCGCCGTGGCCGACTTCGCGCAGCAAGTCCTTGCTGGAGCGCATGGCGGCCGGGCTGTTGAGCAACAGGTTATCGATCCACTGTTCGACTTTCTGTTCCAGTTCAGCGATCGGATAACTCTCCGACAACAGACCGATTTCCCGCGCTCGTTGTCCGCCGAAACGCTCGGCAGTCAGCGCATAGCGACGTGCCGCGCGTTCGCCGATGGCTTGCACCACGAACGGACTGATCACCGCCGGGGCCAGGCCGATGCGCACTTCCGACAGGCAGAACTGCGCGTCATCGGCGCCGATGGCCATGTCGCAGCAACTGATCAGGCCCAGTGCACCGCCGAATGCAGCGCCTTGCACCACCGCCAGCGTCGGGACTTTGAGCTTGGCGAGGTTGTACATCAACTCCGCCAGTTCTCGGGCGTCGTCGAGGTTGGTGTGGTAATCGAGTTCGGCCGATTGCTGCATCCAGGCCAGATCCGCGCCGGCGCTGAAATGCTTGCCGCGTCCACGCACTAACAGGAAACGCAGACTGGCATCGCTCGACACTTTGTCCAGCGCGAGGATCAGTTCGCGGATCATTTCGGCGTTGAAGGCGTTGTTCTTTTCTTCACGGCTGAGCCACAGGGTCGCAAAACCACGCGGGTCGGTCAGCAGTTCGAGGGTGTTGAAGTCGCTCATGATTTTCTCCCGATCACATCCGGAACACGCCGAAGCGGCTCTGTTCGATAGGCGCATTCAGCGACGCCGACAAGGCCAGGGCCAATATATCGCGGGTTTGCGCCGGGTCGATGACACCGTCGTCCCACAACCGGGCGCTGGAATAGTAGGGATGACCCTGTTCTTCATACTGGTCGAGGATCGGTTGCTTGATCTCGGCTTCCTGCTCGGCACTGAAACTGTGACCACTGCGCTCGGCCTGCTCGCGCTTAACCTGCACCAAAACCCCCGCGGCCTGCTCGGCGCCCATCACGCCGATGCGTGCGTTCGGCCACATCCACAGGAAGCGTGGATCGTAAGCCCGGCCGCACATGCCGTAGTTACCGGCACCGAAACTGCCGCCGATGATCACAGTAAACTTCGGCACCTTGGCGCACGCCACGGCGGTCACCAGTTTTGCGCCATGCTTGGCGATGCCGCCGGCCTCGTATTTCTGGCCGACCATGAAACCGGTGATGTTTTGCAGGAACAGCAGCGGGATGCCGCGCTGACAGGCCAGCTCGATGAAGTGAGCGCCTTTCTGCGCGGCTTCGGCGAACAGAATGCCGTTGTTGGCGAGGATCGCGATCGGGTAACCGTGCAAGTGAGCAAAGCCGCACACCAGGGTCGTCCCGAACAGTGCTTTGAATTCGTCGAACACCGAACCGTCCACCAACCGCGCAATCACTTCACGCACATCGAATGGTTGCTTGGCATCCGCCGACACCACGCCGTAGAGCTCGTCGCTGTTGTAGAGCGGGGCGATGGGTGTGCGCTGTTGCAGTTCACCGAGTTTGCGCCAGTTGAGGTTGGCGATGCTGCGCCGCGCAATGGCCAAGGCGTGTTCGTCGCTCTCGGCGTAATGGTCGGCAACTCCGGAAATCTTGCAGTGCACATCGGCCCCGCCGAGGTCTTCGGCGCTGACCACTTCTCCCGTGGCGGCTTTTACCAGTGGCGGGCCGGCGAGGAAAATCGTCGCTTGCTCGCGCACCATGATTGCTTCGTCGGCCATGGCCGGCACGTACGCGCCACCGGCGGTGCAGGAACCCATGACCACCGCGATTTGCGGGATGCCCATGGCGCTCATGTTGGCCTGGTTGAAGAAGATCCGTCCGAAGTGTTCACGGTCCGGGAACACTTCATCCTGGCGTGGCAGGTTGGCGCCGCCAGAGTCCACCAGATAGATGCACGGCAAGCGGTTCTGCTGGGCGATGGTTTGGGCTCGCAGGTGTTTTTTCACGGTCAGCGGGTAATACGAGCCACCTTTTACGGTGGCGTCGTTGGCGACGATCATACATTCGACGCCTTCCACACGGCCGATCCCGGCAATCACGCCAGCGGCCGGAACGTCTTCGCCATAAACCTCGTAGGCCGCCAATTGGCTGATCTCGAGAAACGGCGAACCCGGATCGAGCAGGCGATTGATCCGTTCACGAGGCAGTAGTTTGCCCCGCGAGGTGTGGCGCTCTTGCGCCTTCGGGCCGCCACCTTGCTGCACCTTAGCGAGCAGGGTGTGCAGGTCGTCGACCTGTTTGAGCATCGCCGCGCTGTTGGCCGCGAACTCCGCCGAACGGGGGTTGAGCTGGGTATGCAGGATAGCCATGGACAGCTCCGTTTAGCGGGTTTCGTTGAACAGTTCGCGACCGATCAGCATGCGACGGATCTCACTGGTGCCGGCACCGATTTCGTACAGCTTGGCGTCACGCAGCAGACGACCGGCCGGGAATTCGTTGATGTAGCCATTGCCACCGAGAATCTGGATCGCGTCGAGGGCCATTTGTGTGGCGCGTTCGGCGCTGTAAAGGATCACCCCGGCGGCGTCCTTGCGGGTGGTTTCGCCGCGTTCGCAGGCTTGCGCTACCGCATAGAGGTAGGCGCGGCTGGCGTTGAGTTGGGTGTACATGTCGGCGACCTTGCCCTGGATCAGCTGGAATTCGCCGATGCTTTGGCCGAACTGCTTGCGGTCGTGGATGTACGGCACGATCAAGTCCATGCAGGCCTGCATGATCCCGGTCGGGCCGCCGGACAGGACAACGCGTTCGTAATCGAGGCCGCTCATCAGCACCTTCACGCCGCCGTTGAGCACGCCGAGAATGTTTTCTTCCGGCACTTCAACGTCGTCGAAGAACAGCTCGCAGGTGTTGGAACCGCGCATGCCGAGCTTGTCGAATTTGTTGCTGCGGCTGAAGCCTTTGGAGTCACGTTCTACGATGAACGCGGTGATGCCGTGGGGGCCTTTTTCCAGGTCAGTCTTGGCGTAGATCACGTAGGTGTTGGCGTCCGGGCCGTTGGTGATCCAGGTCTTGCTGCCGTTCAGGACGTAGTGGTCGCCGCGTTTGTCGGCACGCAGTTTCATCGACACTACGTCGGAACCGGCATTCGGTTCGCTCATGGCCAGGGCGCCGATGTGTTCGCCGCTGATCAGCTTCGGCAGGTATTTGGTTTTCTGTTCGTGATTGCCGTTGCGGTTGATCTGGTTGACGCAGAGGTTGGAGTGCGCGCCGTAGGACAGGGCGACCGAGGCCGAACCGCGGCTGATTTCTTCCATGATCACCACGTGGGCCAGGTAACCCAGGCCAGCGCCGCCGTATTCTTCCGGGACGGTCACACCCAGCAGGCCCATGTCGCCGAATTTACGCCACAGGTCGGCGGGGAACAGGTTATCGATGTCGATCTGAGCAGCGCGTGGTGCGATCTCTTTGGCGACGAAGGACTGAACCTGATCGCGCAGCATGTCGATGGTTTCACCGAGGGCAAAGTTCAGGGATGGGTAGCTCATGGGTCACCTTTTGGCTTTTTTGTAGGGTAGGGAGGGCCGTGATGTGGTTCTCACCTTTACGTTAACGTAAGCCTGTGACGAATGGCTGTCAATCACCCTTTACGTTAACGTCAACTTGAGCGAGAGTAGATCCAGTTCTGAATGATCGGGGCTCGCCATGCCTCGTTCCAACAACCCACTAAAAAAGACAATAGGGGTCGTCATGGATCAACCCAGTGCAAGCCCGCAGCGCAGTTATACCCGTGGTTCCCAGGACAAAGCCTTGCTGGCGATGACCATCGGCCAGGCGTTCGATAACACTGTCGCTCAGTACCCGACCGGGGAGGCGCTGGTCGTGCGCCATCAGCAGTTGCGTTACACCTGGCAGCAACTGGCCGAAGCCGTGGATCTGCACGCCAGAGCATTGTTGGCGCTGGGCTTGCAGGCCGGTGACCGTCTCGGTATCTGGGCACCGAACTGCGCCCAATGGTGTATCAGTCAGTTCGCCAGCGCGAAAATCGGCGTGATTCTGGTCAATATCAACCCGGCCTACCGCAGCTCCGAACTCGAATATGTGTTGAAGCAATCCGGTTGCCAATGGCTGGTCTGCGCAGGCGCCTTCAAGACCTCCGACTATCACGGGATGCTGCAAGGCCTCGTTCCCGAGCTGGCCGAGCAATCCATCGGAAAATTGCTGAGCGAACGACTACCGGAGCTGCGCGGTGTCATCAGCCTTGATGCTCAGCCGCCCTCGGGTTTCCTGCCGTGGTCACAATTGACCGATCTCGCGGGGAGCGTGTCGGCCGAGCAGTTGAGCGAACGTCAACACAGCCTGCATTTCGACCAGGCGGTAAACATCCAGTACACCTCCGGTACCACCGGTTTCCCGAAGGGTGCGACCCTCAGTCACTACAATATTCTGAACAACGGTTACATGGTCGGCGAAAGCCTCGGCCTGACCGCGAGTGATCGCCTGGTCATCCCGGTGCCGCTGTATCACTGCTTCGGCATGGTCATGGGCAACCTCGGCTGC
Source organism: Pseudomonas svalbardensis (assembly GCF_030053115.1). Taxonomy (NCBI): domain Bacteria; kingdom Pseudomonadati; phylum Pseudomonadota; class Gammaproteobacteria; order Pseudomonadales; family Pseudomonadaceae; genus Pseudomonas; species Pseudomonas svalbardensis. The sequence goes on along the minus strand of NZ_CP125619.1, from coordinate 4,177,840 downwards.
ATGACCCACGGCAGCACCATGATTTACCCCAACGATGCGTTCGATCCATTGCTGACCCTGACCACCGTCGCCGAAGAAAAGGCCACCGCGCTTTACGGCGTACCGACCATGTTCATTGCTATGCTCGATCAGCCAAAACGTGCGGAGTTCGATCTGTCGAGCCTGCGCACCGGGATCATGGCCGGGGCGACCTGTCCGATCGAAGTGATGCGTCGGGTCATCAGTGACATGCACATGAGCGAAGTGCAGATTGCCTACGGCATGACGGAAACAAGTCCGGTGTCGTTGCAGACCGGTCCGTCAGACGAACTGGAATTGCGCGTCACCACCGTCGGCCGCACCCAGCCGCAACTGGAAAGCAAAATCATCGACGAGGCGGGCAATCTCGTGCCGCGCGGCACTATCGGTGAACTGTGCACCCGCGGCTACAGCGTGATGCTCGGTTACTGGAACAACCCGCAAGGCACCGCCGAAGCCATCGACCAGGCTGGCTGGATGCACACCGGTGATCTGGCGAGCATGAACGACGAAGGCTACGTATGCATTGCCGGACGTAACAAGGACATGATCATTCGCGGTGGTGAGAATATTTACCCGCGGGAGCTGGAAGAGTTCTTCTTTACCCATCCGGCGGTGGCGGATGTGCAAGTGATCGGGATTCCGTGCTCGCGGTATGGCGAAGAAATTGTCGCGTGGATCAAATTCCATCCGGGCCACAGTGCTACCGAGCAGGAGCTGCAAGCGTGGTGCAAGGAGCGCATCGCGCACTTCAAGACACCGCGTTACTTCAAATTCGTGGAGGAGTTTCCGATGACGGTGACCGGGAAGATTCAGAAGTTTCGGATGCGCGAGATCAGTATCGAGGAGCTGAAGAACATTAACATCTGACGATAATCCCCTGTGAGAAGCGAACTCGCTCCCACAGGGGATGGCGCTGGAAATTACAAACGCCAGAAAGCACAAAGGGGAGCCGAGGCTCCCCTTTAATTTTGTCGTTGCGCGTGCTCTTTTTTTATTATTGAGGGGCGGTCTGTTGTTGTTTTTGGAAACCGTGACCCTTTACCGCTGTTTTTGTCGATCCCCATCCGGGATCAAGAGCAAACGTATTTTTTTGAGCGCTGATCTACTTTTTCGCTAAGCGATCCAACCAGTTCGGGAGCTACCTGAAGGTAGTTTTATTGTTCTCTGCCCGGTTGCGGGTTACTCCGAAAAGCACCCTGAAAAGCACATCCTCTCCAAAAAAATCTGTTAGCTGCGTCTCTGCCGTGTTGTTTTTGTTATGTCAGAGTCGTTACGTCTTATTTTTATTAGGTTTGCCGCTTTTTTTGTTCTTGTTATGCAATAGAGATAGCAGAAGGCGTGCCAACTTTTTAAAAGCCTTTAAAATCAACATCTTAAGTTTTTGTCGGATTTTTCGTTCAGTCAAAACCCGACAATTTGTTTCCGTGTTACTCGCTTGCGCCCCACGTTTCAGACACAGCGGTAACACCGGGATACATCCGCGCACTTACTGTGCGCTACGAGCCTTGGCCACGCGCGAACCGGTCGCTCGCCCCAGCACCGTGCAAATCTGCTGGCCGGCCAGAATCAAGGCGTCCAGGTCGATACCGGTTTCGATACCCAGGCCGTTGAGCAGGTAAACCACGTCTTCGGTCGCGACGTTACCGCTGGCGCCCTTGGCGTACGGGCAGCCGCCGAGGCCGGCGATGGAGCTGTCAAACACCGAGATGCCTTCCAGCAGACTGGCGTAGATGTTGGCCATGGCCTGGCCATAAGTGTCGTGGAAGTGCCCGGCCAGTTTTTCACGGGGTACGTCGGCCGACACCACGTCGAACATCTTGCGGGTCGCGCCAGCGGTGCCTGTGCCGATGGTGTCGCCTAGGGAAACTTCATAGCAGCCCATCGCATAGAGCTCGCGAGCGACCCGAGCGACTTGCGCAGGCGCAACGTTACCTTCGTAAGGGCAGCCCAGCACGCAGGACACGTAACCGCGCACGCTGACACCGTGTTGCCTGGCCGCGTCCATGATCGGCACGAAACGTTCCAGGCTTTCGCTGATCGAGCAATTGATGTTGCGTTGGGAAAACGATTCCGACGCGGCGGCGAAGACCGCGACTTCCTTGACCCCGGCCGCGATGGCGTCTTCAAACCCGCGCAGGTTGGGGGCGAGTGCCCCATAAGTCACGCCAGGCTTGCGCTGGATCTGCGCGAAGACGTCGGCGGAACCGGCCATTTGCGGTACCCATTTGGGCGACACGAAACTGCCGACTTCTATATAGCCGAGACCGGCGGCGGTCAGCGCGTCGACCAGTTGCACCTTGTCCGCAACGCTGATGGGTTGGGCTTCGTTTTGCAGACCGTCGCGTGGGCCGACTTCGACCAGGCGTACGTGAGTGGGTAGGGACATGGCAATGGACCTGTTGAAATTGTATGAATGTTCACAGAACCCTGTAGGAGCTCAGCTCCTACACGAGCTGCTGGCTCTTGATGGTCTGTTCCAGCGCCTGGGTGCAACGCTCTTGCGCGGTGTCCAGTTCCAGCTTCATCTGTTCGATGTCAAGCATTTGCTGCTCTAGCTGTTCACGACGTTCGGCGATTTTGGTCAGCATGGTTTGCAGCTGTTTCTGATTGCCGCCGGTGGGGTCGTAGAGTTCGATCAACTCGCGGCATTCGGCCAGGGAGAAACCAATGCGCTTGCCCCGCAGGATCAGCTTCAGGCTGACCTTGTCACGGGGCGAGTAGATGCGTTCCTGACCGCGTCGCTCGGGGCTGAGCAGGCCTTGCTCTTCATAAAAGCGAATGGCCCGGGTGGTGATGTCGAGCTCGCGGGCGAGGTCGGAAATGCTATAGGTCTGGCTGCTCATGGAAGCGCTCGAAAAAGGTCATGGCGCTAAGCTAATGGCAGGTTGACGTTTACGTCAAGCATCGCGCCCTGATCCTTCGTCTATCAGGTGTTTCCTACATCTTATCGAGCTTCTTCTCATGTGCCGTCACTTGCTGGCACAACTCGATCATCTGCTCGCGCATCCAGCGGTTGGCCGGGTCCTGGTCGGTGCTTTCGTGCCAGTAGAGGTGGGTTTCCACCGGCGGCACATCGTTGACCGGCAGGTTCACCGAGTACAGGTCATGGCGACGGGCGAAGCGTTCCGGCACGGTCATCACCATGTCGGTCTGCTGCAACACTTGGGAAGCCATCAAGTAGTGCTGGGAACGCAGGGCGATCTTGCGCTGGATGCCCATTTTGCCCAGGGCCAGGTCGACATGGCCCAGACCGCTGCGGCGGCTGGAAATATGAATGTGGGTTAGCGACAGATAATCATCGAGGGTGAATTTCTCTTTGCCCGCCAGCGGATGGCCCTTGCGCATGGCGCACACGTAACGGTCTTCCATCAACTTGACGTGGCGCACTTGCGGATCAGTGTTAAGTGGCGCGTCGACAGCGAAATCGAGACGCCCGGCCGCCAGCTCCTTGGTGGTTTCGCGGCGCTTGGACAGAAAGCTTTCGATGATCACCGTCGGCGCCAGGCGCCGCAGGCGCTGGAACAGTGCCGGCAGGATCACCGCTTCGGTGAGGTCGGTCATGCTGATGCGATACGTCTTGACCGCCTGCAACGGGTTGAAAATACGGCTTTCCTGCACCGACACCCGCAGCAAGGAGAGGGCGTTGCGCACCGGTCCGATAATGTTCTGCGCCATGGGCGTCGGGACCATGCCCTGAGCGGTACGCACGAACAACGGGTCATTGAAGGTCTCGCGCAGACGGGCCAGAGCGTTCGAGACCGCCGGTTGAGTAATGCCGACAATCTGCCCGGCGCGGGTCAGGTTGGCTTCGGTGTAGATCGCGTCGAAGACGATGAAAAGGTTGAGGTCGACCTTGCTCAGATTCATTGCGCTGCACTCTTATTGTTGGGCTCTCGATCAGCCGATCATATATCGGTGATGAATGTTAATACACGCCGAGAATAGGCTAGGTAAATTTTCGTAGCTGTTCTAGCATCGATTGCATGACCTGAACAACTCATCAAAACCCTCCGTTAAAAGGTAGAGCTGCCCATGGATTTCGCTTATTCGCCCAAGGTGCAAGAACTGCGTGAGCGCGTGACCGCGTTCATGGACACCTACGTTTATCCCGCCGAAGCGGTGTTTGAGCGCCAGGTCGCCGAGGGCGATCGCTGGCAGCCGACCGCAATCATGGAGGAGCTCAAACTCAAGGCCAAGGCTGAAGGTTTGTGGAATTTGTTTCTGCCTGAGTCCGAACTCGGCGCCGGCCTGACCAACCTCGAATACGCGCCGTTGGCGGAAATCATGGGCCGCTCGCTGCTGGGCCCCGAGCCGTTCAACTGCTCCGCGCCAGACACGGGCAACATGGAAGTGCTGGTGCGCTACGCCAACGAAGAACAGAAGCAACGCTGGCTCGAACCGCTGCTGCGCGGCGAGATCCGCTCGGCGTTCGCCATGACTGAACCGGACGTGGCTTCCTCCGACGCCACCAATATGGCCGCCCGCGCCGTGCGTGATGGCGACGAGTGGGTGATCAACGGCAAAAAATGGTGGACCTCAGGCGCGTGCGATCCACGCTGCAAGATTCTGATCTTCATGGGGCTGAGCGATCCTGATGCGCCGCGTCATGCGCAGCACTCGATGATTCTGGTGCCGGTGGATGCCCCGGGCGTGAAGATCGTTCGTCCGCTGCCAGTGTTCGGTTATGACGATGCACCTCATGGCCATGCCGAAGTGTTGTTCGAAAACGTCCGTGTGCCGTACGAAAACGTCCTGTTGGGTGAAGGACGCGGCTTCGAAATCGCTCAGGGTCGCCTTGGCCCGGGTCGGATTCACCACTGCATGCGTTCAATCGGCATGGCCGAACGTGCATTGGAACTGATGTGCAAACGGGCGGTAACCCGTACTGCGTTCGGTAAACCTTTGGCACGTCTGGGCGGGAACATCGACAAAATCGCCGACTCGCGGATGGAAATCGACATGGCGCGCCTGCTGACATTGAAAGCGGCTTACATGATGGACACCGTCGGCAACAAGATTGCGAAGAGCGAAATCGCTCAGATCAAGGTTGTCGCACCGAACGTGGCCTTGCGGGTGATCGACCGGGCGATCCAGATCCATGGCGGGGCAGGGGTTTCCAACGATTTCCCACTGGCCTACATGTATGCGATGCAACGCACCCTGCGCCTGGCCGATGGCCCGGACGAAGTGCACCGTGCGGCAATCGGCAAGTTCGAGATCGGCAAGTACGTGCCCAAAGAAATGATGCGCAGCAGTCACTGATAATGGGGGAGCGAGCTTGCTCGCTCCCCCAGATTCGGTTCGTCAGTCGACCATTGGCAAGCCGTAGAACGCTCGCGCACACGCCGTGCTGTGAGCGGCCAGGTCTTCCTCGCTCTCCCCGCGATGCAACGCCACTTCCCGCAACACTTCTGTCAGATACGCCGGTTCGTTGCGACCATTCTTCGGCTTGGGTCGCAGACTGCGCGGCAACAGATACGGCGCATCGCTCTCCAGCATTAACCGTCCCCGCTTGATCTCTTTCACCAACGGATGCAGGTGCGTGCCCCGGCGCTCATCACAAATCCAGCCGGTGATACCGATGTGCAAATCCAGATCGAGGTAACTGAACAGCGCCTTCTTTTCGCCCGTGAAGCAATGCACCACGGCGCCCGGCAACTGATCACGGTAATCGCGAAGGATCTCCAGCAAGCGCTGACTGGCATCGCGCTCGTGGAGGAACACCGGCAATTGCAGCTCGACTGCCATCGCCAGATGCTCTTCGAGGACTTTTTCCTGCTGCGGACGCGGCGAGAAATCACGATTGAAATCCAGCCCGCATTCACCCACCGCCACGACGTTCGGCTCCTTGAGCAAACTGCGCAGACGCTGGGCGCTGTCGGCGTTCCAGTCGCTGGCGCAGTGGGGATGAATGCCTGCGGTGGCGAACAGCCGTTGAGCTGTTTCGTCCAGTTGTCGGCACAGTTCCAGCGCCTGTTCGCTGCCCTCGACACTGGTGCCGGTGAGCACCAATTGGCAGACCCCGGCAGCGTAGGCGCGGTCGAGTACAGCCTGGTGTTTGTCGGCAAAACTGGGGTTGGTCAGGTTGACGCCGATATCGATGAGTTGCATGGTGCTACCTCGGACCAAAGGCCGGAAAGCATATCAGAGCTGTAGATTTATAAGAAAAGCCAAGAACTACAACGAGTTATAGCTGTCTCTTGATGCCGCGAGACAGGTCAGGGTGGCTTGGGTGCCATCACTGTGCCAGTCTTTCGCACTTTGCCAGCGCTCACGGCGCTCTGTTTCTGTCGTTCGATGTCATGAAAATTCTTGAGATCGGCCCAGTATTCTTTCTGGAGAGTGGATGATACGTCCCTCGGTTTTGCTACTGCTGTGTTGCTCGTTGCTGCTGCCGATGCCGGCGGTTGCGCGTCTGGCCGGGCCGCTGCAAGCCGTGCCTTCGACCAAAGTGCGCGACTTGGCGGAAATCCGCAGCAGTCGCGTGCTGCGCGTGTTGGTCAACCAGAGCCGCAACAGCTCCGGCGAAGTCCAGGGCCAGGCCATCGGTGTTGAATACCACCGCTTGCGTGCCTTCGAGCAATACCTCAACGGTCACGCCCGTGACGGTCAGGAAATTACCCTCAAGATCATTCCCAAGGGCAAGGATCAACTGATCGGCGCTTTGCAGCGCGGCGAGGGTGATCTGGTCGCGCCGGGGGAACTGCTGGACCTGCAACCGGGCCACGCGGTCAGCACCAGTGAACCGATTGCCAGCAACATCCCGTTGATATTGGTCGGGATCAAAGGCGAGCGACGTTACACCCGTTTCGAACAACTCTCCGGCAAAACCCTGGCGTTGCCCACCGGCAGTGCCGCCGGGGACGCGGTCAGTCAGATCAATCAAAAGCTCGCGCTGCTTAAACTGCCACCGGTGATCATCGAGTGGGTCGATCCCAGTCTGGCGGTCGAGGATGTGCTGGAGATGGTCCAGGGCGGAATCTTTCACCTGACGATCGTCGAACAACCCATTGCCGAGCGCTGGGGCAAGATCCTGCCCAAGTTGCGTTTCGATCGGCAGGTACTCATCAGTGAGCCGGGCGAAGAATTCTGGTTCGTGCGCCGCGACGCCTCAATGTTGCGGGCGAGCATTGATCGCTTCCTGACCGGTTACAAAAAACCATCGGATCAGGATGCCGCGTTCCTGCGGATCTATCGACGTCTGTATCAAGTGCACTATCCATTGGCCAAGGCTGATCGGCAGCGCCTCGAGAAACTTCGACCGGTGCTGCAGAAACACGCCGAAGCCCAAGGCATGGACTGGTTGAATCTGGCTGCCCTGGCGTTCAAGGAATCGGCCCTGCAACCCAATGCCCGCAGTGGCAGCGGCCCTACCGGCCTGATGCAGATTACCCCGTCCGCCGCCCAGCGGGTGGGGGTCAACAACATTCAGAATCTCGACGCCAATGTGCAGGCCGGGGCGAAGTATCTGGCGATGATTCGTCGCAAGTTCTTTGCCAGCCCCAAACTCAACGAGCGCGAGCGCATGGCGTTCGTGCTGGCGGCCTACAACATGGGGCCGGAGCGGGTTCAGGGCATGCGTGCCGAGGCTCGTCGGCGCGGTTTGAATCCCAATCAGTGGTTCTTCCAGGTCGAACGCATTGCCATGGAGCAGGTGGGAATGGGCGCCGTCAGCTATGTTAATAGCGTGAACAAGTATTACCTGGCGTTCGATCGGGAGCGGGAGTCGTTGGAGCCCCAGGGACAGAAAGTTGCCTCACGTAAATAATCGAATAAACTGATTGTCATGACGAATTTATTGCGCTTTTAACATGAGTTTTACTGATTAATATAGCGGCCAACCAACACACACTGACAACGGATGACACAGCATGAGCACACTGATCAACAAGGTACTGTTTACCCGCGCTGGCTACGGCCTGACTGTCTTGCGGATTTTCGTCGGCATCATCTTCGCTGCCCACGGCTCGCAGAAACTCTTTGGGGCGTTCGGTGGTTACGGCCTGGCGGGCACCGCGCAGTACATGGAAAGCATCGGCCTGGCGCCGGGCTATCTGATGGCGACGCTGGCGGGCGGTACCGAGTTCTTCGCCGGTCTGGCCTTGATCATCGGTTTGTTGGTTCGCCCGGCAGCCCTCGGCCTGACCTTCCTTTCGCTGGTGGCAATCTTCTCGGTGCACCTTCCTAACGGTCTGTTCATGGCCAACAACGGTTATGAGTTCGCCCTGGCGCTGCTCGGTGGCAGCATCGCGGTGCTGATCGAAGGCGCCGGCAAGCTCTCGGCTGACCGCGCTATCGCTGGCTGACCGCTCTGACTCAATGAAAAGGCCCGCATTGCGCGCGCATTGCGCGGGCCTTTTTTGTTCTCGTCATTCTTGACACTGTCCGGTCAGCTTCTCTAGGATGCTGCCCATGCGCCGATTTAAACAGCTACTTGCGGGGCGCCTGGTGACTCATTCAGTTGCCGATAGAAGCTTGAAACAGGCTTCGAAATACCGCTAAAGCGCTGGTTCGGTGTTGCCTCTCACCTGCCATGCAGACTTTTGAGGCAGAGACACGACACAATGAATGCACTAAGCCCCGTTATACGCCCCGCGCCGATCACGGCACACCTCACCCAGCGCAATCCAAAAATCCTGCTTGGCGGCAAACATCAGCCAACACTATTGCGTTATCTCGATGGCTGGCCACGTCGCACTGGTGGGCCTGCGGCCTTCCTGATCCAGTTTGTCGAAGTGGGTGAATCGCTGGCTCGATTTGCCAGCGACAGTTTCGATCTGGCGGTGATTCAATCGCCCAGCCTCGAGGACGCCCCCGAAGTGATCAAGCAATTGATTCGCGTTGCCCGACAGGGGCTGATTACCCGCCGTTGAGGCTTTGAACGCTGCGGTTCAAAGATAGTCGATCGCCACGATATACACGCATTGCTCACCGGTCGGTGTCTGGACCCGAACCTCGGCGTCCAGCGCCTTGCCGATCAGGGCGCGGGCCAGCGGTGAGTCGATGCTGATCAGGCCCTGTTTCAAGTCCAGTTCATCCGGCCCGACGATACGATAGCGTGACTCTTTGCCGTCCTCGTCTTCAATCGTGACCCAGGCGCCAAAATAGACTTTGTTCGGATCGCTCGGTTTTTCGCTGACGACTTTGAGCGCTTCCAGCCGCTTGGTGAGAAAGCGTACGCGACTGTCGATCTCGCGCAGCATCTTTTTGCCGTAGGTGTATTCGGCGTTTTCCGAGCGATCGCCCTGTGCCGCGGCCTCGCTGACCGACTGTGTCACCTGCGGCCGTCGAATATGCCAGAGCTCATGAAACTCGGCCCGCATCCGCGCTTCACCCTCGGGGGTGATCAGCGCGGTGCCAGCGGTGCGGGGAGGGCGATAACGGCTCATGGCAACTTCTTGTGGTAGAGAGAGCTTGAGTCTATCAACCCTCGCGCAAGACTGTCAGGGGGCTGGCGTTCAGCGCACGGCGCGTACCAAACACACCGGCTCCCCCGATCAGCACCGCACCGATCAGTGGCAGCACCAACAACCACGGATGCGGGTGCCACGGCAGGTCGAAGGCGTAGCGGTAGAGCACCATACTCACCAGTTCCGAACCCAGCGCTGCCAACAATCCGCTGACCGCTCCAAGCAAACCGAACTCGATCCGTCGAGCCTTGACCAACAATTGCCGCTCGGCCCCCAGTGCTCTCAACAAGGCACCTTGGCGGATGCGTTCATCGAGCGTCGCCTGCAAGCCTGAAAACAACACTGCCATCCCCGCAGCCAATACGAACAGCAGCACGTATTCCACCGCCAGGGTGACTTGGGCGAGGATGCTGCGCAGCTGTTCGAGCAAGGCTTCGACTTGCAAGATGGTCACCGCCGGAAACGCCCGGGACAGATCCACGATCTGCTGATCATGACCGGCCGCCAGATAAAAACTGGTCAGGTAGGTCGCCGGCAGATCCTTCAGTGTGCCGGGCTGGAAGATCATGAAGAAGTTAGGCTGGAAGTTGTCCCAGTTGACCTCCCGCAGGTTGGTGACTTTCGCTTCGCGATTGACGCCGCCCACGGTAAACACCATGTGATCGCCGAGCTTGAGCTTCAGGCTTTCGGCGACTTTGCCTTCCACCGATACGCCGGGAATTTCGTCCGGCGTCTGTTCGGCCCACCAGTTACCCGCAGTGAGTTTGTTGCCCGCCGGCAAATCCGCCGCCCAGGTCAGGCTCAGGTCGCGCTGGATTGCTCGATCACCAGCCGAATCCTTGCTGACGATTTCCTGCACCGGCTCGCCGTTGACGCTGATCAGCCGTCCAGGTACCACCGGGTATAGCGGCGCCGATTGCGCCGACAGTTTGATCAGGCGATCGATGAACGCCTGTTTGTCCGCCGGCAGAATGTTAAGCGCGAAATAGTTGGGCGCGTTTTTCGGTAGCTGGTTCTGCCAGGTGTCCAGCAACTCGCCGCGCAGCAATGCGATCAGCGCCATGGACAGCAGAATCAAACCGAAGGCCAGGGATTGCCCCGCGGCCGCCAGTGGATGACGCAGCAATTGGCCCAGCCCGAGGCGCCATGGCAAAGAGGCGCGCGCCAGCATTCGGCGCAGGCTCTTCAGAAGCAGCAACAGCAAGCCGCCAAGCACCAGCGCCGCGATCACGCCGCCACCGAGCAGGGCGAAGGTCAATATCAGGTCCAGGCTCAAGCGCCACATGATCAGCCCGAGGGCGCCCAATGCCGCGCCGTAGACCATCCAGGTGCTGGAAGGAATCGGCAGCATGTCCCGACGCAATACCCGCAATGGCGGAACCCGGCCCAGTGCCGCCAGTGGTGGCAAGGCAAAACCGGCCAGCGCCACCAGCCCGGTGCCGATCCCGGCGATGGCTGGAAACAGACCGCCCGGTGGAACGTCGGTCGGCAATAAGTCATGCAGCAGCGCGAACAGTCCCAGCTGCGCGAACCAGCCGATAAGGGCGCCGCTGATACTGGCGAGCAGTCCGAGCACCGTCAGCTGCAAACTGAACAGCACCATGGTTTCCCGTCGGGACAGCCCGAGGCAACGCAGCAATGCACTGGCATCGAATCGGCGGGTGGCGAAGCGCGTGGCCGACAGCGCCACTGCCACACCGGACAACAGAACCGCCACCAGACTGGCCATGTTCAAGTAACGCTCGGCCTTGCCCAAGGCGCCGCCGATCTGTCGGTTGCCATCACGGGCATCCTGAATACGCTGGTTGGCGGCCAGGCCGGGTTTGATCAATTGACGATAGGTTTCCAGCGCCTCGGCTTTACCGCGCCAGAGTTCGCGGTAACTGACCCGGCTGCCGGGTTGCACCACGCCGGTCGCGGCGAGGTCGCTGAGGTTTATCAGCACCCGCGGCGTGAGGCTATAGAAGTTGCCGGCACGGTCCGGTTCGTAGGTCAGCACTCGCGCCAGTTTGAGGGTTTGCATGCCGACGTCGATGCTGTCGCCGATCTTCAGATCCAGCGCAGTCAGCAGTCGCGCTTCGACCCAGGCTTCACCGGGTTTTGGTCCGCCACCGGGTTCTTCCGGGGCGAAGGGCGCCGGGGCACTTTTCAGTTCGCTGCGCAGTGGGTAGACGTCGTCGGCAGCTTTGATGCTGGACAGCTGAATGCCATTGTCAGTGGCGATGACGCTGGAGAATTCCACCACTTGAGCGTGTTCGAGGCCCAGCGCCGTGCCGCTTGTAATTTGTTCGGGCCGTGCCGGTGAACTGCCTTCGAGCAACAGGTCGGCACCGAGGAATTCGGTGGCGCGCAGCATCATGGCGCCGTTCAGGCGGGCGCCGAAGTAGCCGATGGCGGTACTCGCCGCCACGGCCACCAGCAAGGCAAAAAACAACACGCGCAACTCACCGGCGCGGGCGTCGCGCAGCAGTTGGCGGATGGCAAGACTGAACAGTCGTAACAGCGGCAGGCGTGCCATTAAACCTCCAGAGGCGGGACGAGCAGGCCGGCGTCGAGGCGGATCAGGCGTCGGCAGCGATGTGCCAGGCGTTCATCGTGGGTTACCAGCACCAGGGTCGTACCGCGTTCCTGGTTGAGTTCGAACAGCAGATCGCTGATGCGCTCGCCGGTGTGGCTGTCGAGGTTGCCGGTGGGTTCGTCGGCGAACAGCACATCGGGTTCTGCGGCAAACGCACGGGCAATCGCCACGCGCTGTTGTTCGCCGCCCGAAAGCTGGCGTGGCGAATGGGTCAGTCGCTGGCCCAGGCCGACCCTTCGCAGCAGCTCGGTGGCGCGTTCCCGGGCGTCTTTGCGGCCATCGAGTTCCAACGGCAGCATCACGTTTTCCAAGGCGTTGAGGCTGTCGAGCAGCTGAAAGGACTGAAACACAAACCCAACATGCTCAGCCCGAATACGGGCGCGCTGGTCTTCATCGAGATTGCTCAGGGCTTGCCCGGCGAGGGTGACGTCGCCGCTGCTCGGCAGATCGAGGCCGGCGAGCAGACCAAGGAGGGTGGATTTTCCGGAACCGGAGGCGCCGACAATGGCCAGGCTGTCGCCCTTGTTCAGTTCCAGGCTGAGTTCGTGCAGGATAGTCAGTTCACCTTCCGCGCTGGGAACCACTTTGCTGAGGTTCTTCGCGGTGAGAATGCTTGCGCCCATGGAGAATCCGATGCGTGTGTGGTTTTTGAGTGCTGGCCTGGCCTTGATGTGCATGGCCCAGAACGCAGCGGCGGGTACAGTCCTGATCGTTGGCGATAGTATCAGCGCGGGTTTCGGGCTGGATACCCGGTTGGGGTGGGTCTCCCTGCTCGAGCAACGGCTCAAGCGCGAAGGTTTCGACGATAAGGTGGTCAATGCGTCCATCAGCGGCGACACCAGTGCCGGAGGCCTGGCGCGCCTGCCTGCGCTGCTTGCAGAGCATAAGCCTGAGCTGGTGATCCTCGAGTTGGGCGGTAACGACGGGCTGCGTGGATTGCTGCCAACGCAATTGCAACAAAACCTTGCAGCAATGATCGACAGCTCCCGCGCGAGTGGCGCCAAGGTGCTGTTGCTCGGCATGCAATTGCCACCCAACTACGGCGTTCGTTATACCGAGGCCTTCGCGAACGTCTACAGCACACTGGCCGAGGAGAAAAAGATCCCGCTGGTACCGTTTTTTCTCGACGGCGTGGGCGGTCATCCGGACTTGATGCAAGCCGACGGCCTGCACCCGGCTGCCGGGGCTCAGGACAAGTTGCTGGAAAATGTCTGGCCGACACTGAAACCGCTGCTTTGACGCTTTTCTAGTGGCGGTGTTTCGGCTAAGGTGGCGCCCCCGATTTGGAGCCCCCGATGCCGCGTCCTGCCTGGTCACTTTTTGCCTACCAACTGATCGAGCCTGACGAACAGCTGGATCTGTTCGCCTGCCAGGAAGTGCGGGTACATCTGGTGACCCGTCAACTGGAGCTGGGCGGCTCGGCGGACCGGACCTTGTGCGGCAGCCTGTTGCCAGCACAACCGCGCTGGTCGAGCGTCGATCGCCGTGTGTTCCAGGATCAGCGCCTGTGCTCGCTGTGCCGGGCCATTCTGGAATCGCAAAAACGCGGCACATCGCCGATCTGGCCGGAACTGCGTTTCGAGCTTTAGAACCCGATAGTTGCTTGCTATCGGTCAACTCCCCGATTTTCCAGGCGCCGGTGTACAATCCCGTTTTTATACCCTTGTCGATCATGCGAAGGATTTTCCGGATGTTGCCGCGCTTTCCTGCCGTCACCCGCTACCTGTCTCTCGCCGCCCTCTGTGTGGCGGGTCCCGTAGCAGCATTGGAGCTGCCCCTGCCACCGCCCGGTGAAGACATCATCGGTCAGGTCCAGGTGATCAAGGCCAAGTACGAAGATACCTTCGCCGACCTTGGCACCACCTACGATCTGGGCTATTCGGAAATGGTCGCGGCCAACCCTGGCGTCGATCCATGGCTGCCGGGCGCAGGCACCGAAGTGGTGCTGCCGACGCGTTTCATCCTGCCGCCGGGCCCGCGTGAAGGCATCGTCATCAACCTGGCCGAGTACCGCCTCTATTACTTCCCGAAAGGCCGGAACGTGGTGTACACCTTCCCGTTGGGTATCGGCCGTGAAGGCTGGGGCTCGCCGATTGCCCATACCAGCATCACCGCCAAGACGCCGAACCCGACCTGGACCCCTCCAGCGTCGATCAAGGCCGAGCACGCCGCCGATGGCGATCCATTGCCGAACGTGGTGCCGGCCGGCCCGGACAACCCGCTGGGGCCGTTCAAGTTCACGCTGGGCACGCCGGGCTACCTGATCCACGGTTCGAACAAGAAGTTCGGCATCGGCATGCGCACCAGTCATGGTTGCTTCCGCATGTTCAACAACAACGTGCTGGAGATGGCGGGCATGGTGCCGGTAGGCACGTCGGTACGTATTATCAGCGACCCGTACAAGTTCGGTGTCAGTGGCGGTAAGGTGTATCTGGAAGCGCACACGCCGCTGGACGACAAGGGCAACCCTTCGGTGGTCGACAAACACACCGCGGTGATCAACGCGATGCTCAAGCGTGAGGACATCACCAACAACCTGCGCATGAACTGGGATGTGGTCCGCGACGTGGTTGCCGCCGAAGATGGTCTGCCGGTGGAAATCGGAGTGCCGAACTCCTCGGCGCCGATGGTGACGAGTGCGCCGATCGACCCGTTGCAGTAATGCTTGAAAGGAACCCGCCGATGCTGACCGCGTCGGCGGGTTTTTTATTGCCGGTACGAAATAGCGGGCAATAAAAAAGCCGACCCAAAAAATGGGTCGGCTTGATAACAATCCCGAAAGATTATTACTTGCGGCTAGCTTTGTCCAGCATGCGCAGAGCACGCTCGTTAGCTTCGTCAGCAGTCTGTTGTGCTTTTTGAGCAGCAGCCAGAGCTTCATCAGCTTTACGGTAAGCTTCGTCTGCACGAGCCTGGGAGCGAGCTGCTGCGTCTTCAGTAGCGGTCAGACGTGCTTCGGTTTCTTTCGATACGCTGCTGCAACCGGTAGCCAGAACTGCGGCCAGAGCCAGAGCAGAGAATTTCAGAACGTTGTTCATCGTGTTCCCCTTCAAGGACTTTCTATTAAGTTAGCTGTCTCCTCAGAGTGAGGAAATAGCCGGCGTACATACTACCCATTACTTGTCGTAAGTAAACTGACGTAAAGCAAGAAGCCAAAAAAATTGTAGGCGTTGATTCTTTTTCGAGCAACTTTTAACTGCATTGTTTAAAAAATATCCAGCTGGGAGGCCCGAGCTGAGCGAGCCGCCGAAGAAAAGTTCCGCGCGCTCACCGCTCTTTTCCGAGTCTTGGCTAAAGTCTGTCTAGATGGATTCGTCCACACTTTTGTTCGGATTTTGCGTGGCGCCTCTCATATCTTTCTCCATGTTCAGGTGACTTTAACAAAGGGCGCTCGTCTTAAGTCTCAACATCCGGCAATGTTCAGGCTGTCGACCTTCAGAGATCTTGGTCGAGCCGTCTCTGCGTAACCCGGAGCAGCACCCCCGCCCCCAGCGTGATGACGAGCGTACCTTGAGCATTTCTGCCAATAGTGCCTACTATTTGATACGTGCTCGGTTGCGCGAGATTGGTGCAGCTCTTCTCGGTGTCCATTCAGGCACGGGGTGGCGTAGATGTTCCTTCGCCGGAAAAACATCGGTAAGGTAGGGGTCAGAATTCCAGACCCGCGAGGAGTAGTGATGAGCGAGGCGTTGTCCATCCACCATGACCAGGCTGGTCATCAGTTCGAGACCAATGTGGACGGTCATCGTGCCTACCTGACCTATATGGATCTGGGGAAACAGACCCTGGATATCTATCGCACCTTTGTGCCCAACGCGCTACGTGGTCGCGGCATTGCGGCAGCCTTGACCGAGAAGGCGTTGGAGTACGCTGAAGAAATGGGTTACACCGTCATTCCATCGTGTTCCTACGTGGAACGCTACATGGAGCGCCACCAGCGGCACGCGGCCAAGCTGAGCCAGTAGCTTTTAAAGAATCGAACACATAAAAAAACGCCGGGTTAAGCCCGGCGTTTTTTTGTGCAGCGAAAAGCGATCAGCTGCGATCGCGTTTCGGCAGCACGTCCTTGAGCTTGGCATGCATGCTGCGCAAGGTGTTTTCGGTGGCGGACCAGTCGATGCAGGCATCGGTGATCGACACGCCGTATTGCAGGTCGGCGAGGTCTTTCGGGATCGCCTGGCAGCCCCAGTTCAGGTGACTTTCGACCATCAGGCCGATGATCGACTGGTTGCCTTCGAGGATCTGGTTGGCGACGTTCTCCATCACCAGCGGTTGCAAGGCCGGGTCCTTGTTGGAGTTGGCGTGGCTGCAATCGACCATGATGTTCGGCTTGATCTTCGCTTTGTTCAGGGCTTGCTCGCAGAGCGCGACGCTGACCGAATCGTAGTTCGGCTTGCCGTTGCCGCCGCGCAGTACCACGTGACCGTAGGCATTGCCCTTGGTGGTGACGATCGACACGCCACCTTCCTGGTTGATACCCAGGAAGCGGTGAGGGCTGGAAACCGATTGCAGGGCGTTGATCGCGACCGTCAAGCCGCCGTCGGTGCCGTTCTTGAAGCCGACGGCCGAGGACAGGCCGGAGGCCATTTCACGGTGAGTCTGGGATTCGGTGGTGCGCGCACCAATGGCCGACCAACTGATCAGGTCCTGCAAGTACTGTGGGGAGATCGGGTCTAGGGCTTCAGTTGCGGTCGGCAGGCCCATCTCGGCCAGGTCCAGCAACAATTGACGACCGATATGCAGACCGTCCTGAATCTTGAAGGAGTCGTCCAGGTACGGATCGTTGATCAAACCTTTCCAGCCGACGGTGGTGCGTGGCTTCTCGAAATACACGCGCATGACCAGATACAGGGTATCGGACACTTCGGCCGCAAGCGTCTTCAGGCGCTCGGCGTATTCGTGGGCCGCCTTGATGTCGTGGATCGAGCAAGGCCCGATGACAACAAACAGGCGGTGGTCGGTGCCATCAAGAATGTTGCGAATGACTTCGCGGCCCTTGGTGACGGTGCGCAGGGCAGCGTCGCTCAGAGGGATATCACGCTTGAGCTGATCGGGAGTGATCAGCGTCTCGTTGGAAGCGACGTTTAGGTCGTTGATCGGTAAATCAGCCATCGTTTACTCGTCAGGTCACGGGTGCCGGCCGCCAGCGAACCCGCGCGGCGGAGCACAGCAAATTAAGCGCGTCGGGGAGCAGAACCTTAGCGCGTTACACCGTGGCTCGACAATGGGCAGACACCGGTTTAACGGGCATTCTCAATTAGTTTCCGCGGGTAAACCCATTGAGGATGCCCCTCCTAATCCAGCACAACCTGCGCAAATGCCCTGCGAACCGTCTCGTGAGAGAACTCGTCGGCATGCTCCTGGACCCATTCGAGGGCCAGGGCCTGAGTTTCCTGCAGATCGTCATGCGCGTCATGCAGGCGGCAGTAACGTTCGATCTGGCACACCTGCTCGCCCATTCGGGCACTGAACATCATCTGTTCGTCAACGAAGGCAATGCCTACCAGATAGCCGCGCTTGCGTCGCAGGCACCAGGCTACATAGCCCAGAAAACGCATGTCGGGGTTCAAGGTCGGCATGCGAATTTCCAGCGCCGTACCGTGGCGCCACGCCCGGTGATAATTGCAAGCCATGCCCCCGAGGCTGATAGTGTGCAGCTGTTGCCGTGAAATACACTCAGGTTTGAGCAACGTTAATTCGACGGGCACATCGTCAGGGTGAGGAATAAAACGTCCCATGAACACGGACTCCATGTGTCGGCCATCTGACATTGTTTCACCCAGTATAGTGGTCGAATTGGAACTGACTGATTTCGACGCCGACCAACGGCTGCTGGCGATGAGCGGTGTGTCGCTGGTTATTTTCACCAGCGTCGGCTGCGCCAGTTGCCGTTTTGCCCGTGAGCAATTGCCACGACTCGACCTGGACGTCGATCGGTTGTGCTGGATCGATGCCGGGAACAATGGCGGGGTGGTCGAGCGTTATCAGGTTTTTTATTTGCCGGCGCTGTTTGTGGTGCGCGACGGTGAATTCTTCGGGGCACTAAAATCGCGCCTGACCGGCACCGAGCTCAATGCTGCCGTGGGTCAGGCGTTGAGTCGAATTGCAGAGGAGTTGCCATGATGGGGGCAGTGACCAAACCGACAATCGGTATTATCGGAACCGGCGCGATCGGCGGTTTCTACGGATTGATGCTGGCGCGTGTCGGTTTCGATGTGCATTTTCTGTTGCGCAGTGAGTTTTCGGCGGTGGCCGAGCGCGGGTTGAAGCTCGACAGTGCGGTGCACGGCGCGCTGACGTTGAATCCGGTTCAGGTCTATTCGAGTGCCGAAGACATGCCGCCTTGTGACTGGTTGCTCGTGGGCGCGAAAACCACCAGTAACGCGGATCTGGCGCCAGCGATCATTCAAGCCGCCGCCCCCGATGCGAAAGTACTGCTGATGCAAAATGGCCTGGACGTTGAAGACAGTCTGCGAGCGTTGCTCCCCGATTCGCTGCACGTGCTCGGTGGGCTCTGCTATATCTGCGTTCATCGTGAAGGACCAGGCGTCATCACCCATCAGGCGCTCGGCGCTGTGAATGTTGGCTATCACAGTGGCCCTGCAGCTGATGAGCAGGCGCGCATGGCGATTGTCGAGGAAGGCGCCGGGCTGTTCCGCGCCGCCGGCATCGATTCCCAGGCCATGGCGAACCTGCATCAGGCGCGCTGGCAAAAACTGGTCTGGAATATCCCCTACAACGGTCTGTCGGTTCTGCTCGGGGCAAGCACCACGCCGTTGATGGCCGATGCCGACAGTCGGGAACTGATCAAGGCTCTGATGGCTGAAGTGGTTCAGGGAGCAATCGCCTGCGGTCACGACGTACCGGCCGGTTATGCCGATCATCTGTTCATGGTGACCGAGAAAATGCCGGACTATTGGCCGAGCATGTACCACGATTTTCTGCACAAACGACCGCTTGAGCTGGATGCGATTTACGCCCGGCCACTGGCGGCAGCCAAGGCCGCAGGATGCGAGTTGCCGCGAATCGAAGCCTTGTATCGCAGTTTGAGTTTTATCGATCGACGTAACACTTGAGTCGATCAACCTTGGGAGAAGGGCATGGCAAAAACTATCGACGACAAACTGGTGCTAGCGATTTCTTCGCGTGCGCTGTTCGACCTGAGCGAAAGCCACAAGGTCTATCTGTCGAGCGGCGTCGAAGCCTATCGGCAATATCAGATCGAACACGAAGACGAAATCCTCGAGCCCGGTGATGCATTTCCGTTGGTACAAAAACTCCTCAACTTGAACACCAACCTTGGCCGCGCCCGGGTCGAGGTGATCCTGGTGTCGCGCAACAGTGCCGACACCGGCCTGCGGGTTTTCAATTCGATCCACCACTATGGCCTGGCGATTTCCCGCGCGGCGTTTGTCGGCGGGCGCAGTCCTTATCCGTACCTCAAGGCGTTTGGCTGCGACCTGTTTCTCTCGACGCATGCCGAAGACGTGCGCAGTGCACTGGATGCCGGGTTCGCCGCGGCGACCATTCTGTCGGGCGGCGCCAGCCGTGCGGCCAGTGATGAATTGCGCATTGCCTTCGATGGTGACGCGGTGCTGTTTTCCGACGAATCGGAGCGGGTCTATCAATCCGGTGGTCTGGAAGCGTTTCAGGCCAGCGAGCGTGAAGCCGCCCGCGAGCCATTGCGCGGTGGGCCGTTCAAAGGCTTCCTCGCGGCCCTCAATCTGTTGCAACGCGAGTTCCCGGAAGACGCCTGTCCGATCCGCACCGCGCTGGTGACCGCGCGATCGGCGCCCGCCCATGAGCGAGTGATCCGTACCTTGCGCGAATGGGACATTCGTCTGGACGAGTCGCTGTTTCTCGGCGGCCTGACCAAGTCAGCGTTTCTTGAAGCCTTTGCCGCCGACGTGTTTTTCGACGATCAGGCCGGTCATTGCGAGTTGGCCCGCGAGGTGGTCGCCACCGGCCACGTGCCGCACGGCATAAGCAACGAGCAAAAGGTTTAAGCCCACGGTTCAACGCGTTACCCGAAACGTCGTACTCGCCAAGGCACTGCTAAGCTGAATCAATCTCCGCCATGTCGGCACTCGAGGAGGTCATATGATTCGTTCTATGTTGTACGCCACTGACCTCGGCCTGTATGCACCTTTGGTAATGCAGCATGCCTTGGCGCTGGCGCGCACATTCAATGCCGATCTCTACGTGGTGCACGCCGTTGAGCCGATGGGGCTGTTCGCCGAATCGGTGCTTCAGAGTTACCTCGATGAGCAAGCGTTGAACGAGTTTCACAGTCAGGGCCTGAATACGGTGATTGCCAATATCGAGCAGCGGGTGCTCGACAGCTTTCGTGAAGAATTGGGGGATGAAGGGGCGCAGGATCTGGAGCGGATTCAAGCGGTGCGGGTGCTTCAAGGCGATCCGTCACAGGTGATTCTCGACCAGGCGCAGAAACTCTCCGTGGATTTGTTGATCGTAGGTAGTCATAGCCATGGTGCTGGCGCGGAAACACCTTTGGGCCGGACTGCAGCGCGGGTGCTGCAACTGTCTCGGGTGCCGGTCTATCTGGTGCCGCTGGTGGAACGTCGTCGCCAAGGGGATCGTTAGTGTCCTGCCTCGCGTATTCACGAGGCAGGACACCAGAAGACGAATAGTGGCAGTTTGATAAAAAAGTTCTAGATTTATTCTTCAAGCCATTAATATAGTTATATACCGTCGCTGATGCCCGTGGCGTCTACCTGCTTTGAGGGATTCATATGAAGCTTCAACAATTGCGCTACATCTGGGAAGTGGCGCACCACGACCTCAACGTTTCCGCTACAGCCCAAAGCCTTTACACGTCGCAACCGGGCATCAGTAAGCAGATCCGTTTGCTGGAAGACGAATTGGGGGTTGAGGTTTTCGCTCGCAGCGGCAAGCACCTGACCCGCGTCACCCCGGCCGGCGAGCGAATTATCACCACCGCCGGCGAGATCCTGCGCAAGGTTGAAAGCATCAAGCAGATCGCCCAGGAATTCTCCAACGAGAAAAAAGGTACCCTGTCGATCGCCACCACGCACACCCAGGCGCGTTATGCGTTGCCACCGGTGATCAGCAATTTTATCAAGCAATACCCGGACGTTGCCCTGCACATGCACCAGGGTTCGCCGATGCAGATCGCTGAAATGGCCGCTGACGGCACCGTGGATTTCGCCATCGCCACCGAAGCGCTGGAGCTGTTCGGTGATCTGGTGATGATGCCGTGCTATCGCTGGAACCGCTGCGTGGTCGTACCTCAGGGCCACCCGCTGACCAAGCTGTCGAAGCTGTCCCTGGAAGCGCTGGCTGAATACCCGATCGTGACGTACGTCTTTGGTTTCACCGGCCGTTCGAAACTCGACGAAGCGTTCAGCCATCGCGGCCTGACGCCGAAAGTGGTGTTCACCGCCGCCGACGCCGACGTGATCAAGACTTATGTTCGCCTGGGGCTGGGCGTGGGCATCGTGGCGAAAATGGCGGTCGATGCCAAACTCGACAGCGACCTGGTCATGCTTGATGCCAGCGACTTGTTCGAATCCAGCATTACTAAAATCGGTTTCCGTCGCGGCACGTTCCTGCGTGGCTTCATGTGCGACTTCATCGAGAAGTTCGCCCCGCACCTGACCCGCGAGGTCATGGCCAAGGCCATCCAGTGCCACAACAAGCAGGAACTGGAAGAGCTGTTCGACGGTGTCGAACTGCCGGTGCATTAATCTTCCTTTCTATACCACCTCGGTGACAGAAAACTGTTGCCGAGCACCCGCCACTAGAATCTCCACCTCATCCCCTTCGAACTTGCCCAGCAGGCTTTTGCCCAGCGGTGAGCGAGGGGTGATGACGGTAATCCATTGCCCCACCAGGTCGACCTTCAAACCCGCCGCGTCGGGGGCCAGAAACAACCATTGCTCACGACCCTTTTCGTCTTCCAGGCCGAGCAAGGCGCCGACTTCGATGCCGCGCTGATCGTCGTAAGGCCGCAGCGTCAGGTTCTGGCAAAGCGTCAGTGAATGCCTGATTTCTTCCACCCGTCTGGCCTGCCCTGCTGCCAGGTAAGACGCCTCCAGACCTAGCGTGTCGTACTTGTTCTCGGCGATGTTTTCTTCGTGGGTCGCGGTTTCGTAAGCGGTTTGTGCGGCACGCTCGGCGATGTCGAGGTCGATCCGCAGCTTGTCGAGAATCAGTTGGTGGACGGTCGGCTTGTGCATAGAAAGCTTCTTGATCAATCGCAAAATTGCAGGACGTTGGCGCGGCTTTTTTCGCTCGGCGCAGTCTGGTCCTGTTGCAGCCAGAACTGGCATTTCGGGTTGGACAGATTGCGGCCGGTGCTGCGGGCCTGATCCATTCGTTGCTGCTGCTCGTTTTTGCGCAGGTTCTCTTCGTACTGTTCGAACAACGGGCTCTGCGGCGGAATGTCCGGCACCGGTTGTGCCACCACCGGTGGTTTGGCCAGTTGCTGCACGGCCTCAGCCACGGGCGCCAGCTGCTCGCTGAACAACAGTCGAGAGGCGAGCCAGCACGTCAGCGCGATCGCGATAAACCCCAGCCACACACCCAGGGCAATGCTGCCGGTCAGTTGCAAGGCGCTGAGCTGGATCGGCAACGGGCGGCGCGGATTGGGACGGTAGGGCATGGCTGCCTCCTGGCGGGTGGTCGCGGGCGAGTGGCGATTGTCGCATGAAGATTAATCGCCGTCGGCTCTTCTGCACGGGGTAATTTATGAGGACAATCGGCACCTTTGCCAACGGGAGCCTGGAATGCCTGAAATGAAAGCCCGCTGGGATATTTTCTGCGCGGTGGTCGACAACTTTGGCGACATCGGCGTGACCTGGCGTCTGGCCCGACAACTGGTGGCCGAACATTCGGTGGCGGTGCGTCTGTGGGTCGATGATCTGCGGGCCTTCGAGCGCTTGTGCCCGGAAGT
This sequence comes from Pseudomonas svalbardensis, assembly GCF_030053115.1. Lineage (NCBI taxonomy): Bacteria > Pseudomonadati > Pseudomonadota > Gammaproteobacteria > Pseudomonadales > Pseudomonadaceae > Pseudomonas > Pseudomonas svalbardensis. The sequence continues at coordinate 4,154,895 of NZ_CP125619.1, read as the reverse complement.
TGACATCAACGCCTCACAGCAATGGCAGCAGGGCGTCGAAGTGCGTCAGTGGACGGCCGACTGGCAGCCCACTGAAGCCGCTGATGTGGTGATCGCCGCGTTCGCCTGCCAATTGCCGAGTGCTTACATGGAGGCCATGGCCGAGCGGGAAAAACCGCCGCTGTGGATGAATCTCGACTATCTGAGTGCCGAGGACTGGATCGTCGGCTGCCACGGCTTGCCGTCGGTGAAGTACAAGAGCGTACAGAAATTCTTTTTCTTTCCGGGGTTTCAGAAGGGCACCGGTGGCTTGCTGCGTGAAAGCGGATTGCTTGAGCGTCGTCAGCAGTTTCAGCAAAACCCCGAGGCGCAGCGAGAATTCCTGCAAGGTTTGGGGATTGATCGCGCGCAAGGTGCGCAGTTGATCTCGCTGTTTGCCTACGAAAATAACGGGCTGGCCAGTTGGCTCGAGGCAATGGCTGCCGACTCGACGCCCACTCATCTGCTAGTGCCCGAAGGCAGGATTCTTGGGGACGTCGAACGTTGGCTCGGTGTGGAGGGTCTGGTGGCCGGCGCGGTGCATGTGCGCGGTGAATTGACCGTGCAAGTGCTGCCGTTTGTCCGACAGGATCAATACGATCACCTGCTCTGGTGCTGCGATTTCAATGCCGTGCGCGGTGAAGATTCCTTTGTCCGCGCCCAATGGGCGGGGCGGCCGCTGCTCTGGCACATTTATCAGCAGGACGAAGACATCCACCTGGAAAAGCTCGACGCCTTCCTCGCTCTGTACACCAAAGGCCTGTCCGAGCCTGCCCGCGAGGCGATCAGTGGTCTTTGGCGCGTGTGGAATGCGGGTGACAATATGACCGGGCACTGGCAATCGACCCGAAAACACTGGCCAGAACTGCAAAAACACGCCGAAGCGTGGTGTCTGGAACAGGCTTTGCAGGCAGATCTTGCCGCGGCGCTGGTACAGTTTTATGTAAATTGGATATGATACGCGGCCTAGATTTTTGTAAATCCCATCCAAATTCGGATATTCGCAATGAAAACTGGTAAAGAACTGAAACCCGGTACCGTGATCCGTCTCGAAAACGATCCTTGGCTGGTTCAGAAAGCTGAATTCACCAAGTCTGGTCGTAACAGCGCGATCATGAAGACCAAGCTGAAAAACCTGCTGACCGGTTACAAGACCGAGATCGTTTACAGCGCCGACGACAAGCTGGACGACGTAATCCTCGACCGCAAAGAAGCGACCCTGTCCTTCATCAGCGGCGACACCTACACGTTCATGGACACCACCGACTACACCATGTACGAGCTGAACGCTGAAGACATCGAAGCTGTTCTGCCTTTCGTTGAAGAAGGCATGACCGATGTTTGCGAAGCGATCTTCTTCGAAGAGCGTCTGGTTTCCGTAGAACTGCCGACCACCATCGTGCGCGTAGTTGACTACACCGAAGGTTCGGCTCGCGGCGACACTTCCGGCAAGGTGATGAAGCCTGCCAAGCTGAGCAACGGAACTGAGCTGCAAGTTGCTGACTTCATCGAAATCGGTGACAAGATCGAGATCGATACCCGCGAAGGCGGTTCCTACAAAGGCCGTGCTAAATAAGCACTGCTTCAGGAATGAAAAAGCCCGACCATTGAGTCGGGCTTTTTTGTACCTGCGATTTACCGCTTATTTGAGGTGTTGCTTGAGTTCTTCGGACGCCTGCAACATCGCCGAGCGCACCGCCGGCACCTGGCTCACCACGTTAAGCAAACCATAGTCGTGGATCATGCCGTTGTAGCGCACGGCGGTGACCGGCACCCCAGCCTCGTCGAGTTTGCGGGCGTAGGCTTCACCTTCATCGCGCAACACGTCGGCGCTGGCGGTCTGCACCAGGGCAGGTGGCAGGCCCTTGAGTTGCGCAGTGGTCGCCCGCAGCGGCGACGCGTAGATTTCGTTACGCTGTTTGGCGTCGGTGGTGTAGTTGTCCCAGAACCACTTCATCATGTTTTTGGTGAGGAAGTGCCCCTCGGCAAACTGGTTGTAGGACGCCGTCTCGAAGCTGGCGTCAGTCACCGGCCACAGCAGAACTTGGAATTTGATCGCCGGCGTGCCCTTGTCTTTGGCCATCAGCGCAACCACTGCCGCCATGTTGCCGCCGACGCTGTTGCCGGCCACGGCCAGACGTTTGCCGTCGACGTTGATCTCTTTACCGTGCTCGGCCACCCATTTGGTTGCGGCGTAAGCCTGGTTGATCGCCACCGGGTAATGCGCTTCCGGTGACGGGGTGTAATTGACGAACACCGCCGCCGCCCCCGAACCGGTAACCAAGTCCCGAACCAGACGTTCGTGGGTCGGGAAATCCCCCAGCACCCAGCCACCGCCGTGGAAAAACATGAACACTGGCAGCGGACCTTTGACCCCGGCCGGCCGGACGATCGTCAGGCTGAGCGGTTGGCCGTCGACTTGAATGGTCTTCTCACTGACGTCCGCTTTGGGCAGCGTCAGTTTCACCCCGGCCTGCGCGCCGACCAGCACGGCGCGGGCATCGGCAGGGCTGAGTTGTTCCATCGGTGTGCCGGTGCCAGCGTTCAGAACGTCGAGGAACGCTTGGGTGTTGTGTTCAACACCCTCACCAGCGAACGCGCTGTTAATGGACAAGGTGAGGAGGGTGCCGGTCAAGGCTTTACTGAAAGTGATCATGTTCGTTTCCTGGTTCGGGCCTGGGAATCAGCGGTTAGACGGTGACGTGCAGGCGCACATCGACGTTGCCACGGGTGGCGTTGGAGTACGGGCAGACCTGATGTGCGGCGTCGACCAGGCTTTGTGCGTCGGCCTGTTCAAGCCCCGGCAAGCTTATGTGCAGGTCGATGTCGAGGCCGAAACCACCAGGGATCTGGCCGATGCCGACATGGGCGGTGATCGAAGCGTCGTCCGGAATTTTGCGTTTGGTCTGGCTGGCCACGAATTTCAGCGCTCCGATGAAGCAGGCGGAGTAACCGGCTGCGAACAGTTGCTCAGGGTTGGTCGCTGCGCCGCCAGCGCCGCCAAGTTCTTTTGGGGTGGCGAGTTTGACGTCGAGGATGTTGTCGCTGGAAACCGCACGACCGTCACGGCCGCCAGTGGAAGTTGCGATAGCGGTGTAGAGAGTTTGCATGGTGTGAGCCTCATTCGGAATTGGGTGTTTTGCGCTAAATGTTTGCGCGCTAAGTAAGTGCGAGGTAAATGTATCTCGCTAATATTTAGCGCGCAATATAAATTTTCTTAAAAAGCTTTGGCCGGGTTTTTGGCGGGCGATGCGAAGGGCTGAGCTAGAGCTGTCGAGGCGGGATTTTCAGGACTAAAAATTTTTCGGAGAGGGGCGAACGTGGCTGGAAGGGGCACCACAAAACCAATGTGGGAGCGAGCCTGCTCGCGATAGCGGTGTATCAGTCGACATCAATGTTTGAATGTCAGACGGCTATCGCGAGCAGGCTCGCTCCCACAGGGGATCTAGGTTGATTTGAATATCAGAGGCTACCTTGCAGGTTGCTACGCAGCGTTTGCAGTTCAGCTTGCAGTTTCTGCAGCCTCTCCAGCGTCATCCCGCTGGCGCCGAGAATGCACTGGGGAATACCGCGCGCCCGTTCCCGCAATGCACGACCCTGTTCGGTGAGTTCGACAATCACCACTCGCTCGTCTTCACGGCTGCGGGTGCGGCTGAGTAAACCTTCGACTTCCAGGCGTTTAAGCAACGGCGTCAATGAGCCAGGATCAGTCAGCAGGCGCGTGCTGATTTCGCCTACGGTCAAACCGTCCTGTTCCCACAACACCATCATCGCCAGGTATTGCGGATAGGTCAGGCCCAGCGCTTGCAAGAGCGGCTTATAAACCTTGGTCATCAGCAGCGAGGTGGAGTGCAGGGCGAAGCAGGCCTGATTATCCAGCAGCAGGTCATCGCAGTTATCGGGGGTGTTGCGCTCGGTGGTCATTTCGAAGCCTTGATCAGTGATCGTCATAAATCTAGCGGGCGAATCTTTAATGCACCAGACAATTCTAGCCTAGTGCCGGTCGAGGGTACTTTGCAGCGCCAGATCCCACGGCGGGATTGGGCTGAAGCGGGTTTTCAGGTATTCCAGCAACAAGCGACTGCGGGGATTGGGTTGTTGCTCAAGGCGCAAGGCATAAATGCCGGTCGTTTCCGGTGGTGGCAGGCCGTGTTCGCAGAACAGCGGATGCAGTTCACCGCGTAACAGGTATTCGCTGGTCAACCAGGTTGGCAAGTGGGCGATACCCAGCCCGGCCAATGCACCGCAGACCAGCGCCTCGGCATTGTTGGCACTCATGCGGATGCGCGCCGGGCGGTGCAAGTGCATCTGCCCGTCCCGCTCGAAACGCCAGGCGAACGGCGGGGCCAGGCCATCCCAGTCGAGGCCATCATGCTCAATCAGCTGTGCCGGATCGGTCGGCACACCACGCCGTTGCAAATACTCAGGGCTGGCACAGGCAATGCGCACCATGCTCGCCAGCGGCGTGGCCACCAGCCGGGTATCGGCCATTTGCCCGGCGCGCAGCACCAGATCGACCTTGCCCAGATTCAAACCCTGCATGTCGACGAAGCTGTCGATCAGGTGCAGTTGCACGTCGAGGCCGGGGTAGAGCATCAGAAAGTCGGCAATCACTGGCGCCAGATGCCGCCGTCCGAACGCTGCCGGTGCATCGATCCGAATCAAGCCTTCCGGTGCGCTGCTCAAGGATACCGCCTCAGCCCGAGCCAGCCGCAGTTCAGCCACGATACGCCGTGCGCGTTCGGCAAAAGCCAGACCTGCCGGGGTTGCGCGCACCGCGTGGGTGCTGCGAATAAACAATTGGCTGCCGACGGCGTTTTCCAGGCTGTCGATGCGCCGCGCCACTGCCGAAGGAGTCAGCGGGTGTCGGCGGGACGCGGCGGAAAAACTTCCGGTTTCCAGCACGTCGAGGAACAGATCCAGTTGTTCGGTCAATTGATTGGGGTTCATGGTGTTGTCAGCGCTTGTGCGAAGTTGGCAAAGCCATTGTGCGTTGCTGTGCGTTTCCCCGCCAGCGTCGACTGCGTAGGATGAATAGCCTGACGTGAAGGGAAAATCGCCTGTGATTGAGTTTTTGATGTACCTGGTGTTTGGCGCCGCCCTGGGAACCCTCGGTGGGTTATTCGGCATTGGCGGTGGTTTGATTGCGATCCCGCTGTTGGGCCTGTTGTTCGGCCTTGATCAGCAAATTGCCCAGGGCACGGCGCTGGTCATGGTGGTACCCAACGTGATGCTGGCGCTGTGGCGTTATCACCAGCGTAATCGCATTGAATTGCGCCACGCGCTGCCATTGGCCTCGATGGGGTTCTGTTTTGCCTGGATCGGTTCGATCTGGGCGGTGGGCATTGATGCGCAAACCATGCGCGTGGGATTTGTCGCGTTCCTGATTGCCCTGTCGGCCTACAACCTGGTGCGAATGTTCGCCGCCAACGCGCCGGCATCTGCGCAGATGAATTACTCATGGCCATGGCTGGGCGTGCTCGGTGCTGCCTCCGGCACCATGGGCGGGTTATTTGGCGTGGGCGGGGCGGTGGTGGCAACGCCGGTGCTGACCAGTCTGTTCGGCACCAGTCAGGTGGTTGCGCAGGGTTTGTCGCTGGCGCTGGCACTGCCGAGCACGGGTGTCACGCTGGTGACTTACGCGGTGCACCATCAGGTGGACTGGATGATCGGCCTGCCCTTGGCGGTCGGTGGCCTGATGAGCATCAGCTGGGGCGTGAGGATCGCTCACGCACTGCCGGAGCGACTGTTGCGCGGGTTGTTCTGTGGGTTCCTGGTGCTCTGCGCGGTGATGCTCGCCCTTAAAGTTTGAAGCCTTCGACGATGTGTTCGGCCAGGCACTCAGTGATCGGCGACGGGTTGTGCAGGTTGCGCACCAGCATGATGCTAGCCTCTGGCAGAATCGGCAGGTCCTCGGCCTCACCGAGAATGCGCATGTCGGGCGTGATCAGGCTTTCGAGTTGCGCGGTGACAGCCAGTCCGGCGCTGACCACCGCCATGATCGCCGACAGGCTGTCGCTGTTGTACGCCACGCGGTAATCGCGCCCCATGGCGTCCAGCGCATTACAGGCCCATAAGCGGCAGAAACAATCACTGTTGAACATCGCCAGTGGCAGCGGCGTTTGCTCATGGGCGCTGAAGCATTGCGCCTCGGCCCAGACAAAATGCTCCTTGCGCAATAATTGGCCGATCTCGTTGCCCGGTTCGCGGGTGACGATGGTCAAGTCCAGGTCCTGGCGCAGCAGCAATTGTTTTGATGATTCGCAGTGCACTTCGATCTGGATCAGCGGATACGTCTGGGCAAATCGCCGCAGAATCCCCGGCAAAAAACGCATCACGTAATCGTCCGGCGTGCCAATGCGGACCATGCCGACCATGTGCGGCTCGCGCAACGTATTGAACACCTCACTGTGCAGCTTGAGGATGCGCCGGGCATAGCCGAGCAACACCTGACCCTCAGCCGTCAACCGCACCTGCCGTCCGTCGCGCTGGAACAATTGACGCTGCAACACATCCTCTTCCAGCCGCTTCATCTGCATGCTCACGGCGGACTGAGTGCGGTTGACCAACTCGCCAGCGCGGGTAAAACCGCCCTGGTCGGCGATGGCGACAAAGGTACGCAGCACTTCGGTATCGATACTCGGGTAGGCAGACATTCATCAATCTCCGAGATGTATTACATAAGAAACATTCGTTGGATTGATCTTAGCCCCGGCGCGACACTTGAGCCACCCAAACGGAGGGCAACAAGATGAAAGGTCAAAAAGGTTATGTCGACGTAGAAAAACACTCGGTGCACCTGATCTCCGATTTGCTGCACAAATTCAATCGCTGGTACGAACTGCACCGTGAACGTGAAATGTTGGCGGGCATGAGTGATGAAGCGTTGAAGGACATCGGACTCAGTCGTGCGGATGTCGAGCACGAAGCCATCCGCCCATTCTGGGATGACCCGATGCACAAATGAGTCATACACAACTACACAAACCGTCTCCCGGTGAGGTAGGTTGCGAGCAGACAAGGAGATGCTCATGCCCGCAACACTGTCCTTTTCCATCAAACAGGCTCGGCGTCTGGCGCTGGCCGCCCAAGGGTTCAACGGGCGCCAGCCGCCAGCGGCGATCAAACCGGTTCAGCTCAATCGTCTGATTGAACGGCTGGGCATTCTGCAGATCGATTCGGTCAATGCATTGGTGCGTTCGCACTACCTTCCCTTGTTTTCCCGCCTCGGCAATTACTCATCCGACTTGCTCGACCAGGCTGCCTGGAGTTCGGGTCGGCGACGTACGCTCTTCGAATATTGGGGGCATGAAGCCTCGTTGCTGCCCTTGTCGATGTACCCGTTGATGCGCTGGCGCATGCTGCGCGCGACCCGTGGTGAAGATATCTACCAGCAATTGGCACGTTTCGGTCAGGAGCGGCAGGACACGATACGCCGGGTGCTGGCCTCGGTTCAGGAACTGGGCGCGCTGGGTGCCGGAAGTCTGTCGACCCGTCAGGAACGGGCAGGTCCCTGGTGGGACTGGAGCGCGGAAAAGCATGCGCTGGAATGGTTGTTCGCCGCCGGTGAAGTGACCGTGGCCGGGCGACGCGGGTTCGAGCGGCTTTATGATCTGCCGGAGCGGGTGATTCCTTCGGCGATTCTTGCGCAGCCGTTGCTGAGTGAGGCCGAGGCCCTGCGCGGCCTGTTGCTGCATGCCGCGAGTGCCTTGGGTGTGGCGACTGAAAAGGATCTGCGGGATTATTTTCGTCTGAGTCCCGGTGATGCCCGTCCGCGCTTGGCGGAACTGGTGGAGGCGGGTGAATTGTTTAGCTGTGAAGTCCAGGGCTGGCGGCAGCCCGCTTACTGTCTGCCTGAGCCCAAAGTGCCGCGCAAGGTCGAAGCCAGCGCCTTGCTTTCACCCTTCGACTCACTGATCTGGGAGCGCAGTCGCACCGAGCGCCTGTTCGATTTCCGCTATCGGCTGGAGATTTATACGCCGCAGGACAAGCGGGTCTACGGCTATTACGTGTTGCCGTTTTTACACAATGAGCGGATTGCCGCGCGGGTGGATCTGCGCGCCGAGCGGGCGTTGGGCAGGCTGGCGGTGCACGCTGTGCATGAGGAAGAGCCGGGGCTGGATGAGGAGGGGATGCTGGCGTTGGCGGTCAATCTGCGGCGAATGGCGGATTGGTTGGGGCTTGAGCGGGTTCAGTTGAATTGCCCGCGGGCGAGTGCGGGGCGGTTGCGGGTGGCATTGGCCAGTATTGGCGGTGACTGAGCTGACGCCTTCGCGAGCAGGCTCGCTCCCACAGGATTAGCGCCAGACACATAATGTGTGATCGACGCCGGCCATTGTGGGAGCGAGCCTGCTCGCGAAGGGCGCGACGCGGTTTAGCGCCGAACCTGCTTCAGGGTCTCGGCAATCAAAAACGCCAACTCCAGCGACTGATCAGCATTCATCCGCGGATCGCAATGGGTGTGATACCGATCCGACAACCCGTCTTCGGTAATCGGTCGCGCGCCACCAATGCACTCGGTGACATTCTGCCCGGTCATCTCGATGTGGATGCCGCCGGCATACGTGCCTTCCGCTTCGTGAACCTGGAAGAACTGCTTCACTTCGCCAAGGATCTGCGCAAAATCGCGGGTCTTGTAGCCGCTGCTGGCCTTGATGGTGTTGCCGTGCATCGGGTCGGAACTCCAGAGCACCTGCTTGCCTTCGCGTTGCACGGCACGGATCAGTTGCGGCAGATGATCGCCGACCTTGTTCGCACCCATCCGCGCAATCAGGTTCAGACGACCCGGATCGTTGTCCGGGTTGAGCACGTCGATCAGGCGAATCAGGTCTTCGGGGTTCATGCTCGGGCCGACTTTGACCCCGATCGGATTGTTCACGCCACGCAGGAACTCGACGTGAGCACCGTCGAGCTGACGGGTACGGTCGCCGATCCACAGCATGTGCGCCGAGCAATCGTAGTAATCGTTGGTCAGGCTGTCGCGACGTACGAAGGCTTCTTCGTAGTTCAGCAGGAGCGCTTCGTGGGCGGTGAAGAAACTGGTTTCGCGCAGTTGCGGCGAGCTGTCCATGCCGCAGGCGCGCATGAATGCCAGGGTTTCATCAATGCGATCCGCGAGGTGGCTGTATTTTTCCGCCAGCGCCGAGTTGGCGATGAAGTCCAGGTTCCACTTGTGCACCTGATGCAGGTCGGCAAAACCGCCTTGGGCGAAGGCGCGCAGCAGGTTCAGGGTCGCGGTGGACTGGTGGTAGGACTGGAGCAAGCGCTCCGGGTCCGGCACACGGCTTTTTTCATCGAAACCGATGCCGTTGACGATATCGCCACGGTAGGCCGGCAGGGTGACGCCGTCGATGGTTTCGTCGTTGGCCGAACGCGGTTTGGCGAACTGCCCGGCCATGCGCCCGACCTTGACCACCGGGCAACCGGCAGCGAAGGTCATGACGATCGCCATTTGCAGCAGGACTTTAAAGGTGTCGCGAATTTTCGCGGCGGAGAACTCGGCGAAGCTTTCGGCGCAGTCGCCGCCCTGCAGCAGAAACGCGCGGCCCTGGGTCACTTCGGCAAACTGACGGCGCAACTCCCGGGCTTCACCGGCAAACACCAGCGGCGGATAACTGGCCAGCGTTTGCTCGACGTGCAGCAAATGCGCCGCGTCGGGGTAATGGGGTTGTTGCTGGATCGGCAGGGCGCGCCAGCTGTCAGGGCTCCAGGGTTGGCTCATCACGGTCTCTAGTGTTTTACGCTCGGACTGTCATGTTATCAGCAATTAGTGCGTGACCTGTTCCCGTCGCTTCGCGGACAATCGCGCTTTTGCCGCGCCACTCCGCGGTTTTAGTACGTTGCCGGGCACGGCGACGATCAGGAGACGAAATGACTGAGGAGCGCGTCGAGCATCTGCTCGCCGAGGTACAGGATGAGTTCGGCGTGATTCGCGTGCTGGAAGTGGCCGATTACCGTTTTCTCGAGTTCGGTGATGCCATCGAGCAGAGCTGCGTGTTCACGGCTGACCCGAGCTGGCTCGAATACGATTACACCCGGGCGATGCTGATTGGCGCGTTGTGCCACGAGCAGCCGGAAAGCGCGCTGTTCCTCGGCCTCGGAGCCGGCACCTTGACTCAGGCCTGCCTCAAGTTCCTGCCGCTGGAAGACGTCGAAGCCATCGAGCTGCGTCCCGACGTACCGCGCCTGGCCATTGAATACCTTGGGCTGGATGACGATCCGCGGCTGTATATCCGGGTGGGTGATGCGCTGGAACTGCTCGATACCGCTGAGCCGGCGGATCTGATTTTCGTCGACCTCTATACCGATGTCGGGCCGGGTGTCGGGCATCTGGCGTGGAATTTCCTGGAAAACTGTCAAAAACGCCTGAATCCGGGTGGTTGGCTGGTGATCAATCAGTGGGCCACCGATGATGGCAAACCGTTGGGCGCCGCATTGTTTCGCGGGCTCTATCACCGGCATTACTGGGAACTGCCGGTGAAGGAGGGCAATGTGATTCTGCTCGTGCCTTCGGAGCTGGATCAGGAACTGGACATGGACGGCTTGATCGCCCGCGCTGAAGGGCTGGCGCCGCGCTTGGGGTATTCGTTGCAGTCGTTGATCAAGGCAATCCGCCCGGCTACATAAGTCGTTGTCTGTGCGGGCCTCTTCGCGAGCAGGCTCGCTCCCACATGGAATCGCGGTTCAAATGTGGGAGCGAGCCTGCTCGCGAAGAGGCCCTAACAGCCAATACATCCCTCAAAGCCCTTTGAAAACGCCGGGCCGCTTCTCGATCATCGACCGCACACCTTCCTTGGCATCCTCACTGGCCAGCAACTTCTTTACCAGCGACGGCAAACCCCGCGCCGCCGCTGTTTCCCCTTCATAACGCGCCTGCCTTGCAGACATGAGCGTCGCCTGAACCCCAAGCGGCGCCTGCCGGGCAATCCGCTCGGCCAACTCCATCGCCCGTGGCAGCAGATCCTCGCTGGCCATGACTTCCTGCACCAACCCCAAGTGCAACGCCTCATGGGCATCGAACTCATCGCCGGTCAGCAGCCAGCGCATGGCATTGCCCCAGCCAGCGATCTGATGCAGGCGCAACGTGGCGCCGCCGAACGGGAAGATCCCGCGTTGCACTTCTTTCTGGGCGAAGCGGGTGTTGCTGGCGCACAGGTTGATATCGGCGGCCAGCATCAATTCGATCCCGATGGTCAGGCAGTAGCCTTGTGCGGCGACAATCACCGGTTTGCTCACTCTGGGGCCGGCGAAAACACCCCATGGATCGCAGCCGCCGGGCGGTGCCTGCCAGCCTTCGGCCAGGGCCGCACTGGCACTGACCAGATCCAGCCCTGCGGTGAAATGCTCACCATGGCCGAATACCACCGCCACCCGCGCCTCGCTGTCGGCCTCGAACTCGCCATAAGCCAGGCTCAGTTCGTTGAGCAGGTCGAGATCGAAGGCGTTGCGTTTGGCCACCCGATCCAGGCCAATCATCAGGACATGACCGTGCCGTTCACGGCTCACACGACTGGAGAAGGGCTGATTCATGGTGCATTTCCTCGGGCGGGAAGGGGCGGGAAGGGGTATGTGAGACGGCAGGTCTGCGTCACAAGGGTGAACCGTTTTAGCGCGATCGTCAGCAGGGCTGGGCCTTGGAAAAATAGACCGTTGCCCGATTATCCGCAAAGCGTGTGACAGAACGCTGTACACGGCAGTTTTCCGACAAATAAAGCTCCCTTTTTGAGCGAATTCCGGTATAGTGCGCGCCGGCCTTTAACCGGGCCGCGTTTAGGTAGCGCAATTCCCCGAAGTCAGCTTCGGCTGCACGTCCGCACAGCGGACTCTCCCTTGACGAATCTTTTTCATTCATTCGTTTTCGCAAATCCCCGCCGACAAAGCAGCCAGGGCGACTCTTGAGTCTTACACGGCATGCGCAGCTTTGGAGCATGGGTCTTTGCGGATGCACTTAGAGGCAGACCCATGACCCAGGAAACCGGCGGCTTCGCCGCTTTTAATCTTAATCCGAATATTCTTGCAGCCGTCATCGCGACTGGCTACGAAGAGCCTTCGGCTATTCAGCATCAATCGATCCCGATCATCATGGCCGGTCACGACATGATTGGTCAGGCGCAAACCGGTACGGGTAAAACCGCTGCGTTCGCCCTGCCTATCCTGCATCGCATCGATCCTGCTAAGCGCGAGCCGCAAGCCCTGATCCTGGCGCCAACCCGTGAGTTGGCGCTGCAAGTAGCAACCGCTTTCGAAACCTACGCCAAGCAAATGCCGGGCGTTACCGTTGTGGCCGTTTACGGCGGCGCCCCTATGGGTCCACAACTGAAAGCAATCCGTAATGGCGCACAGATCGTTGTCGCCACTCCGGGCCGTCTGTGCGACCACCTGCGTCGCGACGAAAAAGTTCTGTCGACCGTGAACCACCTGGTTCTCGACGAAGCGGACGAAATGCTCAAACTGGGTTTCATGGACGACCTCGAAGTTATCTTCAAGGCCTTGCCTCCAACCCGTCAGACCGTATTGTTCTCGGCCACCTTGCCGCAGTCGATCCGTGCCATTGCCGAACGCCATCTGCGCGATCCGCAACACGTGAAGATCCAGACCAAGACTCAGACCGTTACCGCGATCGAACAGGCTCACCTGTTGGTTCACGCTGACCAGAAGACCTCGGCTGTATTGAGCCTGCTGGAAGTTGAAGACTTCGATGCCCTGATCATGTTCGTGCGCACCAAGCAAGCGACCCTGGACCTGGCCAGTGCCCTGGAAGCCAAAGGCTACAAAGCCGCTGCGCTGAACGGTGACATTGCTCAGAACCAACGTGAGCGCGTGATCGAATCCCTCAAGGATGGCCGTCTGGACATCGTTGTGGCGACCGACGTTGCTGCTCGTGGTCTGGACGTTCCGCGTATCACTCACGTGTTCAACGTTGACATGCCGTACGACCCAGAGTCCTACGTTCACCGAATCGGCCGTACCGGCCGTGCCGGTCGCGAAGGTCGTGCACTGCTGCTGGTGACTCCGCGTGAGCGCCGCATGCTGCAAGTGATCGAGCGTGTAACCGGTCAGAAAGTTGCCGAAGTTCGCCTGCCGGACGCTCAGGCCGTTCTCGATGCCCGCATCAAGAAACTGACCAACAGCCTGTCGCCGCTGGTGGCTGATGCCGAATCGACTCATGGTGAGCTGCTGGATCGCCTGACCGCTGACATCGGTTGCACTCCGCGTGCACTGGCCGCTGCTCTGCTACGCAAGGCTACCAACGCTCAGGCGTTGACCCTGGCTGCCATCGAGAAAGAACGTCCACTGGTGCCGAATAACGCACCGCGTGGCGATCGTCCAGAGCGTACCGGTGATCGTCCGGACCGTGGTGATCGTGAGCGTCGTGCTCCGGTTGCATTGGCTGAAGGTCGTGCTCGTTGCCGTACCGCGCTGGGCGCGCGTGATGGTATCGCTGCCAAGAACCTGCTGGGCGCTATCCTCAATGAGGGTGGCCTGGCTCGTGAAGCAATCGGTCGCATCCAGGTACGTGACAGCTTCAGCCTCGTTGAGCTGCCGGAAGATGGTCTGGAAAAACTCCTGACCAAACTGAAGGACACTCGCGTTGCCGGTAAGCAGTTGAAGCTGCGTCGCTATCGCGAAGATTGATCCGCTCTCGGGCTGATTGATCAAACATAAAAAATCCCCGACAGGTTCGGGGATTTTTTTTGCCTGCCGTTTGTAGCAGCTGTCGAGCCTGCGAGGCTGCGTTCGGCGGCGTAGCCGTCGTGAAATCAGACACCGCGGTGTTTCAGGCACACTGTGCTTGCAGGTTTTACGACTGCTTCGCAGCCGAACGCAGCCTCGCAGGCTCGGCAGCTGCTACAGATTTAGTCCGTCACTTGGCCGCCACCCGCCGTGATCACTTGCACGCTCATGCGTGGCGTCGCCAGATCGAGCCCGGCTTCGTCCAGGTGTCGCTTGAGGGACAGGTTGAACGCTCGGGACACTTCCCACTGCTTGATCGGCGCGGTCTTGAACCGGGCGCGAAGAATTGCGTTGCCCGACTCGAAACTCTCGACACCCTGAATCTCCAGTGGCGACCAGATGTTGCGCCGTTGCAGTGGATCAGTGCGCATCTTCTGGCCGACGTCGCGCATCAGTTTGATCGCGTTATCGATGTCCATGTTGGAAGGTATCGCCACCCGGAAAATCGCGTAGCCGAATTCCCGGGAGTAGTTCTTGATGCTTTTGATTTCGCTGAACGGAATGGTGTGGACGATGCCGTCAATGTCCCGCAGGCGCACGGTACGAATGGTCAGCCCTTCGACGGTGCCCAGGTGGCCGCCAACGTCCACGTAGTCGTCGATGGCCAGCGAGTCTTCGATGATGATGAACAGCCCGGTGATCAGGTCCGCCACCAGTGACTGTGCACCGAAACCGATGGCCAGACCGATCACGCCGGCACCGGCCAGCAATGGCGTGACGTTCATGCCCATGTTTGCCAGGGCGACGATCAGCGCAACGATGAAGATCGCCACGAACAATACGTTGCGGATCAGCGGCATCATCGTCTGTGCGCGGGCATTTGCCAGGCCTTTGCGCGAGCGGGTGAGGGCGTGGTGCACGGCGGTGTCGCTGAGAATCCAGATCAGCCAGGCAAAAATCAGCGTGCCGCCGAGGCTGAACAGTTTGACGCTGACTTCATGGCCTTCGCCTTCGGTGAAGCGGATCAGCGACATGCCCCAGACCCGCAGGCCGAGTTCGATGAACGCCAGCCACACCACCAAGTGGGCGAGTGTGTAGAAGAAGCTTTTCAGGCGATCCGAATACAGTGCATGACGCTTCACGCTGCGCTGTGGCTTGAGTGAATGGCGGCGCACCAAGCCGTTGATGACCATGCACAACACCAGCAGCACGGTGCAGATCAGCGACTGACGCAGTGCGGTGCTGGTATCGCCGGCCGAGACGAACGTGGCGAACAGGGAGATACCCACCAGCACCAGCGCCGGCATGTACCAGAAGGTCCCGAGAATCTCGATCGTGTCGCTGAGGGCGCGGCGGGTCAGGCGTCGGGACAGCGGTTGGTTGCGGATCAAGTGGGCGATGGGGCGACGGAACCGCAGGATGAACAGCCCGGTGGACAATGCCGCCAGTACATTGGCGACAGTTGCGGCGGTGTGCGCCAGATGACTGCCAAGGCTTTCGACCAGTCGCGGATCGCTCAAGGCTTCACCGAAGGCGGCGAAACTGCCGATCAGCCACAGCGGCCGAAAGGCTTGGTGCCGCAGGATGTACAAAGCGCGGTGGCGGTGTGGGCCGTCGAGCAGCGAAAAGGCGATCACGCAGATCGCCGAAAAACAGGTGCCAACCACCAGTGCATAAGCCAGCACCATGGCCAGGCTTTTGCCCAGTGACGAGGGCAGGGCGTAGCTCATGTAGACCGTCATGACCAAAGCAATCAGCCACGGCCCGAGTTTGCGCAGGGCGAAGCGCAACATGTCCAGGGCCTTGGGGTGCTGCGGCAGTTCTTCGGTCAGGCCAAAGCGCATCCGCACCCGGTGGCTGACCCAGATCAGCGCGGCGGCCAGCAAGCTCCAGACCATCAGGATCATGGCAAAGGCAAAGATGATCGGCAGCCATTCATTGGCCGGCAGCACCAGCGCTGTCAGTTCATCCTCAGCCAGTTTGAACTCTTCGGACCAGCGAGTGAGAGGGCTGTCCGCGCCTGAAAATTGTTTTTCGAAACTGGCCAGGGTGCCACCGATCAGTCCCAGGACGCCTACTTCGGTGACCGGCTGGGCCTTTTTGGTGACATCGCGCAGCTTCTTCAAATCCGCCAGCAATTGGGTGCGTTGCTGATCGTTCTCCAGCGACTTGATGACTTCGTCCAGGGATTGCCCCAAGGGCTCTTGCGCCTCTGGCTGTTTTGCCGAGCTGTTGAGCAGGCCAGGCAAGCCGGCCGCTTGGGCGGGCGCCATCGGCAGCAGCGTCACGAGGCAGACAAGGAACAAACACGGCAGGGCAAAAAGACGAGCGAACACTAGGCGGTCAACCTCGGGATGAGCGGATCGACCGAGTGTACGAGCCCGTCAAAATCAATGCGAGCCAGGGGGGAGGATTTATTCGTTGAGTTTGGCGAGGATCTTGAAAATCACGGTGGCGAGGATCGTCAACATGCCGATCCACATCGCGAATACGCCGACGTTCTTGTCACGAAAATTGAAGCCGATTGCCAGCATGGTCATCCCGGCAAGAATCGGAATCAGCATGGCGTGGAACGAAGACAACGAGATCATGAGCGACTGCCTTGTCGAAAGGGGTAGTTGAAGTCTAGGTGGCTTTTGGGCGATGGGTGGTGAACACCTGTTGGAGCATGACTTGCCAGCGATGGCGTCCTTAAGACCTCTATCGCTGGCAAGCCATGCTCCTACACGGATTACGGCAGCTCGCTGCAGGCGTAAAACGCGCTCAGCACTTTGACCAAGTGCGCCAGATCATGGCTGCCGCACAGTTCACGGATCGAGTGCATGGCGAAGGTTGGCAGGCCGATGTCTACGGTGCGCACGCCCAGGTGGCTGGCGGTGATCGGGCCGATGGTCGAGCCGCAACCCATGTCGCTGCGCACCACGAAGCTCTGCACCGGCACTTCTTCGGCCATGCACAGGTGGCGGAAGAACCCGGCGGTTTCGCTGTTGGTGGCGTAGCGCTGGTTGCTGTTGACCTTGATCACCGGGCCGGCGTTGAGTTTCGGGCCGTGATTGGCATCGTGCTTGTCGGCGTAGTTGGGGTGCACCCCGTGGGCGTTGTCAGCCGAGACCAGCAGGGATTTCTGAATGGTGCGCACGAACTCATCACCTTCAGGCAGCAGGCGACGCAGCGTCTGCTCCAGCATCGGGCCGTCGGCGCCGCAGGCCGAGCAGGAACCGACTTCTTCGTGATCGTTACAGACCAGCACGCAGGTTTCGTCGGTTTCGGTGGTCAGCAAGGCTTGAAGGCCGGCATAGCACGACAGCAGGTTGTCCAGGCGCGCCCCGGCAATGAAATCGCCATGCAGGCCGATGACCGCAGCGCTTTGGGTGTCGTAGAAGCTCAGCTCATAGTCGAGCACCACGTCGGCGTTCAAACCATGTTCGCGGGCGAGTTGATCGGTGAGCACGGCGCGGAAGTCCACGCGCTCGTCACCGGCAAATTGCGCAAGGATCGGCGGCAGTTCGGTCTGGGCGTTGATCGCCCAGCCCATGTTGGCTTCACGGTTCAGGTGAATGGCCAGGTTCGGGATGATGGCGATCGGCGCCTTGAAGTCGACCAGCTGGCTCTCGACCTTGCCGTCACGGCGGAAGGTCACGCGGCCGGCCAGGGACAGGTCGCGGTCGAACCATGGCGCCAGCAGTGCGCCGCCATAGACTTCGACACCCAGCTGCCAGAAGCCCTGACGTTGCAGTTCCGGCTGGGGTTTGACCCGCAGGCACGGGCTGTCGGTGTGCGCGCCAACCAGGCGAATGCCGCCGTGCAGGGGCGAATGACGGCCCATCTTGAGCGCGACGATCGAAGAGTCGTTACGGGTGACGTAGTAACGACCGTTGGCTTCGGTGGTCCATGGCTCGCGCTCGTCAAGGCGTTGATAGCCCGCCGCTTCCAGGCGCTGAACAAGGCTGGCGGTGGCATGGAATGGGGTAGGGGAGGCCTTGAGGAAATCGATCAGGCCTTGGTTCAACTCTTCGCGCATAAGTAGCTCCAGACAGCAATGGCGCAAGTTTAACGTATTGGTCGGGGGCTTTGGGCTTGACGTGATCCGCTCACGTCAGCTCGCAGCCTCGACCCGATTTTTCAGGTACTTCATGATGATCCGCTCATCCTCGGGCTTTTCGGGCCGGGGCAGTTGCACGGGCCAGCCCTGCTTCGTTTCCAGCAGCTTTTTCTGACGGCTGCGCTCCCAACGAAGAATCTCCCGCGAGGCACTTTCCCACCACTCGTGGCGGCAAGCTGTGTAGTACGGGTGATCGGGTGCCGCGCTGCCGTAAAGCAGATCGCGTCCGACCTTTCTCAGCGGGCCGCTCTGGTGACGCAGCTTCCATTTTATTTTCAGCCGCTGCCAGGCCGAAGGGAAGGGTTTCGTGCGCGGCACATCACGGCACAGTTCGACCAGGCTCTGACTGAACGCCTCGCCATGCCGAGAGAAGAAAAGCGCCTGCATCACGTGGAAAAAGCGTTTATCCGCAAAGTAGTGATAGATGTACTTTTTGGCTTCACCCACAGGCTTGCCGTGCAGGGCGAACGACAGGGCGATCTGCTCGATGGTGTGAATATCGAAGCCGTCGCGGGTCCATTCGTCGATGAATCGGATGGCCGCTTCGAACAGCGCCGTGTCGCGGTCAGTCACGCCGCACACGCCACTGTTGAACAGCTTGAAACCGTTATCCGCGGTGACGCCATGAGCGCGCAGGCAACCGCCGAGCTTCACATAGTCGGGGCGTTCGTGGACGTCTTTCCAGTCGTATTCGAACCGGTCCATCAGATAGTGCCCGGGTTCAATCCGATCAAAGATCTGCATCGGGTCGCGGGTGAACAAGGTGTCGGTGTCGACGAACAAGGTCTTTTGCGCCAGCGTCAGCCCATAGGCAATCGCGCAGGCCTTGCGACGATGGTGATAGCCGTTTTCGCCTTGCCACAGGGTCAGGGTTTGCTGGGGCAGGGTAACGGTTTCCACTGGCCAGCCGGCATAGTCCTGCGGGCGATCCGTAAGGATTCTGATGCTCGGCAGCTTGCCGTTCCTGGCGTGGGACAGCGCGGTCAAAATGCTGAACTTGGCTTCCCGCCGGTACACGTCATGGTCGCCGTAGATCAGGTAAAGCAGCTGGTGTCGGGTTTTTTCGACGGGTGTCGCCAGGAAATCAGTACAACTCATCCGGATTAATATCCTTTCTCTAAAGCGGCGTGCTTAAAACGGTGCCGGACACTCGAAGCGCAAGCGTTCGCCGCTTTGCGGGTGAGTGAAGCTGAGCATGCTCGCGTGCAGGCATAACCGTGGCCAGGCGGCCAGTGCTTGCTCGTGGGCATACAGCCCGTCACCCAGCAGTGGGTGGCCGATGGAAAGCATGTGCACGCGCAACTGATGGGAGCGGCCGGTGATCGGCGTCAATTCGACACGACACCAGTCGCCGCAACGCTCCAGTACGCGCCAGAAGGTCAGGGCGTGTTTGCCGAATTCATGGTCCACCACATGGCGTGGCTTGGTCGGCGGGTCGTAGCGCAAGGGCAGATCGATGCTGCCACTGTCCAGTTCCGGTTGTCCCCAGCACAGGGCGGTGTAGGCCTTTTCAGTTTCGCGGTCATGAAATTGCCGAGACAGCTCGCGATGAGTGTCCGGGTCACGGGCCAACAGAATAATGCCGGAGGTTTCCCAGTCCAGACGGTGGACGATTCGCGCTTCCGGGTAGCCGTTCTCTTGCAGGCGGGTAATCAGGCAGTCCTTGTTGTCATCGGCCCGCCCAGGGACGGAGAGCAGCAGGGTCGGTTTGTTCACCACCAGTACGGCGGCGTCCTGATGGATGATGCGGATGTTGGACAGCGGCATTGAAACAGCCTCGTAACAAACGCCAACGGCGGCTCAGGCCCCCACACTCTGTAGGAGCGAAGCTTGCTCGCGAACGCATCACCTCGATCTATCAGATACACCGAGTTGCCTGCTTCGCGAGCAAGCTTCGCTCCTACGAAGTGCCAGTAGGCCTGAGCCGCCGTGGCTCCTGTCTGATCGACTAGCGATCTGGCAGGGTGATATTGAGTTCCAGAATCGAGCAGCTGCCCTGGTTTTCCAGAGCGACGTGCACGTCATCGGACCCGATATTGACGTACTTGCGGATGACCTCGACCAATTCCTTCTGCAAGGCTGGCAGGTAGTCCGGTGTACTGCGTTGGCCGCGTTCGTGCGCCACGATGATCTGCAGACGCTCTTTCGCTACCGACGCGGTGCTGACCTTTTTGCTGGCACGAAAGAAGTCAAAAAGATTCATTATCTACCTCCAAACAGGCGCTCGAAGAATCCCTTCTTCGTTACATCGAGAAAACGATGCTCCACGTTTTTGCCCAGCAGACGATCGACCGCATCGCTGTATGCCTGACCGGCATCGCTCTGGTCGTCGAGAATCACCGGCACGCCCGAGTTGGAAGCTTTGAGTACCGCTTGGGATTCCGGAATGACACCCAGCAGGGCGACCGCCAGAATATCTTTGACGTCTTCGACGCCGAGCATCTCGCCGTCACTGACTCGTTGCGGGTTGTAGCGGGTCAGCAGCAGGTGTTCCTTGATCGGGTCTTCGCCCTTTTCCGCACGGCGCGATTTGCTGGCCAGCAGGCCGAGCATGCGGTCCGAGTCACGAACCGAGGACACTTCCGGGTTGGTCACGATAATCGCTTCGTCTGCGAAGTACATGGCCAGGTGGGCGCCTTTTTCGATGCCGGCCGGAGAGTCGCAGACCACGTACTCGAAGTCTTCTTTCAACGCCATCAACACTTTTTCCACGCCTTCCACAGTCAGCGCGTCTTTGTCGCGGGTCTGACTGGCGGCCAGTACGTAGAGGTTTTCCAGACGCTTGTCTTTGATCAGGGCTTGTTGCAGGTTGGCTTCGCCGTTCACTACGTTGACGAAGTCATACACCACGCGGCGCTCGCAACCCATGATCAGATCGAGGTTACGCAAACCGACGTCGAAGTCGACGATAACTGTTTTGTGACCGCGCAGTGCGAGGCCGGTACCGATAGCAGCACTGGTGGTGGTCTTACCCACACCACCCTTGCCGGATGTAACCACGAGAATCTTGGCCAAGGTGTTTCACCCCTAAGGAAAAAGGACATTTAGCCCCTGAAAAACATCTCTAGAAAAACTACTGCAGTCGGACAGCCTTGGCTGGAATTCGGTCCAGAACGGCGCTTACCTCGGGTAAACACTGCTTATGGCCTTTTTCCTACTTCGTTTGAGCCGTTTTCGCTACGTTTTAGAGATGTTTGGAAAATGCGGCAGTATCCGTTAAAGCCGAATGATGTTCAACACATCGCCCGACAGGCTGACCTGTACGCCCGCGCCCCACAAAGGGTCGCGACGCAGATCCTCCGAAACTTTGTAGTGGCCTGCGATGGAGACCAGTTCAGCGCTCATTTGCTGACAGAAAATCCTGGCTTTCGTGTCGCCTTTGACGCCGGCCAACACTCGACCACGCATCGGGCCGTATACATGGATGTTTCCGTCGGCGAGAAGTTCCGCCCCCGGGCTGACCGACGAGATCACCACCAGATCGCAGCCCTGGGCATAAATCTGCTGCCCACCACGTACTGGCGAGGTGATGATCTTCGTTGGCTTGATAGTCGGCTCCGGCGGTTTTTCCGGTTTTTTCTTGACCTGGCCTTCGAGCGGGTCCAACGGACGCTCACGGGCGCCGGACGGTGGCAACACCGGCAGGTCGACCGCAATGGCCGCGGCGATGTCTTCAATGCGGCTGGCACGGATCGCTAGGGTGCGCAGGCCATGCTGGCGGCAGACACGCATCAGGCCCGGCAGATCGACCGCGCCTTCGCTGGCCGGGAGTTTGTCCAGGGCCAGCACCAATGGCGCGTTACTGAAGAAGTTAGGCGCCTGGGCAACCTTGGCGGCCAGTTGACGATCGAGGTTATCGAGGTCGTTACGGGCCAGTTCCAGCACCGTAATGGCGAGCATGCTGCCTTTCAGCTGGAACACGGGATCTTGGTCTAGCGGTTCGGTTTGGCTCATGGTCGGCATACAACGACTTGTCACTAAAAGTGCCGAGACTTATAACGAGAACGCCCGCGAGCCGCAAGCCGGGTCGAACGATGTAGAATGCGCGGCCATTGTCTTTCCGGAACCTTTAATGGATCGCCCGCGTTTTCGAACAGCATTTCTTTCTCCGCGTTTCTGGCCGCTGTGGTGTGGCTTGGGGCTGTTGTGGCTGATTGTCCAGTTGCCGTATCCGGCGTTGCTGTCGATCGGTCGCGCCTTGGGTGCATTGATGTATCGAGTAGCGGGCGACAGACGGCGCATTGCCAAGCGCAATCTCGAACTGTGTTTCCCTGAAAAAACCGCTGCCGAACGCAAGCGCCTGCTCAAGGAAAACTTCGCCTCAACGGGCATCGCGTTTTTCGAAATGGCCATGAGCTGGTGGTGGTCGCGCGAGCGTCTGGCGAAGTTGGCCCATGTCGAAGGGTTGGAGCATCTGAAAAAAGCCCAGCGTGACGGCAAAGGCGTGATCCTGATGGCCGTTCATTTCACCACGCTGGAAATCGGCGCGGCGTTGCTCGGCCAGCAGCACACCATTGATGGCATGTACCGCGAACACAAGAACTCGCTGTTCGATTACATCCAGCGAAATGGTCGCGAGCGGCATAACCTCGACTCATTGGCCGTGGAGCGTGACGACGTGCGCGGCATGCTCAAATTGCTGCGCGCAGGCCGGGCAATCTGGTACGCACCGGATCAGGACTATGGCGCCAAGCAAAGTATCTTCGTGCCGCTGTTCGGGATTCAGGCCGCGACCGTCACCGCCACCAGCAAGTTTGCGCGGTTGGGCAAGGCGCTGGTGGTGCCGTTCACTCAGGAACGTCTGGCGGATGGCAGCGGTTATCGACTGGTGATTCATGCACCGCTCGAAGGTTTCCCCGGCGAAACCGAAGAAGCCGATTGCCTGCGGATCAACCAATGGATCGAAGGCGTCCTGCGCGAATGTCCGGAGCAATACCTTTGGGCTCATCGTCGCTTCAAGAGCCGTCCCCCGGGTGAGCCGAAGCTGTACGCAAAACGCGGTTGAACCACCGTCCTTATAAGCACCATGGAGTGTTGCGATGAGTCCTGCTGAACCGGTTACAGGGTTGATTCTTTCCGGCGGCGGGGCTCGGGCGGCTTATCAGGTCGGTGTACTGGCGGCGATTGCCGAGCTGTTGCCGGTCGGCGCGAGCAATCCGTTTCCGGTGATCGTCGGCACCTCGGCCGGCGCAATCAACGCGGTCAGCCTCGCCAGTGGGGCGACGGATTTCCGTGGTGCGATTCAACGTCTGACAGCCTTCTGGCAGGGCTTTCGCAGTCATCTGGTGCTGCGCAGCGACTGGCCGGGCGTGATCCACCAGGCCAGCCGTTTTGTCAGCCACAGTTTGCTCGGGATTGGCGCTCAGGTGCCGGTGGCTTTGCTCAACAGTTCGCCGCTGCGCGGTTTGCTCGACGACAAACTGCAGATGAGCGGGATTGCCGAGGCCATTGCACAGAAGCAGTTGCAGGCGGTTGCGGTGACCGCGTTCGGCTACGCGTCCGGTCAGGCGGTGACCTTTTATCAGGGTGGCGGCACGATCAATGCCTGGTTGCGCCATCGGCGAATCGGCGTTCCCACGCAATTGACCGTCGATCACTTGCTGGCCAGTTCAGCCATTCCGCTGTTGTTTGCGCCAGTGAAAATCGGTGAAGAGTATTTCGGCGACGGCGCGGTACGTCAGTCGGCACCGATCAGCCCGGCGCTGCACCTGGGCGCCAGCCGAGTGCTGGTGGTGGGCGTCAGCGGCAACCCTCGCGGCGTCGACCCGGAGCAACCGCTGCAACGCGCCTACACCGGCCAGCAGCCGAGCCTGGCACAGATCGGTGGGCACATGCTCAACAGCACGTTCATTGACAGCCTGGAAAGCGACATCGAGTTGCTGCAGCGGCTCAATCAGTTCAGTCATCTGCTGCCCGATGGCACGCCGACGCGCGCGCTGGGTGTGGCGCCGGTAGATGTGCTGGTGATTTCGCCGAGTCAGCCAATCGATGAGATTGCGGCGCGGCATCGGCAGGAGTTGCCGGCGGCGCTGCGTCTGTTTCTGCGCGGGCCGGGGGCGACCAAGACGAGCGGGGCGGGGGTGCTGAGTTATCTGCTGTTCGAGGCGGGGTATTGCAGCGAATTGATTGATTTGGGGCGGCGGGATGCGTTGGCCAAGCGCGGGGAGTTGTGCCGGTTTCTCGGGTTGGCGGAGCCTGTGGTTCCGGCTTGAGATCGACGGTGTGGCCATCGCGGGCAAGTCTTGCTCCTACAGGTTTCGTGTCGTTCACCTACTTTGTGAGCGATTCAAAATCTGCAGGAGCAAGGCTTGCCCGCGAAGGCGTCCTTACAGACGCCGCCGTATCAGAAGTGAACCTTGACCAGGAAGCTGGTTACGCTCTGATCGGTTTTGAAGCCCTGACTGTCTTCAATACCGTACTTGTTTTTCCAGTAGTCATACTCGACGCCGACGTACAACTGCTTTTCGCCAAGGTTCAGCGCCTTACCCAAGTCGTATTTGACCTGTGGGTTGAAGTGCAGGTTGGCGTGGTAGTCGCCTTTGGAGTTGGAGTCGTTGTCGACCACCCAATCCATGAAACCATCGATCAGGATGTTCGAATCGCCGACCGGGATGGTGTAGGACCAGGCCGGGGTGATTTGCCACACGTTGTCGCCCGCACGGCTGCCTTCGGTATGGCGCTGATAGAAGTTCAGCTGGAAGTAGTCGAAGCCCGGAATCGCCAGGTCGAAACCAGGACCGATCAGGTAGGACTCGGTATCGCCTTCACCGAACTCGTACGTCATGGCCAGCAACACGTCTTTGACCGGGCCGAATTCGATTTTCTGGTCGAGGACCTTGCCCAGGGAAATTCGTGGGCTGAACTCACCGTAATAGGTGTTCGGGCCGACGTTGAAATCCTTGTCGCCGTTGTAGAAGATTTTGTCGACGAAGAAGAAGTTATCCCCATATTTCCAGCCATCGGCGTGTTCGAAAGTCACGGTCTGCTGAATGCGCGGATTGACCTGGAAGTCCTTGCCATACAGGTAGGTCAGGCTGTTGTTCTGCCATTGCAGCAAGTCGCCGGCCATTGCCTGGCCCCCGGCCAGCAACGATCCCGCCAGCATCAGGCTAGTGCACGTACGTTTCATTCGGTTGCTCCCAAAAGTAGGTGGTTCCACGTTATTTTTTTATGGTCTGCGCTCTGGTGTGGCGCCTTTTCCTGCCGCTTTAAAAATCATCCAATCGGTCAGCTTCAGTGCTATTAGCAAGAGCTGCGCCAAGGCTTTCAAAAAGCCAAAAAACTCCCGTTCGGCGGCTCAAGAGCAGTCGATTGAGAGAGGTTTTGGAGTGCCTTGGTACCGTCCAGCGCCGGGATAAGTTGGCTTTCTGGTCAGGAATTAAATCCGGGCTTTTTTTTAGTCCAGATTCGGGCGGCCGCGGAGAATACTGACTCCTTGGCCAGGTCTCAAGTGCCCCGCAACAGCGCACCGACGACAGGTTTGGAGCACGGTTGCGGGCCATCTTAAAAGTGCACCTTCACCAGCAGGCTGGCGGTGTTTTGGTTAGTGTCCAGGTTCGAGCTGTTTTCGACCCCGTACTTGTTCTTCCAGTAGCTGTATTCGGTGCCGACGTAGACCTGTTTATGGCCCCAGCCCAGGGCTTTGCCGAGGTCATATTTGAGCTGCGGATTGATGTGCAGGTTGGCGTGGTAGGTACCGCGGGCGTTCTGATCGTTGTCGACCACCCAGTCCAGGTAGCCGTCGAGCAACAGGTCTGAATTGCCCAATGGAATGCTGTAGGACCAGGCCGGCGTTATCTGCCAGACACCATCGCCGGGGCGCGGGCCTTCGGTCTGGCGACGATAGAAGTTCAGGGTGAAATAGTTGAAGCCCGGGACCGCGAGGTCGAAACCCGGGCCGATCAGGTAGGCCTCGCTGTCGCCTTCGCCATACTCGTAAGTCATGGCCAGCAGCACATCCTTGACCGGGCCGTATTCGAAGCGGCGGTCGAGGATCTTGCCGAAGGAAAGGCGTGGACTGAACTCGCCGTAAAAGGCGTTGGGGCCTTTGTTGCGGTCTTCCTGGCCGTTGTAGAAAATCTTGTCGACGAACAGGAAGTTATCGCCGTACTTCCATTTGTCGGCGTGCTCGAACGTCACCGTCTGCTGGATCGACGGGTTGATCTCGAAATTCTTGCCGTACAAATAGCTCAGGCTGTTGGTCTGCCACAGCAGCAAATCGCCGGCCATGGCTTGGCTGGCGGCCAAAAGACCTCCGCCCAACAGCATGTTTGTCTGTGTCCGAATCATCTGTTGCTCCCTCTTGTTTTTATTGTTTGAGGCACAGGTGTGGCCACTGTGGGAGCAACTGCTCCCACAGGTTGCATGGCTTTTAGTGTGTCAACGCGGGTGCGCGTGGCAGTCGTTGATGGCCGTGCGTTCGGCGCCGCCGAGGATGTTGAACAACAGGTTCAGCGACAAAGCACTCAACGTCGCCATGGCAATACCGCTGTGAGTGATGGGACTCATCCACAGCGGAAGGTGGGCGAAGAACTCCGGACGTACCACCGGAATCAACCCCATGCCGATGCTCACCGCCACCAGCAACTGGTTGCGACGGTCACCGATGTCGGCTTCCTGAAGAATCTTGATGCCGGTGGCGGCGACCATGCCGAACATCGCAATGGCTGCGCCGCCCAGTACGGCGGGCGGAATCGAGGCCACCAGAAACGCTGCTTTCGGCAGCAAACTCAACACCACCAGCAAACCGCCGGCGACGATGGTCACCGAGCGGCAACGCACACCAGTCATCTGCACCAGACCGATGTTTTGCGCGAAAGAGGAGTGGGTGAAGGTATTGAAGAAACCGGCGAAGAACGAGGCGCCGGCATCACACAACAAGCCGCGACGCAGCATCCGTGGGCAGACTTCCTGGCCGGTGATCTTGCCCAGCGCCAGGAACATCCCGGTGGACTCGACGAAGATGATCACCACCACCAGGCACATGGAAAGGATCGGAGCGAGTTCGAACTTCGGCATGCCGAAATGCAGCGGGGTCACGAATTGCAGCCACGGCGCCTGGGCCATGCCGCTCAGGTCGACCATACCGATCAGGCCGCAGAGCACGTAACCCAGGCACATGCCGATCAGCACGGAAATGTTGACCCAGAAACCGCGCATGAAGCGGTGGACCAGCAGAATGGTGGCCAGCACCAGCGCGGCGATGGCCAGGTAAATCGGTGAGCCGAATTGCGCGGCACCTGCACCGCCGCCGGCCCAGTTCACGGCCACGGGGAACAGCGACAAACCGATCGAGGTGATGACCGTGCCGGTCACCAGGGGCGGGAAGAAGCGTACAACTTTGGACATGAATGGCGCGATGATCATGCCGAAGAATCCGGCGGCGATGGTCGCGCCGAAGATCCCTTGCAGACCGATTCCAGGCATACCAGCCATTGCCACCATGCTGCCGACTGCGGCAAAACTGGCGCCCATCATCACCGGCATACGGATGCCCATTGGGCCGATGCCCAGCGACTGCACGATGGTGGCGATCCCGGCCACCAGCAGGTCGGCGTTGATCAGGAAGGCGATTTCTTCACGACTCAGGCCAGCGGCCTGTCCGATGATCAGCGGCACCGCGATGGCTCCGCCGTACATCAGCAGAACGTGTTGCAGGCCTACCAGGATCAGTTGCAAAAGGGGTAAACGCTGAATGGCGGGTGCGTCGGGGATGCGCGCTTTGGATAGCTCGGACATGCAACACCTCGGATCTTTTTTATTCTTGTGGTTTTGTGCATCAGGGACCGCAGCGCGGCCAATCGCGGGCAAGCCTTGCTCCTACAGGAGCGAGGCTTGCCCGCGAAGCTTTTCAACGATTAGTTGGTTGGAGCTCCCTGAACAATCCAGGCGCCGATCAGGTCACGTTCCTGCTGGGTCATCTGGGTGATGTTGCCCAGTGGCATGATCTGGCTGGTGACGGCTTGCGCCTGGATGCGTGCCGCGTTCTGGCGGATCTGCTCGGGGGTGTCGAACATCACGCCGGCCGGTGCGGCACTGAACAGCGGGCTGGTCGGTTTGGCCGAATGGCAGACCGTGCAGCGTTCCTGGATCACGTCGTGAACCTTGTCGAAACCGGGGCCGGCGTTGGACGCCTGAGCCGGTGCAGCGGCAGGCGCAGCAGGTTTCGCAGCTTCAGGTTTGGCACCACCACCGAGGGCAGTTTCCGGCAGCGGCTGGTACTCGATGGTGCCAGGCGCCTTGGCCACTTCAGGAGCGCTCGGCATCTGCGCCGGGCCAGTCACGTAAGCCAGGCAGATCATGCCCACTGCCGCAGCGGGCAAGGTCCAGGCAAATTTGTGGCTGTCGTGACGGGTGTTGAAGTAGTGACGCACCAACACCGCCAGCACCGCGATCCCGGCCAGGATCAGCCAGTTGTATTGGCTGCCGTAGGTGCTCGGGAAGTGGTTGCTGATCATGATGAACAGCACCGGCAAGGTGAAGTAGTTGTTGTGACGCGAACGCAGCAGACCTTTGGCCGGCAGTGCCGGATCCGGCGTGCGGTTCTCGGCAATCGCGGCAACCAGTGCGCGCTGCGCCGGCATGATGATGCGGAACACGTTGCCGACCATGATGGTGCCGATGATCGCGCCGACGTGCAGGTATGCACCGCGACCGCTGAACACTTTGCTGAAGCCGTAAGCGGCGCCAATGATCAGCACGAACAGGATGAAGCCGAGCAGGGCAGGGCGTTTGCCCAGGGCCGAGTCGCAAAGGAAGGAGTAGACGAACCAGCCGACGAACAACGAGGCAATGCCCAGGGCAACCCCTTCAGGGCCGGTCAGGCTGCTGCCCGGTGCCAGCAGGTACAGCGTCGGGTTGGAGTAGAACACCACGCACAGCAGCGCGATCCCCGACAGCCAGGTGAAGTAGGCTTCCCATTTGAACCAGTGCAGGTTGTCCGGCATGGTCGGTGGAGCCAGTTTGTATTTTTCCAGGTGGTAGATACCGCCGCCGTGGATCGCCCACAAATCGCCCGCCAAGCCACTTTTCGGGTTGACCCGATTGAGGTTGTTTTCCAGCCAGACGAAATAGAACGACGCGCCGATCCAGGCCACGCCAGTAATCATGTGAACCCAGCGCACGCTCAGGTTCAGCCATTCCAACAGATGTGCTTCCACAGTCTTTACCTCTCGCCTGTCACTCTGTTGTCGAGTGATCAGACCTTCTCTTATTGGTGGGGGGCAAGGATCAAACGCTCATCCTCTTTGAAAAAATGCTCATCGCAGTTATTGCCTGTGCCACTGCGATCAACCACCAGGAAGTCATCCCGCTTTTCGATCGTCAGCACCGGATGGTGCCAAACGCCGCGATGGTAATTAATGCCCTGCCTGCCGTTGGTGACGAAGGCGCGGACCAAGCCTGATACAGGTTCATCGCCAAGTGGCGCGACCACGATCAGAAAAGGGTTGCCGAGCAGCGGAATGAAAGCCTGGCTGCCCAGCGGGTGACGCTCCAGCATGCTGACGGTCAGCGGCATGTCCTGCGCGTCGGCGCGGAAGATACTGATGATCGCGTTGTCCTCTGGCGTGGCGGTTTCAACCGTCGCCAGTTTGTGAAAGCGCATGGTCGAACCGTTGTTGATCATGAAGTGATCGCTACCGTCGGTTTCGATCACGTCACCGAAAGGGGCGAAGGCTTCTTTGGTCAGCGGTTCAATCGTCAATGTGCGCATGCTGGTCTTCTTACCTTGAATTCGTTGTTGTCTGTTCTATTGCCATCGCTAGCAGGCTAGCTCCCACATTTGGAGTGCATTCCCCTGTGGGAGCCAGCCTGCTGGCGATTGGAGACGACGCTTATTTTGCTACCTTGCCCAAAACTCGCAGGCGGCTAACACCACCATCCGGGAACACGTTCAGGCGGATGTGAGTGATCGGGCCCAGCGCCTTGATCTGCTCGGCGAAGGTGTGTTCGGCGTGCATTTCCAGTTTCTGCGCCGGCAGCAATTCGCGCCAGAACAGCGATTGGGTTTCGATCTGGCTGTCGGTGCCGCCCTTCACGAACGCGCCCTGGATCGAGCAGGTGTCCGGGTAGTTGCCCTTGAAATGCAGGGTGTCGACGATGACTTTCTCGATTTCGCCGGCATGACCCAGCGCGACAATGACCCAGTCATTGCCCGGCGTACGGCGACGTGCGGTTTCCCAGCCGTCGCCCATGTTGATGCCACGGCCCGGGTTGAGGATGTTGCTCATGCGACCGAAGTGTTCGTCGGAGCAGGCGAGGGCGCGGCCACCGTTCAGGGCTGCTGCCAGATCAACTTGCTCGTTGTCGCCCACAGCGGACCAGTCGCGGAACGGAACACCGTAAACACGCAGACGGGCCACGCCACCATCCGGGTAGATGTTGAAACGCAGGTGGCTGAACGCCTGGTCGTTGTTGATTTCGTGGTAGTGATGGCTGTTGCCTTGCAGCTCGACGGCCGACAGCACTTCAGTCCACAGGGTGTTTTCATCCGGCTCGCCCGAGGCCAGGAAGCAGGCTTCCAGAGAGGCCGATGGCGGGAAGTTGCCGGTGAAGAATGAAGTGTCGATGTCCACGCCTTTGATCGAACCCGGTACGCCCAGGCGGATCACGGCGCTGTCGTAGCCTTCGAAGCGCTTGCGGCGCGACTCCCAGCCGTCCATCCACTTGCCGTTGTCATCGAATACGCCCTCCTTCCACACAGCCGGGGTCGGCTGGAACAGGCGGTTGGCATCAGCGAACCAGTCATCGGTGACCGAGATGATTTTGGTGCCCAGGCGGGCGTCGGCCAGGTTGACGAACTTCTCGAAAGGTACGGCGTAAGCTTTCATTCTTCTTGTCTGCCTTTAATTAGTTGGCTTGGGATGCTTGCAGTGCCCTTGGGTCTTCGCGTTTTAAACGCCCGGGCTTTTCACAAGGGCTGCTCGCTATAGGGTCAGTAATCGGAACAACGCAATCTTGTTGATCTGCGCCAGCGCGCATTTGAACTCGGTGTCTTCCGGGTTGTGAATGCGCGTTTCGAACGCCGCGAGGATCTGATGCCGGTTGCTGCCTTTTACCGCCATGATGAAGGGAAACTTGAACTTGGCTTTGTAGGCGTCGTTCAGCTCGGTGAAGCGTTGAAACTCTTCGGCCGTGCATTGGTGAATACCCGCGCCAGACTGTTCTTCAGTGCTGGCTGCGGTAAGCTGGCCCTGGACGGCAGCTTTGCCGGCCAGGTCCGGGTGAGCGACGACCAGCTCAAGCTGGCTTGCGTGATCGGCGCTCAACAGGATGTCGCTCATGCGCTGGTGCAGGGTTTCGATCTCGTCGATCGAAGCGTCCTGGCCCAGGTCGAAGGCCTTTTCGGCCACCCATGGCGAATGTTCGTAGATGTCGGCGAAGGCAGCGACGAAGGCGTCGCGGCTCAGGGTCGAGGGCTTCAGGGTTTGGAAGTGGCTCATTTCGCGGTCCCTTGGTACGGGTGGGTTTCGTGCCAGTGGCGAGCGATGTCGACGCGACGGCTGAACCACACCTGTTCATGACT
This sequence comes from Pseudomonas svalbardensis, assembly GCF_030053115.1. Taxonomy (NCBI): domain Bacteria; kingdom Pseudomonadati; phylum Pseudomonadota; class Gammaproteobacteria; order Pseudomonadales; family Pseudomonadaceae; genus Pseudomonas; species Pseudomonas svalbardensis. Next base: position 4,123,576 of record NZ_CP125619.1, on the reverse strand, counting down.
TTTAGCGTATTCGATAAAGCGTTTGAGCGAGGCCAGACGCGCCGGACGGCCAATCAGACGGCAGTGCAGGCCGATCGACAACATCTTCGGCGCTTCGGCGCCTTCGGCGTACAGCACGTCGAATGCGTCTTTGAGGTATTCAAAGAAATCGTCGCCCTTGTTGAAGCCCTGAACCTGGGTGAAGCGCATGTCGTTGGTGTCCAGCGTGTACGGAATCACCAGGTGCGGCTTGCCGGTCGGGTTGTTCGGCTCCCAGTAGGGCAGGTCGTCGTCGTAGGTGTCGCAGTCGTAGAGGAAACCGCCTTCTTCCATCACCAGTCGACGGGTGTTCGGGCCCGTGCGGCCGGTGTACCAGCCTAGTGGGCGCTCGCCGGTAATTTCGGTGAGGACGCGGATCGCTTCGAGCATGTGCTCACGTTCCTGAGCTTCATCCATGTACTGGTAGTCGATCCAGCGATAGCCGTGGCTGCAGATCTCGTGGCCGGCATCGACCATCGCGCGGATCACGTCCGGGTGACGCTGGGCGGCCATGGCCACGGCGAAGATGGTCAGCGGAATGTCGAATTCCTTGAACAGTTTCAGAATCCGCCAGACGCCGGCGCGGCTGCCATACTCGTAAAGGGATTCCATGCTCATGTTGCGAGCGCCTTGCAGCGGCTGCGCCGAGACCATTTCCGAAAGGAAGGCTTCGGATTCTTTATCGCCGTGCAGGATATTGCGCTCGCCGCCTTCTTCGTAATTGAGCACGAAGGACAAGGCGATGCGGGCATTGCCCGGCCAGTGTGGGTGAGGAGGGTTACTGCCGTAACCGATCAGGTCGCGTGGGTAGTCAGCGCTCACTGCAGTCTTCCTTCTTATTCGTTCGACTTGTTCAAGGTCAGGGTTGTGTGGCGGCCTGGCGGTTTGATGACAGGCTGGCGTCACAGCGATGGGCTGATTGTATACAACTTTATATCCACTTTGTAAGCCTGTTTTTTTGCATTTTTCACTGACTGTCATCTTCACATGTTATTGCAAAAAACCTGCCTGATTGGTCAGTTAATGGATGGAAGGTCCTCTGGCCCTGTGGCTCGGTGGCAGATTCGGCGGGAATCCCTGAATGACTGGGATAGCAGTAAATATGTTGTTTTTATTGTGTACAATTTTTGTTAAAAGTGTCTTAATCAGTCGCTCGCCGCAGCGTTTCGTGCTCCGAATCGGTGCGGTCTCCTTTTCAACTGACTTCGGGAGGCGCGAGGCCTGACTGCTCCATGCAGGCAGGCGCGCAGAATCAATGGGACGTTTGACTACTCACGTTTTAGACGCTGCACATGGTTGCCCGGGCAGCTCGATCAAGGTCGAGTTGTATCGCGTTGAAGGTTCGCAGCTGGAACTGGTGGCCACAGCAGTCACTAACAGTGACGGCCGGGTCGATGCACCGCTGCTGCAAGGCGATGACTACCGTTCCGGGGTCTATCAGGTTCAGTTTCATGCGGGCGATTACTACCGCGCCCGTGGCGTTCAGCTACCAGAACCCGCGTTCCTGGATGTGGTGGTGCTGCGTTTTGGCATCTCAGCAGAGCAGGATCACTACCACGTGCCGTTGCTGATTTCGCCGTACAGCTATTCGACCTACAGAGGAAGCTAGGACTTTCCCCCCAGAATCCTGCGCATATAGCTTCTTTGGTCTTTCGCCCGCTCACACTGCGGGCTTTTTTTTGTCCTGAGATATGTGGTGTTGCTGATGACGCCTTCGCGAGCAAGCCCGCTCCCACACTGGATCTTCTGCGAATACATTATTTGTGACCGGCAGAGATCCAATGTGTGTGCGGGCTTGCTCGCGAAGCTTTTGCTTTTAACGGCTCAACAACGAAGCCGCACCAGCCCCGCTAAACAACCCCGCACTCACCCGATTAAACCAGTTCTGACCCCTTCCACTGCGCAGATACCGCGCCGCCCCGTGTGCACCTAATCCATAAGCCAACTTGCACAGCAAATCCAGCACGGTCCAGGTCGCAATCATCACCAGCAACTGCGGCAGGAACGGCTTCTCGGCACTGAGGAACTGCGGCAGGAAAGCGGCAAAGAACAGAATGTCTTTCGGGTTGCTGGCGCCCAACATAAACGCGCGCCCGAACAGTGCGCGAAAGCGTGGAACCGGCGCAGCCTGGGGCACTTCAGCGCCATGGGAGGGCAGCCGCGATTGCTGCCAGCTCTGCCAAGCCAGATAGAACAGGTACAGCGCCCCGACGATCTTCAGGGTGCTGAACAACTGTTCCGATGCCAGCAGCAAGGCGCCCAAGCCCAGCGCCGACGCACTTAGCAAGCAGATCGACGCAATCACGCCACCCAGAAACGCCGGGTAAGAACGGCGCAAACCGTAATTCAGACTGTTGCTGATCATCAGCAAAGACAGTGGCCCCGGGATCAGGATTACCACCAGCGCAGCGCCGCTGAACAGTAGCCAGGTTTCCAGACTCATCACTTTCCTCCATTTGCACAAAAGCCTCACCCGACGGGGTGAGGCTGTTTTGAAACACTGTTTTTGAAACGTAGACGGCTTACAAGAAAATGAACTTGGCGATGAAGATCGCGCAGAGCACCCACAGACTGATGGAAATTTCCTTGTGCTTACCGGTACAGGCCTTCATTACCACGTAAGTGATAAAGCCCAGGGCAATGCCGTCGGCGACCGAGAAGGTCAGGGGCATCATGATCGCGGTAACGATCGCCGGAATGCTGTCGGTCGCTTCGTCCCATTCGATGTGCGCCATACCGCCCATCATCAGCATCGCCACATAAATCAGCGCACCGGCGGTTGCGTAAGCGGGGATCATGCCAGCCAGCGGTGCGAAAAACATTGCGGCAATAAATAGCACACCTACGGTCACAGCGGTAAGACCAGTCCGACCACCAGCGGCTACACCCGCAGCACTTTCTACGTAGCTGGTAACCGGCGGAACGCCGACCACCGCACCGAATACGCTGGACGCACTGTCGGCTTTCAGGGCGCGGGAGAGGTTTTCGATCTTGCCGTCAGCATTCACCAGACCGGCGCGCTGGGCGACGCCCATCAAGGTGCCGGCGGTGTCGAACATGTGCACGAAGAGGAAGGCCAGCACCACGCTGATCATGCTGATGTTGAACACGCCGGCGACATCCATGGCCATCCAGGTCGGAGCCAGGCTCGGCGGGGCCGACATGATCCCTTCGTAATGCACCAGGCCCAGGCCCCAACCGGCCAGGGTCACGGTGATGATGCTGATGAGGATCGCACCGAACACTTTGTGGTAACTGAGCACGGCGATCATCAGGAAGCAGATGGCGGCCAGCAGCGGGCCAGGTTCGCGCAGGGAGCCGAGCTTGATCAGGGTGGCCGGGCTGTCGACCACGATGCCCGCGGTTTTCAAGCCGATCAGCCCCAGGAACAAGCCCACGCCGGCGCCCATGGCAAAGCGCAAGCTCACCGGGATGCTATTGAGCAGCCATTCGCGGATTCGGGAAAAAGTCAGAAACATGAACAACACACCGGAAACAAACACCGCGCCAAGGGCGGTTTCCCAGTTGTAGCCCATGGTGCCGACCACGGTGTAGGTGAAGAAGGCGTTGAGGCCCATGCCCGGCGCCAGGCCGACCGGCCAGTTGGCATACAGACCCATCAACAGGCAACCCAGCGCAGCGGCGATGCAGGTGGCGACGAACGCGGCACCGTGATCGATCCCGGCGTCGGCCATGATGTTGGGGTTGACGAAGATGATGTAGGCCATGGTGATGAAGGTTGTCAGACCGGCAATCAACTCGGTCTTCACCGTGGTGCCATGCAAGCTGAGTTTGAAGATGCGCTCCAGCCAGCCATTGCGTAATGGCGGCGAGAGTTCCAGCGTCGGGGCTTCGGATTTGCGGCTTTCCACAGCGAATACTCCTCAAGAGTTTTATTGTTATTTCCAGGGCCGGACCCATGAGGGTGGCAGCGACCCTTTGAGGTGCTTGCGAATTTGTTGACTGCTTGGTCAGGAACTCGCACGAAGTGGATTATGCTTTTGTATACAAATAAAGCAAATAATGTTTTTGATTTTGTAGACGAAAAGTTTGTTGATCGGGATATATCGGCTATAGACGATGGTTCCCACGCAGAGCATTGGAACGATCAGTCTGCGAGGACTTGGTTTTTTCCTAAAGCCAGATTTACCGCCAGCCACCCATTCACCGCCGTCTCCCCAGCCTCGGCAAACACCCGCTCCAGCAATTTCACCTGTTCACGGCGTAATGACTGCTCGAAACGCGCGCCATCGTCGGTCAGCTCCAGCAACCGCTTACGCTTATCGGTCTGGGACGCGACACTGTTCACCAGATGCATTTCCACCAATTGACGCAGCGGAATGTTCAGCGCCTGCTTCGTCACCCCGAGCAATGCCAGCAGTTCCTTGACACTCAGGTTCGGGTAGCGGGCGATAAAAAACACAATGCGTTGATGCACCCGGCTCAAGCCACGACGCTCGAGCATTTCGTCGGCCTTCGCAGTGAAAGCCTGGTAACCGAAGAAAAACGCTTCCATCGCTTGTTGCTGAGTCGCGGGGTTTTTAAGGTCAAGCATATTGACGTATCCGTTCGGTCTGTCGTAATTTCGGTCAAGCAGTTTGACTCATTTTTCTCAGGCCTCGCTACCGGTGACTCCATGGCATTTTCCGAACGCATCTCGCGTCTTAAAAGTTCTTTGATCCGTGAAATCCTCGCCGCCGCCCAACGCCCGGAAGTGATGTCGTTCGCCGGCGGCTTGCCCGCTGAAGCCATGCTGCCGAAAGTAGAGTGGGCCGACATGCCGTTGTCCATGGGCCAATACGGCATGAGCGAAGGTGAGCCGGCGCTGCGTGAAGCGCTGGCAGCAGAGGCACGGGCGTTGGGCGTACCCTGCGAGGCGAGTCAGGTGTTGGTGGTCAGCGGTTCCCAGCAAACCCTCGATCTGGCGGCCAAGCTGTACATCGACAAAGGCACCGAAATTTTGATCGAAGCGCCGACTTATCTGGCGGCCTTGCAGATTTTTCAGCTGTTTGGCGCCGACTGCATCACTGTCCCGCTGGTGGCTGATGGCCCGAACCTGGCGCAGCTGCGTGCTCGTCTGGAAAAACACCGTCCGGCGTTCATCTATCTGATTCCGACTTTTCAGAATCCTTCAGCCGTGCGCTACAGCGAGGCCAAGCGCGATGCCGTGGCAGCCTTGCTGGATGAGTTCGGCGTGACCTTGATCGAAGACGAGCCTTACCGCGAGCTGACTTTCGACGGTGGCAGCGCCACGCCAATTGTCAGTCGCTTGAAAAAGGCCAGCTGGATCTACACCGGCACCGTGTCGAAAACCCTGTTGCCCGGACTGCGAGTCGGTTATCTGATCGCCAGTCCGGATCTCTTTCCGCACTTGCTGAAACTCAAGCAATCGGCCGACCTGCACACCAATCGCGTGGGCCAGTGGCAAGCGTTGCAGTGGATCGGCACTGAGAAATTCCAGCATCACTTGAGCGAGCTGCGGGACTTCTACCGGGTTCGTCGGGACGCGTTCCAGTCAGCTCTGGAAACGCATTTTGCTGATTTGGCGGACTGGAACGTGCCGCAGGGCGGGCTGTTTTTCTGGCTGACTCTCAAGCAGCCGCTGGACACGCGTACGTTGCTCAAGGCCGCACTGGCAGCGGATGTGGCGTTTATGCCGGGCGAGCCGTTCTTCCCCGAACCGGACAGCAATCCGGGGCATTTGCGCCTGAACTTCAGTCACATCGACCCGGCACGGCTGGACGAAGGGCTCAAAAGGCTGGCAGCGGTGCTGCGTCAGGCCCAGGCGGCAAAAGCGGCTTGAGGCTGCTGGTGCGAAGGGTGCAAAAACAAATAAACCGGCCAATGGGCCTAATGGCAATCAGTTAAGGAACAACACAATCCGTAGCAGCTGGCGAAGCCTGCGTTCGGCTGCGCAGCAGTCGTAAAACCTGAGTTTGCGGTCTTCCTGAAACACCGCATCGTCTGATTTCACGACTGCTGCGCAGCCGAACGCAGGCTTCGCCAGCTGCTACGGATCGCGTTTAGCTTAACTGATCGGCATTAGCCAATGGGCCGGTTTATTTTTTTCCGAGATATGTACGGCTTCAGGCTGCGGCAAACCGCTTGTCCAGATAATCGATGATCACCTTGGACTCATACATCCAGGTCGTCTGGCCATTCTCTTCGATGCGCAGGCACGGCACCTTGATCTTGCCGCCCTGTTCCAGCAGGGTCTGGCGATCCTGTTCATTGTTCTTCGCGTCGCGCAACGCCACCGGCACGTTCAAGCGGCGCAGGGTGCGGCGGGTTTTCACGCAGAACGGGCAGGCGTGGAACTGATACAGGGTAAGGTCTTTGGCGGCTGTTTCGACCTGAGCCTGAGCGGCGGCGGGGCGCTGCTTTTTGCCTGGGCGGGTAATGAAGTCGATGAAGATGATCAGTTGGCCAAGGCCGACACGAAGCGCTTTAACGAACACGGTATAAGCCTCACAGGGGCAAACAGAAGGCGCGCAGCTTACCTGATTTTTCACAGACGAAAAAAAACCGGCGATGAATGCCGGTTTTCTTCTGCCGCGAATTACTTGATCAGGCTGAGAAACTCGCTGCGGGTGGCCGCGTTTTCGCGGAACTCACCCAGCATCACCGAAGTGATCATCGACGAATTCTGTTTCTCCACACCGCGCATCATCATGCACATGTGCTTGGCCTCGATGACCACCGCAACGCCCAGGGCGCCGGTGACTTGCTGGACCGCATCGGCGATCTGGCGGCTGAGGTTTTCCTGGATCTGCAGGCGGCGGGCGTACATATCGACGATCCGCGCGACTTTCGACAGGCCCAATACCTTGCCGCTCGGGATGTAGGCGACGTGAGCCTTGCCGATAAACGGCAGCAGGTGGTGTTCGCACAACGAGTAGAGCTCGATGTCCTTCACCAGCACCATTTCGCTGTTGTCGGAGCTGAACAAGGCACCGTTGGTGACCTCTTCCAGTGTCTGTTCATAACCGCGGCAGAGGTACTGCATGGCTTTGGCGGCACGTTTTGGCGTGTCGAGCAGGCCCTCGCGGGAGACGTCCTCGCCCAATTGGCCGAGAATCGCGGTGTAATTCTGTTCCAGGGACATGAAACTACCTGTGGGATTTTACGCAAAGGGCAAGGGTACGGTGGCGGACACGACGCTGCAAGCGTGGCGCGTCGGCTTTACTCGTCGCGACCTTCCATCATGGTTCGTTTGAGCATCACATAAACCGCTCCGGCGCCGCCGTGTTTCGCTTGGCACGAGGTGAAGCCGAGTACCTGCGAATGTTGGCGCAGCCAAGTGTTGACGTGGCTTTTGATCATCGGCCGCTTGCCGTCCAGACGCACGGCCTTGCCGTGGGTGACGCGCACGCAACGGATTTCGAATTTGGTCGCTTCGGCCAGAAACGCCCAGAGGGTTTCCCGAGCCTTTTCCACGCTCATGCCATGGAGGTCGAGGCTGCCTTCGAACGGAATCTGTCCGATCTTGAGCTTGCGCATCTGGCTTTCCTGAACGCCGTCACGCGCCCACATCAGCTCGTCTTCCGGGCCAACATCGATGACGAACTGATCGGACAGCCCGTCAACGGTGGTGGCGTCGGTGCGCACGGTGGCGGCCTGACGCAACTTGGCGATTTGCGCGCGATCAGCTTTGGGTTTGCCGGTTTCGGCGCGATCGTGTTTGATCGGCTTGACGCCTTTGACGGCGCTTTTGAACAGGGAAAAATCGTCGTCTTGCATGTCAGCCTCCGCGAAGGGCGGCCAGTTTACCCAACTCGAGGCGAATGGGGCGCGAGAAAACGCGCAACGCTCGGCTCAGTCGTGCTTTTTCATCAAGTGCGGGGAGATGTTCAGCTCTTGCGACTGCCGCGAGCGGCGACGGCAGCGACGCCACAGCCACACGCCGAGGTACAGCACAAACAGGCCAATCGCCAGAATCACTGCCGAACCGACCCGGTTGGTATTCAACTCGCCTAAGGCGGGTGCGTGGCCAAGCAGGCTGGCTATGCCTGCCATCGCCAGCAACACACCGCACATCGACAGCAGGGCAGCAAATGCCGCGCCGATTCGAAAACGCCAGTTGCGTTGGCCTTTGGGCCGCAAGCGGCGAGCGTCAAAACCATCGGATAACTTCATTCCGACCTTCCTCAATGGGTATCGGCCCTTCGACCGGGAGTTGACCGGGATGTTCCTGAGGCTAAGGCAATTACAGCAAATGATAGGCTTTTGCGGATGAGCGGCGGCATGGACCGCTCATCGAGCGTCGATCAGATCAGTTCGTGAGTCAGCGCGAGGGTGGCAAAGTTGTCCGCCATGATCGCCATTTCGGTCTGCTGAACGTGGTCTGCGCTCAACACACCGCCCTTGTAAGGCAGGTCGCGAGTCGCGCAGGCGTCTTCTACCAGCGTGCAACGAAAGCCCAGGTTCTTCGCAGCGCGCACCGTGGTGCTGACGCTGGAGTGGCTCATGAAACCGCACACGATCAGGTCCAGCGAGCCGAGATTCTGCAGGCGTTCCAGCAGTTCGGTGCCGTGGAACGCACTCGGCAGCAATTTACCGATGATGGTTTCGTCGCCCTGTGGTTCCAGGCCCGGGATGAACTCACCGCGCTCACCTTGTGGATCGAACAGCCCACCGACGGTGCCGAGGTGGCGGACATGGACGATCGGCCGGCCGGCTGCACGGGCAGCGGCCACCAGTTGCTTGATGTTCGCGACGGCAGCATCCATGCCGCTCAGAGCCAACGGGCCGCTGAGGTATTCTTTCTGGGCATCGATGATGACAAGGGTCGCATGGCTCAGAACGGCAGCTGCATAACCGCGGCCGCTGAGTTGAAACATCGTTTTTGGAACGGACATTCTGGGGCTCCTTCGAGTGGGGCTTTTGCGACATTGTCCTCTGGCTGAGCGCTTCTGTGAATCGCTACCATCGTAGGCGCCGTCTTTGCTGGCTCGCAGCCTTGTCAATAGGCCCGTTTTGTTCAATAGCCGGCCGAAAAAATAGAATAGTCCTACATTCGTCCCGGTCGTTTTCCCGCGTCGTCGAGACGCGTTTTGGCTGTTAGAATCGCCAGTCGTTTTTTTTGGAGTTTGCCCCGTGATCACTTCCCGACTTCGTACCCTGCGTGACCATATCCGTTGGGCCGTCAGCCGCTTTCATGGGGAGGATCTGTTTTTCGGCCATGGGACCGACAACGCCTGGGACGAAGCGCGTCAGTTGGTGTTGGGTGCCTTGCACTTGCCGTGGGAAATCGCCGACAGCTACCTCGACTGCAATCTGGAAGAAGACGAGCTGGTCAACCTGCAACGCTTGCTCAAGCGCCGTATCGAAGAACGCATTCCTACCGCCTACCTGTTGGGTGAAGCGTGGTTTTGCGGCATGTCGTTCATTGTCGATGAGCGCGTATTGATCCCGCGTTCGCCGATTGGCGAGCTGATCGAAAAGCGTTTCGAGCCGTGGTTGGGTGCCGAACCTGCGCGGATTCTCGACCTGTGCACCGGTTCCGGCTGCATCGGTATCGCCTGTGCCTACGAGTTCCAGAACGCCGAAGTGGTGCTGGCCGACCTGTCGTTCGAAGCACTGGAAGTGGCGAACCAGAACATCGAGCGCCATGGCGTCGATGAGCGGGTGTACACGGTGCAGGGCGATGGATTTGATGGTTTACCGGGTCAGCGTTTCGACCTGATCGTGTCAAACCCGCCTTACGTCGATGCGGAAGATTTCGCCGACATGCCGGACGAATACCAGCACGAACCGGAGCTGGGCCTGGCCTGCGGTGATGATGGTTTGAACCTGGTGCGTCGCATGCTCGCCGAAGCGGCGGATCACCTGACCGAGAAGGGTTTGCTGATTGTCGAAGTGGGCAACAGCCAGGTTCACGTCTCGGCGCTGTACCCGGAAGTCGACTTCGCCTGGCTCGATTTCGAGCGCGGTGGGCATGGTGTATTCATGCTGACGGCGGAACAGTGCCGTGATCATCAGGCCTTGTTCGCTTCCCGCGTTTAACCCCGCAATGATCGTTCCCGCGCAGAGCGTGGGAACGATCAGTCAGCGGTGCGTAGCAATCCAGATCAACAACCCCGCCTGAAACACCGCAAGCGCCACCAGGCAGGTAATGGTAAAACGCAGCCCGGTGTCTTCGCGCTTGTACTTGCTGACCTTTTCTTCGTGTTTCTTGAGTTTGACTTCCTGCTCGGCCAGATTTTGCTCGGCTTGCTGGAGCATCTGCGCCGCCTCAAGAATTTCCACGACCTGCAATTTCCCCGTACTCCAGTCACCCAACAGGTCGCCGACCTGTACTTCTTTGACGCTGCCCTTCAAATGCTGGGCGTCGGCGTAGATCACGTCGAAACCATGCATCCGCAAAAAATGATCGCGGCGCAGGCGAGTGTCTTCGTTCAGCGCATCCTTGTTGTTCAGGTCTGTGCCGTCGACGGTGTAGCCGGGCCATCTCTTTTTCGCCCAGGTAATACCCTGAGCGGCCATGAAGCGACCGATGCCACGGTTCATCGGTTCGATCTGCAAACCGCTGTCAGGCCCGAAATGCACGCGCTTGGTGGCGTGATCGACCCACACGTCCAGATGATTCTGTTCCTTGCGCACACGCTGGCCGGGCAGCGAAATGCTCATGCGCATCAGGCTGTGTTCCTTGTTGTTGCGCTCGGCGTAACCGAATTCAACAAAGCGCAGCGGCCGTCCACCGGTGTTGCGGTCGGTTTGCAATGGCGCCAGACGGAGCATCTTGTGGTGCTCGGCGTGGACGTCCGCCCACGGCAGCTCGACCACTGGTGGTGCGTCTTTTTCAGCAGTGGTGTCGGGTGAAGTCTGGGTATCAGTCATAACGGCGAGATCCTGTGCAAGCTCTGCTTGCCGCCAGTCATAGCGCTGGCGACAAAGGCTTATCGGCCGTTTTTTTCAGGACTGGAGGGCAAACGCCGCTTAACTGGTGCGAAGTCCGTCAATAAACCCGAGGATTCGCGCCCCGAGTTCGGCCGCCAGTGGCAATTGCGGATCCTTGTAAGAGGCCAATTGCCGTTTTACATCGTTGGGCACGATGCGCATGACGTGGTTCATGCCTTCGATCAGCGCCAGCTCGGCGTCCGGTTTGGCGGCCTTCAACAGCCTGGCGTCACCGACGCCGACCTGGATGTCGTTGCTGCCCTGGATGATCAGCGCCGGCATCTTCAACTTGGCGAACGCCGCCGCCGGGTCCTGGCGGAACAATGAAATCAGATACGGCTGCACGCTCGGGCGGAAAATCACCTGCAACTGCGGCGGCACGTTGTCGTCGGTGTGGCCGGCCTTGAGGCTGTCGAGCAGTTCATTGCTGCGCAGCATCAGTGCTGGCGGCAGGCGATTGCTCAATTGTTGGCGCAGCACCTGATCGATCGGTCGGGCGCTGCCGGACATGGAGATGACCGCGGCGGCGTCCAGGCTCGGCGCCGCGAGGCTGGCGATCAAGGCGCCTTCGCTGTGGCCCAGCAGGATCAGTTGGCCAAAACGCGGGTCGGTTTTGAGCTTTTGGCCCCAGGCCTCGGCGTCGGCCACGTAGGCTTCCACCGACAGATTGCGTTCATCCGGGGTCGCTGCAAGGCTCGCCGCCACGCCGCGTTTGTCATAACGCACGCTGGCGATGTTGTGTTTGGCCAGTACCCAAGCGAGACGCTTGAGGCTGTCGTTGCGTCCGCCGTCGGGGTTGTTTCCGTCACGATCCGTAGGACCGGAGCCGGAAATGATCAGGACAACCGGTACCGGCGTGTCGGACTTGGGCAACAATAACGAGCCGAAAAGCTCTCCGGTGCCGGTGTCCAACGTGATCGGGCGTTGCAGGACAGTGGCCTGTACAAAGCCGGTAAAGAGGGTAAGGCTCAAGGCTATAACTCGCAGCATCATCACGCCATCATCAACAAGATGCCGGTTGGACTCGCAGGCACCCATAAGGTTCGAGGATGAACTAGTTGGGTAGCCTGCGTATACTGGCGCGCATTACGTATTTGGTTCGATTTCACGGAGCGTCCTGCATGTCCGGCAATACCTACGGCAAGCTGTTCACTGTCACCACCGCGGGCGAAAGCCATGGTCCGGCGTTGGTCGCCATTGTCGACGGCTGCCCGCCGGGCCTGGAGATCTCTCTGGAGGATCTGCAGCGTGACCTGGATCGCCGCAAACCCGGCACCAGCCGCCACACCACCCAGCGCCAGGAAGCCGACGAAGTCGAAATTCTCTCCGGCGTGTTCGAAGGACGCACCACCGGTTGCGCCATCGGCCTGTTGATCCGCAACACCGACCAGAAGTCCAAGGATTACTCGGCGATCAAGGACCTGTTCCGCCCGGCCCACGCCGACTACACCTATCACCACAAATACGGCGAGCGCGATTACCGTGGCGGCGGTCGCAGTTCTGCCCGCGAAACGGCCATGCGCGTGGCCGCCGGTGCGATTGCGAAAAAATACCTGGCCACTCAGGGCATCGTCATTCGTGGCTACATGAGCCAGCTCGGCCCGATCGAAATCCCGTTCAAGACCTGGGATTCGGTGGAAGAGAACGCCTTCTTCAGCCCTGATCCGGACAAGGTCCCGGAGCTGGAGGCCTACATGGACCAGTTGCGTCGCGACCAGGATTCGGTTGGCGCGAAGATCACCGTAGTCGCTGAAGGCGTAATGCCGGGCCTTGGCGAGCCGATCTTCGACCGTCTCGATGCCGAACTCGCTCACGCGCTAATGAGCATCAACGCGGTCAAAGGCGTGGAAATCGGCGCCGGTTTCGCCAGCGTTGCCCAGCGTGGCACCGAACACCGCGATGAAATGACCCCGCATGGTTTCCTCAGCAACAACGCGGGCGGCATTTTAGGTGGCATTTCGTCGGGTCAGCCAATCGTCGCGCACCTGGCGCTCAAGCCAACCTCGAGCATCACCACGCCGGGTCGTTCCATCGACATCCATGGCAACCCGGTGGAAGTCGTCACCAAGGGTCGCCACGACCCGTGCGTCGGCATCCGCGCCACACCGATCGCCGAAGCGATGATGGCCATCGTGCTGATGGATCACCTGTTGCGTCACCGTGGGCAGAACCTGGACGTGCGCGTGAGCACGCCGGTGCTGGGTCAGCTTTAATGGCTGACCTTGGGTCTGTACGAAAACTCGCCGAGCGGCGATCAGGCAAGGCAAAAACAGGCGAGCAAGCGGAGTGTAGGGACCTACATGAGCATTGCGAGCCTGTTTTTAACGCAGCATGATCGTCGCGCAGGCAGTTCTCGTACAGAGCCTCACAGCCGCTGCGGTCTGACGGCTTTGACGGCGCTCCCGTACTGGCGGCTCTCCAGTTTCTATCTGTTCTATTTCGCCTTGCTCGGTTCGACAGCGCCGTTTCTGGCGCTGTACTTCGATCACCTGGGCTTTTCCAGCGCGCGCATCGGCGAGCTGGTGGCGATCCCGATGCTGATGCGCTGCGTGGCGCCGAACATCTGGGGCTGGCTCGGTGATTACACCGGCCGACGCCTAGCCATCGTGCGCTTCGGTGCGGTCTGCACGCTGCTGACGTTTTCGCTGATCTTCGTCAGCAAGACCTACGCCTGGCTGGCGATGGTCATGGCCTTGCACGCGTTTTTCTGGCACGCGGTGTTGCCGCAGTTCGAAGTCATCACGTTGGCGCACTTGCAAGGCCAGACTAACCGTTACAGTCAGATCCGCTTGTGGGGTTCCATCGGTTTTATCATCACCGTGGTCGCGCTTGGCCGGTTGTTCGAAGGGTTGAGCCTGGATATCTATCCGCTGACGCTGGTGCTGATCATGGCCGGCATCGTGGTCAGCAGTTTGTGGGTGCCGAACGCCCAACCGGCTCAGGGCAATCGAATTGCGGGAGATGGGTTTCTCAAGCAATTGCGCAATCCCGGCGTATTGGCTTTTTACGGTTGCGTGGCACTGATGCAGATGAGCCACGGTCCTTATTACACCTTTCTGACCTTGCACCTGGAGCGACTCGGGTACAGCCGTGGGCTGATCGGCGTGCTATGGGCGGTCGGTGTGGTCGCCGAAGTCTTGATGTTTCTGGCCATGAGCAAGATCCTCGCGCGTTTCTCCGTGCGACGGGTGTTGCTGGCGAGTTTTCTGCTGGCTGCCTTGCGTTGGTTGTTGCTCGGTTCGTTCGCGGAGTTCCTTTGGGTGCTGTTGTTCGCCCAGGTGCTGCACGCGGCGACATTTGGCAGCTTTCACGCAGCTGCCATCCAGTTCGTGCAACGTAGCTTTGGCGCGCGCCAACAAGGGCAGGGCCAGGCGTTATACGCCGCACTGGCCGGCACCGGCGGCGCACTGGGCGCGTTGTATTCCGGTTACAGCTGGAATGCCCTCGGCCCTGCATTGACCTTTAGTATTGCCAGCCTCGCAGCCTTCGCGGCGGCCGTTATCATTGCCACACGTATGCAAGAGGACAGGCCATGAGCCTTACCCGTGAGCACCTCGCCCAGGAAATCATCGATGCCGGGCGTTTTCTCTATGGCCGCGGCTGGTCGCCGGCCACCAGCAGCAACTACTCGACGCGCCTGTCGCCGACTGAAGCGCTGCTGACGGTGTCCGGCAAGCACAAAGGCCAACTCGGCCTCGACGATGTGCTGGTCACCGATCTGTCCGGCAACAGCCTGGAACCGGGCAAAAAACCGTCCGCCGAAACCCTGCTGCACACCCAGCTCTACTGCTGGCGCCCGGAGATCGGCGCGGTGTTGCACACGCATTCGGTGAACGCCACGGTGTTGTCGCGCCTGACGCCGCAAGACTTCATCGAGTTCGAAGACTACGAGCTGCAAAAAGCCTTCAGTGGTGTGTCGACCCACGAATCCCGGGTACGTGTGCCGATTTTCGATAACGACCAGGACATTGCGCGCCTCGCCGCCAAGGTGCAGCCTTGGCTCCAGGCCCATCCCGATTGCGTCGGCTACCTGATCCGCGGCCACGGTCTCTACACCTGGGGCGCGCGAATGAGCGATGCACTGCGACAGATCGAAGCCTTTGAATTTTTGTTCGAGTGCGAGTTGAAGATGCGCTCACTCTTGAACCATAAAAAGCTGAACCGTCACGCATGAACCGCCAAGCATGAACCGTTAAGGAGTTGCCCTGATGAGCAGCCTGTCCGTTTACCACGTCTCAAGCCCTGACTTGCCAAACAAGGTGCTGACGCATTTCGAAGACATCGCCTCGACCCTGGCCGAGCAGGGCGTGCGTTTCGACCGCTGGCAAGCCGCGGCGAAAATCCAGCCCGGCGCCAGTCAGGAAGAAGTGATCGCCGCGTATCAGGAGCAAATCGACAAGCTGATGACTGAACGCGGTTACATCACCGTCGATGTGATCAGCCTGACCAGCGATCACCCGCAAAAAGCCGAATTGCGCGCCAGGTTTCTCGACGAACATCGCCATGGCGAAGACGAAGTACGATTTTTCGTCGCCGGCCGTGGCTTGTTCACCCTGCACATCGACGATTACGTCTACGCGGTGCTCTGCGAGAAAAACGACCTGATCTCGGTGCCGGCCGGCACCCCGCACTGGTTCGACATGGGCGAGCATCCGCATTTCGTCGCGATCCGTCTGTTCAACAACGCTGAAGGTTGGGTGGCCAATTTCACCGGTGACGACATCGCCAGTCGCTTCCCGAGTCTTGAGGACTGAGGCGATGCCGATCAAAGCGATTCTCACCGACATCGAAGGCACCACCAGCGCGGTGAGTTTTGTGTTCGACGTGCTGTTTCCCTACGCGGCCAAACACTTGCCGGATTTTGTTCGCCATAACGCCGCGCGTGCGGATGTTGCCGAGCAACTGGACGCCGTTCGCCGGGATACCAACGAGCCGAACGCCGACGTCGAGCGGGTGATCGACATTCTTCTGGACTGGATTGCCGAAGACCGCAAAGCCACGCCGCTCAAGGCGTTGCAAGGCATGGTCTGGAAACAGGGCTATCAGGCCGGAGAGTTGAAAGGCCACGTTTTCCCGGACGCCATTGAAGCGCTCAAACGCTGGCATCAGGGCGGCTACAAATTATTTGTTTATTCGTCCGGTTCGATCCAGGCCCAAAAGCTGATCTTCGGCTGCTCGGAAGCGGGGGATCTTTCACCACTGTTCAGTGGCTATTTCGACACCACCTCGGGGCCCAAGCGTGAAGCGCAGTCCTACGAGCGCATTACCCAGGCCATTGGCCTGGACGCTTCGCAGATCCTTTTTCTGTCCGACATCGTCGAGGAACTGGACGCGGCGCGCACGGCGGGAATGGCTACGTGCGGGCTGGCCCGTGAAGGCGGGGAGCTGGCGGGGCATGTGACCGTCGACAGTTTTGCGCGGATCGATCCTTCCACGTTCTAAGCGTCGAAGACCAACCCACATGGATCGGCGTACCGTCAGAAACAACTCAGGCCGTGAAGCGAAAGCTCTCACGGCCTGTTTGTTTACAGCTCTGGAACGGTTTAAACCGAGTGATACGTCGGCAGGGCAAACCGCTGCTGGCTTTGCAGCATGGAAATCTGCGGCAGTTCGCTGGCCTGTTCGGCGATGTCACGGCGAATGGCACTGATCACCCAGGACAACTGATCACCGGCATGCAATTGCTGGTAGGAAATCGAACGTTTGAAGACTTTGCCGTCGGTGCTGCTCAAGGTCAGCAGAATGCCGCCGTCCGGACGTGGCTGGGTGGTCACTTCGAAGTTGGAGAACAGGGACGAAAATTTTTCTTGGATCAGGTTCATGTCTATCAGCTCCGTTAGCTCTTGAATGGCAAGCATGCAGAGGTAGTTGCAGTGATTGTGCCAGCACGTGATTTTTTAAAAATCCTTATATATCAATTAGTTAGTTTTAAGGTGTTTTTGCACTTTCGTGCAATCTGCATGAAGGGCCATCGTGCATCCTGCATTTTGCGTGGTCGACATCGATTCGATGGAACCAATTGCCCGGCGCAAGCTCCCGATTTCGAATGCCGCAGACGTGGATACAAATCATTTCAAAAACCGCGTGTACAGCTCAGGAACCGCTGACGTATTTTCGGCCTCAATCAACGCCGCCCGAACAATAAAAAGATCGACCGGGAGCAACCATGAGCCGCACGCCGAACGACACGATTACCTGGGGCATGATGCTCCGCAAGCTGCCTTCCATTGCCAAAGCCATTCCTCGCGTGGTGAAAGGCATGAAAGCCGCCAACGTCAAGGACCCGACCCAACCGTGCGGCCTGGGCTGGAGCTTCGAGCAAGCGACGTTGCGCAATCCCGATGGCCCGGCATTGCTGCAGGGCGAGGTGGCGCTGACGTATGCTCAGGTCAACCAATGGGCCAATCGCATTGCCCATCATCTGATTGCCCAAGGCATCCGCAAGAGCGATGTGGTGGCGGTCTTTATCGAGAATCGCCCGGAACTGCTGGTGACGATTCTGGCGGTGGCCAAGGTCGGCGCAATCAGTGCCTTGCTCAATACTTCGCAGACCCGCGATACCCTGGCTCACAGCCTGAACCTGGTGGCGCCCGCGGCGATCATCGTCGGAGAAGAGCTGGTCCCGGCGTTTTCGGCGGTCCGCGAGCGGGTGTCGATCGAGGCGGCGCGCACCTGGTTCGTCGCTGATCAAGACACCTTCAGCCATCCGGGCATTGCGCCCGACGGGTTCATCAACCTGATGACCGCCAGTGCCGACAGCTCCAGCGCCAACCCCGCCAGCAGCCAGCAGGTTTTTTTCGACGACCCTTGTTTCTATATCTACACCTCGGGCACCACCGGCTTGCCCAAGGCCGGGGTGTTCAAACACGGCCGCTGGATGCGCAGCTCCGCAAGCTTCGGGCTGATCGCCTTGGATATGCGCCCGGAGGATGTCGTCTATTGCACCTTGCCGCTCTATCACGCTACCGGGCTGTGCGTGTGCTGGGGCTCGGCGATCAGTGGCGCCTCGGGTTTTGCCATTCGCCGCAAGTTCAGCGCCAGTCAATTCTGGAACG
Organism: Pseudomonas svalbardensis; assembly: GCF_030053115.1. Taxonomy (NCBI): domain Bacteria; kingdom Pseudomonadati; phylum Pseudomonadota; class Gammaproteobacteria; order Pseudomonadales; family Pseudomonadaceae; genus Pseudomonas; species Pseudomonas svalbardensis. The sequence goes on along the minus strand of NZ_CP125619.1, from coordinate 4,105,604 downwards.
ATGTGCGCAAGTACCGCGCGACCACCCTCGGTTATGTCGGCGAATTGTGCCGCTACCTGGTGGATCAACCGCCCAGCGTCGACGACAGCAAGCACAGCGTGACGAAGATGATCGGCAATGGCCTGCGCCCCGGCGCGTGGGGCGAGTTCAAGACACGTTTTGCGGTGAATCACATCTGCGAGTTGTACGCCGCCAGCGACGGCAACATCGGCTTCACCAACATCCTCAACTTTGATAACACCGTCGGTTTTTCCCTGATGTCATGGGAGTTGGCGGCGTACGACCACGACAGCGGTGCGCCGATTCGGGATGCCAAGGGCTTCATGCGCAAGGTTGCCAAAGGCGAGCAGGGGCTGTTGCTGGCGAAGATCGACGACAAGGCACCGCTCGACGGCTACACCGATCCGCAGAAGACCGAAAAGGTTGTGCTGCACGACGTGTTCGAGAAGGGCGACCGTTACTTCAATACCGGTGACCTGCTGCGCAACATCGGTTTTGGTCACGCGCAGTTTGTCGACCGCCTGGGAGATACATTCCGCTGGAAGGGTGAAAACGTCTCGACCACCGAGGTCGAAAACATCCTTCTGCAACATCCGAATATTTCCGAAGCCGTGGCCTACGGCGTGGAAATCCGCAACACCAACGGGCGTGCGGGGATGGCGGCGATTACGCCAGCCGAGTCCCTGGCGACCCTGGACTTCAGCGAACTGCTGGCCTTCGCCCGCGAGCAAATGCCCGCCTATGCGGTGCCGTTGTTCCTGCGGGTGAAAGTGAAAATGGAGACCACCGGCACGTTCAAATATCAGAAGACCCGCCTCAAGGACGAAGCCTTCGACCCCGGCAAAACCGGCGATGACCCGATCTACGCCTGGTTACCGGGAACCCAGACTTACGTGCAGGTCACTCCGCAGTTGCTGGCGGATATTCACGGCGGCGCTTTTCGTTATTGAATGCAGCGCTATTGAATGTGGCTATGGCTTTCCATGAGAAAAAAGAAGTGACAGCCTCGGGGCTGCTCGGGAAACTGTCGGCTTTGCGAATAACCGAACGTGGAGTGCCCAATGTCAGACCAAAGCCGCCAGATGACCCCCGAAGAAGCCGCTGAATTTGCCGAACAGGTATTCAACAAAGCGCGCGAGGGCGATGCGGCCATGATGGCTGCACTGTTGACCAAGGGCCTGCCGCCGAATCTGCGTAACCACAAGGGCGACACCTTGCTGATGCTGGCCGCTTACCACGGCCATGTGGAGACGGTAAAAGTCCTGCTCGAACACAAGGCCGACCCGGAAATCCGCAACGACAACGGCCAGAGCCCGATTGCCGGCGCGGCGTTCAAGGGTGACCTGGCGGTGGTCAAGGCACTGGTTGAAGGCGGCGCGCAAGTGGAGGGTTCGTCCTTCGACGGTCGCACTGCGCTGATGATGGCGGCGATGTTCAATCGCGTCGAAATCGTGGACTACCTGATCAGCAAAGGCGCCGACCCGAAAGCCAAAGACGCCAATGGCGTCTCTGCGCTGGATGCCGCCAAGACGATGGGCGCGGTGGACACCACGGCGCAGTTGCAGAAGCTGCTCGGCTGATCTCCGCCGTGTAGCAGCTCTCGAGCTTGCGAGGCTGCGTTCGGCTCGGGCCGCGTTCGGACGCAGCAGTCGTCAAACCTGTATGTGCGGTCTCCCTGAAACACCGCATCGTCTGATTTCACGACTGCTGCGTCCGAACGCAGCCTCGCAAGCTCGACAGCTGCTACACACACACACACACCGTCAATACACCCACACCTCAACCCGCCGATTCTTGATCCGCCCCTCATCCGCGCTATTGGCCGCCACCGGCATTTCAGCGCCAAAACCACGAATCTCGCGAAACACCACGCCGCGTTTCACCAGTTCCCGTCGCACAGCCATCGCGCGCAGTTTCGACAACAGATCGGCGCGGGCCGGATCACTTTTGGCGTCGCCAAACCCCACCAGCGTCACCTGCCGATTGGTCTTGTCACGCTGCTTTATATAGTCGAGCACCCGCCACAGGTCCTGCCGGGCCTTATTGTCCAGCGTCGCACTGCCTTCTTCGAAACGGAAATTCACTGTCAGTCGCTGGGCGTGACGGCTGAGCGCCTGATAACCCTCTGGCATCAATGCATTCGGTGTGACGCTCATGGCCTGGACGGTCTGGGCGATAAAACCATTGGCCGCGACAATCGCCTGACCCTTGCTGCTTTGGGCGAACGCCACCAGTGCTTCGACCCAAGGGTTTTTCCCATTGGGCGGCAAGTAAAAGAACAGCCGACGTGACAACGGATAGTCTTCCGTGGCAATCAGGCTGTTGAGCGGCAGCATGGCTTGGGATTGGCCATCGGCAATCGCCACGGCTTTAGCCTGACGCACGTAAGGCAGGCCGATGAAGCCGATCCCTTGCGGGTCGAGGCTGACTGCGTCGGACAATTGCTCGCTGGATTCGAAACGTTTCGCAGCGCTGCTCAGCGTTTTCCCACGGCGGCTGAGGACCAATTCCTTGAACGTGTCATAGGTGCCCGATTGGTCATCCCGCGCATAGAGATGAATCGTCCCACCGGTGCCGCCGAGTTCTTCCCAGGTTTTTGCCTCGCCGCTGAAGATTCGCGCCAGTTGTTCGGTGTTCAGTTCACTCAACGGATTTTGCGGATGAAGGATGATCGCCAGGCCATCGATGGCGATGACCTGCTCGGCGCCGGGGCTTTTAAAGTCGCCCAAGCGCGCAAGATCTGCCCGTTCGCTGTCCTTGATCGGGCGCGAAGAGGCGGCGAGGTCGGCGGTGGCGCTTTTCAGGGCGGTGAAACCGGTGCTGGAACCGTGGGCCGCAATGTCCACCGCGACCCGGCGGCCCTGAACGGTTTCGCCGATGACGCGCAGTTCGTTGGCTTTGTCCGGGGTCTCGCTGTGAACCTTGAGCAGGCCCTGTTCGCGCATCAACCCCTCAACCAGCGCCGGGCCCAATGCCGCGCCAATGGTGTTGGAACCCTGGATGCGCAGCACCGGGCCAGACTCGGGCGTCGCCAACGCGCCAGCCGACGCCGTCAGCGGCAGCCAGGCGCACAGCATCAACAGGAACAACACGCGCAGCGTCATGCCGGCACCTTATAAGCCAAAGGAAGTGCCGGGAGAATAAGTCAGTAAGGTTTCTGAAAGATGACAGTCTTTAATGTGCAAGCGGGCTTGCTCGCGAATACGGTGTGTCAGTCGACATCAATATCGAATGACACACCGTATTCGCGAGCAGGCTCGCTCCCACAGTTGATCTGTGTCGACAGGTAGGGATCAGTTCAGTTCAAGCCAGATCGGCGCGTGATCCGATGGTTTTTCCATCCCGCGCAGTTCGTAATCCACACCCGCATCCTTCACGCGTGGCAACAACCCATGGGACGCCATGATCAGGTCAATCCGCAGCCCACGCTTGGGCTCATCCTCAAAACCGCGGCTACGGTAGTCGAACCAGCTGAAACGGTCGGCCACCTCAGGGTTCAAGTGACGGAAGCTGTCCACCAGGCCCCAGTTCTTCAAACGGGCCATCCACTCGCGCTCTTCTGGCAAGAAGCTGCATTTACCGGTCTTCAGCCAGCGTTTCATGTTGTCCGGGCCGATACCGATGTCGCAGTCTTCCGGGGAAATGTTCACGTCGCCCATCACCACCACCGGCTGATCGTTGCTGAACTGGCTTTCCAGCAATTGCTGCAGGTCGCTGTAAAAGCGTTCCTTGGCCGGGAACTTGGTCGGGTGATCGCGGCTTTCGCCCTGTGGGAAATAGCCGTTCATGATGGTCACCGGCACGCCATTGGCGTCGGCGAACGTGCCCCAGATGAAGCGGCGCTGAGCGTCTTCTTCATCGGTGGCGAAACCTTTGTGCAGCGCGATAGGTTCCTGACGCGAGAGCAGGGCCACGCCGTAGTGACCTTTTTGACCGTGGAAATACACGTGATAGCCCAGTGCCTGAACCTCGGCCAGCGGGAATTGGTCGTCGTGAACCTTGGTTTCCTGCAGTCCGATCACATCTGGCTGATGCTTTTCGATCAGCGCCGCCAGCTGATGGGGGCGAGCGCGCAGCCCGTTGATGTTGAAGGAGACGATCTTCATGGTCGGCAGTCCTGGCAAAAGCGCGATGCTAGCTGACATGTAGGATCGGGGCCAGCGTGGCAGTAGTCCAAATGCGCTGCTAATGTCTGGGGGCGTGGGAACGATCACGACTGCGCAAGGCTCGTACCAATAAGAACGAGGCCTTTTTGAGCCTCGCCCAGGGGAGATCTACCGTTATGCCCGAAACCTCGACCGCCATCGCCGATATTCACATGCTCGACAACGGCTATTCCCGCGAAGCACGTTCGTTGCTGTACCAGGCTTACCGGCATGAGCCGACGTTCGGCTACCTGTTCGAAGCGGAGCGTCCCGGTTATGAACAGCGGGTCCGCGCTACCGTGCGCGAGCTGGTCAAACAACACTTTCTTCAGGACTTGCCGGCCATCGGCCTGTTAGTCAACGACCGGTTGATCGGCATTGCGTTGATCGCGCCGCCGCAACGTCGCCTTGGCATCACAGAGAGTTGGGCCTGGCGTCTGCGCATGGTGCTCAGCACCGGGTTTCGCTGCACCCGACGCTATCTCGAGTATCACGATGCCGTGATGGCTTGCGTGCCGTCCGATTCGGTACACCTGCTGCCGTTGCTGGGGGTTCATCCGCAATTTCAGGGCCAACACTTTGGCGAACAATTGCTGCAAGCGGTGCACAACTGGTGCGCGGTGGATGAGCACTCCGAGGGCGTAATCCTCGATACCGGGAATCCTCGTTATCTGGAGTTCTATAAGCGTCAGGGCTATGAGGAAATAGGAGAAGTCGCCGTAGGACCGATTCGCGAGCACGTGTTTTTCCACGCCAATCCGCAGGTGTTACAAACAGCAACGGCATAAAGGTAGAACTTTCACCGCACGCCAGGCTCTATCACGCTCCCAAGCTCGTGATAGCATCCGCGCCTATGAAGTTTCCAGGAAGAATTACCAGCGGCGTGCTGATGCTGATTACCAGCTGCGCGGCGCTGGCGCAAAGTGAATTGGATGTTCGGATCAAACCGTCCAACGATGAACTGAAAGCCAATATAGAGGGCTATATCGGCAGCCTCGGCGATCGAGACGAAGAAGCCTTGCTGCGCTTCAGTCGTGGCGCCGAAGAACAGGCACGCAAGGCCGCCCAGGCCTTGGGTTATTACCAGCCGCAGATCGACACGGATGTGAAGGGCGGCAAGACACCGCGTCTGGTGCTGAATATCGATCCCGGCGAGCCGGTGCATTTGCGCAACGTCACTGTTCGCATCGACGGCCCGGCTGCCACCCTCAAATCCTTTCGTGTACCCAAAAGCGATTTGCTGAAAACCGGCGCAGTGCTCAACCATGGCCATTACGAAGACGCCAAGCGCCTGATTCAGAATCAGGCCTCGCGCTACGGTTTTTTCAGCGGGCACTTCAGTAGCCAGAAATTGTCGGTCGACCCGCGAGCCGGCGTCGCCGACATCGAACTGATCTACAACAGCGGCCCGCGTTATTCGCTGGGTAAGGTCAGTTTCGAAGGTGACACGCCGTTCGACGAAGACCTGCTGCGGCGCATGGTGCCATTCAAGGCGGGCGCGCCTTATGACTCCGAACTGATCGCCGAGCTCAATCAAGCCATGCAATCGAGCGGCTATTTCGAAAGCGTGCGGGTGGATGCGGCGCCGACGGCGTCCAAGAACGACGTGATCCCGGTGGACGTCAAACTCGAAACGCGCAAACCACGGACCATGGGTCTGGGGCTGGGTTATTCCACCGACGTCGGCCCACGGGTCAAGGCCAACTGGACCCGACACTGGGTCAACCCTCAGGGGCACAGCTATGGCTGGGAGACCGAAGTTTCGGCGCCTCGGCAGAACGTCGGTGTGTTCTATGACATTCCCCTGGACCCGCCGCTGACCGACAAATTGCGGTTCGCCGGTGGCTATCAGAATGAAGAAATCGCCGACAAGGACTCCCTCAGCAAACTGCTGACCATCGGCCCCGAGTGGCACAGCAAGCTGCCCAGCGGTTGGCAGCGGGTGGTGTCGCTCAAGTGGCAGCGCGAGGAATACAGGCTCGGCGACGACTCGGGGCTCAGCACGTTGCTGATGCCTGGCGTCAGCTATTCCTACCTGAAAAGTGATAACCGCATCGACCCGCACAACGGTTATCGCCTGGAATTCGAGACCAAAGTGGCCAAGGAAGGTTTGGGCTCTGACACCAACCTGCTTTACGGCACCGCGTTGGTGAAAGGCTTGACCACGGTCTTCGACAAGCACCGCTTCCTCGGTCGGGTGCAGGTCGGTGGCAGCGCCACCAACGGCTACAAATCGGTGCCGCCGTCGTTGCGCTTCTTTGCCGGTGGCGATCAGAGCGTGCGTGGCTACGACTACCAGAGCCTGTCCCCGGAGAACTCCGAGGGCGACCGCATCGGTGGCCGCTACATGGTTGCCGGCAGCGTCGAGTATCAGTACTCCATTGCCGAAAAATGGCGGGTCGCGACCTTCATCGACCAAGGCAACTCTTTCAATACCCTCGAACTGCCGGACCTCAAGACCGGCGTCGGCATCGGTGTGCGCTGGGTTTCTCCGGTAGGGCCGATACGCCTCGACCTGGCCCATGCGATGGACGACGACGGCGGCATTCGATTGCACTTTTCCATGGGGCCTGAGCTGTGAATCGTGGTTTGAAAGTAACGTTGCTGGCGATTCTGGCGCTGCTGATGCTGGTCGTCCTGGCCGTGGCCACGATGCTTGGCACAGCAACGGGCAGCCGTTGGGCGCTCGGTTTTGTGCCGGGTTTGACCGTCGAGAATTTCCAGGGCCGTTTGGGCGGACAGTGGAGTGCCGACCATGCGCTGTGGCAGCAGGACAGCAGTCGGGTCGAGCTGAACAAGGTGATTTTCGCCTGGTCGCCGTTGTGCCTGACGCGCATGACCCTGTGCATCGAGCAAATGAAAACCGATCAGGTCAGCCTGCAATTTCCGACAGGTACGGAAGAAGAAAGCAGCGGGCCGATCAGTCTCCCGGATCTGAAGTTGCCCTTGGCCATCGAGCTGGGCGATGTCCAGGTCGGCAGCCTGCTGTTCAACGGCAGCGAAGAACTCAAGGGCCTGCAACTGGCGGCGCACTGGACGGCCAACGGCTTGCAGATCGATTCCGTTCATTTGCAAAGGGACGACCTGAGTCTGAAACTTTCAGGCCTGCTGCAACCCAGCGGTAACTGGCCGCTCAAGGCTGAAGGCAAACTGACCCTGCCAGCCCCCGGCACCGGGCCTTGGACGCTGGCCCTGAAGGTTGACGGCGATCTGCTGAAAACCCTCAACCTGAAAGCCGACAGCAGCGGCTACCTCAACGGGCAATTGACCGGTGAACTGCAACCGCTGGCGGAAAACCTGCCGGCCAAGGTGCGGATCACCGCTGACGGCTTCAAGGCCAGCGCCGATCTGCCGGACACCCTGCAACTCAACCAACTGGAACTCACCGGCGACGGCAACCTGAAAAGCGGTTACCAGTTGCTCGGCAAAGCCACGTTGCCCGCAGAACTTGGCCCGGTCGCGCTGCTGTTGCAAGGCAAGGTTGACGCCAACGGCGCTCAGATCGCCGGGTTGGACCTCACGGCCAACGACAAGCAAAGCCTGAAACTCACCGGCAACCTCGACTGGAGCAAAGGCCTGAGCGCCGATGCCAAAATCGACTGGCTGGATTTTCCGTGGCATCGCCTCTATCCGCTGATCGACGAGCCAGAAGTGGCGTTGCGTAGCTTCAACGGTGAAGTCTCCTACACCGACGGCATGTACATGGGGCACTTCAACGCCGCACTCGATGGCCCGGCCGGCGCGTTCAGCCTGACCAGCCCGTTCAGCGGTGATCTGACGAAAATCTACCTGCAACAAATTCAACTCGAAGCCGGGCAGGGCAAGGCCGAAGGGCACCTGAACCTGCAGTTCGCCGACGGCATTGCCTGGGACACCGCGCTGGACCTGTCGGCGATCAACCCGGCGTATTGGGTGGCGGAACTACCAGGTACGCTGGCCGGACCGTTACGCAGTAAAGGTGAGATGAAGAATGAAAAACTCAGCCTGACCGCCGACCTGGATTTGAAAGGCAAACTGCGCGGCCAACCGGCAGTGATCCAGGCCAAAGCCGATGGCGGCGGCGAGCAATGGAACCTCAGCGCGCTACAGATTCGTCTGGGCGACAACAGCATCAACGGCAAAGGCAGCCTGCAACAGAAGCTCGCCGGTCAGATCGATATCAAGCTGCCGCGCCTGGCTCAGCTGTGGCCGCAACTGCGCGGTCAGCTCAATGGTCGCGTCGATGTCGCCGGGACGCTCAAGGCGCCGCAAGGCAAGCTCGGGCTGCAAGGCACGCAACTGGCGTTCGAAGACAATCGCCTGCAAAGCCTGAACCTGGACGCCACCCTCGACAGCGCGCAACGGGCCAAAATCGACCTCAAAGGGAGCGGCATCCAGGCGGGTGACACGTCACTGGGAACGCTGACCGCCAGTGGTCAGGGCGATATCAAAAACCAGAAATTCACCCTCGACCTGCAAGGACCGAAGCTGAAACTCGCGCTCGGCCTCAACGGCAATCTGGACCAAGGCAATTGGCGTGGGCGCCTGGCCAGCGGCGATATCCAGGCCGGCGGTCAAGACTGGAAGCTGCAAGGCCCGGCGAAGCTTGAACGGCTCGCGGACGGCAAGATCAATTTTGGCGCCCACTGCTGGACGTCCGGCCCAGCCAGCCTGTGCGGTGAGGATCAGCGCCTGATGCCTGAGCCAAAGCTGCGTTATCACCTCAAACAGTTCCCGATCGATAGCCTGGCGCAGTGGTTGCCCAAGGATTTCGCCTGGAAGGGACGACTCAACGCCGACCTGCAACTGGACCTGCCGGCCAGCGGCCCGAACGGCCAGATCAGTATCGATGCCAGCGGCGGCACGTTGCGCATCAAGGAGAAGGACCAGTGGCTGGACTTCCCGTACCAGACCCTGAAACTGAACAGCAAACTCACGCCCAAGCGCATCGACACTGACCTCAATTTCGTCGGCGGCAAGCTCGGTGAGCTTATGCTCCAGGCGCAGATCAATCCTTTACCGAAGGACAAGCCACTGACCGGCTCATTCCGTTTGAATGGACTGGACCTGTCGGTAGCGCGGCCGTTTGTGCCGATGGTCGAGAAACTGACCGGACGCTTGAATGGCAGCGGCACGCTCGCAGGTACGCTGCTGGCGCCGCAGGTCAACGGCAATCTGCTGCTCAGCGATGGTGAGATTTCCGGGCCTGAACTGCCGATGGACCTTGAAGCGCTGCAACTTCAAGCCGTGATCGCTGGCGAAACCGTGCAATTGAACGGCGGCTGGAAAAGCGGCAAGACCGGGCAGGGCACCTTGAGCGGCAACATCGCCTGGGGTCAGGCATTGGTGGTGGATCTGGCGCTCAAAGGTACGCAATTGCCCGTCACCGTCGAGCCCTACGCCAAGCTGGAAATGGCGCCGGACCTGAAGATTTCGGTGAAGGACGACAAACTGGCGATTGCCGGCAAGGTGCTGGTGCCAAAAGGCGAGATCACCGTGCGCGAGTTGCCGCCGTCGACGGTCAAGGTGTCCGATGACACGGTGATCGTCGGCCAGCAGACCGAAGAGGGCAAACCCCCGATGGCCATGGCGATGGACATCGATGTGGTGGTCGGACAGGACAAACTCAGCTTTGCCGGGTTTGGCCTGACCGCCAACCTGCAAGGTCATGTGCACATCGGCGACAACATGGACACCCGCGGCGAGCTCTGGCTCAACGATGGGCGTTATCGCGCCTACGGTCAGCGATTGACCGTGCGCCGGGCGCGTTTGCTGTTTGCCGGCCCGATCGACCAGCCGTATCTGGACATCGAAGCGATTCGACAGACCGACGACGTTATCGCCGGCATTCGCCTGAGCGGTAGCGCCGAGCAGCCGACCACACAGATCTTCTCCGAGCCGGCGATGAGCCAGGAACAGGCATTGTCCTATCTGGTGCTGGGGCGTCCGCTGAGCACCAACGGTGAGGACAACAACATGCTCGCCCAAGCGGCCCTTGGATTGGGCTTGATGGGTAGTTCGGGGGTGACCAGCGGGTTGGCCAAGAACCTGGGCATTCAGGACTTCCAACTCGACACTCAAGGCAGCGGCAATGCAACCAGCGTGGTGGCCAGCGGCAATATCTCCGAGAAGCTCAGCCTGCGTTATGGCGTTGGCGTGTTCGAGCCGGCCAACACCATCGCCTTGCGTTACAAGCTGAGCAAGAAGGTCTACCTCGAAGCGGCGGGCGGCGTGGCCAGTTCGCTGGACATCTTCTACAAGCGGGACTTTTAGTCCCGCGTTCCCTCCGAAACCGAGTCGCTTTCTTCGCGAGCAGGCTGTCCGGTCACCGCAAGTCCGGCACCCCATTTATCAGTCAAATAGCAAGCAACCTAACTATTGCGTTGACATTCGCTGCCTAGGCAGTAACATCTCGCCACACATTCTCTGCCTAGGCAGCTAATCGGTGGTCAGATGAAACATTTCACCTCATACGATTTCCATAATTGCCATCTCGGCCTCCTGCTCGGGCGCGCCGCGCTGCTCAAGGACCGGATCATCGACACGCACATGGAACCCCACGGCATCACCGCCGCGCAGTTCAAAGTGCTGATCATCATGGCCCAGTTCGGCGTCGATACCCCGGCCGAGCTGTGCCGTCACCTGTCGCTGGACAGCGGTTCGATGACCCGCATGCTCGATCGTCTGGAACAGAAAGGCTTCCTCGCCCGCCAACGCTCCGAGGCAGACCGCCGTCAGGTTCAACTGGTGCTGACCGAGCAAGGCCAGCAGTTGACTGACCGTCTGCCGGAGATCGGCGCTGACGCCATGAATGAGCTGGCAGGTGCGATCACCCCTGAAGAATTGAAAACCCTGGAACAGATCCTGACGAAAATTTTGGTGGCAGCCGGTGACTCGATCACCCTGCTGCGGGTAGGTAAAAAATGAGCAGCAAAACCCTGCGTACCGGACTGAGCCTGGTGCTGTTGGCCATGAGCCTCGCCGGTTGCGCCAGCTACAGCGGCCTGACCACTGAAGGCGTCAGCCTCGATGCGAAAAACCTCAAGGCCGGGCAATCCCTCAGCGGTGTGACCCTGTCGCCCGCGGCCTGGCCGAAAAGCGACTGGTGGAAAAGCCTCGGCGACCCACAGCTCGACGGCTTGATCCGCGAAGCCCTGCACGACAGCCCCGACATGCAAATCGCCGATGCCCGCGCCCACCAGGCCAGTGCCGCCGCCTATGCAGCGGATGCGGCGCGGATGCCGACCCTCGATGCCAGCGCTGGCGTCAGCCGTTCGCGTCTGGCCCGGGATCAGGACCCGAGCGGGCAGGGTGGCACGTACTCCACCGTGCGTAACATCAGTGCCAGTTTCAATTACAACTTCGATCTCTGGGGCGGTCAGCGCGACGCCTGGGAAGCTGCGCTGGGCCAGGCCCGTGCTGCCGAAGTCGATCAACAAGCCGCTCAGCTGACGTTGTCCGCCGACGTGGCTCGCGCTTATAGCGATCTGGGTCAGGCGCATATCGTCTATGACCTGGCCAGTGAAGACCTCAAGCGCACCAAACAAATGCTCGACCTGAGCCAGCGTCGTCTGAGCTCGGGGATCGACAGTCAGTACCAGTTCCAGCAAACCGAGAGTCTGGAAGCCACGTCCGAAGCCAGCCTGATTGACGCCGAGAAACGCCTGCAAAGCGCAAAAATCGCCTTAGCCGTCTTGCTCGGTAAAGGCCCGGATCGCGGCAATGAAATCGCCCGGCCGAAAATCCTTCAAGCCAGCGCCGTAGCGTTGCCCTCGGTGCTGCCGGCCGAGTTGCTGGGTCGTCGTCCCGACCTGGTGGCCGCCCGTTGGCGGGTTGAGGCGGCGAGCAAGAACATCGACGCCGGCAAAACCCAGTTTTACCCCAACCTCAACCTGAGCGCTGCGGCCGGTGCCGAGTCGTTGCTGGGCGATGCGATGTTCGGTTCGGCCAGTCGTTTCTTCAACATCGCGCCGACGATCTCGGTGCCGATTTTCGACGGTGGCCGCCTGCGCGCCGACCTCGATTCCCGCGACGCCGATTACGACCTCGCCGTGGCGCAGTACAACAAAAGCCTGGTGAAAGCCCTGGGCGATGTCAGCGACACCATCAACCAGTTGCGCGATATCGGCCGGCAGATCGGGGCGCAGCAGCACGCCACCGACATTGCCCAGGATTCTTACAACACCGTGGTCCAGCGTTACGGTTCCGGCATCGGCAATTACCTGGACGTGCTCAGCATCGAGCAGCAATTGCTCCAGGCCCAGCGTCAGCTGGCCAACCTGAATGCCGAGCAGATCGACCTGTCGATCCAACTGATGCAGGCGCTGGGCGGCGGCTTCCAGGGCGAGACCCTGACCGCAGCCAACGCAACCCCAGCCACGCAGCACAACTAATTCAAGGTATTCGTCATGGCTACTGCCGATACAACAACACAAACCCCTGACAACACTCAAGACGCGAGCAATTCGCGCAAACGCAAAGTCATGCTAGTGGTGCTTGCGATCGTGGTGATCCTCGCCGGTGTCGGCGTCTGGGGTTATCACGAATTCTACGGGCGCTGGAACGAAAGCACCGACGACGCCTATGTAAACGGCAACGTGGTGGAAATCACTCCGCTGGTCACCGGCACCGTGGTCAGCATCGGTGCCGACGATGGCGACCTGGTTCACGAAGGCCAAGTGCTGATCAACTTCGACCCGAACGACGCCGAAGTCGGTCTGCAAAGTGCCCAGGCCAACCTGGCCCGAACCGTGCGTCAGGTGCGCGGCTTGTACAGTAACGTCGACGGCATGAAAGCCCAGGTCAACGCCCAACAGGCTGAAGTGCAGAAGGCTCAGGACAACTTCAATCGCCGGAAGAACCTCGCCGCTGGCGGCGCGATTTCCCAGGAAGAACTGTCCCATGCTCGCGACGACCTGACCTCGGCGCAAAACGCCTTGGCCAACGCCAAACAGCAACTCAAAACCACCAGTGCGCTGGTCGATGACACCGTGGTGTCGTCGCACCCGGACGTGATGTCCGCCGCCGCGCAACTGCGTCAGGCTTACTTGAACAACTCCCGCAGCACCTTGATCGCACCGGTCACCGGTTATGTCGCCAAGCGCTCCGTGCAACTGGGCCAACGCGTCCAGCCGGGCACGGCGCTGATGGCAGTCATCCCGCTGGATCAACTGTGGATCGACGCCAACTTCAAGGAAACCCAGCTGCGTGACATGCGTATCGGTCAGCCGGTGGACATCGAGGCCGACCTCTACGGCAGCGACGTGAAGTTCAGCGGCACCATCGACAGCCTCGGTGCCGGTACCGGCAGCGCGTTTGCCTTGCTGCCAGCACAGAACGCCACCGGTAACTGGATCAAGATCGTCCAGCGTGTGCCGGTGCGGATTCACATCAACGCCGAAGAACTGGCCAAGCACCCGTTGCGGGTCGGCCTGTCGACCCAGGTCGATGTGAACCTGCGTGACCAGAGCGGTCCGGTGCTGGCGCAACAGCCGCCGCAAAAGGCCTCGTTCAGCACCAACGTGTATGAGCGTCAGTTGGCCGAGGCCGACGCGATGATCACTCAGTTGATCCACGACAACAGCGCTGCGGTCAGTAAAACCGTTCAGCGCTGATTGGTCATCACACCGACCCTGTGGGAGCGAGTTTGCTCCGGGCGGCGTTCCGACGATGGCGGATTTACATTCAACATCTTTGTTGATTGATCCACCGCTATCGCGAGCAGGCTCGCTCCCACAGGGTCAGCGGCGCCCGTTAAAAGGCGTCGCGCCAGCCAAGTTCCAAAGGATTCGCGATGAGTAATAACGCGTCTTTCACGCCGCCAAGCCTAGTGCTCAGCACTATCGGCCTGTCGCTGGCGACCTTCATGCAAGTGCTCGACACCACCATCGCCAACGTGGCGCTGCCGACGATTTCCGGCAACTTGGGCGTGAGTTCGGAGCAGGGCACCTGGGTGATTACCTCATTCGCAGTGAGCAACGCTATCGCGCTGCCGCTGACCGGTTGGCTCAGCCGGCGGTTTGGTGAGGTGAAGCTGTTTCTTTGGGCGACGATTCTGTTCGTGGTGGCTTCGTTTCTGTGCGGGATCTCGACCTCGATGCCTGAGCTGATTGGCTTCCGGGTGCTGCAAGGTCTGGTGGCAGGTCCCCTGTACCCGATGACTCAAACGCTGCTGATTGCCATCTATCCGCCCGCCAGGCGCGGCATGGCCCTGGCATTGCTGGCGATGGTCACGGTGGTCGCACCAATTGCAGGTCCCATCCTCGGCGGCTGGATCACCGACAGTTACAGCTGGCCGTGGATCTTCTTCATCAACGTGCCGATCGGCATCTTTGCGGTGATGGTGGTGCGTTCGCAACTCAAGGCGCGGCCGGTGGAAACCAGTTACCAGCCGATGGATTACGTCGGTTTGATCACGCTGATCATTGGCGTCGGCGCGTTGCAGGTGATCCTCGACAAGGGTAACGACCTGGATTGGTTCGAGTCGAACTTCATCCTCATTGGCGCGGCCATTTCGGTGATAGCGCTGGCGGTGTTCGTGATCTGGGAAATGACTGACAAACACCCGGTGGTCAATCTGCGGCTGTTCGCTTACCGCAACTTCCGCATCGGCACGATTGTGCTGGTGTTGGGTTACGCCGGGTTCTTCGGGATCAACCTGATTCTGCCGCAATGGCTGCAAACCCAGATGGGTTACACGGCGACCTGGGCGGGGCTGGCGGTGGCGCCGATCGGCATTCTGCCGGTGCTGATGTCGCCGTTTGTCGGCAAATATGCACACAAATTCGACCTGCGGCTGCTGGCCGGCCTGGCGTTCCTGGCGATTGGCCTGAGCTGCTTCATGCGTGCCGGGTTTACCAACGAAGTGGACTTCCAGCACATCGCTCTGGTGCAGCTGTTCATGGGCATTGGCGTGGCGCTGTTCTTCATGCCGACCTTGAGCATTCTGATGTCGGACCTGCCACCGAGCCAGATCGCCGACGGCGCGGGCCTGGCGACGTTCCTGCGGACCTTGGGCGGTAGTTTTGCGGCGTCGTTGACGACCTGGATCTGGATTCGCCGGGCCGATCAGCACCACGCCTATATGAGCGAAAGCATCAGCACCTATGAGCCGGCTACCCGTGAGGCGCTGAACAGCCTGGGCGGGGCGAGCAATCCAGCGTATGCGCAACTGGATCATGTGCTGACCAGTCAGGCGTACATGCTCTCCACCGTGGATTACTTCACGTTGCTGGGGTGGGCATTCATGGGCTTGATCGTGATTGTGTGGCTGGCGAAACCGCCGTTTGCCGCTAAAGCAGGCCCGGCGGCGTCTGGGCATTAGCCCTCACCCTAACCCTCTCCCAGAGGGAGAGGGGACTGACCAAGTTGTTTGTTCGAGTTTCATCGACCTGAATGATCGAGTTGAACTCTGCAGTGGTCTAATTTCCCCGGACACCCCGATAGGTGGAAAATGCACCTATTGAGGAGTTCTCCATGACCGACAAACGTAAAGTATTCGACGACAGCTTCAAGCTGGAAGTTGTAAAGATGATCAAGGACCAGGGCCTGAGTGTTTCACAGGTTTGTCGTGATCTTGATATTGGTGATACGGCCGTTCGACGCTGGGTACAACAGTATGAGGCCGAGAAGTTGGGACAAGCCGGGATCGGCAAGCCGCTGACCTCTGAGCAACAGCGTATTCGTCAGTTGGAGCAAGAAAACCGTCAACTCAAGATGGATAACGATGTATTAAAAAAAGCCACCGCCTTCTTTGCCCGCGAGCTGAAGTAACGTACCGCTTGGTTCGGCAGCTGCAACAGAAGGCTTATTCGGTGGCGTATGTGTGTCGTTTGTTGGGGGTTAGTCGATCCGGCTTCTACGAGGCCAACAAGCGCGCTGAGGCTCCTGCATCGATCTGCCCCGTTGCTCTGCAACTCAAGGCGTCGTTTGCTGAAAGTGGCGGCTGCTATGGCAGTCGCCCATTGCGTAAAGCGTTACGTGCAAAGGGTATGGAAGTAGGCATTTACAAGATTCGCCGCATGATGCGCGTCAACGGCCTGCGTTCGGCCTGGAAGCGTAAATTTGTGCACACCACCGACAGCAAACATGACCTGCCGATTGCTGAAAATGTATTGAACCGCCAATTTGAACCCGAGGCGGCGAACAAGGCCTGGGTAGCAGACATTACCTACATCCGAACCCGCAGTGGCTGGTTGTATCTGGCTGTGGTGCTGGACTTGTTCTCACGCAAGGTAGTGGGCTGGTCAATGGCGCCGAACATGCCCGCTGAACTGGTGTGCAGTGCAATGCAGCTGGCGGTTGCTCAACGTCAACCGCCACCCGGCTTGATCGCCCACTCGGATCGCGGCAGCCAGTACGCGAGTGCGAGCTACAGAGCGCTGCTGGCAAGAAGTGACATGCAGCAAAGCATGAGCCGTAAAGGTAACTGCTGGGATAACGCAGTGATGGAGCGCTTCTTCCTGAGCTTGAAAATGGAGCGGGTATGGCGACGTGATTACGCCAACCATGGCGAGGCGATACGCGACATCACTGAGTACATCGTTGGGTTTTACAACAACGAACGGCTGCACTCGAAACTGGGATATCTGCCACCGACAGTTTATGAACGGGCGATGGCATCAAAATCACCTATCGAGGTGTCCGGAATTAGTTGACCACGACACTCAGGTTCTGAATTGCACTCGGTCGGCTCCCTTTCCCCCTCTCCCCTCTGGGGAGAGGGCTGGGGTGAGGGGTGGTTTTCAGCCGTTCGATAAACCCAGCGGCGGGGCGAAGTCGAACGGCGCCAACGCAAATCCTTGCTCATCCACCTGCAACGCCCACCCCTGACGATCCCAATCCCCCAACACAATGCGCTTGGCCGCTTGCTCGCCAATCTGCAACTTGTGGATGGCCGGACGATGGGTATGCCCATGGATCAAGGTCTTCACGCCAAAGGCCTGCATGATCCGCGGCACTTCTTCCGGCGTGACATCCACAATGTCATTGGCCTTCATCCGCGTTTGCGCACGGCTTTCACTGCGCAGCTTGCGCGCCAGTTTATGTCGCGTCCGCAAAGGCAAGTGCCGAAGGATGAACAGGGTGATCGGGTTACGCAAATAGCGACGCAGCTTCATATAGGCTTCGTCGCGGGTGCAGAGGCTGTCGCCGTGCATCAATAGCACCGGCTCGCCGTAAAACTGCACGACACTCGGGTCTTTCAGCAATGTACAGCCGGCCTGTTTGCAGAAGGCCTGGCCGAGCATGAAGTCGCGATTGCCGTGCATCAGAAAAATGGCCGTACCGCTGTCGCTAAGATCGCGCAGGGCCTGGCAGATGGAACGCTGGAACGGCGTCATGGCATCGTCGCCAATCCACGCCTCGAAAAAGTCGCCCAGGATGTACAACGTACTCGCCGAGCGGGCGCGTCCGGCGAGCAAATCCAGAAACGCCCGGCTGATGTCCGGGCGCTCCTCTTCCAGATGCAAGTCTGAAATCAGCAGTATCACTCAATGATCTCGGCTTTCTCGATGATCACGTCTTCTGCTGGTACGTCCTGGTGGCCGGACTTCATGGTGGTGGAAACACCTTTGATCTTGTCGACCACGTCGGTGCCTGCAACGACTTTGGCGAATACCGCGTAGCCCCAGCCCTGAGTGGTCTTGGCGCTGTGGTTCAGGAAGCTGTTGTCAGCCACGTTGATGAAGAACTGGGCGGAAGCCGAATGCGGCTCCATGGTGCGCGCCATGGCCACGGTGTACTTCTCGTTCGGCAGGCCGTTGTCGGCTTCGTTCTGGATGCTTGGGCGCTTGTCTTTCTTTTCTTTCATGCCTGGCTCGAAACCGCCGCCCTGGATCATGAAGTTACCGATGACGCGGTGGAAAACAGTGTTTTCGTAGTGACCGGCGTTGACGTACTCGATGAAGTTGGCAACTGTCAGCGGTGCCTTTTCAGCGTTCAGTTCCAGGACGATGTCGCCATGGTTGGTGGTCAGTTTGACTTGGGTCATGATCGGTACTCTTTATATGAATTCGTGGGTTTCGGGGCTTTGCAGCCCTCAACCGGTCCGGCCAATTTTGGCCAAGATGCGCAGTTTAGCGTGCCGGGCGCGAATTTCGAGGCTGTTTTTCATTTGCATCCGATTAAATGCAGCCGTTTTCGGGCCTGCTCTGTCAGCGACTTGGCGGCATCGGCTATGATAAGCCCCTTTGTTTTAACAGCCGCTTTGATTTGGCCAACTGGCCGCGCACTTGTACGTTCAAGGATCCTATGAGCAAGCCCACTGTCGACCCTACCTCGAATTCCAAGACCGGCCCTGCCGTGCCGGTCAATTTCCTGCGCCCGATCATCCAGGCGGACCTGGACTCGGGTAAGCACACGCAGATCGTCACCCGTTTCCCGCCTGAGCCCAACGGCTACCTGCACATTGGTCACGCCAAGTCGATTTGCGTGAACTTCGGCCTGGCCCAGGAATTTGGCGGCGTCACGCACCTGCGTTTCGACGACACCAACCCGGCCAAGGAAGACCAGGAATACATCGACGCGATCGAAAGCGACGTCAAATGGCTTGGCTTCGAATGGTCCGGTGAAGTGCGCTACGCCTCGCAGTATTTCGACCAGTTGCACGACTGGGCCGTTGAGCTGATCAAGGCCGGCAAGGCCTACGTCGATGACCTGAGCCCTGAACAGGCCAAGGAATACCGTGGCAGCCTGACCGAGCCGGGCAAGAACAGCCCGTTCCGCGATCGCTCCGTGGAAGAGAACCTGGATTGGTTCGCCCGCATGAAAGCCGGTGAATTCAAGGACGGCGCACGCGTGTTGCGGGCCAAGATCGACATGGCCTCGCCGAACATGAACCTGCGCGACCCGATCATGTATCGCATCCGCCACGCTCACCACCACCAGACCGGTGACAAGTGGTGCATCTACCCGAACTACGACTTCACTCACGGTCAGTCGGACGCCATCGAAGGCATCACCCACTCGATCTGCACCCTGGAGTTCGAAAGCCATCGCCCGCTGTACGAGTGGTTCCTCGAGAACCTGCCCGTGCCAGCGCAACCGCGTCAGTACGAATTCAGCCGTCTGAACCTGAACTACACGATCACCAGCAAGCGCAAGCTCAAGCAACTGGTCGATGAAAAGCACGTTCATGGCTGGGACGATCCGCGCATGTCCACGCTGTCCGGCTTCCGCCGCCGTGGTTACACGCCGAAATCGATCCGCAACTTCTGCGAAATGGTCGGCACCAACCGTTCCGACGGCGTGGTCGACTTCGGCATGCTGGAATTCAGCATCCGTGACGACCTCGACCACAGCGCCCCGCGTGCCATGTGCGTGTTGCGCCCGCTGAAAGTCGTGATCACCAACTACCCGGAAGGTCAGGTCGAGAACCTCGAACTGGCGTGCCACCCGAAAGAAGACATGGGCGTGCGCGTCCTGCCGTTCGCCCGTGAGATCTACATCGACCGTGAAGACTTCATGGAAGAGCCGCCAAAAGGCTACAAGCGCCTGGAACCGGCTGGCGAAGTGCGTCTGCGCGGCAGCTACGTGATTCGCGCCGACGAAGCGATCAAGGATGCCGATGGCAACATCGTCGAACTGCGTTGCTCCTACGACCCGGAAACCCTGGGCAAGAACCCTGAAGGCCGCAAGGTCAAAGGCGTGGTTCACTGGGTGCCGGCCGCGGCCAGCGTCGAGTGTGAAGTGCGTCTGTACGATCGCCTGTTCCGTTCGGCCAACCCTGAGAAGGCCGAAGACAGCGCCAGTTTCCTGGACAACATCAACCCTGATTCGCTGCAAGTTCTCACCGGTTGTCGTGCCGAGCCTTCGCTGGGCAATGCACAGCCGGAAGACCGTTTCCAGTTCGAGCGCGAAGGTTACTTCTGCGCGGATATCAAGGACTCGAAACCCGGTCATCCGGTGTTCAACCGTACCGTGACCTTGCGTGATTCGTGGGGCCAGTGATTCAAGGAACCTAAAGTGCTTACGATCTACAACACGCTCACCAAGAGCAAAGAAGTCTTCAAGCCGCTGGATGGCAACAAGGTGCGCATGTACGTCTGCGGGATGACCGTGTACGACTACTGCCACCTGGGCCACGGCCGCAGCATGGTCGCGTTCGACCTGGTAACCCGCTGGTTGCGGTTCAGCGGCTACGACCTGACTTACGTGCGCAACATCACCGACATCGACGACAAGATCATCAATCGGGCCAACGAGAACGGCGAGTCGTTCGAAGCCTTGACCGAGCGCATGATTGCGGCGATGCACGAAGACGAAGCGCGCCTGAACATCCAGAAGCCGGACATGGAACCGCGCGCCACCGGGCATATCCCCGGCATGCACGCGATGATCCAGACCCTGATTGACAAGGGCTACGCCTACGCTCCGGGCAATGGCGACGTGTATTACCGCGTCGCCAAGTTCATGGGCTACGGCAAGCTGTCGCGCAAGAAGATCGAAGACCTGCGCATCGGCGCGCGGATCGAAGTCGACGAGTCCAAGCAGGATCCGCTGGACTTTGTGCTGTGGAAAGGCGCCAAGCCGGGTGAGCCGAGCTGGCCATCGCCGTGGGGCGACGGTCGTCCGGGCTGGCACATCGAGTGCTCGGTGATGTCGACCTGCTGCCTCGGCGAGACCTTCGACATTCATGGCGGCGGCAGCGACCTCGAGTTCCCGCACCACGAAAACGAAATCGCCCAGAGCGAAGCGGCCACCGGCAAGACCTACGCCAACGCGTGGATGCATTGCGGCATGATTCGCATCAATGGCGAGAAGATGTCCAAGTCCTTGAACAACTTCTTCACCATTCGCGACGTGCTGGAAAAGTACCACCCGGAAGTCGTGCGTTACTTGCTGGTGTCGAGCCACTACCGCAGCGCGATCAACTATTCGGAAGACAACCTCAAGGACGCCAAAGGCGCACTCGAGCGTTTCTACCATGCGTTGAAAGGCCTGCCGAAGGTGGCACCGGCCGGTGGCGAAGCCTTTGTCGAGCGATTCACTCAGGTGATGAACGACGACTTTGGTACGCCGGAAGCCTGCGCGGTGCTGTTCGAGATGGTTCGCGAGATCAATCGTCTGCGCGAAAGTGATATTGATGCAGCGGCGGGTTTGGCGGCGCGCTTGAAGGAATTGGCGAGTGTGCTGGGTGTGTTGCAGCTCGAAGCTGATGACTTCCTGCAGGCCGGTGCCGAAGGGCGGGTTGATGCGGCTGAGGTTGATGCGCTGATTGCCGCGCGTCTGGCCGCTCGTGCTGGTAAAGACTGGGCCGAATCCGACCGTATCCGCGACCAGCTCACCGCCATGGGCGTGGTGCTGGAAGACGGGAAGGGTGGGACGACCTGGCGATTGGCTGACTGATTGCTGCGTTTGCTACAAACAAAACCCGCCTTGTGCGGGTTTTTGTTTATGGTTTGTCCGCGAGTGCAGCGGCATCCTGAGATTCCCCCCTCACCCTAACCCTCTCCCCTAGGAGAGGGGACTGATCGGGGGATGCTTTCGACATACATCGACCTGAACCTGGTGTGCCGATTCCATAATCAACCCGGTCGCTTAGGTCGATGCAGGACGCCAGACACCTCGGTCGGCCCCCTCTACCTCCGGGAGAGGGCTGGGGTGAGGGGTTGCTTTCGGTCTTCGCATACGTCTTGATGTCGGACGCAGCTAATCCTGACTGCGTCGCGTGCAGCCGGATGCTCATCAGCGGCGAATACAAAATGGAGAAATCATGGCTAATCCCTATCGCGAACTTCTGACGACCCCGGGCGCCACGGGGTTGGTACTCGCGAGCGCCATTGCCCGTCTGCCACAGGCAATGATCGGCATCGGCATCATCACCATGTTGGTGCAGCAGACCGGTGTTTATTGGCTGGCCGGCGCGGTCGCCGGTACGTTTACCTTGGCCAATGCGCTGTTCGGCCCGCACATATCGAAACTGGTTGATCAGCGTGGCCAGAGTCGAGTCCTGCCTGTCGTCACCGCTTTCAGCATTGGCATGTTGCTGGCGCTGATCATCGCTGTGTACCTGCGGGCGCCGGTCGCGCTGCTGTTCGTTCTGGCGGCACTCGCGGGGACGATGCCGAGCATGCCCTCGATGATCAGAGCACGCTGGTCGCAGCTGTTCCGTGGCAAACCGCAATTGCACACGGCGTTCTCTCTGGACACCGTGCTGACTGAACTCGCCTACATCATCGGCCCACCCCTGGCGATTGGTTTGAGCGTGAGTTTTTTCCCCGAAGCCGGGCCGCTGGTTGCCGTCGTGCTGCTGGCGGTCGGGATGACGACTTTTCTTATGCAGCGCCAGACAGAACCGAAAGTGGTCGTGGGCAACATCAGCCGCACCAGCTCCACATTGCTTATTCCCGGCGTACGCACCATCGTCCTCGCGTTGCTGGCGATGGGGGTGATTGGCGGATCGATCGACGTGGCAGTCGTGGCCTTCGCCAACGCACAAGGCTGGCCAGAGTCCGCCACATTCATCCTCGCAGCCTATGCGCTCGGCTCGATGGTTGCGGGTCTGACATTTGGTGCGTTGAAGATTTCTCTGCCGATAGAAAAACAGTTCTTTATCGGGATATTGGTCACGGCACTGACAGGTGTTTTACCGATTTTCTCAGCGGACGTTTTTATCCTTTCAGGGATGCTGTTTATCGCTGGCATTTCATTTGCGCCAACCATGGTGGTGGTGATGAATCTGGGTACGATCATCGTTCCGCCATCGAGGATTACCGAAGGCCTGACGTGGATGACCACCGGCATCAGCATCGGCGTAGCGCTCGGTGGCATGCTTTCGGGTCTGGTTATCGATGCATATGGCGCGCGGGCAGGGTTTGGGGTGGCCATTGGCGCCGGTGTCGTGATGGTAGTTGTGGTGCTGGTTGGTCTGCGCACATTGAGTGCGGTCTCAGCTGCGAATGTTGAGCCAGCCTTTCAATAATTGGCACTGTCCGGAATTTCGCCCTCACCCTAACCCTCTCCCCCAGGAGAGGGGACTGATTGGGGGATGTTCGGCATATTTTGCGACCTCAAAGTCTTGTAGTGAATCCATAATCGACTCGGTTTTTCAGGTCGATGTATGACGCCAGACACCTCGGTTGGCTCCCTCTCCCCCTGGGAGAGGGCTGGGGTGAGGGTAGTCTCGCTCACTCAATCTCCAAGTTGTCGCAACCGTTTATAAAGGGTATTTCGGCTAACCCCGAGCCTGCGGGCCAAGTGCGAGATATTGCCTCCCGCCGCCTGCAACTGCCGATTCAAGTCCTCGGCATCATTTAAATCCACCGCCAACGGCTCCGCCACCTCCACCGGCTCCAATTCCAAATCAACAAAGAAATCATCCGGCAAATGCTCCGGTCGCACCGGTTGTTCCTCGGCCATGGCCAGCGCTACCTGCATCACGCTGCTGACTTGGCGCAAATTCCCCGGCCACGGGTGGCGCCCGAACAACTCCAATACCTCTCTGCTCAAGCCGGCCCATTGGCTCGGCTCGCGGTGCTGTTCCCACAACCGTTTGAACAACGCCTCTTTATCACTGCGTTCTCTTAAGGGCGGCAGTTCCAGGGTCAAACCACCAATCCGGTAATACAAATCCTCGCGGAAGCGCCCCAACTGAACCTGCTCGCGCAATGAGCGGTTAGTTGCCGAAATAATCCGTATATCCACTTGGAACAACTCGCTGCTGCCCACCGGTTGCACGCAACGCTCCTGCAACACTCGCAGCAGTCGAGCCTGAGTCGGCAACGGCATATCGCCGATTTCATCAAGGAACAGGGTGCCTTTGTCAGCCTTGCGGATCAGCCCGATGCTGCCTTTCTGGTTGGCGCCGGTGAACGCGCCTCTCTCATAACCAAACAGCTCGGACTCCACCAGTTCGGCGGGGATCGCTGCACAGTTGACGGCAATGAAGGGTTTTTTGCTCCGGGAACTGGCCTGATGCAGGGCTTTGACGAAGACTTCCTTGCCGACCCCGGTTTCGCCGTGGATCAACAACGGAATGTCTTTTTCCAGTAACCGCTCGGCCTGGCGCACGGCTTTTTCCACGCGGATGTCACCGAAGTGCAGGGTATTGAGACTGATCGCTGCCGGTGCCGCGAGCGTGGGTTCTGCGCTCTTTGTCTCAGAAAACAGCCGCGCCTGAATCACTGTCTGTTTCGGCCGCTTCAACAGGCACTGGAAGCGGTTGCGTCCTGAGGTTTGCAAGGCGAAGGGCAGGCCGTCCGGCTGGTTCAACAACTCCAGCAGCGAGACCTTGAACAGGCTTTCGACACTGACCCGCGACAGGCTGATGCCCAGCAGATTGTCGGCCCGGCGGTTGGCGGACAGCACCTGACCGGTTTCATCAAAGATCAGCAGGCCCGCCCATTGGCTGTCGAGGTTGTTCAGCCCGGTGTTGAAGGTCAGTTGAAAATGCTGGCCATGGAATAGGTTAAGGATCAGCCGGTTTTCCACGGTCTGACTCATCATTTTGACCATGCCGAGCGTGTGAGACGGCGGCAAGTAGCTGTCGCTGGACACATCCAGCACCGCGATGACCTTGCGTTCGGCATCGAAAATCGGTGCGGCGGAACCGGTCATGAAACGGTTGGCCTTGAGGAAATGTTCGTCGTGCTCGATGTGCACCGCCTGCTCGCAGGCCAGCGCGGTGCCGATCGCATTGGTGCCGCTGCAACGCTCCATCCAGCTGGCGCCGGCGCTGAAACCGCGGGTCAGGTTCGGCTCGATAAAACGCTGGGTACCCCAGGACGTCAGCACCTGGCCCTGATTGTCGGCGAGCATGATCAGGCAGTTGGAGTTGCTGAGGATGTTCTCGTAGTACGGCAGGACTTCCTGGTGAGTGGTTTGCACCAGTGAGTGCTGGCTCTCCAGCAATTGCGCGATGCCCTCGGCCGGCAACTGATCAAACGCCGGTGCGCTCTGATGATTGAGGCCGAACGCGCGGCAACGGGACCAGGAGTCCTGGATGATGGCGTCGTGGGAGAGCGGCAAGGCGGGTGCGGCCATGGCAGTCGATCTCTGAGCATTATTATTTTTGTTATGAGTAACGCAATTCATGTAGCAGCTGGCGAAGCCTGCGTTCGGCGGCGAAGCCGTCGTGAAATCAGGCGGCGCGGTGTATCAGGATTACCGCGTATACAGGTTTTACGACGACTGCGTCGCCGAACGCAGGCTTCGCCAGCTGCTACACAGGATCGTGGTGAATTCGGATAATCGTGTCGCTAAAGCATCCGTAGAGTGTTGTTCACTATTGTTCATTGTCAACCGCCGGGTTGTTCAATTGTTCAGTCGCGGTTGTTCATTTCTGTTCAGCAACGAACGCTGTTTTTCTTCCATTTGCAGGATTCCCAAGCCGGATCAACGGCTTGCAATTTCTGGCACGAATGTCGCTCTGTTGGTCAGGTCGCTTGACTCCAATAATAAAAAGGCCGAGCCATGTCATTAACCCTGGAGCACGTCAGCCGCACCGTCGAGGGCCAGACCTGGATCGACGATGCGTGCCTTAGTTTCGAAGCCGGATCCTTCAACGTTTTGCTCGGACGTACGCTGTCCGGCAAAACCAGTCTCATGCGCTTGATGGCCGGTCTGGACAAGCCCGACAGCGGTCGCATCCTGATGAACGGCGTCGACGTTACCCAGCGCCCGGTGCGTTTGCGCAACGTGTCGATGGTCTATCAGCAGTTCATTAACTACCCGACCATGACGGTGTTCGAAAATATCGCCTCGCCCTTGCGCCAGGGCGGTGTGTCCAATGAGCTGATCCAGAGCAAGGTGCTGGAAACCGCGAAGATGCTGCGCATCGAGAAATTCCTCCAGCGCCATCCGCTTGAACTCTCCGGCGGTCAGCAACAGCGCACGGCGATGGCCCGGGCGCTGGTCAAGGATGCCGAACTGATCCTGTTCGATGAGCCGCTGGTGAACCTCGACTACAAACTGCGTGAAGAATTGCGTCAGGAAATGCGCGAGCTGTTCAAGGCTCACCACACCATCGCCATCTACGCCACCACTGAACCCAACGAAGCCCTGGCGCTGGGCGGCACCACCACCATTCTTCACGAAGGCCGAGTCATCCAGAGCGGCAAGTCTTCCGAGGTTTATCACCAGCCGCAAACCGTGTTGGCGGCGGAGCTGTTCTCCGAGCCGCCGATCAACCTGATGCCGGGGCGTATCGCCGGTAACGAAGTCAGCTTCGCCAATTTCGTGCACTTCCCGCTGAACGTCGATCTGCGGCCGGTGGGCGAGGGCGAGTTTCGTTTCGGCGTGCGACCGAGCCACATCTCATTGGTGCCGAGCAACGACGATGATCTGGAACTGGCGGTAACCGTCGAGGTAGCCGAGATCAGCGGGTCGGAAACCTTCCTGCACGTGCGCAACGAGCATTTCCTGTTGGTGCTGCACTTGCCCGGCGTTCACGAATACGACGTCGATGCGCCGATTCGTATCTATATCCCGACCCATAAACTGTTTGTCTTCGATACGCAGGGGCGGCTGGTCCAGGCGCCCGGTCGCCGTATCGCGAGGGTTGCCTGATGGCCGAAATCCGTTTGCAGCACCTCGCCCACAGTTACACCCGCACGCCGACCGGCCCCGAGGATTATGCGATTCGTGAGATGGACCACGTCTGGGAGCAGGGCGGTGCTTATGCCTTGCTCGGGCCTTCGGGCTGCGGCAAGTCGACCTTGCTCAACATCATTTCGGGGCTGCTCAGTCCGTCCCAGGGTCAGGTGCTGTTCGACAGCAAAGTGGTCAACGACCTGACCCCCGAGAAGCGCAATATCGCCCAGGTTTTCCAGTTTCCGGTGGTCTACGACACCATGACGGTGTTCGACAACCTGGCCTTTCCGCTGCGCAATCAGGGCATGGCCGAGGCGAAAATTCACAGCAAGGTGCAGGAAATCGCCGAAGTCCTCGACCTCCAGACGCTGCTGAGCAAGAAGGCGCGCAACCTCACCGCCGATGAAAAGCAGAAAGTCTCCATGGGCCGTGGGTTGGTGCGTGATGACGTCTCGGCGATCCTGTTCGATGAACCGCTGACGGTGATCGACCCACACCTGAAGTGGAAGCTGCGGCGCAAGCTCAAGCAGATCCACGAGCAGTTCAACATCACCATGGTCTACGTCACCCACGATCAGCTCGAAGCCTCGACCTTCGCCGACAAGATCGCGGTGATGTACGGCGGGCAGATTGTGCAATTCGGTACGCCGAGAGAACTGTTCGAGCGGCCGAGCCACACCTTTGTCGGCTATTTCATCGGCAGTCCGGGGATGAACCTGATCGAGGTGAAGCCGCAGCCCGGCGGTGTCGGTTTCGCCTCGACTCATTTGCCGCTGTCCGATGCTCAGCAGAAACGCGTTGCCGAGTCCGAGTGGAAAACCCTGAAGGTCGGCATCCGTCCGGAGTTCGTGCACGTGTGGGACGAGCCGTTTGATGAGGCGATGCAGGCACAGGTCGTACACGTCGAAGACCTTGGTACCTACAAGATCATGACCCTGAACCTCGACGGCGCCCCTTTGAAAGTTCGCCTGGCCGAAGACAAGCCAGTGCCTGAGGGAACCGCCTACATCAGCTTTCCGGCGCAATGGTTGATGGTGTATGCCGACGAATATCTCTTGGAGACGTAGCCATGAACAAGGTGCAGAACAACAAGGCCTGGTGGCTGGTGTTGCCGGTGTTTTTGCTGGTGGCGTTCAGTGCGGTGATCCCGATGATGACGGTGGTCAACTACTCGGTGCAGGACATCTTCGACCAGTCCAGCCGCTACTTCGTCGGCGCCGACTGGTACAGGCAAGTGCTGCTCGATCCGCGCCTGCATGACTCGTTGCTGCGCCAGTTCATTTACTCCGGCTGTGTGTTGCTGATCGAAATCCCGCTGGGCATTGCCATCGCCCTGACCATGCCGACCAAGGGTCGCTGGTCGTCGCTGGTGCTGATCATTCTGGCGATTCCATTGCTGATTCCATGGAACGTGGTCGGCACCATCTGGCAGATCTTCGGTCGGGCGGACATTGGTCTGCTCGGCGCCAGCCTCAAGGCCATGGGCCTGAACTACAACTACGCGGCCAACACCATGGACGCCTGGGTCACGGTGCTGGTGATGGACGTCTGGCACTGGACGTCGTTGGTGGCGCTGTTGTGTTTCTCGGGGCTGCGGGCGATTCCGGACGTGTACTATCAGGCGGCGCGAATTGATCGGGCATCGGCCTGGGCGGTTTTCCGACATATCCAGTTGCCCAAGCTCAAGAGCGTGCTGTTGATCGCGGTGATGTTGCGGTTCATGGACAGTTTCATGATCTACACCGAGCCGTTTGTGCTGACCGGTGGCGGTCCGGGGAATGCCACGACGTTCTTGAGTCAGACCCTGACGCAAATGGCGATCGGGCAGTTCGACCTCGGCCCGGCGGCGGCTTTCTCACTGGTGTACTTCCTGATCATCCTGTTGGTGTCCTGGCTGTTCTATACGGCCATGACTCACTCTGACGCCAACCGCTGAGGTCTGCCATGAGTAAAAGAAAGCTGATTCCGCTGCTGATCTACATCCTGTTCCTGCTGGTGCCGATCTACTGGTTGCTGAACATGTCCTTCAAGAGCAACACCGAAATCCTCAGTGGCCTGACGTTGTTTCCGCAGGATTTCACCTTCGCCAACTACAAGGTGATCTTCACCGATCCGGCCTGGTACACCGGTTACCTCAACTCGTTGTACTACGTGAGCCTGAACACGGTGATTTCGCTGAGCGTGGCGTTGCCGGCGGCGTATGCGTTCTCGCGCTATCGGTTCCTCGGTGACAAGCACCTGTTCTTCTGGCTCCTGACCAACCGCATGGCGCCGCCGGCGGTGTTTTTGCTGCCGTTCTTCCAGTTGTATTCCTCGATTGGTTTGTTCGATACGCACATCGCCGTCGCGTTGGCGCATTGCCTGTTTAACGTGCCGTTGGCGGTGTGGATCCTTGAGGGTTTCATGTCCGGCGTGCCGAAGGAGATCGACGAAACCGCCTACATCGACGGCTACAGTTTCCCCAAGTTCTTTGTGAAGATATTCGTTCCGCTGATTGGCTCCGGGATCGGTGTGACGGCGTTTTTCTGCTTCATGTTTTCCTGGGTCGAACTGCTGCTGGCTCGAACGCTGACGTCGGTCAACGCCAAACCGATTGCGGCGGTGATGACGCGCACGGTCTCGGCGTCCGGCATCGACTGGGGCGTGCTGGCGGCGGCGGGGGTGTTGACTATCCTGCCAGGCATGCTGGTGATCTGGTTTGTTCGCAACCACGTGGCCAAGGGCTTTGCCCTGGGCCGGGTCTGAGGAGCTGATGATGGAATGGATGAGTTGGACCGGCCCTACGGCGGCGTTCTTCAGTGTCATTGCCTTGATCCTGGTGGGCATGACGACCTGGGAACTGCGTTCGCCGAGCATTCTTCGGCGTGGTTTGTTGCCGATTGCCACCACCCGTGGCGATCGGTTGTTTATCGGCCTTCTCGGCAGCGCCTACCTGCATTTGCTGGTAATCGGCGTCACCGACTGGAGCATCTGGGTTGCGTTCGCGTTGTCCCTGGTGTGGCTGTTGGCTGTGATGCGTTGGGGCTAGTCGAATCGCTCGGCAATGTTGCTCCGAAACCCAATAAGGAGGTCTCTATGTTCGACAAAAACAATAAGCTGCGACATAGCATTTCATTGGCAGCCATGCTGGCACTCAGCGGTTTGAGCGCTTCGGCCTGGGCCGATGCCTACGAAGACGCCGCGAAGAAATGGATCGGCAGTGAATTCAAGCCGTCCACGCTGACGGCCGAACAACAACTCGAAGAGTTGAAGTGGTTCATCAAGGCGTCCGAGCCGTTTCGCGGGATGAGCATCAAGGTGGTCTCGGAAACCATCGCGACCCACGAATATGAATCCAAAGTGCTGGCCAAAGCCTTTACCGAGATCACCGGGATCAAGCTGACCCACGACTTGCTGCAAGAAGGCGACGTGGTGGAAAAGCTGCAGACCCAGATGCAATCGGACAAGAATATCTATGACGGCTGGGTCAACGACTCGGACCTGATCGGCACGCACTTTCGCTACGGCAAAACCGAATCGATCACCGACCTGATGGCCAACGAAGGCAAGGCCTACACCTCGCCGACCCTGGACATCAAAGACTTCATCGGCATCTCGTTCACCACCGCGCCGGACGGCAAGATCTATCAGCTGCCCGACCAGCAGTTCGCCAACCTCTACTGGTTCCGCGCCGACTGGTTCGAGCGGGCGGATCTGAAAGCAAAATTCAAAGAAAAATACGGTTATGAACTGGGCGTGCCGGTGAACTGGTCGGCCTATGAAGACATCGCCAAATTCTTCAGCGAAGACGTCAAGGAAATCGACGGCAAGCGCGTCTACGGTCACATGGACTACGGCAAGAAAGATCCGTCCCTGGGCTGGCGCTTCACCGATGCCTGGTTCTCCATGGCCGGCGCTGGCGACAAAGGCATTCCCAACGGCTTGCCAGTGGACGAGTGGGGCATCCGCGTCGAGGACTGCCATCCGGTTGGTTCCAGCGTGACCCGCGGCGGCGACACCAACGGCCCGGCGGCGGTCTATGCAACCACCAAATACGTCGACTGGCTGAAGAAATATGCGCCACCGGAAGCGGCGGGCATGACCTTCTCCGAATCCGGTCCGGTGCCGTCCCAGGGCAACATCGCGCAGCAGATCTTCTGGTACACCGCGTTTACCGCCGACATGACCAAACCGGGCTTGCCGGTGATGAACGCCGACGGCACGCCGAAATGGCGCATGGCACCGTCGCCGAAAGGTCCGTATTGGGAAGAGGGCATGAAACTCGGTTATCAGGACGCCGGTTCCTGGACCTTCCTCAAGTCCACGCCAGAGAAGCAAAGACTGGCGGCCTGGTTGTACGCGCAGTTCGTGACCTCGAAAACCGTATCCCTGAAGAAAACCATCGTCGGCCTGACGCCGATCCGCGAGTCGGACATCAACTCGCAAGCCATGACCGACCTGGCACCGAAACTTGGTGGCCTGGTCGAGTTCTATCGCAGCCCGGCCCGTGTGCAATGGACCCCGACCGGGACCAACGTGCCGGACTATCCGCGTTTGGCGCAACTGTGGTGGAGCCACATCGCCGAAGCCGCCAGCGGCGAGAAAACCCCGCAACAGGCGCTGGATGGTTTGGCCAAGGATCAGGACGCGATCATGACCCGTCTGGAACGCTCGAAGGCGCAAGCCACCTGCGCACCGAAAATGAACCCCGAGCGCGACGCGCAGTACTGGTTGGACCAACCGGGGGCACCGAAGCCTAAACTGGCGAACGAGAAGCCTAAAGGTGAAACCGTGAGCTATGCCGAACTGCTGAAATCGTGGGAGGCGGCGCGAAAGTAAACAGCTGGACTTTGAAATGCGAACGGCACCGAGAGGTGCCGTTTTTTATCCGCTTGGTTAAACCAGAACAGCCAATTCTGTGTACCTGGCAACCAATGGATCGGCGGTGAGGAGTTTCATCGGTTCTATCATGGCAGTTGCAACAATAAGGCGGTCGAACGGGTCGCGATGGTGATGTTCGAGGTCTTTCCCGGCGATGGCATGTTCTGAAGTAACCGGCAGTTCGATGAACCCGCTTTCGAGGCAGTATTGCCGGATTTCCTCCAAGTCAACGTTCAGCTTTCCCAGCCCGACCTTGATCGCCATCTCCCAGAATGTCGCTGCGCTGATGTAAATGTCGGCAGCACTCTCAATGAGCTTTCTGGCTTTGCCGGATAGCCTGGGGTCATCGCTGAGCGTCCAGAGCAATATATGCGTGTCGAGCAGAAGCCTCATTCTTGAGTGCCTTCAAAAGCATCGAGCATGTCGTCTGGCAGTGAGGCGTCAAAGTCTTCGGGAAGCACCAGTTTGCCTTTCATCGCACCGATACGCTGGCCGCGGGGTTTTCCTACCGGAACCAGACGCGCAAGGGCCCGACCATGTTTGGCAATCGTGATGATCTGCCCGGCGGCTGCGTCATCGACGAGTTTGGACAGATTGTTTTTTGCTTCGGCCAACGGAACGACGATCATGGTATCTCTCCCATATTCTGGACAAATATAGCCAGAATATTGGGGGGGCGGTAAAGATGCGCGATTCTTCAAGTGGGACGGGAGGAGATTTGGAGCGTTTCATTCGATAGGTCAGCAGCGTGACATTACCTTGACGCTCAGCGGCCAAGGCGTCGAGGCCGTCTACCAGTTCGGAAAAGATGTCACGGTTCATTGTTCGCTCTCCCGTTGATTTATCGATACTCCAGTCATTCAAGATAGAGACAAGTGCTCAATGCTGGATGTAGGACGAGGCGGGTATTACCGCTAGAGCTTTCGGGAATTTTGGGGAGAGGAGAGTGCAGCGGTAACAAATCGTACAGACGCAAAAACGGCACCCGAAGGTGCCGTTTCTGTTTTTACCAAGTACCGCTAAGCGATCAACCCGCCAACCCCGCCTGCTGAACCAGGATCAGCAACGGCTGCGGATACAGCCCAAGGAAGAACGCCAGTGCAGCGATCGCCAGCAGCATCACGCCGCCTGCACGTTGTTCCCAGTGCAGTTGCGCGTCGTGGCGACGCAGGTTCGGTTCGATCAGGTACAGGGTGACCATCACACGCAGGTAGTAGAAGACGCCGATGGCGCTGCCCAGTACCAGGGAACCGACCAGCCACCATTGGTGCGACTCGACACCGGTAGCGATGATGTAGAACTTGCCGATGAAGCCCGCGGTCAGCGGGATACCGGCCAGGGACAGCATCATCACGGTCAGCACGGCGGTCAGGTACGGACGGCGCCAGAACAGGCCGCGGTATTCGTACAGGGCATCTGCGTCACGGCCGTTGTACGGCGAGGACATCAGGGTGATCACGCCGAACGCGCCGAGGCTGGTGATGACGTAGGTAACCAGGTACACGCCGATGGCTTCCACGGCCAGACCCTTGCTCGCCACCAGGGCGATCAGCAGGTAACCGAAGTGAGCGATGGACGAGTAACCCAGCAGACGCTTGAGGTTGCTCTGGGTCAGTGCCAGCAGGTTGCCGAACAGGATCGACGCGATGGCGATGATGGTCAGCACGTCGCTCAGTACACCGCTGCTCGCCGCGGGCGAGATCTGGAACAGACGGACCATCACTGCGAACACAGCGACTTTCGAAGCGGTGGCCAGGAACGCGGCCACCGGTGCCGGAGCACCTTCGTAAACGTCCGGGGTCCAGAGGTGGAACGGTACCAGCGACAGCTTGAACGCCAGACCGATCAGCATCATGCCCAGGCCCAGTTGCGCCAGCGAGCTTGGCAGGCCGGTGGCCGCGAGGGCCTGGCCGATACCGACGAAGCTCAGGCTGCCGGAGTCGGCATACAGCAGGGCCATACCGAACAACAGGAACGCGGAACCGGCGGCCGACAGCACCATGTACTTGATACCGGCTTCCAGCGAACGTTTGTTGAAGAAGGCATAAGCCACCAGGCCGTAGACCGGTACCGAGAGCAGTTCCAGACCGATGAACAACCCGGCGAGGTGCTGCGCGCTGACCAGTACCAGTCCACCGGCGGCGGCCATCAGGATCAGAAGGTAAAGTTCTTCACGGTTGCCCGGGTAACCCGAACCGCCATCGCCGAGGTAGGCGTGGGCGAGGGTTACACAAGCGAGGGTGGCGACCAGGATCAGCGCCATGTACAAGCAAGCGAAGGTGTCGATCTGCAGCAGTGGAGTCACGGCTAGAGGCGCGACTTTCAGGGCTGGCAGGATCGACAGCAACGCTAGGTTCAGACCCGCCACGGAAATCAGGAAGGTCTGCGAGTGGTTGCGGCGCCAGGCGATTGCCAGCATCACCACGATGATCGTGGCGCTGGTGATCAACAACGGCGCAAGCGCGATAAAGTGTTGAGTCGTGAATTCCATAGCGCTCTTACCGGGCCGAAGCGAGTTGAGTGAAGGCGGTGCCGAGCCATTGCTGCACGCCATGCATCGTCGCAGCAGAGGTATCGAGGAACGGTTGCGGGTACACGCCGATGTAAATCAGCAACGCTGCCAGACCGACCACCATGATCAGTTCGCGACCATCCATGCCATGCAGCACCACGTCCGATTTGGACGGGCCGAAGTAGGCACGGTGAATCATGATCAGCGAGTAGACCGAACCGAACACCAGACCGGACGTCGCGATGATAGTGATCCATGGGGCGGCAGGGAACGTGCCGATCAGGATCAGGAATTCGCCGACGAAGTTACCGGTCGCCGGCAAGCCCAGGGAGGCCGCCGCGAAGAACAGGCTGACGCCTGGCAGGTAGGCGATCTTCGACCACAGGCCACCCATTTCACGCATGTCGCGAGTGTGAGTGCGCTCGTAGAGTTGGCCACACAAGATAAAGAGTGCCGCCGCCGACAGGCCGTGCGCGAGCATCAGCATCACCGCGCCCTGCAGCGCCAGTTGGCTGCCGGAGTAGATGCCGATCAGCACGAAGCCCATGTGCGAAACGCTGGAGTACGCGACCAGACGCTTGATGTCGGTTTGCGCGAACGCCAGGAACGCACCGTAGAAGATCCCGATCAGACCCAGGGTCATGGCGAACGGCGCGAACTCGGCCGAGGCATTCGGGAACAGCGGCAGGGCGAAACGCAGCAGACCGTAAGCAGCCGTCTTCAACAAGATACCGGCCAGGTCGACCGAACCCGCGGTCGGCGCCTGGGCGTGAGCGTCAGGCAACCAGGAGTGGAACGGCACCACTGGCAGCTTCACCGCGAAGGCGATAAAGAAGCCGAGCATCAGGATGTACTCGGTGGTCAGCGACATCTTGGTCTTCAACAGGTCGGCGTAGTTGAAGGTAATCACGCCGGTGTCGTCGAAGTTGACCAGGACCAGACCCAGGATCGCCACCAACATGATCAGGCCGGAAGCCTGAGTGAAGATGAAGAACTTGGTCGCGGCGTAGATCCGGGTTTTCTTGCCGTCCGAAGAACTGTGACCCCAGAGCGCGATGAGGAAGTACATCGGCACCAGCATCATTTCCCAGAAGAAGAAGAACATGAACAGGTCGAGGGCGAGGAACACACCGACGACACCGCCCAGGATCCACATCAGGTTCAAGTGGAAGAAGCCAACGTGACGCTGGATCTCTTTCCACGAGCAGAGTACCGAGAGGATACCCAGCAGACCGGTCAGCATGATCATCAACAGCGACAGGCCGTCGAGGGCCAGGTGCACGCTGATGCCGAAGCGCTCGATCCAGATGTGCTTGAACTCAAGCACCCAGCTCGGATCGGCGCCAGGCGCCGGGGCAAGTGAATAGTCACCGTTGGCCCACAGCCAGAGGCCGAGGGAGAGCAACAGGGACATGGTGATCAGCGCAATCCAGCGGGGGAGGGTAGCGCCGAAGCGCTCACCCATCCAGCACAGCAGGCCGCCGATGAAGGGGATCAGGATTAGCCAAGGCAGAATCATGACGGGCTCAATTCCTTTCGCAAGTTCGCAAGGTTCATATCAGACCGCTACCAGCACGATGGCGCCGATGACCAGCACGGAGCCGGCTGCCATCGATGCCGCGTACCAACGCAGTTGACCGGTTTCGGTACGGCTCAGGGCGGTGTGACCACCTTTTGCCATACGCGGGATCAGACCGATGGTCTGGTCGAGCGGGTCTCTGCGCAGTGCGTGGCTGATCGCAAGGTATGGCTTGACGAACAGTTTGTCGTAAATCCAGTCGAAGCCCCAGGCAGCGAACCACCAGGCCGAAAGGAAGCGGCCGATGCCGCTGTTGGCGATTGCAGTGACGAAACGACGCTTGCCCAGGAACAGCAGCGCGGCCAGCAGGATACCGGCCAGGGCGATGGCGCCCGACGCGATTTCCAGACTGTGCTTGGCTTCGCCGCCGGCATGGCCGACGCTTTCCGGCAGCACGCCGTGCAGTGGTGGAACGATCATCGCGCCAATGGCGGTGGACAATACGATCAGCACCGACAGTGGCAGCCAGTGAGCGATGCCGTGACCGGCGTGCGCTTCGGTCTTCACTTCACCGTGGAACGCGATGAAGATCAGGCGGAAGGTGTACAGCGACGTCATGAACGCACCGACCAGACCTGCATACAGCAGACCGTGGTTGCCGCTGGCGAACGCTTCCCAGAGGATTTCGTCCTTGGAGTAGAAGCCTGCGGTCACCAGTGGCAAGGCTGCCAGAGCGGCACCACCGACGATGAAGCTGGCGTAGGCCAGTGGCAGTTTCTTCCACAGGCCGCCCATCTTGAAGATGTTCTGCTCGTGGTGGCAG
The DNA here is from genome assembly GCF_030053115.1 of Pseudomonas svalbardensis. Taxonomy (NCBI): domain Bacteria; kingdom Pseudomonadati; phylum Pseudomonadota; class Gammaproteobacteria; order Pseudomonadales; family Pseudomonadaceae; genus Pseudomonas; species Pseudomonas svalbardensis. The sequence goes on along the minus strand of NZ_CP125619.1, from coordinate 4,069,236 downwards.
GCAACGATCACCGCACCGGACGCAAGGAACAGCAGCGCCTTGAAGAAGGCGTGGGTCATCAGGTGGAAGATCGCGCCATCCCACGCACCCACGCCCAGCGCCAGGAACATGTAGCCGATCTGGCTCATGGTCGAGTAGGCGAGGATACGTTTGATGTCGGTCTGAACCAGTGCGGCAAAACCGGCGAGTACCAGGGTCACACCGCCGACGACGCCAACCAGGTGCAGGATATCCGGCGCCAGGGAAAACAGGCCGTGGGTACGGGCGATCAGGTAAACACCGGCGGTCACCATGGTTGCGGCGTGGATCAGTGCCGAAACCGGAGTAGGACCGGCCATCGCGTCCGCCAGCCAGGTTTGCAGCGGCAGTTGCGCGGATTTACCGACAGCGCCGCCCAGCAGCATCAGGGTCGCCATGACCATCCAGAAGTCACCGGCCTGGAATTTCTGTGGCGCCAGCACCAGCAGTTCCTGGATGTTCAGCGTGCCCAGTTGCGCGAACAGGATGAACAGGCCGATGGCCATGAACACGTCGCCGATCCGGGTCACGATGAAGGCTTTCAGTGCCGCGTTACCGTTGTTGCGGTTGCTGTAGTAGAAACCGATCAACAGGTACGAGCACAGGCCCACGCCTTCCCAACCGAAGTACAGGAACAACAGGTTATCGCCCAGGACCAGGAACAGCATGCTCGCGATAAACAGGTTGGTGTAGGCGAAAAAGCGCGAGTAACCGGCTTCACCACGCATGTACCAGGACGCGAACAGGTGGATCAGGAAGCCGACGCCGACCACCACACCGAGCATGGTCAGGGACAGACCATCCAGGTACAGCGCGAAGTTAGGCGTAAAGCCTTCCACCGCCATCCACTGCCACAACACTTGCGTGTAGTGACCGCCTTCAGGTGGCGCAACGTTGAACTGCCAGATCACATAAGCCGTGACGATGGCCGACAGACCAATGGAGCCGACGCCGATCAGCGCCGACAGGTTTTCCGAGAGGCGGCCGCGTGAGAACGCCAGCAGCAGGAAACCTATGAGAGGGAATACGAAAGTCAGATAGAGAAGATTCATCCGCGCATCTCGCTGGCAGCGTCGATATCGAGAGTGTGGAAGCGGCGATACAGCTGCAACAGAATCGCCAGGCCAATACTGGCCTCGGCGGCTGCCAGGCTGATCACCAGGATGAACATGATCTGTCCATCCGGCTGACCCCAGCGGCTACCGGCGACGATGAAGGCCAAAGCGGAGGCATTCATCATGACCTCCAGGCTCATCAGCACGAAAAGAATGTTGCGGCGGACCATCAGGCCAACCAGACCGAGGCAGAACAGGATGCCGGCGACCGCCAGACCATGCTCCAAAGGGATAGCAGGCATCGTCATTGCTCCTTGGCTTCGTTGCGGCCCAAGTGGAACGCCGTGACGGCTGCGGCGAGCAGCAACATCGAGGCGAGTTCGACCACCAGCAGGTAAGGACCGAACAGGCTGATGCCCACGGCCTTGGCGTCTACGGTGGTGTGGCCGATGGCCTGACCGCTGGCGTCGCTGAACAGCACGTACAGCAGCTCAACCAGCAGCAGGGTGCCGAGTGCGACCGGGCCGAGCCAGATGCCGGGCTTGAGCCAGACGCGCTCTTGCTGAACCGAGGCCGGGCCCAGGTTCAGCATCATCACCACGAACACGAACAGCACCATGATGGCGCCAGCGTAGGCGATCACTTCCAGCACACCGGCGAACGGCGCGCCGAGGGCGAAAAACGTCATCGCCACGGCAATCAGCGAAATGATCAGGTAGAGCAGGGCGTGCACAGGGTTGGTGTTGGTGATCACGCGAAGCGTGGACACCACAGCGATACCCGATGCGAAATAGAAAGCGAATTCCATCTTTCTTCCTTAAGGCAGCAAGCTCTTCACGTTGATCGGTTCGGCTTCATTCTGCGCGGCGCCTTTCGGCTTACCGGCAATCGCCATACCTGCAACACGATAGAAGTTGTAATCAGGGTTTTTGCCGGGGCCGGAGATCAACAGATCTTCTTTCTCGTACACCAGGTCCTGACGTTTGAACTCGGCCATCTCGAAATCCGGTGTCAGCTGGATCGCGGTGGTCGGGCAGGCTTCCTCGCAGAGGCCGCAGAAAATGCAGCGCGAGAAGTTGATGCGGAAAAACTCCGGGTACCAGCGACCGTCATCGGTTTCAGCTTTCTGCAGCGAGATGCAGCCAACCGGGCACGCCACGGCGCACAGGTTGCAGGCTACACAGCGCTCTTCGCCGTCGGGGTCGCGGGTCAGCACGATACGGCCACGGAAGCGCGGCGGCAGGTACACCGCCTCTTCCGGGTATTGCAGCGTGTCGCGCTTGCGGAAGGCGTGGCCAAAAATCATCACCAGGCTGCGAAGCTGGGTGAAGAAGCCATGCACGATGTCAAATATGTACTTCATGATTCTCTATCCTCACTGAGCCGCGACGGCGGGCGTGTTGAGCAACACGATCGCAGCGGTCACCAGCATGTTGACGAGGGTCAGCGGCAGGCAGAACTTCCAGCTGAAATCCATCACTTGGTCATACCGTGGGCGCGGAATCGAGGCGCGCAACAGGATGAAGAACATGATGAAGAACGCGGTTTTCAGTGCGAACCAGATGAACGGGATCTGCGGCAGGATGCCGAACGGACCGTGCCAGCCACCGAAGAACAGGGTCACCAGCAGCGCCGAAATCAACACAATGCCGATGTACTCGCCGACGAAGAACATGCCCCATTTCATGCCGGCGTATTCAATGTGGTAACCGTCGGCCAGTTCCTGCTCCGCTTCCGGCTGGTCGAACGGGTGACGGTGAGTCACGGCGACGCCGGCAATGAAGAAGGTCAGGAAACCGAAGATCTGCGGGATGACGAACCACAGGTTCTGCGCCTGGTATTCAACGATGTCGCGCATGTTGAACGAGCCAACCTGGATCACGATGCCCATCAGCGACAGGCCCATGAACACTTCGTACGACACGGTTTGCGCCGAGGCCCGCAAGCTGCCCAGCAGGGCGAACTTGTTGTTACTCGACCAGCCGGCGAACAGCACCGCGTAGACCGACAGACCGGCCATGGCGAAGAAGAACAGGATGCCGATGTTGATGTCCGCCACACCCCAGGTCGGGGTGATCGGGATGATCGCAAAGGCAATCAGCAAGGCGCTCATGGCCACGACCGGCGCCAGGGTGAAGATCACTTTGTCGGCGAACGGCGGGGTCCAGTCTTCCTTGAAGAACATCTTGATCATGTCGGCCGCAATCTGGAACGCGCCGAACGGGCCGACGCGATTCGGACCGTAACGGTCCTGCCAGAGGGCGAGCAAACGACGCTCGACCCAGCTCAGCAGCGCGCCGCACACCACGACGGCGAGCAGAATCACGATGGCCTTGAGGACCGCGATGATCACGTCAATCACTTCAGGCGTGAACCAGGTCATTGAGCTGCCTCCTGCAGACCGTCAACGGATTTGCCAAAGATCGCTGGCGGAATGCCGGCGATACCGGCCGGCAATGCGACCAGACCGGCACCCAGCTCTTCGTTGATGCGCAGCGGCAGACGCAGGGTCTGGCCAGCAACGCTCAAGCTCAGCAGGGCGCCGTCATTGACACCCAAACGGTCGGCTTCGGATTTGGCCAGCGACACGTAAGCGGCCGGGATGCGTTCCTGAACCGGCGCGGCTTTGGAAGAGTTCTCTTCGCTGCCGAATAGGTGGAAGAACGGCACAACTTGCCAAGTGCCCGGAGCCGGGTTGAACGCACGCGGAACACTGGCGAACCAGTTCAGCGAGTCACCGGTGCTTTCGATCAGGCGGGTGCCCGGGTCGCCAGCGCGGATATGACCACCGACTTCGTCCTGGAACTTGTTCCAGGCTTGCGGCGAGTTCCAGCCCGGAGACCAGGCGAATGGCACTTGCTGACGCGGTTCGACCGAGCCCGAGTAACCTTCCATGGAGAACGAGAACGCGGTGTCGTTGTCCTGGGAAGTACGCGGTTCGTGCACGCTGATGTCGGCGCGCATGGCGGTACGACCGGAGTAACGCAGCGGTTCACGAGCCAGTTTCAGGCCTTTGATGCGGAACGCGGCGGACGGTGCGGCGGTGACAATGCCGGCCAGTTGCGGAGTGCTTGCGGCACAGGCAGCAGTGACGTGGTCCAGTTGGGTCCAGTCGATCGGCTGGTTCAACAGGGTGGCGCGCAGGGCATGCAGCCAGCGCCAGCCTTCGTGAACCATGATGCTCGCATCCAGGTAAGTCGGGTCGAAGACCTGGAAGAAACGCTGGGCGCGGCCTTCCTGGCTGACCAGCGTACCGTCGCCTTCAGCGAAGCTGGCGGCTGGCAGAACCAGGTGCGCGCGATCGCTGGTGGCGGTCTTCTGATGGTCCGCGACGATCAGCACTTTCGCGGCGTTCAGGGCTGCATCGACACGGGCTTTGTCGGTACGGGTGTACAGATCGTTTTCCAGCACGACGATGGCGTCAGCTTTACCGTCGATCACGGCTTGCAGCGCGGCATCGACCGAGTCGCCACCGAGCATGGCCAGGCCGAGGCTGTTGGCCTCTGGCACGATCAGGCTGATGGAACCGTTTTTCTCGCGCAGCTTCAGCGCTTTGGCGATGTTCGCCGCGGCTTCGATCAGCGCCTTGGAACCCAACGAGGTACCGGCAATGATCAGTGGGCGCTTGGCAGCGAGCAGGGCATCGGCGATACGCTTGGCCAGCTCCAGAGCTTCAGCGTCCAGACCTTCAACGGCAGGCGCGCTGGCGTCGAGGGCGTGAGCCACGGCGAAACCGATGCGGGCCAGGTCGTCTGGCGCGGCGTGAACGCATTCTTCAGCGATGTCGTCGAGCTTGGTTTCGGCCAGGCTGGCGATGAACAGCGGGTTCAGCGCGTTCTGACCGATGTTCTTCACGGCGGCGTCGAGCCAAGGCTGAACGCGCATGGCGTCGGCCATGTCTTCGGCTTTGCCTTTAACCGATTGACGCAGGGACAGGGCCATGCGCGCAGCAGTCTGGGTCAGGTCTTCACCGAGGACGAAGATCGCGTCGTGGTCTTCGATGTCGCGCATGTTCGGGATCGGCAGCGGGCTGTCTTTGAGCACCTGCATGACCAGACGAATGCGTTCCAGCTCGGCAGCTTCGATACCAGAGTAGAAGTGCTCGGCGCCGACCAGTTCGCGCAACGCGTAGTTGCTTTCGAGGCTGGCGCGTGGCGAACCGATACCGACGATGTTACGACCGCGCAGCAGATCGGCGGCTTTATCCAGCGCTTCGTCGAGGGTCAGCTTGGCGCCGTTGGCCAGCAATGCCTGACGCGGGCGATCCTTGCGGTTGACGTAGCCATAGCCGAAACGGCCACGGTCGCACAGGAAGTACTGGTTTACCGAACCGTTGAAACGGTTTTCGATACGACGCAGTTCACCGTAACGCTCGCCCGGGGAGATGTTGCAACCGCTGGAGCAGCCATGGCAGATGCTCGGCGAGAACTGCATGTCCCACTTGCGGTTGTAGCGCTCGGAGTGAGTCTTGTCGGTGAACACACCGGTCGGGCAGACCTCGGTGAGGTTGCCGGAGAACTCGCTTTCCAGGGTGCCGTCTTCAACGCGACCGAAGTACACGTTGTCGTGGGCGCCGAATACACCGAGGTCGGTGCCGCCGGCGTAGTCTTTATAGAAGCGCACGCAACGGTAGCAAGCGATGCAGCGGTTCATTTCGTGGGAAATGAACGGGCCCAGTTGCTGGTTCTGGTGGGTACGCTTGGTGAAGCGATAACGGCGCTCGTTGTGGCCGGTCATCACCGTCATGTCTTGCAGGTGACAGTGACCGCCTTCCTCACAGACCGGGCAGTCGTGAGGGTGGTTGGTCATCAGCCATTCAACGACGCTGGCGCGAAACACTTTCGCTTCTTCGTCGTCGATGGAGATCCAGCTGCCGTCGGTAGCTGGCGTCATGCACGACATGACGATCCGACCACGCTTGTCGTTTTCGTCGGTGTACTGCTTGACCGCGCACTGGCGGCAAGCGCCAACGCTGCCGAGGGCTGGGTGCCAGCAGAAATAAGGGATATCGAGGCCTAGCGACAGACATGCCTGTAACAGGTTGTCTGCCCCATCGACTTCGAGCTCTTTGCCGTCTACGTGGATAGTGGCCATGGTTCAAAGTTCTTCGTTGGCCCGGTGTCAGCGGGCGTGGCTAATGGAATCTTGTTATTCGCGTGAATCAACACAGCCGCTTGCGGCGTCATCACACGACAAAGCGAAGGGCACGGACCCTTCGCTTTTTTAAGCGTTTACGCGCCGACTACGATCGGCCTTGCCAGAGGCGGGACGACGGCGCTGGTAGGCGCGATGCCGGCTTCGAACTCATGGCGGAAGTATTTGATTGCGCTGCCCAACGGCTCCACGGCGCCCGGTGCGTGAGCACAGAAGGTCTTGCCTGGGCCGAGGAAACCGACCAGACCCAGCAGGGTCTCGATATCGCCGGCTTGCCCTTCACCGTTCTCGATGGCGCGCAGAAGCTTGACGCTCCACGGCAAACCGTCACGGCACGGGGTGCAGAAGCCGCAGGATTCGCGGGAGAAGAACTCTTCCATGTTGCGCAGCAGGGAAACCATGTTGACGCTGTCGTCCACCGCCATGGCCAGGCCGGTACCCATACGGGTGCCCACTTTGGCGATGCCGCCGGCGTACATTTGTGCGTCCAGGTGTTCCGGCAACAGGAAACCGGTACCGGCGCCGCCTGGCTGCCAGCACTTGAGCTTGTAACCGTCGCGCATGCCGCCGGCGTAGTCTTCGAACAACTCGCGACCGGTGACGCCGAACGGCAATTCCCACAGGCCCGGGTTCTTGACCTTGCCGGAGAAGCCCATGAGCTTGGTGCCCATGTCTTCACTGCCTTCACGTGCCAACGATTTGTACCACTCCACGCCGTCGGCAATGATCGCCGGCACGTTGCACAGGGTTTCAACGTTGTTCACGCAGGTCGGCTTGCCCCACACGCCAACGGCGGCCGGGAAGGGCGGCTTGGAGCGCGGGTTGGCGCGGCGGCCTTCGAGGGAGTTGATCAGTGCGGTCTCTTCACCGCAGATGTAACGCCCGGCGCCGGTGTGGACGAACAGCTCGAAATCGAAGCCACTGCCCAGAATGTTTTTACCCAGCAGGCCCGCTGCCTTGGCTTCTTCCACGGCACGGTTCAGGTGCTTGGCGGCGGTGGTGTATTCGCCACGCAGGAAGATGTAGCCACGGTAGGTTTTCAGCGCGCGAGCACTGATCAGCATGCCTTCGATCAGCAGATGGGGCAGTTGCTCCATCAGCATGCGGTCTTTCCAGGTGTTCGGTTCCATCTCGTCCGCGTTGCACAGCAGGTAGCGGATGTTGATGGATTCGTCTTTGGGCATCAGGCCCCACTTAACGCCCGTGGGGAAGCCTGCACCGCCGCGACCTTTAAGACCCGAGTCTTTCACGGTCTGGACGATGTCGTCCTGAGCCATGTCGGCGAAGGCCTTGCGCGCAGCCGCGTAACCGTTCTTGGCCTGGTACTCGTCGAGCCAGACAGCTTCGCCGTCGTCACGCAGACGCCAGGTGAGCGGGTGAGTCTCGGCCGAACGCTTGATGCGGTTGGCTGGACCGAAGGAAGTCAGGGTCATACGTAGCCCTCGAGCAATTTGGCAACGCCGGCAGGCTGCACATCACCGAAAGTGTCGTCGTCGATCATCAACGCCGGCGCCTTGTCGCAGTTGCCGAGGCAGCAGACCGGCAGCAGGGTGAAACGACCGTCGGCGGTGGTCTGACCCAGGCCGATGCCCAGATTGCTCTGGATTTCGCTGACTACCGATTCATGGCCGCCGATGTAGCAGACCATGCTGTCGCAGACGCGAATGATGTGACGGCCGACCGGCTGACGGAAGATCTGGCTATAGAACGTCGCCACGCCCTCAACGTCGCTGGCCGGGATGCCGAGGATCTCGCCGATGGCGTAGAGCGCGCCGTCAGGCACCCAGCCACGTTCCTTCTGGACGATCTTCAGGGCTTCGATCGACGCCGCGCGCGGGTCTTCGTAGTGATGCAGCTCGTGCTCAATGGCCGAGCGCTCGGTTTCGCTCAGGGCGAAACGGTCTGTCTGGATAAGCGTGCTGTTCATGCTTAGCGGTCCACGTCGGCCATAACGAAATCGATACTACCCAGGTACGCGATCAAGTCCGCGACCATGCTGCCTTTGATCACCGAAGGGATCTGCTGCAGGTGCGGGAAGCTTGGGGTGCGAATCCGGGTGCGGTAGCTCATGGTGCCGCCATCGCTCGTCAGGTAATAACTGTTGATGCCCTTGGTCGCTTCGATCATCTGGAAGGATTCGTTGGCCGGCATGACCGGGCCCCACGAAACTTGCAGGAAGTGCGTGATCAGGGTCTCGATGTGCTGCAGGGTGCGCTCTTTCGGTGGCGGTGTGGTCAGCGGGTGATCCGCCTTGTAAGGGCCTTCCGGCATGTTGCGCATGCACTGCTCGATGATCTTCAGGCTCTGGCGCATTTCTTCGACGCGCACGATGCAACGGTCGTAGGCATCGCCATTGGCCGCCAGCGGCACTTCGAATTCGAAGTTCTCGTAACCAGAGTACGGACGAGCCTTGCGCAGGTCGAAATCGCAACCGGTCGAACGCAGGCCGGAACCGGTGACGCCCCATTCCAGGGCTTCTTTGGTGTTGTAGGCGGCGACGCCGATGGTCCGGCCACGCAGGATGCTGTTGTCCAGTGCGGCTTTCTGGTATTCGTCCAGACGCTTTGGCATCCACTCGATGAAGTCTTTCACCAGTTTTTCCCAGCCGCGCGGCAGGTCGTGAGCGACGCCACCGATGCGGTACCAGGCCGGGTGCAGACGGAAGCCGGTAATGGCTTCGATCACCGTGTACGCCTTTTGACGGTCGGTGAACGTGAAGAACACCGGGGTCATTGCACCGACGTCCTGGATGTAAGTCCCCAGGAACAGCAGGTGGCTGGTAATCCGGAAGAACTCGGCCATCATGATGCGGATGACGTCGACCTTCTCGGGCACCTTGATGCCGGCCAGCTTCTCGACCGAGAGCACGTACGGCAGGTTGTTCATCACGCCGCCGAGGTAGTCGATACGGTCGGTGTACGGAATGAAGCTGTGCCAGGACTGACGCTCGGCCATCTTCTCGGCACCACGGTGGTGGTACCCGACGTCCGGTACGCAATCGACGATCTCTTCACCGTCCAGCTGCAGAATGATGCGGAACGCACCGTGCGCGGAAGGGTGGTTAGGACCGAGGTTGAGGAACATGTAGTCCTCGTTCGCACCGGAACGCTTCATGCCCCAGTCTTCAGGCTTGAAGCGCGCGGCTTCTTCCTCAAGCTGTTGCTTGGCCAGGGTCAGGCTGAACGGGTCGAACTCGGTGGCACGGGCCGGGAAGTCCTTGCGCAGCGGGTGACCTTCCCAGGTCGGCGGCATCATGATGCGGGTCAGGTGCGGGTGACCGGCAAAGTTGATGCCGTACATGTCCCACACTTCACGCTCGTACCAGTTGGCGTTCGGCCAGATGCCGGTCACGGTCGGCACGCTGAGGTCGCTCTCGGACAAGGCGACCTTGATCATTACGTCACTATTACGTTCGATCGACATCAAGTGATAGAACACAGTGAAGTCGGCGCCGCTAGGCAGCCCTTGACGCTTGGTGCGCAGACGCTCATCCACGCCGTGCAGGTCATAGAGCATGACGTACGGCTTGGGCAGGTTGCGCAGGAAGGTCAGGACTTCGACGAGTTTGGCGCGGGCAACCCAAAGCACCGGCATGCCGGTGCGGGTAGGCTGGGCGGTGAACGCCTCGGGGCCAAAACGATTGTTCAGTTCGACGACCACATCCTGGTCGTCTGCCTTATAAGGCGGGATGTACAGAGCACTGCCTGTAGTCATGGTTATTTATCGCTTTCGGTCAACGTAAAGAATGAAGCCAGTGTCTCGTTCTATAAAAGAAGCAGATCTGGATCAGACTTCGTCGGGGCTGCGCAGGTTGGTGACTGCGATTCGCTGTTCGCGGCGCTGTTCCTTTTGCGAAGGCATCTCGGCGCGGTACACGCCTTGATCGCCGACGACCCAGGAAAGTGGGCGACGCTCCTGTCCAATCGACTCCTGCAAAAGCATCAAGCCTTGCAGAAAAGCTTCAGGGCGGGGCGGGCAGCCAGGCACGTAGACGTCCACGGGCAGGAACTTGTCCACCCCTTGAACGACGGAGTAGATGTCGTACATGCCACCGGAGTTGGCGCACGAACCCATGGAGATAACCCATTTAGGTTCGAGCATTTGCTCGTAGAGACGCTGAATGATCGGCGCCATCTTGATGAAGCAGGTACCGGCGATAACCATGAAATCCGCCTGACGCGGCGATGCCCGGATAACCTCGGCGCCAAAGCGCGCGATGTCGTGGGGCGCCGTGAAGGCGGTGGTCATTTCCACGTAGCAGCACGAAAGACCGAAGTTGTACGGCCACAGGGAGTTCTTGCGCCCCCAGTTGATCGTGCCGTTAAGCACGTCTTCGAGCTTGCCCATGAAAATGTTTTTGTGGACTTGATCTTCTAACGGATCGGAAACGGTTTCCCGTTCGCCAATCGGATACTGCTCGTTAGGAGCATCGGGGTCGATCCTGGTGAGATTGTATTGCATTGCCAAAGCCTCATTGTTTCAGCTTCGCTTGCCGCTTACGACGAGCTTCAGGAGCCCAGTCAAGGGCGCCCACTCGGAATAGGTAGACAAGGCCTGCCAACAGAATTGCTATGAAAACGAGAGCTTCGACGAATCCGGTCCAGCCGCTTTCGCGGACGGACACAGACCAGGCAAAGAGAAAAAGGGCTTCGATATCGAAGATCACGAAGAGCATCGCGACCAGATAGAATTTTGCAGAGAGCCGCAGACGGGCGCCACCTGTAGGCAGCATGCCGGATTCGAACGGTTCGTTTTTGCTGCGGCCCCAGGCTTTTGACCCGAGGAGGCTGGAGACGCCGAGCATGAAGGCACAAAGGCCGACGACGCCCAGAAGGAAAATGGCAAAGCCCCAGTTGTGGGCCATGAGTCCTGTCGCTTCGGGCATGCTGGTAATCCTTAACAGAGAGCAAAGGTCTCTGAGCTTGAAAAGAAACAAAGCAGTGACGATATGTCGCAGCAATCAATCCCGCTGATTTTATGGCACATCACCGTGCAAGTAAAATTCAGATAGCGAAATTATTTAATAGAATAAGGACATAGCGCACCTCCAAGGCCCCGCAGCCCATGCGCTGCGGGCATTAGCCGGGATTTCATCAATATTGTTTTGTAGGGAATGTAACGAACATAGTTGCGGCTAAATGATAATCAATATTGTTTGGGTCTGTTTTTAAACTGTTTAACGGGTGGGTGGCTGGGAAGTTGTCATATAGGCGCGTTACTACAAGTAGCGCTCGGGGTAGTTTTACCTTCTTTTCGTGCTCGAAAAACTGCTCTGGATCAATGATTTTCAGCGCTTTTTGTGGGAGCGTGCGAGTGAAATCGCGGGCAAAAAAAACGCCCCGAACCAGTCGGGGCGTCAGATGTGCGACGTTGCGGTTAGCTTTCTATTCGGTCCGCAACGGCCGTTTGCTCAGGTGAAGCAGATCAGTGGAACTGTTCTTCTTCAGTCGAACCGGTCAGCGCGGTCACCGAAGACGAGCCACCTTGAATAACGGTGGTCATGTCGTCGAAGTAGCCGGTGCCCACTTCCTGCTGGTGAGCCACGAAGGTGTAACCCTTGGCAGCGTCAGCGAACTCTTGCTCTTGCAGCTTCACGTAGGCAGTCATGTCGTTACGGGCGTAGTCGTGCGCCAGGTTGAACATGCTGTGCCACATGTTGTGAATGCCGGCCAGGGTGATGAACTGATGCTTGTAGCCCATGGCGGACAGTTCGCGCTGGAACTTGGCGATGGTCGCGTCGTCCAGGTTTTTCTTCCAGTTGAAGGAAGGCGAGCAGTTGTACGACAGCAGTTGGTCCGGGTATTCCTTTTTGATCGCTTCAGCGAAGCGACGAGCCTCGTCCAAATCCGGCTTGGCGGTTTCGCACCAGATCAGATCGGCGTACGGCGCGTAGGCCAGGCCGCGGGAGATCGCCTGGTCAAGACCAGCTCGCACTTTGTAGAAACCTTCCTGAGTACGTTCGCCAGTCACGAACTCTTTGTCGTACGGGTCGCAATCGGAAGTCAGCAGGTCAGCCGCGTTAGCGTCGGTACGGGCCAGAATGATGGTCGGAGTACCGGCAACGTCAGCCGCCAGACGGGCAGCGGTCAGCTTCTGTACAGCTTCCTGGGTAGGAACCAGTACCTTGCCGCCCATGTGGCCGCATTTTTTCACGGAAGCCAGTTGGTCTTCGAAGTGAACGCCGGCGGCGCCTGCTTCGATCATGCTCTTCATCAACTCGTAAGCGTTCAGTACGCCGCCGAAACCGGCTTCAGCATCAGCCACGATCGGAGCGAAGTAGTCGATGTAGCCTTCATCGCCCGGGCCTTTGCCGGCTTTCCACTGGATCTGGTCAGCACGACGGAACGAGTTGTTGATGCGCTTGACCACGGTTGGAACCGAATCCACCGGGTACAGCGACTGGTCCGGGTACATCGATTCGGCGGAGTTGTTGTCCGCAGCGACTTGCCAGCCCGACAGGTAGATCGCCTGGATACCGGCTTTAACTTGTTGTACAGCCTGGCCGCCGGTCAGGGCGCCCATGCAGTTGACGAAATCTTTCTCAGGACGGAAGGACGGCTTGGCGCCCTGGGTTACCAGGTTCCAAAGCTTCTCGGCGCCCAATTTTGCAAAGGTGTGCTCAGGTTGAACCGAGCCACGCAGGCGGACGACGTCAGCAGCGGAGTAAGCGCGTGTCACGCCTTTCCAGCGTGGGTTTTCAGCCCAATCTTTTTCGAGGGCTGCAATTTGCTGTTCGCGTGTCAGTGCCATGGAGATAAACCTCGTCGCGTCTTTTACGGAAAGTTGTTCTGCGGTGGAAAATTCATGCGCTCGCTGACCAGAAGCTTAGTTGGTCAAGTCGGATTCGGCGGGGATGGCGACGGGATGAACGATGGGCTCGAGGGGAAGTGAGCAGGTAAGGGCGAACTGGCGAGCGCATTCGGGCGTCGTGGGCCTTGGTACGAACTTCAGTGTGGAGCCGGGTTACCTAATTACGCTTCCGTCCCTCGGGACAACTTCGTTCCAGTCGGCAACCTCGTCAAACACACCTTGTGGGCGGTACAGACACGAAGCGGCTCGCGGGGTAGGTGCGAACGGCGCCTCGAAGGCCCTTGCCAGGGCCCCTGATTAGCGGGAGCGAGGCCATCATGCCTTCGCTTTTTTGTATCGTCAAACGTTTTGTAGTGCTTTTTTTATGGCACTACATCTTTGGTCTAATACGACTAATCAGTCAGTTTTCGGTGGTTTAGTCCAAAGTATCGACTTTCACCCGCAGGGTCATGTCATCTCGGCCCTGAGTCGAGTAGCTGCGGGTCTGGCCCTGTTTGTCGGCCTGAGTCTGGCGGTTCACGCCGGCCAGGGTGATCCATTCACCCAGTCGTCCAGTGACAGTTGTGTCGGTACTTTGCACATTCACTACATCGGGACGTTCTTGGCTCATGCGGTCACGATTGGTGCTGATCGCCAGGTGAACGATGTCGCCGGTGACGCTGGCGGTGACGTAGAAACCCTGGGTGACGTTGCGGTATTCGGTCTGGCTTCGCAGATCGCCGTAGGAATCAGTCTGAGTGCTGGTGAGCGGAACGCTCTGGCCGACCTGGATCAGTGCCGGCGCCCCTTCGCTGGCCTGGACCTGCTGAATCCCGCCGTCACGGCTGTCGGTGCTGCGATTGATGATGCGGGTCTGACTCGGTTTCGCGCCGTTTACCGAGTAACCCTGATCGCCCTGGAAGTTGTTTTCGTTGGTGTCGACAGTGATCAGCAGACGTTTGGCGGCCACATCGAGTTGCGTGATCAAGGCTTTAAGTTCGTCGATCTTGCGCTGATCGGCATTAACGATCAGTTGGTTGCCGTAAGCACTGACCTGGCCATCCTTACCGATGAAATCCTGGGCCATCGGCAGCATGTCGGCACTGGTGCGGTAGTTCAGTGGCACGATCTCGGTGGCGGCCATGACCGAAAAACTGCAGGTCAGCAGCAGCGTGGTGAGCAGGGTGCGTAGGGACATATCCGTTATCTCCGACATCTTGAAGTGTTGATATTGCCAGTTTGTCGGCCTGGCGTGGGGCAAGTTGAATCGTAGACAGCAAAACGCCCCGGCATCCGAAGATGGCGGGGCGTTTTGTGGTGTTCCCTGTGGTGAGGGGGCTTGCCCCCTCACCACAAAGTCTCAAGCGGAGTGCCGCACCATGTCCACATGCGGAATGCCTGCTTCCAGGAATTCCTCACTGACCAGGCTGAAGCCCAGGCGCTCATAGAACGCCGTGGCCTGTACCTGTGCGCTCAACATCTGCTGCTTGAGCCCGCGCTTCTCGGCTTCACCGATCACCGCTTGCATCAGCGCATCGCCGACTTTCAATCCGCGCCAGTCTTTCAGTACCGATACCCGGCCGACGTGGCCGTCGGGCAGCAAGCGAGCGGTGCCAATCGGAAAGTCGCCTTCGAAGGCCAGAAAATGCACCGCCGTTGCGTCATCAGCATCCCATTCCAGTTCAGGCGGAACGGATTGCTCGGCGATGAACACCGTCTCACGAATGCGCCGGATCTCGGCGATGTCCTTCTGCCAGTCTGCGACACGTACGTGAATTTTATTCATCAGCAAACCCCAGGCTGCCTTGCTTGACCAGTTCACACAGCAGGCCGCGACCGTCTTCGTCGTTCAGCCACTGGCCAAGGTTGTCGGTGTGCAGGGCGTCGGCGGCGCAAATCATTTTCAGCAGCTCGCGCAGTTTGCCCGGCAGGTAACGGCTCTGGCCGCTGGCGAACAGCAGCAGGTCGTCATCGACTTCGGACCAGGCCATGCGCGCGCTCGGGTTGCGGATCAGCACAGCGCCTTGTTCCAGGCTGGCGAGGAAGTCTTCTTCTTCGACTTCTTCCGGGCCGACCACCAGTTCCGGGTAGCGCGGTTCGGTCATGTATTGGCCGAACCAGGTCAGCAGCAGGCGCTCGTCGCTCATGTGCTCGGCCAGCAAAGCCTTCAAGCGATCAAGGGCGTCGTGCTGAATCTGGTGTGGATCGACCGCCGGCAGGGCGTCGGCGTCGGTGTAGCGCTCTTCGTCAGTCAGGAACTGGCTGAGGAAGTCGGTGAAGTGAGTCAGCACTTCAGAGGCGCTCGGGGCGCGGAAGCCGACCGAGTAGGTCATGCAGTCATCCACCGCAACGCCGCAATGGGCCAGGCGCGGCGGCAGGTAGAGCATGTCGCCCGGTTCCAGGACCCACTCGTCGGTGGCTTCGAAGTCGGCGAGGATGCGCAGGTCTGCGTGGGGCAGCAGCTTGCTCTCGGAGTCGCACATCTGGCCGATCTTCCAGTTACGCTTGCCGTGACCTTGCAGCAGGAACACATCGTAGTTATCAAAGTGTGGACCGACGCTGCCACCCGGGGCGGCGAAGCTGATCATCACGTCGTCGACGCGCCAGCTCGGCAGGAAGCGGAAGTTCTCCAGCAGTTCGCTGACTTCCGGCACGAATTGGTCGACCGCTTGCACCAGCAGGGTCCACTCGGTTTCCGGCAACTTGCTGAATTCGTCTTCGGCGAACGGGCCGCGACGCATTTCCCAAGGACGCTCGCCGTGCTCGATCACCAGGCGCGATTCGACTTCTTCTTCCAGCGCCAGGCCGGCCAGTTCGTCGGCGTCGATCGGGCTTTCGAATTCAGGAATCGCCTGACGGATCAGCAGGGGTTTTTTCTGCCAGTAGTCGCGCAGGAATTCGCGCGCCGTGATGCCGCCCAGAAGTTGAAGAGGAATATCAGGATTCATGTGTAACCTATTGAAAAAATGCACTTTTCAGACGGGAATAAAAACGCCCGGCGCTGCCGGGCGTCTCAAAAGGGTAAAGCGGTCGATCAGATGCGTTTGGCTTGCTCTACAGCGTTACCGATGTAGTTCGCCGGGGTGAGCAGTTTCAGCTCGGCCTTGGCGGCGGCTGGCATGTCCAGACCGTCGATGAAAGTTTGCAGTGCTTCAGGGCTGATGCCCTTGCCACGGGTCAACTCTTTCAGTTTTTCGTACGGGTTTTCGATGTTGTAGCGACGCATCACGGTCTGGATTGGCTCGGCCAATACTTCCCAGCACGCGTCCAGGTCAGCAGCAATTTTCTGAGCGTTGAGCTCCAGTTTGCTGATGCCTTTGAGGCTGGCTTCGTACGCGATCACGCTGTGGGCGAAGCCGACACCGAGGTTGCGCAGTACGGTGGAGTCGGTCAGGTCGCGCTGCCAGCGGGAAATCGGCAGCTTGCTCGCCAGGTGCTGGAACAGTGCGTTGGCGATGCCCAGGTTGCCTTCGGAGTTCTCGAAGTCGATCGGGTTGACCTTGTGCGGCATGGTCGACGAACCGATTTCGCCAGCGATGGTGCGCTGCTTGAAATAACCCAGGGAGATGTAGCCCCAGATGTCGCGGTCGAAGTCGATCAGGATGGTGTTGAAGCGCGCGATCGCGTCGAACAGCTCGGCGATGTAGTCGTGCGGTTCGATTTGTGTGGTGTACGGGTTGAAGCCCAGGCCCAGCTCGTCTTCGATGAAGGCGCGGGCGTTCTCTTCCCAATCGATCTCAGGGTAGGCCGACAGGTGAGCGTTGTAGTTGCCCACAGCGCCGTTGATCTTGCCCAGCAGCGGAACGGCCGCGACTTGAGCGATTTGACGCTCCAGACGGTACACCACGTTCGCCAGCTCTTTGCCCAGGGTGGTCGGCGAAGCCGGTTGACCGTGGGTGCGCGACAGCATCGGCACGTCAGCGAAACGGATGGCCAGTTCGCGGATGGCTTCGGCGGTTTGGCGCATCAGCGGCAGCATCACGTCATCACGGCCTTCGCGCAGCATCAGGGCGTGGGACAGGTTGTTGATGTCCTCGCTGGTGCAGGCGAAGTGGATGAATTCGCTGACCTTGGCCAGTTCCGGCAGCTTGGCCGCTTGCTCTTTGAGCAGGTATTCGATGGCTTTTACGTCGTGGTTGGTGGTGCGCTCGATCTCTTTGACACGCTCGGCGTGCTCCAGAGCGAAGTTTTCCGCCAGGGTGTTCAGCACAGCGTTGGCTTCGGCGGAGAACGCCGGCACTTCGTTGATACCAGGATGAGCGGCCAGGCGCTGGAGCCAGCGCACTTCAACCAGAACGCGAGCACGGATCAGGCCGTATTCGCTGAAAATTGGGCGCAGGGCCTGGGTTTTGCCGGCGTAGCGGCCGTCAACAGGGGAAACCGCAGTGAGCGAAGAAAGCTGCATGGGGTGTTCTCGGACAGTCGGGCAACGAAATGGGGCGCGTATCATACATGAAAAAATCCGCCGGTCCGTTGCCAACTGACCAGCGTCTTACGCGTTACAAATTACAAACGGTCTTGCGGGCGCGGTTCAGTTGCTGCGCATCAGCGGGTAAAGCTCTTTCAGCAACTTGCGACGGCTGATCACCAGCTGCCAGCGGTGACCGCCCAACTGCCGCCACAGGCGCGCCGAACGAATTCCGGCCAGCAACAGGGCGCGGATTTTCGAAGCGTTGCTTGGTTGCTGCAGATTGCGCATGTCGCCGTGGACCTGAATTCGTTGGCGCAGGGTACTCAGGGTGTCCTGGTACAGCGCACCGCAGGCAGCAATCACGTTTTCGTGCGCCGGACCGAAGTGCTCGACCTGGGACTGAATCTGCGGCAAGCGTTTGCCGATCTCGTCCAGCATGTCGTTGCGCTTGGCCAGTTGACGCTCCAGGCCGAGCATCGCCAGCGCATAACGCAGCGGTTCGCGCTGCAGGGTGCTTGGGTCGCGCTCAAGGGCGCCGATCAACGCGCGATAGCCTTCACGCAGGTTGATGTCGTCGCCGCCGTAGACCTCAAGCGTGTCCTTTGGGTCGCGAATCAGCAGGCTGCCGAGCATGCAGGTCAGGCCTGCTTCGGTGGTCTGGCCGGTCTTGGCGATCTTGTCGACCAGCACGGCGGCGAGGAATACGCCGCCCAGTGCCGTCAGTTGCTCCTGAGTGGGGTTCATGCCTTGCTGCTCCATGGCTCGGCCACTTCGATCACGCCGCCGCCGAGGCAGATCTCACCGTCGTAGAACACCACGGACTGGCCCGGGGTGACCGCGCGTTGCGGGTCATCGAAGGTGGCGCGGTAGCCAGTGGCGGTCTTTTCCAGCGTGCAAGGCTGGTCGCTTTGGCGATAGCGGACTTTAGCGGTCAACCGGCGCGGTTCGCTCAGATCGATCGGGTTGACCCAATAGATGTCAGAAGCGAGCAGGGCGCGGGAGAACAGATACGGGTGGTCATTGCCCTGGCCAACGATCAGCTCGTTGTGTTCCAGGTCCTTGATCAGCACGTACCACGGCTCGTCACTAGCATCTTTCAAGCCGCCGATGCCCAGGCCCTGACGCTGGCCAATGGTGTGATACATCAAGCCGTGGTGACGGCCGATGACTTCGCCTTCGGTGGTCTTGATCTCGCCTGGCTGGGCCGGCAGGTACTGCTTGAGGAAGTCGCTGAAGCGGCGCTCGCCGATAAAGCAGATCCCGGTGGAATCCTTTTTCTTTGCGGTGGCGAGTTCGTGTTTCTCGGCAATCGCGCGGACTTCGGGTTTTTCCAGCTCGCCGACCGGGAACAGGGTCTTGGCGATCTGTTCACCGCCGACGGCGTGCAGGAAGTAACTCTGGTCCTTGTTCGGGTCCAGGCCCTTGAGCAGTTCGGTACGGCCATCGATGTCGCGGCGGCGCACGTAGTGACCGGTGGCGATCAGGTCGGCGCCGAGCATCATGGCGTAGTCGAGGAACGCCTTGAACTTGATCTCGCGGTTGCAGAGGATGTCCGGGTTTGGCGTGCGACCGGCCTTGTATTCGGCCAGGAAGTGCTCGAACACGTTGTCCCAGTACTCGGCGGCGAAGTTGGCGGTGTGCAGCTTGATGCCAATCTTGTCGCACACGGCCTGGGCGTCCGCCAGGTCATCCATGGCGGTGCAGTATTCCGTTCCATCGTCTTCTTCCCAGTTCTTCATGAACAGGCCTTCCACCTCATAACCCTGCTCGATCAGCAAGAGAGCGGAAACGGAAGAGTCCACGCCGCCGGACATGCCGACAATGACGCGCTTCTTTTGTGTGTCAGAAGGGGCTGGATCACGCATAGGGATTCAATGAGTGTCTTGAAAAAGGACGCGATTCTAACAGGCCGAAGCCCGCAAGGCTAAAGAGAAGGGCGGATCAGTTCGAGGCCGAAGAGTTTGCCGTCCAGATAATCATCAATACAACGGATGATCAGCTCACTGCGCCAGTTTGCGCGCTGTGCCAGCAGTTCGTCACGCGTCAGCCATTTTGCGCCGACGATGCCGTCGTCCAACTGATAGTCGGGGTGATGTTTGAGCGGTTTTGCGGTGAAGCAGACCCGCTGATAAGTCACGCCATTGCTCGGGGCGGTGTAGAGGTAAATGCCTACCACGCCGGTCGGCTCGACATCCCAGCCGGTTTCTTCGAGGGTTTCGCGTACGGCGGCCTCGATCAGGGTTTCGTCCGGGTCCAGATGGCCGGCGGGCTGGTTGAGCACCGTTCGTCCGCCCTTGGATTCTTCGACCATCAGGAAGCGGCCGTTGTCTTCGACGATGGTCGCGACGGTGATGTGGGGTAGCCAATCCATGAGACTTCCTCAATTTTTTATGTTGGAACAAAGATCAATGTGGGAGCGAGCCTGCTCGCGAAAGCGGTGGGCCAGTCAATATTGATTTTGAATGATAAACCGCATTCGCGAGCAGGCTCTCTCCCACATTTGATCCGGTTTCCACAGGTAAAAATGTGTAAACGCTACAAACAGAAACCCCGGCGCAGGGCCGGGGCTTCTTTGCATCCTTACAACCTTAAACCAACGCAGCGATCGCGGCGTTGAAAGTGTTGCTTGGGCGCATGGCCTTGCTGATCAGCTCGGCATTGGCATGGTAGTAACCGCCGATGTCCACTGGCTTGCCCTGAACGGCGTTGAGCTCGGCAACGATGGTTGCTTCGTTCTCGGTCAGGGTTTTGGCCAGTTCGCCGAACTGCGCTTGCAGTGCAGCGTCTACGGTCTGGGCAGCCAGGGCTTGTGCCCAGTACAGCGCCAGGTAGAAGTGGCTGCCGCGGTTGTCGATGTTGCCGACTTTGCGCGATGGCGACTTGTTGTTGTCCAGGAACTGGCCAGTGGCCTGATCCAGGGTCTTGGCCAGAACCAGCGCCTTAGGGTTGTTGTACGTCACACCCAGGTGCTCCAGGGACGCGGCCAGGGCCAGGAACTCGCCCAGGGAATCCCAGCGCAGGAAGTTTTCTTCCAGCAGCTGCTGAACGTGCTTCGGTGCCGAACCGCCGGCGCCGGTTTCGAACAGACCGCCGCCGTTCATCAGTGGAACAATCGACAGCATCTTGGCGCTGGTGCCCAGTTCCATGATCGGGAACAGGTCCGTCAGGTAGTCGCGCAGTACGTTGCCGGTCACCGAGATGGTGTCCTTGCCTTCGCGGGTACGACCCAGAGTGAAGGCCATCGCGTCGACTGGCGACATGATGCGGATGTCCAGCCCTGAGGTGTCGTGATCCTTCAGGTAAGCCTGAACTTTCTCGATCACAACGCCGTCGTGAGCGCGCATTGGGTCCAGCCAGAAAATGGCTGGAGTCGCGCTTGCGCGAGCACGGTTGACGGCCAGTTTGACCCAATCCTGAATCGGCGCGTCTTTGGTCTGGCACATGCGGAAGATGTCGCCGGCTTCAACCGACTGTTCCAGCAGAGTGCGACCGGCACCGTCGGAAACCCGAACTACGCCGTTGGCCTTGATCTGGAAAGTCTTGTCGTGCGAGCCGTACTCTTCGGCTTTTTTCGCCATCAGGCCAACGTTTGGCACGCTGCCCATGGTGGTTGGATCGAAAGCACCGTTAGCCTTGCAGTCTTCGATTACCGCCTGGTAGATGGTGGCGTAGCAGCGATCCGGGATCACAGCCTTGGTGTCGTGCAACTGACCGTCAGTGCCCCACATTTTGCCGGAGTCACGGATCATCGCTGGCATCGAGGCGTCGACGATAACGTCGCTCGGCACGTGCAGGTTAGTGATGCCTTTGTCGGAGTTGACCATGGCCAACGACGGACGAGCGGCGTAGACCGCCTGGATATCCGCTTCGATCTGCGCTTGTTGCTCTGCTGGCAAAGCCTTGATGCGAGCGTACAGGTCGCCGATGCCGTTGTTCAGGTTGAAGCCGATCTGTGCCAGCACGTCAGCGTGCTTGGCCAGTGCGTCTTTATAGAACTCGGCAACGATCTGGCCGAACATGATCGGGTCGGAGACCTTCATCATGGTGGCTTTCAAGTGAACCGACAGCAGCACGCCTTTTTGCTTGGCGTCTTCGATCTCGGCAGCGATGAAGCTGCGCAGAGCGTTTTTGCTCATGACCGCGCAATCGAGGATCTCACCGGCTTGTACGGTGGTTTTTTCTTTCAGGACGGTGGTGGTGCCGTCTTGAGCGATCAGTTCGATTTTGACGGCGTCAGCGGCGTCGATCAGGGCAGCTTTTTCGCTGCCGTAGAAATCGCCGGTGCTCATGTGTGCGACGTGGGACTTGGAGTCCGCAGCCCAGGCGCCCATTTTGTGCGGGTGCTTGCGTGCGTAATTCTTGACCGATAGCGGTGCACGACGATCGGAGTTACCTTCACGCAGAACCGGGTTCACGGCGCTGCCCTTGATCTTGTCGTAACGCGACTTGGCGAGCTTGTCGGCGTCGCTGGTCACGGTTTCCGGGTAGTCAGGCAGTGCGAAGCCCTGGGCTTGCAGTTCCTTGATCGCGGCTTGCAGTTGCGGAACCGACGCGCTGATGTTCGGCAACTTGATGATGTTGGCTTCAGGCGTAACGGCCAGGTCGCCCAGTTCGGCGAGGTGGTCGGCTACGGCTTTGTCACCCAGTTGCTCGGGGAAGCTGGCCAGGATGCGCCCTGCAAGAGAGATATCGCGGGTTTCCACGGCGATATCAGCGGAGGCGGTGAAGGCCTCTACGATAGGCAACAGTGAATAGGTGGCGAGGGCGGGAGCTTCGTCGGTGAAGGTATAGATGATCTTCGAGCGGGTGGGCATATTCGGATTAACTCTCTCTTCTTTGCTAAAGCGTGCGCAGAAAAACTCGAGGGCGCCGGGTAAGCGCGTTCGTTCAAAGTCATCCATGAGCCGAATGTCGAGATTTCTTCGCGGTGATGTTGGGTGCATCAGTCGAGCGTCAAGCGGGTGGACTGCGGTAGCGGTCCCGCTTTTTCGGGCCCAAAGTCTCGTCGTAGAGAGATCGGCCGTCGTGACTCTGTGGTCAGCGGGCGGCATTATACATAGGTAGCTGGCAATCTGCCGATGGTTCATGCGCAACGATTTTCGTCCATTGGTCTAAAGGTCGCAGGGGCGAGGGGGGCGTAGAGTCTTGCACCGTGCTTGAGTTTGGCGCTTTTCCCTTTGCTTTCAGGCTTGTACACCGCGAACTGTGCAGCTTTGCGGTAGATGGATAGAACAGAGGGTTTGCGTGCCGATTTAACTGGGGTACGCTCGAACGAAGCCAGATGTTCAATCCAAACAATGGAGTTCAGCATGGGATACAAGAAGATTCAGGTTCCAGCAGTCGGCGACAAAATCACCGTCAACGCGGACCATTCTCTCAATGTTCCTAACAACCCGATCATCCCCTTCATCGAAGGTGATGGTATTGGCGTTGATATCAGCCCGGTCATGATCAAGGTTGTCGATGCTGCTGTTAAGAAGGCTTACGGCGGCGAGCGCAAAATTTCCTGGATGGAAGTCTACGCCGGGGAAAAAGCGACTCAGGTTTACGATCAGGACACCTGGCTACCCCAGGAAACCCTGGACGCGGTCAAGGATTACGTGGTTTCCATCAAGGGCCCTCTGACCACCCCGGTCGGTGGCGGCATCCGTTCCCTGAACGTGGCCCTGCGTCAACAACTCGACCTTTATGTGTGCCTGCGCCCGGTGCGCTGGTTCGAAGGCGTACCTAGCCCGGTCAAGAAGCCAGGCGACGTCGACATGACGATCTTCCGTGAGAATTCGGAAGACATCTACGCCGGTATCGAATGGAAAGCCGGTTCGCCGGAAGCGACCAAGGTCATCAAGTTCCTCAAAGAAGAAATGGGCGTTACCAAGATCCGTTTCGACGAGAACTGCGGTATCGGCATCAAGCCGGTTTCCCTGCAAGGCACCAAGCGTCTGGCGCGAAAAGCGCTGCAGTATGTGGTCGACAACGACCGCGACTCGCTGACCATCGTGCACAAAGGCAACATCATGAAGTTCACCGAAGGTGCCTTCAAGGAATGGGCCTACGAAGTGGCGGCTGAAGAGTTCGGCGCGACCCTGCTCGATGGCGGTCCGTGGATGCAGTTCAAAAACCCGAAAACCGGCAAGAACGTCATCGTCAAAGACGCCATCGCCGACGCCATGCTCCAGCAGATCCTGCTGCGCCCGGCCGAATACGATGTGATCGCGACCCTGAACCTGAACGGCGACTACCTCTCCGACGCTCTGGCGGCAGAAGTGGGCGGTATCGGTATCGCACCGGGTGCCAACCTGTCTGACACCATTGCGATGTTCGAAGCGACCCACGGTACTGCGCCGAAGTACGCTGGCAAGGACCAGGTCAACCCGGGCTCCCTGATCCTGTCCGCTGAGATGATGCTGCGCCACATGGGCTGGACCGAAGCTGCCGATCTGATCATCAAGGGCACCAACGGCGCGATTTCCGCCAAGACCGTGACCTATGACTTCGAACGTCTGATGGAAGGCGCGAAACTGCTGTCTTCGTCCGCGTTCGGTGATGCGCTGATTTCGCATATGTAAGCGAGTCGGCACAAAAAAACCGCCTTTGGGCGGTTTTTTTATGACTGGATGACGGGTTCGAACTTATGCCTTAACAGTCTGCTGGTCGGTGGGCGCAGTGACGGGTTGCGTCTCTTTGGGGGCGCTGATATTTTTGGCGTGCAGGCCTTTTGGGGCCTGCTCAATTTCAAAACTTATCACCTGCCCAGCCTTGAGCGTCTTATAACCGTCCATTTCAATGGCCGAATAATGAGCAAAAAAATCAATCTGGTGGCCATCCTCGTCGAAACCTTCTTTGGCTTCGGTATTGATGAAGCCAAATCCCTTGGCATTGTTGAACCATTTGACCTTGCCGCTGACCTTGACGCCTGACATACCCATATCCCTCTGCAACAGACTCCATCACTGGAGTATCATCCAGTACATCCGCAGTCATTTCCTGGAAATAAGATTGACTCCGCGGACCTTTTTTACCCACTGTGGGCTCTATTGGTTGTAACACCGTTTTCCCGATAGTCAAGGTGACCGGGCAGTCGGAGTTGAAATCGCCCATAGCCGCCCCCACCACTGTATTTGCACAACTGACGAACCTTTCTTTCCATGCATGCAATCAGCCAGATTCGACTAACATTCAATCAGGATCACCCTGATTCACACGACGACGATTCCGCAGGCATTGCTGTTCAGGAGGCAAAGCCTGCTTTACAGGCGCCGCCGATGTACAAGGTGGTTTTGTTTAATGATGACTACACACCGATGGATTTCGTCGTCGAAGTGCTCGAGGTGTTTTTTAACCTGAATCGCGAGCTGGCGACCAAGGTCATGCTGGCCGTCCACACAGAAGGACGGGCAGTATGTGGAGTGTTTACCCGCGACATCGCCGAGACTAAGGCCATGCAGGTCAACCAGTACGCCAGGGAAAGCCAGCATCCGCTACTCTGTGAAATCGAGAAGGACGGTTAATCGCCGACCACTTGGGTATGAGGTGAAGCTATGTTAAACCGCGAGCTCGAAGTCACCCTCAATCTTGCCTTCAAGGAGGCCCGTTCGAAGCGTCATGAATTCATGACCGTCGAGCACCTCCTGCTGGCCCTATTGGACAATGAGGCTGCCGCCACCGTTTTGCGTGCCTGCGGCGCAAACCTCGACAAACTCAAGCACGATCTGCAGGAGTTCATCGACTCCACCACGCCATTGATCCCCGTTCATGACGAGGATCGTGAGACCCAGCCAACCTTGGGCTTTCAGCGTGTTCTGCAACGTGCTGTCTTTCACGTACAGAGCTCGGGCAAGCGCGAAGTGACTGGCGCCAACGTACTGGTCGCGATCTTCAGTGAGCAAGAGAGTCAGGCGGTGTTCCTGCTGAAACAGCAGAGCGTTGCGCGCATCGATGTCGTCAACTACATCGCACACGGCATTTCCAAAGTGCCGGGGCATGGCGATCACTCTGAAGGTGAACAAGATATGCAGGACGACGAGGGCGGTGAGTCTTCTTCTTCAGGCAATCCTCTGGATGCTTATGCCAGCAACCTCAACGAACTCGCGCGCCAGGGTCGAATCGATCCATTGGTAGGCCGTGAGCTGGAAGTCGAGCGCGTTGCGCAGATCCTGGCGCGTCGTCGCAAAAACAATCCGTTGCTGGTGGGCGAGGCGGGCGTGGGTAAAACCGCGATTGCCGAAGGCCTGGCCAAACGCATTGTCGACAACCAGGTGCCGGACCTGCTGGCTAACAGCGTGGTGTATTCCCTCGATCTGGGGGCCTTGCTGGCCGGGACCAAATACCGCGGCGATTTCGAGAAGCGCTTCAAGGCGCTGCTCAATGAGCTGAAAAAACGTCCGCAAGCGATCCTGTTCATCGACGAAATCCACACCATCATTGGTGCGGGTGCCGCGTCCGGTGGCGTCATGGATGCCTCGAACCTGCTCAAGCCGCTGCTGTCGTCGGGTGATATCCGTTGCATCGGTTCGACCACGTTCCAGGAATTTCGCGGGATCTTCGAGAAGGACCGTGCCTTGGCACGACGCTTCCAGAAGGTCGATGTGTCGGAGCCTTCGGTAGAAGACACCATCAGCATCCTGCGCGGCCTGAAAGGGCGTTTCGAAGCGCACCACGGCATTGAATACAGCGATGAAGCCCTGCGTGCGGCGGCTGAGCTGGCCTCACGCTACATCAATGACCGGCACATGCCGGACAAGGCCATCGACGTCATCGACGAGGCGGGTGCCTACCAGCGTCTGCAACCGATCGAGAAGCGTGTAAAACGTATCGAAGTGCCTCAGGTCGAGGACATCGTTGCGAAAATCGCGCGGATTCCACCTAAGCACGTCAACAGCTCCGACAGAGAGCTGCTGCGTAACCTTGAGCGTGACCTGAAACTGACAGTGTTTGGCCAGGATGCCGCGATCGACTCACTGTCGACTGCGATCAAACTGTCCCGTGCCGGCCTCAAGTCGCCTGACAAGCCAGTCGGTTCGTTCCTGTTCGCAGGGCCTACCGGTGTCGGTAAAACCGAAGCGGCGCGTCAGCTGGCCAAGGCGTTGGGCATCGAGCTGGTTCGCTTCGACATGTCCGAGTACATGGAGCGCCACACCGTATCGCGTCTGATCGGTGCACCTCCAGGTTATGTTGGGTTCGACCAGGGCGGTCTGCTGACCGAAGCCATCACCAAGCAGCCTCACTGCGTGCTGTTGCTCGATGAAATCGAGAAGGCGCATCCGGAAGTCTTCAACCTGCTGCTGCAGGTGATGGACCACGGTACGCTGACCGATAACAACGGGCGCAAGGCGGATTTCCGTAACGTGATCGTCATCATGACGACCAACGCCGGTGCCGAAACGGCAGCTCGCGCTTCGATCGGTTTCACCCATCAGGACCACTCGTCCGATGCGATGGAAGTGATCAAGAAGAGCTTCACGCCAGAGTTCCGCAACCGTCTGGACACCATTATCCAGTTTGGTCGCCTCAGCCATGAGGTCATCAAAAGCGTGGTGGACAAGTTCCTTACCGAGCTTCAGGCGCAGCTGGAAGACAAGCGCGTGCAGCTGGAAGTGACGGACGCGGCGCGCAGTTGGCTGGCAGCCGGCGGCTACGACTCGGCAATGGGGGCTCGGCCGATGGCGCGTTTGATCCAGGACAAGATCAAGCGTCCGCTGGCGGAAGAGATTCTCTTTGGCGAACTGGCCGACCATGGTGGTGTGGTTCACATCGATCTCAAGGACGGCGAGCTGACCTTCGACTTCGAGACCACGGCTGAAATGGCCTGACAGTTATCGCAAGAAAGCAAAAGGCGCCGAAAGGCGCCTTTTTGCTGTCCACCGGATCTACACCGATCCCCTGTGGGTTTCCGACGGCAGCTGTTAAACCCCGGACACACAAAAACGCCCGGCATAAACCGGGCGTTTTGTATTGACTTGATTAGCGAGCGCGGTAAGTGATGCGCCCTTTGCTCAAGTCATAGGGCGTCAGCTCGACGCGCACTTTGTCGCCGGTAAGAATACGAATGTAGTTCTTGCGCATCTTGCCGGAGATATGCGCGGTTACGACGTGCCCATTTTCCAACTCCACACGAAACATGGTGTTGGGCAGGGTGTCGACGACAGTGCCTTCCATTTCGAAGCTGTCTTCTTTCGACATGCAGTAAAGCCCTCGGTGTCCAATGAATGGCCCGGTGCAACTGCGCCAGGCAAAAGCGGCGTGCATTGTGCCCGAAAAATGGGGTTTAAGCCAAGGGGTTTACGGCTTGCTTTAGTTCAGGATGACCCAGCGCTGATTAATCAGCAGTTCGATAGGGCGATATTGAGTCTTGTAGCTCATCTTTTTGCAGTTTTTGATCCAATAGCCCAGATAGACGGCTTCCAGCCCCAGACGCTGAGCCTCGGTGATTTGCCAGAGAATCGCATAGCGCCCCAGGCTGCGGCGTTCTTCAGCGGGCTCGTAGAAGGTATAAACCGCCGACAGACCGTTCGGCAGTAAGTCGGTGACGGCCACTGCCACCAATCGTCCTTCGAGGCGAAATTCGTAGAACCGGGAAAACGGCAAGTCACGTACCAGGAACGTCGCAAACTGATCGCGACTCGGCGGGTACATATCGCCATCGGCGTGACGCTGTTCGATATAGCGCTGATAAAGGTCGAAATACTCTTCGCTGAACCCTGGCCTGGCGGGACGTATCTGCAAGTCGGCATTGCGCTTGAAGATGCGTTTCTGCTGGCGGTTGGGCGAAAATTGCGGCACCGGGATGCGCGCCGGCACGCACGCGTTGCAATTCTGGCAATGGGGCCGGTAAAGATGATCGCCGCTGCGACGGAAACCCATTTCAGACAGGTCTGCGTAGACATGCACATCCATGGGCTGACTAGGGTCGAGAAACAGGGTTGTGGCCTGTTCCTCGGGCAGATAACTGCAAGAGTGGGGCTGAGTGGCATAGAACTTCAAGCGCGCCAACTCGGTCATGATCAACCCTCGGGATAGCTTTTGAATTAAGTGTAAGCCACGCGCGCAAAAGTCGCTCAGCAAACCCAGGTTGCACGGCTGGGTTGATCCAGATGCTGCGCAAGGTAGTCGGCAAACTCGCTGCGTGGAATCGCTCGGGCGCCGAGGCTGTGCAGATGATCGGTAGGCATCTGGCAGTCGATCAGCACAAAGCCTGAGTCTTTCAGATGTCGGACCAGTGCGGCAAAGCCATATTTCGAGGCGTTGTCGGCGCGGCTGAACATGGATTCGCCGAAAAACAGCTGCCCCATTGCCAGGCCATAGAGCCCGCCGACCAATTCGCCCTGGTCCCAGACTTCCACCGAATGCGCGTAGCCACGCCTGTGCAGCTCGAGGTAGGCGTTCTGCATGGCTTCTGTGATCCAGGTGCCGTCGGCGTAATCCCGAGGCGCGGCGCAAGCGCGGATGACCGCGGCAAAATCCTGATCAAAGGTCACTTGATAGCGTTGCTGGCGCAGCAGTTTGTTCAGGCTGCGCGAGACATGCAGTTCGTCGGGAAACAGTACGGTGCGCGGATCCGGCGACCACCAGAGAATCGGCTGGCCTTCCGAGAACCACGGAAAACAGCCGTGGCGATAGGCCTGAATCAGACGATCGGCGGACAGATCCCCGCCCGCGGCCAACAGCCCGTTGGGATCGCGCATGGCTTTTTCCAGGGGCGGGAAGGTCAGGGTATTGCGTTGTAACCAAGTCAGCATGGCATCCGGGCTTGCAGAAGGGGAGGGCAGTGGCGGGCTGATGGGCCCGCCGTAAAGTGTGCCGTCAAACGACTGGAATGTCGTCGAGATACTTCTCGGCGTCCAGCGCGGCCATGCAGCCGGCCCCGGCAGACGTCACGGCCTGGCGGTAAACGTGATCGGCCACGTCACCGGCGGCAAACACGCCTGCGATTTCGGTGCTGGTAGCATCGCCTTCGCTGCCACCCTTGACCAGCAGATAGCCGTCACGCATTTTCAACTGGCCCTCGAACAGGTCGGTGTTGGGTTTGTGGCCAATAGCGATGAACACACCGGTCAGCGGCAATTCACTGGTTTCGCCAGTGTGGCTGTCCCGCAGGCGGGCGCCGGTCACACCGCTGGCATCACCCAGCACTTCATCCAGATTCTGGTTCCAGTGCAGGCGGATATTACCTTTGGCGGCTTTTTCGAAGAGCTTGTCCTGAAGAATCTTCTCCGATCGCAACTTGTCGCGCCGGTGAATCAGGTGAACTTCCTTGGCAATGTTTGACAGGTACAGCGCCTCTTCAACTGCCGTGTTGCCGCCGCCAACGACTGCGACCACCTGATTGCGGTAGAAGAAACCATCGCACGTCGCGCAGGCCGACACCCCTTTGCCAGCAAAAGTCTCTTCCGATGGAAGCCCCAGGTATTGCGCCGAGGCACCGGTGGCAATAATCAGCGCATCACAGGTGTAAGTGCCGCTGTCGCCGATGAGTTCGAACGGGCGCTGTTGCAACTTGGCAGTGTGGATGTGGTCGTAAACGATCTCTGTGTGAAAGCGCTCGGCGTGTTTTTGCATGCGTTCCATCAGTACCGGTCCGGTGAGGCCTTCGACATCACCGGGCCAGTTATCGACTTCGACGGTGGTGGTGAGCTGGCCACCTGCCTGTATGCCGGTAATGACAACGGGATTGAGGTTGGCGCGGGCGGCATAAACGGCTGCGCTGTAACCGGCAGGGCCGGAACCCAGAATGATCAGGCGGGAATGCTTCGCTTCGCTCATAAAAACACCTCATAAGCCTTTGTCACAAAAGAGAATGCATGCTCAAATTGAACCGCGCGTTATGTGCTGTTGGCTATGCTACACCTTGGGTTTCAAGCATGGCATCGGACGAACAAACCCGTACAATGCCTGCCTGTTACAGTGTTTGTAATAAAATAAGCGCCGCGCGCCGTGTTTATAAAAACCGGAGCGTAGTGTTAAAAGTAGTCCCGGTTGCGCCTGTTAACTTTTTTACCTGCCTGGATTGGGCAGTTTTTATAGTCATTCAACAGATGGACGCGCCATAGGCGCAGGAAAAGAAGCGTTTTGAAGAAATCCACCGCAGCACCAAAAACAGTCGTTCCGCTCTGGCGCCAGCAATTGCACTACCGACTCAAGGAAGGTGCATTGATCGCCATCGGCGGCTTGTGCCTGTTCCTGATGATGGCCTTGTTGACCTACGGCAAGGACGATCCGGGCTGGAGCCATAACAGCAAGATCGACGATGTGCAGAACTTCGGCGGACCGGTCGGCTCCTACAGCGCCGATATCCTGTTCATGGTGCTGGGTTACTTCGCCTACATCTTCCCGCTGTTGCTGGCGATCAAGGCTTTTCAAATCTTCCGTCAACGCCACGAGCAGTGGGAGTGGAGTGGCTGGCTGTTCTCCTGGCGCCTGATCGGCCTGGTGTTTCTGGTGCTGTCGGGCGCGGCCCTGGCCCATATTCACTTCCACGCCGCGACCGGTCTGCCGGCCGGCGCTGGCGGCGCTTTGGGCGAAAGCCTCGGTGATCTGGCCAGGAACGCCCTGAATATCCAGGGCAGTACGCTGTTGTTCATTGCATTGTTCCTGTTCGGCCTGACGGTGTTCACCGACCTGTCGTGGTTCAAAGTGATGGACCTCACCGGCAAGATCACCCTCGACCTGTTCGAATTGTTCCAGGGCGCGGCCAACCGCTGGTGGGCCGCCCGTACCGAACGCAAACAACTGGTCGCCCAATTGCGTGAAGTCGACGACCGCGTCCATGACGTGGTGGCGCCGACCGTCACCGACAAACGCGAGCAGGCCAAGGTCAAGGAGCGTCTGATCGAACGTGAGCAGGCCCTGAGCAAACACATGTCGGACCGCGAGAAGCAGGTGCCACCGGTGATTGCCCCAGCGCCGCCCAAACCATCGGCGCCCAGCAAGCGCGTGGAAAAAGAGAAACAGGCGCCGTTGTTCGTCGACAGCGCCGTCGAAGGCACCTTGCCGCCGATCTCGATTCTCGACCCGGCAGAGAAGAAACAACTCAATTATTCCCCAGAGTCGCTGGCAGCCGTCGGCCACTTGCTGGAAATCAAGCTCAAGGAATTCGGCGTCGAAGTCTCGGTGGATTCGATTCACCCGGGCCCGGTGATTACCCGTTACGAAATCCAGCCGGCGGCCGGCGTCAAGGTCAGCCGCATCTCCAATCTGGCGAAAGACCTGGCACGTTCCCTGGCCGTGACCAGCGTGCGTGTGGTGGAAGTGATTCCGGGCAAGACCACCGTCGGTATCGAGATTCCTAACGAAGACCGGCAGATCGTGCGTTTCTCCGAAGTGCTGTCGACCCCTGAGTACGACAACTTCAAGTCGCCGGTTACTTTGGCCCTGGGTCACGACATTGGTGGCAAGCCGGTCATCACCGACCTGGCGAAAATGCCTCACTTGCTGGTAGCCGGTACGACCGGTTCCGGTAAATCGGTGGGCGTGAACGCGATGATCCTGTCGATCCTGTTCAAGTCCGGCCCGGAAGACGCCAAGCTGATCATGATCGACCCGAAAATGCTTGAGCTGTCGATCTACGAAGGCATTCCGCACCTGTTGTGCCCGGTCGTGACCGACATGAAGGATGCCGCCAACGCCCTGCGCTGGAGCGTGGCGGAGATGGAGCGTCGCTACAAACTGATGGCGAAAATGGGCGTGCGTAACCTGTCGGGCTTCAATGCCAAGGTCAAGGAAGCCCAGGACGCCGGTACGCCGCTGACCGACCCGTTGTACAAGCGCGAAAGCATTCACGACGAAGCGCCGCTGCTGACCAAGCTGCCGACGATTGTCGTGGTGGTGGACGAATTTGCCGACATGATGATGATCGTCGGCAAGAAGGTGGAAGAACTGATCGCCCGTATCGCCCAGAAGGCGCGTGCTGCCGGTATCCACTTGATCCTTGCGACGCAGCGGCCGTCGGTTGATGTGATCACCGGTCTGATCAAGGCCAACATTCCGACCCGTATGGCGTTCCAGGTGTCGAGCAAGATCGACTCGCGAACCATCATCGATCAGGGCGGTGCCGAACAACTGCTGGGCCACGGTGACATGCTTTACATGCCGCCGGGCACCAGTCTGCCGATTCGTGTCCACGGTGCCTTTGTGTCCGATGACGAAGTTCACCGGGTGGTCGAAGCCTGGAAACTGCGCGGCGCACCGGAATACAACGACGAGATTCTCGCCGGTGTCGAAGAGCCGGGTAGTGGCTTTGAAGGCGGCAGTGGTGGCGACGAAGACAGTGAATCCGACGCGCTCTACGACGAAGCGGTGCAGTTCGTACTGGAAAGCCGTCGAGCGTCCATCTCTGCGGTTCAGCGCAAGCTGAAAATCGGCTACAACCGCGCCGCACGCATGATCGAAGCCATGGAAATGGCCGGGGTCGTGACGTCCATGAACACCAACGGTTCGCGTGAAGTCCTGGCTCCGGGCCCGGTACGCGACTGAATTGATTGAAACGCGGTGGCGTAATGACGCGCCATCGCACCCCACGAATGTTATGAGGACTCCCATGCGTCTTATCCGCATGCTGTTGCTGCCTGTTTTGGCTTTGACCACACTCTCGGCCCACGCCGATGACAAGGACGTGGCGCGTCTGACCCAATTGCTGGAAAAATCCCAGACCCTGACCGCGCGTTTCTCCCAGCTGACCCTCGACGGCAGCGGCACCCAATTGCAGGAAACAGCGGGGGAAATGTCCTTGCAGCGTCCTGGCTTGTTTTACTGGCACACCAACGCGCCGGCCGAACAAACGATGGTCTCCGACGGCAAGAAGGTGACGTTGTGGGATCCGGACCTGGAGCAGGCCACCATCAAGAACCTCGATCAGCGCCTGACCCAGACCCCGGCGTTGCTGCTGTCCGGTGACGTGTCCAAGATCAGCCAGAGCTTCGACATCAGCGCCAAGGAAGCCGGTGGCGTGATCGACTTCACCTTGAAGCCGAAAACCAAGGACACCCTGTTCGACAGCCTGCGCCTGTCGTTCCGTAACGGCCTGGTCAATGACATGCAGATGATCGACAGCGTCGGTCAGCGCACCAACATCCTGTTCACCGGCGTGAAAGCCAACGAACCGATCCCGGCGTCCAGGTTCAAGTTCGACATCCCCAAGGGTGCCGATGTGATCCAGGAATAAAACGCCGTACCTGTGGGAGCGGGCTTGCTCGCGAATGAGGGCGTGTCAGTCGCCATCAATGTTGTCGGACACACCGCATTCGTCGGAACGCCGCCCGGAGCAAGCCCGCTCCCGCAGGAGCCGCGCTGTTCAATCCTTGACTGATCGGCATCAGGACCCAGTGAGGTTTCATAAGTAGTGATGGACCTGTTTCGCAGTGCCCCGATTGCTCAGCCCTTGGCCGCCCGTTTGCGGGCAGCCAATCTGGACGAGTATGTCGGTCAGGAACACCTGCTCGCTCGCGGCAAGCCTTTGCGCGAAGCCCTGGAGCAGGGTGCCCTGCACTCGATGATCTTCTGGGGGCCGCCGGGCGTGGGAAAAACCACCCTGGCGCGGCTGCTGGCGGAAGTCTCGGACGCGCACTTCGAAACGGTCTCTGCGGTACTGGCCGGCGTGAAGGAAATCCGCCAGGCGGTGGAAATCGCCAAGCAGCAGGCCGGGCAGTACGGCAAGCGGACCATCCTGTTTGTCGATGAAGTGCACCGTTTCAACAAGTCCCAGCAGGATGCGTTCCTGCCGTACGTTGAAGACGGCACGCTGATTTTCATCGGCGCGACCACTGAAAACCCCTCGTTTGAACTCAACAACGCGTTGCTCTCACGGGCCCGCGTCTACGTGCTCAAAAGCCTCGACGAAGCGGCCCTGCGTAAGCTGGTGCATCGAGCCCTCACCGAAGAGCGTGGTTTGGGAGCGCGGCAACTGACCCTCAGCGATGAAGGCTTCCAGATGCTGCTGTCGGCTGCCGATGGCGATGGCCGGCGTCTGCTGAACTTGCTGGAAAACGCCTCGGACCTGGCTGAAGACAACAGCGAGATCGGCGTCGACCTGCTGCAAAGTCTGCTCGGTGATACCCGTCGGCGTTTCGACAAGGGCGGCGAAGCGTTCTACGACCAGATCTCTGCGCTGCATAAGTCGGTGCGCGGCTCTAATCCCGACGGCGCGCTGTACTGGTTTGCGCGGATGATCGACGGCGGTTGCGATCCGCTGTACCTGGCCCGGCGCGTGGTGCGCATGGCCAGCGAAGACATTGGCAACGCCGACCCGCGCGCCTTGAGCCTGTGCCTGGCGGCGTGGGAAGTGCAGGAACGCCTCGGCAGCCCCGAAGGCGAGTTGGCAGTGGCCCAGGCCATTACCTATCTGGCTTGCGCGCCGAAAAGCAACGCGGTGTACATGGGTTTCAAAGCCGCGATGCGCAGCGCCACCGAACACGGTTCGCTGGAAGTGCCGCTGCACCTGCGCAACGCGCCGACCAAATTGATGAAGCAACTGGGTTATGGAGACGAATACCGTTACGCGCACGATGAACCGGACGCTTACGCCGCTGGCGAAGACTACTTCCCGGAAGAACTCGAGCCACAACCGTTCTATCAGCCGGTGCCGCGTGGCCTGGAGCTGAAGATCGGCGAGAAGCTCAATCACCTCGCGCAACTTGACCGTCTCAGCCCCCGGCAGCGGAGAAAATAGTGATCCCTTTGATCGTTGCCGTTTCTGTGGGCGGTATCGCCGGAACGCTTTTACGCTTTGCCACCGGTAACTGGATCAACGCTAATTGGCCGCGGCACTTCTATACCGCGACGCTGGCCGTTAATATCGTCGGCTGTTTGCTGATCGGCGTTCTATACGGTCTGTTTTTAGTACGCCCGGAGGTGCCGATTGAGGTGCGCGCCGGGTTGATGGTCGGCTTCCTCGGGGGGCTGACGACTTTTTCATCTTTTTCACTGGATACGGTGCGTCTGCTGGAAACCGGGCAAATACCGCTGGCTTTTGTCTATGCTGCCATCAGCGTATTCGGCGGGCTGCTCGCTACCTGGGCTGGCCTGTCCTTGACCAAACTTTGATAACGAGAGACCGACATGCTCGATTCCAAACTGTTACGTAGCAACCTTCAGGACGTAGCGGACCGCCTGGCATCCCGTGGCTACACGCTGGATGTTGCGCGCATCGAAGCGCTGGAAGAACAGCGCAAGACCGTCCAGACCCGCACCGAAGCACTGCAGGCTGACCGTAATGCGCGCTCCAAATCCATCGGCCAGGCCAAGCAGCGCGGCGAAGACATCGCGCCGCTGATGGCCGACGTCGAGCGCATGGCGAACGAGTTGAGTGACGGTAAAGTCGAGCTGGACGGGATCCAGACCGATCTGGACTCGATCCTGCTCGGCATCCCGAACCTGCCGCACGAATCCGTGCCGATCGGTGATGACGAAGACGGCAACGTCGAAGTGCGCCGTTGGGGCACCCCGACCGCGTTCGATTTCCCGGTTCAGGATCACGTCGCCTTGGGCGAGAAATTCGGCTGGCTGGACTTCGAAACTGCCGCCAAGTTGTCCGGTGCCCGTTTCGCCCTGTTGCGTGGTCCGATTGCTCGTATGCACCGCGCCCTGGCGCAGTTCATGATCAACCTGCACACCAGCGAACACGGTTACGAAGAGGCCTACACGCCTTATCTGGTTCAAGCGCCGGCGCTGCAAGGTACGGGTCAACTGCCGAAGTTCGAAGAAGACCTGTTCAAGATCAGCCGCGAAGGCGAAGCCGATCTGTACCTGATCCCGACTGCTGAAGTGTCGCTCACCAACATCGTCGCGGGCGAAATCGTCGATTCGAAACTGCTGCCAATCAAGTTCGTTGCGCACACGCCGTGCTTCCGCAGCGAAGCCGGTGCGTCGGGTCGCGATACTCGCGGCATGATTCGTCAACACCAATTCGACAAGGTTGAAATGGTCCAGATCGTTGAGCCATCAACTTCGATGGACGCGCTCGAAGGCCTGACTGCCAACGCCGAGAAAGTCCTGCAATTGCTCGAGCTGCCGTATCGCACTATTGCACTGTGCACCGGCGACATGGGCTTCAGCGCGGTCAAGACCTACGACCTGGAAGTGTGGATCCCGAGCCAGGACAAGTACCGTGAGATTTCGTCGTGCTCCAACTGCGGCGACTTCCAGGCCCGTCGTATGCAAGCGCGTTTCCGCAACCCGGAAACCGGCAAGCCTGAACTGGTTCACACCCTGAACGGTTCCGGCCTTGCGGTCGGTCGTACCTTGGTCGCGGTGCTGGAAAACTATCAGCAGGCCGACGGTTCGATCCGAGTGCCGGACGTGCTGAAACCTTACATGGGTGGCCTTGAGGTCATCGGCTAAATGGACTATCTGCCGCTGTTCCATAACCTTCGCGGCAGTCGTGTCTTGGTCGTCGGCGGAGGGGAGATTGCCTTGCGCAAATCCCGCCTGCTGGCCGAAGCCGGTGCGCTGCTGCGGGTGGTCGCACCTGAAATCGAGCCGCAACTGCGTGAGCTGGTTGCCGGCAGCGGTGGCGAATGTCTGGTGCGTGGCTATGTCGAAGCGGACCTGGACGGTTGCGGGCTGATCATTGCCGCCACCGACGACGAACCGCTGAACGCGCAAGTCTCCGCCGATGCCCATCGGCGTTGCGTGCCGGTCAACGTGGTGGATGCGCCGGCCTTGTGCAGCGTGATCTTCCCGGCGATCGTCGACCGTTCCCCTTTGATCATTGCGGTATCGAGTGGCGGCGACGCGCCGGTGCTGGCGCGGTTGATCCGCGCCAAACTGGAGACCTGGATTCCTTCCACCTACGGTCAATTGGCCGGTCTGGCGGCGCGTTTCCGCAGCCAGGTCAAACGCCTGTTCCCGGATGTGCAGCAGCGTCGGGCGTTCTGGGAAGACGTGTTCCAGGGCCCGATTGCCGATCGACAACTGGCCGGGCAGGGCGCCGAAGCCGAGCGCTTGATGCTGGCGAAGATCAATGGTGAAGCACCTGTAGCCACCGGCGAAGTTTATCTGGTGGGCGCAGGGCCGGGTGATCCGGACTTGCTGACCTTCCGCGCGTTGCGTTTGATGCAGCAAGCTGATGTGGTGCTGTATGACCGCTTGGTGGCGCCCGCGATTCTGGATTTGTGCCGTCGCGATGCCGAACGGGTTTACGTCGGCAAGCGTCGCGCCGATCACGCCGTGCCCCAGGATCAGATCAACCAGCTATTGGTGGATTTGGCCAAGCAAGGCAAGCGGGTCGTGCGGTTGAAGGGCGGTGATCCGTTCATCTTCGGTCGTGGCGGTGAAGAGATCGAAGAACTGGCGGCCCATGGCATCCCGTTTCAGGTGGTGCCGGGTATCACGGCGGCCAGCGGTTGCGCGGCGTATGCCGGGATTCCGCTGACGCACCGCGATTACGCGCAGTCGGTGCGTTTTGTCACCGGGCACCTGAAGGACGGTTCCACCGATTTGCCGTGGGCCGACCTGGTTGCACCGGCACAAACCCTGGTGTTTTACATGGGGTTGGTGGGCTTGCCGATCATCTGCGAGCAATTGATCAAGCATGGTCGCGCAGCGGATACGCCGGCGGCGTTGATCCAGCAGGGCACCACCGTCAATCAGCGGGTGTTTACCGGAACCTTGGCGGACCTTCCACGGCTGGTGGCGGAGCATGAAGTGCATGCGCCGACGCTGGTGATCGTTGGGGAAGTGGTGCAATTGCGCGAGAAACTGGCGTGGTTCGAGGGCGCGCAGGCGCAGGTCTGAAGACCGAGTCGCCTCCTTCGCGAGCAGGCTCGCTCCCACAGGGGATTTGTGAACGACACAAATCAAATGTGGGAGCGAGCCTGCTCGCGAAGGGGCCTTGAGACCTGAATAAATCTTAAGCTCTGCGCCAAACCCCTTTCCCGCTCAACCGCTCGCGATCATGTGGTGCCGTGAAATCCTGCGCCGGCCCTTTAGGCACGATCCCGGTCGGATTGATGGTCTTGTGGCTGCCGTAGTAATGATTCTTGATGTGCTCGAAATCCACCGTCTCGGCAATCCCCGGCCACTGATAAATCTCCCGCAGCCAGTTCGACAGGTTCGGGTAATCGGCAATCCGACGCAGGTTGCACTTGAAGTGCCCGTGATACACGGCATCAAAGCGAATCAACGTTGTGAACAACCGAATATCAGCTTCAGTCAGGTATTCGCCGGTCAGGTAACGATTGGCGCCCAATAGCTGTTCCAGCCGATCAAGCTCCTCGAACAACCCGTCGAACGCCTCTTCATAAGCCTGCTGCGACGTGGCAAACCCTGCGCGATATACGCCATTGTTCACCGCCGGATAAATCCGTTCGTTCAGTGCATCGATCTCGCCCCGCAGCGGCGCCGGGTAGAAATCCAGGTCATTACCCGTCAAATCATCAAAGGCGCCATTGAACATGCGGATGATCTCCGCCGATTCATTGTTGACGATGCGATTTTGCTGTTTGTCCCAGAGCACCGGCACCGTGACGCGGCCGGTGTAGTCGGCGGTATCGGCGGTGTAGCGCTGGTGCATGAAATTGAAATGATCGAGCTTGTCGCCGGTCGATCCGAGGTTCTGGTCGAAGGTCCAGCCGTTTTCCAGCATCAACCAACTGACCACCGAGACGTCGATGAGGCTTTCGAGGCCTTTGAGTTTGCGCAGGATCAGCGTGCGATGCGCCCATGGACAGGCGAGGGACACGTAGAGGTGATAACGACCGGCCTCGGCCGCAAAGCCACCGACACCTGTCGGGCCGGGTTTGCCGTCAGCGGTCAGCCAGTTACGGCGTTGCGCTTGTTCACGCTGGAACGCGCCGTCCTTGCCGCTTTCGTACCACTGGTCATGCCAGCGACCTTCAACTAACAATCCCATGTTCAAGACTCCTCAATCAATAAGCGTTGGAGAGGAGTCTATTCGCATAGGTTCGATAAAAAAGCGCAAAGGGTGGGCGCTTATGATCGGTTAAATCGATCTGTCCCGAGCATCCCAGTACTGCTGGGCGGTTTCGAAGGCGTGTTCGCGGGTTTGGCCGAGGCCGCGCAAGGCCAGGGCCATGGTCGAGATCAGCGCCATTTGCGGGTAGCTGTCGACCACGTCGCCACACCACACGGCTTTCAAATGCTCGGGATCGAGGGTGGCCGGTTTGACGTGGCGTTGTGCCGACAACTGCGGCCATTCCTCGTCCCAGCTTTCGCCGCCAGTGGTGCCGTACAAGTGACTGTCGGCGTCCGGGTTGATCTCGATTTCGCCGCCGTCGCCTTTCACCACGATCGCGGTATCACCGATCAAACCGCTGGCATCGCGATGCACCGCCTGATAGCCGGGGTGGAAAATGCTTTGCAGGCCACAGCGAGCACCCAACGGATTGAGAATCCGCGTCAGGGAATGGATCGGCGAGCGCAGGCCAAGCGTATTGCGCAGGTCGATCATTCGTTGCAGCTGCGGTGCCCAATCCACCAGCGGCATGAAGGCCAGACCGCCGTTATCCAGTGCGTCGCCGACCTGCTGCCAGTCGCGGCACAACGGAATCTTCAACTCATCCAGCAATTGTTCGCTATAGAGCCGACCCGCCGTGTGCGCGCCGCCGCCATGCATGAAAATGCGCAGACCATTTTGCGCCAGGCATTTGGCCGCCAGCAGATACCACGGCAGATGACGCTTCTTGCCGGCGTAGGTTGGCCAGTCCAGATCCACATTCAACGTGGGTGCCTGTAAACGTTCGCGCAACGCTTCGGTAAAACCCGCCATCTCCTCGGCGCTTTCTTCCTTGTGCCGCAACAGCATCAGGAACGCGCCGAGCTGGGTGTCCTCGACCTTGTGGTCGAGCACCATGCCCATGGCTTCGCGAGCTTCCTCGCGGGTCAAGTCGCGGGCGCCGCGTTTGCCCTTGCCGAGAATGCGCACGAACTGGGCGAACGGGTGTTCGGCGGGTGTTTCGAGGGTCAGCGCTGGGTAGTCGGTCATAAGCAATTCGTCGGTTTGGGCAGGCCCGCCAGTTTCGCGGCGAGTTTGGCAGGGGTGCCTTTGAACAGTCGGTTCAGGTGCAGGCTATTGCCCTTGTCCGGGCCCAGCTTCAGCGCGGTGTACTTGATCAGCGGACGAGTGGCCGGCGACAACTGGAATTCGGCGTAGAAACTGCGCAGCAGTTCGAGGATTTCCCAGTGTTCGGGGCTCAACTCGATGTCTTCGGCGGCGGCCAGGGCGCTGGCCACGTCAGTGGACCAGTCGCTCAGTTCGACCAGGAAACCGTCCTTGTCCAACTCGATGGCGCGTGCGCCGACCGTCAGGGAGTTCATAGCCAACTGTTGACCTTGTCGTAGTGAATCGACAGCTCGACGAAGGCCGGGTAATCGATGGCCTTGGCCGTGTCAGGAATCTCCAGCGCGCGAGCCTGGGCGTCTTCGGCCAGTACGAACAGTTTCAGATTGCGGGCGTTCAGCGCATTGAACGGCGCGGTGCCTGGTTGCAACGCATAAACCGCGTCACCGGTCAGCAGCAACGCATCGTCAGCGCCAATCAAGCGCAGGCAACTGGTCAGGCGATCGTCGCCGAACGGGGAATGAGACAACACATGCAAAGTCGACATCAGAGGGTGATCACCTGGTCGTAACGGTCAATAAGTGCAGTGATTTCGTGGGCTGCCAGCACCTGAGCTTCTTCCAGCGACAAACCAGCCGGGTCCAGACCCCGTTCTGCAGCACTGTCGCCACAGACGAAAAGGTCTTCGACACCGAACATCGGCAAGGCTTGCAGGTTGGCGCTCAGGTCCTTCTG
The DNA here is from genome assembly GCF_030053115.1 of Pseudomonas svalbardensis. Classification (NCBI taxonomy): domain Bacteria; kingdom Pseudomonadati; phylum Pseudomonadota; class Gammaproteobacteria; order Pseudomonadales; family Pseudomonadaceae; genus Pseudomonas; species Pseudomonas svalbardensis. Next base: position 4,028,066 of record NZ_CP125619.1, on the reverse strand, counting down.
CTGGAGGGCCTTGGCGTCCTGTTTCGCGGCGAGCTGGAACACCCCGTCATCGAGAAACAGCAGGCCGATCGGCAGATCAAAGGCACCGCCGGCCAGCACGATGTCCAGCGCTTCGCGCGCACTCGGCCCGGACCAAGGCGCCTGACGGCTGATTATCAGCAAGGATTTAGCCATCTCACGCGCCTCCGAAACAGATCAGTCGGTCAGCGTCCTGCACCGCGTCATGCAACTGGCCGAGTCCGGACAATTCCCACGGCGCGCCTACAGCAACGGCTTCACGCTGATAGCGTCCGGCTTCTTCTTCGTTCAACACACCACGGCGCAGGGCCGCGGCGATGCACACGACACCGTCCAGTTGATGCTCGGAGACGAAGTTGCGCCATTGCTTGGGCAAATCCAGCTCATCCTGCGGCGTGACCACGCTTGCGGAGGCGTTGTAGACGCCGTCCTGATAGAAAAACAACCGGACAATCTCATGCCCGCCGGCCAGCGCGGCCTGAGCGAACAGCAAGGCGCGGCGCGAGGAGGGCGCATGGGCGGCGGAAAACAGCGCGATGGCGAACTTCATGACGGACTCGATCAGCAAAACTGCGGCCATGATAATGCTTTATCGCCGGGGCGGCGAAGGGCGTTTCAGCGCGGCATATACCCCAACTGCCAACGCCGCGGAATTTTCAGCGACAGCAGCCCGATGGCGCCGGCCAGCAGACCGCTGACAAACAGGGCCCTGAGCCCCAGGTGATGTTCCAGCACGGCACCGATGACCGCGCCAGCAAACATTCCGGTCCAGGGAATCAGTTGCACGCGCCAACCGTTGCGCCGTTCGCCGAGCATCCAGCGTCCCAGCCCACGGCCGAAGCGCGACAGGGCGCCGGTGACGTAGGTCAGGCCGACCGGCAGTCCGTTCACTTCTTCCACGGCGGCATTGAGCATGCCCATGGCGATGATCGCCGCCAGTAGCGCTGGTAATTGTTCGTCGTAGGGCCAGGCAGCGGCGCCGCAGAGCAGCGTGGCGATGCACAGCAGCAAGGGCAGCGCGCGGCGCCCGCCCAGGCGACTGACGACAATACCCAAGGCGTTGCCGACGATGAAGGTGCCCACGAGGATCACCAGGCGCAAGGTCAGGCCCAGGTCGCCGTCGCTGATGGCGACGGCGAGGCGGGTGGTGTTGCCGCTCATGAACGAGACGAAATCACCGCTGGCCATGAAGCCGATGGCGTCGGTCATGCCCGCGAGCACCGACAGGCTGGCCACCAGCGACATGCCAATGCGTCCGCGCCATTTGCGGGTATGCAGATGGCCTGGACTGGCGCGATCAGTTGAGAGGGATGGCAACATCAGCGGAGGTCGTCCTCAGGCAGTGATCGAAATGGTCACTTACTTAATCCATATAACTCGCAATACTCCAGCCAGTCCATGCCGGCCATCTCGGCCACTTCCTTGTGCACTTCCAGGCGCTGTGCCTGATAGTCCTCGGGCGTCGTGGCGGTCAGTTGCAGCGTCAGCTCCCAGGCAAACAATCCCAGACGCTCGGCCTCGGCTTCGAAGGCTTCATGCAAGCGGTCCTCGCGGTACTGCGCCGTGGTCTCGCCCTTGGCCTGAGCCAACAGCGGGTTGAGGTTGTCGAGTTCGACGCGCAGTTCAGGGCGCTCATCGAGAAACTTCTTCAGCGCTTGCTCGTGTTGCTGTTCGGTTGCCGCCATGGTCGCTCCTTGAGGCTGGATTACGAAGACTGCTTCTTGCTGGCCTTGGCCGCTGCTGCCAGGCACTCGAGGGCAAACTGCTCGGGATACGTCATTTGAATCGGCGTGGTTTCACCTTTGACGGTTCTTTCGCCGTCGAGGATGTAACGAATCCGCTTGTCGGTGACGCCAATTCGCTTGGCAATCCAGGACGGCGTCTGACCGATCTGGCTGATCAGCTTGTCGGCATATTCAGCGGTCGGTTTGTAATATTCGGCGTTGGGTGTCATGACCTTTCCAGAAAATAAGCCCGGAAAAACGGGCGATGCGGTGTTAATGGCGCGACAGGGTGCGCGAATCGTCACTCGGTGTCGCGGTATAAATGAAGTAAAGCAGAACGATACGCCGTGCCGCGGTGATACAGTCCGCTTTTTCTTGATGAGCGAACGCAATGCGAATTCTGATGGTGGCGCTGGCCGTAACGTTGCTGGCGGGATGCGCCGGCTCGGCGATGAACGATGCCCGCACTGGAACCCCGTACAAAACCCTGACGTCGGACAAGCCGGAAAAAGTCGTCGCCCAGTGTGTGCAGTTTTCCTGGCAGGATGAGGCGGTATTTGGTGTCGATGCTGGCGCGTATTTGCAGCCCGGCGAGAAGGGCGGCACTACCGTTTACACGCGCTCGGCGGAGTCCTTTGTGGACGTGAAGACTGACGCTTCCGCCACCGTGCTGAATTATTACGCGCAGCATGACGACTTTGTGGCCAAGCGCCGACTCGCGGCGTTGGCGACCTGCCTGTAAGCAATATTAAAAGATCGCAGCCTCGTTTCACTCGACAGCTCCTACATGGACCGCATGCTTCTGTAGGAGCTGTCGAGTGAAACGAGGCTGCGATCTTTTGGCGGTACCGGTACCAGCGATCAAACGTTTGTCAGGCGCTTCTGGAAAAAGAAGCGCTTGTGGCCAGGCGGGTAGTCGGCGATCTGGCCTAACTCGCTGTAGCCGAGCTTCCTGTAGAACCCCGGCGCCTGGAAGTCGAAGGTGTCGAGCCAGATTCCGATGCATTCCTTTTCCCGTGCCAGGTCTTCAGCCATCTGCATCAGCTTCGTGCCCATGCCCTGTCCCCGGGCCTGTTCAGGCACCGAAAGCAATTCGATGAATAACCACCGGTAAAACACCCGTCCATAGAGCCCGCCGAGAATCTCGTCGTTGTCATCGCGCACCAGCAAGGCAATCGGCTGCGAGTTCGCCTCCCCAGCCTGCGAAGCGTTATAGGCGCGCAAGGGCGCGAGGATCGCCTCACGGTCTTCATTCGTGGGGTTTTTCGACAACTCGATTCGCAGGGTCATGGCTATATCCTTATGGCGGTGAAGTGGCAGCCTATCTCGGTTGCAAGCCTTGTTCTATCCCCTGATAACAAGTGGAACCGTCGTCATCGCGCAGATGTCTAGCCTAAACAGCGTCATTCCAGAACGCGGCCTATGAGGACACTCCATGAATATTTTCGAAGCCTTGCGCGAAAGCCACGACCGCCAACGCACTTACGCCGATGCACTGATCCAGACCAGCGGCGACACCCCTGAGCGGGTCGAGGCTTACAAGCAGCTCAAGTCCGAACTTCAGGCCCACGAAACCGCTGAAGAGCGGCATTTCTATATCCCGCTGATGGAGTTCGATAATGGCGTCGACCTCAGCCGCCATGCGATTGCCGAACACCACGAGATGGACGAAATGATGGAAACGCTGGACGAGACCGAGATGTCCAGCCCGGCTTGGCTGGCCGCCGCGAAGAAGCTCGCCGAGAAGGTCAATCACCACATGGAAGAGGAAGAGCAGAAGTTCTTCCAAATGGCCGGCAAGCTACTCGACGACAAACAGAAAGAGACGCTGGCGGGGCAATATGTGAAGGAATACAAGGCCCAGCTTTCTTAGCGCCAGGCTTTCGTTTTCGCCTAACATGTGCGCCTTCCGACGAAAAAAGGGATGCGTTGTCATGTCGAACACAGCCGAGCGGGTCAACCTCATCGAGTCCCAGGTGTTGTCCCACGACTGGTACCTGCTCAAGAAAATCACCTTCGATTACCTGCGCAACAACGGCGAATGGCAGCGCCAGACCCGCGAGGTCTACGACCGTGGCAATGGCGCGGCGATTCTGCTGTTCAACCGTGAAAAGAAAACCGTCGTGCTGACCCGGCAATTCAGATTGCCGGTGTTCGTCAACGGCCACGATGGGTTGCTGATCGAAGTGGCGGCGGGGCTGCTCGAAGGTGCGGTGCCTGAAGAGCGCATCCGCGAAGAAGCGGAGGAAGAAACCGGTTATCGCGTGCACCACGTGCACAAGGTGTTCGAAGCCTACATGAGCCCCGGTTCGGTGACTGAAAAACTGCACTTCTTCATCGCTGAGTACGATGCCGCGTCTAAGGTCAGTGATGGCGGCGGACTGGAGGAGGAGACCGAGGAGCTGGAAGTGCTGGAGTGGAAGTTCGACGACGCGCTTGAGGCGTTTTATCGCGGGGAAATCTGCGATGCGAAGACCATCATGCTGTTGCAGTATGCGGCGATGAAAAACATCTTCGCCGACGCTTGAGCGTTAAATCAAAACAACTCCCCCGTCCTGCTGTTGCCCGACCACTCGCATCCTTCCAGCGTCAACAACCGTTCCTTCGCCTCAAGCCCACCGGCGAACCCCGTCAATTTCCCCGACGCACCAATCACCCGATGACACGGCGCAACAATCGATATCGGGTTTTTGCCGTTGGCCGCACCCACCGCGCGGACCGCATTGGGGTTGCCGATCTGCTCGGCAATCTGGGTGTAACTGCGGGTCTCGCCGAATGGAATGGTCAGCAGCGCCGCCCAGACCTTCTTCTGGAATATCGTCCCGGAAAAGTCCAGCTCCAGCTCGAAATGATCGCGCGTGCCGGCGAAGTATTCCTTCAACTGCTGAGCGGTGCGCAGCAGGATCGGGTTGTCCGCCGCTTCGCTCATCGGGCCGAGCCGTACGCGGTTTGGCTTGTCGTTTTCCCAGAGGATAGCCGCCAGTCTTGAGCCGTTCGCGACCAGCTTCAACTCGCCGACCGGGGAGGCCAGGGTGATGTAGGTGAACGTCATGCCGGGGGACTCCGTGGATGGGCTGAGCAGGAGGCCAAGCATACTGCCTCGACGGGGAGGCGCAATACGCAATCCCAGCCATACTTGCCTCTGCTCTTGAAGCCTTCCCTCTGTTTTTTTACAGAGCCTAAAAACAAAAAGAGACCGACTCATGAAGTTCGAACCTTTTGCCAAATCGCTGATTGCGACCTCATTGGCGCTCAGCTGCCTCAGTGCTTACGCGGCCTCTGTGGCGCCGGTTGCGGCCGAAAACGGCATGGTCGTTACCGCCCAGCATCTGGCCAGTCACGTGGGCGTCGATGTGCTCAAGAATGGCGGCAACGCCGTCGATGCCGCGGTAGCGGTCGGTTATGCGCTGGCGGTGGTTTATCCCGCGGCGGGCAACCTGGGCGGCGGCGGTTTCATGACCATTCAGTTGGCGGACGGGCGCAAGACCTTCCTCGACTTCCGCGAAAAAGCACCGCTGGCCGCCACCGCAGACATGTACCTCGACAAGGAGGGCAACGTCGTCCCAGACCTGAGCACCCGTGGCCATCTGGCGGTCGGCGTGCCGGGCACCGTGTCCGGGATGGAACTGGCGCTGTCGAAATACGGCACCAAACCCCGCAAGGAAGTCATCGCCCCGGCCATCAAGCTCGCCGAAGACGGTTTTGTGCTGGAGCAGGGCGATGTCGAATTGCTGGAGTACGCCACTGATGTGTTCAAGAAAGACATCAAGGATTCCGGTGCGATCTTTCTGAGCAACGGCGAGCCAATGCAGGTCGGTCAGCAACTGGTGCAGAAGGATCTGGCTAAAACCCTGCGGGAAATCTCCGAGAACGGCGCCGACGGCTTCTATAAAGGCTGGGTCGCCGATGCCATCGTCACCTCCAGTCAGGCCAACAAAGGCATCATCACTCAGGCCGACCTCGACAAATACAAGACCCGCGAACTGGCCCCGATCGAATGCGATTACCGCGGCTACCACGTGGTTTCAGCGCCACCGCCAAGCTCCGGCGGCGTGGTGATTTGCGAGATCATGAACATTCTCGAAGGCTATCCGATGAAAGACCTGGGCTATCACTCGGCCCAGAGCATGCACTACCAGATCGAAGCGATGCGTCACGCCTACGTGGACCGCAACAGCTACCTGGGCGACCCGGATTTCGTGAAGAACCCGATCGACCATCTGCTGGATAAAAACTACGCCACCAAAATCCGCACCGCCATCGATCCGCAAAAGGCCGGTGTGTCCCGCGAGCTCAAACCTGGCGTAGCGCCCCATGAAGGCAGCAACACCACCCATTACTCCATCGTCGATAAATGGGGCAACGCGGTCTCGGTGACCTACACCTTGAACGACTGGTTCGGCGCCGGCGTCATGGCCAGCAAAACCGGGGTCATCCTCAACGACGAAATGGATGACTTTACCTCGAAGATCGGCGTGCCGAACATGTACGGTCTGGTGCAAGGGGAGGCCAACGCCATCGCGCCCGGCAAGGCACCGCTGTCGTCCATGAGCCCGACCATCGTCACCAAGGACGGCAAAGTGGTGATGGTCGTCGGCACCCCCGGCGGCAGTCGCATCATCACCGCGACCTTGCTGACCATGCTCAACGTGATCGACTACGGGATGAACATCCAGGAAGCGGTCGATGCACCGCGTTTCCACCAGCAGTGGTTGCCGGAAGAGACCAACCTTGAGACCTTCACTACCAGTCCCGATACGGTGAAGATGCTCGAAAGTTGGGGGCACAAGTTTGCCGGACCACAGGACGCCAACCATGTGGCGGCGATTCTGGTAGGCGCACCGTCGCTTGAAGGCAAACCGGTCGGCAAAAACCGCTTCTATGGGGCGAACGATCCACGTCGTAACACTGGGTTGTCGCTCGGTTATTGAGGCAGATCCGAGGCCATCCAAATTCTTGAGGGTGGCCTCAGATTCCGTAGCAGCTGTCGAGCCTGCAAGGCTGCGTTCGACTGCGCAGCCGTCGTAAATCGGTTGACCGCGTTCATTCAGGTAGACCACATTTGCTGGATTACGACCGCTTCGCGCTCGAACGCAGCCTCGCAGGCTCGGCAGCTGCTACAAGTTAAAAGGGGAACGGATTCGAAATCCGTTGCCGATTCACCGACCCATCCAGGAAGGAAGCTCATGGCTACCGCACTGCTGATCATCGACGTCCAGCGCGCCCTGTGCACTGGCGAGTACGCCTGTTTTGAGATCAAGCGCGTTATCGAGAACATCAACGACCTCAGTGCCAAGGCTCGCGAAGCAGGCATCCCGGTCATCCTCATCCAGCACGAAGAAAAGGGCGACCTGCTGCAACACGGTTCCGAAGGCTGGCAACTGGCCGAAAACCTGAAGACTTCGCCGCAAGACCTTCGCGTGCGAAAAACCAATAGAGACTCGTTCTACCGGACCCACTTGCAAGCCCAATTGCAGGATTTGGGCACAGACCGCCTTATCATCTGCGGGCTGCAAACCGACTATTGCATCAACGCCACTGTCCGCCAGGCCCTGAACCTGGGCTATGACGTAGTGCTCGCCGCCGATGCGCATTCCACCGTCGACAACGGCAACCTCGCCGCCGAAGACATCATCGTTGAGCACAACGCAGACCTGGCGCACTTGACGGGGCCCGTGGCGCGGATCGACGTTATCCCGACCAGCGAAATCCATATCTGAAACTGGCGAGGGGCTTGCTCCCGTTGACGCTTACACGGCCCCGAAGATGTCGATCAATTCAGTCAAAAAAGCACTCACCAAATCCCGCTGACGCGCCGAATGCCTGACCGCCGCATGAAAGCCGACCTCATAGTGCAACAGCTCGGGATTCAGCGGATGCAACTGCCCCAACTGTTCATGCTTCGCCGCATAGTGCTGCGGCAGAAAGCCCAAATGCTGGCCTGACAGGATGAGCAGGGCAGCGCCATCCATGCTGTCCGTGAGTACCGTCAGGCGTTCAATCGAGGTGGGCGCCGGCATTTCCGGCAAAGGATGGCTGGGCCATACCCAATCGTAATCGCTGACGTCATCCCGGGTCAGCTCGCCCACTTGCTCGAACAGCGGATGAGTGGGGGCGCAGTAGGCGATCTGGGTTTCCTGGAACAACGCAAAGTAATCAATGTTGGGCAGGCGGTGCCAGAAATAGCCGATCGCCAGATCGATATGGCCGTTGATGATTTTCTCTTCCAGCAGCGATGACGACAGCTCTGTGAAATGGAAATACAGCCCTTCATGTCGGGACCGTAACCGCGCAATGGCCAGGGCGATTTTCTTGTTGGCAACCGGATCGATTTGACCGAGCAGGCCGATGTTGATGTTGCCCGACACCTTGCGATTGATGTGCTGGACTTCAACCCGGAACCCCTCGGCAGCCGCCAGTAACCGACGGGCCGCCTCGACAAACTGGCTGCCTTTGGGTGTCACCGAAAATCCACCGCGCCCGCGTTCGCAAAGACGAAACCCCACCCGCGCTTCCAGCGTTGCCAATTGCGCACTGATGGTGGGTTGCGTGGTATTGAGCGCCGTTTGCGCGGCCGAGATCCCGCCCGCCTCAACGACGGTCAGAAATACCCGGATCAAACGCAGATCCAGCTCCGATACAGTTCCCAGCATGCGTGCTCCCGATACTCACTTACATAGACGTGGATCTATGTGAACAGTGTGCCTGCGATATTTTACAGCCCTGACCAACGCTCTACATTGCAATGAAACCGGCGCCTTGCCCATAAAAACAACAATCACCAGCATAGGAACACTCATATGTCAGGGTCCCCTCAATCTGCGCACGCCATCGAGGCGAGCAGCGGGTTGGCCATCGAAGGCCACTCGATCGATTACATTCCGGAAAACGAACGTCACGCCAAGCTCAGCAGCCAGGGCCCTTTCTGGTTTCTAGGCAATTTCCACTTCTTCACCATCTCCATCGGGTTTGTCGGCCCAAGCCTTGGTTTGTCGGCGCTGTGGACGATGTTGGCCGGTGCGCTGGGCATCATGTTCGGCACCATTTTCATGGCGTTTCATGGCTCGCAAGGTCCGGAAATGGGCCTGCCGCAAATGATCCAGTCGCGTGCGCAGTTTGGTTATCGCGGGGTGATCCTGGCCTTGATGGCGACGATGTTTGTGTTCGTCGGTTTCAACGTGGTGAACATCTCGCTGATCATGAACGGCCTCGAACATGTGTTTGGCATCGACCCGACCATCGTCGCCATTGCGGTGGTGCTGATCGGCGCGCTGCTGTCGATCTACGGCCATGACCTGATGCACAAAGCCTTCAAGTGGGCGTTGCTCGCAACGTTGCCGCTGTATGCGCTGGTCACCATCGCCTTGATGTTCGGCGCAGGCCAGGAGGGCGTCACTCCGGCGACCGACCTGGGTTTCAGCTGGATTGCATTCGCCACACTGTTTGCCATTGGCGCGAGCTACAACATTTCCTATGCGCCTTATGTCTCTGACTATTCCCGCTACCTGCCGAAAAATACCAGTCGGCCAAAACTGATCGCCGCCGTATTTATCGGCGCTTCGTTGTCGGGCGGCTGGATGATCGGCCTCGGGGCCTGGCTTGCTCAGCAACTGAAAGCGGCGGATGCGCTGGTGGCGCTGAACCAGGTCGGTTCTTCGATGATTCCAGGCCTGGGCAATGTGTTGGTGATCGTTTCGGTGGCGGGCTTTCTGCCGATCATTGCGCTCAACACCTACAGCGCCATGCTGACGTTGCTGACGGGTGTGGATTCGATCAAAAAAATCACGCCGACACCTCGCGCCCGAGTGATGTCGATCTCCGCGATCAGCGTCATTTTGTTGATCTGTGTGCTGTCGATCAAAGGCGATGGGATCGCCCTGTTGAACACCTTCCTCGTACTGCTGCTGTACTTCCTCGTGCCGTGGACCGCGGTCAATCTGGTGGACTACTTCTTCGTGCGCAAAGGCCGCTACGCGATCCCGCATTTCTTCACGCCGAAGGGCATTTACGGCGCCTGGCAATTTCGCGGCATCGTCTCTTATCTGATTGGCTTCGCCGCCATGGTGCCCTTCTTCTACATCTTTGATGCGGCGGCCGGCAAAGAGGTGTTCGTCGGGCCGCTGGCGCGGATGCTGGAAGGCGTGGATATCGCCTGGCTGGTTGGCCTGGTGGTCTCGGGCCTGACGTATTACCTCCTCAGCCGTTCGATAGACCTTGAGTACGAACACCGGATTATCGACTCGATCACCGAGAGCGACATTGTTTCCATGGCTCATCAGTCTGTGGAGGAGGGGCGTTGAACAGCACCAAAAGTACCGTGGTCGCCTGCTGCCAACTGGCGCCAAAAATAGGCGACCTCGCTTACAACCGGAAGCTGACCGAACGGGCGATTCGCTCGGCGGCCTACCAGGGCGCCCAGGTGGTGGTGCTACCTGAGCTGGTCCAGAGCGGCTACTTGTTTGCCGACCGCAGCGAAGCCCTGTCCCTGGCGGAAACCGTCGAAGGGCCGACCTTGCTTCTGTGGACGGCGCTGGCCCGGGAATTGAACATCGTCGTGGTGGGTGGATTCTGCGAGCGGTTAGCCGGCGATAAACTGGCCAACAGCGCGGCGATGATCGATGCCCAAGGTCTGCGCGCCGTGTACCGCAAGGCGCACCTCTGGGATGGCGAGAACGAAATCTTCAGCGCCGGAAACGACGCGCCGCCGGTTGTAGAAACCGTTCATGGACGGATCGGCATGCTGATTTGCTACGACCTGGAATTCCCCGAGTGGGTGCGACTCCCGGCGCTGGCCGGTGCGGACCTGCTCTGCGCACCGGTGAATTGGCCCGATGGGCCACGGCCTCAAACCGAGCGTCCGGCCGAAGTTGTGCGAGTCCAGGCCAACGCCTCGGTCAACCGAATGTTCATCGCCGCCTGTGATCGGCATGGTCATGAACGTGGGGGCAGTTGGGTGCAGGGCTCGGTGATCGTCGATGCCGATGGCTACCCTGTGGCAGGGGGGGCGGAGCAGGGTGGCGAGCAGATTTTGTTGGCGACGCTGAATCTTGCTGAGGCGCGGAACAAGCGAATCAGTGCACGTAATGATTTGCATCTGGATCGGAGGTCGCAGTTGTATGGGTTGAGTAGTTTGGTTGAGTAATGCAGGCGGATGAAGCGGCGCATCCTCGAAGGTGGGCGAAGGGAACGCTGTTGCGTGCCCGGGTTCTGCCGACCACCTTGTAAAAATTGCCGCGCTGGTGAAAGTCAGTTGGTGACCAACAGTTCCGGGCCGAGGTAGTCGTTGATGTGGTCGATATCGTCGTCGCCCAGACTGCCCACCGAAGAGGCCAGACGCAGGCGCGACATCAAGTAGCGCAGCTTGGCCTCGAACAGATCGTGACGCGCAACGAAGAGCAGCTCTTCGGCATTGAGGACATCCGAGTTGGTGCTGGTGCCTCCTTCTTTGAAGCCTTTGCGTGTCGAAGTCAGCGAGCGTTCGTTGGACTCCACTGCTCTCTCCAGCGCTTGAATACGTGTGGCGCCGCTCTGTACGCCGCGATACTCACGGGTGGTACCGGTGATGACTTCCTGGCGCGTGGCGTCGAGTTCGTCCAGGGCCTTATAGCTATTGGCACTGGCCTGGCGGGTCAACGCGCTGGTGCCGCCACCGCTGTACAACGGGAAGTTTACTTCCAGCCCGATTGAGCCGTAGCGGTTGCGTTGATTGAGCTCGGAGATTGATTGACTATCGCCCGCGGTGTAGCCGGCAACGAAATCCAGTGTCGGCCAGTGGCCGGCCCTGGCGCGCTTTACTTCTTCTTCGGCGAGGTCGCTGCTATGACGGCGCGCATGGATCAGCGGGCTGTCGCTCTGGGCTTTGACCAACCAGTCCTGCAGGTTGCTCGGTAGCAGCGGTGGCGTATTGAAGCTCGGACGCAAGGTGGTCAGGGATTCGGGGGTTTCTCCGATGTACTCCTCAAGCTTGCGGCGCGCATTGACCAGGTTGTCCTGCGCTTCGATCAGCTCAACCGCGGCGAGGTCGCGGCGAGCGACCGACTCGTCGATGTCGGTGACGGTGCCGGCCCCCAGCTCCATGCGCCGTTTCGCCGAGGCGAGTTGCTCATCGAAGGCGCTCAGCTTGGACTTGGCGAGGACGATGGTTTCGCTGGCCAAAAGCACGTCGAAATAGCTTTCGGCGAGGCGCACCGCGGCGTCCTGACTCTTGGCATCGAACACCGCGACGCTGTAGTCGGCACGCTGTTTACCTTGGCGGTACTCGGCCATTTTCTGTTTGTTGAACAGCGGCTGGCGCAAGCGCACGTTAGCGCCCTTGGAGTCGTAGTCGAGATCCCTTTCGACGCCGCTCTGGCGCTGGGTGCCATTGACCTTGTTGTCGTAGGCCGAGGCACTGATCTGCGGTAGCAAACCCGCCATGCCGATGGCGCGGTTTTCCACACCAGCCTCCTTTTCATGCACGGCGGCGCGATAGACAGGGCCTTGATACTGCAACAGATCCCAGGCTTGTTTGAGGTCCATGGCGCTGGCCGGGAGGGACAGCGCCAGCAGGCAGAAGATCAGGCAATGACGGTCCATTTCATTGTTCCTTGAAGGAGCTGTCAACACGCTCAAGCATTGGTTTGAGAAGATAGCTCATCATGTTGCGCTCGCCAGTCTTGATGGTGACGCTGGCGGGCATACCGGGACGAATGTGATTGCTGCCAAGAAGGCTCATACCATCGGGCGTGACTTCTACCTGAGCCAGGTAGAACGGTTCCTTGCTTTCCTCGTCGAGCAGGCGGTCTGCGGAAACGGTTTTCACGCGGCCGGGTATGTTCGGCGTCTGGGCATGGTTGAAGGCCGGGAAGGCAATGTCTACGGCCAGGCCGGGGACCATCTTGTCGATGGCCTGCACGGGAATCATCGCGTCGACCTGCAGCGGTTCGTTGTCCGGAACGATTTCCATGATCTTGAAGCCGGGCTGAATGATCCCGCCGATGGTCGCAATGCTCAGGGACTGGACGATGCCATCGATCGGCGAGCGAATTACCGTGTGGGTCACTTCATAGTCCAGCGCACGCAAGCGGTCGGCCAGGGTGGTGTTTTCCTTGGCGGTGTCGGTGAGCTGCGATTCGACTTCCTTCTGGTAATCGTGCTGGCGCTGCAGGATGCGCAACTTGATTTCGGTGGTCTGGCTACGTATGCGAGCGATGTTATTGAGGTTCTCGGCCTGGCCGGCGGAGAGGTCGGCATTGCTGCGTTCCAGTTCAAGCAGACGGTTGCGCGGCACATAGCCTTCGGCCGCCAGCACGCGGGTGCCTTTCAGTTCCTGGTTGAGGAAGTTGATCTGCGAGGCGCGGGAGCCATAGACCTGCTGCAGTCCCTTGAGCTGCACCGCCGACGCCGCGAGGTTTTCCTGCAGGATGCTGATTTCGCCAGCGAGGCCGGCGCGCCGGGTGTCCAGCAGGCGTTGTTGCAGACTCATGGCGGCCACCAGGCGGTGGTCATTCCCGAAGCGCTTGAGCAATTCGGGATCGTAGTTCACCACATCGCGGCCGTCACGTTCCGCTTCCAGGCGGTTTTCCACCGTCTTGCTGACGATGTACTGGGCGCTGACCGCACCCTGTTCGGCAGCGGCACGCAGCGAGTCAAGGCGGACCACCTCCTGGCCCTTTTTCACTGAATCGCCTTCGCGAACAAGAATGGCCTCCACGGTGCCGCCGCTCAGATGCTGCACGGCTTTGCGATTGCTGGTGACTTTTACCGTGCCTGTCGCCACCACGCCGGCATCCAGCGGCGCCAGCCAGGACCACAGGAGGAAACCGCCGAAGCCGGCGAGCATCAGCAACATGCCCCAGCGCACGGGCTTACCGACGTCCAGATCCACTTCGTTCCTGGGATCGGCGAGAATCATGTCGGTGTGTTGGTTCATTTGCATGATCGTTTACTCCCGTGCTTTGACGGAGGCCAGCGGAGTTGACGCGCCTGCAGGCATCACACTGGCCTTGCGCAGCGCTGCGAATACTTCGTCGCGAGTGCCGAGCATCTGCACGCCGCCGTCGCGCAGCATCAGCACCTTATCGACGGCGCAGAGCACATTGGGACGGTGGGAAATCAGAATGACGGTGGCGCCGCGGTTTTTGAGTTGGGCCAGCGCATCGACCAAGGCCTTTTCACCGACGTCGTCGAGGTTGGCGTTCGGCTCGTCCAGCACAATCAGATTGGGTTCTCCATACAGCGCGCGGGCCAAGGCGATGCGTTGCTTCTGGCCACCGGAAAGCGGGCTGCCATCGGTGCCCAGACGGGTCTCATAACCCTGCGCAAGACGCAGGATCATCTCGTGGACTCCAGTCGTCCTGGCGGCGCGGATGACCGCGTCGCTGTCCACTTCGCCAAAGCGCGCAATGTTGTCGGCGATGGTGCCTTCGAACAGCTCCACGTCCTGTGGCAGGTAACCGAGCCAGGGGCCAAGTTCGCCCTTGTTCCAGGTGAATATGTCCGCGCCGTCCAGGCGCACCTTGCCGGCCTGTGCCGGCCAGACGCCGACCAACAGGCGGGCGAGGGTGGATTTGCCCGAGGCGGATGGACCGATAATGCCAAGGCTTTCGCCGGGGGAAAGGTTGAAGCTCACCCCGCGCAGAATCGTGTTGCCGGTGCCGGGGGCGCCGGCATACACATTCTCCACCGCCAGCATGCCCAGCGGCCGCTGCAGCGACATGCTCGGTGGCCGGCGCGGATAGTCGTTCAGCATCTCGTTCAACCGGCCCCAAGCCGAACGGCAGCCAAGCAGCTGCTTCCACGACGCGATGACTTGTTCCACCGGGCCCAGCGCGCGGCCGGTGAGGATCGAGCAAGCAATCATCATCCCGGGGGTGATCTTGCCTTCGATCGCCAGCAGCGCGCCGGCGCCGAGGATCAGCGACTGCAAAGTGATACGCACGAAGCGCCCGGTGCTGCTGATCAGGGCGGCACGGTCGGAGGCCAGGGTCTGCATTTCCAGTATGCGCAAATGGCTTTGGTACCAGCGCTTGCCGATCGACGGCAGCATGCCCATGGCCTCGATGACCTCGGCGTTGCGCAGGTTGTTGTTGGCGTAGCTGGCGGAGGAGAGGGCGGCTTGATTGGCTTCGGTCAGTGGCTTTTGCGTCGCCTTCTCGGTGAGATAAGCCAGGCCCACCAGAATCAGCGAGCCGATCAGCGTGATCAGTCCGAGCAGCGGGTGGATCAGATAGGCGACCAGCAGGTAGATCGGCGTCCATGGCGCATCAAAGAAAGCGAACAGGCCATTGCCGGTGAGGAACTGACGCACCTGCGCGAGATCCTGCAGGGCCTGGGCCGGATTACCACCGGCGCGGCTCAGGTTACGCTCGAATGCTGCGGTGAAAATGCGTCGATTGAGGTCCATGTCGAGGCAGTTGCCGACCCGGATCAGCACGCGGGTGCGGAACATTTCCAGCGTGGCCATCAGCATGAACAGGCCTATCACCAGAATGGTCAACATCGTCAACGTTGTGACGTTGCGACTGACCAAGGCCCGATCATAGACCTGCAACATATATATAGCTGGCGTCAACATCATGACGTTGATCACGCCGCTGAACCCTGCGAGCGAGTAAAAACTGCGGCGAAGTCGAAAGAGAGCGTCAGCCAGTTCTGATCGAGTGCTCGATTGTTTGTGCATTTTGGGTGACCCCTCTTCAAAAAGCCGTTTGCCCTTGCGGCGCAACAACTAACAGATGCAGTTCCGCAGGCAGCTGGTTGAGACGCAGGTTGGTCGCTCTAGGGGCGCATCACCTGCAAATCACTGCGTCGCTCTCATGGCTAGCAGCGTAGGTGTGGTCGTAACAATCTGAAATAACATTTCGCTCTAATGCTGCGAATGAATTCCTATAAGTCTCATAAAAACAGCTAGTTAATAGGTCAATCACCAGTCGTCTGTTTTTCGTGTCGTAAAATTGACAATTTTTCGCTATGGAACTTTAGTCTCAGTCATTGAGGGGGCCGGCCGCCTGGAGTCTGTCAACTTTTTGGCAACGCAAGGCGTCAAGATTTTCCCGATGGAGCACACATGTCGATGATTTCGTTCTTCTGCAGAGTGAAGGGGATGTTCAAGAAGTTCGCCTTTTCTTCAAGTTTCCATGGCCCTCCCAGGGCACGGGTTCGCTCTGCCTAATCGCTTAGTGAGCCATTCTTTCGCGAATTCCAGGCGTGCATCCCGGGGGGCCGTGTAACGGCTTTGCCATCCCGCGCCAGCGCTCGCCCAAAAAAAAGAACCAACACACTGCGCAAGCCAGCACCGGACTGGGCGTGGGAGGATTCTTATCGTCCCGTGCCCTTCCCCAAAGAGATCGAGGGCAATCTAAATGGCCAATTTCAACAAGTCGGACCTGGAGTTCATCCTCAAGCAAATCTTCATCGCAGAAGCGCATGCCGACGGCGCCAGCCTCAGTGATTTGCTACCCAACAGCCAGGTGCCATTCGGCCTGCGCACCGTCGATGGCAGCTACAACAACCTGGTCGCCGGGCAAACCGAATTTGGCGCCGCGGACAATTCCTTCTTGCGTCTGCTTGATGCCCAGTATCGAGCGGCGTACGCCGGGACAGGAACGGTGGTCGACCCGCAGCCACGGATTATCAGTAACCTGATTGCCGACCAGACCGCTAACAACCCGGCCGCAGTAGCGGCGAACGGCGGTGCAAACCCGGTGATCAGCCCCGGTCTGGATGGCGTGTTCGGTACGGCTGACGACAAGGAAGTGTTCTTCATCCCCAACCAGTCGCCGGACGTTGGTCTGACCGCCGGCTTCAACTCGTGGATGACCTTCTTTGGCCAGTTCTTCGACCACGGCCTCGACCTGCTCAGCAAGAGCAGTACCGACTTCGTGTTTATTCCGCTGCAGCCGGACGATCCGTTGTTCGTGCCGGGCAGCCCGACCAACTTCATGGTGCTGTCACGGGCAGTGCATACCCCCGGCGCGGACGGAATACTCGGCACTGCCGATGATGGCCAGCCCAACACCACCTCGCCGTTCGTGGACCAAAGCCAAACTTACAGCTCGCACCCCTCGCATCAGGTGTTCCTGCGCGAGTATGTCCTCAACGCGGCAGGTGACCCTGTTGCAACGGGGCGCTTGATTACCAACCGCGATCTCGGCGCCGACGGCAAGTTCGGCACTGCCGATGATGGCGATGGCGAAAATGGCGGCATGGCGACCTGGGCAGTGGTCAAGGCCCAGGCCCGTGACATTCTCGGTATCAACCTGACCGACGCCGATGTGCACAGCGTGCCGCTGCTGGCAACCGATGCGTATGGCAGCTTCATCCGGGGGCCGAGCGGCATGCCACAGGTGGTGATGCGCGTTAGTAACGGTGCTGACGGTATCGCCGGGACGGCTGATGACGTCACGCAACTGGTCGAAGGCAACCGGGATGCTCCGATCAGTCTGGCCAGCGCTGTGAGCACCGGGCATGGCTTCCTCGACGACATCGCCCACAATGCCGCGCCGGTAGTCGTCGGCGGGGTTCTGCAGGCGGATGCTGACGCCGATATCGGCAATGCGCAGCCCGTTGGCGCGGGCGGCAAAAACCTGACCTACGACAACGAACTGCTCGACGCTCACTACATTGCCGGCGACGGCCGGGTGAACGAGAACATCGGCCTGACCACGGTGCACCATGTGTTCCACTCCGAGCACAACCGCCTGGTCCAGCAATCCAAGGACACCCTCCTTGCCGCCGGCGATCTGGCCTTCCTCAATGAGTGGCTGGTGGACGACGTGACCGCGATACCGACTACACCCGCCGAAATCGCGGCGTTGGTGTGGGACGGCGAACGCCTGTTCCAGGCCGCCAAGTTCGGCACCGAGATGCAGTACCAGCACTTGGTGTTCGAGGAGTTCGCGCGGACCATTCAGCCGCAGATCGACGAATTCCTTGCACCCAACGGGTATGACACCTCGATCAACCCGGCAATCCTCGCCGAGTTCGCCCACGTGGTGTACCGCTTCGGTCACTCGATGTTGACCGAGACCGTCGATCGCTTCGACCCCGAGTTCAATCCGCTCCTCACTGACCCGAACAACCCGGACTCGCAACTTGGTCTGATCGCGGCCTTCCTCAACCCGCTGGCGTTTGTCGGCAGCGGGGCGACTGCGGACGAAGCGGCAGGGGCGATCATTCGCGGTGTGACCCGTCAGCTCGGCAACGAGATCGACGAGTTCGTCACCGAAGCGTTGCGCAACAATCTACTCGGTCTGCCGCTCGATTTGCCGGCCTTGAACCTGGCGCGTGGTCGCGACACTGGCATCCCTACGTTGAATGAAGCGCGCCGTGAGATGTACGCATCAACCGGCGACAGCCAACTCAAGCCGTACATCAGTTGGGCTGACTTTGCGGACCACCTCAAGCACCCCGAGTCGTTGGTCAACTTCATCGCTGCCTATGGCACGCATGACACGATTACGGCGGCGACCACACTGGCAGACAAACGCGCTGCAGCCTTGGCGCTGGTATTCGGCGGTACTGGTTCACCGGCTGACCGCCTGGACTTCCTCAACAGCACCGATGCCTATGCTAACGTAACGCTGGCCGGCAAGGATGGGCTGCTGGGTACTGCCGACGACGTGACGGGTGTGACGATCACGGGTCTTGACGACATCGACTTCTGGGTCGGTGGCCTCGCCGAGCAGAAAATGCCGTTCGGCGGCATGCTCGGCTCGACGTTCAATTTCGTGTTTGAAACCCAGATGGAGGCGTTGCAGAACGGCGACCGTTTCTACTATCTGTCGCGCGTCGCGGGCCTGAACTTCGGCACCGAGTTGGAGAACAACTCCTTTGCCAAGCTGATGATGCTCAACACCGATGTCACCCACCTGTCGAACACCGTGTTCCTGACGCCGACGTTCACCCTCGAAGTGAATCAGGCCAATCAGTTCACTAACCTTGGCGTGGACGGCAAAGCCGATCCTACTGGCGGCATCATGATCAACGGCGTGGAAATCGTGCCGCTGGTGATCCGCGACAACCCCAACACCGCAGGTCTGGACAGTAATTATCTGCAATACACCGGTGAAGACCATGTCGTCCTGGGCGGCACCGCCGACAATGACATCATCGTCTCCGGTGACGGCGATGACACCCTTTACGGCGACGGCGGCAACGACCGCCTCGAAGGTGGCGCCGGGAACGATGCGGTACTGGGCGGCGCGGGCGATGACATCATCACCGACTCGTTCGGCGACAACCGTCTGGAAGGCAATGCCGGTAACGATGTGATCGTGGCTGGCAGCATGCTGGTTGGAGGTAACCTGATCCTGGGGGGCGATGGCCAGGACTTCATCATCACCACGGAAGACGTCTCAACCACCTTCGGCGGTCAGGGTGACGATTTTATCCTCGGCGCCAAGACCAACCTGCCAGCTACCGGTGGCGAAGGTGATGACTGGATCGAGAAGGGCACCCAGGACGGTGCGCCTGGCGATAACGCCTCGCCGTTGCTCAATGACGATACGATCGGCAACGACATC
Organism: Pseudomonas svalbardensis; assembly: GCF_030053115.1. Lineage (NCBI taxonomy): Bacteria > Pseudomonadati > Pseudomonadota > Gammaproteobacteria > Pseudomonadales > Pseudomonadaceae > Pseudomonas > Pseudomonas svalbardensis. The sequence goes on along the minus strand of NZ_CP125619.1, from coordinate 4,008,820 downwards.
TTTGTCGGTGGTGGTGGTTTCGACGAAATGATCGGCGAGGGTGGCGATGACATCTTTGTCGGCAGCGATGCCCAGGACAATATGGACGGCATGTCCGGTTTCGACTGGGTAACCCATAAAAATGACAGGGTCGGCGTGACCGTTGACCTGACCATGGCTGCGCTGGCGCAGCCACACGGCAACGCGCCAAACCAGAACAACGGGCCGTTCAATCCGGTCGGCGCGTCGCCGGCCTCGATTCTCGACCGTTTTGCCGAGGTCGAAGGCTTGTCTGGTTCGCAATTCGGCGATGTGCTCAAGGGCGATAATGTCAATGCGGTCACTATCGTCGACCACGGTGGCGCCACGGGCTCAGCGCTGACCAATGTGGCGTTGATCCGTGGACTGGAGCAGTTTCTGGCCGATGCCGGCTTGCCGACCACCGGATTTGCCACCGGCAACATCATTCTGGGTGGCAATGGCAGTGACCTGATCGAGGGTCGCGGTGGCGATGATCTGATCGATGGCGACAAATGGCTCAACGTCAGGATTGCGGTCTATGACGTCGGTGACGTCAATCATACCGGCCCCGAGATCGCCAGCTTCGACAGCATGGTCGATATGATCCCGTTCATGATCGACGGCACCTATAACCCGGGGCAACTCAAGGCCGTGCGGGAAATCCTGCCCGGCACCTCGACAGGCGGGGCGGCTTTCGACACCGCCATTTTCTCCGGGCTTCAGTCCGAGTATGTGGTGACGCGTGACACCCGCGGCACGGCCAATGTGGCGGACGATGTCTGGACGGTGACCGATACCGAAGTGGGTCGCGACGGCACCGATACCTTGCTGCATATCGAACGTCTGCAGTTCGCCGATACCCAGCAAGTGCTGGTGCCGGGGCTGAATGCACAACCGCTCGGCAGTCCAACCGTCACGGATGCAAACGGCGGCGCAATCACAGTGGGCGACACGCTGACGGTGAACGTGGCCGGGGTGCGCGATGCCAACAACATCGCGGTGGGTAATCTGCAGGGTTTTATCAACAACGCCTCGGTGTCCTACTTTTGGCAGTTCGAAGCCGACCCGGGCACCGGCATTTTCGAAGACATCATTCTGCTGCCTGCCGGTGACCTGGCATTCCAGAGCGCAGACGGCACCGCCTTCAAGGTCTCGCCTGATCTTGCCGGGCTGTCACTGAGGGTCAAGGCGATCTATCAGGATGGTCATGGCACGACTGAAGTGCTGTTCTCGCAGCCGACTGCCGTGGTGGAACCCGGCGCGCCGGTTGTGCCGACGGCCCAGACACCCGTCGTCAATGCTACCGCGGGCGGCGAGGGCCTCAACATGGTCCGCTCCGACCTCAACTTCATCCTTGATCAGATCAAGATTGCCGAGGCTGACGCGGCCGGTCAGGACATCCTTTCGCTGATCCCGAATATCCGCGCGCCGTTGGGCCTGCGTGCGGTCGATGGCTCGAACAACAACCTGATGAACCACAACGGCATCAACAATACCGAGTTTGGCGCCGCCGATAACGTCTTTCCGCGCGTGACCGATCCGGTCTTCAATCCCGCGGAAGGTGCGCCTGCCGGCTTCTTCGGCCCCGGCTCGCCGGCCATTCCGGGATCGTCGTATCAGCAGACCAGCGGCTACGTGTTTGACTCGCAACCGCGCACCATCAGTAATCTGATCGTCGACCAGACGTCGAACAACCCGGCGGCCTATGCCACGGCTTACGACCCGGGTGCGGACGGTGTGCTCAACTTCGGCGCGGAGGATAACGACGACGTGCTCAAGGATGGCACACGGATAGTCGCCAGCCCCGGCATGGATGGTCAGTTCGGGACTGCCGACGACCACGATGTGTACCTGTTCGAGAACACCACGGCGGATGCGGGGTTGTCCGCGCCGTTCAACGCCTGGATGACCTTCTTCGGGCAGTTCTTCGATCATGGGCTGGACCTGCTTACCAAGGGCGGTTCGGGCACCATCTTCATCCCGCTGCAACCGGATGATCCGCTGTATGTGCCAGGTGGCCACACCAACTTCATGGTGCTGACCCGCGCGACTAACCTGCCAGGGGCGGACGGCGTTCTCGGCACGGCCGACGACATCCATGAACACACCAACACCACGTCGCCATTCGTGGACCAAAACCAGACCTACAGCTCGCACCCGTCGCACCAGGTTTTCCTGCGCGGTTATGAGCTGACCGACAACGGCCCCATCGCGACCGGCAGGCTGATCACTAACCGTGACCTGGGGGCTGACGGCAAGTTTGGGACTGCAGACGACACCGAAATCGGTGGTATGGCGACCTGGAAAGTGGTCAAGGCGCAGGCCAACGACATTCTGGGTATCCACCTTACCGATGCCGACGTCGATAACTCGCCGCTGTTGGCGACCGACGCCTATGGCAATTTCATCAAGGGGCCGAACGGCTTCCCGATGGTCGTGATGAAGGGGGTTGACGGTCTGGGCGGCACGGCTGATGACGTTCTGGTCGAAGGCAATCCGCTTTCCCCCATTAGCCTGACCAATGCTGTGCGCACCGGTCACCAGTTCCTCGCCGACATTGCCCACAATGCAGCGCCGGTGTTCAGCAGTGGCGTGCTCGTGCCTGACGCTGATTCCGCTATTGGCAACGCAGTGCCGGCCAATCCGCACACCGGGGCCAACCTGGCCTACGACAACGAGTTGCTCGATGCGCATTACATCGCTGGCGACGGCCGGGTCAACGAGAACATTGGCCTGACCGCGGTGCATGCGATTTTCCACTCCGAGCACAATCGGCTGGTCGCGCAGACCAAGGACACCGTGCTCGATTCGGCTGACCTGGCCTTCCTCAACGAGTGGCTGCTGACCCCGGTGAGCGGTTTGCCCGCCAACCAGACGGAGATCGATGCGCTGGTGTGGAATGGCGAGCGCTTGTTCCAGGCTGCCAAGTTCGGCACCGAGATGCAGTATCAGCACCTGGTGTTCGAGGAGTTTGCCCGGACCATCCAGCCCAACGTCGACCTGTTCTTCGCACCGACCCAGGTCTATGACGTTGACCTCGATGCCTCGATCGTCGCCGAGTTCGCCCACACCGTGTACCGGTTTGGCCACTCGATGCTGACCGAGACCGTCGATCGCTTCGATGTCGATTTCAACGTGGTCGGCGATCCGAACAGTGCTGATCCTGATCAGCAACTCGGCCTGATCGCGGCGTTCCTCAACCCGTTGGCGTACGCCGCCAGTGGCGTAACGCCCGAGGATGCGACCAGTGCGATCGTGCGTGGGATGACTCGGCAAGCCGGTAACGAAATCGACGAGTTCGTCACCGAGGCGCTGCGCAGTAACCTGCTCGGCCTGCCGCTTGACCTGCCGGCGATCAATATCGCCCGTGGCCGCGACGTGGGGATTCCTTCGCTCAATGCGGTCCGCCGCGACATCTACAGCCAAACCGGTGATACCCAACTCAAGCCCTACACCAGCTGGGTCGACCTGGTGCAGCACCTCAAACATCCAGAGTCGTTGATCAACTTCATCGCGGCCTATGGCACCCATGACACGATCACGGCGGCGACCACGCTGGAAGGCAAACGCGCTGCAGCCCTGGCGCTGGTATTTGGTGGTACGGGTGCGCCGGCCGACCGTCTGGACTTCCTCAACGGCACTGGCACTTGGGCCAACGTGACGCGGGCCGGCAAGGATGGGCTGCTGGGGACTGCCGACGATCTGAAGGGCGTGACTGTCACGGGCGTCGATGCCATCGACCTCTGGATCGGCGGCCTGGCCGAAGAGAAAACTCCGTTCGGCGGCATGCTCGGCTCGACGTTCAACTTCGTGTTCGAGAACCAGCTGGAAAAACTGCAGGACGGTGACCGCTTCTACTACCTGGAGCGAACTGCTGGCCTGTCGATGAACGCCGAACTGGAAAGCAACTCGTTCGCCAAGCTGATCATGGCCAACACCTCGGCCACTCACTTGCCGGGGCTGGTGTTCTCGGACCCGGCGTTCTATCTGGAAAGGGACCAGAGCAAGCAGTACAACGATGGCCTGGGCAACGCCGATCCGCTTGGCGAGAATGGCGAGAAGGTGGTGTTCCGCGACAACCCGCTGACCGCGGGGCCGGACGCCAACTACATCAAATACACAGGTGAAGAGCACATCGTGCTGGGCGGCACCAACAATGCAGACATCCTCATCGCGAGTGAAGGTGATGACACGGTTTGGGGTGACGGCGGCAACGATCGCATCGAAGGCGGTGACGGCAACGACCAACTGCGCGGTGGCGCCGGCGACGACATCATCAGCGACCGCGGCGGCGACGATAACATCCAGGGTGGCGACGGCAACGACGTGCTGCACGGTGGCAACGGCGTCAACCTGATCATCGGCGGGTTCGGTAATGACTTCATCGTGACCGGCGAGGACGCTTCCGAGGCCATTGGTGGCCACGGCAACGACTTCATTCTGGGTAGCAAAGCCAACGAACAGGATATGGGTAACGAAGGCGACGACTGGATCGAAAAGGGCACCTCGGACGGTGCACCTGGCGACAACTTCGACCCGCTCGGCAACGACCCTGTCATCGGCCACGATGTGTTCATCGGCGGTAACGAGAACGATAAGTTCAACGGCGAAGGTGGCGACGACATCATGGTGGGCAGTCTCGGTTTCGGTGACCGCTATATCGGCGGCTCCGGCTATGACTGGGCAACCTTCAAGGGGCTCGCCCAGGGCGTGACCATCGATTTCACCGACCGCTTTTTCGATGTTCCGCCGCTGCCGGGTTCGGGTGCTTCGGCGCAGGTAAGTTTCGACATCATGGAAGGTCTGTCGGGTTCGTCCCACGGTGACTTCCTGCGCGGTGACAACGAAGATGCCACGTCTCTGCCCTCTGCGGGTGCAACCGGCAGTGTGTTGACCAACATTGACCTGATCGACGGCCTCGCTGATCTGCTGCCCGCCGGAGCGACGTTCTTCGACGGCGGCAACATCATCCTCGGCGGTGGCGGTAGCGACCTGATCGAAGGTCGCGGTGGTGACGACATCATCGACGGTGACAAGTGGCTGAACGTACGCATCAGCGTACGGGCGAACGCTGACGGCACTGGCGCGGAAATCGCCACGTTCAACAGCATGGAGCCACTGGTGCCGTTTATGCTGAACGGTACTTACAACCCGGGCCAGTTGGTCATCGTGCGGGAGATTCTGACCGGCACCGACAGCTTCGACACTGCGTTGTTCTCCGGTACTGCGGGGGAATACGGCGTCGAGATCGATGGCGACACGGTCATTGTGACCGACTCGGTGGCGGGGCGTGATGGCGTCGATCGCTTGACGGGCATTGAGCGACTGCAGTTCGCTGACGTTGCGCAGTTGTCCGGAGTGGGCACCGCGCAAAACAACGACCCATCGGGCCATCTGGCAATCCTCGATGCTGGCACCGGTGTGCGTGACGATACGCCTGTCGCCGGCCAGTTGTTGCGCGTCAGTGATCGAGCGGTACACGACGCGGACAGCCAAAGCGTAACCAATCCGACCGGTGCGGTGACTGGCGGGGTGGCTTACTTCTGGCAGGTCGAAAACATTGCCGGCTCGGGCATCTATGACGACATCACCTTCGTCGCCGCTGGCGAGGCAACGCGGGCGAGCGGCACCACCTACCGGGTGACGGACGATGTGGCGGGTCTGAACATCCGCGTCCGGGCGGTGTACCAGGATGCCAAGGGCACGCTGGAGATCGTCGACTCGTCCGGGAACAGTACACCGACCGAAGGGCCGACCGTTATCGGGCTTGCAGTACAGAACCAGCTGTTGACCGCTGACCCGACGAGCATCATCGACGCCGATGGCCTGAGCACTACGCAGTTCACCTACCAGTGGCAGGCGAACGACGGGCTTGGCTTCGTCAACATCGCCGGCGCTACCGGTAGCACGTTCGCGCTTGGCCAGGCTCAGGTCGGCCAGGAAGTGCGCGTGGTGATCGGTTACGTGGATAACTTCGGTGTGGCCGAAAGCGTTTCGTCCAACATCCTGGGGCCGGTGGACAACGTCAATGATGCACCAACTCAAGGGCCGACCGTAACCGGGCTTGCAGTGCAGAATCAGCTGTTGACCGCTGACCCGGCGAGCATCATCGACATTGATGGCCTCAGCAATCCGCAGTTCACCTACCAATGGCAGGCGAGCAACGGGCCTGATTTCGTCAACATCGCCGGAGCTACCGATAGCACGCTCGCGCTTGGCCAGGCTCAGGTCGGCCAGCAAGTGCGCGTGGTGATCGGTTACGTGGATGACTTCGGTGTGGCCGAAAGCGCTTCGTCCAACATCCTGGGGCCGGTGGCCAACATCAACGATGCACCGACAGGCGCGTTGCTGATCAGCGATACAACCCCGGATCAAGGGCAGGTGCTGACCGCGCTGACGGCCGGGATTGCCGATGCGGATGGGCTGGGCACATTCAGTTTCCAATGGCAGCAAGGTGTCGGCGCGTCCTTCACCGACATCAACGGCGCGACCGCTGCGACCTTCACCCCTGGTGCGGCGCAGGTCAATCTGCAACTGCGAGTGATCGTGCGCTACACCGATGGCTTCGGTACGCTGGAGTCGGTGACCTCGGCGGCGACGGTGGCGGTTGCGGCTCTGGGCGTGGTGCTGCAGGGCAACGCTTTGGACAACACCCTCACCGGCACCGTAGGTAACGATGTGCTGTTTGGCCTGGGCGGGAACGATACGCTGAATGGCCTCGCCGGTATCGACCAGTTGTTTGGCGGCACTGGCAACGACATCCTCAACGGCGGAGACGACAACGACGTCCTCAATGGCGAGGACGGCAACGACACCCTCAACGGTGGGCTCGGCGCGGATGCCATGAACGGCGGTGCTGGCAACGACACGTTTGTGGTCGACAACGTCGGTGACCTTGTCACCGAGGCGCTGGGTGGTGGTACCGATCTGGTACAAACCAGCCTGACAAGCTACCAGCTCGGTGCCAACGTCGAGAACCTGACCTATACGGGCGCCGGTGACTTCACCGGTACCGGTAACGCGCAGGCCAACACCATCACCGGCGGGGTGGGTAACGACCTCCTCAATGGCGGTGCAGGTGCTGACCGGATGTTGGGGGGCGCCGGCAACGATACCTACGTCGTCGATGCAGCCTTGGACGTGGTGGTCGAGGTGGCGGGTGGCGGTACGGACACCGTGCAGACTTCGCTGGCCAGCTACACGCTGGGCGGTAATGTCGAAAATCTGACCTACACCGGAGTCGGCAACTTCGTCGGCAACGGTAACGGGTTGAACAACGTCATCACCGGCGGGGGGGGTAATGACACCCTCAATGGTGGCGGCGGCAACGACCAACTGTTCGGTGGCATTGGCACGGATACCCTGAACGGTGGCACTGGCAATGACTTTATCGATGGCGGTACTGGCAACGATACGGTCACTGGCGGTGCCGGCAACGACATGATGGTTGCCAGCAGTGGCAACGATATCTTCATGTTCGCAGCGGGCTTCGGGACCGATCAGATCATCGGCTTCGATGCCGACGCGGTGGGAGGCCAGGACCGGCTCGATATTTCCGCGTTCGGCGTCACTGCTGCGACCTTTGCCGGCAACGTCATCATCACCGATGTGGGTGCGGATACCTTGATCAGCTCCGCAGGACCTGAGTCCATCCGCCTGGTCGGTGTGGCCGATGCAACAACCGTCACTGCCGCGGACTTCATTCTCGCCACTTGAGGTCCTGATCAGTACTGTCGCAGACGCGTGAAAAGCGGAGGGGAGGGCATGGATGCCCTCTCTTTTTTTCTTAAAAAAATCTGGCTGTTTGTTGAGCTGAAAATGGGTGAGCCGCCCTGGCAGGTCGGTATGTCGGACCGTAGGAAACGCTTGCTCCGGCCTTCACCCTGTAACCCAAACGTGATGAATTCTTCCCACTGACCTTAACTGCTGAACAAGCTGATAAGACTCCAGGCTGCCCCTATCGTAAAAATGAAAAGAATGAGTACCAGCGTGAGGATTAGCGGCTCGATGCGCATGAAAGTGACTCCTCGGAAGGGCTAGCAATGCGCGCCTGATCTGCGGCGCAGGTGCTAGTGAACACACAGCATTCTCTGTGCCAAAAAATTTAACAGCCTATAATTCCCCGCCGGCGGGGCAGCCTGCTTCTGTGGTCAGTTCTCCATCGGAAAAGTTGAAACAGGATGCGGGTAATACAGCCCATTTATGGGGAATTTCTCTCAACGCGGGTATGGCAATATCACTGATAGCTTCAGGTTGGTATTGGAGGCCGGTTCTGGAACGCTCTGTCCACTTATGGCCGGGATACGTGCTTGCGCCTTTCGCTACCTGCTGATATCGACCTGATGCGGACACTGAAAAAGGAACGGCGGTTGAACGAACAGACATTGTCCCAGCGCCTGGAGCGCGTGGCGGCGCATGTGCCAGCAGATGCGCGCCTGGCTGACATCGGCTCGGATCACGGCTACCTGCCGGTGGCGTTGATGCGCCGTGGCGCGATCGTGGCGGCGATGGCCGGCGAGGTGGCATTGACGCCGTTCCGCTCGGCCGAACGCACCGTGCGCGAAAACGGCCTGGACCAGCGGATCACCGTGCGCCTGGCCAATGGTCTGGCGGCGATCGAGCCGGGAGACGGGATCACGGCGATCAGCATCTGCGGCATGGGCGGCGAGACGATCCGCGACATCCTCGACAGCGGCAAGGCACGTCTGAGCGGCCAGGAGCGCCTGATTCTGCAGCCCAACGGCGGCGAGCAGCCACTGCGCCAATGGCTGATGGAAAATGGCTACCGCATCCTCTGCGAGGAACTGCTGCAGGAAAATCGCTTCGACTACGAAATCATCGTCGCCGAGCGCGCGGGGCCGGTGATGTACACCGCCGAGGAGCTTTACTTCGGCCCGCTGCAGATGCAGGCACGCAGCCCGGCGTTCCTGATCAAGTGGCAGCGCATGCTGCGCGAGAAGCAGAAGACCCTGACCCACTTCGCCCGTGCGCGGCAGGCCGTGCCCGAGGAGAAGGTGCAAGACATCGCCCGGCAGGCCCGGTGGATCACCGAGCTGCTGGCTTGAGCTCGGTCCAGGGGGTGTACGAAAAAGTCGCCGAGTGGCGATCAGGCAAGCCGAATTTTCCGAGGGCGACTATTTAGCTCCCTCGCCACAGGTCTCGCGCCGGACTTGTCAGGGCGCATTACCTCCCAGTACTAAAGGAGGTGCCAATGGAAGCTAAAGGACCATTCCAGTCTGGCGTCATAGGGTTAGGCTCAATCCCATGATCAAAAGATACCGGCTGCGATGGCCCATCCACCTCTGCATCTTAAAACACTGTTCGCCTGAACACTTGATGTAGCAAATCTCCCGCTGAACTTCGTCAATGATGACAATCAGACCAGCCTCACAGCCTGCGATATGAGTAGAAGACCTCACCTGATTTTCGGGTTTCCAGAATAAAAGAGGAATTATCATGAGCAGCACCTTCTTCATTCCATCCGTGAACATGATGGGCATTGGCAGTCTCGGCGAAGCAATGCTCGCAATCCGCAAATATGGTTTCCGTAAAGCCTTGATCGTCACTGATGCAGGCCTGGCCAAAGCCGGCGTGGCCGCCAAGGTAGCCAGTCTTCTGGCCCAGCAGGACATCAACTCCACCCTGTTTGATGGCGCCAAACCGAATCCGACGGTCAGCAATGTCGAGAAAGGTCTTGAGCTGCTCGGTCGCAGCGACTGTGATTTCATTATTTCCCTGGGCGGCGGTTCACCCCATGACTGCGCCAAGGGCATTGCCCTGTGCGCCGCCAACGGCGGGCACATCAGTGATTACGAAGGCGTGGATCAATCCGCCAAGCCACAGATGCCGTTGATCGCGATCAATACCACCGCCGGAACGGCGAGTGAAATGACCCGTTTCTGCATCATTACCGACGAAGTCCGGCACGTGAAAATGGCCATCGTCGACCGTAACGTCACCCCACTGTTGTCGGTCAACGATCCTTCGCTGATGGCAGGCATGCCCAAAGGCCTGACCGCCGCCACCGGCATGGACGCGCTGACCCACGCTATCGAAGCCTACGTGTCGACTGCGGCAACGCCGATCACCGATGCCTGTGCACTCAAGGCCGTGGAATTGATCTCGGCCAACCTGCGCACTGCCGTTGCCCAGGGTGACGACATGACCGCCCGGGAAAACATGGCCTACGCGCAATTTCTTGCCGGCATGGCGTTCAACAATGCATCGCTGGGCTATGTCCACGCCATGGCGCACCAACTGGGTGGGTTCTACGACCTGCCCCACGGCGTCTGTAATGCGATCCTGCTGCCCCATGTCGCCAGCTTCAACGCCAGCGTATGCCCGGCCCGGTTTAAAGACATTGCCAACGCAATGGGTGTCGACACTCAGCATCTGGATGCGGAAAAAGGCGCCGCCGCGGCCATCACCGCCATCCGTAAACTGTCTTCGGATGTCGGTATTCCGAGCGGTCTCGCCGAACTGGGCGCCAAGGCTGACGATATCCCGATCCTGGCAACCAATGCCATGAAGGATGCCTGCGGCTTTACCAATCCGCGTCCTGCCAATCAGGACGAGATCGAGCAGATTTTCCATACCGCGATGTAACCGATGTGAAGTGACGCCAGTGTCTAGTCCTGAACCAGGTTTACACCTGTTTCACCCTAACGCCCGATGCACCGCATCGGGCGTTTTGTACTTTAAGCAAAAGCTGCTATTGGTTTTGCGCGTTATGACAGGCGCGATTCGCGTGTCGCGCTGCTCAAGCGCTCGGCCGCTATACCGATGCGCGAAAACACCAGCCACACAAAAAGCAGCACGCTGCAGCCAATGAGGATTGATGCGACGGCAATCAATGGCTCGACTGACGGGAAGCCCTTGAGGCGCAGCGTCAGTGCGCCGAGCATCACCGGGACGCCAACGTTGTACGTCCAGAACTGTGCTGCAGCAGCGCGCCCTTCGGTGATCGACGGGTGCGCTGTGCCGATGAGTCCGAACAGTGCCATCGATACCCATCCCAACAGATTGACATGGGCATGTACCGCGAAGAGCGAGTGGTCGCCGAAAGCGCCCATCGCCACGCCCAACACGACGCCAATGGCAAAGTAGAGGGCAGCGAGCCGAAACCAGGTTGCGCGTAAGCAGCCGGCCAAAGTGTGGATGCTGCACGCCCGAGACAATGTATTGCCAGCGGTAGGCGCTCAGCACGGAGGCTTTGATTTGCGCTGTCTCATCGACACTGAACGATCGTGAAACATTTCGAATAAAGTAGTCGGCATCGGATGCCGATTGTGCCGGCAGGATTGTGTCGACGGCCGCCACCAGCGCAATCAGATCGTTCACTGCCTGGTCGCGCTCGGCCGGGGAGAGTTTCGCGTGCTCCGCCTCCCACTCCAGTTCATCGAGTACGACGTGCCGGCTTTCATCCTTCCAGTGAAATTTGAAGACATCCTTTAACAGTGGGCACAACTCCTCGCGCGGGGCGATGCTTTGCACGTAGTGCGTCTGAACAAACAGCTCGATATGACAGGTCAGCGCCAACACCGACCAGGTGCTGGCCGCCAGTACCGCGCGCGCCACATCGTTTGGATCGGCAACTTGACGATATCCCGTTGGCAATTGCGTACTAATCATCGTCTCAATGCGCCGGAACAGCTCCTGATGCTTGATCTCGTCGTTTGAAAAGCGCACCAGCGCTTCGAGTGCGAGCTGATCGTCAAAGACATGGGCCCGACCTTGATCGAGCATTTTGGCACTGATAAACGCTCGACCAGGCCAAAAATATACGCATAGGTTCGACCCTGAATCTGGCTAAGCAGGCGCGCCTCGTCCGCGGCGAGAAAGGTCAGGCGGTCGATCCGCGATAGTCAGTTAGACGTGCGCGCGACGGCTTCGGGCGCCTGGGTTGAAAGCTCATTCCGTTTCGCTGTCAGTGAGATCGCGGCGGGGCGCGTCGGCTCGACAACGGTCATCGTCAAGCTATCCGAATTGCTGTTCGTCGAAGCCGTCAGTCAGTATGTCGCGAACCTCCCGGCTGAGCGGCGCGGGTGGCTGGCGGGTTTGCGGGATCCGCATATCAGGCGCGCACTGGCGCTGCTCCATGCTCGTCCAACCGAGGGCTGGGCGGCAGAAGCCCTGGCGCTTGAAGTGGGCATGTCGCGTTCGGTATTCGCGGAGCGATTCACGGCATTGGTCGGACAGCCACCGATGCAATACCTGACGCTCTGGCGCATGCACGTGGCGGCTCAACACCTGCGCGAAGGTCGCGGTAATGTGGCGCAAATCGGCTTTGCAGTTGGCTACGAATCCGAAGCAGCATTCAGTCGCGCATTCAAACGCCAGTCCGGTATATCACCCGGCACCTGGCGCAGACAATCAGCATGAGAAGGTCCGGTGCCGATGGACACTCTGATCAAGCCAGGCAGCAAGTGTCTCCTCTTCAGCAGTGTTCAGAATGTCTCCATCTCGTGCTGTTACATCACGATGGGCATCGGTCAGATCGCTTGAGCAACGCACTGAGGACGCGCTGTCCATATAAACCGACGCCAAGACCCGACACGATGAGAACGACTGCAACGATTTTGTTAAGTGACAGGGTCTCATTGAAAATCATGACTGAACCGAGCAGGCCGAATACCGGCACCAACAATGACAATGGCGCGACGGTAGACACGGGATATCGTTTCATAAGTGAGTTCCACACCCAGTAGCCGAACAGTGTATTGGGGTATACCTGGAACAGGATCGACAGGACGGCGCGGTAGTCGAGTTGACTCACCAATGCGCTGTACCCCGTCGAGCCGTTAACAGCGTAATCAAGCGCGAAAAGAGGGATGGGCGAAAACGCGCTCGACCACACCAGGAAAGCGAAGACCTGCGTGGTCCTGGCTTTTTTGTTGATCACGTTGGCCGCACTCCAGGCGACCGCTCCCAGCAACACCAGGATCAGCCCGGCCATCGTTACTGTCCCATCAACGATGGAGACGATGCTCAACAAACCACACAGAGCGAGACCCATGCCCGCGTACTGAAAGCGGGAAATGCTTTCCTTGAATACCCATGAACCCAGCAGGATGGTGAAAAACGCGCTGAACTGAAGCACCAGCGAAGCGATGCCTGCGGAGAGACCAGACTTGATGCCAAGGTTAACGACGCCCCAAAGTCCGATACCGAAGACCAGGCCGTAACCAATGATGTAGCGCCACTGCACATCAGGTTTCGGAATGAAAAAGATCGCCGGGAGTGCGCATAGCGTGAAGCGAATGCCGGCAAGAATGAATGGGTCAACGGTGGTGAGCCCCAGTTTGATAACCGAGAAATTCACGCCCCAAATGGCAGTAATCGAGATGGCGAGTAGTAGGTGCCTGGCTTTCATGCTGATCTTCCTTGATTGGTCGTTGAAAAATGAAACGTGAGAAACCACAGAACCAAGGCAGTAGCGCTGATCAAGGCGCCCAGCAGGCTTACTGCTATCCAGCCCCAAAGCGCATAAACCTGGGTCGCGGCTGCGGCCCCCAGCGCACTCCCGACCGAGTAGAAGCACATGTATGCGCCGACCATGCGACTTTGGGCGTCGGGTCGTGCAGCAAAAATGAGGCTCTGGTTGGTGACGTGTACTGCTTGCACCGCGAAGTCGAGCAAGACCACTCCGCAGACCAGCGCGATCAAGGACGTCTCGGCAAAAGTGATGGGCAACCAGGAAAGCGTCAGGAGCCCCAGCGAAATGCCGGTAACTCGTTGTCCCAAACCTTGATCGGCCCAGCGACCGGCTCTTCTGGCAGCAAGGGCACCGGCGACGCCGGCCAATCCAAACATGCCGATGGCAGTGTGTGAAAGCGACAGCGGCGGGGCGCTCAACGGCAGCACCATGGAGGTCCACAGCACGGAAAAAGCGGCAAAGATCAGTAAGGCCAGAAGGCCCCTGGCGCGTAAAGTGCGTTCGGTGATAAACAGTTTGAAGACCGACTTTATGAGCGCCAGGTAGGAGTCTTGGCGCCTTGGAGGCGCCGTGACAGGAACCACTCTCCACAGCACCGCCGCGATGGTCAGCATCAATCCTGAGGAAACGAAATAAACGGCGCGCCAGCCCGCGATGTCCGCAATCAGCCCAGAGGTAAACCGCGCCAGAAGAATGCCCAGGACAATTCCGCTGGTTACGGTTCCCACTGCCTGCCCCCGTTGTGATGGCGTTGCCAGCACGGCGGCATATGCCACAAGCACCTGAACAACCACTGCCAGTAAGCCCATCACGATCATGGCACCCAACAGGGCCAGCCATTGCTGTGCTGCGCCGACCGCCGCGAGTGCAACCGCAGACAGCAGTACCTGAGTCAGAATCAGCCGTTTACGGTTTACCAAATCGCCCAGTGGAACGATGAACAGCAACCCCAACGCGTATCCAACCTGAGTGGCCGTCACCACGACCCCGATTAATCCTGAGGCGACGCCCAGGCTCTCAGCCATTGAGGCGAGCAAGGGTTGGGCAAAGTAAACATTGGCTACTGCAAGTGCGCAGGTGACAGAAAACAATAACGTGAGCGACGGGGAAAGCCCCGGAGACCGGTCGGTCCTGCTGCTTTCTCCGGTATCCGAATGCAGCAATCCCGGAGGCTGCCCGGAGAACCGTTTGGTGGCTGAGTCGGCATCTGCTGTCATGTACACCTCCATGGCGTTAAACTGGTTTCAATTAAGAACTAGATTCAATTGTTGTCGAATCAGGTTTTAAATTGCAACCACATTGCGCCAGTCTGGTGGACATACTTGGCAAATCCACATTCCGGAAGGTCAAAAAAGATGGTCGAAGACGCTTCACCGCAACGCAGCGAATGCCCGGTAGCAAGGACACTGGAGGCAATTGGGGATCGATGGTCGCTCATGATCATCCGCGACGCTTTTGATGACATTCGCCGGTTCAGCGAATTTCAAAAGAGCTTGGGCGTGGCCAAAAATATTCTGGCATCGCGACTGAAAACGTTGGTCGAGGTCGGGGTATTCGACGTTCGACCGGCGTCAGATGGAAGCGCCTACAAGGAGTACGTCCTTACGGACAAAGGACGGGAGATCTTTCCGGTTGTGGTCAGTATGAGGCAGTGGGGTGAACGGTTCCTGTTCGAGCCGCAGGAGACGCGTTCTGTGCTGATAGACAACGAGTCCGGCCAGCCGCTGATGCCGATTGATGTTCGCTCATCAAGCGGTCAAAAACTTGGACCGTCTGACTGCCACAGAGTGAGACTTGTTGACGGCGAGTCGTGAACCGAACGGGTGGGATGGTAAAAAAACAGACTGGTTGCGGTGGCCTGCGGATTCCACGCCATCCGCAGTGCCCGTTGCAGCGGGAACTTCAAGGTACTGGCCAAGGTCAACAGGGGCCCTGTATCGGCGATGCCGAGCAGCGCTGGTGGCCTGTTTTACGGCAGTGCCGTCCTAGATCAGCCGAGTCCGCCCCCTGATGCCAACCAAGAGTTTTCTGCCGGGTCTCCTCCTGGCGTTCTGCGCCGTCGCGTCGCTTTGCTCGGTTGCTGCCGAGCGTAGAGCGCCCTCGCAAAGTAACAGCGCATCAACCACGCTAATCGAAACCGCCTCGCGGCAGTATGAAAATGGCCAGCTGGACCAAGCCGCTGCCACGCTGGAGCGTGCCCTGCATATCCAGCCGAACAATCCCGCAACGCTGCATTACCTTGGTGTGTTGCGTCTTCAGCAGGGGCAGTACCAGCAGGCTGAAACGTTGGCGGCGCGCTCGAACATGCGGGTGGGTCGCAATGTCGAGTTACGCAACCGCAACTTCCAATTGATCCAGGCGGCGCAGCAGGCCAAGGCTTCGAGTACCTCACCCAACGCCAAAGAGGACCAGGTCGCAGTACAGAAGGGGCTCGAAGAGGAGGCCAAAAGGCGCCGCGAAGCAGAAATGGCCGCTGCTGAACAACCCAACGCTGGCAACTTCGCTAGCGCAAAGGCAGAGACCGTATCGGAATCGCCGACGGCTGGCAGGCCACGGTCCGAAGGAGAGTTGCCAGTGGCTTCCGTAGAGCCAGTGCCCGCGCACGATGAGATTGAGATTCCCCGCGGCCATTGGCCGCCTCCGGGCATCAGCCCGCACCCGGCAAATGCAAGAAGCTGCGATATCGGGTTCCGTCAGGAGCCTACCTGGTGCGCGGTTGAGTTTCTGAGTGTCCTTCTGGCCGGTTAAGTCGCAGGTGTTGCAGGCGGATAATCCCGTGGCTTTGCACTAGCGACGATAGTAGCGGCGATCGTCCTCGTAGCGGTTCCGCATGGCCCGATCGTGGTGGCGCTCCCAATCACGATGGCGTTCAGCTTCTCGGCGGGCTTGCTCTCTATGCCACTGATCTCTACGCCAGTCGTCTCGGCGCCAATCGTCTCTACGATTGTGCGAACGGCCGTCACGCCAGTATCGGTCGTCATGGGCAAGCAACGGCCCTGGCTGCTTGTCGGCCATACTGGCTAAGGTCGGCCTAGGGTTGCCGGCGGCCTGGACAGGAGCCTGAACGGCTGTGACTTCAGTTGCGAAAACAGGGGTTGAGGTCTTCATCTGTGTTGCTGATGCCGAGCCCACTGCCGCGAACGCGAACAGGCCGAAGAGCATCATCCGTGGGTCATGGAATTTCATGAGCGAAGACAACCTCTGATTGACAATTGGACGTGTGGCCATCTGGGTGCGAGAAGCCTGCGGGTTCGCGCTTACCGAGCGGATGTGCCTATCCACATAGACAGACAAATAAGGAAAAGTTCTAGGGAGCCGCTGCTTAAATAGCCAACGGACTCAGTGTTTGGCCCCTTTGAAGTTTGCTATCTCGATGTCCGCTTCTGGGCCGATAGCGGACACCCAAACGGCAGAGGAGAGTGAGCAAAATCGCGCCTCCCGCTCTTTCGCCAAGCCTGAGCAGGTAGCAATCGGAGAAAATTGGCGCCGAAAGGAGTAGCACCGGTGCTAACGTCTAACCGACTTACCCGTACATGTATAAAAGGCCGTCGATCAGTTCCAGTTCCTGTTGCGTGAATTGCACGTTGTTAAATCGCCTAATGTCTTCGAGCACGCCTCTGATGGGAACTTGCCGCGATGGATCCTGAACGATTTCGATCAGACGTTCGTAATCGAGATCTCTTCCCTTGAGGTATTTTTCGATTAGTTCTTTGAGTGATAAACGAGCCTGCTGGTCTGTTAGCACTTTTCATTTCTCCGGCAAAATAGTGACTTCATCCACCGTAATGACAGAGGGATTGCCCGGTTTTGGGATGAGTTGTTGCGAGCCACCCGTTCCGTATTCCGGGTGCGCTTTGGTGTTTGCGATCACTCACTATAGGTCGTGTGGCGTGCGAAACAGGCCGGAACTGTCTGGGCTCAACGTCCATACTCAACGTAGGGGCCCAAGTAGAAACCTTGCGTATCCCAGTTGATTCGATAAATCACTTCTTTCCCTGGCTTGATGTTGGCCGCGACAGTTTTGATCGCGACACCAGCACATAGTCCAGACTCGGCGAGCCCGGTGCCGAGGTTCACTTCACCTGCAGGCAAAACGAAAGATGCCTTCTGACCGGGACCTATCTTGGCTGCGCGCTGACCATCAATGTAGAACACGACGTCACATCCCGAACCGACAAACCCGTCATCACGGAGAATGGTCAGGCGTCCCGGATCTTTCGTACCCTGGCTTTTGAACGCGTACATCTCATTGGCCGGCACTGGCCGCGCTTCAGAAACCCGCATAGGTGATGTTGAGCAACCGCCCAAGGCCAGCAAGAGCGCCCCCGTTGCGATAATCCTTCGCATAATTTTTCCCTCCTGAAAAAGGGCGAATGTATCAGAGTGTCATACTGCTTTGCTTCATAAAGCCATTCGCCAAAACACCATCGCCAAGTACTACCAAGAGTGTCTGCTTTTAGCCGAAAGCTGCCTCTGACTATCATGCTTGAGTGGGTCGCCTGTATCTCATAAATACGGGGCATCTGTGTCTATCGAAAGTAGTACTGGATGGGTACGGTCCACAGACACTCCTTCATTGATGAGGCAACGATGGATCTTACGGCTGTTCCCTTTGGTACGACCGATTGGTCGTAAGCGTCCGCCGAAGTCACCTTGCATGACTCAGGCAGATACCCACTGATGCGGCAGCAGTTGGTCGATCTCACTCGCCCGCTGCGTCGGCAGCCGCGTCAGCACATCTTTGAGATAGGCATACGGATCGTGCCCATTCATACGTGCCGACTGGATCAAACTCATAATCGCCGCTGCCCGTTTGCCGCTGCGAAGCGATCCAGCAAACAACCAGTTCGAGCGTCCAAGTGCCCACGGCCTGATCTGGTTTTCGACTGGATTGTTGTCTATGGGCACCGCCCCATCGACCAGGTAGCGCGTCAGCGCTACCCAGCGTTTAAGGCTGTAATCCAAGGCTTTGGCCGTTGCTGATCCATTGGGCACAAGATCGCGCTGGGCCAACATCCAGTCGTGCAGTGCTTTGGCCAGCGGCGCCGCTTTTTCTTGCCGTATTCGACAGCGATCTCCATCACTCATGTCTCGCACTTGCCGCTCAACTTCGTACAAACCGCCAATCGAGTGCAGCGCCTGTTCTGCCAACTGACTTTTATTCGCGACATGCAGATCGAAAAACTTGCGGCGGGCGTGAGCCATGCAGCCGATTTCGATCATGCCTTTCTCAAACCCAGCTTTGTAACCAGCAAAGTCGTCGCACACCAGCTTGCCATTCCACGCGCCGAGGAAGTTACGCGCATGCTCACCGGCGCGGCTCGGGCTGAAGTCATAAACCACTGCCTTAAGCGCCGAAAACGGCGTGGTGCAGTAAGCCCAGACATAAGCGCGGTGAGTTTTCTTCTCTCCGGGCGCAAGCATCTGCACCGGCGTCTCATCGGCGTGGACAACTTGCTGCGCCAGGACGGCTTCTCGCAAGGCATCAACTAATGGCTGAAGCTGTACACCTGTTTGTCCAACCCATTGAGCTAGTGTGGAGCGCGGGATCGCTAAACCAGCGCGCCCGAAGATTTTCTCCTGCCGATACAGCGGCAAGTGGTCAGCGAACTTCGCCACCAACACATGCGCGATCAGGCCCGCAGTTGGGATGCCCTTGTCGATCACTTGGGCCGGTACCGGTGCCTGGATCAGTGTTTCGCACTGACGGCAGGCCCACTTCCCACGCACATGCTGTTCAACAGTGAACACGCCCGGCGTGTAATCGAGCTTCTCGCTGATGTCCTCGCCGATGCGCTGGAGTTGGCAGCCGCAAGTGCACTGAGTGCTTTCTGGTTCGTGATGAATGACGGTGCGTGGAAACTGCGGCGGCAGTGGCGCGCGCTTTGGTTTTTGGCGCGCCTCTTCTGGAGCAGGAGCCGGAAGCAGTGCCGTCAGCTCGGCGTCGATAGCCTCAAGGTCGGTGTTGAGCAGATCGTCGAGCAAGCTGCCTTGTTCAGGACTGATCTGCTCGCTGCGTTTGGCAAACCGGTGCCGCTTGAGGATCGCGATCTCGTGGGTCAGCTGTTCGATGATGGTTTGATCGCGGTGGATCTTTCTGCCCATGGTGTCGACCTTCGACATCAACTGCGCAGCGAGGGCGCGCAGTTGGTCGGGGGTCATTTGGTCGAGGTTGGGCAAGGAAGTCATGCCGTGGATTTTACCAAAGCAGACCGCCTACGGCAGTAGGCCAAGAAGCAAAATTAAAACTTTTAAAGCAGTGTAATTACGCCGCCAACGCCAACACGTTGCCAAGGTAGACCGAGCACCAACGCCCGAAGTTGCTCGGCATCCAGCTCCATCTCGCAACCTTGGCGAATGCCTGGCCAGTGGAATTTGCCTTGGTTCAACCGCCGTGCCGCCAGCCAAACACCAATTCCGTCATGAACCAGGACTTTCATTCGGTTAGCCCTGCGATTGGCAAACAGATAAGCACAGTGCGGCTTCGCCGCACCGAATACTGCGATCACTCTGGCCAGCGCAGTCTCGGTACCCGCGCGCATATCCATGGGCTCGGTGGCGAGCCAGATGGCGTCTATGCGGATCACTTGGCAAGCTCTCGAATAAATCGAGCGCACCCATCAGGATCGGAAACTGGCCACTTCACTGCGATGGCTTGTTCGCCAACGGGTATCTCGATGATCGCCGATGCCTCCGACGGCCGCTTAGGCGGAGCCTTCAACGGGACAAACGCAGGCAACGCGGCAACTGAGGTATGCCGGTAAAGCGGCAGCCATTTACGAATGACGTTGGCGTTGATGCCGTGAGCGATGGCAACGCTTGAAACGGTGGCCCCGGGCTGAAGGCATTCCTGAACGACCTGGGCTTTGAACGGTTTGGGATAAGAGCTTCGTTGGCGCATGGAAATCCTGGCGATTAAGGGTGATCGCGTCCGCTTAAAAATACGCGGACACCATCGCCCTTAATGCTGGAGTTTTGAAGGTGACATGGCCGGACGCTTACGATTGGTCGACTGTCGAACCTGTTCAGTATGTTGGACAGACGGGTACCGCCTATTGGCGTACCTGCCAGTTTGGTTCAACGCGTGTGCGGATGGTTGAATACAGTCCCGGATATCTGGCCGATCACTGGTGCTGGAGAGGTCATATCCTGTTGTGTCTGGAAGGCGAGTTGCACACGGAGCTGGAGGATGGTCGTCTGTTCACGCTCACCGCCGGGATGAGCTATCAGGTGGGCAGCAACGCTGAGGGGCATCGATCTTTCAGCACCACCGGTGCCAAGTTGTTCGTCGTGGATTAACGCTGGGACTACGCTAAAGCCATGCGGATCGTCGATCAATGGTGACCCACTGTTCGCGCTACGTCCGTCCCTGGAGCGTCCAATGCCGCCCATCACCACGCGCCTGGTGGCGCTGTTTGTTCTTTGCCTGACTCTTGAAGTGCCAGCCCAGACCAGCGTCTGCCCAGCTGGCGAGACACAAGTGTGCCTGGACGGCTGCATCTGCCTGCCAGTACCTGATGGCATCTACCAGATCGCGACACCGGCCCTGGCGATGTGGCTGACCCAGGCCCGCGCTGACGCAGCCAGCGCCGGCATCCAACCCATTCCACCGCACATCCGGGAACAACTGCTGCGCTGGTACGACCCCGGCGTCCTCGATACCGCGCGCTACAAAGTGAGCGACAACGGCCAATTCAACGCCGCCACTGCCATGCTGCAAAACCCCGATGTCGGTGCCGTGACGCTGATCGACATCATCCTCTTCCGGGACGCTCAAACCGCAGAACAGGACATCGCGCTCTGGGCGCACGAATTAAAGCATGTGCAGCAGTATCAGGAATGGGGGGTAGAAGGATTTGCCCAGCGGTATACACAGGATTTCAATGCTGTGGAGGCGCCGGCTTATGCCATACAGGCTGAGGTCAGGCGGTTGGTGCGGGAAGGGAATTACTGAAGAGTAGCGAACCCCGCGGCTCGGCCACCAACAGCAATGACTGCGGCACAGGGCTTTGCGGGTGCTGCGGTTCCTGCAGGACGGCCAGCTGAAAACCGGCCATGTCCAGCGCATTGAGCCAACTGGACAAGGAGCGGAAATACCACGGCATGGGTTGCCATTGCCCCTTGAATCCATTGAAGGTCTCTTCCCGCCAGCCATCCTGATAGTCGCCCGCCGCCGCGGTCCACGGATGCAGCGTCTGGATCACCAGCGCGCCGCCAGGGGCGAGCAGGGCGTTCATGGCGGCGAGCAGAGGGATGATGTCCTGGTGCAGCAGGGCGAAGTTGGCGCAGATCAGGCCGTAGTCGCGGCCGATGTCCACCTTCGCCTCCACCAACGCTTCATAGCTCGCCAAATGTACCGCCGAAGAGCCCGCCGCCCGCGCCGCCTCGACTAGCGTCGCATCGCCATCCACACCGACCGCCTTGATGCCCCGTTCAGCCAGCGCACGCAACAGCCAGCCCTCGCCGCAGCCCAGGTCGAGCACGCGCTCGGGCTGGCGGCTCAGCACCGCCAGCAGGATTGCCTGGTCGGTGACCTTGAGGCGGCTTTCGATGGCGCCGGTGCGGATGGCTTCGATCCAGGATTGGGCGTTGTGGTGCCAGCTGTCGAGGAGGGTGGATTCGGGGGCGGGCATTTCGGTGACCGGCGTTGTTGGTTGGATAAAAGGGTAGGACAAGTGCGGGAGGATCGAAAAATCCTTACCAGCCTTTCACTCCGCTCATATCGGGCAGCTTGTGAGCGATGCCCTTATGGCAGTCGATGCAGGTGGCCTCACCGTTGGCCAATGAAGTCGAGTGCATGGCCGAAGCGCGCTTGCTCTGGCGGGTAAAATCCATGAACTCGAAGTTGTGGCAATTACGGCATTCGCGAGAGTCGTTGGCCTTAAGCCTTGCCCACTCATGTTCGGCCAGTTCGCGACGCAGCATGAGGAATTTGTCGCGTGTATCAATGGTGCCGAAAATCTTGCCCCATACCTCTTTTGAAGCCTGCATCTTGCGCGCGATCTTGTGGGTCCATTCGTGGGGCACGTGGCAGTCCGGGCAACTGGCGCGCACGCCGGATCGGTTGGTGTAGTGGATCGTGTCCTTCAGCTCGACGAAAACGTTGTCACGCATCTCATGACAGGAGATGCAGAATTTTTCGGTATTGCTCAGCTCCAGCGCGGTGTTGAAGCCACCCCAGAAAATGATCCCGGCGATAAAGCCCCCCAGTGTCAGAAAGCCCAGGCTGTAGTAGAGGCTCGGACGACGCAGAATGCCCCAGTAATCCTTAAGCAGGGCGAACAGTGCTTTCATGTTGCCTCCTCAGGGTTTCTGCGCGGCATTGGCGTCGTCTTGCAATATTTTGTCGATCGTTTCGAAGCTGTTGCCCACCAAAGGCAGCACTTCTGTTTGCGGCACGTGGCATTGGTTACAGAAGTACCGGCGCGGTGACACCGCCGCCAACGCTTGGCCGTCGCGGTCCATGTAGTGGGTGATGCTGATCATCGTTGCCTGGGTCCGCGCGCTGTTGGCACGGCTGTGACAGGACAGGCACTTGTTGCCGTTTTGGTCGATCTGATAACCGCGAATGGTATGGGGGATGGTGGGAGGCTGGTCCGGGTAATTGCGTTCGCGCTTCAGGTCCTTGTTTTCTTCATTGGCAATGGGCGGGGCCGGCATGCTCTGGGTCAAGGTGCCACCGGGCCGGCGCCCATCCGGCCCGGGTGCATCGAGGGGGTAATTGACTTCTGCAGCCATCACCACGCCAATCGCAGCGAGCAGGAGCAACGGCAGGGTTCGCAAAGGCATGACGGTTCTCCTCAGGCCACGCTGATCAACTCAATTCGTATCGCGCATTTTTTGTAGTCGGTCTGCTTGGAGATCGGGTCGGTGGCATCGAGCGTGACTTTGTTGATCAGCTTGTTGGCATCGAAAAACGGTACGAAAACCAGTCCTGGCGGAGGCTTGTTACGCCCGCGGGTCTCGATGCGTGCACGGATTTCACCGCGGCGGCTGATCAACTTCACTTCACTGCCACGCCGCGCCTTCAAGGCCTTGGCATCTTCGGGGTGCATGTAGACCAACGCGTCCGGCACCGCTTTGTACAGTTCCTCGACGCGTTGGGTCATGGTGCCGGTGTGCCAGTGTTCGAGGACGCGTCCGGTGCTCAGCCAGAACGGGTAATCGGCATCCGGGGCTTCGGCTGGCGGCTCGTAGGGGAGGGCGAAGATAATCGCCTTCTTGTCCGGGTAACCGTAGAACTGCACCTCGCTGCCTTTCTCCACGTAGGGGTCGAGCCCCTCGCGGTAACGCCAGCGGGTTTCCTTGCCGTCCACCACCGGCCAGCGCAGTCCTCGTTCGCTGTGATAGCGGTCGAACGTGGCAAGGTCATGCCCGTGGCCGCGACCGAACTGGGCGTACTCCTCGAACAAACCTTTTTGCAGGTAGAAGCCAAACGCTTTGGCTTCATCATTTTTGTATCCGGCTTCCATTTGCTCGACCGGGAACTGGTCAACCTGGCCGTTCTTGTAAAGCACTTCAAACAGGGTTTTGCCCTTGTGCTCAGGAGACTTGGCCAGTAACTCGGCGGGCCAGGTTTCATCGGTGGTGAAGCGCTTGGAAAACTCCAGCAACTGCCACAGGTCCGACTTGGCGTCCCCCGGTGCGGTCACCAATTGATGCCAGAATTGCGTACGCCGCTCGGCGTTGCCGAAGGCACCTTCCTTTTCCACCCACATGGCGCTGGGCAGAATCAGGTCAGCGGCTTGCGCGGAAACGGTGGGGTAGACATCCGAGACAATCACGAAATTATCCGGGTTGCGCCAGCCCGGCAGGACTTCCTGCATGATGTTCGGCCCGGCGTGCATGTTGTTGCTGGCCTGGGTCCAGTAAACGTTGAGCACGCCGTCCTTGAGCATGCGACTCTGTTCTACCGCGTGAAAACCAGGCTTCTCCTGAATGGTGCCGGCGGGCAGCTTCCAGATTTTTTCGGCGATGGCGCGGTGCTTGGGATTGGTCACCACCAGGTCGGCGGGCAAGCGGTGAGAGAAGGTCCCGACTTCGCGCGCCGTACCACAGGCCGACGGCTGGCCGGTTAGTGAGAAAGGGCTGTTGCCCGGCTCGCTGATTTTTCCGGTGAGCAGATGGATGTTGTAGATCAGGTTGTTGGCCCAGACGCCGCGAGTGTGCTGGTTGAAACCCATGGTCCAGAACGACACGACTTTGCGCTTGGGGTCGGCATACAACTCGGCCAGGCTCTTGAGCCGTTCGACCGGAACGCCTGTCTCCTTGGCGGTTCGCTCCAGCGTGTAAGGTTTGACGAACGCTGCGTATTGTTCGAAGGAAATGTCGGTCCAGGTGTTGGCCTTGGCGGCATTTTTTGCCTTCATTTCCAGTGGATCGTCGGGGCGCAGGCCGTATCCGATGTCGTCGGCACCTTGGGCAAATCGGGTGTGTTTAGTAATGAAATCCTGGTTCACCGCGCCGCTTTCAATGATGTGGTTGGCAATGTAGTTAAGGATCATCAGGTCGGTTTGCGGCTTGAACACCATGGGGATGTCGGCCAGCTCGAAACTGCGATGTTCGAAGGTCGACAGCACGGCCACTTTCACGTGAGGCTGGCTCAGGCGGCGGTCGGTGACCCGGCTCCAGAGCACCGGGTGCATCTCGGCCATGTTCGAGCCCCAGAGCACAAAAGCGTCGGTGGCTTCGATGTCGTCGTAGCACCCCATCGGCTCATCCATGCCAAAGGTGCGCATGAAACCCATCACCGCCGAGGCCATGCAATGGCGGGCGTTGGGGTCGATGTTATTGCTGCGAAAGCCTGCCTTCATCAGCTTGTTGGCGGCATAGCCTTCCCACACGGTCCATTGCCCGGAGCCGAACATGCCGACCGACCCGGGACCTTTGCTTTTCAAGGCTTCCTTGAACTTCAGTTCCATGATGTCGAAGGCCTTCTCCCAGCTGATCGGCTGGAATTCGCCTTGCTTGTCGTACTGGCCATTCGTCATGCGCAAAAGCGGTTGGGTCAGGCGATCAACGCCATACATGATCTTCGAAAGGAAATAGCCCTTCACGCAGTTCAGTCCGCGGTTGACCTCTGCCTTGACGTCGCCGTGGGTGGCGACCACGCGGTTGTCCTTGGTCGCGACCATCACGCTGCACCCGGTGCCGCAGAAACGGCAGGGCGCCTTGTTCCAGTCCAGGGTGACCATGTCCGCTTCGGTCACCAGGTTGCTGGCGTCGGTAACAATCGGCAGGCCAGCAGCGGCGGCTGCAATGGCGGCGGCCTGGGCTTTGACGAATTCGCGGCGCGTCATGCTCATTCGATATCTCCTTCGGGTTCGAGGAGTTCGTGATAGATCAACGCCGCGTTGAGTACGCCGGGCAAGTTGTTGATCTGTTCGATGCGTTGAAGGATCTGACTTTCGTGTACGGCCTCAAGGACCACCACCAGTTTTCCCGCCGCACTTTCCTGATGCAGTTCCAGGCCGTCCAACAGGCGCAAGTTAGCTTTAACGGCATCGAACAATTCAGGCCTGGCAAGTACGACAAGACTGGCAATATGCAATGCTTCGTCCATGCGCTGGCTCCAATAGGCTTTCAGAAAGGCTATTAGTTAGTTGGGTGGTCCCGGTGGGCCGTACAGCATCTGGAAAAACCAGACGATAAAACCGTAACCGCCGACGATAGCGACCGACAGCAGCGGGAAGAGGCAGACGACAAGAAAGAGAAACAGCCGGGTTTCCTTGCGGCGCTGAGGTTTTCGTTCTTCAGCCAATGACATGAGTAATCTCCTGGCGAACGTGCAGTCAGACTAGATCACGAAGTTTTCGCAGGTTTTCTGGCAGGGGTTTTACAGACCGACGGTTGTTAACCCGTGCTCCGGTGTCGCAACGGGTTATAACGCTTTAAATCATTACTTCATTTAGTTACCAAGGTGCAGACATCCCTGCTTTCAAATCGACCGTTGATTCACACGCTGACTCAGTTCTTCCGCTGATTCCTTGCGTTCGGAGTAGCGGTCAACCAGATCCGGGCGCTCGCGCAGCAGCAACGTGAACTTCACCAGTTCTTCCATGACGTCGACCACCCGGTCATACAGCGAGGACGGTTTCATGCGGTTGCCTTCGTCAAACTCCAGATATGCCTTCGGTACGGAAGATTGATTAGGGATCGTGAACATCCGCATCCAGCGTCCCAGCACGCGAAGCTGATTCACCACGTTAAAGGATTGTGAACCGCCGCTGACCTGCATGACGGCGAGCGTTTTCCCTTGGGTCGGGCGAACGGCGCCCAGGGCCAGCGGCACCCAGTCAATCTGGGCCTTGAATACGGCAGACATGGCGCCGTGGCGCTCGGGTGAACACCAGACCTGTCCTTCAGACCATTGCATCAGCTCAAGCAATTCCTGAACTTTCGGGTGATCGCTGGGTGCGTCATCCGGTAGCGGTAGTCCCGATGGATTGAAAATTCGCGTCTGTGCACCGAAGCGTTCGAGCAGACGGGCTGCTTCTTCGACCAGCAGCCGACTGAATGACCGTGCGCGGGTCGACCCGTACAGCAACAGGATTCGTGGCTTGTGTCGGCCGTCGTCACTGGCAATGGTCTGAATCAATGACGCGTCGAGATTAGGCAGTGGTTCGGTCATGGGAGGCTCCGGTTACAGCGTGCTGATGCGGTCGAGTTCGCGCTTCAGTGCATCGCGATCAAGTTGGGCGAAGGGCAGGGCGAGGAACGCCCGGCAGCGCGTTTCGATGCGTGCCAGGGTCGAGTGAAATGCAGCGGCGACGACGGTCTCATCACCCTTCACCTCTGATGGATCTTCCAGTCCCCAGTGGGCCTTAAGGGCCGGTCCGAAGTAGACCGGGCAGGCCTCACCGGCGGCCTTGTCGCAGACGGTGATGACAATGTCCGGCGGGTTGGCCTCGAAGGCGTCGTTGCCCTTGCTGCTTAACCCGTCGATCGCAATCCCGGCCTCTTGCAACGTGGTCAGGCTGCGCGGCAGAACCTGTCCTTTGGGGAAGCTGCCGGCGCTGATCGCCTGGAAGCCTTGCGGTGCGAGATGATTGAACATCGCTTCGGACAGAATGCTGCGACAGCTATTGGCGGTACACATGAACAGAACGCGCATGGCGACTCCTCTTTCCAGACGGGCAGGTGCTAAACGCCCAGGCGCAAGGCCAGGGCAGATAAGGTGATGAACAGAATCGGCAGCGTCAGAACGACACCCACCCTGAAGTAGTAACCCCAGGTGATGCGGATGCCCTTGCGCTCCAGAACGTGCAGCCAGAGCAGTGTTGCCAGGCTACCGATAGGCGTGATTTTCGGGCCCAGATCAGAGCCGATGACATTGGCGTAGATCATGGCCTCACGCACCACGCCGGTGGCGTCACTGGCCTGGATCGACAGCGCACCCACCAACACCGTCGGCATGTTGTTCATGCCGGATGACAGCAACGCCGTGAGAAATCCAGTACCCAACGCGGCGCCCCAGATGCCGAATTCGGCAAAGTAGTTCAGGGCTACCGTCAGATAGGTTGTCAGGCCAGCGTTTTTCAGCCCATAAACCACCAGGTACATGCCCAGCGAAAAGGTCACGACCTGCCATGGCGCTTCACGCAACACACGTCGGGTTGAAATCACATGCCCACGCGCCGCAACGGCGAACAGCATCGCGGCGCAGACCGCCGCAATGACACTGATCGGAATGCCCAGTGGCTCCAGCGCAAACAGCCCAATCAGCAACAAACCCAGAACAATCCAGCCGACGCGAAACGTCAGCGGGTCTCGCACGGCACGTCGTGGATCTTGTAGATCATCCAGTGAATAACGTTCGGGTATGTCACGACGGAAAAACCAATACAGCACCCCGAGAGTGGAGCCCACGGCAACGAAATTGACCGGGACCATGACCGAAGCGTACTCGCTGAAACCCAGGCCGAAGTAATCGGCTGAAACGATATTGACGAGATTCGACACCACCAGGGGCAGGCTGGCGGTGTCGGCAATAAAGCCCGCCGCCATGACAAACGCCAGGGTAGACGCGGGCGAAAAGCGTAATGCGAGCAGTATTGAGATTACGATGGGGGTCAGTATCAGTGCCGCACCGTCATTGGCAAACAGGGCGGAAACGGCTGCGCCCAGTAGCACCGTGAATGCGAACAGGCGACGACCATCGCCCTTGGCCCAGCGTGCCACATGCAGGGCGGCCCACTGAAAGAAGCCTGCCTCATCAAGCAACAAACTAATGATGATGACCGCGATAAACGTAGCGGTGGCGTTCCAGACAATGCCCCACACCAGTGGAATATCGTCCAGCGTCACGACGCCTGCAATCAGTGCAAGAGCAGCCCCCAAGGAGGCGCTCCAGCCGACACCCAATCCCTTGGGCTGCCAGATGACCAACACAATGGTGACGAGAAAAATGGCGAACGCAGTAAACATGAGCAGTCTCGACGGGTGATGGGTCAGCAGCAGGCGGCAGTGTTGATAGGGCGGTCGCCCATTGCTTTGAGTCGAGTGCTGTTTGCCTCAAGCCAGTCGGCGTTGGCTTCCAGTGTGGTCTCAAGAATGGTGCGGACCCACTTTGGCAGTTCGGGGTTGAGCCGGTAATACACCCACTGACCCTGACGGCGGTCTAGAAGCAGGCCACATGCCCGGAGCTGCGCGAGGTGGCGGGAGATTTTCGGCTGACTGTCGTTCAGGGCGCAGACCAACTCGCAGACGCATAACTCTCCCTCACGGGTGATCAGCAAGGTGGCCCGCGTGCGAGTTTCGTCGGACAGGCATTTGAATACGGCGGCAGGGTTCAGCATGGAGGCGTCTTCAATACATGTGGTTATCCGAATATACGGTTATTCATATGTATTGAGCAAACCAAATCAGATCGACGTCAGGAAGACCGAACGGCCCGATTCACTGTCGCTCTATTAATTTTTGCACTCCGCCAACACCACTTTGCAGGTATTGGGTGTGCCACCGGATCGGCCGGCATAGCGTATGCAATTATCCAGGGATTTTTTGCGAGCCATATTCAAGGTGGAGCCCCAAGCCAGGCCGCCCTCGCCGGCAGTGGGCAGTGCTTTTGCATAGCAGCTGTAGCCTATGCTTGAGGCCGTATAGCGAGCTGTCGCAGCTTTGCCTGCACATCCCGCTGCCAGCGCGAGGTTGATGGCGAGCAGGGAGGGCAGGATCCATGACGAGCACTGGCGCGCTGTTTTTCCGGTCATCCCATTTCCCCTGTATCAATCGGCTAGAGGCATGTTTGTGGTCGTACTCTATTCAGATTAGACGGTGTTGCGCCTGCCCTTGGGTCTGTTTAGCGGAATAGCGCATTTGGGCGAACTTTAGGGTTGGCTCTCCCGAAACAACACCGCTCGCTGGACGCCATAACCGTCCCTATGGCATCGTCGAAAAAATACGCCATGTAGTAAACAGGATAAAAACAATGGAGGAGGGTGATGAGGTCGGCGCCAAGGCGTCGATGGCCACGCTGACAGCGTTCAATCGTTGCGTGTTGCGCCTGGGGCGGCTTGCTCGTGACCGCGGGGCATCCCAATTCATCGCCGACGGCTTGCAGGCCTTCCGCCAACTGGTGCCCTTCGCTTCGGCATGGTGGGGCGAGATGTCGACGTCAGACGCCAGTACACCCCCTCAAAGCTGGATGCACGGGCGGATCAATCTGCCCGAGTCGTTTGCCGTCGAATGGCACAAAGTGGCGGTCAGCGACAGATTTTCCCAGGAGACCTTAAGTCAACCCGGGGAAGTTGTGCGCGACAGTGGGTTCACCGACCCCTGTGAGGAGGTGAACGATTTCGCACGGCGTCACGATCTCTACCACCTGATGTGCATCACGTTCGAGCTCCCTGAAAGCGGCTTGATGTTCTTCGTCTGTCTCTACCGTGGCCTTCATGCACCGGCTTTCAATGACAGCGAGGCCGGGTTGTTCTCGGCGTTCTGCGACCATCTGTTGCAGTTGTGGCGGTTTCAGGTGCAGGACATGATTCGCTGCGACACGGGCAACGGGGCGAGTGACTTCGGGGTCGCCCGGATGGATGGCAGTCTGCTGTATGTGGGCGCAAGTCTGGGCGCCGCCATTCAGCGCGAGTTGCCCGGGTGGAGCGGTTCAATGCTTCCCTTCGATGTCATCTCACAACTGCAAAAGGCGCCCTGCGTAATTCGCCTGGGTCGCACTGCAATGACGCTTAGCCCCAACGCCGAGCACGTCATTCTGTCACTCGAAACACAGTCGCGCGGGGCAGTGCTGGCACCACGCGAGCGCACGGCGGCGATGCTGTTCGCCGCCGGCCATTCCTATAAGGAAATCGCCAAAATCCTTTCACTGAGTCCAGCCACAGTGCGCACCTATCTGCGCAACTGCTACTTGCAGCTCGGCGTGAAGAGCAAAGTGGAGCTGGGTTCTGTCCTGCGTTCGCCGACTTCGCTTGCGGAAACTGCACGTCGTAATTAAGCGCAGCGCCTTAAGCCATAACGCAGTCCTTGTAGCAGCTGGCGAAGCCTGCGTTCGGTTCGGGCCGCGTTCGGACGCAGCAGTCGTAAACCCTGAGTGCGCGGTGAGTCTGGTGCACCGCATAGTCTGACTTCACGACTGCTACGTCCGAACGCGGCCCGAACCGAACGCAGCCTTCGGCAGCTGCTACAAAGTATGCGTTGCTGCTCAACTGACTGGTATTTGCCTTACCCCTCCTCATTTGTGGAGGTCCATCCGACCGCCGCGCTCTATAGGGTATGCCCTGCATATCAGGGGCTTGCGACCGTCCGTTCGGGCCACTTCAAAAACTATAAAAACAGAGGTGAGGCAGTTGAAATTTTCCAGGCTATTTATCGCCGTTGCCGCGACAACGGCATTTTCCTGCGTGGCGCTGGTGGGGTGTCAGACACACGCTTCGACAGGCGCCGACATGGTCATGCGCAACGGCTATGTCTACACCGTCGACGGCAAGAATTCCGTGCAGCAGGCGATCGCGGTCACGGGTGGGAAGATCGTTTATGTCGGCAGCGATGCAGGGGTTTCCTCTTACATCGGCACGCAGACACAGCTGATCGATCTGGCGGGTCGCATGGTGATGCCGGGCTTCATTGATGCGCACATGCATCCGGGGGACGGAGGCCGCGCCATGACCTTGTGCGACCTGAAATACCAGACGATGACCCGCAAGGTTTTCCAGGAAACCATTCAGGCGTGCCTGGATGCCGACAAGGACAAAGGCCCCGATGTCTGGCTCGAAGTGGGCAGCTGGGACCGTATTGGCATGACCGGACTCGACGGCGACCCCGACAAATCGACACTGGACGCGCTCAAGACCAACCGTCCAATTCAAGTCCGTTCCACCGACTTTCATACAGTGCTGACCAACTCTCGTGGCCTGGCGGTCGCCGGCATCAACAAGCACACGGCCAATCCCGGTGATGGCAAGTACATGCGCGACAGCGCCGGCAACCCGAACGGCATCTGCGAAGACGGAGCCGCCGAAGCCATGGCCGCCGTGGTGCCGCCCGCCACCGACGCAGAGAAACTCAATCAGACCCGCGCGGCGCTCGACGCCATGCGCCAGCAAGGTATCACCAGTTTCTTCGATGCCTTGTCGGGGCCGGAAAACGGCAAAGCGTTTACCACCCTGCAGCAGTCGGGTGAGCTGACCGCCCGGGCCTTGCTGGCGATCAAACTCGACCCAGCGGCTGCCACGGCAGACCCAGCGAAGACCATCGCCGAAGCCAAGGCGCTGGCTGATACCTACGACCAGGGCGACGCAAAAGTAGCGCCGGGCGTGAGCATGCGCCACGTCAAATTGTTCATGGATGGGATCATCAACGCGCCGGCGGACACGGGTGCCATGTTGACGCCGTACCTGCGCAATGCCGGCACCGATACAGCGCCGAAGTGGACACCCGGCAAGAACACCGGTGAGCTGTACTTCCCGCCGCAAGTGCTTAATCCGCTGTTGCTGAAGGCCATTCAGGCCGGCCTCGATCCGCACCTTCACGCCACCGGAGACCGCGCGGTGCGCGATTCACTGAACGCCATCGAATATGTGCGCCAGCAACTGCCCGGCAATGGCTTCCGCCCGGCCATTACTCACAACGAGTCGGTGGACCCTGCCGACTATGCGCGCTTCAAGGCGCTAGACGTGACCGCCAACATGTCCTTCCAGTGGGCCCAGCAGGCACCGTCTACGGTTGACGGCACCAACGAGCATTTGGGGGCGGCGCGATTTGCCCGCATGGAACCCTCCGGCAGCATCGCTCGTGCCGGCGGCCGTGTGGCGTATGGCAGCGACTGGCCTGTCGACCCGCTCGACGAGTTCCTGGCGCTGAAGATCGGTGTCACCCGCTCAGGTGATCCGCTGAACCCGCACAGCTACGGTCCCAAGTATGCGGGCAGGCTGAATTCCGACCCGGCGCTGTCGCGCACTGAAGTGCTGCGCACCATCACCATGAATGCCGCCGAGCAGCTGAAACTGGACGCTGTTGTCGGTTCGGTCGAGGTGGGTAAGTTCGCGGACCTGATCGTTCTGGACAAGAACTTCATGCAGGTCCCCGAGGAGGAGTTGGCTCGAAATAACGTGCTGCTGACGGTCGTGGGCGGCCAGGTCGTGTGGGCCAAGGCGCCATTCGTTGGCCTTGATCCGAAGGCATTGTCCCAGGCATCAGCCGCCCGCCCAGCCCAATAAAAACAAGAGAGTGTTCCGATGCAGCGATTTATTCCAAACCTGTTGGCCGCAGCCCTGGCCTTTTCTTCGGTGCAAGCCATGGCCGCCGCTGACCTTGTGTTGTTCAACGGCAAGGTCTTCACCGCCGAACCCGGTCAGGGACTGGTCCAGGCAGTGGCCGTGCAAGACGGCAAGATTCTCAAAGTGGGCAGTAATGCCGAGATCAACGCCTTGGCCGACACCCGCACGCAACGGATCGATCTGGCGGGCAAGGTGCTGATGCCAGGAATGATTGATACCCACAGTCACCCGGTGGTTGCGGCCTTCGACAGCATGGGGGCCAACCTGCTGGATGAAGTCAAGCCGTTGCCGGAGCTTGAACAGTGGATTATTGAACAGGATCAGGCGGGCATTGCACGGGCCGGTGACGTGATCAGCATCGCCGGGGTCAGTTCGGCCTATTGGGACAAAAGCCGTGAACTGGGCCAGCGCTTCAATCAGGGGCGCTGGGCGGACCAACCGGTGGTCCTCAGCGGGATCGACGGGCACACCGGCTGGGCCAACAACGCCATGCTCAAGCGCCTGAAGATCGACGCGACACTGGTAAAAGGCCTGTCGGAACAGGACCGCAGCTTTGTGGGTCACGATGCGGATTTCATTCCCAATGGCTATTTTGCCGAGTCGCGCTGGGACCAGGTGCGCAGCCAGATCCCCGCGCCTAGCGACGAGATCAAGTTGAAAGCCGCCCGCGAGGCGGTGAAGGTCAACAATCAATACGGCGTCACCGCCTGGATGGACGCGGCGGCGAATGCCGGCAGTGGCGATTCGTTGTTCGATTTCAAGGCAACCGAGCAGAGTTACGGCGTTTTGCCGCTTTACCGCGAACTGGCAGAGAAGGGCGAACTTAGCGCCCACGTTGCTGCTCTGTTGCTGGCCAATCCAAAAAGCCGACCGGCCGACCTGGAGGTGCTGGCCAAGGTGATGAAGAAATTCGAGGGTGTGCCCAACCTGAGTTTTCCTGGCATCAAGGTATTCGCCGATGGCGTTCTGGAGTTTCCGGGGCAGACCGCCGCGGTGACTGTTCCCTTCAAGAACAGCCATAAAAACGGTCAACTGCTGATCGACCCCGCGCACTTCGGTGAGTTGGTCGTGGCAGCGGAGAAGCGCTACTGGATTGTGCACATGCATGCGGTCGGCGACCGTGCGGTGCGTGAATCACTCAATGGTTTTGCCTACGCGCGCAAACTCAACCCGACACCGGTGGCCCATAGCATCAGCCACCTGCAACTGGTCAACCCGAAAGAGTTTCCGCGCTTCAAGCAACTTGGCGTGATCGCTTCCATGCAATTGCTGTGGGCCACTGGTGAGAGTTACACCGTGGAGTTGGTCAAACCGTATATCAGCGCGTTTGCTTACGGTTATCAGTATCCCGCCAGGTCCCTGCATAACGCTGGTGCGGTCATCGCCGGTGGCAGTGACTGGCCGGTGTCCAGCCCCAATCCGTGGAATGCCATCGCTCAGGCCAGCACTCGCAAAGGGCCATTGGGCGTGTTGAATGCCAAGGAAAGCATCGATCGCCAGACCATGTTCTACGCCTACACGCTCAATGCCGCCAAGGCCCTGCGCCTGGAGCAGCAGATTGGCTCGCTGACACCCGGCAAACAGGCCGATCTGATCATCCTCGACCGCGATGTGTTCAAGGTCAGCGACGAAGAACTGTTCGACACCAAGGTCCTGAAGACCTTCTTCGCCGGCAAAGAGGTGTACGCGCCCGCGTCCTGACCCTCCCTTCACCCGCACCACGCAAAAGATGCCTGGCTCCTCGTATGACGAGGGGCTCGGCATCGCCATGCCTGAAATAACCCGCACCTCCATAAAAATAAGAGACTTGTATGAACGCACGCTCAGTATTGACCCTTGCCACTCTTGTATTGGCACCCCTGACCACCCAGGCACTGACGCTCAACGATAACTTCACCCTGGACATGACCCTGGGAGTCTTTAGCGACTACCGCACCCGTGGCATTTCGCAAACCCTGGGTGATCCGGCGGCTCAGGCCGGTGCCACGCTGGTGCACAGCAGCGGACTGTACGTTGGCGCCTGGACCTCGAATGTCGATTTCGGCGGCGTGTTCAAGACGCGGCAGGAACTCGAGTATTACGCGGGCTACTACTGGCAGGCGACCGAGGCCATCAGCCTCGATCTGGGGTACCTCAAGTACGACTATCCAAAGGAAGGCCAATTCAACCTGAGTGAGGTCTACGCCGTCCTTGACGTTTATGGCGTGAAGCTCGGCGCCAACTACTCAAACGATACGCCGAACTTCTTTGGCGAGGACCAGGACACCCTTTACACCTACCTCAGCTACAAAATCGAATTGCCGGCCGAAATCGGCCTGGACCTGCGCGTGGGTCGCAACGATGTCAAAGACCCGGCGTTCTGGTCCGCCAGCGGCGAAAGCCGTGATGCCTACACCGAGTGGGAAGCCAAGTTGAGCCGTGACTTCGTGGGCGTGACCTGGGGCCTTAGCTACATCGATACCGACCTGTCGAAAAGCGAATGCACGAGTTGGTACGGCTATGGTGATTTGTGCACGGCCACTGTGGTTGCCAGTGCCAGCAAGGCGTTCTAAGCGCTCGAGTCCACACCCTAAAAACAAGCGCCTCAAAGGAAAACAGCGTAATGACCAAGGTCAGCGATAGTCAGCAGCGAAGTCCCCTGATCGAGACACGTTCGATCGATTACATCCCCGAGGCTGAGCGGCATGGCAGCCTCTACAGCCAGTTCACCCTGTGGCTCGGCGCCAACCTGCAGATCACGGCGATCGTCACCGGCGCCCTGGCCGTGGTGCTGGGCGGCGATGTGTTCTGGTCGCTCTTCGGCTTGCTGATCGGCCAGGTGCTCGGCGGCGCAGTGGTTGCCCTGCACGCGGCGCAAGGGCCGAAGCTCGGGCTGCCGCAGATGATCTCCAGTCGTGTGCAGTTCGGGGTCTATGGGGCAGCCATCCCGATTGTCCTGGTGTGCCTGATGTACCTCGGTTTCAGCGCCACCGGCGCGGTGTTGTCGGGGCAGGCCATTGCTCAGTTGATCCATGTCAGCGACAGCGCCGGCATCCTGATTTTCGCCTCCTGCATCGCGTTCCTGACGATGTTCGGTTACCGGGTCATCCACTTGGTCGGCAAGGTGGCCAGCGTGCTGGGTATCATTGCCTTCGTCTATCTGTTTACCCGGTTGATGACCCTCAACGATATCGGTCTGCTGCTGGAAAATCGTCACTTTAGCTGGAGTACTTTCCTGCTGGCGGTGTCGTTGTCCGCGTCCTGGCAGATCGCCTTTGGCCCTTATGTGGCTGACTACTCACGCTACCTGCCGAGCAAGACCTCGTCCTGGAAAACGTTCGCTGCCGTCGGGCTTGGCACGGTGTTGGGCGCCCAGGCGTCCATGGTGCTGGGGGTGTTTGCAGCCGCGTTGGCCGGTGTGAACTTCCGCGGTCACGAGGTGGCGACCATCGTCGGGTTGGGCAGCACCGGTGTGATGGCGTCCCTGCTTTACCTGAGCGTGGTGTTCGGCAAGGTCACGGTGTCCACGCTCAATGCTTATGGCAGCTTCATGTGCGTGGCCACCATCATCAGTGGTTTCCGCAGTCGTCTGGAGATTTCCGCCCGGCAGCGCATGGTGTTTGTGCTGGTGATTGTCGCGGCGTCCACCACGCTCGCGCTGCTGGGCCAGTACTCGTTTCTCAACACCTTCAAGTACTTCATCCTGTTTTTGCTGACCTTCTTCACACCGTGGAGCGCGATCAATCTGGTGGATTACTACTTCATCAACAAAGAGCGCTGTGACATCCCGGCATTGTCCGACCCGGCGGGTCGTTATGGCCGCTGGAACATGCCCGGGATCAGCGTGTATGTCGTCGGTGTATTGATCCAGTTACCCTTCGTCGATACTCACTTCTACTCCGGGCCGATGGTCGCGCAGCTCGGCGGTGTCGATATTTCCTGGATCGTTGGTCTGGTGGTGCCGGGGATTCTTTATTACGGGCTGGCCAGGACGTCAATGCCGGTGGTGGCCCCTGCGCGGAACTGAAAGGCCTTAAGGAGGAAAGCGGAAATCTGGGTGAACCCAAAAAGATCGCAGCCTGCGGCAGCTCCTGTTTGTGGCGCTGCCGCAGGCTGCGATCTTTTGATCTACATTTCCCTTTTTCCGCTCATCACATCAATCCGCAAGGAGACGATCAACATGGACATCCAGGCCCTGCGCGCCGACGCATCCCACCTCGATAAAATCGCCAGCCTGTTCGACGCCTATCGAGGCTTCTATGGTCAGCCATCGAACCTGTCGCAGTCTCGCGACTTCATCGCCGAGCGCATTGC
This sequence comes from Pseudomonas svalbardensis, assembly GCF_030053115.1. NCBI lineage: Bacteria > Pseudomonadati > Pseudomonadota > Gammaproteobacteria > Pseudomonadales > Pseudomonadaceae > Pseudomonas > Pseudomonas svalbardensis. Next base: position 3,971,359 of record NZ_CP125619.1, on the reverse strand, counting down.
CCGGGACGAATCCGCGATCTTCTTCGCCCAGGCCCCCAGCGGCGAGGCGCTGGGTTTCGTCCAGCTGTTCCCGACGTTCTCCTCCATCGACGCTCACCGCACCTGGCTGCTAGGCGACCTCTTCACAACACCCGCCGCCCGAGGGCAAGGGGTCGGCACGTTGCTGATGAACACTGCGCGAGCCTTCGCATTGTTGACCGGCGCCAAAGGCATGGTGCTGGAAACGGCCACGGACAATGTCGGCGCGCAACGATTGTATGAATCCTTGGGCTATGTACGCGATACGGGTTACTACACCTACTGCCTCGATTTGAAACAAGGCTGAGCCAACCGCTACCGGTTACATCAACTCGTGCAGAAATGCAGCTTGAGCCTTGGGGCAGGTGAGGATGCGGTAACGCGTGCTCCGGGAAACACCACGGTCTCGAAAGCGCTCATACACCGCCTGGAAAACCTCACGGTTCAATTGCGGGTGCTGATGCTTCAGGTAGCGTTCACAACATGCGTTGTAGTGTTCAACCGATATGAACTTGTTGAACCAGAAGCGATAGAAGTAACCCAGCAGAAAACCCAGGCTGAAGTCGTGATCCAGCACCGAATGAGCGCAGCATTCGAAATCGATCAGGCGCAGCCTGCCATCGGGGCCAATCAGGATGTTCTTGGGGTGCGGGTCCATGTGCACAAACCCCTCGACCAGCGTCTGCCCAAACAGTTGGAAAATGTCCAACAGCAGCGTTTGCGCCTGCTCGGGTTGGGCGATCAGTCGATCATCGACGCTGCAATGATTGTCGAAAAAATTGACCAGCAAATACTCTTCCTTGAGAAATGGAAAACGTCCGACGTGGCCGAATCCAGCCACTCTGGGCGACGATTCTGACTTGGCAGCCACAACGGACAGATTGATGAATTCGTTGGTCAGGTCATGCAGCCCGAACACACGCTTGAGGCCCAGGAAGTTCTGCAGCTGCTTTTTCCAGTGGATCAGGCGGTTGTGTTTCAACACCCATTTGCGCTCACCTTCGAGCAGGAACACGCTGCGGGTTTCCTCGGGGATATCCAGCAAGGCATGTTGATCCGGCTCGGCAAAAAAACGCTGAAGCACCGTCACCAGTTCGTTCTGATCAGACGGATCGAGATGGAACGTGACGTCAGCAATCTTTTGCTGATTCAGAGGGGAAGTAAGGTGTCTGAGGTGACGCATGTAAAGTCCCTGCTAATGCTTTGCGGTCCATAAAACGCCGGCAATCGAGCGCGACGCTTTTTCGTTATCGGCAGGACGCTGCAGACCCTTACTCACAGGGTTGATTTTTTATCGCTGGGTTGGCCGCACCTACGCCGTCAAGCTCGACCAGGCTGTGCCTCGCGATGCGGGGTACAGCCTTGCCAATACGAGACGGTCTTCGATTCTATGCAAACCCGAGAAACGACAGGATAACCACGACAATCACAATTACCCCGACGATGTAGATGATGTTGTTCATGAATTCCACCTCTCAACCTGAATTGGATGGCGACGCGAGGGTGTACAAATACAAGGTAGTGCACCTTTGCTCCCACTTCCATCAAGCAGCACAGTTCCCGCGCCACTCGACTTATAGCCAGTATTCCCAGAGTCGCCCCATCTGCTCCTTGGCTCTCAAAGCGAGCGAGCGGCGCTGCCACTTTTCCAGCTTGATTTCGCTCGATTTGGCCAGATCAGCCATGAATGCCGCCTGCATCTTTTTTGCAAATCCGGTGCCCAGCACAACGACGTTGACTTCATCGTTGTGCAGGAAGCTGCGCCAGTCGAGGTTGGTGGAGCCGACACTCGACCACACGCCATCGATGACGGCAGTCTTGACGTGGAGTAGCGCGTCACGGCGTTCGTAAAGTTTGACGTTGGCCTCCAGCAGCTCGCTGTAGTAGGCGCGTCCGGCATGGAACACCAGCCACGAATCGGTGCTACTGGGCAACACCAGCTTGACGTCGACGCCACGTGCTGCCGCCTCCTTGAGTGCCGCCAACAACTGCGGATCGGGCACAAAGTAGGCGTTAGTCAGCCATATCTCGGTCTGCGCGCTATGCAGCGCCGAAATCAACGTCGCATAGATCTGGCTGAACGGCTCATCTGGGGAGCTGCCGATGGCGCGAATCACCTCGGTGCCTTTGCGCTCCAGCGGCGGAAAGTAGTGGCGAGGTGCGAGTGGTTCACCTTTCTGGGTCGTCCATGTTCCGATGAACAGCTTCTGCAAGTCCGCAACCACGGGCCCCTCAATGCGCAAGTCGGTATCGCGCCAGGGCAAATCACCCGTTGGGCGAGTCTTCGAGTGTGAGCTGAACGAGCCCCCCGAATAGACGCTGCTGATGTTGATCCCGCCGAGAAAGGCTATACGGCCGTCCACTATCAGCAGCTTTCGGTGGTCGCGCTGGTTCACGTCCCAGCCCGCTTTGGCCGTCACTGGATTGATAGGGTTGTACTCCAGCACTTTGATGCCCGCATCGGTCAATCGAGAGAAAAACGCTGAGGGTGTTCCAAGGGTTCCGACGCTGTCACGGATCAGATTGACCTGTACGCCTTTGTGTTGCTGAGCGATCAGTGCGGCGGCGAAACGCTGACCGACTTCATCATCGTCGAGGATGTAGGTCTCCATGTTGATGTGGTCGCGCGCAGCTTCAATGGCTTTGATCATCGACTGGTAGGTGGTGGGACCGTCCTGCAGCAAGTCGACCTTGTTTCCTTCCGTTAGCGGGCTACCGGAGATGGACTCTTCGATTGCGAGGTGCACATCGAAGATGTTGGTCTGTGCGCCGGTGGACTTGAGTCGGTCGAGAATGGCTTTGCTGCGCTCGGCTGACAGAGGTCCGTTTATCCCGTCGAGTTGCACCGGCGCAGAGGGCGCGTGAGCCATGTCCGGCACTATCCTCGGCAAAGCACTGGAGCCAATCACAAATGTCAGGAATACAGCCACGCATAGCACCAGAGCAATACATGCACCCTTACATCGGGTTAGAAGATTCATTAGGCCCCCTCTTGGTGAGGACGGTGATAGCGCTCTGTCCGGGCGTCTTGCGGACTACGCAAGGCGCCTTGATGGACGGTTTTCAGCGCTTGATCAGGGAAATCTTCGTGCCCTCGATACTGATCCCGGCCATTAACCCCTGCTGGTCGAAAATGAACGCGTAGGCATCGTCCTTCACTGTCGTGCTGGACAGATTCTTCGCCACCCCGTCATCAACCAATACAACGGTGGGTCCTACGCCGACTTCCCAACCCTTGGTCTCACGAACATAATTTACGGCTTTGTCGGTCATCAGGAACACTGCATAACCGTACGATTGGGCGCCTGCCTGCAGTCCCCAGGACCCGGTTACGGAGTTGTAATAATTCTCTACTTGCGAGCCTTTCATCAGCACGCCTTCGCCATAGCTGCCACCAAACACAAGGCCGGCCTTGATGATTTTCGGAAAGACCAGCACCGCTTTGGCATTCTGCGAAATGGTTTTGGCAGATGGGGTGGTCTTGTAAAGCGTTTGCAACGCTTGCCGGGAGTCGGCATTCAGGTCCTCGGCGGTTGCCGCACCTGCATTGTTCAGGAGGCTCGCTGATGCCAACGATGCTGTGGCGAGGAAGATCGAAAGGAAGAAGCGCATTGACTGAGTCATTTTCGTACTCCGGTAAGGGAGCAGGGGATGGGAGCAGCAGTCAGCACCTGCACCAGACAGGATCCGAACCTACTGAACGTTATCCGGCGCACCCTGATGTGTGTGAATTGCAAAGCTTCGCTCTTGAATGAAGCAGGCACAAGGCCTTTGATCAGTCGCGATGCCGTCAGATGTTTGGACCACTGTGCAACGGCCGGGTTCGTCGTCAGAGGCAAAGAGGTCGATGAGCCCAAAGAAACGCCAGGCCACGACAGACTCAAACGCCCCATCCCTCGCGCACAGCCCTTCGAATGCCCTCCAACAGCATCGCAAATGCCGGGTTGTCATTGTTCTCGCGCCAGATCAAATGCAGCTCGCTCTGCACACCTTCGCCCAAATCGATATCGCGAAACACTACGTTCTTGAACACCACGCTGGTGGCGCAGCGAGGCACCAGGGCCAGGCCCATTCCGGCGTTGACCAAGGCCAGGATGGTCAAGGATGAACCGAGCCATTGCACGTATTCCGGGGCGACGCGGGCAGAGCGGAGCATGCCGGTCAGCAGTTCGTTGAACGGCGGGTAGGCGGCGTGGGCGTACATCAGGAACGGTTGCGCATCGAGGTCTTTGACCGAGACGGTTTCTGCACTCGCCAGCCGATGGTGGCTGGGGGCGGCCAGTACGAACGGCTCGCGCACCAGGCATTCGGTGGCGTATCCCGGCTCCAGCAAAGGCGCGCGAACAATGCCCAGATCGATACGCCGCGCACGCAAGGCTTCATGCTGCTGGTAGGTGTTCATCTCCGTCAGGTCGATTTTCACATGCGGCTGTTTGAGCCGTGCTTCAGCGATGACCTTGGGCAGGAATTCATACACCGCGCTGCCGACGAAGCTGATGTTGACCGAGCCGATGTCGCTCTCGGCAAAACGGCGGGCGGTGACGGCGGCTTGCTGGGCGCGCTCCAGCAGGTTCTGCGCTTCGATGAAGAAGGCGCGGCCGGCGGCGGTCAGGGCGACGCTGCGGGTGGTGCGGTTGAACAGCTCCACGCCCAGGTAATGTTCCAGCAGTTGAATCTGTCGACTGAGAGGCGGTTGAGTCTGTTCAACCGTTCGGCGGCGCGGCGGCGATGGCCATGGCGTTTGTACGCGGCGAAACCAGCTTCTATGTACTGCGTTTTGTCCTCGGTGCAGCCGAAGCAGGGTTTTTCCCATGCATCATTTACTACTTCACCCAATGGGTGCCATCGACCGAAAGTGGCAAAGCCATGGCGATTTTCCTCCGCGGTTCGGCCATTGCCTCGATCATGCTCTGTGGGTTTGTGTGGTTCTGGTTGCAATCTCATCCGCGCGAGGCGAAATGGCTGAGCGCCGAAGAAAAGGGCGCACTGGTTGACGCCATCGCGCTGGAACAACAAGCCCGCGAAGCCACACAGACAGTCAAGCCGTCGATGTTCAAACTGCTGGCCGACAAGCAAATCGCGCTGTTCTGCTTCATCTACTTTTCCATCGCCCTGACCATCTACGGCGCCACGTTCTGGCTGCCAAGCATGATCAAGAAAATGGGCAACCTCGGCGACTTCCAGGTGGGCCTGTTCAACTCGATTCCGTGGATCATTTCGATCATCGCGATGTATGGCTTCGCCGCCATGGCCAGCAAATGGAAGCACCAGCAAGCCTGGGTGGCCTTGACCCTGGTGATCGCCGCGTTCGGCATGTTCATGTCCACCACTGGCGGGCCGATCTTCGCCTTCGTCGCCATCTGTTTTGCCGCCATTGGCTTCATGGCCGCCTCGGCATTGTTCTGGCCGATTCCGCAAGGCTATCTGGACGCTCGCATCGCCGCCGCGGTGATCGCCTTGATCAATTCCATCGGCAACCTCGGCGGTTTCGCCGCCCCGACGCCGTTCGGTTTCCTTGAGCAAAAAAACCGGCTCCATCGAAGGCGGGTTGTACGGCCTGGCGGCCACTTCGCTAGTCGCAGCCGTGGTGATCTTTTTTGCCCCTACGGCACCGTGCGGCGACGTCGCAACGCCTGAAAAATCCATCAGTCATCAAGCCTTGAGTTCAGGTTCAAAGGGAGCAGTTTCTTGAAAATCAAACGAGTCACCGTCACCCCAATCGCTTTCCGTGATCCGCCGCTGCTGAATGCCAGTGGTATCCACGAACCTTTTGCGCTGCGCTCGATCATCGAGATTGAAAGCGACAACGGCTACATTGGCCTGGGTGAAAGCTACGGCGACGCCCCGGCGCTGTTGATCCAGCAGCAACTGCAAGACCAGTTGATCGGCCTCGCCCCGTTCAACCTCAATCAACTGCGCCGCATCGTGCAGGCCACAGCGGCGGCGAACAAACCGGCGAGTATTGCCGGTGCGGAACTGGCGCCCGGCTCCCACGCCAGCAAAGCGGTGAGCAATGCGTATTCGGCGTTCGAAGTGGCGTTCCTGGATTTGCAGGCGCACTCGTTGAACGTGCCATTGGTGGACTTGCCGGGCGGGGCGATTCGCGACGAGATTCCGTTCAGTGCCTACCTGTTCTTCAAGTACGCCCAGCATGTCGACTCACCCTACAAACCCGACAGTTGGGGTGAAGCGCTGAACGAAGTACAGATCGTCGCCCAGGCGCGGCGCATGATCGAGGCCAACGGTTTCAAGAGCATCAAGCTTAAGGCCGGCACGCTGCCACCGGAGCACGAAGTGTCGTGCATCAAGGCGCTGAAAAAGGCTTTCCCCGGTTACCCGTTGCGCATCGACCCGAACGGCAACTGGTCGCTGGAAACTTCGATTCGCATGGCCGAGCTGTTGGGCGATGACCTGCAATATTACGAAGACCCGACGCCGGGCCTCGACGGTATGTCCGAACTGCACAAACGCACCGGCCTGCCCCTGGCGACCAACATGGTGGTCACCGACTTCGATGAGTTCCGCCGCAGTATTGCTTTGAACAGCGTGAAGATCACCCGCGCGCCCGGATTGGGCCTGGAACTGGATCACGATCAATTGGGCAAGCTGCACGACCAGTACCTGACCTGCGGCATTCGACAGCGCGATGACGTGAGCAGATGCAGCGTTACAAGCCGGAGTGGAAGGCGGTCAAACCGCGTTTCTGATCACGTGAGCTGTGCCCCCGGGAGTACTGAAAAGCCCTGGCAACCCAAAGGAGCAATCCTTGGCCTATGCTGGTGGCTTTTCAACGAGTCGGTTTCGGCGGGGGCATAGATGGATCATCGGTGTGAAGTAGCGGTTCTCGGCATGGGCGCAATGGGCGCTGCCACCCTGTATCAACTGGCGAAATCCGGCGTCAAGGTGGTGGGTATCGACCGCCATCATCCTCCCCACGATCAAGGTTCCAGCCATGGCGATACGCGCATCACCCGGCTCTCGGTCGGGGAAGGCGCCGAGTATCTGCCCATCGTCCGCAACTCCCACAAAATCTGGCGCGAGCTCGAAGCGCTGTCCGGTGAGTCATTGTTCGAGCAGTGTGGGGTGCTGGTCATGACCTCCAGCCCCACGTATGACGCTGACGATGAAAGTGACTTCACCCACAGCACCCTTCATCTCGCGAACACCTATGGCATTGAGCACGAGGTGTTGTCGGCGGGACAGATTCGCGAGCGTTTTCCGCAGTTTTCACCGGTGCTGGACACGGCAGTCGGCTATTTCGAACCGGGCGGCGGTTATGTCCGGCCCGAGCGTTGCATTGCGGTACAGCTCAAACTCGCCGAGGAACTGGGCGCGACGCTGCTGAAGGGCGAAACCGTCATGCAAATCACCTCGGACGAGCAGGGCGTCACCGTCATTACCGATCAGCGAACCATCCTCGCCGACAAGGTCGTGATCAGCGTCGGCATGTGGTCCAAGGGCTTGCTCGGCGAGCCTTTCGACCGGTTGCTGCGGGTGTGTCGTCAGAAGCTGTTCTGGTTCGAACTGGAGGAGAACGCCCGGTTTGCGCCGGTGTCACCGACCTATATTTGCGCTCACGGGCCAGGCGATGAAGACTCTGTCTATGGTTTTCCACCGCTGCCCGGCGAGGGCAACCTGAAGGTCGGCACCGAGCAATACAGCGAAGAGACTTCACCCGACACGCTGGACAGAACCGTCAGCGACGCCGAAGCACGCGAAATGTTCGACACCCATGTGCGCGGCAAGATGGCGGGCGTCAGCTCGCGGGTCGTCAAGTCGGCGGTGTGTGCTTACACCGTCACACCGGACGGCAATTTCATCATCGACGAGCACCCGACACTGAAAAATACCCTGGTGGTGTCCGCCTGTTCGGGGCATGGCTTCAAGCATTCCGCTGCGCTGGGCGAGGCGCTGGCGCAGTGGTGCGTGCGGGGCAGCAGTGATCTGGATTTGTCGGCGTTTTCGTTGAAGCGGTTTGAGGGCGTTATTGAGTGAGTGCAGTGCTCAGGCGCTCGATCTGCGCCAGCTCCCAGGTGCTGAGCAAACTGACCGGGTCAGTGCCGTAACGTTGCCAACTGTCGAGCGCGCCCTCGCGACCGTCCGGGCTTTGGCAACGTTGGCAGTGGCGCAAGTGATTGCCGTCGAAGTCGAGGGTCAGACGCCAGCCCTCGATATCGAGCTGCACCTGGCCGGGCTCGGGTTGTTCGTCGAGGCGCTTTAGAAGCCGAACTTCCAGCGCGGCGTCGCGCAATTGCTGGTAAACCTCGCGGGCGGTCAGGGGCGGCACTGATGTCTCCGGTGAGTTCGTGGCTTGCGTAGAATCGGGGTGCACAGGATAGACGATCATGGTGAAATCTCGGCGAGCTTGTGCTGTGAACACCTACTGATCTGGAACCCTACATGAAGAAAGCCGCTGTACTCACCTTCGCCCTAGTGTTCAATGCAGGATTATTGAGCACGCAAGCACAGTCAGCCGGCGATGCTGAAGCGGGTGCGACACTGTTCAAGCGGATATGCGGCGGCTGCCATCAGGTCGGGGAGTCGGCACGCGGTTCATTCGGGCCGCAGCTCAATGGCATTTTTGGACGCCCTTCGGGCAGCACCACGGATTACCAGTATTCCGATGCGATGAAATCAGCCGGCATCGTCTGGACCCGCGAAACGCTGACTGCATACCTCGAAGCTCCAAAGGAAGTGGTGCCCGGCACGCGCATGATTTTCTGGGGACTCAGCGACCCGGAGAAGATCGACAACCTGTTGGCGTACCTTCAGACGTTTCAGCCGCAGTAGGACTTTGCGACTTTAGAGGGCATTCGCGAGGCGCGGAGCACTCGGTGGTTCTGATCTGATTTACAATCCCCCCTTTTGACGGAGGGGCAGCCGTTCATGGATGTTCTCGCGTTTCTGTATGACTACCTGATCAAGTGGGTGATCGAGCCTGTCACGGATCAGTTTCTTGGCATTTTCGATCTGAACGGCCGCTTCAGCATCGTGTTTCTCTGCGTGTCCTACAGCATCGCCTACAGCCTGTACCGCTTCAGAAAATATCGCGGGCTGACCGACGCACGTTCTTTCTGGCAGTTCATCGGCGGGCACCGGGTTCATTTTCATCCCTCGGCGTTGCTGGATTACCGGTACTACTTCGTGCGGGCCATTCTGAAGGTCGCGCTGGTGTTGCCCATTGTTGGCCTGGTCGATCCGTACGTCCTGCGTTCCGGCGACTACATCTCGTTTTTCAACAATCTTTGGGGGGCGCGCGCGCAGGTGGGGGAGAACCTCTTACTTTCCTTGCTATACGGGCTGGGCGTGTTTCTGGTGCAAGACTTCATCCATTACTGGGGCCATCGCGCCTTTCATTCCCGGTATCTGTGGGCGTTCCACAAAGTCCATCATTCCGCGCCCGTCCTGGTGCCGGCGACGGCGAGCCGGATTCACTTTGTGGAGAAAATGGTCGAAAAACTGACTGACACCGTCTTCCTCGGCGCTTTTGCCGGTGTCTTCTGGTACGCCTGCGGCGGGGAGATCAGCCGGTACACCTTGTTCGGCGTGACGTATATGGTCCTGATCCTCAATGCCTTGGCGGCCAATTTGCGTCACAGCCATGTCTGGCTTTCATTCGGGCCCGTGGTCGAGCATGTGCTGAACAGCCCGGCGCAGCACCAGATTCACCACAGTGACGCGCCCCGACACTTCAACAAGAATTTCGGTACCAACCTGTCACTCTGGGACTGGATGTTCGGTACGCTCTACGTCACACACTCGACGCCCGAGCCCATTCAGTTCGGCACCGGCAAACAGGATCACGACCGTTACCTGACGCTCTATAGCCTGATCGTCACGCCCTTTGTGGACATCGCCCGCAAGATCCCCACCAGGCGTGCCATGGAATGGCCGTCGCGTTTTGCCGAAAAACTCTCGTTGAAACTCTTCCGCCGACGTTGGCGCTGAATTCCGGGGCGACGTTCAATCAGTGGGCGGGATTGGAGCGTGTAACGCCCCAATCCCGCCCTTATTATTTGCTAACCGGCAAGGGTGGGGTGCGAGGCGGGATCAATCGTTTCGTCCCGATCGACTCGAACGCCGAAGCCAGGCGCAGCAGCGTCGAATCGTCATAGGCACGACCGGCAAATGTGAGCCCGACGGGCATGCCGATGTCCGGCATGACGCCCATCGGCACTGTGACCGTGGGGACTCCCAGGTGCCGGATGGCAAGATTGCCGTTGGCGACCCAGACGCCGTTGCTCCACGCGATATCCGCAGACTTCGGATCGACATCGGCATTCGCCGGACCCACGTCGGCCACCGTCGGGAACAGCACCGCATCGAGCCCCAACCGATCCATCCAGTCCTCAAGATCGATTCGACGTGTCAGTTCAAGTCCGCGCAGTCCGTCAGGAACGGTGGAGATCTGGTCCCACGGTGTGATGCCGCGCTCGGCCATCTTCACGTACTCGTCCATGCCAGCGGCAAGGTCGTCCTCCCGGTTGGGGAGCGTGCCCGGGTCGTGGGGGAAAATCAGCGGTCCGTCGACATCGGCCAGGCGGTTCAACTTGGGATCGCCATTAGCCCGCAGAAAATCATCGAACGCCCAGGCCGACAGGTCCCACAATTCATGATGCAGGAACTCTTTGGACACCAGGCCTCGCGTAAACACGGTCGGCGCACCCGGGCGATCACCCTCGCAATTAGACACCAGCGGGAAATCGACTTCGATCACTTCCGCACCGGCAGCTTTCAGTGCCTTGCGAGCCTCTTCCCAGAGCCCGATCACGGAAGGACGGGTGATGATTCGCTGCCCCGTCGGACCACCGATGCCAGGCGCGTCGCTCGTGCCCGCTTCGGGATCCGCATTGATGTACATGCGCGGAACACCAAAGCGCTTTCCTGCCAGTGCATCGGACTTCACGGCCAACTCGGCATAGGAAGCGGGACGCACTGAAGCGACACTTGGAATCGGCACCCACAGTTGCATGCGCCACAGATCGCCACGGGTGTCGGGATCATCCGCCACCACCACGTCGAGCACTTCGAGCAGGTCGGCCATGGTTCTGGCAAACGGCACGACAACGTCCATCGTCGGCGTCAACGGCCAGTTGCCGCGCACCGAAATCACCCCGCGCGAAGGTGTGTAGGCACACAGACCATTGTTCGATGCAGGACCGCGTCCGCTCGACCAGGTTTCTTCCGCGAGGCCAAATGCCGCGAAGCTGGCGGCAGTTGCGGTACCGGCGCCGTTCGATGAACCCGAGGCGAAGGGAGCGGTGAGATAGTCAGCGTTGTACGGGCTTTCTGCACGGCCGTAGACCCCGCGCTGCATGCCGCCGTTTGCCATGGGCGGCATGTTGGTCTTGCCCAGGCAGATCGCGCCAGCAGCGCGAAGCCGTTCGATCGTGAACGCATCGCGATAAGCAATCAGGTTCGCGAAGGCCGGACTTCCCGAGGCAGCAGTGAGCCCTTTCACCAGATAACTGTCCTTGGCCGTATAGGGAATGCCGTCGAGCGGACCCAGCGTCTCGCCCTTGGCCCGGCGAGTATCGGACGCCTGCGCCTCGTTCAGCGCCTCGGGGTTTCGAACCACCACCGCGTTGAGGGCGGTGGGCGTGTCGGGACCGTCGTAGGCATCGATCCTGGCGAGATAGGCCTGGACCAGTTCAACCGCAGTGGTTCGACCTGACTCGAGCGCAGCACGCAGTTCGGCAATGGAAACTTCGGTGACCTCGATCATGCTGTTACCACCGTCTGCTGATGGACGACGCGATGAATGTTGCCATCGCGCTGAATGTTGGGCTCAGGGACATCACTAATCTCAAAATGGGTATTCATCAGTGTTCTCGTTGCGCTGCTTTTCGCGCTCTATTTAACACCAAGCCGGGAGCAGAGGCATCGCCCAAGGCGATGCAACGTCTTCAGGCTTTGCTGGCCGCCAGGTAAGCGCCAAGGCGTTGTCCCATTTGCTCGCCCAAGGCTTGCAGGCCGCTCAAGGGACGGACCATCACCTCAAACTCAACGATTTTTCCTTGTTCATTGAACCGGATCATGTCGATGCCCTTTAACGCTTTCCCGCCGACGTTGGCGCTGAACTCCAGGACGACGCTCAACCCGTCTGCGGTCGACAGTTCCCGGTGGTAGACAAAATCCTCAAATACCTCGATGACCGTGTTGAGAATCATCGATACCACGGCTGCACCCGGGTAAGGCGTGTGAGCCATCGGGGAGCGGAATATCGCCTGTGGGTCCAACAAACCGGGCAAGGCGCTCAAGTCTCTCTTGCTGATCATGTCGTGCCACTGGTTCAGGGATTCTGCGGCTTTGGGATGCAGTTTCAGTTCAGACATTTCAACTCCGATGGTTTGCCGTGTGACATTCAATAAGTGCCGCCAGGATCGTCTTGCGACCCTGCGGATGCACTAAAAGTAGCTCACAAAAAAGAAGCCCGGCTGATCACGCCTGGCTTCTTTTTAGAGACCGCTTTAAAGCTACTCAGTCACTGATCAGCGACACACAGCTCCCCGGTGGCGCGTATCAGTGCCTGACCATGCAGACCGTCCTTGATCAGGCTGGATCGTTCTTTGGCTAGCCAGTTCGCGCATTCCGGGTCATTGCGATAAGGCGCGAAGGCGGCGTATTGCTGCAACAGGCGGTTTTGCAGCTCATCGAGCTGTGGCCGGATTTGATTGGCGAGGTCTGGCCGTGGCGTGTCAGGCGCCTTGCCAGCCGCTCGCCATTGGGCCACCAGCCCGTACTGCACCAGCTTGTTGGCTTCAATCTGTGCGGCGATCAATTCGGCTACTTCATCCGGGTCCAGTTTGCGGTCAACGGCCAGCTTCCTGGCGTTGGCGATGACTTGCGCTTCCCGGGCACTGTCCTGGATCGGTTTGCCACTGTCCCACTTGGTCAGCGCCACAAGATCAGCAATGCTCAGGCGTTCGTTCAACGTTACCAGCAGCGGTTGCAAGCTATCGGGCGCCGGGGAGGGCGCAATGGCCTGTGCGCTGCTGGCGAGTAAACCGAGGACGGCGCAGATCAGCAGTTGCGGTAAATGTGGGGAACGGGGCATCGGCAAACCTCATTGGGTACGGGACTCACAATCAGGTGTTATGTATCACAGGTGCGGCGGAGGCATTAAGCAGGGATCGATTTATTTTGTGCACGAAAAAGCCCGGCTTGTCAGGCCGGGCTTTTCGTTGAGTGCTTCGGTAAAGCCATTCATTTATGCAGCGCGGTTTTCGATCAGACGATCGGAGCCACCTTCAGCCACGCGGTTTTCGATCAAGCGATCCGAACCACCCTCAGCCACACGACTCTCAATCAGACGATCCGAGCCGCCTTCAGCGACAACCGGGTGAGCAGAGGTAGCGGCGAAAGCGTTAACTGCAAAAACCGAGAAAGCGATGCTGAGGAGGATTTGGCGTTTCATGATGGTGTGCTCCGGGGTGTAGTTGTTGGGTCTGGAGCTGATGTTACGCCGCGGATTTTTTATGAGAACTTCATTGAGTTGATGGTGACTATCGACGTCAACAATGATCCTCCTGTCGTCGGCTGTACCGCTCAGCCAGAACCGCAGGGGTATGCTGAACCTCTTGAACTGTCGAGGCTCGCAAGGATTTCCTGCGAGGTTCCCTGCTCTGGTCGAGAGGATAAACCGATGCACGACTATTACGATTTGGGCACCTACAGCCGCCCGGTGACGACCCACTCGCCCCAGGCCCAGCGCTGGTTCGATCGTGGCTTGGTATGGTGCTACGACTACAACCACGACGAATCCATACGCTGTTTCCACAAGGCGATCGAACACGACCGCGATTGCGCGATGGCCTACTGGGGCATCGCTTACGCTTCGGGCCCCAACTACAACAAGCGTTGGGATGCCTTCATCGAACAGGAGTTGAAAGAAGCCGTGGCCCAGGCCCGACTGGCGACGCAAACCGCGCTGGCGCATATCGACGGCGCAACACCGGTGGAACAGGCGCTGATCCGCACGCTGGAGCAACGCTACCAGGCCGATCAGGCCACCAGCCTCGACCAACTCTTCGCCTGGAACGATGCCTATGCGGCGTCCATGCGTGATGTCTACAACGCCTTTCCCGAAGATCCCGATGTCGTTGCGCTGTTTGCCGAATCGATGATTGACCGTACACCCTGGCAATTGTGGGACCTGAAAACAGGTAAACCGGCGCCGGGCGCTGACACGCTTGAAACGGTAGACGTACTGGAACGGGCGCTACGGCGGATGGAGCAGCACGGCGATGCGCCGCACCCCGGCGTGCTGCACATGTACGTCCACACCCTGGAAATGTCGCCCTACCCGGAACGGGCATTGCGCGCCGGCGATGTCCTGCGTGACCTTGTGCCGGATGCGGGACATTTGCGCCATATGCCGTCGCACATCGACGTGCTCTGCGGTGATTACCGCGGGGCCATGGTCACCAATAGCCGGGCGATTCTGGCCGACAGCAAATACCTGGAACAGGAAGGGCCACTGAACTTTTACACCCTGTATCGATGCCACAACTACCACTTCAAACTCTATTCGGCGATGTTCCTAGGGCAATACCAACCGGCCCTGGAAGCTGCCGATCAACTGATGTCGACCATCAGGGAAGAACTGCTGCGCGTGGAGCAACCGCCCATGGCCGACTGGCTGGAAGGCTTCGTGTCGATGAAGGTCCACGTGCAGATTCGTTTCGGTAAATGGCAGGACATCCTCGCCACGCCGCTGCCGAACGACCAGGCGCTGTACTGCGTGACCACGGCGATGCTGCATTACGCCAGAGGCGTGGCGCATGCGGCCACCGGGTATATCGCCGCTGCAGAAGCCGAACAGCGTCTATTTCTCGAAGCCTGGACCCGAGTGCCGGACACACGCTACCTCTTCAACAATAAATGCACCGACATTCTGGCGGTTGCCGCAGGCATGCTGCGCGGGGAAATCGAGTACCGTAAGGGCAATTACGACGACGCCTTCGCCCACTTGCGCCAGGCACTGTCTCTGGACGACAACCTGCCTTACGACGAGCCATGGGGTTGGATGCAACCGGTCAGACATGCGTTGGGCGCGTTGCTTTTGGAGCAGGGCAGGGTAGAAGAAGCGTTGCAGGCCTATCGGGCCGATTTGGGACTGGAAAACACCCTCAGCCGTGCTTCGTGGCATCTGGACAATGTGTGGAGCCTGCACGGCTATGTGGAATGTCTGAAACGACTGGGTCTGGATGCCGAAGCTGCTGCTGCCCAGACGCGCCTTGATCTGGCCATGGCCCGGGCGGATGTGGAGATCAGGGCCTCGTGTTTTTGCCGTGTTGGGGCGGGGTGTTGTCAGTGATGCTCGAAAGCGCGGAGATTGCCTATGGATCGCTTGTCTACGTTGTTGTCGCAGTTCGGCGTGCGCGCAAACTTGTTTTACAACGGCAAGCTGTGCGGCATGGCGTCATACGATGGCGCTGACCAGCGCCGTCATCATCGCCGCCACGTACGCTGGCCCCGTCGTTGCGCCGGCCTTTTTAGGGCTTGTGCCCATCGTGCTGGCCATAAGCGGAAATTTTCACGGCGGGATTTCCTGGCGCTCGCTTCAAGTGCCTTTTGCACTGGCCGTGCTCGGCTTGCTCCTGGTCAACGGCCAGAGCATCGCCCAGTTCGAAGGGCAATCACACACCACGTTGGCGCTCGGGATCGGCGCGTCACTCGCGTCGGTCGCATTGTGGGGCTGGTTTGGTCTGGCCAATCAAATTCTGGTCAACGTTTGAGTCCAGATGCCGTTGCGTGGTCTTCGTGTTGACGCTCACGCATTCGCCGAACACGGTCACGTCATGCGGCTCCAGCGACTAAGCCCCTTGCCAGTCGTTAGTCAACGGCAAGGGACGCACTTCAAGCAACTTGAAATAGTCGGGGATGCCGGATCAGTGAATGTGTTTCTTGACGAAGGTAGCTGTCGTCGAAATCAGCTCGTCGATCTGCTTCTCGTCTTCGGTCATGTTGAAGGCGTGATCCATGGGCCGGACAAGCAATTCATGTTTTCCAGGGTGATGGCTAATAAAGCTTTTTCCGAGGGTTGGCTGTGGAAAAACAATGTCGTCGTTAGTGCCGACGGCGACGAGCAGCGGCCCCTTGTAATGGGTGATCTCGGCGGCGGCATCGAGGGTCATCAAGCCGATAAAGAACGCGGATTTAAGCTTGATCTCGCCACCACCAGGTATTGCCAGTACGACGGGGGTGTCACCGCTGTGCAATGCTTCCTTGATCTTCTCGGAGCCCCACAGCAGCGGGAAAGCGGCTCCCATATTGGTCGCGGGGTTCCAGAGTGCGACTGCGTCGAGTTTATGCGGGGTCCGTCCTGCTACAGCAGCACCAATTGCTCCGCCCATGCTCCATCCAACAAGAGCCATGCGGCTGGCGTCGACGCGCCCGGACCTGGCTAGAAAGTCGAGCGCAGCCAGCCCATCCTCAACACCCGTATCGAGTGTGCCGTCGGTCTTGGCGCCATCACTTTCGCCATCAAAACGGTAATCGATACGGAGGCTGGCAATGCCTTGTTCGGCCCAAAGACGTGCGGCACGGACATAAATACCTTCATTGACGGCCGGAATGATGTGCTCATCCCTACTGCCCCCGAAACTGTGAAGTAACAGAATTACTGGGGGCTTCTTAACGCCGTCAGGCAGGTTCAGAGTGCCGACGACGTTCATTCCCTCAACGGAGAAGGTGACTTTTTCCTCAGCTGCAAACGCGAAATACGGGGCTGTAATCAGGCTAGCGAGAAGTAATGTGCGGGTCAAAAAAGTGGACATCGGGTGATCCTCAGCCAAACGGGTAAAGGTTTAATTCTTGGGCAGGGGAGCATCGCCCGAAGATGCAGTCGGCGCTCCGAGCAGTCCGATAGCGCTGTACCAGAGCGGTCCTTGATTGATGCGGTCGGGGTGGAGTTCGATCATCTTGTCGAAGAACTCACGTGGGGTCGCCTTCTCGGCGAGTAGTTCTATGGCATCCAACAGGTATTGGCGTGTCTGCTCCAGAATGACTGGATCATCGGCACGGCTTTTCTGTTTGTGCCCAGCAATAACGATGCTCGGTTTCAAAGCTTCTACTTGGTCGATCGCCTTGACCCAAGCTTGGAGCCCTCCGTTGCCGCCTTCGAGGAGATATTGGTGTACACCGTTGTAGGCAACGTCGCCGGCCACCACCAGTCCCATGGACGGCACATACAGCACCGTGGTGTCGTCAGTATCTGTATGACCGACATCTATGGCCTGGATGGTATTGCCCTCAAGTGTGAAGCCTTCAGCAGGTATCGGTTGAGCAATAACATCGGTCTTTCCAATGAGCCCGGGAAAGTCTTTGTCATATACATTTTCGCGTCCAACAGTGGCCTGTTGGTGCATAAGCCGGATCGTGCCTTTGGTGGCATATACAGTGGCCCCTGGGAACCGTTCTAGGATCTCTTCAGTACCGAACCAGTGATCGCCATGTCCGTGGGTAACGTAGATGTATTTCAAGTGCTTACCGGATTGCGCAACCCAGTCGCTGACCTTTTGTGTTTGCTCTCGGCTCATTGGCGGATCGATCAGCACAGCGTCGGTTTTCCCGAAGATCAGGGTTGAGGTGATCGGCGATGAAACGATGCGATCACCATTGGGTAGGCGTTTATCGCTCGCCCGAGTTACCCCGTCAGTAACGAGTACTTCATAGGACAATGTCGAAGGGGGGGACATATCGTTCTCTCCTGTACTTTTCGCTGCTGTGGACTCGGCGGCGCCCGATAAGCAGGAGGCCGTGACCAAGATTGTGGTGAGCAATGCTCGAATGGAGTTGCTGGGCATAACTGACCTCTATCTAGTGAAGTGGGACGGAGGTTGGACATCTACTTGCGTTGCTGATGTCAGATGAGGCATTGATCGAGCCATTAGTCAAAAGTGCAGATTAGCACTGGGCGCATGAGTCGGTACTCGATGCGATGCAGCTTCGACCGCTTAAGTCCGGTTACTGCCTGTCGCGAAGGACTGCAGCTTGTGTGGAGGCAACCTACCGACTATGAGCAACGGCTGCCAGTTGCTCGGTATCCACGCGAACAAAAATGGAGTCTCCAATAGCCGTGAGCACATCCCCCGCGTAGACCTCGCAGATGACGCGAGTTTTGCGTCCGACTTCACCTTCGACTTTCGCACGCAGGGTCAGCGGTACACCCATCGGTGTCGGTTTGATGAACTTGATGCCAAGGTTGCCAGTGACGCAATTGATGCGGGGGAGGCTGCCGACTTCACGGTGTTCCGTACGGTAGTGATAAGCCATCGCCGTCCAGTTTGAATGGCAATCAACCAGCATCGCTATAAGCCCGCCGTAGACCAGATCCGGCCAGCCGCAATACTTGGCATCAGGCACGTGTTCGGCCATGACATGCACGCCGTCCTCATGCCAGGCGCTCTTGATGTGAAGCCCGTGCGGATTGCTACTGCCACAGCCGTAACAAACACCTTCAGGTGCGGCGGTGTCTTGCAGGGAGATGTCGAGCGTGGACATACCGTGATCCTCCTCAAAAAAGTGAACCAAACCTGTCGGATTTTAACGCTGCAATCGGGCATCGGTCACTCGGGCAACCCGACCAGCCGCAGTCCATCCGCGAACCGCGCGAGATCCTCGGGCCGTTGGATGGGCAGCCAGTCCTTCAGGTTGGAGACGCGCAACGATGGTTCCAGATCGTGCAGGCGCTGGATCGCCTGCTTCGCTTTGTCCATTTTCCCGGTGAGCGCATGACTGGCCGCCTTCAGGGCAACCGAGGGCAGGAGGGTGGGCAGGTTTCCCAGCGACTTCTCCGCCCAGGCCGAAGCGGCGTCGAAGCGCCTGGCGAAGAAATGCGCGAGCGCCATTCAGACCTGCATCCTGAACATTTCCGGATCCAGCGGACTCAAGCGAACGGCATGGGTCAAATGCTCAATCGCTTCGTCTGTTTCACCACGCAGCGAACGCAGCATTCCGCCCAGGTACCAAGCGGGGGCGAGGTTGGGATTGAGCAGGCGTGCCCTGTCGAGCAGGGCAATGCCGCCATCGACATCGCCATGCTCTCCGGTTCGACCAGCGAAAGCGGCACGGACGACATGATGGCAGCCATCCTGTTGCGCGGTCTGGGCCTTGGCTTCCTCTTTCTATCGATCACGCTGATCGCTTTCAGCGACCTCAACAGCCGAAACCTCGCCTGCGAAATAGGTCTCTTCAATACGGGGCGCCAGTTGGGTGGTCTGATGGGCGTCGCAGGGCTCTAGACACTGATCGACCATAACGTCTTCGCTAATGCCGTGGTCGTCGGTGCCAACGTCACCCCGGAAGGGGCCGCGGTCATCGAATGGCTGACGACCACGACAGCCATGCCGTCGGTGAAAGGGATGGATGCAGCGGCCGCCGGCCGGGCAGCGGTGAGCCTCCTGGGCCGGGCCGGGGCGTGTCAGGTCAGGCCACTGTGATTGCCTTCGACACAGCGTTCATCGTTGTTGTCCTGCTTTTTGTTGTCGCCGCCCCCATCCTGGTAAGCATCAAGATCGGACTCTCGCGATACGCGAAGTTCGCGCTGCGCGAACCGTAGCGTGAGGCTTCACTCAGTCCAGGTTACCCAGCAGCCACTCACTGAAGCTTCGTGCCAGCGCGTTGTTCTCACTGTCACGATGGGTCAGCATGGCCCAGTTCGGGCCGCGAATGGTTTGCTCCACCAAGGGTTGCAACAATCCTTGGGCGCGCGCCTGCCGACTCAATAACTGACTGACCAGGGCGATACCGAGCCCTGCGCACGCGGCGTCCAGCAGCAGGCCGGGGTCGGAGAAATTCAGCCCCTGATCTTTCTGGCCCACATCGATGCCAGCTTCCACCGCCCAGTGACTCCAATCCGTTTCCCGCTCGCCATGAAGGGTTGTGCGCTGTTCCCGTGGCAGCGCCAACAGGTTCGGGTGACACGCCGGATAGAGGCGGTCGGCGTGCAGCACCTTGAAGCTGCACTCGGCTTGGGAACTGATGTCATCGCGCACCGCGAGGTCGATGGTCTGGGTGGTCATGTCCGGGACTTCATCGGTACTGAAAACCCACAGATCAACGTCCGGATGCTCGCGGCGAAAATCCCCCAAGCGTGGCAGCAGCCAATGACGGGCGAACGCCGGGGTGGTGTTAAGGACCAGTTGATTGGGTTTCTGGTATTGCCCAAGACGGCGAATGCCGACCGCCAGTTGTTGCAGTAACGCTTGGGTGGTGCTGAGCAGGTCGTGACCGGCATCGGTCAGGCTGACGCTGCGTCCACTGCGAAAGAACAAGGGTTGTTCAAGGTACGCCTCAAGGCTGCGGATCTGCTGACTGATCGCCGATTGGGTGAGGTGCAACTCGGCGGCCGCCTTGTGGAAACTGCCCAGCCGGGCGGCGGCTTCAAAGCCGCGAAGGGTGCTGAGTGGCGGCCAGTGCTTGAGCATATTGATAAGTTCCTCTAATCATTTGTCCGCTAAATCCATCGTTTGTTTGCCTGATTTTACGGCCGTAGCATGCATGCCAGGACCACCCAAGCAGTTTTGTTGAACACAATGGCTTAACTAAAAGGGCTTTTTATCATGCAGCATGTCATGCAGCAGAATGAAATTCGAAACAGCGGTTGGATGATGCCGGCCGAGTGGGTCAGGCACGCCGCCACCTGGATGGTCTGGCCGCACAACACGGCACTCTGGGAGTCCGGTTGGGGCGTGACATTGCCTCTGGTGCAAGAGGATTTCGCTCGCGTGGCCAACGCCATCGCCCGTTTCGAACCGGTGAAACTGGTCGTCGACCCTTCTGCTATTGCCAGTGCCAAAGCGTTATGTGGGCCGAACATCGAATTGATCGAACTGGCGGTCAACGACAGCTGGTGTCGGGACTCCGGTCCGAGTTTCGTCTGCCATCCGCAACAAGGCCTGGCCGGGGTGAGCTGGCGCTTCAATGCGTGGGGCGGCAAGTCAGCCCATGATCTGGACGAAAGCCTGGCTCGTCGCGCACTCAATCACTTGGGCGTGGAGTGTTTTGGTACCGCGCTGAGCAATGAAGGGGGGGCCATCCATGTGGACGGCGAGGGCACGTTGATCACCACCGAGTCGGTGTTGCTCAACCCCAATCGCAATCCGGGCATGAACAAGGCGGAGATGGAGGAAATCTTCACGCGTCTGCTGGGCGTGAAGAAGACGATCTGGCTGCCAGGCGATCCGGACTATGTGACCGGCGACATGACTGACGGCCACGTCGATGGCGTGTGCGCATTCGCCCGCCCTGGGGTGTTGCTGGTGGACGCCACCCACGACCAGCACTCGGTGTATGCCGAAGTGGCCCGGGAAAACCGTCGTGCCCTGGAGCTGGCCACCGATGCCCAAGGCCGACAGTTCGAGCTGATCGAATTGTATGAAGCCACCGATGCTGTGGACACCGAAGCTGAAGTGTTCTGTGCCTCCTACACCAACTTCTACATCGCCAACGACGCCATCATCATGCCGGCCTACGGCATTGATGCCGACAACGTCGCGGCCGCCGTGTTGGGGCAGGCGTTCCCCGGGCGAGAAGTGGTGCCGGTGCGGATCAATCACCTGGCCCACGGCGGTGGCGGTGTGCATTGCATCACCCAGCAACAGCCCGCCTGGCCGGTGGAGGGCTGATGCCATGACGCTTCTGACCATCGCCACCACCCAGATGCCTTGCACCTGGGACCTGCAACACAACCTCGATCAGGCCGAGCAACTGGTGCGCGAGGCCGCGGCCAAAGGCGCCCAGGTCATCCTGTTGCAGGAGCTGTTTGCCACGCCGTATTTCTGCATCGAGCAGAGCCACAAGCACCTGGCGCTGGCCGAAGAATATCGATACAGCGCTGTGCTCAAGCGCTTTGCCGCATTGGCCAAAGAGTTGGGTGTGGTGCTGCCGCTGAGCTGGTTCGAGAAGGCCGGCAATGCCTACTTCAATTCCTTGAGCGTGGCCGATGCCGATGGGCGCTTGCTGGGTGTGTATCGCAAGACCCACATTCCCAACGCCATCGGCTATCAGGAGAAGGAATACTTCAGCCCCGGCGATACCGGTTTTCGTGTTTGGGACACGGCGTTCGGGCGCCTGGGTGTGGGGATCTGCTGGGATCAGTGGTTCCCCGAGACCGCGCGCTGCCTGGCGTTGATGGGCGCTGAAGTCTTGCTGTTTCCCACCGCCATCGGTTCTGAACCTGGCTGTGCGACGCTGGATTCCCGTGACCACTGGCAGATGACCATGCGCGGCCACGCCGCCGCCAACCTGCTGCCGGTGGTGGCCGCCAACCGCATCGGCCGCGAAGTGGCTACCACCGATCCTGCCCTGCAAATGAGCTTCTACGGCTCGTCCTTTATCTGCAACCACAAGGGCAAGTTGCTCGCCGATGCCGACCGCGACAGCACCGGCGTGCAGGTCCACAGCCTGGACCTGGCGGCCATGAGTGAAGAGCGCCTGAGCTGGGGCATTTATCGCGATCGCCGTCCGGACATGTACGGCGCGCTGTTGACTCAGGACGGTCGTCACACCCATGCACGCTGGAAGGCTCAAGAGGTTTGATGTGCACCCGATCAATAAACTGTTGAGCGGCGCCTTGGCCCTGGCACTGGGCTGTGCCTTGCCGGCGCTGCACGCTGACGAAAAAACCCTCAGGCTGTACAACTGGGCCGACTATTTTGCCGAGGACACGCTGGCCAAATTTACCGCCGAAACCGGGATCAAA
This sequence comes from Pseudomonas svalbardensis, assembly GCF_030053115.1. Taxonomy (NCBI): domain Bacteria; kingdom Pseudomonadati; phylum Pseudomonadota; class Gammaproteobacteria; order Pseudomonadales; family Pseudomonadaceae; genus Pseudomonas; species Pseudomonas svalbardensis. Next base: position 3,948,633 of record NZ_CP125619.1, on the reverse strand, counting down.
GTGATCTACGACGTCATGGATGGCAGTGAGACGCTGGAAGCCAAAATGCTCGCCGGCGGCAGCGGTTATGACCTGATCTTCCCGGGTGACACCGTCGCCGAACGCTTGATGCGCGCCGGCAGCCTGCAACCGCTGGACCGGTCAAAACTCACGGCCCTGGATGACATCGAACCCGGCTTGCAGAAGCTGCGAACGCATTACGAGTATTCGCGCCAGGCCACCGTCCCTTACACCTGGGGCACCATCGGCCTGACCTACAATGCCGAGCAGATCAAACAGCGTTTGCCGGATGCTCCGGTCAACAGCCTCGACATGTTGTTCAAGCCGGAACTGGCTGCCAGATTTGCCGACTGCGGTATTTCGATGATCGACTCGCCGGACGAAGTGCTAGCAGTCGTGCTCAATTATCTGGGTCGGGAGCCACGCAGCGCCAAGCCCGAGGACCTGGCCGCGGCGAGTGAACTGTTGCTCAAACTACGGCCGTACATCCGCAAGTTCCAGTCGCAGCCGGCCACCGACCTGGTGAACGGCAACCTGTGCCTGTCGCTCGGTTACAGCGGCGACATGACGCAGGCGCAACGGACGGCGGATTCCGCCGGCAAGAACGCCACGTTCCAATACCGTGTTCCCCGTGAAGGCACCACGGTGTGGATGGACGCCATGGCGATTCCGGTCGACGCCCAACATCCGGAGTACGCCTATGCATTCATCAACTTCGTCATGCGCCCGGACAACATGGCCGCCATCAGTAACTTCACCGGCTACCCCACCTCCAATGCCAAGGCACGTCCGAGCGTCGATGCGACCATGCGCAACAACCCGGATATTTACCTCGATGAAGCCACTTATGCGCGGCTGATTCCCGGCAAGGACATTCCCCAACCCGATATGCGGGCGCGCATGCGCACCTGGACCAAGTTCAAAACTGCCACCGCGAAATGACTTCAGACAAACATTCCAGGGATCAACACATGTCGACGCGTCGTGCGTTCATCAAACAGGTATCGGTAGTCGCCGGTTTGGGCGCGGCAGCGTCTATCGGGCTTGGCCTGACCCCCCTGCGCACGCAAGCGGCTACCCCCGGCAGTTGGCGTATGCCGGATGAGGGCGACAGGCATCAGCGGGCCTTCATCGCCTTTGGCGCACAGGAAGCGATCTAGGAGGATTTCACTCCCGACGTACAAGCCGCCATTGGCCTGATCGCTCGCACCCTCGCGCGATATGAACCGGTGACCGTGTTCTGTCGTAAGCGTGAACGGGAGCTGGCCGAAGAACATTGCGGTACGGCTAACATCACCTACGTCACCAGCGAACTCGACGACATCTGGATGCGCGACATCGGCGCCAACTTCGTCATCGATGGGGAAGGCGGGCTCGGCGCCGTGGATTTCAACTTCAACGGCTGGGGAAACAAACAGCAGCACGGCGAGGATGCGCAACTGGCTGCTCTGGTTGCGAGCACCGTGGATGCCCGACATATGCGCAGCGAGTTGGTGGGCGAGGGCGGTGGTATCGAAGTGGATGGTCACGGCACGGGGATCATGACCGAAAGCAGCTGGATCAACGCCAACCGCAACCCCGATTGGAGCAAGGCCGAGATCGAGCAAGAGCTGAAAGCGCGCCTGGGCTTGCGCAAGATCATCTGGCTGCCGGGGATCAAAGGTAAGGACATCACGGATGCCCATGTCGATTTCTACGCCCGCTTCGTCAAACCAGGTGTTGTGATCGCCAACCTCGACAACGACCCTCAGTCATACGATTTACAGCCTCACGCGTGCCCATTGGGACATTCTTAAAAATGCCACGGATGCCGATGGCCGCAAGCTGCAGGTGCATACCGTGTCGCCACCGCTCAACCCACGAAAGAGCAAGTTCAGCCGCAACAACCCGGACTTTGCCGCTGGCTACATCAACTACTTCGTGATCAACGGGGCGGTCGTTGCGCCCGAGTTTGGTGATAGGGCGGCAGACTCCAAAGCCTTTGATTTGTTGTCCGAACTCTACCCGGACCGTGAAGTGGTGCAGCTCAACATCGACGCCATCGCTGCCGGTGGCGGCGGTATCCACTGTGTGACCAGTCACCAACCGTTGGCTTAGTCTGGAACAACTCTTTGCCATCGGGTGCTGCGAAGCCGTCAGGCCTTGACCCAGCGTTGACGGCTCCAGCTGCTCAAGGTGTCGACGGCAAATACCAGCAACAGCATCGCCAGAATGACCGTGCTGGCTTGAGCTTCCTGGAACAGGCTGAGGCTGACATAGAGCATTTGCCCCAAACCACCGGCGCCGACGAAGCCGAGCACACTGGCCATGCGGATATTGTTTTCCCAGCGGTACAGGATGTAGGCCAGTAGTTGTGGCAACAGGTTGGGCAGTGATCCGTAGCAGAATGCCCATAGGGCATTGCCGCCCTGCAGGCGGATAGCTTCGGCCGGTTCGGGTGGAGTGTTTTCCAGCGCTTCGGCGAACAGCCGGCCGAGCACGCCGGTGGTGTGCAAGGCCAGGGCCAGGGTGCCGGCATTGGGGCCGAGCCCGGCGGCGAGGACCATCAGCGCAGCCCACACCAGTTCCGGAACCGCGCGCAAGGCGTTGAGCACCAGACGCGACGCGCTCTGCAAAGGCCAGCCGAAGCGCCCGGCCGCGGGCAATGCCAACAGCAGGCCGAATACCGCCGCGAGCAGGGTGCCAAGGGCCGACATGGCGATGGTTTCCAGGGCACCGTGGCCGATGGCTTGCAGATGGCCCGCGCTCAGGTCCGGGCTGAGAAAACGCTGCGCATAAGCACTCATCTGCTTCAGGTTACCGCTGCCACCGATCTCGCCAAGGTCGATGCCCAAGTAGATGAACGAGGCGACCACCGTGGCGCCGATACACAAGAGCAGCACCAGGTTGATCAGGCGATTCATGTCAGCCTCCAGCGCAGCAGGCGGCTGAGTTGATCGGCGAGCAGTACCAGGACAAGAAACGTCAGTAACAAACTGGCCACTTCACCGCCGGCGAACATGCGCAACGACAGGTCCATTTGCTGGCCCAGACCGCCGGCACCGACGAAGCCCATCACCACCGAGGCGCGGATTGCGCATTCCCAGCGGTACACCGTGTACGACAGCAGTTCCGCAGCGACATTGGGCAGGATCCCGTAGAAAAAGGCTGCGAGCCGACCGCTGCCAGCCTGCAATAGCGCGTGGGCCGGGCGCTGGTCCACCGACTCGAAAATTTCCGCGTAGACCTTGCCCAACATGCCGCTGTAGGTAATGGCAATGGCCAGAACCCCGGCCGTCGGACCGAGGCCGACGGCGCGCACAAACAAAAGCGCCCAGACGATTTCCGGCACGCTGCGCAGGAAGATCAGTAAACCGCGTACCGGCCAACGCAGCAGTTGGCCCCAATAGCTCGGGTGGCCGGCGCGGGAGGCAGCTGACAGCGACAGAGCCCGACTGGCCAGCAGGCTGGCGGGGACGGCCAACAGCAACGCCAGGGCCATGCCGGCCGTGGCGATGGCCAGGGTCTGCAGGATGGCTTGCACTAGCAGCTCAATGAATTCCTCGCCATGGGCCGGTGGCCAGAAGGCTGAGACAAACCGGCCCATCTCGTTCTGACTGTCACTCGCCACCAGTACACTGAGGTCCAACTCGCTGAAGTGAATGCCCGGCCACAGCAAGGCAAGGGCCAGTAAGGTGAGCAGCAGGCGGGGCCAGGTGGCCGGATCTCGGGTAGCACGGGTCAGCATCGGGGAATCTGCACACTCAAGGGCGCCGGAGTAATCGGTGGGGATTGCAGTTGTTCGTTGGCGTAGAGCTTGTCGAGCAGCTGGCGGTCGACTTCGCTGGCCGCAAGGTCGAACATGATCTGCCCATCACGCAAGCCGATGATTCGCGAAAAGTGCGCCAGGGCCAGCTCCACCGCATGCAGGCTGGCGACCAGTGTGACGTTGTGCTGCCGGGCATGGCGGCAGAGCACCGAAAGCGTGTGCTCAGCCAACACCGGATCCATGGCCGATACCGGCTCATCGGCCAGCAACACCTCGGGCGCTTGATACAACACGCGGGCAATGCCTACACGCTGTAGCTGTCCACCGGACAGTTGCTGACATTGCGCGAACAACTTGTCGCTGAGGTCGAGCCTGGCCAATGCCGCGCGTGCGCCCGGAATATCCACTGGATGCAGCAAGTTCAGCAGACTTTTGCCCAGACCCCACTGACCCAGTTTTCCAGCCAGAACCGCGGTGACAACGCGCTGGCGCGGTGGCAGCGGGGGCGCTTGATGGATAAGGCCGATGCGCGCGCGCAGACGCTGACGCTGACGGGCAGACAGCTGCCAGGCACGCTCGCCGAGCACCTGCAGCTCGCCGTTGTCCGGTCGCAGGGCGGTGGCCAGCAGGTTGAGCAGGCTCGACTTGCCCGCGCCGGACGGACCGATGATGGCGACCTGTTCGCTGGCACCGATGTGCAGGTCCACACCGCGCAACGCATGGACGCCGTTGGCGTGGGTAAGGCTGACCTGGGTCAGATGCAACGTCATTTGAGCAGTTCGGCGGCGCGTGCGGCTTCCTCGATGCCCTTGTAGTTCTCGGGTTTGGTTTCGATGAATCGGCTGGCGGCCTGCAGATCCAGAATCTCCTTGTCCTTCGGGTTCGCCGGATCGAGCGCCAGAAAGGCTGCCTTTATCTTGGCCGCCAGCGCCGGGTCGAGAGTCCCGCGCACCGTCCAGTTGTAGTCATAGTAGGCCGGGGTGGTCGCAAATACTCTGACCTTGGTGGTGTCTACCTTGCCGGCGGCGACCAGTTTTTCCCACACGCTGGCGTTCAGTACCCCGGCGTCCACCTTGCCGGTCTGGACCCAGGCGACAGTGGCGTCATGCGCGCCGGAATAGCCCACGCGACTGAAGTACGTTTCCGGCTTGATGCCGTCCTTGAGCATGAAATAGCGCGGCATGAGACTGCCCGACGTGGATGACACCGAGCCGAAGGCGAAGGTCTTGCCCTTGAGATCGGCGAGTGACTTGACGGCCGGGTCGGCGGTGATGAACTTGCTGGTGAATTGGGCGTCCTGTTCGCGCTGTACCAGCGGAATGGCATTGCCGGTTTTCAGGCGTGCCTGCACGAACGTGAAGCCGCCCAGCCAGGCCATATCGATTCGGTCAGTGGCCAGCGCCTCGACCACGGCCGGATAGTCGCTCACGGGAACGAACTCGACCTTCATGCCCAATTGCTGTTCCAGGTAGGTGCCCAGCGGCTTGAACTTGCGCAGTAGTTCGGTCGGGGCTTCATCGGGAATCGCGCTGACTTTCAGGGTGTCGGCGGCCTGCGCCAACAGGGTGCAAAAAGACAGGGTCAAGCCGACAGCCAATGCCAGGGTACGGTTGAGCATGAAAATTCTCCGGTGCATTAAGGCAAAAGTGTCGATACGCCAAGCGCAAGCTGGTTGCTGCATGGCGCTTTGTGAGGGTAGACGAAATGGAGCTAAATTGACCGCTTTTGGCCCCATTGGTAGTGGGACAAGCCTGAAGTCGATCCGGCCAGGATGATCCCTGGGTTAGCGCTTTTAGCAGCCCGAAATCGCCATGTTTCATGACCGCCCGTAACCTGGCACGAGGGTTAGCTCACGCTTCGCTATTCTTGATGACACTGCAGGGTTGCAAGTGGAACAGAGGATTGAATGATGAAGATGTTACTGATGGTCGAGTGCCCTAACGAACCCTTCAACGCCCTTGTCAAAGCGGGGACGGTGGGCGAGGTTATTGAGCGCATCCTGAACAGCATCAAACCGGAGGCGGCGTACTTTACTGAACAAGATGGCATGCGTGGTGGGATTTTTGTGGTCGACGTACAAGACCCCTCCGACATCCCCGCTTTTGCGGAACCCTTTTTTCTCAACTTCAACGCCACCTGCAAGTTCCGTATTGTGATGAGCGCACAGGATCTGCAAAAGGCCGATCTGGTGACGCTCGGGAAAACGTGGGCGTGCTGAGAGGCCATTTGGGGTCGGTACTGACGACCCCGATCCGCCTGTCAGTCAGTTCCGTACAGTCCAAAGCATGGTCTGAACCATGATATGCGGATGACTGACCAAAGGTTCCCATTCATCGATGAAAGAGAAACCCTGCTTTAGATAAAAGTTCGAGGCTCTTGCATTGTCCGGGGAGACATCCAGAAAAACGCGATCATGCCCTTTGCCGATTGCGCAAGATTTCACCGCATCAACAAGCTGAGCTGCCACGCCAGAACCACGTGCGTCGGGTTCAACCCACATGCCGATCAGGTTATAGCGATTCGCTTGACTGACCCCGGCACCGATCATCCCCACCGGTTTATCGTCCTTGATGGCCAACCAGAATTCCGGTCCGGCCGCTGACGAGGCTCGCTCTTTCCACTGCTCGTCACTGTATTGAGCGGCCTCTTGGTAACTCACACCGAACGCTGTCGGCGTGTCCAAAAGCGCAGCGAGACGGACTCGCTTCAAAAACATCCAGTCTTTGGCTTCCGTCAATCGAATCTCCATGATCTTCCTTAAAGATGGCTAAATTTTTCACCGGGTGTTTCGTAGTTTAGTTTTTTTTCTTGATTAGTTTACCCAGGTAGTACTTTAGGCTTAAACGATCTTTGGGCCTTGGCTTGTAGTGGGTTTTATTTCTTTGTGCGGGATCGATTACCATGGTTCCTGCGGTGTAGTAATAAAGCGCTATAGACCTGCGCGTGATGTGCTCTGGCGTTGTTAAAGGCTCTGGATGCCCATGATTGCTGTCTTTGTCTGTATTGAAAATGACACATCGATTGTAAATGGGCAGGACTTTTTTAAGACAGGTCTTCATGTTGACATCCCAAAGTTCAAGGTTGCCGCCGTATTCCTCTCGCCAGTCTTCATTTAGATAAATGATGATATTCAGTCTGCGCTCAACGTTAAGCTTTTTGTTGAGCCTGAAGTCCGAGTGCACCCCCAGGAAACCACCAGTTTTCGTTTCATGCAGGCCGCCACCCGTAAAGTAGGGGTCGGGTATCAAGCCTTCGATGCCTGTGAGCTTTTCAAGAAATTGCAACATGGGGGCCGAGTTAAAGGCGTTGAAAATAGTCTTCAAATAGGGAGTGCATTCGTTGGGACTGATTTGACGTTTTCGTTGACCTTTATAGCCGCGCTCATAGAGCATTTCGTTGTTGGTGGGTTCGATTGGGAAGTGCGAGCAGATACTCGCAATCAGCTCTTCATCCAGGAAGTTATCGATGACGATGTGCGGAAATGGCGTAGCCTGAGTATAGCCACTGGCCAATGAGGAACCCAAGGCGCTGGCGGCGTTCTGGTCGAAATCAAGCGCCGGGGAGAGGGTCATAGGTAGTGCTTGAGTGATGGGTGCCATTACCGCTCCAATAACTTGATATAGGTGGATGACTTCAAGCAGCGTCCAGCACACTGCTCGTTATGTCTCTTCGTCGCTTAACTTTTGCTGTCTTCTTTTTTCAGGCGCTTAAGAATATCGTTGTACATTTTGGTTCGTCTATGAGTCTTTTCATAGCCGCCAGCCGCTGCGACAGTGCCGGATTGGATGTGATCCAGATAACTGAAGATTTTACGCGGTGATACCATTTCAACGACATAGCCAAGCTCGGTCATGCGGTCTTGGAGGGTGTAGCCTGGCACGCGATCATCCATCGAAAAATGCATGTTGTGCTGTTTGATAAGTTTACAGTTCCACAATGTACAGAAACTCTTCAAGTAGACTTCTCTGTACGGTTTTGGCTCTCTGGAGCGTAATCCCATGGAGATTTTCAGGCGTCTGAAATGGTGTTTGAATAGTCGTGAGCTAAAGCGCCAAAGCGTTCTTGTGGTACCGCGGTTTAATTGCTCAATACAACCGACGGCTACGACTTTTTGATTTTTCAAACATTTATTCAGCATCATCGGAAAAACATTTTTATCGAAAACAAATGTGTCGGTGTGCAGTAGAAATAAATAATCAGTTTCAACTCGCTCCAAAACCAGATCAAGTGCTTTGCCATGTGCGATATGGCCCGGTTCTGGTTCAGAAACAGAACGCTCGATTAAATTGATCCAGTCAAGCGTTCGTAAATACTCAGTGCTTTCATCGGCGGAATAGTTGTCAACTACCCATATTGGGACGCTGTGGCTGCCCACATGCTGGTGCAATAAGTCTAAGCATATCCTGGTGATTTCTGGTGTTTTGTAATTGACTATAACTATGCTGAAGGTTTTAGAGTTGTCAGCCAGAAATCTATTGTTATTCATCGTTCATGTGCCCAATGATACTGCATGTTATTGGAGGAGTAATTGAGCTTTTGTACAGCTTTTGCTTAGTTGGCTGCACAAGATCTGCTTAACTAAAAAAACACTATTTTTTAAGCCTCTTTGTCAAACATAACTATAGCTTACTCTGCCTGATGGAGAGCAGTATATGCGGGCGTCATCGTATAAGGGTCTGCTCTGTCGGTAAATATCCGTGACTTAATTCGTAACATGTTCCCCGTTGGTCATCTCCCGTACACGCAGCTTGGCTAAGTACAGCCATTGCTGTAGTTACCGTGGCACTCACGGCTACTGCGCATTGAGCATCACTGATCAAACGTGCGGCCCAGTGCATCCAGGCGAACCGCGATGGGTGGCAAGCGCTGGCTGCTCAGGGCAAGGGTTTCGATATCGTCTGCGGTGCTTTGCGCGATGGTCTGCACAGACTGCAAGCGCCCGACCACTTCGCGGCTTGCCGTGGATGGTTTGCGGGTGGTGGTGACAATGCGCCCATTGAGTTCATCGATATGGGAGATGTCGCTGCCCACCGCCTGCAACATCGCGGCCGCCAGCTGACTGTCTTCGACACAGCGCTCCACACCTTCGAGGCTGTCATGCATGGCCTCGACGGCGAGTACGACAGGCTCCGTTGCAAACCGGCCGTGGGGGCTTGGGTGTCGATGGCAGGAAATAGAACCCACATCACCGATAGCGTCTAAATTCCAGAGAGATGTCCCGCCACCCTGAAGGAACGACTCATGCTCAGCTCTCGCTCATTGATTGCAGCTATTACATGCCTTGCGCTGGTTTCCGGTTCAGTGACTGCATTGGCCGATCCTGGTAATGGAAAGGGTCAGGGAAACGGCAAGGGAAACCCGCAAAACAGCCAGGTTCATGGCAACCAGGGAGGTCAGGGAGGTAAGGGCAAAGATTCCGGGGGCGGTGATTGGGATAATGGCCCAAGCATCAATCGCGCAAGCGTTCTTGGAATTATTGGTGGGTATCGGGACTACTGGAGCCCCGGACCTGCATTACCACCCGGCATTCAAAAGAACCTCGCGCGAGGTAAGCCGCTTCCCCCCGGGATTGCCAAAAAACTGGACGGCCGGTTGATCGGCAGGCTTCCTCATTATGATGGATATGAATGGCAGCAAGTTGGCACCGACTTGATATTGGTCGCGCTGGCAACCGGGCTCATCTACGAAGTGCTCAACGGTGCTTTCGATTGATGGGCATGATCCATATGCCCATTTGAAGGTGGCAACCGGCGTAAACAGCGCTACTCGTCCACGCTGATACCCGATCCCCCTAATTCGTTGGGGACATCCTTCAGCTTGGGCAATCCATCTTTGATGCGCAGCACGGTCTCCTGGTAGTGGACGTGAACGCCTGGCGAATACGCAAGATCCGGGATGACCGCGGCATACACATCGATGAGCCCCATCCCCGGGTGCTCAGTGAAGAGGTGCCCACCGCACGTTTTGCACCATTTGCGATAACTCTGCGGTGTCTTGTTGTAGGTACCAATGTTGTCAGCACCCCGAGTCACTTGCACCGCCTCGGGTTTCCACAGCGTGAAGGCATTGACCGGCCCTGCTGACCAATGCCGACACGACTCGCAATGACAGTAGCCCATTCCGACCGGCTCGCCACTGACGGTGAACTCGACTGCGCCGCAAAAACAACTGCCTTTGTAAGACCGTTCAATGCTCATGGCATGACTCCTTGATCAATGTCAGGCGATACCGCCGGACTTCATTCGTCGATGTAACGCACCGCAGTCGCAGGCGTGCGCCGCACCTGCAGTTCGAAAATGTCAGGGCGCGCGTAATGCCCGGTGACATCGAGCGCCCGCCGCGCTGGCGCCACGAGAGCGACGTCGATGTCCGCATACAGAATGCCGGCCTCTCGGTGTAATGGACCGGCCACGATCCGGCCTTGAGGGCTGACCACCACTGAGTCGCCGTCGTTGATCCATTCGTCCGGATCGGGAAACAGTTGCGCACGAGACGGGAAGTCGTTGGGGATGTCGCTGCCGCGCAGTGCGGAGCCACTGCCGAGCACCCAACAGCGGCCTTCAAGTGCAATGTGACGCATCGTGCTGATCCAGCCTTCGCCCGTGTCGTACGTGGGGGCGACGTAGATTTCCACCCCTTGGGCATACAGTGAATAGCGTGCCAACGGCATGTAGTTTTCCCAGCAGATGAGCGCACCGACGCGGCCGACCGGTGTATCGACCGGACGCAACCCGGTTGCATCACCGAAGCCATGCACCATGCGCTCGGGATTGGTTGGCATCAGCTTGCGGTGTCGGTTGAGCACGGCGCCGTTCGCGCCGATAACGACTACGCTGTTGTAGAGCGTGCCGCCTCCGTTGCGCCGGTCGCATTCATTGATGCCGCACACGATCGTCACCGCATGCACCCTGGCGGCCTCGCACAATTGGCTCAGGTCACCGTTCGCGATATCGACGGCGTTGGTCAGCAGCCGCGTGTGCAACTGGCCCATGACAGCCCCGTCCTTTCCCGCCGCCAGCCGCCAGATCCAGGACGGGTAACCGGGAATGTACGATTCGGGCAAAACGATCAGCGAGGCTCCCGCCGTCGCTGCCTCGGCGACCGATTGCACGGCCTGGGCGATTGTCGCGCTGCGATCGAGCAGCACGGGCGGACGCTGAATGATGGCTACCTTGGTCATGGCGTGCTCCTTTGGTATTTGGCTTTCGAGGTTTCAGCGTGCGCGTGGCGAAGTGGCGGGGCTAGTTCAGAATCTGAAGCGTTGTAGTTGCGGAGCCAAGGCAATGGACGAAAGCTACGGTCAGTTCTGCACGGTCGCGCGCGGCGCTGAAGCCCTGTGCGAGCGCTGGACACCCTTGGTCGTGCGCGAGTTGCTGTGCGGCAGCAAGCGCTTCAATGAACTGCATCGCGGTGTGCCTCGGATGTCCACCAACCTGCTGGCACAACGTCTGCGCCATCTGGAAGAAATCGGCGTCGTGCACCGCACAGCCACCGGCAAAGTCTGGGAGTACAGCCTGACCAAGGCAGGCGAGGAACTGCGCCCCATCATCATGGCGCTAGGGCATTGGGGCGCGCGCTGGATCGGCAGTCGCCTTCGCGATGACGAACTCGACGCGGGGCTGCTCATGTGGGACGTGCGCCGATTCGTGCGCGTCGAGACATTCCCGTCCCGACCGGTGGTCATCCACTTTAAGTTCCGCGACGCGCGACCCGGCGAGCAAGCGTGGTGGCTCGTGGTTGAACAGGGCGTGGCAGACCTGTGTCGCGACGATCCCGGCCGCGAACTGACGCTCGTCGTGGACTCCAGCGTGCGCGCGTTGACTGAGGTGTGGACGGGCGACCGCACACCGCGGGAGGTTCTGCAGTCGCGAGAGCTGCGTGTAGATGGCGCGGTGAAAGATGCGGAAAGCTTGTGGCGATGGCTTGGCACAAGCGCGTTCGCGGGTACCCGGAGCGCTGCACGCTAGCGCCGGCAGCATCCCGTCGGTCGCAGGGCTTTGAACTGTCTGGGGCTTACAGCGTCATAAGATTCGCGATATCAACCTATGGAAGCCATCATGCTTTTAAAGAATAAGAGTCTCATTGCTGTAATGTCCTGCGCCCTGATGCTGGCGGCCGCCCCATTACTCCCTGCTGACCTGTCCATCATGAACTCCGCCTATGCGAAAGACGGTGGTGGTGGTGGTGGTGGTGGTGGTGGTGGCGGTAACGGTGGTGGTGGCGGCGGCGGTAACGGTGGTGGTAATGGGGGCGGAAACGGAGGCGGTAATGGCGGTGGCCACGGCGGCGGTCACAGCGGTTCAGGTCACTCCGGCAACTCTGACAGCAACGGCCGCGGTAATGGACTGTCCAGCGATCATGCCGGCAAGGCTGTTCGTGACCGTGGCGAAAGCGGAAACCACTACGGCAGTGTTCGCAATAGTGATAGCGGTCATGGCCAAACGACTTCAGGCATCGCCAATTCCAAAGACACTCGCGGCTTGGACAAAGCCAGGGCAGTCTCGACCACGACACCAGGCGATCACAACACGAAAGGGTTGAGCAAAGCCGGGACGTCGGTATCGAAAAAATCGCACTGATCAGCCATAAGGGCTGAAAGGGCTTAGCGGCTGGCTGCGATGGTCTGCATCGTCCAGCGGTGGGTGATGCTGCAAGCTACCAAACCCCACAGCAAGCAGTCCTGAACAAAAACGGGCGCCCGACAAGGCGCCCGTTTTCGTTTGTTGCGCTGCTTGAATCCGTAAGCGTCGACCGATCACATCCTCTCTAGCGCAGCAGATGCACCGCCAAGCCGACAAGCGCGCACGCCATCAGCACCTGAATGACGCCCCGTTTGAAGCGGAACAAGGCAATTGCCGCCAAAATGGCGATCAGTGCAGAGGGCCAGTCGAGGGTGCCGCTGAAACCTTGCGGCCACAGCACGTGATAGCCGAAGAAACAGGCCAGATTGAGGATCACTCCAACCACCGCCGCTGTGATTGCGGTAAGCGGTGCAGTGAACTTGAGTTCGTTGTGGGTCGATTCCACCAGCGGACCCCCGGCGAGGATGAACAGGAACGAGGGCAAGAAGGTGAACCATGTCACCAGGGTGGCCGCGACAGCCCCGGCCAGAAATACATGATCGGCGCCGAACACTTGTGAGACGTACGCTCCAACAAAGCCGACGAAGGCCACCACCATGATCAGCGGCCCTGGTGTGGTTTCCCCCAGTGCCAAACCGTCGATCATCTGAGTCGGGGTAAGCCAGCCATAGTGACCGACCGCACCTTGATAGACATACGGGAGGACTGCATAAGCCCCGCCAAAAGTCAGCAACGCAGCCTTGGTAAAGAACCAGCCCATCTGGGTCAAGGTACCTTCCCAGCCAAAAAGCGCGGTCAGGACTCCCATCGGCAACGCCCACAGCGCTGCGCCGATGAGGGCCAGCAGCGCCAGTTTCATCCAGCTGAACCGGGCATGTTCCGGGGACGGGGTGTCGTCATCGATCAAGGCCGGGCCGAAGGACTTTTTGGCAGCGCTATGGCCCCCGGTTCTGAACTTCTCAGGCGCCAGACGCCCTCCGACATAGCCGATTGACGCTGCCCCCAATACGATCAGCGGGAAAGGAACATTGAACGCAAAGATCGCAGTAAATGAAGCTGCTGCTATCGCCCACAGCCAATTATTCTTCAGCGCCCGAGTGCCGATCCTGTGTGCCGCCTGCACCACGATGGCCGTCACGGCAGGCTTGATCCCATAGAAGAGGCCGGCCACCACAGGCACTTCGCCGAACGCGATGTACATCCACGACAAAGCGATGAGGATGAACAGAGAGGGCAGCACAAACAACACTCCGGCGATCACTCCGCCCCAGGTTCGATGCATCAGCCAGCCGATGTAGGTCGCCAATTGCTGAGCCTCTGGCCCAGGCAGCAACATGCAATAGTTGAGCGCATGGAGAAAGCGTCGTTCAGAGATCCAGCGCCGACGTTCTACCAGTTCCTGGTGCATGATCGAAATCTGTCCTGCTGGCCCGCCGAAACTGATGAAGCCGAGCTTCAACCAGAACCGGAATGCCTCACACAAGCTGATCGCCTCCGGCCTCGATAGATCCTCTTCAGCCGTTGATGCCAACACCTTACTCATTGGGTTGTTCCTCTTTCACAAACTCGGCGAGCAGGCCGTCGAAGATGGCGCTGGCAGCAGCCAGCAAGTGGTCGTCATGGGTAATGGTTTCGCGCAATCCCGCCAGCACGCGCTCGATGCCGGCAGCCTCCAAAGGCTGAATGCCGCCGATATCGAGGTAGTGCACCAAGGCCGCGATGCGGTTCAGGCCGGGCTCTTGAAGCTCAAAACTGGCTTGCAGGGTTTCGAAGGTCACACGATTGCCGACATGACTGAAGGTCGCATCATCGAAGTCGAAGCCCAGCGCGTCTGCCGGACAGTCCTGTGGAGTATTCAGCCAGAGGATCTGAGCTTGAGGATCAATGAAGCGCCGAATCAACCAGGCGCAAGCCAGACGATCAACCCACGGACGCTTACGTGTTGCCCAGACACGACGTTGATAGTCGCTACGGTTGAGTGCCGTTATGGGTTCGTCGCGGCTATGTGGTTCATCCGCAGACAACGCTCTGCTGGCAGCCGTCTCAAGCTCCTGCAAGGCTGAATCAATCTGCTCCTTGGGCTTACCTGGGAAATAATCGATGTAGGTGAGCTGATCGTAGTTTTTGCGTAGCTTGCGAATTTGTTTGGTGGTGGCCAATGCGTTTTCAGGATTGAGCTGTCCACGGCACTCTTCAATTTCTGCGCGTAGCTTGCTGTAGTCATCGCTACGGTCGAATAACTCGACAAAACGCTCACCCTCCGGATCGACCACGGGCAGGATGTAAACAGTGCCATTAATAGAAAGGATGTCGCGTTCGACAGACGCCAGAGCATCGCGACAGACACTGGTATCAGGCAACAGATAGGCACCATCGCGCAAAACCGCCGCACCTGAGGCTTTCAGAGCACGCCAGGCTCGCATGCGCTCGGTGGCATTCGCGGTGGGTAAAGCGAGAATCAGTGTCAGCCAGTTATTCATGTAGAGAGCGCTATTTATTTTGTAGTTCATATTACGTTATCGGTGTTTTTGGCGTTTGGAAAGCCATCCTTAAAAACTGGGATTTTGGCGATGCATTAAATGGGAATTGATTTATTTAGTGTGGCCGAAGTGATCAATCGGCATATCCAGCAGATCTACGACGAGGCGCGGCTGGTCGAAAGCCTGGCCAGCTCTGCGCAAGAAGACTCAGGCCGGCTTTCGCACCTCTCGAATGAACTGAACGGGCGGGTGGGGCGCTTCAAGTCTTAGAGCCGGCCCGATGCGCTCGGCTATCGGCTCAGCAGAGGACAAGTGAAGGACTGCCGCCGCCGTTCGGCCGGCAGGAAGTCGTTGAGCTCCTCGTAGAAGCGGAAGGTTGCACTGGTCATGCTGAACAGTATGGCAGGGCTGCAAGGATGAACGAGTCTATTCCGGACATCTTCTCCGGCAGACCCCAAACTACGAAACGCCCGCTGAACGATTCAGCCAATCTGTTGCATCGACCGGTTGAATCCATAACCCATAGCGGACCTAACCGGTTTCTGAGTCCATCCAGGTCAAAAAATCATGGACCCTGAGTCGTAAACTCTTTTGGCTTCGCGTGTGGGTTCTTTGCCTCGGCAAAATTAACTCAAAACGCTGCTAGCACAGCGTCTTTTGGTAATAGAGTCGAGTATGTCCTGGTGGGTAATCTGCCAAGCATCCGAACTCGGAATACCCAAGTTTTCGATAAAACCCTGGCGCTTGAAAGCTGAAGGTCTCTAGCCAAATGCCAATGCAGTTCTTCTTTTGCGCGATATCTTCGGCCATGCGCATTAACCGCTCCCCGATACCCTGGCCCCGCATCTGCTCAGGAACGCTGACAAGATCGATAAGTAGCCATCGATAGGAAATCTTCCCGTACAGCCCGCCAATGACTTCGTCCCTGTCAGGGGCTCGTAGCAGCAGAGCAAATCTTTCATGCGCGTCGTCTCCGCCGTTAGTCAGGTTATGAGCCAGCAGCGGGGTCAGAATGGCTAGGCGCTCTGCTTCAGTTACATTTTCTGATAGTTGGATTTGTGCAGACATGGTGATCTCCCTGAGCGTTTTTCAACCGGGTCAAAATGGTATCCCATTCGCGTCACCCATAATGAGTCAGCTGACAAATTAAGTCGTCCGTTTTTAGACAGTTCTGAATGGCTGCTTTTGGCCGGATTGCTTCCTGTCGTGAAGGACCGCAATCGACTGTGGATTCAACCGGTCGATGTAACAGATTGGCCAGCTACTTTCTTGGCAAATCTCTTACCAAAAGCAATCCACCATTTTTCATAATAGAAGGTCGAGATATGCGCGGTGAGAAAAATGGCGGCGAACAACAAAGGGCGCTTCAAATATTTTATGACGGTATCTCCGCTACCCAGCCAAGTATGTATTAGCAGCGGATGAACAACGTAGAGAGCGTACGAGATGGTGGCGATATAGAATAAAACGCGATTATTCAGAATCTGGGCAACTCGTGTCCGGCTATTGAGTAACGTGCTCCCCACCATTGCTGCGGCAAGGTAGGGGCGGAAGTAGTTCATGAAGCCCGCATCGGGATGACAGGACAAAACAAATAGGAGGACTAAAAATATTTGCGCGATCTCCGTTTGTGTCGGAAGTTTCGCAAGGATGTTGCCCAGTCTATTGTTGTATATCAGTGCAAGTATGCATCCGGAAAGTATTTCATCAATGCGGTAATAAGTGTTGATTGCGACGTGGACATCGTTCATGACTCGGTACATCGTGACGGCGATGCAGAGACAAGGGATTAGCACTACCCACTTGTTTCTCATCAGAACTACCAGCAAGGCGATGGCGAAATAAAATTGGACCTCCATGCACAAACTCCATAGGTGGCCGTTTACACTACCAAGCCACATAGGCGGCCAGTTGGCAATGAACAGAAAGTTTGCGATGTAGAAATCCGGAGTGCTGTTCATGACAGGTAAAGCAATGGCCATATACAACCAGGCGAGAGGCACAACCCGAAAGATTCTGCGGATTAAAAAATCAACAACGCTGCTGTTGTTGAGCAGAAAATTTGTTATCAGGAAACCCGATAGCGTAAAAAATATAGCCATTCCCATAACGCCTGCGGCGGCATTAAATTGCCAAGGCTTTGGGCTAAGTGGTAGCAGGTGGCACGCCAAGACAAGCAAGATGCTTATGCCGCGCCATCCATCAAGTACGCTGAATCGAGAACCCGCTACCGAACTACCATTCATGTTTGCATTCGCTCGTTGGATTGTGTGTCTCAATCAGCAGTAAGCTAAAGTTTCCGCCCCCGCGCATTTTTTCCAGAAATCATAATTCCATATCAATGCCAGGCCCGTTCTTGGGTCGATAGAAGGCATTCGATAAAGGCAGTGCTGCGTTTGAAGACTGTCTGAATGCATATAAAAACCCAGTAGTTGCAGCGGTGAAAAATTCATGAAATCAGATCACTTAAGCCTGTAGTCTAGGACACCTTTTGCACTTTACACTTCACGCCATGAAAAAATTCCAGGCGCGAGGAATTCGCTAAATGACTGGGTTTTTGAGCATGGCGCTAAGTGAATCGCCCACTTTTGGTAGATACCCTGACCGGCGGCTTTTGGCCGTTCTCTGCCGATCATGGTTACAAAACGCGTCGGTCAAGTCGATGCAAACAGCTGGTCAGGTCGAATGCAAATGGGTGGTCAAATGCGACGAAAATGGGTGGTCAAGTGAGCTGCAATTTCGCACCAGTGCCACTACGCCTCAAAATTGAATCCACCAGGGAACGCGGTCTCGATTGCAATGGTCGGGATCGCAGTTAGGTCAACATCCATTTCTGAGGCGGTCACCGGCAGCAGCATCCGCCCGCGCCTGAGGTACTCCATCAGCGCAATGAGATGAGTGATGCCCATACGGTTCCGCGTGAGGGTGGTTACGCGTGCGTGAACGAGGAGGGCGATCCGCTCCTGTTCAGTGCAGATCGCTGCGGCGATACAGACTTATGCCCAGAGCCAACATGGCGAGCATGCCGGCGCAGCTGCGATTGATCCACGTCATCACCCGGGCGGAAAAGCTGCGCATCGCATGACGCCCGCCAAATGCGTAGATCGCCATCATCACACAATCGATCGCCGCGCTGGTCAGAGCCAGTACCAGATATTGCTGGGCGACAGGCTCGCCGGGGCGAATGAACTGTGGCAAGAACGCCGAAAAGAATAGCAATCCCTTAGGGTTCGATAGCCCGACCAAAAGGGCTCGCAGGAATGCGGCGCGACCGCTGGCCGTCGTCGTACCTGGCGCGTGCTGCAGCGCTTGCGTCGGCGCCCGCCAGAGCACCCAGGCCAGATAAAGAAGATAGAACGCACCCAGCCATTTGACTAGGCTGAACAGTTGCTCAGATGCCTGTAGCAATGCTCCCAAGCCACAGCCGACCGCTGCGATGAGGATCAGATCCGAGAGCGCCGCGCCTGCCATACCGAACGCCGCCACGCGCATACCGTGCGAAGCACCGTTATTGAGCGCCAGCAACATGGACGGGCCGGGGACCATCATCACCGCGCTGACTGCGACGATGTATAGAAAGAGTGTCGAAACAGCCATTGAGCAAACCCTCCAGTTTGGGGCCATATTGCATAGTGCAAAAAAAGTCGGCAAGGCCTTGCACGCGCTGAGCTACTGACGACACGGGTGTCATAGGTGTGAAAATCGGCATTCAAAGCCAACTAACTGTTGCCGCTGACCGAAAACTGACCCAGTAAAGGCTGTTCTGTCCGCCTTTCAATTTGACTGGAGCGAAGAAGGTCCGCTTTTGGCTGTGGATTCAACCGGTCGATGCAACAGGTAATTATGGGGCGATTTCAGTCAGTCGTGACAGAGGGTCATAAGGTCGCGCTGGAAGCCGTGGGCGAAATCGCTTATGAGTGCCGCGACAAAAGCTAACGCCGCTGGCCAGACTGAATGGTTTTTTGACGGACCCAAAGCGGTACTCAATGATCGCGGCATCAAACAGGCCGGCACCGACTTGCCGAGGGGCAAGATGATCAGTTTGAGATCATGGAAACGGTTCTGGGCTTGAACAGGGAGTGCGGCAAGCAGACAGTTCTGTGGTGACCCAAGTGCATCGAACCTATAACGCCACCGCTCAGAGCCCCTTTTACAACTGTCGTTAAGAAGTTGATGTGACGCGCCCCTCATTAACTGCCGTAGATTTCGGGCAAGTCGCCAAAATGCGGTGTTCGATCCCATCGTCCAGCAGTCCCAACATCGCATCGGTGAGTAGCTTGCCATCCAGGCTAAGTGTGCGTGTTGCTTCTTCGTTTTGGCGCACCTCTATATGGTAGAGGGTTGCACCGAACCAATAGTGGAGGGTGAAGCCCGGCCAATCGGCTGGCAGCACCGGTTCAATGCGCAACGAGTTGCCGCAGCGTGTCAGTCCCAGTAGTGATTCGACGATCAGGCGATACATCCAGCCCGCCGATCCGGTGTACCAGGTCCAGCCGCCTCGTCCTGTGTGGGGCGCAACCCCGTAGACGTCGGCGGCCATCACGTAAGGCTCAACCTTGTACGTTTCGATTTGTGCAGCGCTGCGACGGCTGACGGGATTGATCATGCGCAGCAGCTCCCACGCCCTGTCGCTGTCGCCGAGACGGGCGAAGGCCATACTTGCCCAGACAGCAGCGTGCGTGTACTGGCCACCGTTTTCGCGTACGCCGGGTACGTAGCCTTTGATGTAACCGGGATCCAGTGCACCCTTGTCGAACGGCGGGTCCAATAATAACACCACGCCGGTATCGCGCCGGACCAAGTGCAGATCCAGTGAATCCATGGCCGTTTGGCGCCGTACCTGCGATGCAGCCCCACTGAGCACCGACCAGCTTTGCGCTATGGAGTCGATGCGACATTCCTCGTTATTCGCAGAGCCCAATACCTGGCCGTCGTCGAAGTAAGCGCGGCGGTACCAAGCGCCATCCCAACCCTGATTTTCCAGGCTCACACGCAAGGTTGCCGCCTGGTCGGTACAACGCTGGGCGAAGACCCTGTCGCCCTCCAGCTGCGCAGTACTGGAGAATTGCAGCAGCACCTCATACTCGAAGAAGCCAAGCCACACGCTCTCACCAAGGCCTTGCTCGCCGACCCGATTCATTCCGTCATTCCAGTCTCCGCCCCCCATCAACGGCAGCCCATGTACTCCGCGCTTGAGACCATGCTCAATGGCGCGCACGCAATGTTGGTAGAGGCTTTCCTGGAGTTGCGAAGTGCCGGGCAGATCGTAGTAGGAGTCTTCGCCAGCATTCAGTGCGCGCCCCTCGATATAACCCACCACTTCGCTCAGTACACTGCGATCACCGGTGATGGACACGTAGCGGCTGGTTGCCAGGGGCAGCCAGAGGAAGTCGTCGGAACAGCCCGTTCGCACACCCCGACTTTGCGGTGGATGCCACCAGTGTTGTACGTCGCCTTCGGGGTATTGATGCGCGGCGCAGAGCAGCAGGTGTCGGCGCGCGGCAGCCGGGTCGGCATGGATCATTGCCATGCTGTCCTGCAATTGATCACGAAAGCCAATGGCTCCTCCGGATTGGTAATAGCCGCTACGCGCGCAGAAGCGGCACGCGATGACCTGATACATCAGCCAGCCGTTGACCAGCACATCGATGGCTGGATCGGGAGTCTGAATTTGTATGACTCCCAAGGTCGTGCGCCAATGCATACGCACAGCGTCCAGTTCACTCGCCGCGGCCTTGGCGCCGCGGTATTTCTGCACCAGGTGGGTGGCTGATTTGGTGTCCTGCTCGGCGCCGAGACGGAACACCACATCCTGGCTTTCGCCGTCCGCCAGCTCCAGTGCGACCTGCATCGCTGCGCACGGGTCGAAACCACCACCACACCGTCCGGACAGTCGGGCGCGAGTCAGTGCTGCCGGCGTTCGCAGGGTTCCGTTGCGACCGATAAATTCGGCACGATCACCGCTAAAACTGCGCCCCGTCGAGTCCGTGTCGAGAAAGGCGACGCGCCCGGAGAACTCGATCGAAAAGGCGTTGCGCGCGAATAGAGCGCCACTAAATGGGTCCACCTCCGTGACCACATGCATGGCCGACTTGCTGCGCAAATCCCCCAGCACCCACTCCACATAGCACGTTGCCGACAAACGCCGCGGCCGGCCGCTGGTATTGCGAATTTTCAGGCGCGAGAATTTGATCGGTGCATCCAGCGCCACATAGACCCACAACTCGGTTTGGATGCCGTCCTCTTCATACTCGAATACGCTGTAACCGAAACCATGGCGAGTACGGTAAAGGCCACTACCTGGGCAGGGTTGCGGGGTCGGCGACCAGAAGTGGCCGGTATCTTCGTCGCGCAGGTACAACGCCTCACCGCTGGGGTCAGAGATCGGGTCGTTATGCCAAGGGGTGAGACGATACTCGTGAGCATTCTCGCTCCAGGTGTAAGCTGCGCCGCTTTCGGAAATCACCGTGCCGAAGTGCGCATTGGCCAGCACATTGGCCCAAGGCGCGGGTGTGGGTTGGCCTGGTTGCAGGGTTACTACGTATTCGTTACCGTCCGGGCTGAAGCCACCGTAGGGATTGCTCAATATCAAGGCAGAGTCGGTTTGTGCGGCAAAAACCACAGGTGGTTGCTCCGCTCGCACAAGACTCGGTTCGAGCCTGGGGAGCAAAGGGTCCGCGCGGCGCCGATGGACTTGGTCGGCCAGGCTGCCGTGGCCGTCATTGAGCACCAGGCGGGCCACCGATAGCATCAGTGTCCGGTCCTCGCCCGACAACTGTTGTGCCTGGCGCACAAAAATCCCGCCAGGACGGTCGACCAGGCTCGCTTCACTGCCCGAGGTAACCAGTCCCATAATCAGGTCTTGCAGTTGCTGGCGATAGCCGGCCTGATCCTCGTTCCAGATCACCAGATCGACCGACAGGCCCTTCTGACGCCAATAGGCATGAGCTTTGACCACCTGCTGAACAAACTCGATGTTAGCCAGATCACTGATCTGCAGCAGCACGATGGGTAAGTCGCCCGATATGGCCTGTCCCCAAAGGCTGGACTGGTTACGCCGGTTGGCCACCAGCACGCTGCTCTCGGCCCGTAATGCAGCGCTGGCGTAGATGATCGACGCGGCCATCTGCTCGAACAGACGTGCGTCGCTCAGTGAAGCGTTGAGCTGGCGCAGCAGCACCTGGCTATGGGTCCAGGCCAAGTCAAAGACGCGATCGGCCAAATGACGGTCGCGGTACTTGTCGATCAGGTGCAGGCAGTTGTCACGGCTGTCGGCAAGGCCGGTCACTAGGTCGATGGTCGCCGTCTGACCGGGGTCCAGCGTAACGCGACAACGTATCGCTACAATCGGATCAAGTACCGGGCCGGCGGTTCCTGATAAATGTTCGACCTCATCGTCCATTGCCGCCGGGGCCACAACATTGCGCCCACGACCGATAAAGCGCGCACGGTCGGTCTCGTAGGAGAGCGCATCGACATCTACGCCATGCGCTGCCAGCAAATGACACATCCAGGGCACTGTTTCCTGGCTGGAGCGTGGCCGACGCGTACAGATGATTGCCTGCAGCGGGTGCAACAGCTCGGTCTGCACGAACAGATTGCTAAAGGCTGGGTGCATCGCATCGCTGATGGCCGAAGCCAGCACTACCTCGGCGTAGCTGGTGAGTTCAATACTGCGGCGCACTTGCGCGCGGTTGGTGATGTGCAAGCGGCGCAACTCGATGTCGTCCTCCGGTGATACGACGATTTCGGTATGAGTGTCGAAGTCTTGCTCACGTACACGGAATTCGGCACGGGCATCAGTGAAGATGGCTTCGTAGCTTTCCGGATGGCGCAACGTCGGTTGGTGCGCGGCGGACCAGAACGTGCCGCTTGCAACATCGCGCAGGTAACAGAACATCCCCCAATTGTCGCAGGTGAAGTCTTCATGCCAACGGGTGACAGCAATCTCGTTGCTGCGGCTATAACCTGCGCCGGCACTGCTGACCATCACATGGTAGCGGCCATTGGAGAGCAACTGCACCGCAGGGCGTTTGCGGTCAGGATCGGAAAAGACTCGCAGCTTGGTTTCATGTATTCGTGATGCCCGGTCCGCAGCCGGCGCGCTTGCGGCATGCAGGTACTGTGCGGCGGTCTTCGGCACACGCTCCTGCAACAGCAGGGTGGTCGCCTGGAATTGCGGGTCGGATTCGAAACGTCGCTGCATCGGACGGTCAAGAAGCAGGAAAGTCAGTGCGAGCAGGCTCATGCCCTGGTGATGCGCCATAAAGGAATAGACGACTGCGCAGCGCTGCCCGCGTTGCAAGCGCGCCTCGGTGAAATCCACGGCTTCATACAGGCCATAGCGCCCATCCAGGCCCAGCGCGGCAAGTCGCTGCAGGTTCCGGCACGAGGCCTCGGGGGCCACCATCAGCGCCAGGGCGCTGGCATAGGGGGCGACAACGGTGTCTTCGCCAAGGCCTCGCTTGAGACCCAGGCCTGGTACACCGAATGCGCGATACTGGTAGTTGGAGTGAGCATCCTGAATGTTGTAACCCGACTCGGAAACTCCCCAGGGAATGCCCAACTGATTGCCGTACTCAATCTGCAAGGCGACCGCGGCGCGGCAGGTCTGGTCGAGCAGGGTACCTTCGTAGTTGGGCATTACCAGCATGGGCATCAGGTACTCGAACATCGAGCCTGTCCATGACAGCAGCACGGGTACGCCGCCGCTGCTGGTGAGCAGCCTTCCAAGGCTAAACCAGCCTTCTTGAGGTAACTGGCCTTGAGCGATAACCACATAGTTGGTCAGCCGCGCCTCTGAGGCCAGCAAGTCGTAATAACCCGTATCCAGCTTGTGGTCGCTGGCGTTATAGCCAATAGCGAAAAGATTGCGCCGGGAATCATAGAGAAAGGAGAAGTCCATGTTCGCCATGGTGTCGGCCAGATTGGCCAGGCGGGTGACCGAGGCAATGCGCTGCACAGCCAGGCGCTGCACGGACGTCACTTGAGCCTGCTGAGCCGGCAACCAGCGAGCGACATCGATTTGCGCCAATTGGCGCCAGCTGAGCGCCAACGGCTCTGCCCTGTCGATGGCGGGCGGCAGTCTAAAGCGCAGCAGCTCGGCCTGCAGATCCTGACATTGCGCGCACAATGCCTTGAGCCAGAAAGCGGCCTCACCGACCGTCGCCAAGTCGCTGAGGGCAGTGGGTGCATGCATGCGCTCCAGCAAGGTCAGGAGCGTCTCGGGGGCGTCGTCAGGGTTCGAAACAATCCGGGCCTGCGCCAGGAGCGCTTCGTCTTGCAGGGTTCGTACCTCGGCGTCGTCCAGGCCCGCGGCGAGAAGGGTGTCTTGCAGCACATTCAGGGTGTCGATCAGCCCATTGACCACCCGCAGATCAAACAGTGGCGCATCAATCAGGTCCAACAGCCCTGGGCGCAAGGTCAATAGCAGCCCTGCCAGATTCCCGCTATCTACCGTCGACACGTAGAGCGGTGGCAAGGGCTTGAGCGTCAAGGTGTCATACCAGTTGTAGAAGTGCCGGCGGTAGCTCTCAAGGCCAGCCATGCTGGACAAGGACTGATCGAGGCGCTCCAGTAGCCGCTCGCCACTCAGATAGCCAAAATCGTGCGCGGCCAGATGGGACAGCAGCGCCATGCCCATATTGGTCGGCGATGTACGGTGTGCAATGGCAAGGTGGGGCTGCTCCTGGATGTTGTCAGGGGGTAACCAGTTGTCGGCCGGACCGACGTATTGATCGAAGAACGCCCAGGTTTTGCGCGCCAGGGAGCGCAGGAAGCGCAGCTCCAGCGCTGAAGGATTGAACTTCGCCCGGGGGGAAGGCCGACTGAGCCACCAAGCGACAGCCGGGCTCGTCAGCCACAGCACCAAAAAGGGTCCGGCCAGGGCGAGCACGTTCGGAGTGGGTAGTAACAGTACAAAAAGGACCGTCGTCAGCAATGGGGCTATCCACATTGTGCGGTACAGCTCAGATAGCGTGTTGCTGTCGCTGCGTTCTACTTCCCGTGAAGGGTTCCACTGCAACAGACGACGCTTGCTGATCAGCATGCGCCACAGCGTACGGCCGATTGCATCCAGGCTGTATAACGCTTCGAACGGCAGCCAGACCAGAGGAAGGACCGCCCGCATAAAGTGTTGGCTGGAGGTGCTCAGGGCAGCGGTCAAATGCTGCTCGATCGGAACGTCGACGGTTTTGTGCATTAGCTCCTGCAAGGCGCTCGACAGCGGTGGGATCAGTACCAGGATAAGCACCGCGAAGGTCCACGAACCAGGCTCCATTGCTCCAAGCCAGCCCCACAGCAACATTATCAGGAAAGCGCTCGGCTCCAGACTGCGCCGAAGATTGTCAAAAATTTTCCAGCGTGCCACGGCGCAAAGACGATTGCGCTCTAGCTCTCCACCTGCCTTGGGCGTCCAGGGCATGACCCAAGGCAGCAACTGCCAGTCCCCGCGAATCCAGCGATGCCGGCGCTTGACGTCGGCGCTGTAACGGGTGGGGTATTCTTCGAACAGTTGCACGTCGCTGAGTAACCCCGAGCGGGCATAACAACCCTCGATCAGGTCGTGGCTCAGGATGCGGTTCTCTGGGAAACAGCCTTCCAGGGCGTGCTCGAAAGCATCCACGGCGTAGATGCCTTTGCCAATGAATGAACCCTGCTGGAACAGATCCTGATAGACGTCCGAAACCGCGCGGGTGTAGGGATCGACGCCTGCATCGCTCCCGAACAGCCGAGCATAGGAAGAGCGTGCACTGCTCGGCAGGCTGATGCCCACTCGCGGTTGCAAAATTGCATAACCGCTGCTGATATGGCCCTTGTGCGGGTCGAACACGGGGTGGTTGAGCGGGTGCTCCATCGCGCCGATGCAGCGCTGTGCAACATCACGTGGTAATTGGGTATCAGTGTCGAGGGAGATCACGTATCGAACGGCAGTCAGTGCCTGGATATTGCCCACGATCAGTGAAAAGTACTCCTGGCCCCGGCCTCGCAGCAGGGCATTGAGCTCGGCGAGTTTGCCGCGTTTGCGCTCATAGCCCATCCAGGTGTGCTCGGCCTCGTTCCAGCGTCTTGGTCGGTGCAACAGGAAAAAGCGGTCATTGTGTGGGTCGGGGTATTTCTGATTTAACCCTTCAATCAACCGCCGTGCCAGCAACATCAGGCTCGCATCCTGCTCCAGCTCCTGGGTGGGAGCATCCATGAAATCGGTGAGCAGGGCGAAGTGCAGATTGGCATCCCGATTGGCCAGGAAGCGTACTTCCAGGCCTTCGACCAACTCTTCGACATCCACGCAATGGGATATCAGGGTGGGAATGACCACCAACGTGCGCGCTTGCAGCGGGATACCCTGGCTGTAATCCAGTCGGGGAAGAATGCAGGGGGGCATGGTGATAGTGATCAGCCAATTGACCAGCCCGATGGCCAAGCGGCTGGACATCAGCAGCGTGGGTATCGCGAGCAATACCAGCAGGTATCCAGGCCTTGCGTCGAGATAAACGGCCTCAAGGAAAGGCCAGGCGAACAGCATTGACAGGATCAACACCAGACCCAGGTAGAAGGTCAGTGGTGCGCGAAGCAGCAGGCGTGGCCATTGCTCGCCCAAGGGCACTCGAGCGGCGATTCGATGCTCGAGTTCATTGAGTCCAGGGCCCACCAGGTAGTAACCCACATGTCCAGCCACGTCACCCTCGGGTGGGGGCCTTGTCCGGGCATCGGCCAGGGCGATGGCCGCTTGTGCGACGCTTTTTTCAGTCTGGTCACAGTTCCTGGCCAAGCGTTCGACCACATGCCGATAGTGATCTCGGGTCGCGAAATCCATACGCGCGTAGATCCCTGCCGGGTCTGTGCGCAACACATGCTCGACGTGGCTCAGGTGTTCGACGAACTCCTGCCAGTCAATGGCCGACATCAGACGCAAGCTGGCGATGCTGTTGCTGATGGACACCTGATCGGCGGCTTGCTGCTGGGCATCCACCTGCACCAGGCGCTCGATGTTGAGTCCTGACTCGCTGAGCATCTGCTCGATCCAGGCCAATGGCAGTATCAGCGCGGCACTTTGCCCTTGTAGCCGTCGCGCCAGTTCAGCGACGAATGATGAGGTCATCGGCGGCTCCGAGCGCGCCATGTCAGCTACCGTCAGAACCACGCTTTTGGCATCGCGCTCGGCGGTTTCGATCAAGTGATCGGCCCAGTCATTGGCCAGGTTGCGGTCATCCCAGTTAGACATGACTCGCGAAGCTACTCGCCGCAGATTCTCGATCAGAGCCAGGCGTAGCATGATCGGAATCGCCCACAATTCGCCGAGTGTGAGGGGTGTTATCGTCTGATAGAACACTACAAAACGGCTCAGACTCTCCTCATCGACCCTGCCGTCGCCATGTGAAATGGTCTCCAGAGCGATGTCGTAGACCCGTGGCAATCCAGCCGACGGGCCATCGGCCAATTGCGGCAACTCACGGCTGTAGCCTCGGGGCAGGTGGGACTTGGTGGTGCGGATTTGCTCTTCGACCAGGTAATAGTTGTCCAACAACCATTCCGCTGCCGGTGTTGCACGCCGGGCGGACAACGGTGCCGCAGTGAGCGCCTTGCAGCTACTGGCTAGCGTCGTCTCGTTGTCAGCCAGGCGCGCCAGCAGCGAGTCTTTCGCGGTGCGGCCGCTAATACGGTGCTGTTGGGCCAGTAGAGTTCCATGGCTGGCCATCTGTTCGGCGCTGAACAACTCCGAGCGCAGCAGTGATTCGTACTCGAATTTACGACGTGATTCGCTCCACTGGCGATAGTAAATGGCAGGCAGACGCCAGAACCGGAAGAAGACGTGGGTCCAATGACTGTCCATGTTTCCTTGCATGACACGCCCTCGACGAATGGAGTGATGAGGGTGGGAGTGCTCCCGACGCAGCTCTAGACCTGATGGCTGCGTCACGAGCACCTTGCAGCACACAACTACGGCAGGCTTGTAGTCTGCCAAAAGCGCTGGCCGATGTTTGTATGCCTAGCGAGCATAGCTGCGTCAGCGGCTAATCGGAATGTTATGTCCACCTGACTTGCGACATAACGGACGGCGGCGTCGCACCGTCGCAGTGCAGGGCTTAAGACACTCGAGTTATTCCGCTATCGCAGCATTCATGCATCCCCCCGCCTATTTACCTGCGAGCTGTTTGCTTGCTTGTATAGTCCGCCGGTGAGGAACAGATTCGGTTGTGAAGCATTCAAAGACACGCGACACTTGAAACGGCTTGGTAAAAAAAGCGCTGCTCCCCAGAGACTTGACTGCCAAGACACTTTCTCGATCGGAACGCCCGGTGATCATAATCAGCGGTATTTTCAGATCCGGCGCACGAATCGTTTGCAACAGGCCTTTTTACACCCAAAATTAAAGTGGATATCGCCGTGACTCTGGTAAGCCCTCCCAATCGTTTAATGGCATTGATCAAACTGGTGTAGGGGTGGCCCGCTCCGTGATAAGCAGCGCTGTTGGCTGCTCCACTACAGAGTGCTGCGTTGCTGCACCGAATAGGCGAGCTTTGTGTGCTTTATCAAATCCAGAAGTGGGAGGGCCAGGGGCATAGGGTGCTATGAATAATGGAGAGCCTGAAGCGGACCTCGAAAGACTTCAACGATTGGCGGGCCTGGCCTGAGCGCATTCGGGGGTGATGCATGCAAACTAAGTTACAGACGCTCTCAACAGGGTTCTAACTTTAATATTGAAGGCTTGAAGGTCTTCTGCAATGGGACAATGCGGGTGAGAAAACATAAGTTTTTTGCATTGAGCAGGGGAGTAGCCATCACTCTGGTGGTGGGGTTAGGGGCAAGCATCCTGGGTGGCTGGATCCTCGAACGCATCAACGAACAGCAGGCTCAAGACGCGATCGCCGCGGCTACAGAGGAAGCCGCAGAGCTGGTTTTAACTCGCCTCGATCTTTACCAATACGGATTGCGTGGCGCTCGTGGAGCGGTGCTGACAGCGGGTGAACATGGCATCAGTCGCGAAGTTTTTGGCCAATATCACAAAACGCGCGACCTCGCTGCCGAGTTCCCCGGCGCCAGTGCTTTGGGCTTTATCAGGCGAGTATCGGAGCGCGATGAACGGGAGTTTCTCAAATACGCTCGGACCGATGGCAAAGCCGATTTCTCCATTCGTCAATTCTCACCCCATTCAGGCGAGCGTTACGTTGTCCAGTATGTCGAACCGGCTGAGGGTAACCAGGCTGCAATTGGCTTGGACATAGCGTCGGAAACAGCGCGGCGAGAGGCTGCCCAATCCTCGATACAAAGCGGTGTGGCACGGATAACCGGGCCCATCACTTTGATACAGGACACAGCGAAACCGCAGCAGTCTTTCCTGGTGTTGATGCCCATCTTTCGCGGCGGAGAGACTCCGGCGACCGCTGTTGACCGAGAGACAGCAGCGTTTGGCTGGAGCTATGTCGTGTTGCAGACAGAGCAGGTACTTAAGGGCCTGCGCATAGAAAATGAAGCGGTGCATCTGCGGCTGAGGGATATCACCGTCCCAGGGCAAGAGAAGCTGTTTTATGAAAGCACCGACGATTCGGCCAGCCGTGAAACGCTGATGACCCATCAGTTGGAGCGCGAGGTGTACGGGAGGCGATGGCAAATCGAACTCGGCGCGCACCCGTTGTTCATCCAGCGCCTGCATCAGGTTTCACCAACAGTCGTCCTGTTAATGGGTGGTCTGCTTACTCTTCTACTGGCTACTCTGACGAGTGTCGTGAGTGTCAGCCGTCAACGTCGGCGGCAGATACTCGCCGAACAGGCAAGGCTGGCCGCCATCGTCGAAAGCTCGGTCGATGGCATTATTGGAAAAACACTCGATGGCATCGTCACCAACTGGAACAAGGGGGCCGAACACCTTTTTGGCTATACCGCCGAGGAGGCTGTGGGCCAGACGTTGGTCAGTCTGGTTGTTCCTGAGGAGTTGGTAGCTGAGGAAGCCCATATCCTTGCGCGCATAAGGGCCGGGGAGAATATCACTGGCTTTGATACCCAACGCCGCCGTAAAGATGGCCGGCTGATCGATATCTCCGCCAGCATCTCACCCATTAAGGGCGAGGGTGGTCGCGTGGTTGGAGTCTCCAAGACGTTAAGGGATATCTCGGCGAAAAAAGTAGCAGAAGCCCGAATTCTTGAACTCAATTCAAACCTGGAGGAGCAGGTTGCTCAGCGAACTTCCGAGTTGCGGCATCTCAATCTATTGTTAGGCACTGTGCTGCGCTCGGCCACTGAGGTCTCGATCATTGCGACGGATCTCGATGGCGTTATCCGTGTGTTCAACAAAGGCGCCGAGCATTTGTTGGGCTATCACGCCGATGAGTTGCTGGGTCAAAACACACCTGAATCGATACATGTGCCAGAGGAACTCGCTGCTCGTAGCGTTGAACTGAGCGAGGAGTACGCTCAGGCAATCGATGGTTTCCGTGTGTTTACCCATAAACCTGAGCTTGAAGGTGCAGAAACCCGGGAGTGGACTTACATACGTAAGGACGGCTCGCGGTTTCCTGTCACGCTGGTGGTCACCTCCATGCGTGATGACGAAGGGAAATTGAGCGGCTACCTGGGCATCGCGGTGGACATCACCGAACGTAAAGCGGCGGAAAGGGAGCTGGCTGCGAGCCTGCAGACAACACAGCAACAACGTAGTGAACTGATGGCGATTCATGATCAGTTGCTGATGGCAGCTGAAGTAGCCGAACTGGGCGTCTGGTCATGGACGTTGGCCGACAATGCCTTGCAGTGGAATGATCGCATGTTCGAGTTCTACGGTCAGCCACTGACGTTGCGCAATAATGGTCTGGATTATGAGCACTGGTATTCGCGAGTTCACCCCGAAGATGCGGTGGCAGCGGCTGAAAAGCTGAGTGCCGCAGTCGAGGGGAGTGGTGTGTACGACACCACTTTTCGTGTCGTTCGCCCGGACGGCCAGATCCGCTTCATACAGGCAGGCGCGCAGGTCGAACGCAGTCCGAGCGGTGCGGCTTTGCGTGTGACGGGTATCAATCGGGATATAACCTCCCAGCGCGAGCTGGAGTCAAATCTGCTGTATGCCAAGGAACAGGCCGACACCGCGAGTGCAGCCAAATCGTCGTTCCTGGCCAACATGAGCCACGAAATACGCACGCCGATGAACGCCGTGCTGGGCATGTTGCAGTTGGTGCAGAACACTGACCTGAATGGTCGTCAACTCGACTATGTGACCAAAGCACAGTCCGCTGCGAAATCACTGCTGGGCTTGCTCAATGACATCCTTGATTACTCCAAGATTGAGGCTGGCAAGCTGCAACTCGACGTTCACCCATTCGAACTCGAATCGCTCATGCGTGACCTCGCCGTTGTGCTGGCCGGCAACCAGGGCCAGAAAGAAGTCGAGGTCATGTTCGACCTGGACTCCAATCTACCTAACGACCTGATAGGCGATAGCCTGCGGCTGCAACAGGTGCTGATCAACCTGGCGGGTAACGCCCTCAAGTTCACCCTGGAAGGCCAGATCGTGGTCAGCGTCGAGCAACTGATGCGCACGGAAAACTCCGTGAGATTGCGCATCGCTGTTTCTGATACAGGTATCGGTATCAACCCGGAGCAACTTCAGCGCATTTTTGAAGGATTCACTCAGGCCGAGGCTTCAACCACCCGCCGCTTTGGCGGCACCGGTCTGGGCTTGGTGATCTGTAAGCGGTTGGTCAGCTTGATGGGCGGTGAACTTCAGGTGGAGAGCCAGCAGGGTAGGGGAAGTCGCTTCTGGTTCGATATCACCCTGGATGTAGCGCCCAGTTCGCTGCTGAGATCTGACAGCCCTGGAGTCGATGTGTCCATACGGATACTGGTAGTCGACGACAACGCCATGGCGGGTGAATTGCTGTTGCGAACCGTTCATGCATTAGGGTGGGAGGCCGACCACGTGAGTGGTGGCACGCAAGCAGTGGAATGGGTGAAAAACGCCCAAGCGAGAGGCGAAGCCTACGACGTGGTACTGATGGACTGGCGGATGTCCGATATGGATGGCCTGAGCGCTGCTCAATTGATCCGTCAGCAGGGCAACGGCGTACCTCCTCCAATGGTCATTATGATTACCGCTTACGGCCGTGAAGTGCTGGCCGACGCAAACGAGATGGGAGACGCTCCCTTCGTGGGGTTTCTCACCAAGCCTGTCACGCCCAAGCAGTTAGCCGACGCTGTTCAGCGAGCACTCAACGGCAAAGGCCTTGCGCAGTCACTCCCGTCCAAGTCAACTGTTGACAGGCCGCAGCGTCTAGCCGGGCTGCGGCTATTGGTGGTGGAAGACAACATGCTTAATCGACAGGTTGCCGATGAGTTACTGACAGGGGAAGGCGCTCGAGTGACGCTGGCTGAAGGTGGGCTGGAAGGGGTGAGCAGGGTGATGGCTGAGAGTGTGCCCTTCGACGTCGTGTTGATGGATATCCAGATGCCGGATATTGATGGCTTGGAGGCGACCCGTCGCATTCGATCGAATCCACGCTTTGCAGCGCTGCCGATTGTGGCGATGACCGCGAATGCCTCCAATACCGACCGTGAGGCCTGTCTTGCTGCGGGGATGAATGAGCATGTCGGCAAGCCCATCGATCTGGAACAACTCGTGGCAACATTGCTTTTTCAAGTGGGCCTTGAGGATCGCAAGGCATCTCCAGGCTCGGGCCAAGCCGATACAGGAGAAGGCGTGATCGAGTCGCGTGCATCAATCATTAGTCGCTTTGGTGGCGACCTCGATTTGATCCGCAACGTGCTGCGTAACTTTGGCCCCGCGCTAGAAAAACTGCTTGGCCGGTTGCACGATCAGATCCAGCGGCGAGACGCATCGGGGGCAGCTTTCGTGCTCCATTCCATTAAAGGCAGCAGCGGCACCATGGGTGCCAAGGCGATGTCGCTACTGGCCGGCGATCTGGAGCAAAAACTACAATCCGCAGATGCAGGGTCTGTAGCGCGCATCTTTGCTGACTCAACATGGTTTGATGAGTTGAGCAGATTACTGCAACAAAGCCTTGAGCAGATGAATGTCGACTTTGGTCAGAGCCCGAGCGCACAGGTCTGTGACTCCGAATTGATGGCGCTCAAGCAATGGCGAGAATCCCTTGAGGAGATTTTGCTGTTGCTGGAAGCGGGCAACCTTCAAGCCATAGAGCTGGCAGACGCATTGGCGTCAAAAACGCCGCAATCCCTGCGCCCACAGTTCGACGAACTGGTTGTTATGGTGCAGTCGCTAGACTTTTCCGCTGCGATGCCGATTGGTCGTGAACTGTTGAGATCTGCCTGATGGAACAATCGATGGAAACCTGGTTACCACATCCCCATAACCGTCCCAAACTCCTCATTGTCGACGACCAACCGATTAATATTCGGGTACTCCATGAGTTGTTTCGTGAGGACTGTGATGTGTTCATGGCCACCAACGGTGAGCAGGCGATCACGGTATGCCAGACC
This sequence comes from Pseudomonas svalbardensis, assembly GCF_030053115.1. Taxonomy (NCBI): domain Bacteria; kingdom Pseudomonadati; phylum Pseudomonadota; class Gammaproteobacteria; order Pseudomonadales; family Pseudomonadaceae; genus Pseudomonas; species Pseudomonas svalbardensis. The sequence goes on along the minus strand of NZ_CP125619.1, from coordinate 3,915,376 downwards.
CAACTACCCGACCTGATTCTGCTGGACGTGGTCATGGAGGGTGTGGACGGGCATGAAGTATGCCGTCGACTCAAGGCTGACCCTGCGACCCAGGACATCCCCATCATCTTCATTACCGCACAGCAGCAGGAGTCGGATGAGGTACTAGGTCTGGAACTTGGCGCGGTCGACTTCATCAGCAAACCCATCAATCCAATCATTGTTAGAGCCCGTGTGCGAACACACCTGACCCTGAAACTACAGAACGATCTACTGCGTTCCATGGCATTAATGGATGGCCTTACTGGAGTGGCTAATCGACGCAAATTCGATGAGGACATATTGGCGGATTGGCGCCAGTGCTTTCGAGAGCAAAAGCCGCTGTCGCTCATCATGGTGGATGTTGACTTTTTCAAACGCTACAACGACCAATATGGGCACCAGGCTGGAGATAGCTGCTTGAAATCTGTTGCCCAAGCGTTATCTGAAACGGTTAGACGCCCGGCGTTTTTCAAGGTAGTTGTCGCGTCAACCGTCTAACTATGCCGCTCTTTTCTCGACCTGCTGCTCTCGATCCGGGTTCAACAGCACGGTGCCGATCGGTTCCCAGTTACGTGTTCGACCCGACCACCGTTCCGGCTTTTGCTCCTTGGCTTGTTCGTACAGCTCATGTCGCCGGGCCAAGACCTGATGGTCCAGTCCTCGATGCCGCTCAGCCGGCGTGACGAACCGGATACGGCTATGCCGGTGCTCGTTGTTGTACCAGCGCATGAAATCCCTCACCCACGCTCGTGCAGCGTCCAAACTGGCAAAGCCATCTTGCGGCCATTGCGGGCAGTATTTCAGTGTTCTAAACAGCGACTCCGAGTAGGGATTGTCGTTGCTGACCCGCGGTCGGCCCCGCGAGGGCGTGATGCCCAGTTCGTACATCTTGCTCAACAGCGTCACCGATTTCATCGGCGCTCCGTTGTCCGAGTGCAGCACCAGCGGTTCATGTAAACACTGCTCGCCGATCACGCTGCGTTGCAGCAGCGCGGCGGCTTTCTCGCCGCTTTCCGCGTCGTAGACCTCCCAGCCCACGGCCTTGCGGCTGTAAATATCCTCGATCAGATAGAGGTAGTAATACTTGCCGCGTATCGGCGACGGCAGGTACGTGATGTCCCAGGACCACACCTGATTGGGCGCTTTGGCCGCATGCGTTGTCGGTGCTGCGTACCGCTTGGGGCGCTGACTACGGCCTCGATGTTGCTGTTGACCCGTTGCTCGCAAGACGCGATAAAGCGTCGCCTCCGACGCCAGATAGCGCCCTTGATCGGCCAGGCGCGGCACGATCTGGCTCGGCGGCAGGTGGGCATACGCAGGGCTGTTGCACAGCGCCACGATCGTTTGTCGCTCAGCCTCGGTCAGCGCATTGCGCGGCGTTGGCCGTGTGACAGTCGTTCGGGCATCGGCCTGGATAACGTCTGTTTCAGTCCATCGCTGCAAAGTCCGCAGCGATAGACCGATTTCCCGGCAGGCTCTGATTTTTCTGGCGCCTGCCGCGACCGCGCTACCTAGCCAGGCAACGAGCAACTGGCGCTCTGGCAAAGACGTTAGTTGTCCTCGTTGTCGTTCGTCCCCCAGTAGTCGTTGAGCTTTTTTCGCAGCACCAACAACGCGGCTGTTTCAGCGAGCGCCTTGTCTTTGCGACGCAGTTCGCGCTCAAGTTCCTGGATGCGTTTCTTATCTTTGCGAGACTGCTCCCGATCGTCTTTTTGCTGGGCCTTTTCCGATTTCTGGCCGGTGATGAAGGCTTGTCGCCAGGCCGTGATTTGCTCGGGGTAAAGGCCTTTGCGGCGGCAATACTCGCCCAGGTCGATCTCGGACAAACCGGCGGCTTCAAGGACGACAGCAAACTTGGTTTCGGCTGACCAGTTCTGAGTCGATTGCTTGTTTTCGGACACTGCACTTCCTTCAGAACTGAGCTGCTTGCGCCAGTTGGACAAAGACATTTCGCTGACCCCTTCGCGCCGGGAAACCTCGGCCATCGACAGGTTCAGCGGGGGAAGCAGCATCTTGAGTAATGCGGCTCTGCGTTCAGATGAATAATACGGCACGACCAGTCTCTTTCCGCCCCCGATGTGCTTTTTTAGGAAAATTCGGAGAGGCGACAACTATCCTGACACCGGGGGCGCCCCTACGACTTGGTCGCTCGGTATGGTGGCGAAGAGTTTGCCTGCATTCTTCCCAATACAGGTCTTTGCGGAGCGGTCCAACTAGCAGAAAAAATGCAAGAGCATATCCGGGCGCTGGGTATCGAGCATTCTGCTTCTGATGTAGCTCGTGTGGTGACTCTTTCCCTAGGCGTCGCAACATTGACGCCCACTGACGACCTTGAATTCCAGGCGTTGATAGAAGCTGCGGACAAGCAACTTTACGAGGCGAAAAAAACTGGCAGGGCCAGGGTATGTTCATCCTTTAGCGATGAATATCTTTAATCCTGCTTCTGTGAATAGCTCGGTTTCCAATCCTTGTCGAAGAATGCCTTGGGCGCTTCATATAACCGCAGAATCACGAAGAATCCACTGTGAGGCAGGGTTCTAATCCAGTTCTTACCGGCTTCTGGCGAGCTGGCGACAGGAATCGTTGCTGAGCACGGCGAGCGTTTCTTTGCTGCTGATTCCTATGCCGGTCGTACCATCCTCAGGCAGTTACATACGATGGGCATCCATATCGCCATCGATGATTTCGGCGGCGGCCATACGAGTCTGGCTCAGTTGAAGGATTTGCCCATCAGCGAACCTCAAGATCGACAAATCCTTTGTACTGGCCATGCAAAGCGATCAAGCAAATGAGCTGATCGTACGTATCGTCGTCGATTTTGGTCACGATTTTGGCATGGCGGTCATCGCCAAAGGCATAGAAACAGACGACGTGCTCGATGCGCTGGGCGCTTACCACTGGCATGGCCCAGGGTTTCCACGTCTGCCGACCAGTAAGCACTCGCAATACTGTCCTAACGCTGGCGGTTGGTATGGGTGGGCTGTGGCTATTCAGGTTTTTCGGTTTGTAATGAATCGATGTGTAACCGGGGGGCCTGAAGCGTCAGCGACAAACTGTCTGCCAGGCTCCTGGCCTGCCGAGTCGCGTCCTCACGCGCGCGCAGATCGACGTCTTCCCCCAGGATGGTTTTCTCCACAATCACCGAATGCACCTCCGTGACGCCGATAAATTTCAGCCAGGCTTCCACGTAGGGCTTCTGGAAGTCGAAGCGCTCCGCCGGTGTGATCGATAGCGCCGAAAAATCCAGGCCACGGGCGTACATCACCACGGCGAGTTTGTTGTGCAGCATGCCTTCCAGACCCCGTTCCGGGTCAACGCTGAACAGGATGTCTTTCTGCGATACCAAGTCGATGAAGTGTTTGAGTTTGTACGGGATGCTGAAATTCCACAGTGGTACGGACATCACGAGTACATCCGCGCGGTGCAGGTGATTTGCCAACTCATTTAACGTGTTCCAGGCGTCTTGTTGTGCGGGGGTCAACGGCGTGCCATTGAGCCCGGCGTATTTGGCCTCCATTGCCAGATCATCGAATTCCGGCAGCGCCATGTTCCAGAGGTCAAGGGTGATGATTTCGGTGTCCGGGGTGTTTGCTTGATAGCGCGCAATGAAGCTGCGGGCGACTTCAAGGGAAGCCGAACGCTGTTTGCGTGGAGAACACTGAATATGGAGAAGAGTCGTCATGGCACACCTTGAGTGATGGGGAGGCAGGGCAGGTGGGAGCATTGCAACATAGTTGTATTTGAAATATAAATCGTAAATTACAACTCAATTGATCACGTATAAAACTATGTTCGATGCTCTGCTGCTCAAGACATTTGTCACTGTCGTCGATGAAGACGGCTTCAGCCGTGCAGCCCAGAAGCTGCACCTCACTCAGTCGGCGGTCAGTGGCCACGTGCGGCGATTGGAAGAACAGATTGGTAAACCCCTGTTGACGCGCACCACCCGTTTCCAGCAATTGACGGCCGATGGCGAGCGCCTGGTCTCTTATGCGCGCACGATCCTCGCGCTGAACCGTGATGCCTGGACAGACCTGACCCGCACGCCGTTTCACGGGCGGCTGCGGATCGGGGTGTCCGAAGATTTTGTCGAGTCTCGATTGCTGCGCACTGTTCAGGAATTCGCGGCGCAGTACCCCGGGATGAAGATCGAGGTGCAGGTGAACATTCCGGGTACGTTACTGGCGCTGATGAAGCAAGGGCATCTGGAGGTGGTCATCGGTTCGCTGTGCGAAACCAGCGAAGCGGGGCTGTTGCTATGGCAAGAACCGCTGGTGTGGGCCTGGTCGGCGCAACCCGTCGCCCGGTTACCCACGCCGTTGCCGCTGGCCCTGTTCCCCGAGCCGTGCCCTTATCGCGAGGCCGCGCTGACGAGGCTGGCGCAGGCGGGAATCGCCCAACGCACGGCGATGTTGTGCAGCAGCACTGCCGGATTGCGGGCGGCGGCCCTGGCAGGCTTCGCGGTAGCGCCCATGCCACTCAGTCAGTTGGGGCAAGGATTGGCGGTTATTGGGGTAGAACAAGGGTTGCCGGATTTGCCGGATGCGCAATGTCGGCTGTTCACCTCGCCTGACGCGGATCAGGTGATTGTGGCAGCGGTCACTCAGATGATTGTGGAGTATTGCTCTACGCGGAGGGCTTGATTGTCATTTCAAGGGCCTGCTTGAACGTCTCGGGTACGCGGTCTTTGCCTTCCTGAGGGAAGGTCAGCCGTCTGTTGGATGCTGGTGAAGCACTTTGATCATGGACACAAAAAACGGGCACCTTGATGGCCAATGCCGATCAGTTAAGCCAAAACGCGATCCTTGTAGCAGCTGGCGAAGCCTGCGTTCGGCTGCGAAGCAGTCGTAAAATCAGCTATTGCGGTGCGTCGGGCGGACCGCGTTAGCCGGATTCACGACTGCTTCGCAGCCGAACGCAGGCTTCGCCAGCTGCTATGTATGGACTCGCCCCCACTGTCTACCCGCTTTTAAAAAAACTGCCGCCCCGTTGCATCTATGTATTAGGCCTACTCGAGGAAGCCGTCGTCGGCTTCTGGCCAAAATTGGAAGAGCTCGTGGCATGCCGATTACAGTCAGGCCTCGAAGGCCACTAGCAGCTTAGGCATCTATCCACGCCGGTCTTACCAGGGGTCAATGTTTTTTCAGCAACAGGTTGGTCAGTAGGTACCTCGGTGGCAGAACTCGGTGGATCAGTGGCTCATCGTCGCTTGCTGGCCGTCGGCGGGCTGGCGACGATAAGTCTGGTCATTCTGTAAAAGCACCCAGACGATGCGCAGGTTGCGATTGGCCAACCTGACCGCTGCGTCCTTGCGGCCCAATCGGCTCATCCAGCGCAACAAACGGCGGTCGTCGGGCTGTTGGGAATCAGGTCGCAACTGCTGCAATACCGCGTGGGCACCCTGGATCATCAGGCTGCGCAAATAGCTATCGCCTCGCTTGGTCATGTCCCCCAGTTGAATCGTCTTCCCGCTGCTGTGCTGATCAGGGACCATGCCGAAGTACGCGGCGAACATGCGAGCATTGGGAAAACGCTCAGGCTTGGTTTCCTTGGCCACCAGCGCCGTAGCGGTGATTGGGCCGATACCGCGCACAGTCATCAACCGTTTGGCTGTCTTGTCGGCGTTCGCGGCCACTTCCAGGCGTCCCGTCAGGACGTTGATGCGCTCGCCCAAATGGCGCCACTCGGCCAACAGTTCGTCGATCAGTTCGCGCAACATGGCAGGCACCGGCTGAGTGGCATCCTCCAATATCCGCGGGATTCTCTGGCTGATCGCGACGTCGCCCTGTGCCAGCGCAATCCCGTGCTCAAGCAGCAGGCCGCGCATCTGATTACTCACGGCGGTGCGGCGACGCACGTAACCTTGACGAGCGCGATGCAGTGCCTGCATGGCCAGCGCTGCGACACTTTTGACCGGCACTGCGCAGATCTTTTCGTCGCGACCGGCACGCAGGATTGCCAGCGCATCGTTACGATCATTTTTAGGGCCGCTGCGATGCTTGGCCACCAGACCGGCAGGAAGGATCCGCGCCAGGTTGCCTTGATCCTGCAACTGCCGGGCCCAAGCTTGAGCGCCCGGGCCGGTCTCCATCAGGACCACGACATGAGGCGGCAGCTGGCGGAGAAACTCGTAGAACGCCTCGCGCGACTTGATCCGCTGCTCATAATGCACCTTGCCGAGGGCGTCTTCGCCGGCGAGCTGGAAAACATGCTTGGCCAGGTCGACCGCCACGGTAGTGCAGGCCGATAAATCGGCAGAAGACAAAGATTGATCAATCGAAGTATGCTTTTTCATGGACTCGCCCTCGCTGTCGTTGGCTGTTTAGACTGCCACCGTGGCGCATTGACGCCTCGGCGTGGGCGAGTCCATTCAATTACAAGGAAATGCATCGCCGCTGAAATTTCTTAACTGACTGGCATTGGGCCTTGATGGCGCCCGTTTTCATTAAATCCAATTACTGAAACCGTTGATGCAAATCCGGAAAAATATCTTGAGCAAACCAAGCGGGCAGGCCGGGCGTGACGAACCGGGATTTAGGCGTTCGGCTTTCCACCAGGCCGACTTTGATTAGCCGCGAAAGCTCATCGATTGCCGGGCGTGGTGTAAGGCCGGTGAAGGTCTTTATTTCGTTGCGCGGCAGGCTTCCTTGGGTGATCAGCGCAATGATTGCAGGCGCACTTTCCGGGCGAATGCCTTCTTGTACAAGTTTTTCATTGTAGTGAAACGCGCGTATCACGCGCTCTCGAAGCTGAGACGGGTCCACTGCGGCGGTCATGTAATCGACCTGGTCGTGACAAACCTGCAGCATGAACTCGATGAATTCGAAATAGCGTCGCTGAGACAGCTGGCCGCGTCCGTCCAGATCACCTTCTCTTCGGCGGTCGGCCATGGTCAGTGCGGTGTAGTAATTCTGGTGTTGCCTTGCAAGGCCGCGAGACAGTGACCATAACGTTGGCTTCAGTCCCAAACTCACCAACTGAAGATGAGTGACCAACCGAGCAACCCGACCATTCCCGTCTGCAAAGGGGTGAACCCACGCGAGGCGATGATGGTAGGCAAGCGCAGAAATAAGCTGACGGCGGGAGTCTGTCTGTCGGCCGAAGCCTGCCTGAAGGTGTCGTAGCATTCCCTCTACAGCACAAGCGTCCGGTGCATCATGATTACCAACGACAACGTTCTGACCTGTGACCGAGCGCATACCGGGCTGCATGATCGAGCCATCTGACAGCGTTCGTTCCGCATCACTGGCACCGCGAAAAAGCCGTTTATGTGCTGTGCTCACAAGCTCAGGTGCGAACATGTCACCCCAGGCAAACGGCGCGCGTTGGCGCAAGACCCGTTCGAGCAATGCTTGCACCGCCATCTGTTCAACCGCCAGGTTTTTAAGCTGTTTGCGATCTTTGACCGGCGCCGCTTGTGCTTTTTGCATTTCGGCGGGCTCGGTGTATTGCCCTTCGATCAGGTTCGAGTAGTACGTATTGGTGATTTGCAGCAAACGGCCGAGGCGTGCAGCGGTTTCAGGCGGCAGGCGTCCGGCTAGGAATTGTGTCTTTCTGGGCAGCGCGTCCGCGAGAGCAATGATTGAAGGAGGCAATGCGTCAGGGAGAATCGGGTCGAGCCAGGATTTGGATGTGATCAGGGACATAGCGGTTTGTACCGTATGAAAGGCTTCACATTTTATTTCACATATTGAATGGATGAACAAGCGCTGATTTACTGGGCTTCAGGGGTTTTTGAGGCTTTCTAAACAAAATTATCTTCACATTTTATTTCACATATTTTTTGTGAAATGACTTCGGTCAATGGGCTCACGAAAGGATCCGTCAGCCGCGTTTACGCACAGATCGCAATTGCAGAAAAACGGGCGCCCATTGAGGCGCCCGTTTTTACTTACTCCTTCACCTGCGCTCGTAAGCGTCGACCGATCACGTCCATCAAGTCACAGCCGTCGCGTAACGGAATGACTAACAGCTGAGAAAAGTCTTTCAACACCACCGTGTCGCAACCGAGTTCGGCGCGGCAGGCGATATTTTCCAGCACTTGGGTGACCGTGCGGATGCGGTAGTCAGCCATGGCTTGCAGGACGTCGAGTGGGGCTTGGGTGTCGATGAGCAGGGAAGCCGGGATCAGGTCGATTCCGGGGAGGGGCATGTATCTTTCCATAGGTGAGATCTCGTTCAGTTAGATGAGACCGCCAACAGATCGTCGCCAAACGAATAGGGTGGCAGTTGCGCGCAGGTTGGCGAACCGGGAACGAAAACCGGCAGACCCGAAGGTCTCCCGCGCGCAACCGCCATAGTACAGCGGTTTTGCAGTTGCGACGACGCCTGCAAATGGGCAGGCGGCCCTCGCATTCGTTTCTCGGGTCGCCAAACCCGAATCGCCATTTTGGGCGACGAGATGGACTATAGGCCTCATCAGAACGGCGGGAAAGGTGAGGGATTCCGAGGTTTGTGTAGGAATTTTTATGGTGGTCCTAGGACCGTTACGCCCCTTCCGCGGGCGACTGCTATCGGCCAAAAGCAGACATATACCTGCCAATTTTATGTCCTGCTCCAGATTTTGCTGGACTTTTCCCTATATTAACTAACATTCAAATAAGTTTGGTCGCAGCAGCGACCCAAACTTAATCCTCATATTTATGAAGTCATATGCAAATCAGTTGCCATAATGAGAAATCGCTTCCTCCACGCATCTATGATATCGATCTGGTTAATGCCCAAAATAAAAACAAGCATCACACATGGATAGCGCACTAATTAAAAGTTGAGTGACTTTTTGCTTCAACCTACCATTCGTCGTCATGCAGAAAAAAAAATTCAACTTTTTCGAAAGCGGGTGACTCCCACTAATACAGCCATCAAGGCGGTGGGTACATTTTTCTGATTGATTGACGATTGCTGATAGGAGATAGTAATGAACTACGAAGATCGCGATACTTATGGCATGTACAAAACCAACCTCCTACGAGATGCCGGCTCTGAGGAACAGGGGCCTGGCCCCGACCTGATGGGGGCAGACACACTCATTGGAAATGATGTTTATAACCATAATGAGGAAGACTTGGGAGATATTAAGGAAATCATGCTGGATGTTCGCAGCGGTAGAGTGAGTTATGCTGTTCTATCTTTTGGTGGCTTTCTTAGCATGGGAGAAAAACTTTTAGCGGTACCTTGGAATGCATTGACACTCGATACAGTAAATAAGCGCTTCGTACTAAACGTAGAGAAAGAACGCTTGGAAAATGCACCAGGTTTTGACAAGGACAATTGGCCTAATATGGCCGACGAGTCTTGGGTAACAGAAATCCATTCTTTCTATGGAACTAAACCCTACGATTATGATGCTGTTCGGAGATAAAGTATCGATAAAGCTAATGTCCATATCCGAAACGAAGAGTGATGCGCGCCGAGCAAACAACGACATGTTTCGTTGGGGGTGCCAAACCCTGAGGCGCGCATTGCGGTGAAAAAAGGTTTGTCGAAGCAACAAGGGTTTAGGGTGGGTTCTGCTGACCGCCATCGAATCCAAGGCTAGGTCCCAGCCGCATCGTACCCGCAGTGCGGCGTCTGAATTCGCCCACATCAGAACAGCCAAACTGGGTAGCTATAACTGCTAGGTATGAGGCAGAGAACGGCCAATAGCAGCCATCACCTTCAAACTGGCACTGTCAGGATTCGATAAGCGACACATTACTGGTTGGATACAGCTTGTTCCTTTGCATACTCCTGCGAGAGCTACCCGGCCTTTCGTTGGGCATAGTCGATACATGGCCTGATCCTGCTTAGCACTTACAGGCCAGGTCAGCACTGACAGGACACGTGATAAGGATAATTTCTACAGTGCCCCATTGCATATTACTCGAAACGTGACCTTCCGCTTTTGGCCGTTACTTGCCTGTCACGACCGCAGCCGACTGCTGCTGGATGCGAAGAGCCGCCCGAGCTTGTATTGATCCGAGATTGTTCATTAGCGATATGCCCGCGAGAGGCCGACTGGCTCACCGGCATTGCCCCACAAGCCCTCAAACCTGAAATGGCTTTTAGATTTCTGTGCCTACCTCTCATCTCAAAAATCATCGATTTTTTGAAATCACACCACCCATGTATTGATTTAAATCGCGCAGATCTTTAATCCTCCATGAGTACGGCGATAGCTTTACACCATTCTCTCGCAAAGTTTTTGGAATCAAGTCTCCATTTGGACGAAGTATTATCGATGATACAATTACGCCCGGATAATCATTTAATCGTTTTTTGAAAGCGGATGTTGTTAGATTAGGTGTAGGAGGATTGCTTTTATTAAACAATGGTCCTGTTGCTTTGAGATCTATTCCGTGGCACATGGCGCATCGCTGTAAATAGAGACTTTTTCCATTAACATTATCCGCGAAGGATAGTGAAGTTTGAATTAGCGATAAAATTCCTAGCGAAGCGATGAATAATATATTCATTGTTTTTATCTTCCTTGATGGGGTCAGCGTCGATTGGACGCGATTTGGTGCGCGGGAAAGATATCAGCCATCGTGTCGGCACACACAGTCAATTTTGATGCCCATTGAATCAACTCGTTTTCCAGGCGCATCCCAGTGACCGCTTCTGGCCAAAAGCAATGGGATGGACTCCTCCTCACTTCGGCATCTTGAGTGCCAGACTGAAAGTACGAACCACAGTCAACCGTGAGGAGGAGTCCACACATGAAGCTTATGCGCATTGGGGTCGACCTGGCCAAGAACGTGTTTCAGATCCACGGCGTGGATTGTCATGAGCTACCCGTCTGGCGGCAGCGTCTGCCGCATGACCGCTGGCTGCAAACGGTGTTGGAGAAGATCGAACCTGGCTGTGAGATAGGCATGGAAAGTTGCGGTGGTGCGCATCACTGGGTCCGGCAACTACAAGCACGCGGATTCCGGGTGAAGCTGATAGCGCCGCAGTTCGTCAAACCGTACGTCAAGAGCAACAAGAACGACGCCAACGATGCCGAGGCAATCTGCGAAGCGATGAGTCGCCCCAGCATGCGCTTCGTCGCCGTCAAGACCATCGAACAACAGCGCTTTCGTCGTCTGCTGGATGGTTTGTGGGGCGACCTTCGTGCGCTGGATGAACGAGTATGCAAATTCGACGGCGAGATCACGGCGATCGCGACAAGCGAGCCGTCCGCCGTCCGTCTTCAACAGCTGCGCGGCGTCGGCCCAATGATCGCCACAGCGCTCGTCGTCGCTCTCGGTGATGCCCTTCAGTTTGCCAATGGCCGACAGTTTGCCGCCTCACCACTGACACCGAGGCAACACAGTTCTAGTGGTAAGGATCGACTACTCGGTATCAGCAAGCGCGGTGATGCGTATCTGCGAACATTGATGGTGCATGGCGCACGCTCGGCGCTACACACAGCCAAATCCAAAGAGGATCGACTTAGCCAGTGGGCCGTTCGTTTAGCCGAGCGATCGCATCCCAATGTGGCCGCTATTGCGCAGGCCAACAAAACTGCACGCATGGCTTGGGCGATGCTGCGTCACGGCACTGATTACCAACCGAATCAGGCAGCGGCTGACCTATTTACCCGACGTGCTCTACGAGAGAAACAACTCTTAACCACGATTGCGAAGCTACCTGAACGATGGCAAACCGGTCGAACCGGCGTCGGCAAAACCCTCGAATGTCCACGTGCGAAAAGCACGAAAAAGCGATCGGGAGCCGGCGCGCGAATAGCCCATCATGGCCCTGCATCGAAACGATGCCGTATTTAGAGGCCGAATATACGTGTGCAGTCGACACGGGCGCCAAAGAAAAGGGGCTTGCAATGAGGAGGAGTCCATATACGGACATTACTCTTGCTATCCAAATCTGCGAAATCGAATCGGGTGGTGCCCAGTCCCCTAGCGTAGAATTTCCAAAACACGAGCCCACCCCGAGACGGACCCTCAATGCAAACCCCCGCCACCCAACACCCCCTCTGGAAAACCTACCTCCTTTTCCTGGCCCCCATGGTCCTCTCCAATTTCCTCCAATCCATGTCGGGCACCATCAACAGCATCTACATCGGCCAAATGCTCGGCACCCAAGCCCTGGCTGCCGTGTCCGGCATGTTCCCGATCGTCTTCTTCTTCATCGCCCTGGTCATCGGCCTCGGCGCGGGTGCGGGCGTGCTGATCGGCCAAGCCTGGGGGGCGCGCGAGCCGCATCTGGTGAAAACCATCGCCGGCACAACCTTGCTGTTAGGTGCAATGATCGGTCTGACAGCGGCAGTACTCGGCAGCGTTTTCGCAAGACCCGCCCTGCAAGGCTTGGGCACACCGGCCGACGTTATCGACGACGCCGTGTCCTACGCCCACGTGATGATGTGGATCATGCCGTCCCTCCTGGTCTACGTGCTCTTCACCCAACTCCTGCGCGGGGTGAGCGATACGGTGTCGCCGCTGATTGCGTTGGTGGTGTCGACGTGTATCGGGTTGGCGCTGACGCCGGCGTTGATTCGCGGTTGGTTCGGGTTGCCGATGATGGGGATTCAGAGTGCGGCGTATGCCGGGTTGGCGGGTAACTTGTCGGCGATGGGGTGGCTGGCGTGGCGGTTGATTCGCAAGGGGCATCCGTTGGCGCCGGATCGGGAGATGTTTGCGGCGATGCGCCTGGATCTGGTGATTCTCGGCAAGGTGTTGCGCATCGGGTTGCCAACCGGGTTGCAGATGGTGGTGTTGTCGGTGTCGGAGCTGGTGATTCTGGCGCTGGTGAATCAGCACGGTTCGCAGGCGACGGCGGCGTATGGGGCGGTGACGCAGATCGTCAATTACGTGCAGTTTCCGGCGCTGTCGATTGCGATCACGGCGTCGATCCTCGGTGCTCAGGCGATTGGGGCAGGGCGGCTTGAGCGCATGGGGCCGATTCTGCGCACGGGGCTGTTGATCAATGTGTGCCTGACCGGTGGGTTGGTGGTGTTGGGTTATCTGTTGTCGCACTGGTTGCTGGGGTTGTTCCTCACGGATGATTCCACCCGGGCGAAGGCGGAGCATCTGTTGCACATCATGCTGTGGAGTCTGTTGGTGTTCGGCTTCCAGGCGATCGTCGGCGGCATCATGCGCGCCAGCGGCTCGGTGCTGGTGCCCATGGCGATTTCGATTTTTTGTGTGGTCGGGGTGCAGTTGCCGGTGGCGTATGTGCTGGACGGGCACTTCGGGTTGCAGGGTGTGTGGATGGCGTTTCCGGTGGCGTATCTGGGGATGCTGGTGTTGCAGACGGCGTATTACAAAATGGTCTGGCAGCATCAGAAGATTGAGCGGTTGGTGTAGGCGGGCGGACTTGCTGTCGGCCACCTTCAGACCGACAATCCTGAGTGACCGTGTGCTGCGAACCGACAGGCGTGATCGCCTGAGGAGGTTTTCAAATGAGCCCCTCATCGCCCACCATCCTGCAGGACCGGGCCGCTGCCGGACGACGTCTGGTGGAACCGTTGCTCAAATACGCGCATCGACCCGATGTCATCATCCTCGCCCTGCCCCGAGGCGGTGTGCCGGTCGCCTATGAGGTGGCCGCTGCACTGGACGTTCGTCTGGACCTGATGCTGGTGCGCAAGCTCGGGGTTCCGTCCCATCAGGAGCTCGCCATGGGCGCCATCGCCAGCGGCGACATCCAAATCCTCAATGAACACGCGCTGCGGGCCCACCCGATTGATCAGGCCACGTTCGACACCGTGGTCGCACGGGAAACCCGGGAGCTGTTGCGCCGCGAGCAGGTTTACCGGGGAACGCGCGCGCCTGTGCAACTCAAGGATCAGGTGGTGATCCTGATCGACGACGGCCTGGCGACAGGCGCCTCGATGATGGCGGCGATACACGCGGTGCGTGTGCACGCGCCGTCTCGTATCGTCGTCGCCGTGCCGGTGGCGCCGATTGAGACGGCGGAGGCGCTACGCAGCGAGGTGGATGAGCTGATATGCCCGCTCATTCCCGACTGGCTCATGTCGATCGGCCGTTGGTACATGGACTTTACCCAGACCTCGGATGCCGAGGTCATCAAGCTGTTGCAGCGGGCCTGGCTGCGAGAGTCCAGCGCCGGTCAGCAACGCTCCGGTCATGAGTCCTGATGCTTGACTCTGTCCCAAGGGACAGAGACTAAGGTCGTCCTCGCCAAAACAGCTGCTTATTCAAGCGAGGGGGACAGTTGTATGAGTCAGTTATGTCTGGTCACAGGCGCCAATGGGCATTTGGGCAATACCTTGGTCAGAGCCTTGCTCGATCAGGGTTACCGAGTCCGCGCCGGGGTTCGTGATGTCAACGATTCGGCAGCGTTTGAGGGGCTGGATTGCGAAAGGGTGTATGCCGAACTGCTCGACGAAGCGGCCATGCTCGAGGCGTTGAAAGGGGTCGACGTGCTGTTTCAGGTCGCGGCGGTGTTCAAGCACTGGGCGAGGCATCCGCACGCCGAGATTATCGAACCGAATGTGGAAGGAACACGTCGCGTTTTGCAGGCGGCGGCGAAGGCCGGGGTCAAGCGCGTGGTGTATGTCAGTTCCGTTGCGGCCATCGGTCAGAACGGGCAGGCGCTCGATGAAGAGCACTGGAATGACGAGGGCGAGAATGCCTATTACGCGTCCAAGATCCTGTCGGAGCAAATGGCCTGGAGAACGGCTCAGGCGCTGAATCTTTGGATGGTCGCGGTGTTGCCCTCGGCGATGATCGGCCCCAACGCGGCCAAGCTGACTGACACCATGAAGTTTGTCGATTCGGTCAGACGGCGACAAATGCCTCTGGACCCAGGCTTTCATTTCAATTTTGTCGACGTGCGAGATGTCGCCCTGGGGATGATCCTCGCGGCAGAAAAAGGCCGGTCAGGGCAGCGCTACATTCTGGCGAATGAACGGTCCTCTTCACTGGCCGAGATCATTGATGCCGCGAACGTGGTTTCACCGGGCTATCGCCCACCACGGCCGGCACCCAAATGGCTGTTGGTCGCGGTGGCGTGGATGCAGGAGCGTTGGGCCGGGTTGACCGGTCGGCCAGCTCAACTGTTGCTCAGTCAGGTGAGGATGTTTCACGGCGTTAAACAGGAATACACCATCACCAAGGCCAGGACCGAATTGGGCTTCCGCCCACGAGCGCCGCAAGTTGCCCTGCAATCGGCGTTCATCTATCTAGGCCAGCGCTCGACGCATCGCTATGAGGTGTTATCACTGCGCCCGGTTCAAAAAGGGAATTGATCTCGCTTTTGAGTTCGCTGAGGTGATCAGCCAAGGCCAGCAAGTCGGCTATTTTCTTGAAAATTTGCTGGCGCTTGAGATCGATCGCCTCGTTGGCCAGTTCCAAGGGAAAGGCTTTCAGTGTGTTCTTGGCAGCGATGAGCGGCACCATCTCGGCGAGCTTGAAACCGGCGATCTGCGCCCGGCGGATAAGGCGCACGAGCGTGAGGTGATGTGAGGTGTAGACGCGATATCGGCCCTGGCGATCCGGTTCCGGGATCAGCCCTATCTGTTCGTAAAGTCGAATGGCTTTCGGGGTGCAGCCGGTGAGCCCGGCGAGTCTTCCAATGAACATCAGCAATCCTTCTCGCCATGCGAGTCGCTATCGAAAATCCGGGCGTCATCCTATCGCAGCCCGATTTGCTTGCAAGCCGTTGCCTGTGAAGAGCTGAAACTTGAACGACGAGAGCGGGTTCAGTTTCACTGGCCCCGCTGATCTTCATTGCCAATAGCGACTCAGGAGGGATGCGCGATCTCTAGCCAATCTTCAAACCGAGTCGCTCCGACAATGGGGTTATCGCCGGGCGTGAGGGACTTGTCATTGATCGGGGCACCGAAGTAAGGAACCGTGTCGTCCGAAACAGCCTTGCGCGGGTCCTTGGTGTGTTTCAGGTACTCACTCACGAACTCGACAATGGGGCGGCGATCCGGCCCGGCCACTTCCACGGTCTGATTGTTCGGCGCTTTTTGAGCGATAGCCGTCAGTGCGGCCGCGACATCGACCGAGGCCACCGGTTGCAACGCGGCGGCCGTTAAATGGATGGTGTTGCCGTCCTCGCGACCCGAGTAAGCAATGGCACCAATGAACTCGAAGAACTGTGTGGCCCGCAGGATAGTGTAGGGAACACCCGATGCCTTGATGAGTTTTTTCTGGGCCATTTTGGCCCGGAAATAACCACTGTCGAGCATTCGTTCGGTGCCCACGACTGACAGGGCGACATGGTGTTGGGTGCCGGCTACCTTCTCGGCAGCAAACAGGTTATGCCCGGCGGTCTCAAAGAAATGCAACGCCGCGTGATCCTCGAATGAGGGGGAGTTGGCCACGTCGACCACCACGTCGGCGCCCTTGAGCGCGTCCGCCAGACCTTCGCCGGTGATGACGTTGATGCCGGTACTCGGTGATGCTGATATGACTTCATGCCCCAGATCCTGGAGGTTCTTGCAGACATTGCTGCCAATCAGCCCGGTTCCTCCGATGATGACAAATTTCATGGCCAGTCTCCCGATGCGGTGAGTTGGGACAGTCATTAAACACCTTGGCAGTGGCCGTATCGGGCGGCCATTGGCGTGGGCCGACAGGTGGTCGGAAGCCTGAGTGGCAGGTGGATTTAACGGCGTTTGTTTGCTTTAGTCCACCTATCGCTGGCTTACGTGTGCGGCGCCTCAGCTCATGACGGGAGCCCAACCGGAGAATCCCATGAAACATCGATTCCCGACCTGCGCCGTGCTAGTGGCCGCCCTTGCATTCGGCGCGTTGCCTTGCGTCCAGGCGGTGGAATACACGCAGGTCAATGAAACCGCCAGTACGATTTCCTTCACGTTTAAACAGTTCTCCTCGCGGGTATACGGCACGTTCCGCAAGTTCGAGGCCACGCTTGATTTCGACACGGCGAACCCGTCGGCAGGCCGGGCCGCGCTCACCATCCAGCTCGACAGCATCGACGCCGGAAGCAGCGACGCCAACAGCGAATTGCAAAAACCAGCCTGGTTCAACACGGCAACGTATCCAGTGGCGACGTTTGAATCGACCGGCGTGAAAGTGCTGGGCAACAACCACTACTCAATCACCGGCAAACTCACGCTCAGGGGGATCACGCGTGAAGTGGAGGTACCGGTCCTCTTGAAGACCGACAACGCCATCGGGATTTTCGATGGTCAGTTAACGCTCAAGCGCAGCGACTTCAAAGTCGGTGAAGGTGAATGGGCCGGCGGTGTTGTCTCCGACAAGATCAATATCCGGTTTCGGATGGTTGCGCCGCAGCAGTAACGTGCTGCGGCGCACGCTGCCCCGGCACGTTATGATAGGCACGCCCGCGAACACACTCTTCACGTCCGCCCCAGAGTCAGAGCCACGAATGCCCCAGATCACCCATTTCAAAACCCCGTGCCCCGAGCACATCAATAGCCAGATCCTGCAAATGGTGGTCGATTACCTGACTGACATCAGCATGGTCGCTATCGCGCCGAGCAACTTGTTGTACAACGTGTACCAGTACGCGATCGGCTTCGAGGTTCATCTCTATCTGGAAGCATTGAACGGGGCGAAAGGGATTGCGGTGGAGTTGCTCGTCGCGACCGACGAAGACGACCCCGAGAAGGTCGTCGGCTTCTTGCTGTACCTGCCGGTCAAGGACGATCCCGATGCGTGCGGTGTTGCGTATATGGCGGTGAGTGCCAGCCATCGGCGCCAAGGTATTGCCCGGCGGATGCTGCAGGAAATGGTCGGCCGATACCCGCATGCCGAGCTGACGTGCGCGGTGGCCAAGGTTCCGTATTTTGAGGCAATGGGCTTTCAGGTGGTGGGGGGGCGTGGTACGCAGGTACTGATGAACACCCGCGATCATGGCAGCGACGGCTTGATGGGCCTGCTGGACGTGGCGCCGATCTACAGCTCGCTGGAGGTGCGACAGATTCATACGTACCTGCTGCAAAAACACGGCAAGCGGGCCATGCTCGATGCGGAAAAACAGCGTGACCGGCATCTGGACCAGATGACGCGCAAGGCGAATGAGTTTGTTCGGGAGCGACTCGGTGAAGGTGCGGTGCCAGCTCCTTCCCCTCGGCTGCGGCTGGTCTAGTTACTTCGACTCAATGCAAAAAAAGCCCTTGGTGCGGACAACACGCCAAGGGTTTTTTTGTGTCTGGAATTCGTGCAGATAAAAAAAGAGCCTCAAAGCTCTTTGATGGGGAGGAAGTAGAGCCCTCGAGGCTCAAGATGCGCATGAAACAAGTGGTGAGCTTGGTAGGGGTTCATTTCACTCACCACTTACGCAACGGCTTGAGCAAACAAGCGGCTGCGTAGAATCATCGTAGAAAGTTGGGGGTTGGCGCTCAAGTACCGTTAGTCGAATCCATCTGTCCGACGTCAGTTTTCGCGATGTTTCCAGCGTCACCACGGGCACTTCTTTCGACCATTGCGATGATGGTTTCGTACAGTTCGTCTTGTGCCTGCACGGCGCTGATTTCTCCATTCGCCGCGGCGTGTGACAAGGCTTCCGCCGCACCGAGCATCGCCCGCAATCCCGCTGCCTTGATCTCACCCGCGCCAGCGAAAGGGGCGAGGACGGTTCGGCATTTGTTCAGGAAAATCGCTTCGTACTCGCGCTTGATCTTCTCCAGTTCCGGGGAGCTGGCCAGTGCCGCGATGACGCCGGGGATCTCGTTGCCCTGAAGCAGCACGCAGTCGACGTACGACGAAGCGATCACCCTGGCGGTGCCGGGTAAAGTCGGTTCGCTGCTCTGAAGCGCCGCATCCATCAGCGCTGTCTGCCGGGTATCGAAGTCTTGATAGAGCGCCGCCAGCAACCCGGATCGCGTGGTGAAGTGATCGTATACCACCGGTTTGGTGATCCCGGCTTGCTCGGCAAGGCGCCCCAATGTCAGCGCGTCCGTACCTTCTTCCCGAACGAGTTGCCAGGCGACGTCCAGCAACTGGCGTTGGCGGTCCTCCCGGGACATTCGTCGTCGCGGTTGCGGCGCGGAATCTTGCGCGTCTGTTTCGGTGGTTGACATGACTATGTACCAAAAGTAACTTACTGATCGTAACTTACCAAGAGTATATAAGGTCCGCCTTGTGCTCTCAATCAGGAGTTTCCAGCATGCACGCGCTTATCGTTGTGGCTCATCACGATCCTCGTTCGCTTACCCATAGCCTGGTTGCGCAAGTTGCTCAGGGCATCGCCCTGGACGATCCCGGCCATACCGTTGAAATCGCCGACCTCTCGGCTGAAGGGTTCGACCCAAGGTTCAGCGCTGCTGATCTGGCGGTGCATCACCGGGAAGCGCCGCCTCCTGCTGATGTGATTGCCGAGCAAGCGCGGATAGACCGCGCCGATGCGGTGGTGCTGGTTTATCCCGTCTACTGGTGGTCGATGCCGGCACTGCTCAAGGGCTGGATTGATCGGGTGTTCGCCAACGGCTGGGCGTTCGATTTCACGGCGGATGCCAAGCTGGAGAAGAAGCTTGGCCACCTGCGGGTTCACCTGATCGGTGTGGGCGGTGCCGACGCGGACACCTACGCCCGGCACGGTTATGCCGAGGCCATGAAGACGCAGATTGACCATGGGATTTTTGATTATTGCGGTGCGCGGGTGGTGACGTCCGAGCTGTTGCTCGAATCGGAAATTCGGGACCCAGCGGTGCACCAGGACGCCGCGAAAAGCCTCGGTCGCGAGCTCTTTGCGGCCTCCAGACACCTCAATCCTGTTAGTCCTGTTCACCCGGCCAACCCGCCCGACGCAAGGCGTTGAGCAGCGTTCCGGCATCCAGTCCCGGTACCGCATGCCCATTGCCCTCGGCGGTGTCGGAGGCGAGCAAGGCATTGATGATCGCTTCCTCCACCGCCTCGGTTGCGGCCAGGAACAACTCGCTGATGTGGTCGTTGTTGACCATGCTCAGGTTGTCGGTGGTCGGCGCACGCTTGCTCTCGTAAGCGGCAGGCGGCACGTGCTGATTACCGGTGGCGAAAGCGATGAAGATGTCACCGCTATGGTCTTCATTGCCGCCGCCGGTGCGGGCCAGGCCGAGGCTGGCGCGTTGCGCGAGGCGCGTGCACTGGTGCGGCAGCAACGGCGCATCGGTGGCCAGGCAGACGACAATCGAGCCCATGCCAGGATGCGGCAAGGACGCCTTGAGGAACGGCGAGTCAGCCTTTTCCATGTAGCGCCCGACCGGGTAACCGTCGACGCGCAATTCGTTGCGGATGCCATGGTTGGCCTGGACGATGGCGCCGACGGTCCAGCCGCCCTGAGCACTGCTCAGACGTCGCGAAGCGGTGCCGATTCCGCCCTTGAATTCGTGGCAGATCATGCCGCTGCCGCCGCCGACGGCACCTTCAATGACTGGGCCACCCAGCGCCGTGCGCAGGGCTTCGGCAACATGTTCAGGCTTCACGTGGAAACCGTTGATGTCGTTGAGCAGACCATCGAAGGTCTCCAGCACCACCGGCATGTTCCAGTAGAGCCGCCCGTCATCGGGCTGGTTCTGGCGATCCAGCGTCACCAGCGCATCGCGCACCACACCCAGGCTGTGGGTGTTGGTGAAGGCGATCGGGCTGGTCAAAAGGCCTGCTTCGCGAATCCATTCAAGACCCGTGGCATCACCGTTACCATTCAGGACATGGACGCCGGCAAAGCACGGTTGCAGGCTGGTGGAACCGGCACGCGGCTCGATCACGGTGACGCCGGTCAGGATGTCGCGGCCGTTGGCGGTGCGTCCTCGCACATTGCTGTGGCCGACCCGGACGCCGGGCACATCGGTGATGGCGTTGAGCGGGCCGGGTTGCAGTTGGCCGAACTGGATGTTCAGGTCGCGAGCACGTGGTTTCATCGTTTCTCTCTTATTCAAAATAGTTATTGGCTAACGCAATCCCTGTAGCAGCTGGCGAAGCCTGCGTTCGGCTGCGAAGCAGTCGTGAATTCGGGGATTGCGGTGTTTCAGGTGGACCAAAATTTCAGGATTTACGACTGCTTCGTCCGAACGCAGCCTCGCAAAGCTCGGCAGCTGCTACAGATTTCGCTATGGCTTAGGCTTACTGACCGTTTTTGACTTTGCTCCAGATCCGCGTCCGCACGCGCTCGGTGGCGGGCGGCAGAGGCTGAAGGGTGAATAACGTGGCCATGGCTTCGGCCGACGGATACACGGCAGGATTGTTGCGGGTCGCTTCGGCCACCAGTGGCGTCGCGCTGCGGTTGCCGTTGGGGTAGGAGAGGTGATCACTGACCGGCGCGATGACTTCGGGACGCATCAGGTAGTCGATGAAGGCCAAACCCTGTTCCGGATGTGGCGCGTCCTTGAGCAACACCAGTGTGTCGAACCACACCGGAGCGCCTTCCTTCGGCAGGCTGTAGGCGATCTTCACACCATTGTTCGCCTGCTCGGCATTGGTCTTGGCTTCCAGCATCGCGCCAGACCAACCCACCGCCACGCAGATGTTGCCGTTGGCCAGGTCGCTGATGAACTTGGACGAATTGAAGTAGGCGATGTGCGGACGCAGCTTGAGCAGCAGTGCTTCGGCCTTCTTGTAGTCCTCGGGGTTGGTGCTGTTGGGTGGCAGGCCGAGGTAGTGCAGGGCGACTGGCAGCATTTCGGCCGGTGAGTCGAGCATGGCTACGCCGCACTGGCCGAGTTTGGCCAGGTTTTCTTCGTTGAACACCAAGTCCCAGGAATCCACCGGCGCCTTGTCGCCCAGCGCCGCGCGGACTTTGTCGATGTTGTAGCCGATGCCGTTGGTGCCCCACAGATAGGGCACGGCGTACTGGTTGCCCGGGTCGTTGTTGGCCAGTTTCGCCAACAGATCAGCGTCCATGTTTTTGAAGTCAGGCATCTGAGCGTGGGGCAGAGGCGCAAGGGCGCCCGCCTTGATCAGGGTCGGCAAGCTGAAGTTGCTGGCCACCACCACGTCGTATCCGCTGCGGCTGGTGAGCAATTTGCCTTCCAGCACTTCGGCGCTGTCGAAGGTGTCGTAGACCGGCGCGATCCCGGTGTCACGCTTGAAATCCTGCAGGGTCGTAGGGCCAATGTAGTCATACCAGTTGTAGACGTGAACCGTCGGGCCCTCGGTGGCAATCGCCGATAAAGAGACCGACAAACAGGCGCCCAGTCCAAGATTGATATACGAGCGGTGACGACTCATGATGCGGCACTCCTGGCCTGCTGCAGGCCGGTGATGATCAGGTGCTTGCAGCGTATCGGCAGGGAGTGGACTCACCCATTCCCATCATGGGTTACTCGAAAGGGGTAGGGCGTGGACGCGTTGTTGAAAGAGTTACCGGTGCACCAAGGGCTGGCGCGGGTATTTGGTGCCTTGGGGCAGGACAGCTTCTGGCGTGCGCTGGTCGACACCCTGCGGTTGCTGGTGCCGCTGGACAACGCATTGGTCGCGGTGATGCGGGCCGGGCGGGTGCCGCGCCTGCTGATCGACTTCGACTCAAAGGGCAGTGCTGCCGAGCAAGAAGAACTGGCGGATTACAGCGCCGGCATGTACCTGCTCGATCCGTTTTATCAGGCCGCCTGTGCCGGCATTACCGACGGCTTGCACAGCCTCGAATCGGTGGCCCCCGACCAGTTCCAGCAGAGCGAGTATTACCTGAGCTACTTCCGCAGCGTGGTGGGCGGTGACGAGTTGCAATTCATGGTCAACATCGATGGCGCCGTGCTCGGTTTGTCGTTGGGACGCTCGACGCGATTCACGCTTGAGGAACAGGGCCGTCTGCTCTGCGTGCGCGATTGGGTGCTGGCGGCGATGCGCCGTCACCTGCAATTGATGCCACCGGAAGGACCGGCAACCGAGGTGGTGGCCGGGGATCTGGCGACCCTGCTGGATCGTTTCGACGCGCGTCTGTCAGTGCGGGAAATCGAAACGGCGCGCCTGATTCTTCAGGGCTTCTCAAGCAAGGCCATCGCCCAGCAGATGGGCATTTCCCCGGAGACGGTGAAGGTGCACCGGCGCAATCTCTATCACAAGCTCAATGTGAATGGGCATGGTGAGTTGTTTGCGTTGGTGCTCAATCCTCCAGCCTGAACACCAGCGCCTTCAACCCGCATTCAACATCGGCGTCCGCAAACTCCGGCGGATTGTCCAACCGTTGCTCGAACCGCAGGCTCGGGGCTTCGCGGGTGACGCCGTCGATGAGGAAGTCCGCACCGAACGCCGGATCGTTCATGCACGCCAGAACCGTGCCCTGGGGGCCGAGCAATTCCGGCAGCCGGCGCAGCACGCGCTGGTAGTCCTTGGTCAGCAGAAAGCTGCCTTTCTGAAAGGACGGCGGGTCGATGATCACCAGGTCGTAAGGGCCCTTGCCGATCACCTTGCCCCAGGACTTGAACAGGTCATGACCGAGGAACGTCACCTTGCTCAGGTCGTGGCCGTTGAGCCGGTGATTGTCGCGACCACGGCTCAGGGCCGGGCTGGACATGTCCAGATTGACCACGTGCGTGGCACCTCCTTCGATGGCCGCTACCGAGAATCCGCAGGTGTAGGCGAACAGGTTCAGCACGCGCTTGCCCTGGGCATTGGCCCGCACCCAGTCGCGGCCGTAACGCATGTCGAGGAACAGGCCAGTGTTCTGTTTGCGGCCCAGGTCCACCCGGTAACGCAGACCACCCTCGGTGATCGTCATCTCGTCGATTGCGTCCCCCAACAGCCACTCGGTCGTGCTTTGCAGCAGGTAGCGATGTTGCAGCAACAGCGTGTGCGCGCCGGATTGCGTCCACGCAGGCGATTGCGTGACGTCCATCAGCTTCTGTTTCAACGCTTCCAGCTGCGACGCTTCGGGTTCCTTGAACAGCGACACCAGCACCACGCCTTGCAACCAGTCGACGGTCAATTGCTCCAGCCCCGGCCAGCGCCGGCCACGGCCGTGGAACAGCCGGCGGGTTTCGGCGGGGGCCGCTGCCAGGGCCGTCATTAAATGGGCGTGGAGGGTGGATAGAGCGTCAGCGTTCATCGGGCAGGGCCAGCAATTTGTTGGGGCGGCATTTTAACCACAATTGAGCCAAGGGCGGACCACCGGTTATTGGGGGGGAGTTATCACGTTTAATTTAACTTTACGTGAGGATTTGGCGATCTATCGGCTCACATAATCGGCACCAACGATCAACCGCCGGGAGCCCATCATGTCGCAGTTACCTGCTTCACCCACGGTCAGCACACATCCCCGCTGGCTACGGCTGACCCATTGGCTGAACGCCCTGGCGGTGCTGGTCATGGTCACCAGCGGTTGGCGAATCTATAACGCTTCCCCGCTGTACGACTTCAGTTTTCCCAAAACGATCACCTTGGGTGGCTGGCTCGGCGGGGCGTTGCAATTGCATTTCGCGGCGATGTGGCTTCTGGCCGTCAACGGTCTTGTCTACCTGATCATCAACCTCGTCAGTGGTCGTCTGACACGGCGCTTTTTCCCGGTTTCGCCTAAAGGTGTCCTGCATGACCTGTGGGCGGGGTTGCGAGGGCGATTGGGGCATGCCGATCTGAGTCATTACAACCAGGTGCAACGGGTGGCGTACCTGTTCGTGATGGTCGACATCACGCTGCTGGTGATTTCCGGACTGGTGTTGTGGCAGTCCGTCCAGTTTCCGCTGTTGCGTGAACTGCTGGGCGGTTACGAAGGCGCACGGCACGTGCATTTCATCGCGATGGCGCTGTTGGTGGCCTTTGTAGCGGTTCATCTGGTGATGGTCGCGCTGGTTCCAAAAACGTTGTGGGCGATGATTGTCGGTCGCAAGGAGCCCGTATGAAAAAGCGCATCGAAGGCTCAGGGCTGGACGAGTCGTCCATCCTGACGGATGCCAGGAAAATCATTGCACCGCAGATCGAGGACCGCTCACGACGCTCGTTCCTGATGCGCGGCCTGACCCTTGGCGGCGTGGCCATGTTGTCCGGCTGCAACCTCACCGACAACGAGAGCGTCGAAACCGCGTTGTCCTCCATGTCCCGGTTCAACGATCGGGTGCAGGGCTGGTTGTTCAACCCCAATACCCTGGCGCCGACCTATCCCGAGTCAATGATCACCCGGCCGTTTCCGTTCAATGCCTTCTACGGCATCGACGAGGCGCCGACGGTGGAGGAGGCGAGTTATCGACTGGAAGTGACCGGCATGGTCGCGGACAAGCGCAGCTGGCGGCTCGAAGAGCTGCGAGCCATGGCGCAGACCGAACAGATTACCCGACACATCTGCGTCGAAGGCTGGAGCGCGATCGGGCGCTGGGGCGGCGTACGGTTCAGCGACTTCCTGAAGCGGGTCGGTGCCGACACGGATGCCAAGTATGTCGGCTTCAAATGCGCGGACGACTACTACACCAGCATCGACATGGCCACCGCACTGCATTCGCAAACCTTGTTGACGCTGACCTATGACGGCGCGGTGCTGCCTCGCGAATACGGCTTCCCGATGAAGCTGCGCATGCCCACCAAGCTGGGCTACAAGAATCCCAAACATATTCAGGCGATGTTCGTCACTAACACCTATCCGGGGGGCTACTGGGAAGACCAGGGCTACAACTGGTTCGGTGGTAGCTGATGGCGCCTGGCCACTTCACTGCGCGGCACCCGCTGCGCTCATTCGCAACCTGTGCTTCAAGGAGTTTCATCATGAAAAAGTTAGCGACCACCGTACTGTCCATGTGCCTGGCGTTTGGCACCGCCAGCGTGTTTGCCGCCGATGCTACAACCAATAACAGCATGAGCAACGACAGCATGAGCAAGGATTCAATGTCTAAAGACGCCATGCACAAAGACACGATGAAAAAGGACGCCATGACCAAGGATTCCATGAGCAAGGACGCGATGAAGAAAGACACCCTGTCCAAGGACGGAATGAAGAAGGACGCGATGTCCAAGGACGCCATGAAAAAAGACGCTCCGTCGTACTGATCCCAACACCCTCCTTCGAGGCCAGACCCTGGTTTGCAGGCGCCCATACAGCGCTGTATGGCGCCTGATTCATTGCCCGATTACATCAAAATGAATTTCCGCGAAGTCCGCTGCTCATACCTGATAGGTAGCGGATTTAAGCCCGCGAAATCATTTAGGCAATCAGGGAGTGTCACGGTCATGAGTCCAGTATCGACGGCGGGCAATAACCTTCCTGGTGGGTTGATTCTTGTGGTTGAGGACGACCCGTTGATTCTGGAGTTTCTCTGCGAAATTCTTCAGGACGAAGGCTTTGTGGTTGAACCGCAGGCCAGCGCGGATGCCGCGTTGAAGTATCTGGAACAACACTCCGAAGGCGTCCGTCTATTGCTGACGGACATCACCATGCCGGGCAAACTCAATGGCGCGGACCTGGCCAATCTGTTTGGCGACCGTTGGCCGGACAAGCCGATCATGATCATGTCCGGTTTCGAAACGCCGGAAAGCGCCGGGGTCAGGCATTCGGTGTCGTTCATCAAGAAACCGTGGGCGCTTGGGCAGTTGCTGGACTGTGTGGAAGGTGCCTTGAAGTCAAAACGTACCCTGTAAAACCTGCGGCACATCAGACCACTACAACCTGTCACGATGCGCGTTGTGGCAGGCCTACATTTCAAGAATCGGCACACTTGGTGCGACATGCGACGGCACCCCGCCCGTTGAGGCACTGCGTCCCGCTTAGCAACGAAATCCTCTGCAGGCGTTTCCGAAGGCACGGGCCGCCTTCGGCAGCTCCCTCGCAAATGCTACATTGCTCGGCGAACCCGCCTGGCACTTGCGAGAGGAAGCTCCCCCTTGTCTGTTCAAGAATCTGTCTTCAATACCCCGTACTGCGCTTTTCTGTTCGATATGGATGGCACCGTCCTAAATTCCATCGCCGCTGCCGAGCGGATCTGGGCGGCCTGGGCCTTGCGCCACGGCGTCGATGTCGACTCCTTCCTACCCACCATCCATGGCGTTCGCGCCATCGACACCATCAATCGTCTGGCGTTGCCCGGCGTGGATGCCGAGGCTGAAGCGGCGTTCATCACCGAGGCGGAAATCGAGGATGTCGAGGGGATTATCGAGGTGCCTGGCGCGGCGAATTTCCTGAAGTCGCTGCCCGCCAACCAGTGGGCGATCGTCACCTCGGCGCCGAAGGCATTGGCGCTGCGGCGGATGGCCGCGGCGGGTATCCCGCAGCCTTTGGTGATGGTCACTGCCGAAGACGTCAGTGTCGGAAAGCCTGATCCCGCGGGTTATCGACTGGCGGCCAAGCGCTTGGGCGTTGAACCGGCCGATTGCCTGATTTTCGAAGACGCCACCGTGGGCATTCTCGCCGCCGAGGCGGCGGGCGCTGGCCTGATCGTGGTGACCGCAACCCACGACCATCCGCTCCAGACTCCGCACGCCACGCTCGCCAGCTATGAGTCGGTCGTCGCCCATGTGGATCAAGACGACAAAATCCGCCTGCATGCAATCTAATGTGGGAGTAACTGTCTTGATGATCTTTATTTTGAAGGCATATTGATAGACAGCTGAATCGCCACCAGTCCACTGAAACGCTTGCCCAGCACAAACACCGGCCACAACCTCAGCGTGCCGCCGATGATGAACAGTAATGCCCCGAGCCAGCGCACACCTTCGCCACCAAAGGTCCAGAAATCGATCCGGTCGGTGTAGGCCGGCAGGTACCCGCTCAATAAACCGATCACCCCGAACGCCGGCAATACCCAACGATTGGCCCGGTCTTCACGTTCACCGGAACTCAGGTTGACCTCAGTGAACAAGGACGCGATGGCCATCACCAAAGCGGCCAACACAATGACCACCAACGGTCCATGAGAGAAAAACGCCGAGAATCCGCCAAGCCCCCACACCGCGAGCGCAAGGTAGGCGAGGGTGGAAACAACGGCGAAAAACGCCAGTTTGGTCGAGATTTTCATAAGCACCTCGTCTGTTTTTTTCAGTTTAGAGGCCCGGCGCCCCTCACGCGTTCAACCCGGCCCTGGCATTACGCCGAATCACCTGCGGCGGCTGCCCGAACGCCCGAAGGAAGGCTTCGCGCATGCGGCGGCAGTCGCTGAAGCCGGACTCTTCGGCGATCTGATCGAGGGTCAGGCGCCCGCGTTCCAGCATCTGCCGCGCCGTTTCCAGGCGCAGGTTCTCGATGGCTTTGGCCGGTGATTGACCGGTTTCCGCCCGGAAAGCCCGGCTGAATTGCCGAGGGCTGAGGCGCGCGACGTCTGCCAGTTGCTCCACCGACAACGTCTCGGTGAGGTGTTCTCGCGCATAGCCGAGGACGGTTTGAATCCGGTCGGATTTCGCTTCCAGTTCCAGCAGCGCCGAGTGCTGCGACTGGCCGCCCGCGCGGCGGTGGTACATCACCAGTTTCTGCGCCACGGAACGGGCCAGCGCGGCGCCGTGATCCCTTTCCACCATGGCCAGCGCCAGGTCGATGCCGGCGGTCATCCCGGCGGAGGTCCAGATCGAACCGTCGATGACGTAGATGCGGTCTTCTTCGACCTTGATCGACGGAAACCGCGCTTGCAGCTCCCGTGCATAAGCCCAATGGGTGGTGGCCCGCCGTCCGTCGAGCAAACCGGCCTGGGCCAGGACGAACGCCCCGGAGCAGATCGACGCCGTGCGCCGTGCGGTTTTAACGTTTGCGCGCAGGTAGTTCAGTACGCCCTCGGGCGCCTGCTCGAGGATGGCATCGCCGCCCACCACGATCACTGTGTCGAACACCCGCTCACCAAAGGCCTCGGTGCCGACGCTCAGCCCACCGGAAGCGCGCAATGTGCGGCCGTCTTCGGACAATACGCTGACCTCATAAAGCGCCTCGCCGGCGCTGAAATTGGCGTACTCGAACACCGGCATGGCCGCCAGCGCCATGGACTGGAACCCTTCAAACACTACAAATGCGACGGAAGTCATCGAGATGTCCTCAAAAGGTCATGTCCGAAAAACGTACTTTAAACGTCATTTGAGACGGGCGTTAGACCCTTTATAACGGTTCACACCCGGCGAAGTTATCGCCTCACTGTGAAGGAAATCGACATGGCTCTCTCATCCAAAGGTACCGCTCTGATCACTGGCGCTTCTTCGGGCATCGGCGCGGTGTATGCCGACCGTCTCGCCCGGCAAGGTTACGACCTGATTCTGGTCGCCCGCAGCCAGGCGAAACTGAACGCCCTGGCCAACCACCTGAGTAACGAAACCGGTCGCGCCGTGGAAGTGGTCGCCGCTGATCTGAAAGACAAGGCCGACTTGCGGCGGGTCGAAGAAATTCTACGCTCCGACGCCAGTATCACCCTATTGGTCAACAACGCCGGGGTCGGCGCTGTCATGCCGCTGCTCGGCAGCCCCGTGGATGACATGGAAGACATGATCACCCTCAACGTGACCGCGTTGATGCGCCTGGCTTACGCGGTGGTGCCAGGCTTCGTTGCCCGTGGCACCGGAACTGTGATCAATATCTCCTCGATCGTTGCCATCGCCCCGGAAATTCTCAACGGCGTGTATGGCGGGACCAAGGCGTTTGTCCTCGGCCTGAGCCAATCGATGCACCGCGAACTGGCGGACAAAGGCATTCGGATCCAGGCCGTATTGCCCGGCGCTACCGCCACCGACTTCTGGAGCGAGGCCGGCAACCCGGTGGAAAACCTGCCACAAGAGATCGTGATGTCTGCCCAGGACATGGTCGATGCAGCGCTGTCGGGCCTGGCGCAAGGCGAAGTGGTGACCATTCCGGGCCTGCACCAAGGCGATCAGTGGGACGCCTACGAAGCCCGGCGTCAGACGCTTTCAGGTTTGTTTGGCAACTCCACGGCAGCACCGCGTTATCGCTGAAGCGGTAGCCGCCGGGCAGGGTGAACTAAGCTTGGATTAGGACCGTTCACCCTTAAGGAGCTCCACAAATGCTTCACATCAGAACGCCCTTGATTCTGCATCCAGACCTGTCGACTCCATCCCGACGAATCTGGCTCAAGCTGGAAAACCTGCAACCCAGCGGCTCATTCAAACTTCGTGGCATAGGGCTCTTGTGCAGCCAGGCAGCGGAGCAAGGGAAACGCAAAGTGATCTGTCCTTCCGGCGGAAACGCGGGGTTCGCCACTGCCGTGGCTGCCGCCAGACTGGGGTTGAAAGCCTGCATTGTGGTGCCACACACCACGCCGGAAACCACCCGCGCACGGATCAGGAAAACCGGTGCCGAGGTGATCGTCCATGGCAAGGTCTGGGACGAAGCCAATCTACGGGCCAAGGAACTCGCGCAGGGCGTGGACACCGAATACGTGCCAGCCTTCGATCACCCGGTGCTGTGGGAAGGGCACAGCACGATGGTCGATGAAATCCTCGAGGATTGCCCTCAGGTCGATGCATTTGTGATGTCGGTAGGGGGCGGAGGTTTGCTGGCGGGAATTCTCACAGGATTGATCCGCCACAAGCGCATGGACTGCCGGATCATCGCGTGTGAAACCCAGGGTTCTGCGTCTTTTGCCGCCGCTGTCAGTGCGGGATATCCGGTCATATTTTCCCGGATCGATACGGTCGCCCGGTCGCTCGGCGCTACGTTGGTGGCCGCCTGGCCGGTGCAGCACATCCTCGATTTCCCCCACGAGTGCGTGGTGCTCAGCGATGACGAGGCGATCATGGGCGTGGTGCGTTACGCCAACGACCTGCGTCAGTTGGTCGAGCCGGCGTGCGGCGTTTCGTTGGCGATTGGCTACCTGAACCATCCGGCGATTGCCGGCGCCCATGATGTGGTGATTGTGGTGTGCGGTGGCGTGAGCATCAGCGCGCAACTGGTGGCGGGTTGGGCGCGATTATCCACGGGTGCTGAAGCAAGGTAGGGCTGCAAACACTATCCGGGTGCCGCAAGCCCCACCGCTACTTTTTCAGCCTTTATTGACCTGCAGCTACGCCTTCCTGGACGAGGATCGCTCTGGCCAGGTCTTCGTCGCTGGCGTTGAGGCCGGGATTTTCCAGACGAACCTGCTTTAAGTACGACTCCAGATAAGCACCACGAATCGCCCCGCCACTGGCGACGAAGCTGGTGGCGTCATCTCGGGCCGGAATCACCCGTTTGTCATCCTTGAAGGTCGAGTACAGCGATGCGGAGACCCCAGCCGAGGTGGCGACATCTTTTGCATCTACATCGGCCATGGCTGAACCAACGGGCAAACAAAGCACTAGTGAAGAGATGATAATCAGACGGCGCATGACGGTGTCCTCTGAAAGCGTGAAGCAAAAAAGGAAGTACCACATCTGTAGGATGCGTGGCGGTCGCCAGGAGTTCCCTGCCGAAGCGTTATCAGTCCAACGCCTGCCTCTGAAAAAACTCAGCCCCTCGCCGCTCCCACAGGGTTCCTCTTTTACTGACAGATCCTGGATTTAGCCCCAATCCGCTACCGATAACGTTTGCAAACCCTTCCCCCGAGCCTGTGCGACCAGTTCTTCAGTGTCTTCACCGCCGGGCAGGGCGATGACCACGTCGGGGCGGCTGTCGTGCAGCATGAAGTGGTTGCGCAGGCGTTCGGCCAGTTTGCCGTGGCGTTGCCAGTTGGGTGGGTAGCGCACGATGTCGGCGCCGTGTTCACGGGCCCATTCCTCGATGTCGGCGCCCAGGTATTGATTGCCGCCATGGATCAGCACCTGCACCGGGTGCAGGCGCTGGAAGGCGTCGAGCACGCGGCGGCATTGGCGGCTGTCGGCGTAATGGCGGCCGGCACAAATCAGGACGCGCATGGCGAGGCCTCCTTGGCCTGATCATCGCCCAACGGCTCACCCGCCCGTTCCAGCAGCGGATAGGCGAGGGCGGCGATGTGGTGGTGTACCCGACGATAGTCACGCAGCACGCGCTGAAAGATGTCGCCGGATTCAGCCCAGGTGTTTTTGTCCTCCTGCAGTTTGCGAAAGTGCTGACGGCTGGCGTCGGCTTCGAGTCGCCGGACGCTCTCCTTGCGACTGATCAACTGGTGCGCGGTGGCAATGTCTTCGCGCAGGAACACGGTGATTGCCAGGCTCAGGCTTTCCAACAGCGCCTCGTGCAACGGCGCAATGTTGCGCAACTCGAACACCGAAAAGTGTTCACCGCGGCGCAAGCGGCGCACGGCCAACTCCGTGAGGCTGGCGGAAAGAATGTCCGCGGCGTGTTCGAGGTTGATCACAAACGTGAGGATTTCCTGGGCGCGATCGGCATCGCTGTCGCTGATGCCTTCCTGGCCAATGTCCGCCAGATAGGCGCGAATCGCCGCGCTCAACAGGTCCGTGGATTGATCGATGCGCCGCACCTCATCGGCACAGGCCGGCGCCGAGGTATGGAACAGCTGCAGCGTGCGCTCAAGCATGGCCGAGAGCATGTCGGCGATGCGCAGGGCTTCGCGGGAGGCGTTGGACAGGCCGATGTTGGCCACCTCCAGCCCGGCTTCGTCGAGGTAGCGCGGCATGCCCGGATCGACATCCCGCGCCGGCTCCGGCAACAGGCGATTCAGCAGTCTGGCCATGGGCTCGGTGAAACCGATGAACACCAGCGCCAGCAAAAGGTTGAAGCCGGTGTGCAGGTAAACCACCAGCGCCGCCGGATCGAGATTCAGCGATGCCAGCCACCCGGCCAGGGGCAACACCACTGCCGCGCCCAAGGCCCGCACCAGCAGATTGCCGAGGGGCAGGCGTCGGCCGATGTTCGAGCCGGCATTGATCACCGACGGTAACGCACCGCCAATGTTCACCCCGAGCACCAGCGCGACGATGGTCGTTGCCGAGAGCATTCCGGTGGCGGCCAGGGACACGATCAACAGCACCACGGCCACGCTCGAATGGCAGAGCCAGGTAAGGATCAGCGCTACCAGCAGCGCAATCAGCAGGTCGCCGTCGAGGCTTTGCATGATCAGCTGGAACACGGGCGTGCCTTCCACGTCGGCCAGTGTCGAGCCGAGCATATGCAGGGCCATCAGCATCAGCCCCAGGCCGATCAATGCACAGCCGACGCTCTCGAAACGCGAGTCATCCCGCAGCCGGAAGACGGTCAGGCCGGTCAGTAAAACGATGGGTGTAAGGATCGAAATGTCAGCGCTGAGCAGCTGCACCACCAGGGTCGATCCGATGTTGGCGCCGAGCATCACCGCCAGCGCCGGGGCCAGGCCCAGGGTGCCGGCGGCAGTGAACGAGGTGGCCATCAGGCTGACGGCGGTGCTGCTTTGCAAGACGCCGGTGATGCCGATGCCCGCGAGCAGGGCCAGCCAGCGGTTGTTCAGATGCCGACCCATCCAGTGGCGCAGTGGCGTGCCGAAGCCGCGCAACAGCGCCGAAGAAATCATGTGCGTGCCCCACAGCAACAGTGCAATGGCGCCCGCGAGGTTGATCAGTAGAGTCGTTCCCGACATGAGAACTCTCCTTTTTTCGGTAGGGTTAACGCATGTCCCTTGTGGGAGCGAGCCTGCTCGCGAAAGCGGACTGTCAGCCAACATCGATGTTGATTGACCCGCCGCCTTCGCGAGCAGGCTCGCTCCCACAGGGGATTGGTGGTGTTCAGGCGATCAGTACCACTGCTTGAACCGGCGGATGTAGATCGTCTTCATGGTCTGCGCCACCACGCAGTAGCTGAGCAAAGTACCCACCAGCCAAGGGAAGTATTCCCATGGCAACGGCACCAGGCCGACCAGCGCGCCCAGCGGCGAGAAGGGGATGTAGATGCCCAGGCAGATCACTACGCCGGTCGCGAGAATCACCGGCAATGCAGCCGTGCTCTGGAAGAACGGAATCTTCTGGGTGCGCAGCATGTGCACCACCAACGTCTGCGACAGCAATCCTTCGATGAACCAGCCAGACTGAAACAGGCTCTGCATTTCCACGCTGTTGGCGGCGAACACGTACCACATCAGGGCAAACGTGGTGATGTCGAAGATCGACGAGGTCGGCCCGATCCACAGCATGAAGCGACCGATGTTCTTCGCATCCCACTTGCGCGGTTTGCGCAGGAACTCCTTGTCCATCTTGTCCCACGGCAACGCCAGCTGAGAGATGTCGTACATGAGGTTTTGCAGCAGCAGGTGGATCGACAGCATCGGCAAAAATGGAATGAACGCACTGGCCACCAGCACTGAGAACACGTTGCCGAAATTGGAGCTGGCGGTCATGTTCAGGTACTTCATGATATTGCCGAAGGTTTCGCGACCCTTGAGCACGCCTTCTTCGAGCACCATCAGGCTCTTTTCCAGGAGGATGATGTCCGCCGACTCCTTGGCGATGTCCGTGCCGCTGTCCACCGAGATCCCGACGTCGGCATCGCGTAGCGCCGGGGCGTCGTTGATGCCGTCGCCGAGGAAACCCACGGTGTGACCGTTGCCTTGCAGCGCCTTGAGCACCCGGGATTTTTGGAGTGGTGTCAGCTTGGCGAACACCGTGCGTTCTTCGACCCGCAGCTTGAGGGTGGTGTCGTCCATGTGCTCGATGTCTTGGCCGAGCAGCGGCGTGCCTGGATCGAGGCCGACTTCACGGCAGATCTTGCAGGTGACCACGGCGTTGTCGCCGGTCAGCACCTTGACCGTCACGCCCATGTCGCGCAGTGCGGCAATGGCCGGGCCGGCAGTTTCCTTTGGCGGATCGAGGAAGGTCAGGAAGCCGCGAATCACCAGGTCGCGCTCATCGGCGGTTTTGTACTGGTTTTTGCTTTGGGTTTTCGGGATTTCGCGGGTGGCAACCAGCAGTACCCTGAAACCGTCCTCGTTGTACTCGTTGGCCAGGGCCAGCAAGTCTTTGCGTCGCTGTGCATCCAGCGCGACCACCTGGCCGCTTTCATTGATGTGGCAGGCGATGCTGAGCATTTCCTCGACCGCGCCCTTGCACACCAACAGGTGATCGTCGCGGCTGTCCTTGACGATGATCGACAGGCGCCGACGGACGAAGTCGAACGGCAATTCGTCGACTTTGCTGTAGGCGAACGGCACACGGAACGTTGGATTAACGTTGGCGAATTGCACCACGGCTTGGTCCATCAGATTCTTCAGACCACTCTGGTGATGGCTGTTGAGCCACGCCAGTTCGAGGATCGAATCGTCGCGCCGGCCGTGGCTGTCGACGTGGTGTTCGAGGATGATCTTGTCCTGGGTCAGGGTGCCGGTCTTGTCGGTGCACAGCACGTCCATCGAACCGAAGTTCTGGATCGCATTGAGGCGCTTGACCACCACTTTTTGCTTGGCCATAGCCATGGCGCCTTTGGCCAGGTTGGCACTGACGATCATCGGCAGCATTTCCGGGGTCAGGCCAACGGCAACGGCCAAGGCAAACAGGAACGCATCGCCCCAGTCACCCTTGGAGAAGCCGTTGAGCAGGAACACAATCGGTACCATCACCAGCATGAAGCGGATCAGCAACCAACTGACGCTGTTCACCCCACGGTCGAACGCGGTTTGCACCCGCGAGCCGACGATGGCTTTGGCCAGTGAGCCGAAGTAAGTCCGAGCCCCGGTAGCCACCACCACAGCCTTGGCCGTGCCGCTGACCACGTTGGTGCCCATGAAACAGATGTTCGGCAGGTCCAGCAGGTTCGACTGATCTGGCGCGGTGCTGGTGGCGGACTTTTGCGCCACATTGCCCAGGGTGTCGTACTTCTCGACCGGCAAGGCTTCACCGGTCAGCACAGCCTGGCTGATAAACAGGTCGCGGGATTCGATCAGGCGGATGTCGGCCGGGATCATGTCGCCAGCGCTCAACTGAACGATATCGCCAGCCACCAGATCGCGCATCGGCACTTCACGCAGCACCGATTTGCCGTCCTTGTGCTCGCGGCGCAGCACGGTAGCGGTGGTGCGCACCATCGCCTTGAGGGCTTCGGCGGACTTGGCCGAACGGTATTCCTGCCAGAACCGCAGCAGGCTGCTGAGGCTGACCATGGTCATGATAATGATGACCTTGGTCAGGTCGGCGTCATCCGCTTCACCGTTCCTGATCGGCAGCCAGTAGTCAGTGAAGAAACTGATGCCGGCCAGGGTCAGCAGCACATAGATGAAGGGATTGTTCAGGGCTTTGAGCAGTTGGATGAGGGCGTGAGGCGGCTTGTCGTGGGCCACTTCGTTGTGACCGTTGCGTGCGAGGCGGCCCTGGGCTTCGAATTCGGTCAGGCCATCAGTGGTGGCGTTGAGGTTGGTCAGCGTGACGGCCAGGCCGTTCTGCGCTTCCCGGGCGGCGCGCATCGACAGTTTGGCATTGTCGTTGCTGGCGCCTTGGGCGGTTTTCTTTGCGGTTTTTACAAGGGTCATTGCTGTGCTCCTGCCGCCGGTTCGCGGCACGACACACAGGCACCTCAGCTAATTAAAGACGAGCGCACGTATGTCGAGCCGCCAATAAGCGATCGATTCTGATCGTTGCGTTTTTAATAGTTGATGTTCGCTGTCCGTCGATTGGAAAGTGACGGGCAGCGAACCGTCTACTGGCTTCGTCCATAACTAACTCACTATTTAACAGGCAATAAGAAGTTGCCGAATCCCTTGATAAGGAAAACGTTAAGGGAGGGCTTTTAAAGTGCCTTCAGTTCAATTGAAAGTGCGCGCCCCGAGGAACAGGCCGAACATCAGGCCGGCCTGCTGGAACAGGCGCGCGATGCGCCGACTCGGTGGTTCCTGGCTATCGTCGAGGCTCCAGCGTTGCTGAAGCTGATCCGTCATCGGGCAGACGCGCCAGTTGGCACGCCGTTGCGACTTGGCAGGGGAGGATGGGCTGGAAAACGGTGCGCTGGCCCGGGCTGTGGCAGGACGCTCACGGCAGAGCTTGACCCGCATGGTCGAGGCAAAGGCGCGTACGCCGGGCATTACAGTGGATTTGAAGTTCATAACATACCTCTGGACCGGACTGACGCCGGCGAGGCAAGTTACGGTGGAGCATCAAGCTCTAGCGCAGCTCACCCGACCGAAAAGTCGAGTCCCGTCATGTTCTGGGTTATGTGCCAGAGCCTGCGAATTCGCAGTCACCCGGCAGCGACTAGATACTGTGTCCATTGGATTCTTTTGTGAGTTGAAAAAAGGCCTGTGAAACCGGCCCGCGCAATTTACTCAGGCAGGTGGGTGAAGTCAACCTTCAATAGTTGATTAAAACGCAATTGAATGGAAAAACGTCGGATCCTGTTATTGAAGTTAGAACTTGTTCAGGTAAATGACAGTTAATTGTCATTTTTATGATGCGCACCGTAGGAGCAAAGTTCGCTCGCGATGGCGTCGGATCTGGCGCAGTGCATAAACCTGTTTAACGACACGCGTTTAAAGACACTCGGTGTTACGTCATAAGCGGCTACAACACCTTGCGTCGTTACCTACGCGTACGCCAGAATCCGCCGGCTTGTGCGGCTATGGGGCAGGCTATATCGTTTCCCGGTCACTGCAAAACAGTGATCGGGTTTGGTAGCCCGCCTTGTAACAGCCGTATGGCAACACCTTATGCCGTCTCTTTTTTGGGACTCTGCTTTTATGGTGGTCATGCGTGGGGCTCCTTTGTGAGCGCCGGGTTTCCTGTTGCAGCCGGTCTACCAACCCGCGTATGGCCGCCACCCTTCGTTTGGTAGCGAGGGTGATGGCTCCTTAAAATCTGCAACAAGGAGCTTCATCTATGTTCAAAGTTACGCCCAACCCCCCGAATACCGGTCCAGTACCCTACGACGCCTTTATTGATCTTGACCCCAAGAAAATGAAAGAGGCGGCCGACCGCGCACTCAGCTTTTACCTCAACCCCGGGGCGTCGAAAACGCAGATACCGCCCCGCAAACCCAGCACCATTTTCACCATCGACGCAGCGGTGGATGACGAAACGTTGCTCGTCGAGGCCTGTGAATCGTTGGCATCAGCCAGCGCCCTGGTCAACGATCTCGCCGACGTAACGGACGGCCCGCGACGGCAAACGGTGCTGGTGCTGCAACGGGTGATCATGTTGGGTGAGTTAGCGGTCAATCGGGTTTTGGATAACCACAAGCCTGGGTAGCAGCCAGGCACTGTAGGAGCAAAGCTTGCTCGCGATGGCGTTCTTGAGATCGCCATCGCGGGCAAGCCATGCTCCTACGAAAAACAACGTCCATTGAATCGAGAACACACGGACATGGTTCCTTGCCTTTGCAGCATCGCTGCACGCTTGCCTCGTCATGCGCAGCATGTTCAGCGTTCACCGGGTCGTATTTCCTGGTGCTGATCTTCTTCGTGGTCATGGCCATGCTGCTGGCGATATTCTCCAGCCTGATCGATTATCGGGAACGAGGGCTGGCGTGAAAGGAGCGGAGGGCAGGTGAGCATCGATATCGAATGCGTGCTGGTCGGGGCCGGAGTGGTCGGGCTGGCGGTCGCCAGAGCCCTGGCCCGCAGCGGGCGGGAAGTGATCCTGGTCGAGGCGGGCGAGGGCATTGGCGTGGGCATCAGCTCGCGCAATTCGGAAGTGATCCACGCCGGCATTTACTACCCGAGCGGCAGCCTCAAGGCGCAATTGTGCGTGGAGGGCAAACAACGCCTTTACGCCTTTTGCGATGAGCGCGGCGTCGATTACCAGCGCCTGGGCAAGCTGATCGTGGCCACGGATGACGGTCAGTGCGCGGCCTTGCAGAAGTTGTTGGCGCAGGGTCGCAGCAACGGCGTCGATGACCTGCAATGGCTGGAGGCCGAACAGGCGCGGGAACTTGAACCGGCAGTGTCCTGCGTCGCTGCGCTCTGGTCGCCGTCCACCGGGATTGTCGATTCCCATGCCCTGATGCTGGCGCTTCAGGCGGATGCCGAGGCCAGCGGCACGTCGCTGGTTTTTCATACGCCACTGGCGTCGGCCCGTTGCACCGAGCAAGGTTTCGAACTGCAGATGGGCGGCGCCCAACCGATGACCTTGAGCTGCCGCGAGTTGATCAATTGCGCCGGACTGCCGGCACCTGAGGTGGCGAGCCGGATTGAAGGTCTGCCGTCGCAGCACGTTCCCGAGGCACGATTGTGCAAGGGCAGCTATTTCAGTTTCAGCGGCCGGGCGCCGTTCCGGCATCTGGTGTATCCGGCCCCGGAAAGTGCGGGACTGGGCGTGCACATGACGCTGGATCTGGGCGGCCAGGCGCGCTTCGGGCCGGACGTCGAATGGGTCGATCACGTCGATTATCGTGTGGATCCACGCCGAGCCGATGGGTTTTATCAGGCGATCCGGCGCTACTGGCCGGCGTTGCCCGATAACAGCCTGCAACCCGCCTACAGCGGCATCCGCCCGAAAATCACCGGACCGACCGAGCTGGCGGCCGACTTCGTCATTAGTGGCCCGGCCGAGCATGGTGTGCCGGGGCTGGTGAACCTGTTCGGAATCGAATCGCCGGGGTTGACCAGTTGCCTGGCGCTGGCTGATCGGGTGACGACGATATTAGCCACACCACGACCGGTGTAGCAGCTGCCGAGCCTGCGAGGCTGCGTTCGGCGCGGGCCGCGATCGGACGAAGCCGTCGTAGTCCGGCGAATGCGGTCTACCTGATGCAATGCGGTCTCAGGTTTTACGACTGCTTCGCAGCCGAACGCAGCCTCGCAGGCTCGGCAGCTGCTACACAGTCCGTGTTACGGCGAAGTGACCGGTAATCAGCGTTTGCAATGCCGCTCGCCCTGAGGGCTATGCTTGGCAGTGCGCCCATCACAATGGGAGACCTGCGATGATTAACGTACGCACTGCCCGCATGCTTGCCGATTACAAACGCTGGGCCAATCAACGCCTCTTTGACAGCCTGGCCGCACTGCCGCCGGGTGAGGTCAATAAAGAGCGCGTGTCGGTGTTCAAGAACATGATCGGCACCCTGAACCACATCTACGTAGTGGACTGCATCTGGCAGGCCCACCTCGAAGGCCGAGGGCACGGCTTTAAAACTTCACACGATCTGCTGCATCCCGACCTCGCTGGGTTGCGCCTGGCGCAAAAGGTCATCGATCACTGGTATTGCGACTGGAGCGAACGACAGACCGATGCCTCGCTGGATAAACCCGTCGAGTTCAGTTTTGTCTCGGGGGAAAGCGGCATCATGAGCGCCGGCGCGATACTGATGCATGTGGTCAATCACGCCAGTTATCACCGCGGCTGGGTGATCCAAATGTATTTCGAGATTCCGGTCATGCCGCCGGTCACTGACTTGCCGGTGTACCTGCGAGAGACCGACCCCGCATCTTTCCCATCGGTTAGTGCCCCGGCAGCGGCGCCGAGATATGTTGGGCAATTCGCGAGCGCAACCAACGTTCTGCCGGATCGTTATCGTTGACCCCGTTCCAGACCATGGACAGCTCGGACAGCACGATGTCAAACGGCGGGTCGTCGGCACGCAACTGGCTGCTGCCTTCGATCAGCGCGCACGCCGCGTAGTCCGGCACCGTGGCGAGCATATCGGTGCCGGCCAGCAAGGCGCGCAGGCCGGCGAATTGCGGCACCGCCAGCACCACCCGGCGTGAGCGGCCGATGCGCGCGAGGTCGTTGTCGATGGCCCCGGTCAAGTCCCCGGAAAACGACACCAGCGCGTGCGGACGTTCGCAGTATTCATCCAGGGTCAGGGTGCCGGGACGATTGTCGCCGCGCAGGATCTTGACGCTCAGGTCACCCGTGGAGAGGGGGCAAGCCCCTTCGCCACAGTAACCGATCGTTCCCACAGAGCGTGGGAACGATCATGTTACTGAGCCGGTAATCTGAGCTCCGCGCACAACCCACCCCCCTCACGATTACTCAACGTCAACGATCCCCCGATCGCCAACGCCAACTGCTGCGCAATCGCCAACCCCAACCCGGTCCCGCCGGTACTGCGGTTACGCGAGTTCTCCACGCGATAAAACGGTTCCATCACTTGGGCCAATTCTTCCTCGGCAATCCCTGGACCGCGGTCCATCACCTTCACCGACAAACTGCCGTCAGCCTTCTTTTCCACCCACAACTCGGCGGTGCCGGCGAACTTCAGCGCGTTGTCCGTCAGGTTCACCAGCACTCGCCGCAAGGCGTGCGGCCGGGTGTTGATCACCGCGTCACTTTTACCGTCGAGCTGCACGTCTTTGCCCATGTCCTGATAGTCGAACACCAGGCTGTCGAGGAACGAATCCAGATGGGTGCGGCGACTTTCCTCGGTGGCGCCATGAACGCTGCGGGCATAGGCCACGCCTTCGCGCACCAGGTGTTCTATCTCGCCAAGATCATTCCAGAGTTTGTCTTTCTCGGCGGAGTCGTCCATGAATTCGGCACGCAGTTTCATGCGGGTGATCGGGGTTTGCAGGTCGTGTGAAATCGCCGCCAGCAGTTGCATGCGTTCCTTGAGGTAAGCGGCGATGCGCGCCTGCATCGAATTGAAGGCCTTGGCGGCATGGGCGACTTCGGTCGGGCCTTTTTCGTCCAGGTGCACCGCATGGGTGTTGGGGTCCAGGGTCTCTACCGCTTGGGCGAGGCGGGTGAGGGGGCGGATGGCGATTCTCACGGCCAGCCAGGTGCAGATCAGCATCAGTGCCAGTTGCCCCAGCAACACGATGGGTAACCACGGCGACAACGGCACCATCGAGGG
Source organism: Pseudomonas svalbardensis (assembly GCF_030053115.1). Classification (NCBI taxonomy): domain Bacteria; kingdom Pseudomonadati; phylum Pseudomonadota; class Gammaproteobacteria; order Pseudomonadales; family Pseudomonadaceae; genus Pseudomonas; species Pseudomonas svalbardensis. The sequence continues at coordinate 3,874,009 of NZ_CP125619.1, read as the reverse complement.
TCGCACGTCGATGGTTACCGGGCTGCCGTCCGCCAGTTTCAGGTGGACCTGAAAATGTTTATCCGGCCCGGGGATGTCGGTCACCGTCATCGGGTAATCCTTGCCGATGGCCTCTTTGATCGAAGTCATCGCTATGGGCGAATCGCTCATGGGCATGCCCGGCGAGCCTTCGTTCAACAAATAGCGGTAGTTACGTCGATCCAGTTGTTGCAGCCAGCTCATGCGTTCTTCGGCCGGCAAGCGGTCGAGGATGGCGATGGAGGTCGAGACGTCGGTTTCCAGATTGCCCAGCATGGTGTTCTTCGTGCTTTCGTACCGCTCGTAGTATTGCGCGCCGAAAGACAGCGCCTGCGCGAGAATCAAGCCGATCAGGAAGATCAGCGACAGCCGCGAGGCGAGGGTGCGGGGCCAACGAACGGTGAAGCTCATGATGGCGCCCCGAGTACTTCCACCGGCAGCGAAAACACATAGCCTTCACTGCGCACGGTTTTGATGTAGGCCGGTTCGCGGGCATCGTCCAGCAAGCGCTGGCGCAAGCGGCTGACCAGCAAGTCGATGGAGCGGTCGAACAGGTCAGCATCGCGGCCTTGGGTCAGGTTCAGCAGTTGATCGCGATTGAGCACCCGCTGAGGATGATCGAGGAACACCCGCAGCAACCGATATTCCGCGCCACTGAGCGCGACCATCGTGCCGTCCTCATCGAGCAAGTGCCGGGCCGAGGTGTCCAGGCGCCAGCGCCCGAAGGCCAGCAAGCGACCGCTTTCGGTGACCACCAGGTTGGGCGGTAGCATCCGTGTGCGGCGCAGCACGGCGTTGATGCGGGCGAGCAGTTCACGGGCAGCGAACGGCTTGACCAGGTAATCGTCGGCGCCCATTTCCAGGCCGATGATGCGGTCGGTTTCATCGTTGCGCGCGGTGAGCATCAGCACTGGCGTGGCCTTGTGCTTGCCGGCGCGCAACTCACGGCACAGCATCAGGCCATCGTCGCCCGGCATCATGATGTCGAGCACGATCAGGTCCACCGGCGTGGACTCCAGGAAGGTGCGCATTTGCCGTCCATCCGACACGACGGTGGTGCGCAGACCGTTCTTCTTGAGGTAGTTGCCTACCAGTTCCCGGATCTCGCGGTCATCGTCCACGATAAGAATGTGATCGACGTGTTGCATTTGGCCAGGCCTCTGTAGATGGGGGATGTCGCGCAGTCTATCGAGCCTTGGCCCGTTCGCCCGTAGCCCTTTGTATTGCAGTGTATCTGGCATATCGGCGGATACACGTGGACGCAAAAACACCCATTTTCAGGGCATTTGTATCGCTCTGTATCCCGGCCCGGTTTTGATACGTACCGATTTACACGCGTCTGTTCCCGACACAGTCGGGATACCTCGCGGGCTTCTAATAGGTTCCATCGAGGCAAGCCAAGTCGCCTCGGCCAAATCAACGATTGACCTATTGAAGCCTTGAGGAAACCACCATGAACACCAAAGCCGTCTACGCCGCTTGCCTGTTTGCCGCCCTGAACATCTGCACCTTGTCGGCCCGCGCCGAAGCCGATATCACCGCTAAAACCTACACCTACGGCACGCACCTGGACATCAAGAAAGTGGTGTCGCTGAAACAGGACGCCTCGACTTCCTGTGGGGTTGTGGATGCCCAGCTGACTTACCTGGATTCCCATAACAAAACCCAGGTTCTGGACTATCGCAAATTTGCTGATGGCTGCAACTCAGACAACTGAGTCCTGCGCTGACCCATTGCCCATCCCAATTGAAACAGGAAGCACGTCATGAACAACATCACCCGCTTTTTGACTGCCATTGCCTTCTCCGTGGCTGGCGCCGCTGCCCATGCCAACGCTGCTGTTGAAAAAAAAAGCTGTGGCAGCGCGACTTGCTTTCAACTGACGCCGGTGGCGGAGAAGGGTGGGAGCGCCTTTCTGGCAGAGGATGGTTCGGGCCGTACGCCGCAGGGGCAGTTGCTGGATACCCAGACGGCTTGAGGGTGTCAGTGGAATCGACCCCTCACCCCAGCCCTCTCCCCACGGGGGGAGAGGGGGAAAGGGAGCCGATCTCCATGCTTTTCAGAGTGTGAGTTCGACTCAGACTTTCAGGTCGCGGAATTTCTACCAAACCACTCGGTCAGTCCCCTCGCCCCCTTGGGGAGAGGGTTAGGGTGAGGGGTGAATTTCGAATCCTAACCACCATTTTCAAGGTGACAACCATGTTTCTCATCGCTTTCCTGGGCGGCATATTGACCGTACTCAGCCCCTGCATCCTTCCGGTCGTGCCGTTCCTGTTCGCCGGTGTCAAACGCACACGTTCCTCGATCCTGCTCACCCTCGGCGGCATGGTCCTGACCTTCGCCCTGATCTCCAGCCTGGCCGTGGTCAGCAGCGAGTGGGTGATACACGCCAACAACACCGGTCGCCACGTAGCGCTGATCGTGATGGCGTTGTTCGCCCTGTCGCTGATTTCCGCCCGTGTCGGTGACTGGCTGGCCCGTCCCTTCGTGGCGCTGGGCAACCGCCTCGATCCGGACACCCGCAAAATGTCCGGCCCGTTGAGTTCGATCATGATCGGCGTTGCCACCGGTCTGCTCTGGGCACCGTGCGCCGGACCGATCCTCGGGGTCATCCTCACGGGCGCCATGCTGCAAGGCGCAAACGCTCAAACCAGCCTGTTGCTGGTGGCGTACGGCCTGGGCAGCGCATTGTCCCTGGGCACCTTGATCTTCGCTGGTCGCGGCCTGGTCAATCGATTGAAGTCGTCGATCCCGGTCACCGGTTGGCTGCGTCGTGGTTCGGGTGTTGCGGTGCTGGCGGCTGCGGTGGTGATTTCCACCGGTGCCGACAAAACACTGCTGGCCGGCACCTCGTCCGAAGGCGTGACCACGGTTGAGCAACGCGTGCTGGAAACCGTGCCGAAAGTCGTCGATTACTTCATCAGCAAGGTCAACGCAGACTCGTCCATGGACAACGCCAAAGGCGCCATGCCGTCGCTGTCCGGGGCGGTCGAATGGATCAACTCACCGGCGCTGAGCAACGATTCGCTGAAAGGCAAAGTGGTGTTGGTGGATTTCTGGACCTACGACTGCATCAATTGCCAGCACACCTTGCCGTACGTGAAGGACTGGGCGAAAAAATACGAGAAGGATGGCCTGGTGGTGATCGGCGTCCACACCCCTGAATACGGTTTCGAGCGCATCATCGACAACGTCAAGGATCAGGTGAAAAAGCTCGGCATTACCTACCCGGTGGCCATCGACAACAACTACGCGATCTGGCGCAACTTCGACAACCAGTACTGGCCGGCTCACTACCTGATCGACGCCAAGGGGCAGGTGCGTTTCACCCACTTCGGTGAAGGTCGCTACGAGACTCAGGAGAAGATGATTCAGCAGTTGCTGGAAGAGGCCAAGGCCGACGCCAAAGCCTCCGCACCCGCCGCATAAACCTTCAAATCAATGGCTCACAGGCTGCACGCTGTGGGCCATTGGTTTTTTCTCCTGACTGCGCCGCCACGCCGCCGGTGGCGCTCCATACTCTCGACGAAACGCCCGGTTGAACGCCGTGTCGGTCTGGTAGCCCACCTCTTCGGCAATCCGCATCAACGAGCTGTTACTGCTGCGTAACAGGTTGGCCGCCAGCACACCTTCGCCGCCGTGTCGGCGCTCGGCGATTGGTAGCAGGGTGCAGTGAACCTGGCATTGATGAAAATCGCGCCGACCGGGCGGACGACGCGCAGCGTCTGAGACAGGGCGTCCATGGTGGTTTTCCCGTGTTGGCGGGCAGCTTTGGGTGGGGAGCTTGATTGTGAGCCTGTCGCGCCGGAGCCTGAAATCTCCGGACGATCGGGCAGGGTTGGCCGACGATCGGGCAGGACGCCAGCGTTGCCCGGCGCGATAGTTGGCACTCAGGGTCTGCCGACCCTGTCATCAATAACAAGAATGAGAGGTTGCCATGCCGAAGTTCGTCATAGAACGCGAGAATCCAGGTGCTGGAACACTGTCAGAAAGGGATTTGAAAGCGGCTTCGCAAAAGTCCTGCAGGACGTTGCGCGACTTGCCAGAGGTGCAGTGGCAGCAGAGTTATGTCACCGGCGACAAGCTCTACTGCGTGTACATCGCGCCCAACGAAGAGTTGATCAAGGAACACGCCAGGCAGAGCGATTTCCCGGCCAACCGCATTTCCCAGGTCACGGCCATCATCGATCCCACCACGGCCGAATAAGCCGGGTTGCGTTCCAACCCGCAACGGAGCGGAATTCATGAGTACACCCATTGATCTTACTGCCTTGAAAAACCGTCAAATGGCCTCTTGGGCCAGTGGCGACTATGCCGTGATCGGCACCACTTTGCAGATTGTCGGCGAGCAACTGGCCGAGGCCTGCGACCTGCTTTGCGATGAACGCGTGCTCGACGTGGCCGCCGGCAACGGCAATGCGACGCTCGCTGCCGCGCGCCGTGGTTGCCACGTCACGTCTACCGACTATGTGGCCGCGCTGCTGGAACGCGGCGAAGACCGGGCCAGGGCGGAACGCCTGGACGTGACGTTTCAAGTGGCCGACGCTGAAGCCTTGCCGTTCGAGGATGCCAGCTTCGATGTCGTGCTTTCGACTTTCGGTGTGATGTTTACGCCGGACCAGCCCAAGGCCGCCGCGGAACTGGCGCGGGTCTGTCGCCCCGGAGGGCGGATCGGCCTCGCCAACTGGACGCCCGAAGGTTTTGTCGGCCAGATGTTCAAGACCCTCGGCCGCCACCTGCCGCCACCGCCGGGCGCTCAACCGCCTTCGCAGTGGGGCACCGAAGCCTGGCTGCACACGCAGTTCGACGAGCGTGACTTTCTGCTCCAGGTGACGCGCAAGACCTTCAACTTCCGTTACCGCTCGGCCGCGCATTTCATCGACACGTTCCGCAGCTGGTACGGCCCGGTCCACAAAGCATTCGCAGCGCTGCCTCCCGAAGGCGCCCAAGCGCTGGAAAACGACCTGACCGAACTGATCAACCGCATGAACAGAGCGGGAGAAAAATCGCTGGTGGTGCCGAGTGAATACCTTGAGGTGGTGATTACGCGGCGTTGACCTGAACAAGCTTTATGACAATGCAAAACCCCTGTGGGAGCGGGCTTGCTCGCGAAGGCGGTGTCTCAGTCGACAATGATGTTGCCTGACACTCCGCCTTCGCGAGCAAGTCGAATCGTCGCACCGCCGCTCCCACATTAGATTTGTGGTGTTTTGTAGGGATCAATTACTCATCCAGCCGCTCGGTATACACCACCCAAACGCTGCACGGCATTTTGTACAGCAGATGCTCCACCGTACTGCCGATCAGCCGGCCCATGCCGCGATGGCCGATCCGGCCCATGACAATCACGTCAACGTCATAGGCGTCGGCATAGCGGGTGAGGACCTTGGCCGGGTTGCCCATGATCATGTGCCGCTGCTCCGGCGCGATGCCGTTGCGCTCGGCCAAGTCGTTGAAGGCATCCTCCTGGTAATCGAATACGGTCTTGGCCTTGCCCGACGAGAAGAATGCCGACCCGTTGTCAAAGCCGAATTCGTCGGCGCTGATGGATGAAAGGTCATAGGCGTAGACCACATCGAGCTCGGCATTACAGGCGCTCGCCAGTTTCGCCGCTTCGTGAAGGATTCGGTCGTTGAAGGTTTTGTAATGGTCATCGCGATGAAAGGGGTCGACCGCCGCGACGATCTTTCGCGGCAAAGCGTGCACGGCGTGGCTGACGAAATGCAGAGGCACCGGGCATTCGCGCAGCAAATGCACATCGAGCGGGGTAAACATCAGCCGCGACAGCAGCGATTCGTGCTCCAGCGCCTTGATCAGCACGTCCATCGGCAGCTCTTTGAGGTGAATCAGGATTTCCTCCAGCGGGCGTTCGACCCAGGCCACTTCGGTGGTGACGTGGACACCGATTTTGCGCAAGGGGCGGGCCTGTTCCTCAAGCCATTGGCGATGGCGATCGACGTAGCCCAGGCGCATCTGTTCCAGGGCCTTTTCGTTGACCAGACTGGCGGTTGCCAGGCCTTCAAGATAGTCGAAGGCGACGATGTGCAGCGCGGCGTCTTCGGCCTTGGCCAGCGCAGCGGCCCTGTCGAAAGCAGGGCTGTGTTCCATCAGCGGTGATGCAACCAGCATGAAGCGGGATTGACCAGACATGATGAACCTCCCGTGGATTAGCCGCCCGACGTGCGGCTCGTGCGACGTACATCCAGTCTCTAAGTATTGACCATGATCAACCTCCCGTCCGTAAACCGGGTGCAGGCTGAGGTTCGTGCTGAACTCAAGCGCACGTGAACGCTTAGGAGAACCCCGATGGCAACCATGAAAGCCGCGATATTCGTTGAGAAAAACCGCATCGTGCTGGATGACAAACCGATCCCCGAAGTCGGGCCGCTGGATGCGCTGGTCCGCATTACCACCACGACGATCTGCGGCACCGACGTGCACATCCTGCGGGGTGAATACCCGGTGGCTAAAGGGCTGACCATCGGTCACGAACCGGTGGGCATCATCGAACGGCTGGGCTCGCAGGTGCGTGGTTTTGTCGAAGGACAGCGGGTGATTGCCGGCGCCATTACCCCCAGCGGACAAAGTTACGCCTGCCTGTGCGGTTGCAGCTCACAGGATGGCCCGGACACCCGCCATGGCTTTCGCGCTGCCGGTGGCTGGAAGTTCGGCAACACCATCGATGGCTGCCAGGCCGAGTATGTGCTGGTGCCGGATGCGTTGGCCAACCTGTGCCCGATCCCCGATGGCCTCAGCGACGAACAGGTGCTGATGTGCCCGGACATCATGTCCACGGGGTTTTCCGGGGCGGAGCGGGGCGAGGTCAAGATTGGCGATACCGTCGCGGTGTTCGCCCTCGGGCCAATCGGCCTATGTGCCGTGGCCGGCGCGCGCCTCAAGGGCGCCACCACCATTATCGGCATCGATACTGTCGCTGAACGAATGAGCGTCGCCCGGCAGTTGGGAGCGACCCACGTGGTCAACTTCAAGGACGGCGACGTGGTTGCGCAGATCATGGCCCTGACCGACGGTCGAGGTGTCGACGTGGCCATCGAAGCGCTGGGCACTCAAGGCACTTTCGAGTCCGCACTGCGGGTGTTGCGCCCCGGTGGTCGTTTGTCCAGCCTGGGGGTTTACTCCAGTGATCTGCGCATTCCACTCGAAGCCTTTGCCGCGGGGCTCGGGGATTTCAGCATCGTCAGCACCCTGTGCCCCGGCGGAAAAGAACGCATGCGACGGTTGATGGCGGTGGTGCAAAGCGGTGGCGTCGACCTGTCGTCGCTGGTGACGCATCGCTTCAAACTCGACGACATCGAAGCCGCCTATGAGTTGTTTGCGCATCAGCGGGACGGGGTGATGAAGGTTGCGATTACGCCTTGAGGTAGTCCGAAGCTGACCGACACTCAAGTGTTTTCTGCCGAGTCTCTGGCATTGAGCCGATCAGCTTCCACCCGGTAAATCTCGGCTGCTTAAAAAGAAACCTCTGTCGGTTGCGACAACCGCAGTACCGACAGATCGCCGGTCATGCGCTTCCAGGCCAGGCGAATCGCTTCGATGTCATTGCCATGCCGGGCATCGTTCTCGTGGACAATCACGATGGCTTTGGTGCCCAGGCGCTCCGGCTCCCTGGCGCCGTGGTCGCGCCACTGGCCGTAGGCATCCAGCATGCTGAAACCGTCCGGAAAGCGTGGTGTGACTTCCTGATCGAGAAACTCGCGCCAGCGAGCGGGGCTGATCACACCTTCCTTGCTCTCCAATGGCCCCACCGAAAAATACAGTTCGGTGCGGACCCATTGCGCCTGTGCCGGACGCGAGGCATCGCCTTGCAGTGTCGAACTGGCGGGATCTTTTGTATGAACGGAAACGGGCGGCGGGCTGGCACACCCGGCAACTGCCAGGAAAAGTGCGGCCAGTAAAAGGCGTTTAGGCATGGCACGTCCTTATTGAGCTGATAGGCAGCTGAATTTAAAAAAACCGGATCCTGTTTAGATCGATTATTTCTTTCGGTTATTTATATAGCTGTTGTTCGCATATCCATGACCTATAAAAACGCGCCATGACTTTGTCTGGGGCCGTGATAACAGCGGCCTGGTCGTTGTAACAGCAATGATTGCCCTGAAGGCCCCACTTGGGCGGTTCTAACGTCCGTTTTTGCTGTTCGATCATCATCTTGTCGCCTCTGCGTCAGTCCTTAGAATTCACTCCATCAGCTTCGTCCAACTGTTCAATCCTTCAGGGAGCAACACCAAGATGAACGCCATGCAAATGCAAATGCCGATGAACACCACCATGCCAATGCTGCCGATGATGGGGATGCCGATGCCACCGATGAAGTGCGTGATGGAATGCACACTGATGGCCGACTGCATGATGTGCAAAATCATGCCGATGGCCGGCATGAACATGGACATGATGAAAAACTGCTGCATCCTGATGATAAAAATGATGAACGACTGCAGCATGCCGATGATGATGAGCTGCAATGGCAAGCCGCTGATGTGCTGCACCTGCTGATCCCTGAAGCATAAAAAAGCCCCCGCGGTCATACAGCCGCCGGGGCTTTTGCATTCCAGCAAACACCACAGATCCCTGTGAAAGAGATTCCTGTGGGAGCTCGCTCCCACATTGTTTTTCGTTCAGTCCAGGCGTTCTGGGTACGTCACCACCAGATAGGCCACTGCCTGACTGTCGGCCGGGTTGCGGTTGCGGTGGGGCTGGTCGGCATAGAACAGGGGATGAAAGTTCGGCGGCCGAGTTGGCCGCGCGCGAGGATATCCAGAACTGTTACTTGGGGGCCGTGGGGTAGGGCACTGTTGAACACTAACTGCACATGACGCTAACGGCCTTCGCGGCGCGTTGCAGTTCTTGTTTAACGTCGACCGGTATCCGCTGTTTCACGAGTCGTTGCTCGAGGAATGTCTGATCGCCTCGGGTATCAACCTGAGCGTCAATAGCCTTATCCTCTGCTTCGATGGTGGCAGCGTGAGCCTCTATGACCGAGTCGACCTCAGCGTCGCTCTTGGCGGCGTCGAGCGCACCAATGAGTGTCGCCACTTCGTCTTCTTCAGCTTTGCCATAGGCTTCTACAGACAGTCCGGCAGCCAACGCCCGCGCCCGGATTTCCACGCCTTTCAGCGTCTGCTTGGCCTGTCCGCACAGCATGTCCTGTTTTTGGCTTTCGACGATTTTCCATTGGAAAAATCCATACGTCATCGTGCCGATAATCGCTACGGTGATACCACCGATCAGGATCCGTTTCATGGCTACAGTCGTGAAAGTCTGGGGATTGTGAGTTCGGTGGACATCGCTTCGTTCTCTATTCGAGGAAATGAAAGCGTAGCACCGGAACCCGGTCCAGCCCCGTCCAATGTCAATGCAAATTACAGTAGTGAAGGAGCGGCGTGTCTTCAAGATTATGGCGCATTAATTAACTCTGTCACATCGGCCAACGTCGGAGCGTGGGCCCCGGCATGGCGGCAGGACAGGGATGCGCAAGCTGATGAAAATCGCAAGCGATCCGCCAAATCGGTCATTCCGAGCAACTCCGATGCCAGCCAACCGGCCATGCAAGCGTCTCCTGCACCTACCGTATCGGCCACGTCTACGGCGATAGCCGGCTGCTCGTACCGCCTGTTGGGGGTATAGAGAACCATGCCGTGTTCACCTCGGGTAAACAGGATTTCAGCCACTGGATTCAGTGCGCGAAGCTCGTCCAATGCCTGGTGTTCGGTGAGCCCTGGATAAAGGTGCCGAAGGTCTTCGTCGGAAAGTTTAATCATGTCGGCCAGGGCGGTCATCGTCGGGAACGTCTGCTGCCGATAACGGCTGTCCATCAAATTACGCCAGTTCGGATCGTAGCTAATCCGTTTACCCACGTCTTTGGCCTGCTGAGCGAGTTTTACCAATCGGTCGCCAAGCGGCTGACGAGTCAGGCTGATACAGCTGAAATGGCACACCAGGGCATGGTCAATCCATCCTTCCGGCATCAGACCCGGATCGAAAAACTGATCGGCATCTCCAGCAAAAAAATATCGTGGAGGGCGGCTCGATGGAACGATGGCCACCAAGGGGTCTCGGTCTACTCGTTGGATAAATCGCCCGTCCAGACCTGCCGCCTCTGACTGCCGGGCGATCTCGTCGCCCAGGGAGTCCGTGCTGATAGAGCCTGCGAAAGCGCTGCTGACGCCCAAGCGACTTAGCGCTCGTGCAACGTTCCAGGGCGCGCCGCCTGGATAGCCTTTCCATTGTCCGGGGATGCCTTGGACAAGGTCGGTCAGGGCTTCGCCAAATACGACTGCGCGAGGCAATACCATCGTCATTTCCTCAATGTTTTCTCAGAGGAGTGCTGCTGGCTGATCGGAGTCGATCGCGGGGCATCATTCACTCAATGGGCGTTGCTGAAAGGCAGGGAGGGGTGAGCACCGTTGCGATTGAATAACGTCATCGCCATTGCTCGACGATATTCGCTCGGTGTCTGTTCCATTTCGATGCGAAAGTGCCTGTTGAAGTTAGAAAGGTTTTCATAGCCAACCTCAAAGCAGATGTCCGCCACTGACCTCTCTGTTTGCAATAACAGCCTGCAGGCGCGCTGAACCCTGAGCTTGCGCATGAGATCGATGAAGCCGTGGCCGGTAATCCTTTTGAAGAAACGCGAAAAACCGGGCTCGCTCATCTCCAGGCGCTGAGCGATAACCGACAGGCGAATGTCGCCTGTGAGCTCAGTCAGTAGATAGTCAAATGCCTTGTTGATGCGCTCGGAACTGCGGGCATCCAGGGTGGGCGCGTAGCACGCGCTGGCGAGCAAGTGAACGTCAGGCGAGGGGGCTTTCATCAGCGCGTTGATCAATTGCAGGAACAGAATCAAACGCTCGAGCCCTTGCGCCGGGCCTATGTCTTCCAGCAGTCGTGCTGCCTGTGCAGCCGTTGTCCCGGTGAATTCCAGGCCGCGACGTGCTTGTTCGAAAAGGTTTTGCAGCTCGCCCAGCTCAGGCATCGTTGCGCGTAAGGCCAAAATGGCTGCGCCATCAAACTGCAGCACCACATCGCGCCCCGCCAGGTATTCACCTGGCGCGAGATCCCCTATCCAGTCATGGGGAAGGTCGGGGCCGATGAGCGCCACGTGACCTGCACCGAACGCACCGATGTAATCGCCCGCGACGAGCTTGCCGCTGCCTTGGCGGATCAGATGAATTTCGAATTCAGGGTGATGGTTCCAGCGAGCCAGGGAGTAGGGGTAATCGTGTTCGTACCAGCGAAAGCAATGATCGGGCTCTGGAAGAATGACCTCGAGCTCGGCGGGTCGCTGCTCAAACAGGGTTGCTCGGGAATCAGGCATCTCATGCCCCTTTTTTGTTCTTCGAATGTGACCAACATACGCCTACTCGTCCGGCACCTGCTAGCTCACGTATTGCCTGCAACTGATACTTTTTTGATCTCGGGCCGCTCTGCTGCGTTCGGTTAAAAAAGTATCAGATGAGCATCCGCTATGCGTTTGTCCGGGCTTTTTTAAGCTGTTGTAATCCAGTCGTCCACCATTGCCGGTCAGACGTATTTGATCAGCGGTGGTTAACAAACAAAAATAATAGCTCCCGTCGTTCAAGGCGCGGAGCGGAGAGCACTACGATGAAAATCCCGAAAGCGCTTTTCCTTTCCGCTGGCCTATCCTTCGCCCTTGTCAGTCAAGCCGCTGAAACAGTGACCATTGCCACCGTCAACAATGGCGACATGATCCGGATGCAGCGGCTCTCCAAAGTGTTTGAACAGCAGCATCCTGATGTGAAGCTCAATTGGGTGGTGCTGGAAGAAAACGTCCTGCGTCAGCGCCTGACCACCGATATCGCCACTCAGGGCGGACAGTTCGATGTGCTGACGATTGGTACCTATGAAACGCCGCTTTGGGGGGCCAAGAGTTGGCTCGAGCCCATCACGGGGCTGCCACCCGAGTACGACCTGGAAGACATCTTCCCTTCGGTACGCCAAGGCCTGTCAGTCAACAACACGCTCTACGCCTTGCCTTTCTATGGCGAAAGCACGATCACCTATTACCGCACCGATCTGTTCAAGCAAGCAGGCCTGAGCATGCCGGAGCACCCGACCTGGACGCAGCTCGGCGAATTTGCCTCCAGGCTCCACCAGCCTGACAAAGGGCAGTACGGCATGTGCCTGCGCGGTAAGGCCGGTTGGGGCGAGAACATCGCGCTGATGAGCACCATGGCCAACGCCTTTGGTGCCCGTTGGTTCGATGAAAAGTGGCAGCCGGAACTGTCCAGCCCTGAGTGGACAGCAGCGGCGCACTTCTACGTTGATACGCTCAAGAAGTTTGGGCCGCCGGGCGTGTCGAGCAATGGTTTCAACGAAACCCTCGCGCTGTTCAACAGCGGTAAATGCGCGATCTGGGTGGATGCCAGCGTCGCGGGCTCGTTCACCACCGATAAAGAGCAGAGTAAGGTTGTCGACAGTGTGGGCTTTGCGCCTGCACCGACTGAGGTGACCGACAAAGGTTCGTCATGGCTGTATGCGTGGTCGCTGGCGATACCGGCAACCTCCAAACACAAAGACACCGCAAAGGCCTTTATCACGTGGGCAACGTCGAAAGAATACATCCAGCTTGTCGCTGAAAAGGACGGCATCACCAACGTACCGCCAGGCACGCGGCAGTCCACCTACAACGAGGCCTATTTGAAGGCTGCACCTTTCGCGCAAGTGACCTTGCAGATGATGCAGCACGCAGATCCCGCGCACCCATCGATCAAGGCTGTTCCTTACGTTGGCATCCAGTACGTCACCATTCCCGAATTCCAGGCGATCGGCACGTCTGTAGGGAAACTTTTTTCGGCGGCGCTCACCGGGCAGATGTCGGTTGATCAAGCCCTCGCCGCCGCACAGGCCTCCACCGAACGTGAAATGAAGCGCGCCGGTTACCCCAAGTAACCCGCCATTTCAATGTGGGAGCGAGCCTGCTCGCGAAGAGGTCGGTACATCCGATGCATCTCTGGCGACTGGAACACCGCTTTCGCGAGCAGGCTCGCTCCCACAGTTGATCTTCATATGTCTGTTCCTTATCGGTTCTATCGCCATGAATATTTCAACTGCCAAAGCTCACATGGACATTCCCCAACCGGTGCGTAAAAGCCGGTTGGCCAACCCCGGCTGGTTCCTGGTCAGCCCCTCGGTGGCGTTGTTGCTGCTGTGGATGATCGTGCCGCTGGGCATGACCGTTTACTTCTCGCTGATCCGCTACAACCTGCTCTACCCCGGCGAGAACGAGTTCGTCGGGCTTGAGAACTTCAGCTACTTCCTCAGCGATTCGGGTTTTCTGCCCGGCGCCACCAACACCTTGTTGCTGGTCGGCAGCGTGCTGTTGATCAGCGTGGTGTTCGGCGTGTTGATCAGTGCACTGCTGGAGGCCAGTGAGTTTCTCGGTCGCGGCATCGTCCGGGTGATGCTGATCTCGCCGTTTTTCATCATGCCCACCGTCGGTGCGCTGATCTGGAAGAACCTGATATTCCATCCGGTGTCCGGGATTCTCGCCTACGTCTGGAAGCTGTTCGGCGCGCAGCCGGTGGACTGGCTGGCGCACTACCCGCTGCTGTCGATCATCATCATTGTGTCCTGGCAATGGCTGCCGTTTGCGATCCTGATCTTGATGACCGCCATGCAGTCCCTCGACCAGGAACAGAAGGAAGCTGCGCGCCTCGACGGTGCCGGGCCGATCGCGATTTTCTGGCACCTGACCTTGCCGCACCTGGCACGGCCGATTGCGGTGGTGGTGATGATCGAAACCATCTTCCTGCTCTCGGTGTTCGCCGAAATCTTCACCACCACCAACGGCGGCCCCGGCTACGCCTCGACCAACCTCGCCTACCTGATCTACAACCAGGCGCTGGTGCAGTTCGACGTCGGCATGGCGTCCGCCGGTGGTTTGATCGCGGTGGTGATCGCCAACATCGCGGCCATCGTGCTGGTGCGCATGATCGGCAAAAACCTGACAGACAAAGCCTGAGGCCTGCGCCATGACCCTTCAACAATCCCGCCGTCTGCAAAGCCTGCTGCTCGGCACCCTGGCCTGGGCCATCGCGATCCTGATCTTCTTCCCGATCTTCTGGATGGTGCTGACCAGTTTCAAAACCGAAATCGATGCCTTCGCCACGCCGCCGCAGTTCATCTTCACCCCGACGCTGGAGAATTACCTGCACATCAACGAGCGCAGCGATTACTTCAGCTTCGCCTGGAACTCGGTGGTGATTTCCTTCAGCGCTACAGCGCTGTGCCTGCTGATCGCGGTGCCGGCGGCGTACTCGATGGCGTTCTACGAAACCCAACGCACCAAAGGCACGCTGCTGTGGATGCTCTCCACCAAGATGCTGCCACCGGTGGGCGTGCTGATGCCGATCTACCTGCTGGCCAAGAGTTTCGGCCTGCTGGACACGCGCATCGCGCTGATCGTCATCTACACGCTGATCAACCTGCCGATCGTGGTCTGGATGATTTACACCTACTTCAAAGACATCCCCAAGGACATCCTCGAAGCCGCGCGCCTCGACGGTGCCACGCTGTGGCAGGAAATGGTCCGGGTGCTGCTGCCAATCGCCAAGGGCGGCCTGGCGTCCACGGTGCTGTTGTCGCTGATCCTGTGCTGGAACGAGGCTTTCTGGTCCTTGAACCTGACCTCGTCGAAAGCCGCACCGCTGACCGCGTTGATCGCTTCGTACTCAAGTCCCGAAGGTCTGTTCTGGGCCAAGTTGTCGGCGGTGTCGACGCTGGCCTGCGCGCCGATCCTGATCTTCGGCTGGATCAGCCAGAAACAATTGGTCCGCGGCCTGTCGTTCGGCGCCGTGAAATAGTCCTTAAAGAATTAGACAAAAGGAGCGCCACCATGGCCAACCTGAAAATCAAGAATCTGCAAAAAGGCTTCGAAGGCTTTTCCATCATCAAAGGCATCGACCTGGAAGTGAACGACCGTGAGTTCGTGGTGTTCGTCGGCCCGTCGGGCTGCGGCAAATCCACGTTGCTGCGCCTGATTGCCGGCCTGGAAGAAGTCAGCGGCGGCACCATCGAACTGGATGGCCGCGACATCACCGAAGTCAGCCCGGCCAAGCGCGACCTGGCGATGGTGTTCCAGACCTACGCCTTGTACCCGCACATGACGGTGCGCAAGAACATGTCCTTCGCGCTGGATCTGGCGGGTGATAACAAGCAGGACGTCGAGCGCAAGGTGACTGAGGTTGCACGGATCCTGGAGCTGGAACGCCTGCTGGAGCGCAAGCCGAAGCAACTGTCCGGTGGTCAGCGTCAGCGCGTGGCCATCGGCCGGGCCATCGTGCGCAATCCGAAAATCTTTCTGTTCGACGAGCCGCTGTCCAACCTCGACGCCGCCCTGCGGGTGCAGATGCGCCTGGAGCTATCCCGGCTGCATAAAGAACTGCAGGCCACGATGATCTACGTGACTCATGATCAGGTCGAAGCCATGACGCTCGCCACCAAGGTGGTGGTGCTCAACGGCGGTCGTATCGAGCAGATTGGCTCGCCGCTCGAGCTTTATCACCAACCGGCCAATCTGTTCGTAGCAGGTTTTTTGGGCACCCCGAAAATGGGCTTTCTCAAGGCCACCGTGGTTGCCAACAGTCATCAGGGCGTAGAGGTCGAACTGACCTCCGGTCGACGTCTGCTGATCCCTCGTGATGGAAGCACATTGGGCAAGGGCAACGAGGTCACCGTGGGAATACGTCCCGAACACCTCAGCCTGGATGATCAAGGGCAACTGCCCATCACCACGGACGTCACCGAACGCCTGGGCAGTGACACCTTCTGCCACGTCGTCGCCAAGTCCGGTGAAGCACTCACCGTACGAGTCAATGGCGACTGCGACGTCGCTTATGGAGAGCAGCGGTGGGTCGCGCTGGACGTTTCGCATTGCCATTTGTTCGATGAACACGGCAAGGCTGTCGCCCCGTTGGTGCGTCGCGCCGCCTGATCTTAATCCACTTCAATGCCCTCGGTTGGGCGTACTCGACATTCAAGAAAACGGATGAACACTCAATGAAACGACTAGAAGGTAAAAGCGCGCTTGTCACCGGATCCGCCCGAGGCATCGGCCGTTCTTTTGCTCAGGCCTATGTTAATGAAGGGGCAACGGTAGCCATCGCTGACATTAACCTTGAGCGCGCCCGGGCCACGGCTGCCGAACTCGGACCAAACGCTTACGCTGTCGAGATGGACGTGACCGACCAAGCGTCTATCGATGATGCGATTGCAGCTGTGATTTCACAGACAGGCAAGTTGGATATTCTGATCAACAACGCCGCATTATTCGATCTCGCGCCCATAGTCGACATCACCCGCGACAGCTTCGAGCGTTTGTTTTCGATCAATGTTGCAGGAACACTGTTCACCCTTCAGGCGGCTGCTCGTCAGATGATCAGGCAGGGACATGGCGGCAAAATCATCAACATGGCCAGCCAGGCAGGTCGCAGAGGGGAGGCACTGGTGGGTGTGTATTGCGCGACGAAAGCGGCAGTGATCAGCCTTACACAATCAGCAGGTCTGGATCTGATCAAGCATGGGATCAATGTGAACGCCATCGCGCCAGGCGTGGTAGACGGCGAGCACTGGGATGGCGTCGATGCGATGTTCGCTCAATACGAGAATCGGCCATTGGGCGAAAAGAAAAGGCTCGTGGGTCAAGAGGTGCCTTTCGGACGGATGGGGACTGCTGATGACCTGACGGGAATGGCCATATTCCTCGCGTCGTCCGAGAGTGAATACGTGGTAGCTCAGACCTACAACGTCGACGGTGGAAACTGGATGAGTTGACGTCAAAACATCACCGACACTTGCAACGGTTACGCGCCCAACAAGATTAAAAAGCGGCCAACTCGACCCCCGTCTATGGCCGCTTTTGACGCCAGCCAGCGTCAAGCATCTGGCTAGTTACCGTCCGCCACTTTCCGTTCTATCTCAGCTATTTTCCGACTGAGCTCCTCAGCTTCCTGCTCCTTGGTTCGAGTTGAAGGGGGCGTATTGGTCTGATCGACACCTTTGGCGTCAGGGTCCCTGTCCTCAAGATCTCTTTCGGCGTTTGACGTTGCATTTGATTTGACGTCGTTGACACTGTTATCGCTGTTCATATCACTGACCTCCATTGACCTGACATTGGATTCAATGCAATGGCTTGAGTTCGAGATTTTTTGTCGGCGTCGATCAGCTAGGGCAATGAAACGTACCGGCGGTCAGACTCGCTGAATTTTCCCTCCGGGCGGTACTCCACCGTCCGAGGAGCAGTCGCTCCTTAACAGCGGTGTAATCCGCCGGGGGAACACGTAATGCCATCGGTCGAAGATTTCAGGATCCAGTCTCACGCTTTCCTGATCGAGCTGGACGCCGCAACGATGGGCATGATGACGCTGGTCTCTTCCAGATGTGTTTCAGGACCAGAATGGGAAGAGGCGACCAAACGGCATCACGATGCTTACGAGATCTGGAATGCCTTTCTTAATGTCTCTGCTTCAAGCACTGACGTAGTCGCTCCGTTAAATACTTCGGGCGCTGACTAAGGACGATTTTGGGGGTGACACTCCACGTCAGTTAACAGGGCGCTTCCACTCCTCGACGGCCGGGATCGGGGGGGGGCGATCGACAACGCCATACTGACGGCGCTTCTACCGGGTCTGGAAGAAAAATTGGCGTCATGAAATAGACGACTGGCGACACCCCATGTCGCTTGCAAAGTCGCTACCTTGATCTTTACTAGTCACTGAACGTGAGAACGTTCCTCATCAAATATGTCTTTTATATCAAGGTTTAAGCACGCCCCTTGAAGTTCCGCCTTGATCTTTTTCTGATCTACCCAAAAGAAAGCTCAAAGGATGACGAAGAAATGAAAGAGAACTTGGCGGCAGTTGTCAGGAAACTTATATCTCCTTCAATGCGGTATGAGATAAGAAACGCTTCAAACTGGTTGCGAGACATTCTTGGACGTGCGTGTTTCTGGCGCTGGGAGATTGCCAGGTTCAGAGTGCAGAACGAAAGTCCTTACGAAATCCTCTATATCGGAAGGAAAAAGAAGCGGGAGATGGCCAAGCTTCTCATAAGGGGAAAGTCCCAAGGTGATTCCCCTATGGTCGACAGCGAACCGGAATCTGGCGCGTCGAATCATGTGGTAGTGGTCAGTGAAATGCCGACCTCAGGGGCCTTGTCTGTACCCTTGTATCTGAGCGCCGTCGTACCGCTGGGGCGATCCATCGAGGAGATCACTACAAAATACGACAGCGAATTGCGTCGAAATATACGCAAGAACCGACCGCGCTACCGAATGGTCCAGACGCTGTTGGATGAAGACATTGAAAAGGCAGACAAGGAAATGCTTCGACCTTATGCCACGGCAAGGCAAGGCATCCACGCCGCGCAATTTGCCACGCAGGAGGTTTTCAGGATCGCCAGGACTGTCGGTCGGCTCGACCTGATCATGCTGGAGGACGAGGTTGTTGCATGCCACCTTGGCTGCGTAATAACCCGGGGCGGAAAACGCTACTGGAGCACGCTACGTTTCGGATATACCGAGGCGATTTTTTCAGATGCCAAAAGACTGCGTGAAGTGAACTCGATTACCACCTTCATGGCACTTGAATGGGCGATAGACAATGGCTTCGATTATTACGACATCGGTCTTTGCCTGGCACGGCCAGATGACGGACTTCTGAAATGGAAAAGAAGGCGCGGCGGTGATATTGATTCCCTGGGAAATCACGCTTATATGTTTGTCCGGCTGCCCAAGACAGGGACAGCCAAATTCCTCTGGGACACGCCGCTGTTCGCTGTCGAAGGAAAGGAATTGACCCTTCACCTTGGCTTGCCGGACGGACCAAGCGATGAGGAGGTCGCCAGCCGTTATCATGAAATGGTATTTGGCGGGCTGCACAAAATTTATCTTTATTGCGCCAAGAGCTCGGGCGAACAGTTTCTCGAAACCTTGCGTAGTCGCTACGCCAGTTTGCAGACCCCACCCATTATGAAAAGGATTGCATCCAGCTGAGCAATTTCCACGACTGAAATAAACAGAGCGCTTCGCGTCTGGCTATTGACCCTGTCCCGCAGGGAGGACTCTTCATGGAAAGCGATGTCTCGCAAATAAGCACTTCGACCACTGGCAGTCGGAAAAAATGGACCCTTGCCGCCTACAGGTATATGGCAAGAAAAAGACTCGCACGAAAGGCGGAGATCAACTTGAAAAGCCTGGCGGTGAAAAGCTGGGATGTTGCTCCGGGTGGGATATCGCATTCTCCGCCGGCTTTCTTCCTGCCCAATCAAATGGACCGTGTGACAGGATGGGAGGCGAAGCGCTTTTATCCTTTCGAGCATCCCGCTCGCACAATGGAAGGGCTGGGCGACGTAGTACAAGGCCCGACACGTGGCTACCTGCTCAAGGATGTCTGGCTGATCGATGGAGCGCTCTACAAGAACAAGGCAAGTCACTGGTTGTCTCTCAAGCCTGGTTTGTTTCCGCGAATTCTCGTGGAAAACGAGATCGAGCGCGGTGCCGCCTACTGCACGCAAAATGGGAATACATGGTTTGGTACATGGTTGATGGAAGACTGCCCGACCTATTCATTGGCGTGCGACGAAGGCGTCCCGGTAACCACAGCGCCATCCGCCAGGTTTCCTCTATTTACCCAGGCCCCCGCCTATGAGGACTGGTTTGATATGAAGCCGCTTCGCTTGCACAGTGCGTTTTTTCGTGAGCTCGTGCTGTTCGACGATGTGAGCAACAATCAAAGCAGGCATTTACGTTTCCGTGCCATGGGTGAAAAGCTACTGTCGCACGTGAGCTATGACACTCACCCTGGCGTGTTCATTCTCCGGGGTGGCGACGGTGACTTGCGTTTTTTGCGCAATGAAATGGAGCTCGCTGAACATCTGCGCAAGAGCAGAGGGTTTCGCATAGTCGATCCTTTGAAAACCGATGTCCCGACCATAGTGGCGACGTGTGCCGGGGCGCGAACCGTGGTGGGGGTCGAAGGGAGCCAGCTTGTCCATGGTGTCAATGTACTGCCGCAGGGTGGTTCGTTGCTGGTACTGCAGCCACCGAACCGTTTCGTCAGCTACTTCAAGTACCTGACGGATCGCGACAACCAGAATTTTGGCTTTGTGGTCGGAACGCCAGAGGGCGATGGCTTCAAAATCGACATTCAAGAGGTTGAGCGCACACTGGACTTGCTCCCATCCTGATGGGTGATGGCGCCTCCCCCTGATGGGGCAGGTCGATGAACTCACGAGTCACAAGCAGCAATCCATGGGTTTTCGCTGGGTGGTAACGCACCGTTGTCAATTCAGTAGCAGGCAGGCGAATCATTACGTGCGAGGGAAGAACTAAAAAAAGGCGCCTTTTACAGCGTGAACCGGGCGCCCAAAACAGAAGAAATTCCCGCTCACTTGTTGCTTGATTGTTCTCTGATCTGAGTCAGGCTAAGTCGAGGGGTCAATGCTTCAGGGTCGACTCTGACCTCAATCAACGATGGCCGGGACATTTCAAGGCAGCGTTCAAACGCTGGCGCAAAGTCGGACGTGGCTGTTACCACCTCGCCATGCAGTCCATAGGCTTGGGCCAGTGCGGCGAAATCCGGGTTGCGCAATTCAGTGCCTGACACGCGTCCAGGGTAATTGCGTTCCTGGTGCATTCTGATGGTTCCGTACATTCCGTTGTTGATCACAACGAAAATCACATTGGCCCCATATTGCGCGGCCGTCGCTATCTCCTGACCGTTCATCAAGAAGCAGCCATCTCCTGAAAACGAAACCACCACTCGGTCCGGGTAAGTCAGTTTGGCGGCCACAGCAGCAGGAACGCCGTAGCCCATGGAGCCATTGGTAGGGCCTAACTGGGTGCGGTATTGGCGGAACTGATAGAAACGTTGAAGCCAGACGGCATAGTTTCCAGCGCCATTGGTCAGGATCGCGTCATCCGGAAGTCTGCGATTCAACCACTCAAAGATCTCGGCCATCTGGACGTCGCCTGGGGAGGGCGAGTGTTGCAGATTTTCGCGGTAGTTTTTGTTGAGGGTGCGTGTCCATTCACTCTTTATTTGGCTGGTCACCGCTGGAAGCTTTGCGGCTGATTTGGCAAAGGTCGACATGCTGCTGTTGATCGCTAACGCAGGTTGGTAAACCCGCCCCAGTTCCTCGATGCCTTGGTGAATATGGATCAAGGTTTGCTGCGGTACCGGGATGTCCAAGGCAGCATATCCGCCCGTTGAAACCTCACCCATTCTGGAGCCCACGACCAGCAGCAGATCGGCGTTTTTTACCGCTGAGGACAGTTGCGCTGATGCGGCGAAACCAAGATCGCCGACATAGTTCGGGTGTCGATTGTCGAACAGGTCCTGGCAGCGAAAGGAGGCGGCAACCGGGATGTTTTGCTGTTCAGCAAAAAGCCGGATGTCGTGCACTGACGCGGTGTCCCAACCGCTGCCACCCAGCACCATCAATGGACACTCTGATCGCTCAAGCAGTTGCTGCATGGCGGCCATTTGCTCGGCTGCCGGGGTCATCAATACGCGTTTGAAAGGCCCGGCATCACTGACTTCCGCCATTTCAGTCAGGATGTCTTCCGGCAGTGCGACCACTACAGGCCCTGGCCTTCCATTGACCGCTCGGTGGAACGCCTGGCTGATCAGTTCGGGAATTCTGCGGGTGTCGTCTATTTGCACGACCCATTTCGCCAAGGGGCCAAACATCTGGCGAAAATCAACTTCCTGAAAGGCTTCGCGATACTGCTGATCGCGAGCGACCTGACCAATGAACAGAATCATCGGTGATGAATCCTGGAACGCAGTGTGAACGCCAACCGAGGCGTTCGTTGCACCCGGGCCTCGAGTCACGAAGCAGATGCCTGGCTCTCCAGTGAGCTTGCCGTAGGCTTCTGCCATATAGGCCGCTCCACCTTCCTGGCGGCACACCACCAGATCGATTTCTTCTTGCACGTCATGCAATGCATCGAGAACCGCGAGGTAGCTTTCTCCAGGAACACAAAAAGCTCTTTTGACGCCATGGATGCGCAAGGCATCCACCAATATCTGACCTCCGCTACGACGAGAAATGGTTTTATTCATTGTTATCTCCTGAGTCGAATGGTGCGGTGTGAAAGGGTGAATCGCGCTCTTTCTGGCAGGTACTGACTCGATCAATTGGAAGAACAACGGCTAACGTCTGCGCCACGAATTCTGAGCATCATCAAGTAGGGGTACAAACGATGATTGCTCAGCACTTCATTCCCTCAGCTATTGAAGTCGGACTTCAAGTCGCCCAGCGACTTTTTAGGCTGTCGCGTGCTTCAGGCGTGACTACAAATCGTAAAATTGCATTTTCACACGACTACCGACTAATATACGTTCCATATGCATTTCATATTGGATTTGACAGTGGGTATCGTAAAAATTTCAGAAGCCATGCACGAGAATCTGCGCGTCGCCAGCGATGCGTTGAGTCGCTCGATCAACGCCCAAGCCGAGCACTGGATGCGCATCGGGATGCTTGTGGAGTTACATCCCAACCTGGACCACAGCGACATCTGCCGCTTGCTGATTCGTGCCGAACTGGCTGGTGGCCTCGATGTAAAACAGCTGTGCGAACTCGCCGATTTTTCTCAAAGCGCGCAGGTTGATGCAGCATCAGGAGCCAAGCAATGAAGGCCAATGTCACGCTCAATACGCCGGCAGAAATAGCCATGTCTCGTGCTGCGGGCACGCTGGCCGCCGAGGTGCTGGCCATGATTGCTCCGCATGTCAAAGCGGGGGTCACCACCGACGAACTTGATCAGCTCTGTCACGACTACATTGTCAACGTGCAGAAAGCGATTCCGGGCAATGTCGGCTATCACGGTTTCCCGAAAACCGTGTGTACATCGGTCAACCAGGTGGTCTGCCATGGCATTCCTTCGGCCACGCCACTAAAGGATGGCGACATCGTCAATATTGACATTGCCGTTATCAAGGAGGGTTGGTACGGCGACACCAGCCGCATGTACTTCGTGGGTGAGCCCGGCCCGGATGCCCGACGCCTGGCAAAGACGACCTATGAAGCGATGTGTGCCGGTATTCGCGTCGTCCGCCCCGGCGCTACCCTGGGTGACATTGGCCATGCCATTCAGACGGTGGCCGAAAGAGACGGGTGCAGCGTCGTGCGCGAATACTGCGGTCACGGCATCGGCAAGATTTATCACGATGAGCCGCAGATCCTTCACTACGGCTACCCAGGCCAGGGCCTGAAACTGAAAACCGGCATGATCTTCACCATTGAACCCATGTTGAACGCTGGCAAACGCCATGTGAAAACGCTGGCTGATGGCTGGACCGTGGTCACCAAGGACCACTCACTCTCGGCTCAGTGGGAGCATATGGTCGCAGTCACTGATGACGGCTACGAGGTTCTGACCCGTTGGCCCGATAGTGTCGATGGGTATCCCGCCATCGTATAGGCGCAACTTGCGAGTGACGCAAAGCTACGTCACGGCTTTCAGCTGGCCTGATCAATCGCAAAATGGCGCTAGTGGTTTTGAAACTTCTACAGTTAGCATTGAGGTTTATCAACGCACCCAACGACAGGTTGGGTTACGTAACCGAGTAGGTCGAACATTGATCGAGCGACGCCAATTTAGCGGAGGCATGAAGGGGAAAAATCTCCGCTATCTGAATGAGAACCCCAACGAGAAAACTCAAATGGTTCGGGCAGGATTTCTGTTGCTTGAGCATTTCTCGCTGCCCGCATTCACGCAAGCACTGGATACGATTGTCACCGCGAATCTTCTACGACCCGGGTTGTTCTCTTCCCGAACGTTCGGCTTGACCGATGAGGAAGTCATCAGTGACCTGGGCCTGGTCATTCGGCCAGATGCCCGTTTCGATGGCTCAAAGATCCAGGACCTGGACCTTCTGGTCATTTGTGGCGGTTACAGGACAGAACTCAAAGCGACGGATGAACTCATCTCCCTATTGAGGGCTGCATCGGACCAAGGTGTCAGTCTGGCCGGGTTGTGGAACGGCGCATGGTTCCTGGGAAGGGCAGGCTTGCTTGACGGATATCGTTGCGCGATTCATCCCGAACATCGACCCGCACTCGCGGAAATCTCCAAGGCGACGCATGTCACCAGTGAGCCCTACGTCATCGATCGAGACCGGCTCACGGCTTCCAGTCCCTCGGGGGCATTCCACATGGCGCTGGACTGGATCAAAGGACTGCACGACAAAGCCCTCGTCGAGGGTATCGAGGACATCCTGGCTTTCGAGGAATCGCGTTATCGGCGGATAAAACCGACTGAGAATGTCTGCGTGAGTGCGCCATTACGCGAGGTGGTGAAGCTGATGGATGCCAACCTCGAAGAGCCTCTGGAGTTGGAACAGTTGGCGGTTTACGCCGGCCGTTCGCGTCGACAACTCGAGCGATTGTTCAAGGAGCAACTGGGCACAACGCCGCAACGGTATTACATGGAGTTGCGAATTACCGAAGCGCGTCGACTGCTCCAGCACACGGAGCTGTCCCAGGTGGACGTGTTGGTTGCGTGTGGCTTTGTATCGCCCAGCCACTTCAGCAAGTGCTATAGCTCGTACTTCGGATACAGGCCTTCCAAGGAAACGCGACTCGTCAAATAGATGCCCGGTACGTATATCGCAAACCAATCAGGTGCCGCTTTTCGCCATTCAGGATCGCCGCCTGTTGTTCCAGATCCAAAGCCTGATACTTCCAGAGCGTTGACGATCCTTCTCGGCAATAGGTGAACGTTTTCGGGTATGAAGCGGCAATAATACAAGCGTCGTTGATGCCCCGTTTTTTCAGCGTTTCAGTAGCTGACCTCAACACCCTGTTCAGGTCCTGCATAAATTCCATGATCGTCACCAGGCTTGCGGTCTGCATCAGCAGCAGCGGTCGTCTACTAAGCATCAGGCATAAACACTCGAAATTCCGCAAAGATGGCCAGGTACTGCAAAAGATGCCAAGGCAAGGCCTGGGCCAATAGCCAAGTATTTCGACGGGACCGATAACTCGGGGGCCGCCCGCGGAGCTTTCGCGCGTCGCCTCGTCTTGGGTGACATCGTTCGACCATCACGCCGTCTTCGACGCAATAACTCGTCTGCGTTCTTGCAGACGAGGAAATCCCTGCTTAACTCTGAACACATGGTCAGTCAGTGACTAATCGGTCACGGTAACCATCCGAGCACCCTCGCGCCGTTGTTGCTTGTCCGTGTTGCCAGATTAAGCCCGAGGAGGCCTATGCGTTGACGCTTGAAAATCACCCTGAGTTATTAATGTATTGGCCTGGCACTTCGCTGTCAGGTCCACGTGTTCTGCTGTCTGCGATAGGGCCCTGTGGGAATCCCTCACGCTGTGCGCTTAGTCCAATGGGTTCAAGGAAGTAAATGTCATGATGCCGAAAACCGCCATCGTCGAGATCTGCGGGAAGTACAAGGTTTATACCGAGCACTATCTCAACACTGCCGCTGACAAGACAATCATTCTGGTCAACGGCTCACTGGCAACGACCGCATCTTTTGCCCAAACGGTGCGTTACCTGCAGCCACGATTCAATGTGGTTCTCTACGACCAGCCCTACGCCGGTCAGTCGAAGCAACACAACCTCCACGGCCAACCGATCCGAAAGGAAGACGAGGCCGCGATACTGCTGGATTTAATCGAACACTTTGGTGCGCACCACGTGCTGTCCTTTTCCTGGGGCGGTGCGGCTACCTTGCTGGCGCTTGCCCAGCGGCCGCGACGAATCGAGAAGGCGGTGATCAATTCATTCGCAGCGCGAATCAATACGCCGATGCGCGATTACCTGGAGAGCGGCCTGAACCATCTCCAGGCTTGCGACCGCCTCAATGTCGGTCGCTTGATCAACAGCACAATAGGCAAGCACCTGCCATCGCTGTTCAGACGCTTTAATGACCGCCATGTCAGCAGCCTGGACGAACACGAGTACAGGCAGATGCATTTCCACGTCAATGAGGTGCTGACCCAAGACACCCATTGCTATGTCGCCTGTGCCGCTGCCATCGAAATACCGCTGCTGTTTGTCAACGGCGAATGGGATGAGTACACCTCGGTCGAAGATGCCCGGCTGTTCGCCGATCATGCGACTCAGTCCCGGTTCCATACAATCAAGAACGCCGGGCACTTCCTCGATATGGAACATCCGGCGGCCTGGCATGACACCCGGCAGGCCTTGCTCGGTTTTCTGGACCCAGCTTCCGGGAGGCAGGGCCGTGTTGCCTCAGATATCCAGGTCAATCACGTATGAGCCATTAAAATCCGGATTTTCATTAATGCCATTTTTTGCATAGCCCCGGGCGTTGCAAATGACGCGAGTTTTGCCCACCTGGTAGTCAAAGCTCCCATGGGTATGGCCATGCAGCCAAAGTGCCGGCTGCCATAGCTTGATCCGGTCTTCGAGGTCTGAAACAAAACTCGCGTTAATCGGCGAATTCTCAAACAGCGGGCTTATGCTCAACCGTGTCGGTGCAAAATGGGAAACCACTACCGTGGGAGTGGTTCTGTCGCGGGTGAAGCAGTCTTCCAGCCAGGCGACGGTCTGTAAAAAAATCAGTTGGGAAACTGCCGGGCTGAACAGATCTGGAAAATCTGGCGAGATTTTTATGTGGGTGAAGTCCCGCATGAGCTTCGTAGCCAGATCAATACCCTGTGCCCGATCCTCTGCAGAATCGAAAAGTCGATAGTCAGACCACAGGGTGCAACCCAAAAACCGCACGCCGTTGTGGAGATACTCCGAACGTTCCAATACGTGGATCTGTGTACCTTCCGACAACCTGTTCAGGTGCTGGTAGGTAGCGATCAAGTCGCTGCCATAAAACTCGTGATTCCCTGCCACGTACACGATCGGAACAGGGCACGATTTGGCCCACTCAATGGCCGTAGCCGGTCGGGAGATGTCTCCCGCGAGGACGACAATATCGGCGTCCACATCGGGAAAAGGTAACGCGTTGACGGACAAGTGGATGTCTGACAGCAAGGCGATGCGCATCGATCGACTCCTACCTGTTTTGAATGGCAGCCCATTCTACTGACAAGTTGATAACCTCCTGCCACACCTTATTTTCGTTGCAGCCAGAGTTGCTGGCGTTCCAGCACCGATTGAACCGTCTCTCCCACCAGTTCGCTGTAAACGGCAGGAGCGGTGGCGCCTTCGGTGTTGATGAGCAGAATCCGTGAGCACTCATCAATGCCCACTTCAGCGGCCAGGTGGGGCGACTTGAGCAACTGGATCAACCCCGCGAGCCCGGCCACCGCCGATTCACCGGCCACCAGCGGAACGTCCCGATCACTGCCCCGCGCCAGCATGCGCATGGCGTTGACGGCATCCTCGTCTTCAATCGTCATGAAATGGTCGAATCGTCAGGGGTAGCGAGTCGAATCTGGTTATTCATTTGAAGACCCCAATCCTTGTGTCCTTACCGAAATCCGTTAGCTCGATCTTGAGCGACTATTTGAGCTGCGCACCACGCTCCTCTAACAACTCTCGCAATACCGACCGATGGCAATGCGCTTCATCTTCGCAATAACAGCCAATGGCCAGTGACGTTTGATGGGACAACGCCGCCAACAAATCGAGCAATTGGCTGGGCGCCGGGTGGTTCATTTCAGTCTTGAACTTGCGCTTGAAGGCTTCCCACGCCTTGGCGTCTTCCGCGGCTTTGGCTTCTGCGACCAACTCTGCACTGGGAGACAACAGCGGCTGCCACACATCATAAAAATCCCGACTGGCAAACTCGGCTTTCGGCACACCACGCGGCGGGCGACGTACCGTGCCCAGGCGCAGGCCTTCATTGGCAGCACGCGGTGAACCGAGGCGCACGATATGGATGGGCATGGTCGAAGTGTTCCCCTCAAGCCTGTATGGCCTACTTCTGCAGTGCGCGGGAGAAGTCGGCCACGCTCTACAGTCCTTTACCCCCGCGAGTTGTCGAACCACTCCAGCGCCGTGCGCCAGATGCAGATCCCCAGGAAGTAAGCCGACATCAGCAGCCAAAGCCCCATCACCAGCGGGTTGATCACCGGATGGTTGACCACCAGCGACAAGCTGCACAGCAGCCAGATGGCCGTCACCGCGATATTGATCGGCATGAACTTGCGCACGCGGAACGGGTGGAGGAACTTCATCCGGGTCACGGTCAACAGCGCCAGGCCGATGATGGTGAGAAAAGTGATCCACGGCGACGGGGCGATGATGTACAGGCACAGGGCGACCACGTTCCAGGCGGCGGGGAAGCCCTGGAAGTAGTTGTCCTTGCTCTTCATGTTGACGTTGCAGAAGCAAAACAGCGACGAGACCAGAATCAGCGACACGGACAGCAGCAGCGTGTAGTCCGGCAAGGGGATGTAACGATAAATGAACAGCGCGGGGATAAACACGTACGTCAGGTAGTCGATGACCAGATCGAGGATCGAGCCATCGAAACTTGGCAGTACCGACTGGACATTGACCTTGCGTGCCAACGCACCATCCAGCCCATCGACGATCAGGGCGACGCCCAGCCACAGCAGGCAGTTTGTGGCCTGGTTTTCCAGCAGGGCGAGGGTCGCGAGGAAGGCAGTGACCACGCCGGTGGCGGTAAAACCATGGGCACCCCATGCTTTGAGCCTGGCGATGTGTAGGGTCGATATCACGGGGGCGTTCTCCAGAAAGTGAAGCAAGCCTGTTATCACCCCTTCAATTGGGGGTGTCGGCAAACCAAGTCAGGTTGCATGTATCGACCGGATATCCGGGGATAAGGTTCACCATCTGTAAATCTTAGCTGGGCCGCAAAAAAATACCGCGGATAAATCCGGGGGTATTAAATGAAACATCGGCGCAGGGCGATACGCTTTACTCAAGCGCAGTGATCGACGGATTGATCGGGTTCAGACAGGCTCATTCACAGCGCCTTGCTCATGAACAGGAAACTGAGGGCATAGAGCACCGCCGAGCGGCAACCGCGACGACAGCCTTCGTCCTCGTACGCTTGGCGGTCCATGTGTTCGTTGATCCGATGGTCATCGGGTTAGCGAGGGTAGAACACTTGCAGCCGATGGTCATCAGGGTCAAGGGCGATAAGGGGTTCACGTCAGCCAAACGGTGGTGGCGCATTTGCCGGCGAGGACTATCGTTGCCTGACTGGATCACTCCAACCGATGAGGACATCGTCATGAACACCAGCGATTTGCTCGAAAAGTTACTAAGGGCCGGCCAAGGCTCAATGTCGCAACAGGGTGGCGGTGGTGCGTCGGCCCAAGGCGGCCTCGGCGGTCTCGGCGGATTGCTCGGTGGCCTGTTGGGCGGTGGTGCCGGTTCAAGCGCCGGGGGCGGTGGCCTGGGTGGTTTGCTCGGTGGTCTGCAGGGCGGTGGCTCAACCATGGGCGGTTCGCCCCAGACCCGTTCGGGTGGCGGCACCAACTACGCGGCACTGGCTTCGCTCGGAATGATGGCATTCCAGGCCTATCAAGCCTGGCAACGGAGCCAGGCCTCGGCGCCGCAACAGGCACCGCGCACTGTCGACCTGTTGTCCGGCCCGGAAGTCGAGGACCACAGCCATGCGATCCTTCGTGCATTGATTGCGGCGGCGAAGGCCGATGGCCGGATTGATGACGCCGAGAAGCAGATGATCAGCACCGAAATCGGCCGCCACACGGATGACCCAGAGCTCCAGCAATGGCTGGATGACGAAGTCGCACGGCCCCTGGACGCCGCCGATGTGGCGCAGTCGGCCACGGATTCCGGAATGGCGGCGGAGATGTACATGGCCAGTGTGATGCTGGTGGACGATCAGCAAGACGCCGAACGTAGCTATCTGGATGAACTGGCTGCGGCGCTGAACATCGATCCGGAGCTGCAAGTGCATCTGGAACAACAGGCCAAAGGTGGCATGGCCTGATGATCGTTCCATGCAAAAACAGCCTGGCCTCTACCGGGTTTCAGGCGTTTTTCGGCACCAGAAACGTAACGCCGAAGCTCTCGGCGATTGCCAGTATCCGCGGCAAATCCTGCGGCACTTTGAGCTGATCCACCGCGGCAAAGAACTGACCACCGAGCGGATCAGACACCACACCGATCATCTTCGCCGTCGCGCTGATGTTCTTGTAGGCATGAACAGTCCCACCAGGAATATGCACATATCCCCCAGGCGAAACGGTGGTGGATTTGCCCGCAACCGTCACTTCCACCTGCCCGTCAATGACGTAGAACGCTTCGTCCCAAGGATGAAAGTGCGGGGGTGGCCCGCCGCCTTGCACGCCTTCCTGGATATGCATTTCAAAAGGTTTGCTCAGATCCCCGCCCGCGAGAATGGTGATGGCCTCACCCACGACATTGACCGTGTCGGGGGTTTTTTCGGGCTCGATGACATGAACCGTTCGCATGATTGCTCTCCGGAGGGTGTGTCCACACTCGCTGAGTATATTCACTTGATCTGGCGCCAGGTGCCGCGCCACTTGCCCGTCTGTCCGGGGGATTTCAACGCCGATGGAATTTTCTTCCGGGGGTGTCGCTCTGCTGATGTAGAGACGTGCTGATACAGCGTCCTGCCACTGGCCTCAGACCGAGAGAAGACCCCATGACTGCCCTGACACGACTTGAATCCCCGCCGGCTCACGAACGCGCGATCCTGACCGTCGGCAGCATAAAACCTATCTACGAACAGTTATTGCTGAGCGACGATATCGAACACCAGCGCGCACTCGGCAAAACCTTCCTCAAGGCTCAACTTGCGCAAGCAACGGACCTGCATGAGGACATGCCGCGAGACCTGTCGGCACTGCCAACCTTTGTCGAACAGCACTGCACCGACGTGGCACGCCAATACGCCGACTACCTGCAACAGCGCAAGGACGGCGGGCCACGGCAGTTCTTCACTAACAAGGCGCACGCGTTGTTTTTCCTGCAAGCCGTTGCCCCGACCAAACTGGTGGACGGCGCGTGGCTGTATGGGCTGCTGCGGCACTGGCATGACCCGCGTTTCGAAGGGCTGATTTGCACCTATCTGGAAGAATTGGGCGACGGCAATCCGGCGCAAAATCATGTGGTGATTTACCGCAAGCTACTCGCCGAACATGGCTTGCTGGACAACACGTTCATCCCGGACCAGCGTTACCTGCAAGGCGCGGTGCAATTGGCGCTGGGTTATTGCAGCGACGATTTTTTGCCGGAAGTGATCGGCTACAACCTCGGTTATGAACAACTGCCGCTGCACTTGCTGATCAGCGCCTATGAACTCAGCGAGCTGGGCATCGATCCGTATTACTTCACCCTGCACGTGACCATCGACAATGCCAGCACCGGCCACGCGCAAAAGGCCGTGCAATCGGTGCTGCAATTGTTGCCGGTGGAAGGCGACCGTGAAGACTTTCTGCGCAGGGTTGCGTTGGGTTATCGGCTCAACGATCTGGGGCAGGGCAGTCGCGCGATCATCGAGTCGTTCGCCCTGTACGGCGAGTTGCTGAACATGCTTGAACGCAAGCGCCCGTTTGGTCAGCACATGCATTCCGACTACTGCCGGTTTGAAGGCAAGACCGTCAATCAATGGCTGTCGTCGCCGGAGCAGTTGCCAGGCTTCCTCAGCGCCCTGGAAAACAAGGGCTGGATCAAGCGTCACCAGGACCCGCAAGCCAGCCGTTTCTGGCAATTGGTCGATGGCGACGGCGCGGCCATGTTCGGGGTGTTCAGCCCCTACGAAAAACAACTGCTGCACGACTGGATTGCCGGGGACTGGCGACCTGTGCGAGCGCCGGCCGCGGTTCGACGCGGTAGCAGTGCCGCGACCGAACCGCCAGTGTCCGTCAATGACCCGGATGTCCAAAGCCTGCACGCTACACTTAAAGGGCTTGCCGCCGACGAGCAAATGCAGGTCTTGATTCCGTGGTTGTCCGCCCATCGGCACGCCCACCCCGCTGGCCTGATGGCCACGCGACGGTTCATCGAACTCAAATCCGGTTTTCGATAGGGAGCCTTTCATGAATCAGGAAGAACACCTTAGCGCCGCCGATCTGGCCTTACTGCAACTGGGGCGCCGCTTGCAGGCCGACGGTTATCGTTTCATCACACCAACGCCGCTGACCCATCAGCGGGTCAACGACCGTGTCTTCGGACAAAGCGCCCGGACCCTGCGCGAAGTATTTGGTTGGTCGCGGCCGTTTGAGCCCGGTCTGTTGTCGGTGGATGAGCAGCGGCAGTTGCAACAGGCAGGCGTCCTCGAGGAATGCAATGGTCGACTGAAAAGTCGTGTGCGCTGGTCAAGCCTCGATGACCTGTTGTTCGTGCATTCGGGTTACCCCACTGATGCCGCTGACGCGGTGTTCTTCGGTCCCGACACTTATCGTTTTGCACAACTGATTCACGCTCATCTGCAACAGAGCTTCGCGCCGATCAGGCGCGCCGTGGACATTGGTTGCGGCGCTGGCGTCGGAGCGATTGTGATTGCCCGCGCCCGCCGTGAGGCCGAAGTGCTGGCCGTCGACATCAACCCTTTGGCGTTACGCATGACGGCAGTCAATACCGCGCTCGCCGAGGTGGCTAACGTCAGCATCGAGGCCAGCGATGTGCTGCAGGACGTCGACGGCCACTTCGACTTGATCGTCGCCAATCCGCCTTACATGGCCGACCCGGCCGAGCGTGCTTACCGGCATGGCGGCGGCGCGCTTGGCGCGCAATTGTCGTTGCGCATTGTCGAGCAAGCCTTGTATCGGTTGGCCCCCGGTGGGTCCCTGGT